>NC_012108.1:0-1397268 GCF_000020365.1 Desulforapulum autotrophicum HRM2 | reverse complement strand
GGCCTGCGGCATCGATAATGGCCTGTAAATTTGTCCCGCCGCCCGAAACCAGTGCCCCTGCCTTTATTTTTTTTTTCATGAAAATTTCTCCTTGTTTTTTATGGGCAATAATGGGAGAGCCAATCGAAGATGTCAAGCAAAACGAAGTTCAGATCATATTGACAAACTAATTTTAACAACATATATTTACCTGATGTTTAAACGAACCTGTAAATAAAGGAATACATTATGTCAGAAATTTTAGAGATAGACGACGATGGTTTTGAAAAGGATGTATTGAACTCAGACAAACCCGTTGTGGTTGATTTCTGGGCCCCCTGGTGCGGACCGTGCCGGGCCATCGGACCCATTGTTGAAGAGCTTGAGGCAACCTATGGAAATACGGTAAAATTTGTCAAGGTCAATGTTGACGAGAACCCCGTGACCCCCAGCAAATACGGAATCAAGGCCATCCCCACCCTGATCTTTTTTAAAGACGGCAAGATTGCGGATCAGATCACCGGCATGGTGTCAAAATCAAAGCTTGAGGCGGCTATAAAAGCCCTTTAACCTTTGACAATATATGTAAAAAGGAGAATGCGTCCATGCCAGAGACCGATACCGATTATGAAATCGTGATTATTGGTGCAGGGCCTGCAGGTATGACTGCGGGCATTTACGCTGCCCGGGCACGAATGAAGGTGCTACTTTTGGAAAAAGCAGCACCAGGTGGCCAGGTCATTATCACGGACTGGGTTGAAAACTATCCAGGCTTTCCCGAGGGAATCAGTGGATACGACCTGGCTGAAAAGATGCTTACCCAGGCAAAAACCCTGGGCCTTGAGATTGAATCCGAAGAAGTCTCCTCAATGACACTCACTCCCAAGGTCAAGACCCTTCAACTGGGAGAGAGAACCATCACGACAAAAAGCCTCATCATCGCATCAGGGGCCTCTCCCCGAAAGCTCAATGTGGGAGAAGAGAAGTTCATGGGCAAGGGGGTTTCCTTCTGCGCCACCTGTGACGCCCCGTTTTTCAAAGAGAAAACCGTTGTTGCCGTTGGCGGAGGAGATACGGCCATTCAGGAGGCGATCTATCTGACAAAGTTTGTCAACAAGGTATACCTCGTCCACCGGCGGGATGAACTCAGGGCCACAAAGATCCTCCAGGAACGAGCGTTCAAGAACAAAAAAATCGAATTTGTCTGGGACTCTGTTGTCACGGGCATGGACGGTTTCTTTGGCGTTGAAAATGTTCACGTCAAAAATGTCAAAACCCAGGAGTCAAGGACCATCAAAGCAGACGGCTGTTTTGTCTGGATAGGCATCACGCCCAACACCGGTTTTCTGGACAAGAGTATAGAACTTGACCAGTGGGGTTTTATTGTTGCCGATCAGTATATGGCAACTTCTGTTCCTGGCGTTTTTGCAGCAGGGGATGTCAGAAACACGCCTTTACGACAAATTGCCACTGCCGTTGGAGATGCTGCCATTGCATCTGTTTCCGCCGAACACTTTATTGAGAATATAGGCTGATGAAAAAAATTGCAGTGATTGTTTTGTCTCTGTTTGTGTTCTCTGCTTCCGGCTGCGCTTGGTTCAAGGGAAAGCACGAGATGGAAAAAAGTGCAGAGACCCTTGTCCGGGAAGGATCTGCACAGTTCAGAGACCAGGATTACAAGTATGCCATCAAATCATTCACCACATTAAAGGACTGGTATCCCTTCAGCAAATACGCCATCCTGGCAGAGCTGAAAATCGCCGATGCCCACTTTCAGTTGGAGGAATATGATGAGGCGATCTTTGCCTACCAGGAATTTGAGAACCTCCATCCCAAGAATGAGGCCATTCCCTATGTCATTTACCAGACTGGACGCTGCTGGTTTGACAGGATTGATACGGTTGACCGGGACCAGAGATGTGCCTTAAAAGCCCAGACTGAATTCAACCGTCTGGTCCACAGATTTCCTGACGCCCCGGAGTCGGCCAAGGCCGCACAACACATCGAGGTGTGCATCAAAAGCCTGGCAGGTCATGAACTCTATGTTGCCGAGTTCTATTTCAAGGCAAAGCACTATAAGGCGGCCATGAAACGGTTTGAACATCTTTTTGCAAACTACCCTGACACAAGGGAAGGTAAAGAAGCCCTGCCCCGGATTGCCGTCTGTCGTGAAATGATCGACCAATTTGGAGACCAGGCCAATGGAGGGGATGAAAAGTAACCCCGATTCAACCGATCCCGATCTGAAAACAGGCTGACCGGCCCGGATTTATCTTTACAAGGCATGCCGTTTAAGGTATGAATCCTTGTTTAAAGTTTAATTGAGTTTCAGGCTTGGGTTTCAGGCTTGATGATATTTTTTTGTCTTTAAGGAGAATAGCAATGTCCAAGGAATGCAAGATATGCGGAAAAAAACCCATGGTTGGAAACAATGTCAGCCATGCACACAATGTTAACAAAAGAAGGTTCAACCCCAACCTTCAGCGGGTAAAGGCCCTTTTTGATGGCCAGGTAAGACGTATCGATGTATGCACAAGCTGCATCAAGGCCGGCAAGGTAGTCAAGGCCCCGACCATGGGCCAGGGAAAGGTCACCAGCGCTTCCTAATCGTTGGGCACCATTCGCTTGACATCCTTAACCTGCTTTACCTTTCTGATCTCGGTCATGATTTTCCGGAGTCGATCCGTACTCTCCACCGAGATGGTAAAATAGGAACTCACCGCACTTAGTTCGGAAGTGTCCGTGCTTGCGTTGATAATATTTGCGTTGTTTTTAGTGATGGCGGCAACCACATCCGCCAACAGACCAAATCTGTCGGTGGAGCGCACCCTGATCAATGCAGGGTATGACTCGGTGAAGTCATTGCTCCACTCGACATCAATCTGTCTTTCAGGATCCATCTTCTGAACAGTGACACAGTTTTTTCTGTGAACAGTAACCCCCTGTCCCTGGGTGATATAACCGATAATGGGATCTCCGGGCAAGGGGTTACAGCATTTTGAAAACCGCACCAGAATATCGTCAAGTCCCTTTACAATAATCCCGTCCCTGCTCTTTTTTCGAATTTTTGACTTGATCAGCTTGTCAAAAATAGACGGCTCCTTCTGGGTCTCCACCCCGGGCAAGGCCCGATTCATGATCTGCACGGGGGTAATTTTGCCAAACCCCACATGGGCGATAAGGTCTTCGACCTGCTTGAAGCCATAACCATCAGAAACCTGTGCGATCACCCCGGACTTGACAAGGGCAGCAAAGCTGTGGCCCTTTTTCCTGAACTGCTTTTCACACATCTCCCGACCCAGGGTGATGCTTCTCTCCCTTTCCCGGGTCCTGACCCACTGGCGGATCTTTGTCTTTGCCTTTACCGTCTTGACAAAATTGAGCCAGTCTGCACTGGGATGACTTCCCTTGGTGGTGACGATTTCAATGGTATCCCCCGTGATCAGGCCATGGGTCAGGGTGACAAGTTTACCGTTCACCCGGGCACCCGTGCACTGATCTCCCACCTCCGTGTGGATAAGATAGGCAAAATCAACCGGGGTTGCCCCCTTGGGAAGGGTTTTGATTTCCCCATGGGGGGTGAAGATATAAATCTCGTCCGAATAAAGATCGATGCGGACGTTTTCCAGGAACTCGTCCGGGTCACTGAAATTTTCCTGGTTTTCCACAAGGTTTCGAATCCAGGCAAAGGCCTCACCCGTTTTTTCGTCAAAGCCCCCTCCCTGCTTATAGCTCCAGTGGGCGGCAATGCCGGACTCAGCAATCTTGTCCATTTCCCGTGTGCGAATCTGAAGTTCCACCCGGTCCCCCCGGGGGCCGATGACCGTTGTGTGCAACGACTGGTACATGTTGGGTTTTGGCACCCCGATATAATCCTTGATCTTACCGGATATGGGTTTCCACATGGAATGAATCAGCCCCATTACCTCATAACACCTGGAAACCGTATCAACAATAATCCTGAAGGCAACAATGTCGTAAAGCTCTTCAAACTCAAGGTTCTGGGTGACCATCTTGTGATAAATGCTGTAGTGCTGTTTGTAGCGTCCCTTGACATCGGCCTCAATGTTTGAATTGGCAAGTTTTTCCTTGACCCTTTCCATGACCGTTGCAATGTAACTCTCCCTTTCCTCCTTTGCCTTGTTCACCAGAAGATCAATGGACGCATACTCTTCCGGATGGGTATATAAAAAGGAGAGGTCCTCAAGCTCCTGCTTGATCCAGAAGATACCCAGCCGAGCAGCAATGGGCGCATAAATATCCAGGGTTTCCTGGGCAATGCTCCGCTGCTTTTCCTGGCTTTTATGAAACTTCAGCGTTCGCATGTTGTGAATCCGGTCGGCAAGTTTGATAAGAACAACCCGAATATCATCGGCCATGGCAAGAATCATCTTTCTCAGACTCTCGGCCTGCTGGGCCGCTTTCGTGGAAAAGGTAAGCTTGGAAATCTTTGTGACGCCTGCAACAATGTGAAGAATTCCTGGACCAAACATCTCCAGGATCTCCTGTTCAGTTGCATGGGTATCCTCAATGACATCGTGGAGCAGTGCCGCAGCAATACTTTCAACATCAAGCTTCATATCTGCAAGAATGGCGGCCACCTCAAGGGGATGGGAGAGGTAAGGCTCGCCTGAAAGCCGCATCTGACCTGAATGGACCCTTGCCGAATAGACATAGGCCCGGTCAATCACGTCAAGATCAGCCCCGGGATTGTACTCAGCGATCTTGTCAAGGATATCATTTATTCTTATCATGATACGAACCTACCCATGGTCAATAGGCCTTTGCAAACAACACCCTGCGTCCGCTTGCATTACCGCAGCAGATACAGCGACCCTGTTCTGTCTTTGAGTCAAAGGGAATACAGCGGATGGTAACTGACAGATCCTCTTTTATTTTTGCCTCACACTCGGCCGCACCACACCAGTGGGCCATGACAAATCCGCCATGGATACTGTTTTCGTCGGGTGCAGTGAACAGCGCTTTAAATTCTTCAGTGTCATCTATTTCAATGGTATTTTCCCGTTTAAAGGCAAGGGCCCGGTTAAACAGGTTATTCTGGATATCATCGAGAATCGTGTCAATGGTGTTGATAAAATCTTCCCGGGGCAGGGAAACTTTCTTTCCAGGGGCTTCATCCCTCCGGCCAAGAAAGACACAATCGTTTTCCATGTCCCTGGGTCCGATCTCAGCCCTCAGGGGGATTCCCTTTTTGATCCAATCCCAGGCCCTTGCACCGCCCGTATCCCTGTCATCGATCTCGACCCTGATTCTTGAACCGTGATAGGTTCTAACCGCCAGGGCATCGGCAAGACTCCGGGTGTATTCCATTACCTTTCTCTGGTCTTCCTCTTTTCGGGCAATCGGGAGCAGCACCACATGGGCCGGGGCAACTCTGGGAGGCATGATCACGCCGTCGTCATCGGCATGGGTCATGATCATGCCCCCGATCATCCGGGTGGACGTTCCCCAGGAAGTGGTCCAGGCAAACTCTTCTTTTTTATCTGCATTCTGGAAACGGATGTCGGAACTGCGGGCAAAATTCTGCCCGAGAAAATGGGAAGTTCCAGCCTGGAGGGCTTTTTTATCCTGCATCATGGCCTCTATACACACCGTATCAACTGCTCCTGGAAATCTTTCAGAGGCAGTTTTTCTTCCCCTGACAACGGGCATGGCAAGATACTCTTCGACAAACCGTGTGTATACATCAAGCATCATCATGGTCCGCTCCCTTGCCTCAGCCTCAGTGGCGTGGGCCGTGTGGCCCTCCTGCCAGAGGAACTCGCTTGTCCTGAGAAAAATCCGGGTCCGCATCTCCCAGCGTACCACGTTGGCCCACTGGTTGAGCAAAATGGGAAGATCCCGATAGCTCGAGGTCCAGCGGGACATGGATTCTCCGATAATGGTCTCGGAGGTGGGCCTGACAATCAGGGGTTCGGTGAGTTTTCCCGCCGGAACGAGCTTACCGTCCTCCCCTGCTTCAAGTCTGTGGTGGGTAACAACAGCGCATTCCTTGGCAAATCCCTCCACATGTTCAGCCTCTTTCTCAAGGTAACTTAAGGGGATAAACAGAGGAAAATAGGCATTTTTAATACCCGTATCCTTAAACATGCCATCCATTGTGCTCACGATGTTTTCCCACAGGGCATACCCCCAGGGTTTAATCACCATGCAGCCCCGGACAGGTGATTTTTCAGCCATTTCCGAGGCCTTCACCACCTCCTGGTACCACATTGGATAGTCTTCGTCCCGGGTGGGTGATATCGCGTTTTTTGCCTGTTTTACCATCTATCTTCCTCCAGAATTTATTTTAAATTTTCTATTTCTTTGAGCAGGACCCTGACAAGGTCATGCTGATCTATCTTTCGAACAACTTTTCCCTTTTTAAAGAGAATACCGAAACCATCCCCACCGGCAATGCCGATGTCAGCCTCCTTTGCCTCTCCCGGTCCGTTAACCACGCACCCCATAATGGCGACCTTTATATCAAGGGGGCAGTTGAGCAGCGCTGCCTCCACCTGTTCAGCAACAGTAAAAAGATCGATTTTACAGCGCCCGCAGGTGGGACAGGAGATAATTTCCGGCCCCCTTGACCGAAGCCCCAGTGCCCTCAGGATCTCCCAGGCCGTTCGAACCTCTTCAACCGGGTCCCGGGTCAATGAAACCCTTATGGTGTCACCGATGCCTTCAGCAAGGAGCATGCCAATGCCAATGGCCGATTTTGTGATGCCGGCAAAAAGCCCTCCCGCCTCGGTTACCCCCACATGGAGGGGAACATCCGTCCTTGCGGCAATCAGTCGATAGGCTGCAACGGTTCTTGCCACATCAGAGGCTTTCAAGGAGACCTTTATATCTTTAAAACCAATACGTTCAAGGATTCCGATATTCACCATGGCGCTTTCTACCATGGCCTCAGGGGTGGGCCCAAGCCTTTCGATAAATTCCCGTTCAAGGGAGCCCGCATTCACGCCGATGCGTATGGGAACCCCCTTTTCCCGGGCACAATTTGCCACTTCACGCACCTTCCACTCTTCACCAATATTTCCCGGATTGATCCGTAACCCGTCTGCCCCGGACGCCAGGGATGCAAGGGCAAGCCGGTAATCAAAATGAATATCCGCGATCAGGGGGATGTTAATCTTCTGGCGGATTTTAGCCAGGGCAAGGGCCGCCGCCATGTCGGGAACGGCCACCCGGATTATTTCACACCCGGCAGCCTCAAGGCGTTGGATCTGTGTAACGGTTGCTGCAACATCCCCTGTCGGGGTATTGGTCATGGACTGTACAGCCACGGGCAGGCCTGCTCCTACGGCGACCTTCCCAATTGAGACTCTGCGGGTTTTTTTCCTCCCTTGAACCAGCGGCATTCCTCTCCTCAATAAACTCCTGAATCTATAATTTCTTCCTAAAAAACAACGGTCAGGCAGTGCAGAACTTGTGGCCCACGCACCGTCACCGATATCCATCAAACAAATATCCTTTAAAATCGAATACCATAATAGTGATTTACTATTCAAGAGAATTGTACCAAAGAGAGCTTTGCGGCTAAAGCGTTTGTCGAACAAATTGCCCTTGTACAAATTTTGATTAATTGGTAGGGTTAACTCTGTTTATCAACGCACACAGGGGTGGAGAGTGAATACACAAGAAAAAGAAGCGATCAGGGTGGAGTCCCTTTATAAGGATTTTGGAGAACTCAAAGTACTCAAGGGAATCTCGGTTGCAGCAGATGAGGGGGACGTCATCTCCCTTATCGGATCAAGCGGTTCGGGTAAAAGCACCTTTCTTCGTTGCATGAACCTGCTGGAAATCCCAACGGCCGGCGAAATATATGTGGGCGGCGAGCACATCCGGCTCAAAAAGAACCGCAGAAATCAGACGGTGCCTGAAGACCAAAAACAGGTTGACCGGATCAGAACCCGCCTGGCCATGGTGTTCCAGCATTTCAACCTCTGGTCCCACATGACGGTCCTTGAAAACATCATGGAAGCACCGGTTCATGTTCTCAAGCGCCCGAAAAGAGAGACAAAAGAAACGGCCATGGCCCTACTGGAAAAGGTCGGCATTGCCGAACGTTCCCACTATTTTCCCTCCCAGCTCTCCGGCGGGCAACAGCAGCGGGCAGCCATTGCAAGGGCCCTTGCCATGGATCCCGAGGTCCTTCTATTTGATGAACCCACCTCGGCCCTTGACCCGGAGCTGGTGGGTGAAGTACTCAAGGTGATGCAGGATCTTGTCAAAGAAGGTCGGACCATGATCATGGCCACCCATGAAATGGGGTTTGCAAGGGAGGTGTCATCCAAAGTGATCTTCCTTGACCAGGGGGTCATAGAAGCCCAGGGCGCTCCTGCCTATATCTTTGGATCTCCAGATTCAGAACGGTGCAGGCAGTTTCTTTCAAATATGATGTAGGACAAGACGCTTTAATATTATCTTTAAACGCTAAATTGAGGAGAGAAAATGAAAAAAACGTTATTCGTTTCCATTGTATTGCTGGTTGCCATGGTTGCAGGATCAGCATTTGCCGGCAATATCACCAAGGTCCGCATGGGAACCGAGGGCGCCTACCCTCCATTCAACTTCATTGACAAAGACGGCAAACTCCAGGGATTTGATGTGGACATTGCCAAGGCCCTGTGCGTTGCAGCTGGCGTTGAATGTGAATTTGTCATGCAGGACTGGGACGGCATGATCCCGGGCCTTCTTGCCAAAAAATTTGATACCATCATTGCCTCCATGTCCATCACTCAAGAGCGCCTGCAAAAGGTCAACTTCACCAAAAAATACTACCTCACCCCTGCAAAATTCATCGCAAAAAAGGGCAGTAACTTTGAAATCACCCCCGAGGGCCTCAAGGGAAAAACCGTGGGCGTTCAGAGGGGAACTATCCATGAAAACTTTGTCAGGGACAAATTCGGCAAGACCATGAACATCAAATCCTATGCCACCCAGGACGAGGCCAACATGGACCTTGCCTCGGGCAGGGTTGACCTTGTCATTGCCGACACGGTGGTCCTTTCCGACGGATTCCTCAACAAAAAAGAGGGCAAGGATTTTGAATTTGTGGGCCCGGGCTTCACAGACAAGAAATGGTTTGGCGAAGGCATCGGAATTGCCATTCGAAAGGAGGACAAGGAGTTGCTTGACCTCATGAACAAGGCCATCGACACCATCCGCGCCAACGGTGAGTACCAGCGAATCAACGCGAAATACTTTGATTTCGACGTATACGGAGACTAAACCATAAAACCGTAACCGGGAGATCGGCCAGCCGATTTTCCGGTTTTAGAATCTTTAGGATACCCGCCACGTGTTTACGCTTCATGGATATGGCCCCCTGCTGATCAAAGGGGCAAAACTTACCATCACCGTTGGTGCAGGGGCCATGGTCATAACAATCCTGCTCGGACTGGGTGCGGCCCTTTGCAAGCTCTCGAGCATCAAGTCCCTTGGCATCATTGCAGAAACCTACACCACGGTCATCCGTGGCATCCCAGAACTGGTGCTGATTCTTCTGGTCTACTACGGTGCCCCGACCCTGATTCAGGACATGGCCGCATTTTTCGGCCAGGAGATCTATGTTGAGATCAAGCCCATGGTCGCGGGCATCCTCACCATTGGATTCATCTATGGTGCATTTGCCACAGAGGTGTTCCGGGGGGCTTTCCTTGCCGTGCCCAAAGGACAGATCGAGGCGGCCCAGGCCTGCGGCATGGGACCTCTGCTGGTCTTCCGGCGCATTCTTCTGCCCCAGATGTGGCGGTTTGCCATCCCGGGCCTTGGCAATGTGTGGATGGTTCTGATCAAGGCAACGGCCCTGGTGTCGGTGATCCAGCTGCCGGAACTCATGCGAAGCACGGATATCGCTGCAAGGAATCTTCACAAGCCCTTTACCTGTTACTTTGCAGCCTCGCTGATCTACCTTGCCATCACCATCTTCTCCCTGTTCTTCCAGCAATGGGCAGAACGAAAAGCCAACCGGGGCGTCAGGAGGGAAGTGTAACCATGGAAACCAGCATTATCATCAACACCCTTCCCAGATTTTTGAACGGCACCATACTCACCCTTGAGATCACGGCCCTTTCCGTCATTATCGGTTTTGTCCTGGCCATTCCCCTTTCAATCATGCGGGTCTCCAAAAATCCGTTAATCCGAATGCCTGCCTTTTGTTTCAACTTTTACTTCAGGGGTACCCCCCTCCTGGTGCAACTGTTTCTTATTTACTATGGAAGTGGTCAGTTCCAGTCGTTTTTATCGGACATCGGGCTGTGGCAGTTCTTCAGGGAGGCGTATTTCTGTGCAGTCCTCTCTTTAACCTTGAACACTGCAGCCTACAGCTCGGAGATCTTCCGTGGGGGTATTGAAGGGGTACCGTTTGGAGAAATCGAAGCGGCCCGGGCCTGCGGTATGTCAGGCATCCTCTTATATCGAAGAATCATCATGCCGGCAGCCCTGCGAATTGCATGGCCAGCCTACACCAACGAGGTGGTTTTTCTGCTCCAGGCATCCTCACTTGTTTCGATTATCACCCTCATGGACATCACAGGAGTTGCAAGGGTTGTTTCGGCACGATCCTTTGCCTTTTACGAACTCTTTATCACGGCAGCCGTCATCTATCTCATCCTGGTTTACGGCCTGATTTTTGTGTTTAAACGCATCGAACGGAAAATCACGGCCCACCTGAGCCCGGATGTGATAATTCATTGATAAATGGATAGGGATGTTTTTCTTTTAATTGTCTTTGTACTGCTGGCACTGGTTTTTTCATTTCTTTGTTCCATTGCTGAAGCCGTGCTGTTGAGCATTCCACCTTCATATGTTGAAGGCATAAAGGTAAAACGACCTAAATTTGCCAAACTTCTAAAAGAGTTGAAACAGGATAGTATTGACCGATCCCTTGCGGCAATTTTGACACTGAACACCATTGCACATACAGTCGGTGCAATAGGTGCTGGAGCCAAAGCCACAGTTGTTTTTGGAAGCGCCTGGTTCGGAGTCTTCTCCGGTGTAATGACATTTTTAATTCTTTTCCTTTCTGAGATCCTTCCTAAAACAATTGGTGCCGTATATTGGCCTGTCCTGGCTGGCCCAATCGCTTTTTTTGTAAAATCCTTGATTATTTTACTCTACCCGGTTGTATGGATCTCAGAAAAAATTACAAAATTTATTTCCCGGGGGAAAGCCAGACATATCTTTACCCGGGACGAGTTCATTGCCATGACATCCGTTGGTGTCAAAACGGGTCAGATTCATATCAACGAATCGAAAATAATACAAAACCTGCTCAGGTTCGAATCTCTAAAAGTAGTGGATATAATGACGCCACGCACCGTGATCGAAGCAATTGACCAGAATATAAAAATAAGTGATTCTTTAAAACAAATAAGCCAAACCCCGTTCTCCCGCCTGCCACTCTACAACAGGAATATCGACGACATCACAGGATTCGTCCTAAAGGGTGAAGTTTTGGCTTATGCGGCCCAGAATATAGGCGATGAAAAGCTCGAAACATTAAAGCGTAATATCCTTGCAGTCCCCCACTCGGTATCATTGTCAAATCTGCTTGAGCACTTTCTTAAAGATCGCCAGCATATCGCCATTGTCGCAAATGAATATGGCAGTTTAGATGGATTGGTAACGCTTGAAGACTTAATTGAAACGATTATGGGAATGGAAATCGTGGATGAAACAGACAATGCCGAAGACATGAGAATTTTAGCACGAAAGCAATGGGTGGAACGGGCAAAAAGCATGGGCATAAAAGCCGATTTATAGGTAAAAAAGAATCCAGTCCCAATGGTTCATCGCCCCATTATTTGTGGCAAAAAAAGAACGATTCCCGGATAAAGGGTCACAAGAACGACCACGAAGAAAATGGGGAGAAGGAAAAAGAATGCTCCCTTGAAAACCGTTTCCATGGATTCATCCGCCACCCCTGCAATCACAAAAATGTTCAAACCCAGGGGCGGAGTGATAAGCCCTGCCTCCATCATCAAAACAGAAATCACCCCAAACCAGATCGGATCAAACCCAAGCTTTAAAATTGTGGGAAAAATCACCGGAAGGGTCAGCACCATCATGGAAGTAGCATCCAGGAAACAGCCAAGGACAAGGTAACCTGCCAGTATCACAGCAAGGATAAGGTATCGTGACACCACCATGGCACTGAGCCACACGGAAAGGTTCATGGGAATCATGGTCAAAGCCATGAAATAAGTAAACACATAGGCTCCGGCAAGGATCATGAAAATCATGACCGACACCCGGACCGTTGCAGCCAAAGCCTCGACAAGCAGAGGCCAGGTCAATTTTTTCCTTAAAAGGGTTACCACAAAAAGGAAAAAAGCCCCCACAGCACCGGCCTCAGTGGGGGTAAACAGCCCGAAATAGATCCCTCCCATGACAAGGAAAAAAACCAAAATCAGCTCCCACACATCCCTGAGTGCCTTAAGCTTCTCGCCCATGCCCGCCTGTTCAAGATTCCTGGGCGCCGCTTCGGGCCGGATCATCACCCAGACAACCACGATGGTGACAAAGGCTGCAACCAGAATCCCCCCGGGAAGAATACCTGAAACCAGAAGTTTACCAATGGACTGTTCCGTGAGAATGCCATAAACCACAAACCCGATACTAGGCGGGATCAAAAAACCAAGGGTACCGCCGGCTGCAACGCTTCCCGTTGCAAGATAATTGTCATAGCCGTACTTTCGCATCTCGGGCAGGGCCACCCTGCCAATGGTTGCTGCCGTTGCCACGGATGACCCACAGATGGCGGCAAACCCGGCACACCCACCCAGGGTTGCAATGGCAAGACCGCCGGGCAGCCGCCTGAGCCACTTGTCGGCAAGGGTGTATATCCCCTGACTTAAGCCTGAAACAGTGGCAAGCTCTCCCATGATCACAAACAGGGGAATCACGGTAAACGAATAGGTGGTAAAGGTGCCGTTAAACGAACGAACCAGGGTGGGAAGGGCAACGCTTATATCCGTGATAAAGGCAATTCCCCAAAAGCCCACAAAGGCCAGGGAAAAGCCGATGGGCATACCGATAAACAAAAGCAAAAACAGAACGCCAATACCGATAAATCCAATGGTCTGGGGATCCATAATAGCGTCCTTTACCCCTGGTTCTTAGCTGCGAAGAGCCGGTAAAAAGCATCACCAAGGTTGACAATGATCTCCAACCCGAGCAACAAGGTACCAAGGGCCAGGAGGAATTCAAGGGGGTACAGGGGAATGGAAAGGGCGTCGGTGGTGGCGTTTGCATGGTACTCTTCCAGTCCCATTCTGACTGCGTACCATGCCATCATTCCCACTATCTGGAGGGTAAGGACTGTGGAGATGATCACAAGAACGTTGGCAAAAAAAGGAGGAAGGGTTCGAATCAGCATGGTGACCCGGACATTGGCACCCCGTTGATGGGTATGGGCCATTCCCAGCATGGCAAAAACAGCCAGCATGAACGAACTCAACTCCATGGCGCCCGGTACTGGTTTTGACAAGAAATAGCGACCAGCAACATCAGCCGTGGTAAGAATCATCATCACCAGAACCCACCCCATGCCAAGGGCCAGGGACCACCGGGTGAGCCCATGGACCAGTCGCTTAAACCTTGCAAACAGCAGGTGTTTAGTAAGGGCAGGCATTAAATCCAACACCCACCCGGCCAAGTTCCTCCCTGAAGGCCGTCAGAGCCTTTTTACCGGGCAATCCCTTGGCCTCGAGTTCTTCGGCCCACGCCACAAGCATCTTTCTGAACCGGTCATCCCATCGCTGCTGCTCGGCCGGGGAAAGTTCCTCGATCTCCATGGTGGTTTTGAATTCAGCCATGGTCGCCGCATACCACCCTTCGTCAAAGATGCCTGCAATTTTATAGGCATCCCTTCCAACACTTTCGATGATGGGTTTAAGATCCTCGGGCACCCTTTCCCAAAACCGTTTGTTGACAAACAAGCCTTCGGAAACGCAGCCAAAGGAAGTCGGCACCCCAAACCCTGCCACCTCGTTAAGCTTAAACGCCTTGACCAGTGCAGGACAGGTGACAACCCCGTCAATCACCCCGGTTTCCATGGACAAATACACATCCCCCAGGGGCATGAATACGGGTGTGGCCCCCAGGGCCTGGATGGCCCGAGTCTGGAGGCCTCCCGGGCTTCTAATCTTCATGCCCTGCAGATCCTCAAGCCGGGTCACAGCCCGGGTTGTCCAAAGATGGGCCATGACGCAGTTGTTGATGTGGAGCACCTTGACATCCTTAAACTCGGGGCTGAGCATTCTGTCGTACATGGCCATGCCCGCCTCAACCCCCTTCCACTTTGCCGGACAGACAATGGGGGAAGAAAGCACATCGGTCAGAGGAAAACGGCCCGGGGTCCAGCTAAGTGTCGCATACCCCATATCCGAGAGCCCTGTTTTGACGATGTCAAAATGGTCGGGCCCCTTTCCAAGGGCACCACCCGAATACATGGTATAGGTGATGCGGTTGTTGCTTCTCTTTTTCATCTCCTCAAGCATGGGTATCCAGAGTTTCTGAACATCGGCCCCGGATGGCACATGCCAGGTGCTGAAACGGATGTTAATCTTTTTCTTGTCTGCAAAAACGGGGTCAGAAGAAAAAGACACAATTACCATTGCCGATAGAACCGCTAAAAAGAACCTTGTTATTCTATGTTTTTGAGCCATTGTACTGCTCCTTGTATTTTTTCCATTTAAATACTCCAGGGACCCGGGGTTCAACCCGATCTTTCATCCTAATATCTAAATAGATATCAGCATCCTCGATCAAAAGCACTATTTTTTTATATTGAATTCCAGAAAAAAGTCTGTAATAATTTCATCCCTAAAATAGATGTATCATTCAAGGCAGACTGTTCAAGGAGTTTAATGCCACGTAAAAATTATCGGCTCATCATCATCATAAGCCTACTGCTGCTCACGGGGTTCATCGGCACAAGCGTTACAAGCTATCTTGTATCAAGTGCTGCCCTGAACCACCACATCACCCACACAGAACTTCCCCTGACCGGTGACAACGTCTACTCGGAGATCCAGAGGGACCTGCTGAAACCCACTTTTATCGCCTCCCTCATGGCGGCAGACACCTTTCTTCGGGACTGGGTCATCCAGGGAGAAAGGAATCCCCAAAAAATTGCCCGTTACCTTGAAGAAATTAAAGTCAAGTACAACACTTTTTCCAGCTTTTTTGTCTCAGACAACACCAAACAATACTACTACTCAAAGGGCATATTAAAAACCGTTGAAAGACAGGAGTTTCGTGACCAATGGTATTTCCGCATCAAAGACCTTGACACGGACTACGAGATCAACCTGGATCCAGACATGGCCAACCAGGACACCATGACCATTTTCATCAACCACAAGGTATATGACTATGACGGGAACTATATTGGCGCAACAGGGGTGGGCCTTGCCATCCATGCGGTGAAAAAAATGGTCAACACCTACCAGGAACGGTACAATCGTACCATTTTTTTTACGGACAAGGAGGGCAACATCACCCTCCACGGTCAAAATTTTTCAAAACCTGTTAAAAACATCTTTGAGGTCAAGGAAATTGCTGAACACCGCCAGGAAATTCACGCGGGCAGCCCCTTGTCATTTCAATACAAAAAAGACAACAAAAACATCTATGTGAACAACCGGTACATCCCTGAATTTGGCTGGTATCTCTTTGTGGAGCAATGCGGAGATAAGGCCATTGCAAAGGTCCGCAACACCCTTGTGCTAAACCTCGTCTTTTCCTTTGGCATCATCGGCCTGATCCTCATTGTCACCAACCTCACCATTGCCTCGTTTCAAAAACGCCTTACAAAAATGGCGTCAACGGACAAACTCACGGGAGTCTACAACCGCAGAGCCTTTGACATCATCATTGACCAGACCCTCAAGGAGATTCAACGAAAACAGACCCCCCTGTCGATCATCCTGTTTGACCTTGACCACTTCAAACGGGTCAACGATACCTACGGCCATCTGGCAGGCGACTATATCATACAAACGACCGTTGGAACAGCGGCCCGCACCATACGTAACAGCGATATTCTCTGCAGGTGGGGCGGAGAGGAATTTCTCATCCTCCTCAAGGGATGCGACCTTGGGGATGCCATGAAAACAGCGGAAAAGATACGAACGGCTGTGGCATCACAACCCGCCCGATATGGGGACGATCAGATCTGCGTCACCATCAGCGTGGGTGTCACTGAACATACAGGCCAGGACACCAAGGAGACACTTCTCAAACGAGCGGACAAGGCACTTTATCTGGCAAAGGCCAGCGGAAAAAATCGCTGTGAAACAGAGACCGTTCGTCCCGGCCCCATCACCCCCTGATACAGGCGTTTTGTCCCCATGGACAGGTTTCCCCGGCTCACCTTCATGGAATAATCGGGTTCACCCCCTTAGATCCTGGAATGGATCAGTCCAGTACCACGAATTCAGGGTCACTACCCGACCCTTCCACATGGGTTTGCGTCCGGTAAAGCATACCGCCAGGCCCAAACTCATACTCGGGCATCAGACTTATCCCTTGAAGATGGTGCTTTGTCCGATAAAATTTTCCATCCGACCCAAATTTATAATCGGGACACTCGGACCACCCCATGGGATGGGCAATTGTTCGAAAGAGCAACCCATCCCTCATGGTATAAATCGGAAAATTGTCTGTAACGACCCCATTGCTTCCAATCCTGTTGATTTTCAACACATGGTCTTGGTTCATTTTTTTGCCTCCCATAAAAAACAGTTGGGTAAAATGGTTCAAGGCAAACAAAAAACCCCGAACCGATGAATATCGATTCAGGGTATCCCTTTTCTTCTCCTGAATATCGCCAGGCGTTCCCTGTCCACGGGGAGTCCGACATGTCAATCAACCAGGCAGGTCTTCTGACTCACGGATCATTCTAATGGCTGCGTCTTCCCATCGTCTCACAACACGAAAGTGACATATTGCAGCGTTCGTTCCCGTTTACAGCGGCGGGCCCATTCCGGAATTTCACCGGATTCCCTATTATGCTCGAAAAGAGCACCTGATTATGTTTAAATAGATGCAACCCGGATAAAATGTCAACAGTGAAATAATCTTTAACCCAAAACAAGCAGAGAAACCATGGATAAAAACAAATTGTGCATCATTGATGAGACCCTGAGGGAAGGTATGCAACATCGGGGCATGGTATTTTCCTCGAACCAGGCCATGACCGTGCTCAACTTCCAGGAACGCTTAGGCGTTGACATCTGCCAGGCAGGTTATCCCCCAGCCCATGAATCGGAACAGGCAAAGCTCAAACACTTGTCTGCGTCAGCAGTTGAAAAAGGTTATTCCATACGGGTTGCCGCCATGGGCCGGGCATGTCTCGAGGATGTACAAACCCTTTCAGAAACTGGCACTTTGGACTTCCACCTCCATGCCCATGTGTCAAAAGAAAAGTGGAACAGCCCCATGGACCAAGCATTTCCAGACCTTGGAACAACAGTTGAAACAATCAGGGCCAACTGCCCGGGATCCCAAATCTCACTTGCCTTTCTGGACATTGGACGCACCGATCCTGAATTCCTTTCAAGGGCGGCCCTATACCTAATCAAAGAACTCGCCCTGGACATTCTCTCCCTGCCCGATACCTCGGGCATCATGGGCCCCAACCAGGTGCACGACGCCATTGCCCCCATTGCCAGGCTTTCCAGGAACAGTTCCACACGGCTTGCCGTCCACTGCCATAACGACCTTGGCATGGCATCGGCCAACACGGTCATGGGGGTTGTGGCAGGCGCAACCGTTGTTGAAGCCTCCGTGTTCGGCCTTGGGGAGAGAAACGGGCTTGCTGACCTCTACACCACGGCAAGGGTGCTAAAGGATCAGGGGTATGCCCTGGATCTGCGACTTGAAGATGTCGACACCTTCAGGGAATACTACCGTTACATTGATGGGGTATGCCGGCAACAGACAGGGGAACCACTTCTTACCTACAACACCCCCTTTTTCGGGGATGGGGTAAAGACCCATGTGGCAGGTACCCATGGCGGTTCAGGGTTTGGCCTTGGCGGCGAGGAAAAAATATTTCTAAATGTTTTGTGCGGCCAAAGGCTGGTGAAGCAGTACCTTGACCAGAAACAGATTCCCCATGACCTAAGTGGACTTGCGTCACTGACCCAGTCGATAAAAAGGGAAAGCGCACGTTTGCACCGGCGCCTTGAGCACAATGAGATCGCAGCCCTTGCCGCAGCACCTGCCCTGAAAAATTGGGTTGACGAAAATGCAAGGGAGTAATAAAAAGGCCTTTTATCAACTTTAACTGTTGGTTTTTTAAGCCATACAGGAGCCATCCCCCATGAACAGGTATAAGGATGAGATCATCCCCCTTTTAAAAGAGCTGATTGAATTTAAGAGCACGGCCTCAAGACCCATAGAAATCAGCAGGTGTGCAGACTTTATTGAAACCTACGTCAAACAGACCGGTGCCCGATATACAAGAATTGACCACAACAACATTCCCTCCATCCTTGTCACCCCAAAAGGCAAAGTAACCCCGGTGCTTCTCATGGCCCACTTTGACGTTGTGGAGGCTGAGGACCCTCTTTTTACCGCCGTTGAAAACCAGGGGAATCTCTATGGCAGGGGCAGCAATGACGACAAATATGCAGTGGCCGTCTGCCTTGTTCTGTTAAAAAAATGGATGGCAACCCTTGAAAAAAATCAGCAGAGCCAGGCCCATCTCCCCTTTGGCATCCTGATCACCGGCGATGAGGAGACAGGCGGTTATGACGGGGCCCAATACGCATTGAGACAGGTCAAGGCCAATTTTGCCATTGCCCTTGACGGCGGGAATCCTGAAAAGGTGATTCTCAAGGAAAAAGGAATGCTCCAACTGGAACTTGCGGCCCATGGCAAGGCGGCCCACGGTGCAAGGCCCTGGCTTGGGGTCAATGCCATTGATCTCCTGGTCGACGACCTTCAAAAAATCCGCCCCCTGTTCATGGACAAGGCAGAGGGCCACTGGCACAAGACCCTGAACCTGGGCATCATCCGGGGGGGAGACTCGGTTAACCAGGTGTGTGACAAGGCCTGGGCCCTCCTTGACATCCGATACACGGAAAACGACGACCCAGACCAGATTGTGGCAGATATTGACGGTCTTACCCACTCGACAATAACCATCAAGGAAAAGGAACCGCTGTTCACAGGAGGGCATTCAGACTACCTTGACAAACTTCTATCCCTTGTTCCCCAAGCAGTCACGGGCAACGAACACGGTGCAAGCGATGCACGGTTTTTAGGTGACTTAAACATTCCCGGCATCATCTGGGGTGCCAGGGGCAACCAGACGGCCCATGCAAAGGATGAACATGTGGAGATAAAGAGTGTAATCATGGTGTTTGAGACCCTGGACAGATTCATGGATTTAATCGAAAAAGAGAATTCCCCTAACAGACGTTAACCCGATTTCATTTAACACAAATTTATGCTATCTTTTCCCCCTGAAAATTTAACGGTAATTGTGTGATGTGCAATAATGGGGGAAGGATGGTCAAATTGAAGTCAGACAATGCAATTATTTTAAAGAATGTCTCATTTTCCTACAACCGGGGCCTTGTGCTTGACAGGGTCAACCTCTGCGTCGAAAAGGGGGATTTTGCTACCATTGTGGGTCCCAACGGCGGCGGAAAGACCACCCTGCTCAAACTTTTTCTCGGGCTGTTGAAACCTGACACCGGCACCATTGAGGTGCTTGGCACCTCTCCTGAAAAGAGCCGGCTCAGGGTCGGGTACATGCCCCAGCACTCAACCCTTGATATGCATTTTCCCGTAACCGTCATGGATGTGGTACTCATGGGCCGGCTGGGCAATAACTTCTGGGGCAGATACTCAACCGATGACAGGGCAAGGGCCGTAAAAGCCCTTCATGAGGTGAACCTTGGCGAACATACACGACATCATTTCAGCCAGCTGTCAGGCGGTCAAAAACAACGGGTGCTCATTGCAAGAGCCCTTTGCAGTGATCCGGAACTGCTGCTCCTTGACGAACCCACATCCAACATTGACGAAGAATCTGAAGAGGCATTGTTTACAATATTAACGGAGCTCAACAGCCGCATGACCATACTCCTTGTCTCCCACGACATTGGATTTACCTCCCAGGTGGTAAAAAGCGTAATCTGCGTCAATCGAAAGGTGAACATCCATCCGACCACCACCATGGACGGCACCCTGATCAAGGATATTTACGGCGGGGATCTCAAAATGATCCGCCATGACCACCGATGCAGCGAAGGGGGCCACTCCAATGACTGATGTGTTAAACCTGCTCACAGACCCTGACCTTGTTTTTCTACGAAACGCCCTGATGGTCGGCATCCTGGCAAGCGTTTCCTTCGGGGTGATCGGCACCTACGTGGTCACACGAAGAATCAGCTATCTGGCAGGGGCCATTTCCCACTCCGCCTTTGGCGGAATTGGTGCAGCCCTATACATGAATAAGGTGCTGGGATTTTCCTTTGTCCAGCCCATTCATGGGGCCATTGTCTCAGCCCTTGTGGCTGCCGTTATCATGGGTCTTGTAAGCCTCTATGCAGGGGAAAGAGAAGACACCGTGATCGGTGCTATCTGGGCCGTTGGTATGGCAACAGGGCTTTTGTTCATCGACATCACCCCGGGTTATTTTGAAATCTCAAGCTTTCTGTTCGGCGATATTCTCCTGATCTCATCCCAGGATATTGTTCTGGTGGTGGTGCTTGACCTTGTCATCCTTTTGATCACCACCCTTTTTTTCAACAAGCTCCTTGCCGTATGTTTTGACGACGAATATGCCACCCTACGGGGGGTAAATTCGGGCAGGTATTATATTCTTCTGCTCTGCCTCACGGCACTGACCATCGTACTGCTGGTTCGGATTGTCGGCATCGTCATGGTCATCGCGCTTTTAACCCTTCCTTCCGCCATTGCCGGAAAATTCACCTCCAGCATGGGAAGAATGATGCTGCTTTCGATCTTGCTGTGCATGGCATTCAACGGTGCCGGGCTTGGAATCAGCTATTCTGCCTCACTTTCAAGCGGGCCCACCATTATCGTCCTTGCAGGCCTCACCTATCTTAGCGTCATTGCCGTACAGCGACTCATCTCCCTTGTTAAAAATGGCTCACACTGAATTGGCAGGACAAAAATTCAGGCAGGGACATTGACCGTCATGGCCACAGTTTCGGGCAAGACAAGGGCAGGTTTTATCTGATAAAAGAATCCATCAGACAAAACCTGCCTCGTTTTTTTTGTATTAAACACCACAGACCTATTTCAATCAAAGGTTTTCATCGATCGCTGAGACCAGGGCAGAGACTACTTCGGCCAGCCGGTTATTTAGCGGCTGACCGAAAATCCGTGCTTGAATGGCTCAAACACTGACTATGTTGGTGGTACTGTAAGAAGGGAAAGCGGGGCAAATGTCAATAATCGTCATATCTGACAGCTACAGGTGTACTGGAAAACCTCAAACCATATAATTGTCAAATATGACGATATAAGTATGCGAGATGTTAAGCTCTTTATTTTTTATATTTCTTAAATGTTAGAAATGGACAGAGTTTACAAATATCAAATCCAGGATAGGTTTCACCGGTTCGTGGGAAAGATACTCCTCCGTCTCTGACGGTTCGTTCTAACATCCAGTGAACGGTTGGTTCCATTTGTGTATAGGGCATTATCCAGTTAATTTCGCCTTGCTCTGTCTTTCCGGCAGTGTAACTACTGCTACACATCTGGGTAATGTTGAATTTTTGGGTTACGTGGCATTGAACGCAACCATGGCAAATTGATGAATTCATGGTCATGATATTTTGCAGGGGATGGTTATCAAAAGCTGCATTCCAGTCATTTCCCAAATGGTAGGATTGGAGAGTATCGCACATACCATGAATAAGATCAGGTGTAAAAGGGGCTTTGTGCAAAGGAGCTGTAGCAAAGGCTAAAGGCTCTTTAGCCAATCGTTTTTTTGTTTTAACAAAACGTTCGGCCTGATCCCAGTCTTTGGTATATTTCAAATGACTCTTTATTTCAGCATCGTCAATTTGTTTCCAATTTAATACAAATTTTGCATTTGCACAGCCCATTTTATCTGCTGTTCCAAGGAGGACTTCTCCGCCTTGTCTGGATGCTGCGACATAGGCACAAAAAGTAATCGGTTTGAGAGCAGTTTTAAACTCAACATTCTCTTTAAAAGCATCCAACTCAGCCTGATCAAAAAAGTATTTAACTGCTACTGGATAATACTTCATTTTCAAAAGGTTTCTTAACGTAAAAACGATATCTGAATCAGACAGTTTACCGCCATTTTGTTCAGCATTTTCTAAAAGACGTTTAGCTAGCTCCACATCATCCATATACATATCTGTATCTATAGCTTTTGAAACTCCCACATCAGTCATACTTAGTCTCCCTAAATTAGATAATAATTATTAAAACAATATTTCCTGCTACAATCCATCAAATCGGGCATAACTATAATCCCGACTAATGATGGGACCTACACTACAAATCGTATCAACATAACCGACCTAACGTATCAACCATACTGAGCTTGTTTTTGTAAAACAATAATTGATTTACATACATCACAAAACATCAGGTTTTCACGTGGTCGAGCATAGCAATATCCATACCAACCGTTATAGGATTAAAACGGGCGGGCAACTCCCGGCCTGTAAAAGAATCAGCCGTTTCGCAGCCATCTCCAGGCAGGGGCAAATGAGTTATTACCCGTTTCAAGACCGTGGAACACCTTAAAATGCAATAAAAAAGATGCGGTGCAATAAAAAAGATGCTATTCACAACCCACCGGGATCAAACCATTTCCCACCCCAGAAGCAATTAAGCAACGTTTTTATTGCACCTCTTGTCCATCAAATCCCAGCCATTCCCCCCATCCACCGGTCCGACCGAAGGGTTAATCAAAATTGACGTTGGGTTAAAAAAAATATTGTACTGCAAAATCAGGGGATTAAAAAAAAAAGTTTTTTTTTATCCAGAATCCGGCAACAGGGAGGCACACAGTTTGCTAAAGGTACTATCCTGAAATTTACACTGTTCTGCACCTCAGCGTTTGGGAGTACCCGGCTTTTAAGAGGGGTGTATCAATTAATTTGTTTTAAGGAGAAGATAGATGAAAAATGTTTTTGCTCGATTATCTACTTTTACAATGGTTCTCCTGTTTTGTGCCATGCCCGCCCTGGCCCAAAACACGGGAACCCTTTCCGCATCAAGTTATAGCGTAGGCGATGTGGTCACTGTGACCGGTACCATTGAACCCGGTGCCGAGTTATTCCTGAGCATTGCCGCCAAGGAACGGTTTGCACCCCAGGACACCACGGGAAAGACCGAAGTTAAACAGCTTGCCAAGGATGCCGATAAAATAGGCTTCACAAAGGAAACCAGCATCCCGGTCCTCTACTATATGATCACCTCCAATCCGGAAAAATTCGGAACAGTTGTGAAAAAGAAATTCGGTGGCCCCTCGTTCTTCACCCAAAAGGGAAAAAGAGGGCTCTACAGCACCACCATGTTCAAGCTCAACAGCTGGAAGGATCTGGACGATCAGACCCGGTCAATGCTCAACGCCATCACCAGCGAAGCCGAGTGGAACTTCTACAAATACGCCCACGAATCAAACTACGGTATCAACACCATCACAAAAGAACTGACCCGGGTGGGTAAGGTAACCATCTTCTCCAGAAGCATTCTCAACGACTTTGAGAAATCAGGTTCTTATTGGGACAAGGGCACAATAATTGACCTTGATAAAACCACAGGAAAGTTCACCGCTTCATTCAAAACCTACCGTCACACACCCCCTGACACAGCATTCAATGTATCTGTAAACGGAGAACCTGTCGGAGATTACACCCTTAAATCCAAAGGTTTCTGGCTCACCAAGGGTGGCCGGTACATGAATCCATTATGGATTATCATTGGCGCCATCCTTGTGGGGGCTTACTTCTCCATGATCGGTGCTGCCGGCGGACTGCTCATGGCCGCCTTCCAGGCAATGGTGGTTCAGACTGCAGGTCCCATCGGTATCAACGCGGCCAACGTTCTTCGTCCGTCCAACATCGCCCTGACCCTGTTCTCACCCCTGGGTTCCTTTTACCGGTTTGCCGTAAAAGAAAAAAGGGTGGCATGGCCCGTGGGTCTTTCGTTTGGTGTGGGTATCTTTATCGGTTCCGTATGGCTGGGCAAGTATGCCATTGAATACCTGCCAATGAGTTCATACAAGGAATGGCTTGCCGTCCTGGTTGTGCTCATGGGCATCAAGACCCTCCAGGAACTCACCCCCAAGGCCATGGAAAAGAGAAAAAACATCAAGGCCATGGTTCAAAAATTCAACGCAGCCGTTGCCAAGGCAAAGAAAGAAGGTACTGCCGCAGAAATGGGTTCCATCGAGCCTGTCAAGGCAAGCCTGGTCGACTACCGCTTCAAGTTCTGGGGTGAAGAGTTCAGGATCAATCCCCTTCTCTTTGGTATCCTGGGTTTAGGTATTGGTATTGTTTCAAGAAGTTTCGGTATCGGCGGCGGTTTTCTCCTTGTGCCGGCCATGACAAGCCTTGGAGCACTGCCCATGTACGTTGCCGTTCCCATCGCCCTTGTTGGAACCTGCTTTTCAAGCATCGGGTCGTTCATCGGTTATATCCTGAACGGTTACCTTCCGGATCTCTGGCTTGCCATCTCCATCATCATCGGCGGTTTTGCCGGCGGTATGCTCGGAAGTCGTCTCCAGACCCTGTTCAGCGAAATTCAGCTCAAATGGGTTCTGGCCATCACCCTGTTCTTCCTGTTCTTCAGATTTTTTAAGATTGAGATCTGGATCTAACTCTGGTAGATTCATCATATAACCAGGCAGCAAATGACAGGGGCGTTGCAGTGGCAACCCCCTGTCTGATTTTAACCATCTGAGAAAATTGTTTTTTACAAAGGTGCAAGCCCCATGGACGCTTTCCTTGACACCCTCTGGGATCAGATTTTAATTCTCAGCCTCAAGACAGCAGCCCTGCTCGATATTCTGCTGTCACCCCTTTCCTTCCTAGGTCCGGTTGTCATCATATTTTTACTGGCATTGGCCGCAGTCGGAGTCTCTGCTTTTTTAAGTGCCGTCTACTCCACAAAACGGCATCAGCACCTTGAAAAGGAATTTAAATACTGGTTTGACCTGCGCCAGGAGGCCACAAACCACCCGGAAACGGACAAGGGAAAAGCCATGGCCAAAAACATCGACCAGGCCAAACTCAACCGGGCCTATTACGACTACTTTTTCGAAGGATTGATGAAGAGCCTCCTCACCACCTGGCTGCCGATCTTTACAATACTGGCCTATGTGAACCTGTCCTACAATCCTGAAGCCCTTGGCAAAAAGTTTGGCTCCGAAACTCTTTTTGTGATTGGAACCCTAAAAGCAAGCGCCATTTTCTGGTATGTTGTCTCCCTGGTGGTGTCGTTTGTTATCGTCGGCATTACAAAACATCTGTATAAAAAACGCAAGCCATAAGCCCAATGAGACAAATCCGCATTACATACACCCTTTTCACCCTCATCATCTGCGGTGGTATCTTTTCTCCCTGCCCTGCCCTTGCCACCCAGATGCATGCAGGATCCGAAGGCATCCTTGTCCACCAGTTGGGTCACCTTTTTTTTCTCATCTCCATGGTGACCCTTATCTTCACCATCAACGGCCAGGGTCTTGACAGGGAACGGGGATGGAGACAGATTCAGTTTTCAGCCGCTTTATTCATCGTCTGGAACCTGGACGCCATGGCTGTCCATTTCCTGGACAACCAGATATCGGCCGTGGATGTAAAGACCCTTTCCGTGTGGGCCATCAACATCGATCCAGTCAACGGCAGTAAGGCCCTTGCCAATTTCTATTATATTCTCAAGCTGGATCATCTCCTGTGCGTTCCTGCCATTTTTCTCTTCTTTCAAGGCCTGTCAAGCCTGTTAAAAAAGGAGGAGACATGATTTTTCCATACATGCCTATCCTTGCAGTGGATGTCATGGGAGCATTTGCCATGATCATCATCGCAGCCATGTCCCTGCACAAGGCACGCCTGCTCAGGGAGAAAGTCCCGGACAACATGGTCTATCTCTACCTCATGTGGATCTGTTCAGGCTTTACCATCTTTGCGGTGTCACGATCATTCGGCCACATCGTCAAACAGCTTCTGATACTGTCTTCCAACAACGACGTCTGGCAGATCATCTCCCCCTATTCAGGCACCATCAACACGGTATCGTTCATGCTGGTGGGTCTGATCACCCTGTTTTTCAAGCAGAGCTGGAACATCAACCGGGAAATCCTCAAAAGTCAGCGGGACCTTGAGACCACCCACATTGAGCTTGTTCACCTCAACCAGAACCTTGAACACAAGGTCATTGAGCGCACGGAAATGCTCACCACAAGCGAGCACAAATGCCGAAGAATTTTCGAGCAGTCCCTTGACACCATTCTTGTAACCGACAGCCAGTGGCGGATCATAGAGATCAACCCAGCCGGCATCACCATGACCGGTTACACCAAGGAAAAGATGGTCAGGGGCAAAATGCATGTCAAGATGCTCTTTGCCGACCAAAACGAGTGGATGGGCCTCCAGGAGCATATCAACGCCCATGAATTCATTCTCAACGAGGAAACCCTTTTTGCCCGCCCCAACGGAGAGACCCTGCTGGTCATGATCACCTGCGGTGTGGACTATGGTGCCTTTGGCTGCCAGAAAACCTACCACTTCATCATCAAAAACATCAACGATAAAAAAATGATGGAAAAGCAGATGGCCCAGGCAGAAAAACTTGCGGCCCTGGGCGAACTTTCGGCCGGGGTGGCCCATGAAATAAACAATCCCCTTGGGATTATCCTCGGCTATACCCAGCTGATGCTCAAAAACGAACCAGAGGGAAAAAGCAACAACCACGACGATTTAAAAATCATAGAAAAACATGTACATGCCTGCCGAACCGTTGTTTCCGACCTTTTAACCTTTTCACGAAAAAGCTCAACGGACAATGGCCAGGTCAATATCAACAAGGTGATTGACGATGTGGTAAAATTTCTGGGGAACCACCCGGACCTGAGGATGGTTGACATCCTCCTGGACCATGACCCCAGCAATCAGCTAATGGTTACGGGAAATGAGCAGGAGCTTCGTCAGGTCATGATCAACCTTCTCATCAATGCGGGCCATGCCGTAGAAAAGAGGGGGGTCATAACCATAACAGCCCGGGCAAACACAAAAAACCAGGTCCTTATTTCCGTTTCTGACAATGGATGTGGCATTGATAAAAAAGAACTGTCTGATATATTCAACCCCTTTTTCACCACAAAACCCGTGGGCGAGGGAACAGGCCTGGGCCTGTCGGTCAGTTACGGCATCATCTCCAACCACGGCGGCGACATCACGGTTAAAAGCACCCCTGGGACAGGCACCGTATTCACAGTGATACTTCCCCGGACACCTGAACAAAAAGAGGCAGATCAATGAAGGGAAATGTTCTTGTTGTTGACGACGAACGGGACATGGCCATGCTCCTTAAGCGCACCCTGGAACCTGAACTCGACTGCACCGTCACAACGGTATTTTC
The DNA here is from genome assembly GCF_000020365.1 of Desulforapulum autotrophicum HRM2. Lineage (NCBI taxonomy): Bacteria > Pseudomonadati > Thermodesulfobacteriota > Desulfobacteria > Desulfobacterales > Desulfobacteraceae > Desulforapulum > Desulforapulum autotrophicum. The sequence continues at coordinate 1,369,665 of NC_012108.1, read as the reverse complement.
TGCTGAAATGGCCCTTACCGTGCTTTCAAGGGAGTCCTTTGACCTTGTTCTCTGCGATATCCGTATGCCCGGCATGGATGGATTTGAACTCCTCGACCAGGTGGGCGATCTTTTCCCAGATCTCACCATGGTCATGATCACAGCCTTTGGCAGCATCGATGTTGCCATAAATGCCATCAAACAAGGGGCCTATGATTTCATATCCAAGCCCTTTGACCGGGACGAAATCATCTTCAGGGTAAAAAAAGCCTTGGAGCGCAGCCTGCTTTTAAAAGAGAATCAAAAGCTCCACAACGAAAAAAAAGGACAGTTTGGAAAGCTCATAGGGGAAAGCCCTGCCATGGCGGCCGTGTTCCAGAAAATCGCCATGGTGGCCGAAAGCAATATCACAGTGTTGATCACTGGAGAATCAGGCACGGGCAAGGACCTTACTGCCCAGTCGATCCACAGCCTGAGTCCCCGCAGGGATCACCAATACATTCCCATCAATTGCCCCACCGTGCCGGAACACATCCTGGAAAGTGAACTCTTCGGGTATAAAAAAGGCGCTTTTACCAATGCCATCCGGGACAAAAAAGGGCTGTTCCAGGAGGCGGACCAGGGCACCCTTTTCCTTGACGAAATTGGCGACATCTCCCCCACCGTCCAGACAAAACTGCTTCGTGTTCTCCAGGAACGCGAAATCAAACCCCTGGGAGACACAAAATCAATAAAAATAGATGTGAGGATCATTGCCTCAACCAATCGGAACCTCCAGCAGAAAATCATTGACGGCGAGTTTCGGGAAGATTTCTTCTATCGCCTCAACGTTTTTACCATTGAACTTCCACCCCTGCGGGAAAGACTCACCGACATTCCGAGCATCGCCCAGCACCTTGTGATCAAGCACTGCAAAAAGCTGGGCCGTCAGGAAAAAAAAATCTCCCCACGGCTGATGACACTGCTGATGGAACATGCCTGGCCCGGAAACGTGCGTGAACTGGAGAACACCCTGATCCAGGGCATCCTTTCAGCCGACACAGACACTATCACCTGCTCAGACGTCTCCCTGGAACCCATGGTTCCCCACCTGTACAACCCTGACGCCATGAATTATGATACCCTCCAGGGTCTGCCCTACAAGGAGGCGAAGGAGGAGATGCTCCTCCGGTTCAACCACAACTATATCGGGGCCATGCTGTCGCTTTCAGGCGGTAATGTCACCCAGGCCGCCAAAAAATGCGGTCTTGAACGCCAGGCCCTGCAGCAGATCATGCGCCGGTTTGACATTTCAGCAGATATGTATCGGTGAAAGAGATCAACTGCCAGCAAAGGCTTAAATGCCTCTGTTTGCAATACTTCGGTGTTTCATAAAAAGATTAAAAGGAAAATTTTTGAAGAACTGGAAACCCTACCTTGCCGGTGTATTGGTGGTGCTTATATGGTCAGGTTGGATAACAATCTCCCGGTATGGGGTGCACACCCGACTTACCCCGGCAGACATAACCCTGCTTCGCTATTGTACGGCGTTTTCCGTCGTTTTACCCTTTGCCGTTCGCTATCCGTGGAGAAAATTTACGCTGTATCAGTATCTGGTCGTTGGCCTGGGTGTTGGTTTTCCATATACCATGGTGTCGTTCTACGGCCTTATTGAAATTCGAGCGGCCCATGCCGGGGTGCTGGTCAATGGAATGTTGCCTGTGTTTGGCGCCATTGCCGCATTGTTGTATTTCAAGCAACGGGTTTCAGCTGTGTGCTATGGTGCCATTGCGCTTATTTTTGCGGCAAATATTGTCATGATCGGGGGAAACTTTTTTTCATCCGAGCATTTGTTGGGAATTGTCCTGTTGCTCTGCGCCGCTGTTATTTATACCTTTCACATGGTGGGTGTACGGCTGTGGGGATTCACCTGGAAAGATGTTTTTGTAGTCGTTCCAGTTGTAAATGTGGCACTTTTTCTACCGCTCTGGTTCTTTTTCCCATCAACGGGTTTCAAGGTGCCTGTCCCAGAGATGGTTTTACAGGCAACATATCAGGGACTTGTCGTGAACATTGTGGCATTGTCCTGTGTAGCCTATGCCATACGCCATTTAGGAACAATTACCGTCTCATTATTCATGTCATTTGTTCCTGTAATCACTGCAATCTTTGCCTGGCTGTTACTTGGAGAAAACCTGACTGGTCAAGAGATTACAGGCATTGTAGGTTGCACCGGCGGACTGCTCATCTATAGTCGGGGATAATTTATTACCCCTGGAGATTGTCTCAATTACCAGTCCCCCTCTTCAATGACATGAGATTAAAAATGGATCCATCCCTCAGACTGGAAATTTCTCCGTTCCATGGCAAGCTCAAATTAATCCAACTTTGAAATATGTGCCCATTAAGGCAACGAAGAAGACGGCTTAAAAGACAAGCCATGTGGGAGGTTTTATTTTGATCATGGGCCTAAGTTAAATTAGTGTCGAAATTCTTGAATCTTTACAACCATAATAAAAACTTGATATAATACATTCTTAAATGCCCTACTTTAACATAACGATTTAAGATAATTAATGTTGCACTTAAGCTTTTTATGCCAATTGCCGACGGTGTAATCGCAGATCCAAGGAGAAAAAGAACAATGGGCATAAAAGTTTTTATGGATAAAAATAAAATGGCGACATTTTCCTGTCCAGAATGCAAAAAAATCAGACAAATGGATGTCTCCCAATTTTATAATATTGTTAAAGAAGTCAAATTAAAATATACCTGCACTTGTAAACATAAAATATCTGTAATTCTTGAAAGACGTCAATTTTTCAGAGAAAAGGTATACTTGGAAGGATGCATCCTAAAAAATTTAAAAAAATACGCCATGATGGTGGTTGATATTTCAAGATTTGGTCTGAAAATAGAACTTATAGAAAAACTTGAACTGAAAGTGGGTGAAAAAATTCATGTTGAATTCATACTTGATAATTTAAATCGATCAAAAATATATAAAGGCGTAATAGTGAGGACCGTATCTTCCAAAGAAATCGGAGTACAATTTGAATCCTCTGACCATTATGACAAATTTGGACCCTACCTTCTTTTTCATTTTAGTTAATTCAAACCTCAGTGAAATCTGTTTGAGAAACAAGGCATTGCATGCGGGGTCATCACACTGAAAATTTTAAAACGGATAACATCATTGTTATCGCAGCAAGGATGGCAGACCTTGCTTATATTCGGCTAACTGAAGCTTAATCAAATTCCCCCCCTAAAGACGGTAATAAGGATTTGCCTGTGGAACCTTTCCCGGAAAAAAGAAAATATCAACGACATTTACATAAGTCTCCAATAGATCTCTACCGCATTGATTATAAAAACAACCGTTATTCCGCTGAGATGATTGATTATTGTTATACCGGGCTATCCCTGATGACCAATGAAAAATTAGTTTTAGGTGAATTGGTATATGTTGAGGTGAAAAATTGTGACTCGACCATCCCCTTCCCAACAGAAAAAGCAAATTACAGTGGCATAGTCAGGTGGGGGATACGATATCCTTTAACCAACACTGAAACGAATTCTCTTTACAAATATGGAATCGAATTTTCAACAAATAGTCATTGATAACTCAACCTTCGGGGGATTGGCTGCTTAAATTTTTCTCAAACTATAAAAAGTCGATACTGATAAAAAAGCTCCGTTTTCAAGTCAGGGACACCGCCAAAATTTGGTACATACCAGATATGGTGGTAGGCGTTTGTGATAAAAATAGGCCAATCTACACATTTTATGTTGCAGGGGTCTAATAAAATAAGATATTAATCAAGAAGATTTAAAACCTAAAAGTCAAAAACAATATGGCTTGCCTTGTCCCATTAAGATCACTAGTGGTTAAATTTATACTTATTTCAAAAAGGTTTGAATAATGAAAATAACAATTACAGTAGAACTTGATCAAGAAGCGACTCAGATGATCGCAAACCCTTTGGAAAGCATTTCACAAAAGATAACCAATCTGATCGAGTCTTTTGAGAAACATAGCCAGGTAATAAAAGCTACCCCGGAAGAATCAGCGGTCCCACCGAACGAAATAAAAGAAGACCCTATCCACGATAGGCCTGTACAAACCCAAGAGCCGGCGAATAGCATATCCGACAGAAAGAATATTAGAAAATCCATATTAGAGGCGATTAAAAGCAAAAAAACCGGTTTCAAGGCCAAACAAATTCAGGAAATAACCGGTTTCACGGGCAAGCAGATCTCGAACAATATTTTTCATCTAAAGAAGGCTAAACTTGTCAGGAAAACACCTAAGGGCTTTTTTGTCTATATTCCACCCCAGGAACCCAGTATCAACTCAGACTTGGATTAAATCTATTTCGCAGCAGGGGATTTCCCTTTTCCACCGTCTCTGATATAACTCTTTGGATGAACCATCAAAAATCGAGGGAGGGCTGAGCAGGTGGCAAACTTTTGGACAGGTCTTTTTTTCAGGTGGATGATTCCGTTAATATGTTGTGTTTTTCTGATAACCGGTATGCCCGGAAAAAGTTTTAGCTACAGCCAGTCAGACTATCGTAAATTCAAGTCAGATATCATTGACTACCAGGGACATCTGAATCCTAAATTTAAAAAAAAGAGTCGCAAAAAAACCCGGTATATTATCGTCCATACCTCAGAACTTGGACTTTCAGCCACATTAAGGGTGGTGTCCGAAGGCAAGCAATTTAAAAACGGGCGCTCGACACCGGGGGGGCATGCCAACTATGTAATAGCCAGAAACGGCGTGACGTATCAGATCATGGACAAACAATTTCGTTCAGACCATGCCGGGTTATCCATGTGGAATGGCCAAAATGACATAAGTTCAGTTTCCTTGGGCATTGAGCTTGTCGGACACCATTATGCCCCGCTTACATCAGCACAATACCGGTCAGTTGCCATGCTGATTGATATGCTTCAGAAGGCATACGGACTTGATGACAAGGCCGTCCTGACCCACAGCCAGGTCGCCTATGGAAGACCAAACCCATGGTTCAATGAAAATCACAGGGGACGAAAACGGTGTGCAAAGAACTTCAACCGGTCCAAGGCAGGTGTGGGCCTTGGCTGGCAATATGACCCCGACATCCGGGCAGGACGACTCATGCCTGACCCACAACTTGCAACCCTGTTTTATGGAAAGAAAACACCCATAGCCACAAAAGACACCCCAGGAGAAGATCCGGCCCTGGGATCCAATGTGATATCCAGACAGAACACTGCCTGGTCCATAGCAGGGGATGAATATAACAGTCCTACCACGGCGTATGTTCTGGCGGATGGGCGGGTGGTTCCCGGGGATCAGGTGGAGAAAAAAATCGGCTGGGACCGCATACCAGCCCACACCCGTGTGTTGCTCAACCAGGAAAACAACCAGCCCCGGGTGGCAGATTTAACGAGTCCTGTAAAAATAATTTCAGACAATTACACAGCATGGTTCCTTGCAGGCCCGGCCTACAGGGATAAAACCACGATTTATTTTCTACCTTCAGGCAAAAGCGCTCCTGGTTCCAGGATATCTGACTGGGACGACCTGCCCAAGCAGACAAAATTAATTCTGGGATATAGGGGACCGTTCAATATTACCGATATCCAGACCGCTTTTAAAATTGCCGGCCATCACTACAAGGACGGTAAAACCGTCTATTACCTGCCCAGGGGCGAGTTGATCTGTGGAGATCAAATCACTGATTTTTCAAACCTGCCCAGGGGAACCCAGGTCTACCTGCCGGCCATTTAATCCAGGAATTGCGCAAATTTTACGATGTGTCGATCCCTGGCAGGAGTCAGCGCTTTCAAAAGCCGTTTTTTATCAGGAACAAGGCCGGCACTGTCGAAAGTTTTTCCCAAAAAAATTCAAAAACGTAACTCTTTCGACCTTAGAACACCAAAATTATAATATTCATCCCCCCTGTCAAGGTATTCTTTCCATCCACTTTTCAAACCAACAACGGAAATTACAGGCCATTGGCCGTTTTAAAAACCTTGGCATAAAATATGCTTTGCATTTTCTTTGTTCGGGGATGACTTTATTTATTGATAATTAATTGACATGATAATTTATATAATATAATTTTTTTAGATGTAAATATCATTTTAATTAAATCAAACAGGAAACCATGGAAGACAAAGAGATCGACATGATAGACAGGCAATTGATCAAACTGCTTTCTGAAGACGGCAGAATGCCGGCCAAAGAGATCGCCAAAAACCTCAAAGTTTCAGCCCCGACAATTCACACCCGATTGAATTCCCTTATCAAGCGAGGGATCCTCAAGGTTGCCGGAATGGTGGACACATTCAAGGTCAAAAATATGCTGGTTGCCATTATTGCCATCCGGGTGGATGACAATGGAAAAATGGGCCAGGTTATTGACCAGCTCATGGAGTTTAAAAATGTCCATTGGGCCGTTGCCGTTACAGGCCGCTACGACATCTTTGCCGAAGTGATTGTCACCAAAGGAATCGAATGGATGTTCAAATTTTATGAAGAAGAGATGAGTAAGATAGACGGAATCAGCCATGCCGAATCTTTTATGGTAACAAACACACGCAGAAAATGGACGCTGCTTCCGCCCCAGATCAACGGCTGGATCCCGGAACAACCTTAAGGAAACTTCTATGAAAATTAAAGAAATAACCATCTGGAAAGAGGACCTGGCTCTCACACGACCCTACACCATTGCCTATGAAACCATCAGCGCTGTTGAGAACGTGTTTGTGCTTCTTGAAACAGACAACGGCATCACCGGCATTGGCGCTGGATCCCCTGCTGAAGATGTAACCGGGGAGACAATCACGGCAACGGAAACCGCCCTGAGCCTCAAACTTGCCCCCATTCTCCAGGGAAAAGATATCAGATCCTGCTTTTCCCTGCTAAAAGAGTTAAATACGGCCCTGGCAGACACACCGGCAGCCCTGGCTGCTGCAGACATCGCCCTCCACGATCTTGCAGCCAAGACAATGGGTCTTCCCCTGGTGGATCTTCTTGGCCGGGTCCATGACCGGTTACCCACATCCATCACCATCGGGATTATGCCGGTAAAAGAGACACTGGCAGAGGCCGAGGAGTATCTGGGCAGGGGGTTTTCTATTCTGAAAATAAAAACCGGTCTTAATGTTGAAGAGGACATTGAGCGTATCATCCGGCTCAACGAGACCTTCAAGTCAAAAATTTGCATGCGTGTTGACGCCAACCAGGGCTATGAAGTTGAAGAACTCCACCATTTTTTTAAAAAAACCGTCGGCCTTGTGGAGTTCATTGAACAACCCCTCAAGGCAGAACATCTCGAAAAAATGGGGCAGCTTCCCCAGGCCATCCGGCGGGTTTCAGCGGCTGATGAGACCCTTCTCGGCCCCCGGGACGCAGCTCAGATGCTCCATGCCCCAAGACCCTTTGGCATTTTTAATATTAAGCTCATGAAATGCGGCGGTATCGCCCCTGGATTGGAAATCGCAAACATGGCCGGGCATGCCGACATTGATCTCATGTGGGGATGCATGGATGAAAGCATTGTCAGCATTGCAGGGGCACTCCATGCGGCTTTTTCCTCAAGGGCAACCCGGTACCTGGACCTTGACGGCAGCCTTGACCTGGCGCGCGATATTGTTAACGGCGGATTCATCCTGGAAAACGGATGGATGAGAACCACGGACCAACCTGGATTGGGAGTTAAAAGAATCTGATGAAATCTGAAGTAAACAACGATAAAACAAACACCGGCCTGGACAAAAAAAAGCAACCCATGATGGGATCTGCCGTTATTCTGACCAACGGCCGCCTGGACACCATAGATGCCAAAACAGCCCACGGGCTGATCCGGGGAACGGAGCGGTTTGAGATAACCGGTGTTATTGATGCAAATAGCGCAGGCCAGGATGCAGGAATGTTAGTGGACGGAACCCATCGCAACCTGCCGATTTATGCAGACATGGATACCTACCTGGCAGCCGGGGGCAAACGACCCGATTTTGCCATCATTGGCCTTGCATTGTGCGGCGGCAGGCTGGATGAGCAATGGCAGGCCCTGGCACTGGATATGATCAACCGGGGAATTTCCATTGTCAACGGCATGCATATGCTCCTGGGTGATATTCCCGTATTTAAAAAAGCGGCCAGGGACAACCATGTCCAGATTATCGACATTCGCAGGCCCAAACCCTTTGACCAGCTCAGCTACTGGTCCGGTCGTATCTTTGACATGAAAGTTCCCCGCCTGGCCGTGCTGGGAACGGACTGCGCCCTGGGCAAAAGGACTACGGCCCGCTTGATTATTGAAGCCTGCCGCAGACAAGGAACCACTGCCGAAATGATCTATACCGGCCAGACAGGCTGGCTCCAGGGCAGCCCCCATGGATTTATACTGGATACCACCACCAATGATTTTGTCAGCGGAGAGATCGAGTCCGCCATTGTCCAGTGTGAGCAAACGTCTTGCCCGGATCTCATTGTTGTGGAGGGTCAGTCTGCCATGAGAAACCCCCTGGGCCCCTGTGGCGCTGAGATCATTGTTTCGGGTAATATCAAAGGGGTGATTCTCCAGCATGCTCCGTTTCGCGAACTTTACGATTCTGCGGAAAACCTGGGATGCCTTCTGCCGGAACTGGAGAGTGAAATAAAACTCATTGAAATGTTTGGAACAAAGGTGATTGCCATTGTCCTCAACGGAACGGGTGGCAGTGACTCAGCCCTTAAATCCTGGGGACAACGCATTGGAAAAAGTACAGGCATTCCCGTGGTCTGTCCCATGCTGGAATCCATGGATAAACTCCTGCCCCTGATCAGACAATTTATCCAGGACCATGATCTGTTGCCCGACACCACGGCCCGGAAACCAAGAGCTGCCAGTCAAACGGATAACACCCATGACTGATCTGATCATTAAAAATACCAGGGTGATCTATGGGAGCAGGACAGACGTGTTTCGGGCAGGGCGTGACAACGGAGGTCACGGGAAATTGTGGCGGATCCCCGTGGAACAGGTTTTCACAACCCCCAGCCCCCTATACCCTTGCGCTGGGAAAAAGTCGCCGGGGAAAATGCCATAAATTCAACCCCGATTGGAGGACGGCATCATGACACCCTTGGTTGAAATTCACCATCTGTCCAAATTTTACCCAATCACAGGCGGGCTGCTGCACCGTAAAATGGGTGAAGCCACAGCCTATCACCTTGTCATTTTTTTTGCTTCACGCCTGTCCATGACCCCATTGCAGTCCATAAAGAGTCGTTCAGGGACAAAGCTTGCCGATTGACAATTGACCCGCCCTAACCTATAAAAGCCATAAAGGTTAAATACATTTTATTATCAATATGAGGCATTGAGAAAATGGATACACAAACAAACGGACAGCAGCGGATCGGAGTTGTAGGCGCTGGAAGCTGGGGTACGGCCCTTGCCAATCTTCTGGCACTCAAGGGTTATGGGATTGATCTGTGGGCCTATGAGCCCGAGGTAAAGGCGGACATCATCAACCACCGTGAAAACAAACTCTTTCTGCCCGACATTACCCTGTCTGAAAATATAGTTCCCACGAACGACCTTGGACAGGTTGTCAGTAACAACAAAACAATCCTCATTGTCGTACCCTCCCACACCATGCGACAGGTGGCCCTGAACATGGCAGACCAAGTGTCTAAGGAGACCATCATCATCACAGCCTCCAAGGGTATTGAAGACGGAACCTATCTCACCATGTTCGGGGTTCTTGAGCAGACACTTTCCATGCTTGACACCAATAACCTTGTGGTGCTCTCGGGCCCGAGCTTTGCAAAGGAGGTGGCCTGCAAGGTTCCCACGGCCATCAGCATTGCCTGTAAAGATCTGACGGTTGCCACACGTGTTCAGCATATGTTTGCAACCGAATATTTCAGGGTATATGTGAACGATGATCCCATCGGTCTTGAATTGGGTGGAGCCGTTAAAAACATCATTGCCATTGCCGCAGGGTTTGTGGATGGTATGGGCCTTGGACTCAACACCCGGGCTGCCGTCATCACCCGGGGGCTTGCCGAGATAAGACGTCTCGGCATACATCTTGGGGCCAACCCCCATACCTTTTCAGGACTTTCCGGGGTCGGGGATCTCATCCTCACCTGCACCGGGGATTTGAGCCGGAACTACACTGTGGGCAAGGAACTTGGCCAGGGAAAAACCATTGCCGACATCCAGGCGAAACGCAGAACAGTGGCCGAAGGGGTGAGGAACACCAAATCAGTGTACAACCTCTCAAAGAAACTCGGCATTGAGCTTCCCATCATCAACGAGGTTTACAAGGCTCTTTACGAAGGTTCCACGCCGGAAAATGCAGTCAAGCGACTCATGACAAGGCCCCTTGGAAACGAAACAAGTGAGCTTATTTGACGCCCACTGCCACCTCCAGGACAAGCGGATCAATCAAAAGAGGGCTGATCTTCTGGAAAGGTGGGACCAGATGGGCAAGGGGTACCTTGCCTGCTGCGCCACGGATGAGTCAGACTGGGCAAAGGTGGCGGCCATTGCCCAGGATCACCCCAGGGTTCTTGCAAACTTCGGGGTTCATCCCTGGCAGGTAAATACACTGACGGACAAATGGGCAAAACACCTTAAAGGGTGGCTATGCCGGATGCCGTCGGGCATTGGCGAGATCGGCCTTGATTTTACAGACCCGTCCGTTGATCAATCCCGCCAGGAAGCCGTGTTCCTGCGCCAGCTGGATCTTGCAAATCAATTGGGACGCCCCGTATCCATTCACATTCGAAGGGCCTGGGACAGGTTCATACACATCCTTAAAAGCGCAGCCCCCCTGTCCCATGGGGGGCTCATTCATTCTTATTCAGGCTCGGCAGACATGGTTCCCCTTTTTGAGCGATGCAACCTTTACATCTCATTCTCAGGATCAATCACCAACCCACGCAACAAAAAGGTGGCAAAGGCCCTGGGTGCGGTTTCGTTTAACCGTCTTCTCATTGAAACGGACAGCCCTGACCTGATGCCGAGGATTCCGGGAAAAGGCCCGGACGAAATAAACACCCCGGACAACCTTGTGGTCGTTGCACAGGCTGCAGCAGACATTCTCAACCGGCCCGTTCAGGACCTGGTGGATCAAACCTTTGATAACGGAATGCGCCTGTTTGGGGCTCTAATAACAGAAGATTAAAAATTTTATTGTCAGATCCCCGTGCACCTGTTAAATTTCCGTTTCTGTATTTTTAAGCAGCCGACCTGAACCTTATAAAGGAAGAACCTGATGAACAAGAACACCCCAGTGTACGGGGAGATAGCCGCACGACTCCGGGGATTGAGGGATGCCATAGATCTCACCACGACTGAAATGGCCCAGCGGGTTGACATGCCCGAACAGAACGTCATTGACTATGAATCCGGTGCCATGGATATCCCCGTGAGTTACCTGTTTTCAGTTGCCAAGGCGTTTAACCTGGATCCCACGGTCCTCATGTCCGGGGATGAATCCCGCCTCCACAGTTACTCCCTTGTTAAAAAAAACAATGTCATGGCCGTTGAACGACACAAGGCCTATGACTACCACAGCCTTGCCCACAAATTCTCAAACCGGACCATGGAGCCCTTCAGGGTCATTGTTCCGCCAAAACCAAAGGAGGAACTCTCCTTTAACGACCATCCCGGACAGGAGTTCATCCATATGCTGTCGGGTCGACTAGAAGTCTGCCTGGGCAAAGAAACCCTTGTCATGGAGCCGGGGGACAGCCTCTATTTTAACTCCCACATTCCCCATGCCATGCGCGGCCTTGATGACCAAGAGGCTGTTTTTCTTGATGTGCTTGCATAACCCCTTTACCGATGGAGTAACCCCCTTTATGGACAAATTATCCCCTGCAACCTATGATGGGTTTCTTAAAAGTTATTCAATAGACCCACCTGAAAATTATAATTTCGCATTTGACTTTATCGACAAACGAGCCATGGAAACCCCTGGCATGAAGGCCATGATCCATGTGGACAACCAGGAAAACTGCCATAAATTTGACCTTGATTTTTTCTCAAAGCAATCCTCAAGGCTTGCCAACGGGCTTGTCAGCAAAGGAATCACCAAGGGAGACAAGGTCATGCTGCTCCTCTATAGAAGGGTGGAATTCTGGGTGGCCATGCTTGCCCTGCACAAAATCGGTGCCATTGCCATCCCCTCACCGTTTCTACTGACGGAAAAGGACCTGGAATACAGGATCAATTTTGCCGAAATAAAGGGCATCATAGCCGAGGATACCCTCATCCCTAACGTGGACCGGGCAAGAAAAAAATGCCCGGACCTCACGGTGTTCATCGGGGTGGGTGAAAAAACACCTGTCAATGGATGGGAACGCTACACCCCCCTTGTTGACCAGGGCTCTGATTTGTTTCCACGCCCCACGGACAGCGCCGGAGGCAATGACCCCCTTCTCATCTTTTTCTCATCCGGCACCACGGGCGCACCAAAGATGGTTGTCCATACACACACCTACCCCCTTGGCCACGTTCCAACGGGCCTCTACTGGCACGATCTTGAACCCGGAGACATCCAGCTCACCCTTGCCGACACGGGCTGGGGCAAGGCCGTGTGGGGTAAATTCTACGGGCAGTGGATGGCGGGTGCCACGGTATTTGTCTATGACTTCAGGGGAAAGTTTGAACCTAAAAACCTGCTTAAAATGATCTCCCGGCACAGGGTGACTACCTTTTGCGGGCCTCCAACGGTCTACCGTTTCCTCATCCAGGAGGATCTTTCCCAGTACGACCTGTCGTGCCTGAAACATTGCACCACAGCAGGGGAATTACTGAACGACAGCGTTTTTCATACCTGGAAAAAAGAGACCGGACTCTCTATTTTTGAAGGATACGGCCAGACCGAAACCACCCTGCTTGTGGCCACATTTCCCTTTATGGAACCCAAACCCGGATCCATTGGAAAACCCGTTCCCGGTTACACCATTCATCTTCTTGACATGGACGGCCAGATCTGTCCTGCCGGGGTTGAGGGTGAAATCTGCATCAAGCTCGGTGATTGTCACCCCACGGGACTTTTCAGCGGTTATGTAAAGGAAGCGGACAAGACAGCCAGAGCCTGCGCCAATGGCTATTACCACACGGGGGACAAGGCATGGGCCGATGAGGACGGCTACCTCTGGTTCCTGGGAAGGGTGGACGACCTGATCAAGAGTTCAGGTTACAGAATCGGACCCTTTGAGGTCGAAAGCGCCCTTGTGGCCCATGCTGCCGTATTGGAGGCTGCTGTAACGGGCGTTCCAGATGATGTAAGGGGCCAAGCCGTAAAGGCCACTGTGGTACTTAAAACAGGCTTTATACCGTCGAGCACCCTGACCCGGGAACTCCAGGACTTTGTGAAAAAAATCACAGCTCCCTACAAGTACCCGAGAATCATCGATTATGTTGACGAACTGCCAAAAACCATCAGCGGCAAGATCAAACGGGCCGAAATCCGGGCAAAGGACAACGCCTGATCCATGGATATGATTGCCCTCCGGATAAGAATCCTGCCAGCAACGCCACGGCGGATGAATCCGGAGAGAAAATCAATAAATCATAGACCGCTAGGCTGGAATCCTGATAACGCGTTTTTCCGGATTTTTGTGCTCGCGGTAATAGATGGCTACATGGCCGATGAGGCCGGCAAGATGGGATGCGGTTGACGTTTCAATCTCCTGGGCAAGGGAGGTCTTGACCGTTTTTTCCTTGTAATCCACAAACTTAACCTTGATCAATTCCGAGGCGTCAAGGGCCTCGTTGATCTCGTTGACCAAGGCATCGGTCAACCCTTTCTGGCCGACAAAGGCCGAAGGTTTGATGTCATGGGCAAGCCCCCTCAGGTATTTACGCTGTGATCCTTTGAGTTCCTTCACTGTTTTCAATTTCCTTACGAAGGGGATTTTTCACTCTCCCCCCATGGTTGGGTTTGTTTAACATTTCAGGAAACAATAAAACGTTTCCTTTAAAACCGTTATAAATAGTATATTATCACACAAAGGACAACATTATTCTGCCCGAGAACTCAATCAATTTAAGGAGTAACGACCATGGCTGGTCAAGAAACGACACCAACCGACCCGCTGCAACCGGTTTCAACCCAGATCAGTTTTTTAAGAACACCCAAGGGTCGTCAGCTTCGGCGCCACTTCCGGGGAGGGCTTCGCTCCCACCTGTTTGAACTGATACGGACAAAGGATCTTGACGCAGAGGCCTACGGCACCCGAATCAATAATATCCTCATATTTCCAAGGGCAAAGCCCTTGAAAATGCTCAGGATACTCAGAAACCGCTTTAACTCTCCTGCCATGGCCTTAGAGGAAATCAAAAAGTACAGAATCCTCCTGAAATTTTTGGGGACAGATCTTGTTGCCGCAAGCGAAGAATTTATTGTGGAACACCATGAACAAGGCCTGTCCCAAATTCTTCTGTGCGGACTCCAGGAGTATGTTGAGGGAACAATCCTTGATCCCTGGCACCTTTCAGGACAAGACTGCCTGGGACATTTTTACACCCCAGATCCCGGAACCTGCGCAAGGGAATTTATCCAACAGACAGTATCCGACATCAGCAATTTTGTCACGGCCATCACCGCCATGATCAAAACAAACAGCCAGATCCCGGATCTTGCTGGGGATGGGAACCTCATGCTCACACCCCAGGGCCGATTAAAGCTTGTGGACATCAACAATATCGTCATCATACAACAGGGGCCTCAGATCCAGCTGGACGACAAGGGCTATCCCTGCTGTGATAAATCCGTGGAGGTCCTTTCCATTCTTGCCCATAAAATTCTCAACCGCCCCCTATCCCTTGACGCCCCATTTTATCAAAGGTTTCTTGCACCGGATCGAAAACAGCGGGTCAGGAAACTTGAACAGCAATTTTACCAGAGCCTTCAATGAAAAGTCTGCTGACACATTCCAATCACAGGGATTTCGTCATCCCTTATCCAAAAAACCTGTACCCTGCTATAAGGTCATGATCGAACACCATCTTTCATATTCGGTTTCAACAGGAAGAGTCTCCTTTTCCATGCGGGCGATCATGGCAGGCGCGTTGAACCTTAAATAGGGATTCACCCTTAACTCATCGTCCAAGGTTGAGACGACGTGGCCGGGATCATAGGCTTTAAGAAAGGAATCAATATGGGGGTTTTCCGGATCAATGCTTTTTGCAAAGGCCATGGCCTCCCTGACATAGTCATGCCCCGCGTACACAAGGCTCGTTCCGGGAAAGGCCGTCAACAGCTTGATGGAGGTGAAGAACCCTGCCAAGTCCCCTGAAAAGCAATTGCCAACGGTTCCGTTAAAAAGCGTGTCTCCGGTGATAAGACTATTACCCGCCTTAAAGGTAAAGCTGTCGGCGGTGTGGCCAGGAGTGTGAAAGACCCGAAGAGGCTCACCATCGATTTCAATGAATTCCCGACCTTTAAGGGCGGTGCAGGGCACAAGTTTTGCCCGGGTCCGGTCAAGCATTTCCCTGTTTCCGGAAACATGGTCATGGTGGGTGTGGGTGTTGGTCACCCATTCAATGGTTAAATTGCGTTCCCTGGCAAATTCAATCATGGGGTCTACGGCACCAGGATCAATGGCTACAGCATGGCCGTCACCATGGACAAGATAGCCAAGATTGTCCCCATTGTAAAAAAACTGTTTCACATGAAGCGCCATAAACCTTATTCCCCTTTTTTATTTCACCTAAAAGTTGCAACTTTTAGGTTTCATATTCCTGATTATGGATCACCATCACCTAAACCTGTCAACGAAAAAGAGACTTCAGCCAACCCAGCAACCCTTTCTTTTTTAGTGGGGAAGATATTTTTTCAGGCTCATTTTTATGTTTTGCAGCCGCTGTTTTCTGTTCCGATGAACGCTCTTTAGGTTGGGGCGAAATCCCGGTCACACTTTCCGATTTTTTATTCAGGGAGATTAATATCTCTTTAATAATCCTTTCCTGGTTCTCTTTTTTCGACAGCTGCAGACCTGTTTGTCTGGATAACCAGGTGGATTTCAGGTCCATCAGGGCCCCATCCCCATTGCTTCCAATCCCGGACACGCCTGCGATGTAATAGGCAAACTGAATCAATGCGGCTATATCTCTGTATTCTTTGGGTGCGGAATCTGGTTCCTGGTGGAATTCCACCCCTTTACAGATACGGGAAGGAATATTCCAGATGGTCATCAGCTTGGATGCAACAAGGGCATCCGTGGTTCCAAATTGGTCAAGTTCGACCTCGTGCAGGGAGCATCCTGCCTCACGGGCTTTGCGTACACATTTTGAAAATTCCGCAGGATGATGGATGGCCAGAATTAATTTTCCAATACCATGGAGCAAACCGCCAAGGTAGAGTTCTCCTGCCAGGGCATTCATATTTAAATTCGGATGGCCAAGACGCTTGGCTGCCGTTGCACAGGCCCAGGAAAAGGCCCAATAATCCTTAGTTGAAAACCCGGCTATCTCTGGAATTTCGGGAAGCATACGCTGGAAAAAATAGAGATTAACTGAATGAATCGTTTCTTGGAGACCGACACGGACTATTGCTGCCCGTAGGCTGAAGATTTCATCCTGTTCCCTGAAATAAATGGAATTTGCCAATTGGAGGACCATGGAAAAAAGGCCTGGATCCGGCTCAATCAACTGAACAAAAGATGAAATGTCTATTTCGTTTACCGGTTTTTGAACCAAAGCCATAAGCTTTGATCCGTTTGCCGGCATGGGAGGAAATTTAAAATCTGCGTCTAGGATACTCAATGTAATTGAATTTGCAATATTTTCTTCCACCTGCGTTTGTTTCTGTATATTCATTCTTTTTTTCCTTTCGATAGAATCCTATTTCAAATAATTTTAGCAGGTTTCAGGAATAATTCTATAAACATTTAAAACATTTTTTTTACCCTTTAGCTTTATCTCTCCAAGCAGAGCAACACTTCGTATGTTTTTCAACTCGTCCAGGTCATCTTTTATTTCATCAAACACAGTGCTGGACAAATAAATCTGGTTTGTCTTGGCAAGTGACTGGAGTCTCTGGGCAGAATTTACAGTATCACCAATCACCGTATAGTTCAGATGATTTTCCGAACCTATAAAACCTGCAACAAGCTCCCCGGTATTAATGCCAACGGTCATTTGAAGACTGTTATACAGACCGCCATGATCCTGTTTAAAGTCACGGAATGCAAGAAACATTTCAAGGGCAGTTTTTACGGCATTATAACTGCATCTTATGTCATCAATGGGGGCACCGAAAATGGCCATGATGCAGTCTCCCATAAGTTTATCAAGGGTCCCTCTGTTCTTAAAAACAATGGGAATCATGCATGAAAAGAAATTATTCAGTATATTTACGACTTCTTCTGATCCTATCTTTTCAGAAAGAGTGGTAAACCCCCTTAAATCAACAAAGATGGCACAGGCTTTTTTCCTTTCTCCACCAAGTCTGGGCACCCCGCTTTTCAAAATTTCATGAACTACATTTTTAGAAAAGAATCTTGACAACTGAAGGATTTGCTTCTCTTCTTTAATTTTACCGAAGTAAAACCTGCGAAAGGCCACAATATTCATCAAGTGGCCGCAGACAATCGAGTAGAAAAGGCCATCATTTTTTTTAAAGCCATCTTTGTCGTTGGTTAAAAGAATGAGTACACCGTAGAGATTTTCTCCGGAAACCACGGGCAGCGCATAAAGCCCACCTTCCAACCCTTTAACCGCTCCATTTTCAGCAAGGTTCTCTACGATCGTTGCTCGTTTCTCACCAACGGCAATTTTAAAGGCATCGATATTTTTAAAAACAGAACCATCAATGGGATCCTCAAAGCCTGAGTATATATATTTTTCTTCTTTATTCTGAAAATCTTCAATAATATAAAAGATAGCCCCTGAAAGATTCTTGTATTTAACCAGGCAATCAAGCTGCATGCGCCAAATCAGATCCTGATCCTTTAAATCAATGGATTTCATTGATTCAACCATTTCTTTTAAAATGGATAATTCATAAATTTTTGTTTCATATTTCTTCTGAATTGCAAGAAAGGTCTTTCTGAACTGATCTAATTGAGATTCATTCAGGTCATTCACCCCCACAAAATCATCTTTCATTGAGTTCCTTTAACATTATGAAATAATCTCAAAAACACTATCATTATCACATAGCATTCCCCTGACCTCCTCCACAATTTCAGCAATGGATCTGCTATCAAGTTTTTTGGGAATACTGTTTAAACCTTCCAGATGGTCCTTTAACAACCCATTGGTGTTATCATTATTATCCAGATCGAAAGCCATATGAAACAAGGCATTTGCAGTACCTGTAATTGCAGCAAGCCTTGAATGGATCTCTGAAGAGGATGGGTGATGGTGAAAAGAAATCGCCTGGACCAGTGAATCGGGCAAATTCCATTTTTTTGCAATTATGCCGCCGACTCTTCCATGGTTGAACCCCAAATGCTCCTCCTCAATATCGTAAACAGGCAAATTCTTTTCCTTGGATATCTCTAGAATTTTCCTGTACAGGTCGGAACAATTTTCAATTAAAAACAGTTTTCCAAAATCATGGAGAATACAGGCCGTAAAGATATCCACCCCTAAGGGTATTTCCATCTTACGGCACAAATACTTTCCAACAAATGCGGTCCCAACCGAATGCTTCCATAATTGCTTGGGATCAATCAACCCTTTCAGGTTTGAAGCTGTAAACGCCTTTGACAAACTCAACCCCAAAGCCATGTTAATTATCTCATCGGTTCCAAGCACGACTACTGCCTCTTTTACCGAATCAATTTTTTGTGAAAGGCCATAAAAAGCAGAATTAACTATTTTAAGAAGTTTTAAAGTCAGGGCTTGATCAAGTTGAACCATTTTTTGAATATCATCACTATCTGCCGCTGGATCCAATGCCAAACGATAAACCTGCAATGCTACCGATGGAATAGTTGAAAGCGTCACCCGCTGATTTAATGCTGTCAGGATCATCGCTTGATTTTTTTTAATTTCAAGCAATTTTTTTTCAAACTGCATTTCAGAAAAAAACGCTTTAAATTTATATTCAGGATCATAGGTCAGCTTATTTTCCGTCGGTTTTTCCAATTTTTCAGATAGAAAATCGCTCAAGGAAGAGTTATAGGGGAATCTCAAAAAGAATTTCTTTTGATCAGAAGAGGAAAGTTGCTTTAAGCCATAACATAAAAAATCTGATTCCATTTTTAACAGTTTTTGAAAGGTCTCCCCCCTTGCATTGTTAAAACAGGTACCGTAAACATAATCCCCGGCAAATTCTTGGTGCGCCCCATGGGAAATTGCCTGGGTTTGCTTTGCTGCAACAAGGGCACCATGACCATCCTTCGCAAAGGGATGAAGTTTTTTTTCTATTTTATGGAACAATTCTTGAAAAGAATATCCATCTTCAGGAAAAATGGATACACCGGTTTTTATAGCTGCTTTGTTTTCTACTGTTTTCTCTATTAACTGAACAAATTTAGGAATGATCTTCAGGCAACTCGATTTATCAGACGAAAATCCAAGAAATACTATTTTATTATCATCAATCACATAAACAGAATCACTGTCCCGGAAGCCCTCTTCGATCTGGGTCTGTCTTCCTATGAGTGAAACGAGTCGATCTTTGGCATTCGAGGGCTGAACTTCTGCATAAACCAGAGCTGTATCAACGCCTGCTCTAAGGCTCATACTCAATACTTTCGACATCATTTTAAGCTGCTGTATATCAACAAAAACAGAACTTTTTTCAAATCTGACAAGATTATGGATGGTAATGCCTGCACCCATTGCCCTGAGATCTTTTGCAACTATTTTTATTCTATTTTTATTGGGACTGTCGCACAAAACGGATGGTGCAAAGTTGATTAAATGAGCTATTTTTTCTTTTGAAAATTTAAATTCCTGAATAAGATATTGACCCAAGATCTTAGAATCTTCTGAATACAATTTCCTAAATATTATTCGATACTTAATCTCTTGCATAGAGGGATTACTTTTTTATCATTTCATTAAAAGTTCACGACCATAGGGGCATCTGAAACGAATAATACGACCCTGTATCGTTCACTGTCAATAAAAATATAAGAAACAGATCTTTGTGAAAATACCCCCAGGGAACAGATTTAATATCTGCCCCCTGGGAGCACGGATCAGGCGAGAAGCTTCTCAACCCTAACGGACCCGACCTTGAACTCGGGGATTTTGGCAATGGGATCAAAGGCCGTCGAGCTTGTCAGGGTGTTTGTGGGATTTTCTCCAAAATGGATGGGAAGAAAAATATCTCCCTGGGGGACGTCACTTGTGACCCTTGCAGGGGCTTCAATTTTTCCCCGTCGTGAGGTCAGAAGTACCATTTCACCGGTAGAGATGTTCAGTCGTTGGGCATCTTCAGGATTGATTTCCACGTAGCCTGTCTTCTGTTCGACATCCAGACTGTTTGAAACCCGAGTCATGGTGCCCGTATGGAAATGGGCAAACATCCGGCCCGTTGTCATGAGCATGGGAAATTCTGCGCTGATCGACTCAGCAGGTTCCTTGTACTCGATGGCATGGAACTTACCCAGCCCCCTTGCAAAGGTGGTTTTATGCAGGTAGGGGGTACCCGGGTGCTCCGGGGTCGGACAGGGCCACTGGAGTCCGTCAATGCCCATCCGCTCATAGGTCATGCCCTGATAGCTTTTGGTCAACCCGGCCATCTCATTAAAAATTTCTTCTGAAGACTCATAGGACATTGGATATCCCAGGGCCGTTGAAAACTTCGCAATAATCTGCCAGTCCGGGCGGGTGTTACCCACGGGTTCAACGGCCTTTCTTGAAAGCATGCACCTTCTTTCTGTGTTGGTAAAGGTTCCCTCTCTCTCTCCCAGGGCGGCTGAAGAGAAAACAACATCGGCAACCTGGGCGCTTTCGGAAAGAAAAATATCCTCGACCACCAGACAATCAAGCTTTTTAAGGGCATGGTCCAGATGATTTTTATCGGGGTCACTGAGCTTTGGATTTTCACCAATGACGTAGAGCCCCTTTATTTTTCCAGCTTCAATACCTGCGATCATGTCAGTCATGGTCATGCCCGGCGATGAAGAGAGCTCACAGCCCCAGGCCTTTGAAAATTTATTCCTGGCATTCTCATCGGCAACGGGCTGATAACCGGTAAAGACATTGGGAAGCCCTCCCATGTCACAGGCCCCCTGTACATTGTTCTGGCCCCGCAATGGGTTGACACCACCGCCGGCTACACCTAAATTACCGCAGAGCATGGCAATGTTGCAGCAGGACTTGACGTTATCAACCCCGGTGGTGTGCTGGGTGATGCCCATGGCGTAGAGAAGGGCCCCCGGTGCATTGGTGGCGTAAAGTTCGGCCATTTGTTCAATATCACGGGCTTCAACGCCCGTAATCTTTTCCACACGCTCGGGAGTGTAGGCCTCAACCATGGTTTTAAGCGCCTCAAAATCCTCGCACCGCTGGTTGATATATTCAGCCTGATGCCAATTATTTCGAATAATCACATGCATCATGCCGTTTAAAAGGGCAACGTCGGATCCCAGGTGATGGTGAACGGTTAAATCGGCAAATCGTGCCAGCTGGATATTTCTGGGATCAGCAACGATGAGCTTGGCACCCTTTTCCTTGGCCCGAATGATACGGGTTGCAATCAAAGGATGACAGGCCGTGGTGTTGGATCCGATAACAAAGATCACCTTGGAATCATTTTCAAACTCGGCAATGGAGTTCGTCATGGCTCCACTTCCAAATGCAGCGGCAAGCCCTGCCACTGTGGAAGAATGTCACAGCCGGGCGCAGTGGTCGACATTGTTGGTGCCAACCGCCGCCCTGGCCAGCTTCTGGGCAAGGTAATTCTCCTCGTTGGTCACCTTGGCCGACACAAGAACACCAATGGCGTCCGGGCCATGGACCTCTTTGATCTTGTTAAATTTTTTAGCTGCATGGTTGATGGCCTCATCCCAGGTGGCCTTATGCAGGCGATCTCCCTCCCTGACAAGGGGCGTCTTAAGGCGCATGAAACTGTTGATATATTCGTGGAGGTTCCAGCCCTTGATGCAGAGTTTTCCCTGATTAACCGGATGGGATTTCAGGGGCAAGGTGGAATTTATTTTTCCATCAATCACCTCAAAAAGAACACCGCACCCTGTTCCGCAGTATGAGCAGACCGATGGTACAAACTTACAGTTCATTGCTTTCTCCTATTTTCTCAGGCATCCATTGGCTTGGGTTCCAATGTGACCTTATCTCCAATGATGGTAAACGGTGATTTTTCAATGCTCTTGCCTGGTATGTAACCAAATACCTGCTCAACGATGTCATTCATCTGGCGGTAGAGAAACCGCAGGGGGATCTCAGCCGGGCAGGCATCCTCACACAGTCCGCAATCCACACATCTGCCGGCCATATGGACGGCACGGACAAGATGAAAGATCGGAATCTCGGGAGGAAGGAACCCCGGTTCCACCAGATCTGGATTTTCAAGGCTGCAGTCGGGACAGAAACAGACCGGACAGATGTTTCTGCAGCCATAGCACTTGATGCATTTACTGAACTCGTACATCCACCGGGAAAAACGCTCACCGTTATCATTCTCTGCCATGAAATCCTGGGGATCTGCATTAAAATCAATACCGTTTTTTTGTTTAAAATTTCCGGTTTTTTTAGGCTCAAGCAATGAGCAGTCAGCGTGTTCACGTGTCCTTGAGGGGCAACAGTTGACGTCTATGGTTTCAATCTTTTCAGATTTAAGCTGGTTCCAGGTGTAGAGCACGTTTAGCGCCCGTTCCGTGCAGTCCCTTGCAATCAGTCCGATCTTTAAATCCGGATTTTTTTCAGCAAGATGGGTGGCCACTTTTTCAAGGCTGTAGCGAACAGAACTGGTCTTGAGATTGTCAAGATCTTCAAGGTTGTCAAGGGTATACCCATGGGGAATGAGGTGACCACAAAAATCTCTGTAACCCAGAAAGATATCCACTGTTTTCTGTTTCAAAAGACGTTCAACCTGCCCGGTGATATCCATGTCCCCCCCCTGTCTCGTTACCAATGGCCCCAATGGGATTGGGTCCAAGGTGCCTTATTTTTTCGGTAAAATCCGTTACCACCCGTGCAAATTTCTGGGCCTCGGCAGAAGAAATCCACTCCAGATGAAGCCTTCCCTCAAGGCCCATGAATTTGAGCATCTCCTGAACAAAGGTGATCCGCTTGATCGTCATGTTATTACCATACAGGTAATGGCAGTCGCCAATGTGTCAACCACCCACCAGGACACCGTCGGCCTTGCTCTGGAAAGCCCTCAAAATATGATGGGGACTCACGCTTGCCGAGCACATAACCCGGATAATTCTCATGTTCGCTGGATACTGCATACGGCTGACACCAGCAAGATCAGCAGCACCATAGGTGCACCAATTGCACATAAAAGCAACTATTTTCGGTTCAAATACCTGTTCTTCCGAAACCTTTTCCAAAAGATACACTCCTTTATCAGACCCGGCAAAGAGCAAAAAAGCGAATCGCCGAATCCTGCGGTTTTTTTTATATGAAACCCCCACAGAAGCATTGCAACCACGGGCGTTTCATTATTCGTTGAGGCCAGGGTAATAACCCGGCTCCAGCCATACCGGTTATACTGCCATGGCACTCTTGATCTGTGCATACAGCTGCTCATTGTTAAATCCCATCAACGACGGCGCTTCAGAAGGACAGGTTGCGGCGCAGGCCCCGCACCCCTTACAAAGGGCGTCGTTAACCACGGCCACATGATTGACCTTGTCCATGGTAATGGCATTATACGGACAGACCGCAATACACCCACCACAACCGGCGCAACGTTCCGGGTTGATCTGGGCAACAATACCACCAATGTTGATGCTGTCCCTTGAAAGAACAGTCAATGCCCTTGCCGCTGCAGCTTTTGCCTGGGCAATGCTCTCGTCCACAGGTTTTGGATAATGGGCCATGCCGCAGAGAAAGACACCGTCGTTTGCAAAATCCACGGGTCTCAACTTTTGATGGGCCTCAAGGAACCACCCGGCATTGTCCGATGTCACCTTAAAGGCCTGGCCAAGCTTTGTGTTGTCCCGGGCATCAATACGGGCCGCAAGACAGAGAATGTCAGCATCCACACAAAGCCTTTGCCCAAGAACATGGTCCTTAAAAGTAACGGTGACATGGTCGCCTTCTGGAACCACCTCAGGCTTATTCTCCAGGTCATACTGGAAAAAAAGTATTCCAAGTTCCCTTGCCTGTTTGTAGAGGAATTCACGTTCTCCATAGGTCCTGATATCCCGGTATAGAATGTAAACGCCCATATCCGGGTGACGTTCCTTTAAGGCAATGGCGCTTTTGATGGAATGGGTGCAGCACACCTTGGAGCAATAGGGATGTTCTTGGTTTCTGGAACCCACACATTGAATAAAAACCGTATTTTCTGCAGTTTCAAGCCGCTTTGCATCGTCCAGAAATCTTGCATCAAGCTCTAGAAGGGTCATCACAGCTTCGTGCTCACCATGGCAATATTCAGAAGGGCTGGATTCAACGGCACCAGTTGCGATAACGGCAACCCCGTGATCCACTGTCCTGTTATTCTCACCCGTGGCAATGGTTGTCTTGAAATTTCCAACAAACCCATCAACCTTATCAATGACCGAACCCAGAAGAATTTCGATTTTGTCATCGGTCTCGACCTCATTGATAATTTTTTTCATAAAGGCAGGGACATCTTCGTGTTTATAAGTCTTGTAAAGCCGCCGGCCATTGCCGCCCAGCACCTGATTTTTTTCAACCAAAGTAACAGGATACCCCTGATGGGCGAGTGAAAGGGCCGCCGTCATGCCGGCAATTCCACCACCCACAACCAGGGCGGACTGGGTTACGGGAAGCTTGCTCTCAAACAAAGGATCAAGGCGAAATGCCTTTGCAACGGCCATGCGGACCAAATCCTTGGCCTTTGCCGTTGCAAGCTCGGGTTGATTGGAATGAACCCAGGAATCCTGGTTCCTGATGTTGGCCATCTCAACAAGGTACTTGTTGAGCCCTGCATTGATAAGGGTTTCCCTGAATAAATCCTCATGGGTCTTTGGCGTACAGGCGGCAATGACAATACGGTTCAATCCCTTGGCCCGGATCACCTCAACCAGTTTATCCTGGGTATCCTGGGAACAGGTAAAAAGATTTTCCTCCACATAGGTCACCCCGGCAAGGGTTCTGGCATAGGCAGCAACAGACGGCACGTCAACGATACCGCCAATGTTGGTGCCACAGTTACAGACAAAAACACCGATCTGGGGTTGTTCATCTTCCACCCGCCGCTCTTCTGGAAGGGTGACTGTCCGGGTTTTTGTGTTCCTTGCAGTAGATAGACCTTCAGTTGCGGCAGAGGCTGCTGCACTTGCCTCCATCACCGATTGGGGGATATCTTTAGGGCCTGTAAACACACCGCAGGCGTATACCCCGGGAATGGATGTTGAAACAGGATTAAAACTGTCGGTCTTGATGAAATTGGATGGGGTAAGTTCAATGCCCATGCCCGTTGCAAGCTCAAAACTTTCAGCACTGATTTCAAGGCCCGTTGAGAGGACCACCATGTCAAAATGTTCCCTGTTCATCACACCGAGTTCATCGGCATACCCCATGATCAGGTCGCCCGTTTCTGTGTCCGGGAGGATGGAATGGACCCTGGACCGGACAAACCTAACCCCTTTTTGCTTTGCCGTTTCAACGTAGGTGTCAAAGTCTTTTCCCTGGGTTCTCATGTCCATGTAAAAAATGGCGCAGTCCAGCGGCTGTTTGCTGTGGTCCTTTGCCATGACCGACTGCTTTACAGCATACATGCAGCAGACAGACGAGCAATAACCGTTATTGCAGCGATTCTCATCCCTTGAGCCCACACACTGAAGCCAGGCAATCTTTTGGGGCTCCTTTTCATGCTTCTTATCCGAAGGCAGCACCAGGTGTCCACCCTGGGGCCCGGTGGCTGAAAGCACCCGCTCAAACCCCATGGAAGTGACAATATCGGGATGACGCCCAAACGAGAGGTAATCAAGCTTTGACGGATCAAACGATTTAAAACCGGTTGAAAGCACCACAGAGCCCACGTTAATGGTTATCTCACGGGCCGTATCAAGGTAATTGATGGCATGGGAAGGACATACCTTTTCACAATTGCCGCACTTTCCCTTTGTGAGGTAGAGGCAATTTTCAGGATCAATGGTATATTTCAACGGAACTGCCTGGGAGTAGGACACGTAAATGGCCTTTCTTTTTCCAAGCCCTTCGTTGTATTCGTCATCCACCTTTTTAGGACACTTTTCAGCACAGAGTCCACAGGCAATGCACTTGTCCGTGTCCACATACCTCGGGTGCTGTGTCAGGGTGGCAGTGATATCACCCTCCTGTCCGGAGATACCTGTAACTTCTGTTAATGTAAGTAATTCAATGTTTGAATGCCGGCCGACCTCGACCAGTTTTGGTGAAATAATTCACATTGCACAGTCATTGGTCGGAAAAGTCTTGTCCAGCTGCGCCATTTTGCCACCAATGGCTGGTGAACGTTCCACAAGATAGACATAGAACCCAGAATTTGCAATGTCCAGAGCCGCCTGCATTCCTGCAATGCCACCGCCAACAACCATAACTGCCCCGGAGACCTTGGTCAGGGCACCCTTAATTTTATCCATAAAACAACTCCATCTGCTTTTATTGGTCTTTGTTTAACAAATCATTGTTTAACAAATCTTTTACTGCTTTGATGAGTTCATGGTCAGCAAAAGGCTTTGAAAGATAATCATTGGCTCCAAGTTTCATCGCCTTTACCGTATTGGCGAGGGTCGAATAGCCCGTAATAACAATCACATAAAGGTCAGGTTTCTCCTTCTTTACCCGCTCCAGGATCTCCATGCCGTCCATATCCTTGAGCTTCATGTCCAAAAGAAGCATGTCATAGGACCCGTTCATCACCCGTTCAAGCCCCTCAACACCGGACAAACAATGATCGCATGAAAATTCCTGTTCATTTAAAACCATTTTGCATGCCTTGCAGATCACATCTTCATCATCTATAATCAGAATTTTACGTTGAAACATTCCATTGCCTTTTTCATCTAAGATGGTTCTCCTCCTCCAAAACAGGTAGGTTTAATGTGATCAAGGTGCCAACGCCAGGCTCACTTAGAATCTTAATCCTGCCCTGATGATTTCTTATGATTCCATAACTGACAGAAAGCCCCAAACCTGTTCCACTGGACCGGGTGGTATAGAACGGCTCAAAAATTTTCTTTAAATTGTCCTTATGAATCCCGCACCCGTTGTCTTCTACCTCCACAACAATGGATTTTCCATCCTCACTGTTTTTTGAACGAATGGTAATGAGGCCCTTTTCCTCTACGGCGTGGACGGCATTGAACAAAAGATTGACCAGCACCTGTTCAAGCTGGTCTGGATCAAGGGAAAAGCTTTTGATATCATAATCAAAATCGCGCACCACCTTGATCCGCCGGATAAAAAGTTCATTGTCCATCAGGGCAAGGGATTTTTCGATCACCTTGTTTATGTTGGCCTGAATCTTCTGGGGTTTTTTCTCCCTTGAAAAATCCAGCAATCCCTGGATGATCTTCTTGCACCGCTGGGTCTCGTGCATGATAATCTCAAGTCCCTCCTTAAAGGGGCCCGGGTCCGCCTTTTTCGACAAATTTGAACTATAGAGCAGAATCCCGGTCAGGGGGTTGTTGATCTCATGGGCAATGCCTGCGGCCATACGGCCAAGGGAAGACATGCGATCGGCCTTGCTGGCAAGCTGGTTATACTGGAGAATGTGGGATTTGATCTCCTCATCGTGGTTGATGGCACAGGAAGTCTGTTCATTGACGGCCCAGGCAAAATCCAGCTCATCCTCTGAAAATTCACGTTTTTCTGAAAAATATATCCGGGTAAACCCAAAAATCTGGTCCTGGACCTTGAGGGGCACATCCACCATCATGCGAACTCCCTCATCCCAGGCCTCCTTGGGAAATTTCACCCTTGGGGCATTAAAGATATCATCAATGATGTGGATCCCATCGTCGGGTTCAGGCCAGGCCAATAGATCCTTACCGGCCAAAGGCGCCAGGGCAAGATAGCTTTCGGAAACACCATAGGAGGAGCGCACACGAAGACTGCCCAGGGAATTGTCCATGACGCAAAGAGCCCCGCCACTTGCACCAATTCCCTGGACAATCCTTGAAACCACAAGGTCAAGCACCTCATCAATATCGCTCTTAGCATGAACAACCCTGCTGACATCTCTGAAAAGCTGATAAAAAGTCTTGAATTTTTGTAGATCTGTCATTAATTCTCCCCACAGGTTATGATACGGCCTTTGGACGACGAGACTAAAAGACTACCACACCTCCAACTCAAGGCGCTTATACACGTACATGAGCTGTTTCTGGGTCAACTCACCCACATGTTTGTTGATCCACCCAAGATCTCCCGAACCAATGGCTGCCTTTGCCTCGTTCGAAAGGGTATACTCCCACAGGGCATCTCCGCCTTTTTTCATGAGGTTGTTTGAAAAACGCCTGTCTTCACTGGTTCGATTCAGAACCTTGAGCACCTCGCGTTTTTGGATGGAAATTGCGTCCAGGGAAGACTGGGAGCCGACCTTTGCAGTTTCCATATTTTTAAAATGTGCTAAAAGAGCCTCGTCAATGGAAGCTTTGATCTGATCCTCAGTAAAGGGCTTTGCAATAAAATCGCTGGCACCCAATTTTAAGGCATCCACAGCAAGAGCACTTGTTGCATACCCGGTCATTACAATGACACCTGTTTCAGGATTTGACTGTCTTACCTGCTTAATAACCTGCATACCGTCAATATCCGGCAGTCTCAGATCAGCCATGAGCAGATCGTACTCATACTGGCCGATGGCGTCCAGGGCACCGTATCCGGTATCCCTTAGATCCACATCATATCCTTGTTCATCAAGAACCATCTTCAGCCCCCTTGCAACATTGAGGTCATCCTCCATAATAAGGATGTGAGCTGCTTTCGTTGATTCAGTCTTGGTCTTTTCCTTTAATGCACCCATGCGTAACTCCTTTTTTTATATAATTTCCATAATCGGGTTTCCTGTTGTTACTAAAGGTTCTCTAAGCATGGAGCATACCAACAAAAGAAAAAAAAACGTAATACGTACAAAAAAAATCAAATCCTCATTAAAAATCAGCACCTTAAAATTTCAAATCACTCTGAACAAGCACCCACGAACCCGGTCAGTTTATTGAAAATCGTATAAAAATGCATACGGTCTTTATTAAAAGATTTAAGATTCAGCCCCCCAACAGGGACGCTCGGGCTGAATAAAAAAAAATACACCACTGGTTATATGCTTATTCAGGGAAAAATCAAGCGTGAATATCATTTTTTTTCATCATGGCAGAAAAATTTGAGCGCTGCATACCAACGGCTTTTGCGGCCTGGGTGATATTACCTTTTGCATCATCCAGGGCACGAAGAAGAAATAACCGTTCAACCGGCCGAAAACTGTCTTCAAGAAAATCTTTTCTGGCCCGCTTCAGCTCTTCAAGGGTCAGGGGGATGTCCCGTACCAGGGCGACCGGTTTAATTTCAAGGTTGTCCATGAGTTCCCGATGATCAAGCTGTTCCTTGTCACACATAATCACAAGCCGTTCAACCACATTTTTTAACTGCCTCACATTACCAGGCCAGTCAAAATTGACAAGGGCACTCAATGCATCATCGGAAAAACCATGGATTTTTTTATGGGCCTTACGGCAGAACAACCGCAGAAAATGGTAGGCAATTTTAGGAACATCATCCCGCCGCTCCCTCAGGGGGGGGATCTTGATGGGAAATACGTTCAAACGGTAAAAAAGATCCTCCCGAAAGGTTCCTTCTTTGATCATTTGAACAAGATTTTTGTTGGTTGCCGCAACAACACGGGCCTGGCTCTTTTTGATCTGGTTTGAGCCAACGGGTTTATACTCTCCTGTCTCAAGGACCCGCAGCAATTTCCCCTGGATATCCAGATCAAGATTGCCAACCTCATCCAGGAAAAGGGTGCCATCGCAGGCAGCGCCAAAAATGCCTTCATGGGCAGTTTCGGCACCGGTAAAGGCACCCTTGACATGTCCAAAAAGCTCACTTTCCATAACTGTGGATGAAAAGGTACTGCAATCAACGGCCAGAAACCTGCAAGATGCCCGGGTGCTTCTCACATGAATCGCTTTGGCAAACAACTCTTTTCCCGTGCCGCTCTCCCCATCCAGGAGTACCGTACTGTCCATGGGAGAGACCCGTTCAATTTTTTCAAATATTTTTTTAATTTCAGAGGTTTCCCCAATAATGTTACTGAAATCAAATTTATCATAGAGCTGTTTTTTTAACGAATTATTTTCTTTTACAAGCTTGATGCTTTCAAGGGCCTTGGTAACGCTGCATACAAGCTGTTCCTCACTAAAAGGCTTGGTAATAAAATCAAATGCCCCGCTCTTCATGGCATCAACCGCATTGTTTACCGTTCCATTGCCCGTCATAATGATCACGGCAAGATCCGGGCGTTGTTTTTTCACTTCTTTGAGGATATCAATACCGTTGATATGGGGAAACTGAATATCCAGGAGCACAAGATCAAAGGGGGAACTCAAGAGTTTTTTAAGCCCTTCACGGCCCGAGATTTCGATCTCCACTCTGTACCCCTGCTCTGAGAGTATCATCTTACAGCCGCTTGCAATGGCAGGCTCGTCATCAACCACAAGAATCCTTGACTCAATCATCCTGGCAACCTTTTTTCATTGATCAATCTCCATGGGTCTCCCATCCCGGTAAAGCAGAAGATACTTTACAGGGTAAGGGCTGTTTCGTCAACCCAACCTGCAATGAAGCAAGGTATCGCCCCTGGTCGCAACGAAGTTTGAAACACCTGAGTTTGTAATGTTTTGGAGAAGGTGTCATATAGAACCTAAAAGTTGCCGAAATGAATCAACCGGACCCGCCACAGGAGAACAATCCAGTTACGGCCCTGATGTTTGGCAAGACACAGGACCTGATCCGCATATTGAATAAAACGCGCAAACATCTCTCTTGCCCTGACAATTACCGGATGTCATTGGGCTGAAATTCGCCAAGCTCTTTATTTACATCCTTATAGCTCTGCTTGAATATTTTCACATGGATAACCAGCAGATATCCAACAATAAGATAGGTTAAGATCATTCTGAAGGTATGGCTCATGGGGACGGTGTTCTGGGTCCAGAAGGCCATCAAGAAATCAACCGTCAAAAGAAAGGCAAAGAGTACAAGAATATTTCTGGCACCCAGGCGAACGGCAAAGTATGAAGCAAGGAAAAGGCCGGCCAGGGTCACCCCGGGCACTGCCGAATACCATAGCGCAAGGGGCACTGAATTAAAGACAAGATTTAGAACCGTCCCCACAACGGACAGGGCCGCCATGAGGGAAATACTTGTCACAATTGCCATGGCAGGGTTGATCCGGTACCAAAAGGTTAAAAGAAAATAAAATATCGTGTCTATGCCAAACCCGATCCAACCGGAGATAATGCCCCCAACAAGGGAAAAGACAAAGAGGACGATAACATTAGAGCGGTTTAGATCTATCGTAAAATTGGGATAGGTGCGTTTGAGAAGGATTGAAAAGAAAATGATCTGGGTAAAGATAAAACCGATGGAATTAAAAATCAGGGTCAATATTTCAGGCGTGTCAATGGGAACAAAAACAATTCCGATAACAATACCAATGGTGCCACCCAAAAAACAGAGGGGAAGAAGTTTTACCATGAAAAGTTTTTTGTTGAACAAAAACCATTTAAAGGAGCCAAGTCCCATGCCATAGGCCTGGATGATGAGACTGAACTGAACGGCCGTTGCAGGATCAATGGAAAGCCTTGTCAAGACGGGAAAATAGACGATCCCAGCGGCGGCGGGGGTGGTGTTGGCAACGGTTGCGGCAACCACACCCAGAAAGGGCATAAAGTAGAACTGTTTGAGAAACGCTTGTCTGAAATGGGGGAAAAAAAACAGCCACACCAAGCCAACCAAAGCGGCCACCATATATAGCAGACGGTTTGTTCTATTCATCCGTTACAGCTTAAGCCCCCTCCCTAAAGAACATTTTTCCAGGGACTGTTCTTGGTTGCCAGAAACAATTGTTCGACTTTGCTCCTGGCCCAGGGGGTTTTTCGAAGAAATTTAAGGCTCGATTTCACCGAAGGGTCACTGTTAAAGCAACGGATATTAATCAGCTGACCCAAAGCATCCCAACCATAACGATCAACCAGGCTTTCCACGATCTGCTCCAGGGTTACCCCGTGCAAGGGGCTGTTGTCCTGCTGTTTTTTCATATAAAAATAAACCCCATGCGTAAAAAAAATCAAATTCTGACATAACACATGAGTGGGCAAAAAGAAACATCAGATTCAACCCAAATCCACCGTCTGTTTTTTTATACCTCTCCAAAGGCAGTAGTCCAAGGCTTTCTGGAACCCGAAATTTGCAAGCGTCCCCATAGAGGTTCTTATTGAAAAACTAAAATATTAATTCAGACTGCACGCATTATTTCCTTTTTTCCTGCCCACGGCAGTATGTGCGCCAATTCATCCAGAGCAGTCGTTCATTATTGAAACGGTAAGCAAAATCTTTTCCCGTAAAACAGAATCAACGGCCCTGTATGTTGAATAAAATGTCGGCAGTTTCAATGTTGATCCAAGTCGTATAAAAAAATCAACCGGAGAGATAAAACTCACCTTTTTGGGTTCTAATATCATATTTATTTCTCCCCAAAAAAGAACTTTATTGCTCAAACATATGCAAGTTTAAAACATTTTTTTAGAACACTGCATTTTTATATATATCTGGACCCTGGTCAAATATTACAAGCCGGTTCCTATTTGTTTTTATCTTCTTAAAAGATCTTATCATGGGTCATGATTACCGTGAGATCCATTATAGATGTCAACCAATTAAAAGAACGAAATTTTGCAAAACAAGGGCCGCCGAGATGGGCAGAAATGAATTTTACCCCTATCCATCCCTTCCACTAAAACACCTGAAACTATATTTGATATTCTTTAATAAGAATGATATTCAACGAATCTTGAAGATAATTAGTCTCAATTGCAATCAATCCGTCATTTTTTTATTATCAGGTTGATTATCTGTTTGATTGATGGAAGTCCCACCAATCGAAAGACGTGGGCCTTGGTTACAGCTTCAACCCCCCAGACTTTTAATAATAGTCCTGGCTTCTATATTTAGCATTTGGTGGGAAAAAACATAGGCAAAGTCTTCACTATTTGTGTCTAATTTGTGTCACTTTAAAATTGAAAAGAACTGTAATCTTGTCTATACCTTCATTGGGGGCATATTTCTGAAATAATCGTATCAGTACTGGTCTTGAGTTTTTCAAGACTGTCTTTGGCATTGAGTGACATCTGAGCGAAACTGTTTCAATTTATGTGAGCACTATAGGTATACATTTCATTTGAAAGAAAAAAAGTATAACCAATCGCTGCAAAAGCCTGCTTGATGGTGAACAGTAGAAAAAAAACAAAAATTTATTTTTTTTTTAATAGCTGGGCGTTGAGGAAATTTTGACAAAAGCAAAATCCAGATTTAATGGATTCATAATTTTACTAATAATTGTTTCTTGGCTTTTCCGCATTGTATCATTAGGACTTTTTACTTCTAAAAATTTAACTTCCCCATCTTTCCAAATTGTTAAATCTGGCCAACCTTTTCTATATTTATATGGATCTGTTGCAAATATTTGAGCTATCTTATAAATCGAATCACCACCGAGGTTTTCATACAATTGAATAAGCATCCAACCTTCTAAAAATGGAAAGTATTGCAGAACAGACTCACTTTTTGTTTGTGTCCAAGTATCGCCACCCATTTCATATACAACTTCATATTCTTCCGTTGAGATCATCCTCGCAAAGTTCTTTTTTACCTGATTTTTAGTTGCCGATTTAATGTTTTTTAGGAGCCAAGGGATTTCAAATCTATCTTTTTCAAAGGCAACATTCTGTGCATAAAGAGCCTCAATAAAAGTACATCTATGATCCATGCCTATTTCTGGAAAAGACATTGCTTTTATAAGATTAAGAATCAAACCACCTTCATGAGAATAACCTTTCCAACCACTTAGTCTATAGTAATCTAACACTGCTTCTTCAATTAAAACCCATTTGTTTGTCAGGGGGCTTTTCCATTTCTTTTTACCTCTCCGTATTAAATTAATATCAACAACTGGTGCTTTTATCTGTGCCTTTTTCTTATATGGGATTTTTTTACCTTCGAGTAGTAGTTTTGCTTTGACTAAACGATCTTCAATCGCGGCATACGTTGACCCTGCTTTAATACCTACTTTTTCATTTTTAGGATAAATTTTATTTAGCAATGAAATATATTGCTCGCAAATTGAAACCACCAAAGCGTAATCTTTTTTTTTCCTGGCCAAAATTGCAATTCTTTCAACACAATATGGTGCTGGGATCTTACCATCCCTGATTGCTGTTTCCCAATGTTCAAGCATGTCATCTAAGTTGTGTTCATCCATATAGCATTCCTTTTTTGATAGTTTAACCAGTTACTATCGGAATATCAGATGAACGTAATTTTGTAAATTGCTTTTATCTTAATACAATGTGTTTGTATTCTTATCGTGAAATATCAAGGTGTTATAGATAGAGAGCTATTACAGGGATAGTGGGGACGGATTATTGAATTCTGAGGAGCCAAGACTACAGCCAGTATTCTGCTCTGAGTTCGTTTCATTTTTAAATATTATTGAGTGTAATCCGAGGTGCTTAAACGCTGATAGCATTTTAATGTATTAAGTTGCATTCGAGAATGCACTTTCACATCTCGTAAAACGCCAATTTTAGCCAAAATAAATCATTTTTAAAGCTATTGTTATATTTCGATTGCACTAATTCCTTTAACGTCTAAATAATAATTGTTAAAATTTGAAGCTAACCAAAAATATTTCAAGGCAATCTTTTTATCGGCGCGGTTTTCAGCCATGCTTTGTTCAATTTTCGCTTTTAGAAATACAATAAAGTCATTAAGAGAATTTATGCCCAATTGTTTGTGAGCAGCATTTATTGGCACCGAGTTTGGAAACGGATTCAAAAAATAAAATCCATCATCATCTTTGAAAATGTTATTTTTAAGCATGAGTCTTTCATAGGGGCCATCCGCAGACTTTAATGCTTCAGATATGGGGCCAATCTCACATTCTATTTTTTTAAATAAATTATCAGAAATTATAATCCTTGGGTAAATTGCATGTTCACTTTCAATCATATAAGCCTCATTCATGGCAGAACCAAATACCACCCTATCTTTGTGGTATAATTCTCCATATGTAATTCCACCACGAAGGAATAATCCGTATTTTATAAAGGCTGCTGAAAGGTCTTTAACATGTGAAATAAGGTGTAATATCTCTTTGAATTCACAAGAAATAATTATTGAGTCAGAAAAAAATGTTACTTCCCTCGTATGGAGTTCATCTAAACCGAATTTTTGATATTGTGTTTTTTGATCATTATTAGATTCTTC
Source organism: Desulforapulum autotrophicum HRM2 (assembly GCF_000020365.1). Taxonomy (NCBI): domain Bacteria; kingdom Pseudomonadati; phylum Thermodesulfobacteriota; class Desulfobacteria; order Desulfobacterales; family Desulfobacteraceae; genus Desulforapulum; species Desulforapulum autotrophicum. Next base: position 1,334,104 of record NC_012108.1, on the reverse strand, counting down.
AGCAAAATAAAGAGGGCTAATAAACTTCAATAATAATTCTTCCTGATTGTCAGCAACTAATTTCTTAAAGCCCAAAATATCCAAAAATGCTATAATTCGATTATCCATTTCATATCTCCAAGTGATACTGATAAGTATCCAAAGCATCTCCCTGGAGGATTGTCAATATGTATTGAGATTTTTAAAAATCAGAATACTTAAATCAAAGCTTATTGGAGATAAACCTTTTTGTGAGTAAACGGTCCACATGGGCATACTAAATGTTTAATTCTACCCAACAATAAATAAGGTCATTGAACTAGATAGATTTACTGCCAGTTCAGCATGACGTGGAGCAGGTAGAAGCAGAGCGAAGAGAGTTATTGCCATACCGATCTTTCGTTTATAAGCCGACAACCCTCTTGGTCACAATCCTCAATCTTGCCTTCACATGGCGGTTCTTTACATCCTGGTCCGGCATTTTTTTCGGGATACTTATTACTAAGGGGTACAAGTTTACAAAAATAATATTTTCGAGATTTCGGTTTTTTGATGCCGCGGCTATCACTAATAGGATTTCTTACAGGTTCATCAATACATTTGAAATCGTAGAAAGTACACTCCGTCATAATAAATCTCCTATTTAGGTAGTTTTTTTAGACCTAAAAACCTTAGTTTTAAAGAAAAAAAATGTCAACTTTATAATATAAAAAATTGACAGCATACTTCTGTCTATAGCCAACCCTTTTCAGGATTCAAAAATCCCCCCCGGACTATCCCTGTCAGTCCACACCTTTTTTTTAAAATCACTAAAGGAGAATGATCCTTACATCAAGATTAATCTTTCAACTGACGGTATCAGGTTTTGTATTGTACTGGTATCTTAAACATTTTTAACCTCAAAAGATTCAACCAGGGGACAATTATTCGAAACTCCAGCGTGACCCAACATTGCTTCTGTTATTCATGACTTTTTCAAAATCAGCGCCGGTCACTAATCATAGACAGATCGAACGGTTTTTAATTGCGATTTTTTAAAAGAATATAGAATACATCCCCACATATCGAGTCCTTTTGTTTTTTTGCTAAAGCTGTTATTTTAAACAAGAATTTAGTAATAACTTAGTATAAACTCCGGTTCCTATTACATGGGAGGTCTGACAAAATTGTTTTCTCAACTAAAGGAATACGTTTTAGGCCATGAAGATTGGCTTATGGAAAAAATCCTGAGTTATGCAAAGCAAAGGAATTATACAAAATACACCTCTACTTTGAAAGAAGCATGGAGGCTTTCGATCACCGGCTTGTCAAAATCCTTAATTGAGGCCTTGGATGTGAAAGGTAAAGATCTTGAACTGGGACCGCACGAAGAATACACTTCTGACCCCGCATCACATTTTGGCAGAATTGAAGCTGAAAGACACAGACAAAGAGGTATCAGTATAGACATGTTTTTGGGACTGATGAAATATTATCGTCAGTCCTATTCTGATCTAATACGTGAATCAAAATTTAAGGATGATATTAAATACCAATATGAACAAATCATCAAGAGATTCTTTGATCGTGTAGAAATAGGATTTTGTACAGAATGGGCATCTACTGGAGACGAAGATATCGTAAAGGAATTGCAGCGTAACAATCGAGTGATGACCAATGAGAAAAATAAATATCTCACTATTTTTGAAAGTCTGTCCATGCCAGTTTTTATTGTGGGTCTGGACGGGACTATAGAAAATATGAATCATGCTGCATCAGGAATGCTTCATTATGATACTGCACCGGGCACACAATACTATGGAGAGAAAGATACACTTAAATTATTTTTCATAGAAGTATTTCCTTGGTTAGATAAATCTTTCAAAAATTTCATATCAGGAACTGACACGAAAAAAACATTTGAAACGGCTATAAATGATAAAGGTCAATTCTTTTTCATTTCCTTTTCCCGCTCTCTTGATATTTCCGGTAAATTCTCTAACGCCATAGCTATTATAGAAGATATTACAAAAAGAAAAACCATGGAAAAGGAGTTAGAAAAGCTTGCCACAACAGATCCCTTAACTGGAGCAAAAAACAGAAGATCTTTCCTTAATTTGTTTGAAAAAGAAATGAAACGGTCTAAAAGATATAATTACACTCTGGCTCTGGTTATGATTGATATTGATCATTTTAAAAAAATAAATGATAATTTTGGGCATGAGACAGGTGACAAGATATTAAACCTGCTCGTCGCTAAGTGCCATAGTGTTTTAAGAGATTCAGATATTTTTGCCAGATGGGGAGGAGAAGAATTTATTATACTTCTTCCTGAAACTGATCTTCTCCAGGCATCTTCTGCAGCCGAAAGGTTACGAGGTGCATTGGCCCAAAGTGAACTGAGGACTAACGATGGCACAAATATTAATTTTACTGTCAGTATTGGCTTTACGATTTTTGGAAACAAAAACATATTAATAGATGAAATTATAAAAAAAGCAGATAAAGCTTTGTATCTGGCAAAAAAACAAGGGCGGAATCGAGCCGTTTTCTTGTAAAAAACAAGAGCGAGGAATTATGGTATTTAAGCTCAGCCCTTCACATTATTTAAGGACGCTGTTTTAATTCGTTAATGATCACTATTAGCCTGAAATAACAGTCAAGTCTCCTTGCATTCATAACACACCCGATGCTCAATAATTCAAACGGTATTTTTGAAATTTTCCAATGAATAATTTTTCAATCACAAAATAGTTGAATAGTCACGAAAAATCATCGTCGAATCAAGCCAGTCAACCGCCCACGACATATTGCAATCTGCAAGCTTAAACCTCAAATCTTATTGGAAATTATTTAATCCTCTATACCTATAAAATATAAAATGGCAGGTAATCCCGATCCCTCAATTCCCGGTTCATTTTGGAAATCCCGCAAGGTCACATTGATAAAAACAAAGACCATGGAATCGAGGATCAGGTTTTTCAAATTTGGAAGATAAAAAGATGTGGAGAATCATTAGGATAAATCTGCATTTGACGGGAATGCCAGTACTGGTATTTCCGCCAAATGGTTACGAATCGCTTCCATGGATTGTCCCAGTCGTTTTGCGATCCGCTCCTCGTTTGGAATCGAACAGTTTCTGCAGGGTTGTGTCAAAAAAGAAAGTGGGCAGGGCTAAGGGGCTCAGAAATAAATAATTCCTCAATCTTGCTTGTCTTTCAGTTCGTCTTCTGCGTTGCATCAAAGGGCACATATTTCAATATGTTCCCTTTGATACGCCTTGAATACGAGCTGAAATCCTGCACCATATTTGTGGAATTATTTATATCTGAGCCCCTAAGGCCCTGGATTGCTCCAGGGCCTTTTTTTCTATCAGCAGTTGGTAAACAGAGTTTTACCGGTTGAATCTACAACATTGAGTCCAATCACAGGACCGCCATCCAGGCGGTGGGTTGCGCAGCTGACTCAGGGGTCGTAGGCGCGGACCGCCATCTCTACCTTATTTAATATGGTCTCGTCCACCTGGCCGTTTTTGATGAGCATATTGGCCGCCTGCTTTACGCTCATGGAAATGGGCGCAAGGTTGTGGGTGGTGCCGACAATGAGGTTGGCCGTTTTAATACAGCCGTTCTCGTCGGTTGTGTAGTCATGAATCAAGGTTCCCCTGGGAGCCTCCACATGGCCGACGCCCCTGCCTGCCTTGGGGGTCACCGTGCAGCGGGTCTCCTTGCCTGTGATGGCTGGATTGTTCAAAAGCTCCAGGGTCTTTTCACAGGAATAGACAAGCTCAATGAGACGTGCCCAGTGATAGAGCAGGGTATGCTGGGCAGGCTTGCCAAAACTTTTCCTGAACTCTTCCAGTTCTTTCTGGGCAAGGGGGGTCGGAATCTGATCGCAGCAGTTGATCCTGGCAAGACAGTTAGAGCGGTAGATCCCCTTGGGTGCATCAAGATCCATGGAGAATCCCTCGTTCCAGGACTTGGCGTAGGGGTATTTTCCATAGGAAACATCCAGAGTGCGCTCGGAGATATAGTCCAGATAGTCGGTGTCTTCAAAATCGTCAAAGGAACCATCGGGGCGCATGAGACGTATCTTACCGTCGTAGAAGTTGAGGCTTCCGTCTTTGTCCACAGTGCCGATGAAACCCGTGGTAATGGTACCAAGGGTGGTGACAAGGTCAAGATACTTTGGAAAAATTTCTTCCTTGGCATGCTTGATGGAAAACTTCGCAAATTCAAGCAGTTCCTTGCTATCCTCGACCATCTCCTGCCTCTGGCTTTCGTTCATGGGTTTTGAAAACCCGCCAGGGACACCTGCAATGGGATGAATCACCTTTCCGGCAAATTTCTCCATCATCATCTGACTCTTCTGGCGCATGCGAATCACCTGACGTGCAAGATCAGGTGCGGCATTGGCAATACCCATGACGTTCCGGACGGAATAGTCGGCATCCGGTCCCATGACAAAGTCCGGGGCCGCAAGGAAATAGAAATGAAGAATTTTATCGTTGATGTGGGCCATATTCTGCATGCATTCACGCAGCAGGTGACCGGCGGGAGCAACCTCAGCATCAAAGCAGGCATCAACGGCCTTTACGCTTGACATGTGGTGGTGCCAGGGGCAGATACCGCAGATGCGGGTCACGATCCTTGTGACCTCTTCGGCAGGTTTTCCTTCTACAAATTTTTCAAATCCCCGGATCGAGTTAAAGTGGGTAATGGCGTCGGCCACATTACCCTGGTCGTCCAGCTTGATCTCGATACTGGCATGACCCTCGATCCTTGAAAGGGGCTGTATATTTATCGTTTTTCCCATAATTATCTCCTGGTTTTTTTCCCTTGTTTGACCACAAGCCTGTTGTGGGCCCCTGAAAATCTCAGCAGGCTGTCCCGATCCGGCAGCTGCGACAGGTCAATGCCGTTGCTTGCAAGGGCGTTGAGCATGTCAAGGAGCTGGTTGCCCTTTTGCTGAACAGGGCCATAGCAGCCCCGGCAGGGGACCCTGGCGGAAATACAGCGGGGTGCTTCGCCATTGGTGCCGGCACAGCCCGCCCGTGTCACAGGTCCCATGCACAGATACCCCTGTTCAAGCAGGCAGCGCATTTCGTCAATGGGTTTATCCGGATCAAATTCTGGACACTCCACAGCCCGCTTGATGCCCTTGACAGCCCCCTTGCCCATACGTTTGGTCGGACAGGTATCACAGACACTCTTAAAGGGCAGCTCAGGGGTCTCACCGTTCAACAGGGCAAGAATGGCTGTGGCAATTTGATCGGGATGGGGAGGACAGCCAGGAAGGTAGATGTCCACCTTAATGTGCTCGTCCAGGGCATAACACCGGTCGAGCAGGGGCGAGATACCCTTGGTTGGCACCTGGGCACCGGAATCCGTACTTTCCGTTGCATAGTACCGGTCAAAGAGCTCCTCATTGGTAACCGAATTGATGAGTGCAGGAATCCCGCCGTGGGTGGCACAGGTGCCAAGGGCGATGACAATGTCGCATTTTTTGCGCATCTCCATTGCCACTTCCAGATGTTCTTCATTCCTGATACCGCCACTCACAAGCCCAACGGTTGCCTTGGGGATATCGATGTGTTGTTTATCCCCAAGTTGTCCCAGATGCTTGTGATCCATGAGCACGGGAATATGAACAAAATTGATCTTGGGAAGCAGGTCCAGCAAGGTTTCTCCAAGATTCAAGATCGCAATTTCACAGCCTGAACACGAGTTCAGCCACTCACTGGCTACGTTAACGGCCATTATGCCACCTCCTCGAGGTTGAACCGGTTGGGGCCAAGCTCCTTAATTTTATTGGTGAACTCGGTCACTTTTTTTGCAAATCTGGGGCCTTCCGCCCCTGAGACCCACTCAATGGCAAACCGTTCCGGATCAATGCCGGCATCCTCAAGTATCATGTTGATAACAGCTGCTCTTGCCAATGCTTTGTTATTACCATCCAGGTAATGACATTCGCCAAGGTGTCACCCCATAACAATGACGCCATCGGCCCCTTTCTTCAAGGAATCCACCACAAGATCTGGATGGACCATTCCAGAGCACATAACCCTTATGGCCCTCATGTTGGTGGGATACTCAAACCGTGACACCCCAGCCAGGTCTCCACCGGCATAGGCGCACCAGTTGCAGAGAAAACCGATGATGGTCGGTTCAAAATTATCTGACATTATAGTTCTCCTTCATTATATTTTGCATCAAACCTTCTCAAGAATGGCATCCACCTGGGCCCGCAACTGGCCCGGAGTAAATCCATCGACCACAATTCCTTCTTTGGGACAGGTGGCAGCACAGATGCCGCACCCCTTGCAAAGGGCCCTGTCTGTCTTGATCCGCCGGTGCTGTTTTCCGTTTTCCTCAAACTCCACAAGCGTCAAGGCGTTGTAGGGACAGACATCAAGGCACAGGGCACAGCCGTCACAGTTCTGGGTCACATGGGATTTGATGGCATCAAGCTTCATGGTCTTTTTGGAGAGCACCACGCTTGCCCTGGATGCAGCGGCCTTGCCCTGGGCAATGGCCTCGTTTATGGGTTTGGGATAGTGGCACAAACCCGCAAGAAATAATCCGTCCACGGTGGAATCAACCGGCCGAAGCTTTGGATGGGCCTCGGAAAGAAAGCCGTCAGCATTGACACCGCATTTGAAAATGTTGACAAACGAAGCGGTTTCGTTGGGAATCACGGCAGTTGCAAGAACGATACGGTCGGCTGTGATCTCAAGGTCGAACTGTGAAATGGGATCATGGACCGTGACGATCAGATCATCTCCACTCCTGGTCACCCGGGGTTTTGTCTCAGGCGTATAAGAGATGAATAGTACCCCAAGATCCCTTGCCTCCTTGTAAATGTCTTCCCGCTCGCCATAGGTCCTGATGTCGCGGTTCAGCACATACACATCCATTCCTGGATTGCTCTTTTTCAGCAGCACGGCATTGGCCACGGATCCTGCACAACAGACCCTGGAACAATAGGGACGTTCCTTGTCCCTTGAACCAACGCACTGGATAAACACGGTGGAATTGACTGCGGTCAGGGCTGCCTGATCCGTTGATAGTTTTCGATCAAACTCAAGGGCCGTAACCACCCTTGGATCCTCCCCATAAAGGTATTCATGGGGGGTATAGGCCTTGCCGCCTGTTGCAAGGACACAGGCACCAAACTCAAGGGTTTCCGTTTCTTCACCCCTGGCAATTTCGCCGATGAAACTGCCCACAGATCCGGTTACGGACTTGAGGGTGGCGTTGGTAAATATCCGGATAAGATCGTGGTTTTCCACATCGGCGATCACCCGTTCAAGACCGGGCTTGACCAGTTCTCCCTTCCAGGTTTCATACAGGTCAAGGGCCACCCCGCCAAGGGCTGTTCCCTTTTCCAGCAGCACGGTCTCATATCCGTTGTTTGCAAGACCAAGGGCCGCATTCATTCCGGCAAGACCTGCTCCCACCACAAGTGCCCTTGGGGTGACATTCACGGAAACATCGGTCAAAGGATAGTTCCCAATGGCTTTGGCCACCGCCATTCTCACCTGATCCTTAGCCTTGGCTGTTGCCCGTTCAGGCTCATGGGGGTGAACCCAGGAATTCTGGTTCCGGATGTTGGCCATCTCGACCATGTACTTGTTGAGCCCGATTCCCTGGAGGGTCTCCTGGAACAACGGCTCGTGGGTTCTCGGGGTACAGGCTGCAATGACCACCCGGTTAAGGCCCTTTTCCCGAATCTTATCGGCAATCAGGTCCTGGGTATCGGTGGAACAGGTGAACATGTTGTTTTCAACATACTCAACCCCCGGAAGGGTAGCGGCATAAGCAGACACAGCCTTGACATCAATCACGCCGGCAATGTTGGTTCCGCAGGAACAGACAAACACGCCAACCTTTGGATCCTGGTCTGCAATATTGATCTCTTCAGGCCAGGTTTTTTCCCGGGTCAGGGTGTTCTTTGACTCGGACAGAACCGCCTCGACCTCAGCCGCTGCCGTTGAGGCATAGATCACTGACTTTGGGATGGCCTTGGGAGAATGGAATGCGCCGGTTACAAACACACCATCACGGGTGGTGGAGACAGGGGCAAAACTGCCTGTTTTGGCAAAATGGTATTGGGTTAAATCAAAACTGAATTTATCGGCAAGGACCATGGCATCCTGGGGGGCCTCAAGGCCGATGGAGAGAACAACTATATCAAAATACTCATTGTTGTGCTGAACCCCGTTTTCATCGGTGTAGGTCATGGTGACCCCTACTCCGTCGGGACCTGCAAGCAGGGTATGGGGGCGGGCCTTGACATAGGAGACGCCCTGGGTCTTGGACGCCTCATAATAGCGCTCGTATTCCTTTCCAACGGTTCGCATATCCATATAGAAGATCGTCTGCTCGTTGTCATCCGACGACAGATGGGAACCAGTCATCACGGCCTGCTTGATGGAATACATGCAGCAGACACTTGAGCAGTAACCGTTCTTGACACAGTTGGTGTTTCTCGACCCTACGCACTGGATCCAGGCGATTTTATTTGGTTCACCACCATCGGACGGCCGGGCAATATGACCGATGGTTGGTCCTGAAGCCGACAGATATCGCTCATACTCAAGGCTTGTGATCACATCGGGAATTTCATCATACCCGTAGTAATCAACGCCCTTGGGAGAATAGGGTTTAAACCCTGGAGCAAGAACCACGGCCCCCACGTTGACATCCACAAATTCAGGCTTCATCTCGAAATTGATGGCACCCGTGGGACAAATCTTTGCGCACACCCCGCATTTGCCCTTATTGATCATGATACAATTGTCAGGATCTATGGCATATTTTAACGGCACGGTCTGGCCGTACTTGATGTAGGCAGCCTTTCGATAGTTCAGCCCCTCGTTGTACTCATCCGGAACCTTTTTGGGACATTTTTCAGCACACAGTCCACAGGCAATACACTTATCTTCATCAACGTAACGCGGTTTTTTCTTGATGGTTACCGTAAAATTTCCCTGCTCACCTGTGACCTTTTCAATCTCTGAAAGTGTCAATAACTCAATATTCAAGTGCCGACCGCACTCGACCAGTTTGGGTGAAACAATTCACATGGCGCAGTCGTTGGTGGGAAAAGTCTTGTCCAACTGTGCCATGGCCCCGCCAATTCCCGAACTCTTTTCAACAAGATATACGTAATAGCCGGAATCGGCCATATCAAGGGCAGACTGGATACCGGAGATACCTCCTCCGGCAAGCAGAACCGAACCTACAGGCTTGTTTGTCATAAATACCTCACTTAAATGTTAGACCTAAATTTGTGAACCCATAAAAACATCAATCTCCCATGGGACTGAAGAACCGATGTCATATTTGTCGTTTAAATCGCTATTTGTCTTTAAGCAATTCCATGATCCGTTGACAGGCCCTTGGTACGGCAGCCTCAACTTCAGGGGCAAGCCCTGGATTGATCTCATTTGGTATGGCATCTGTGTGCATGCCAATGACCCTCACGTCAACACCGCCCTCATCCTTTAGCTCCTTCAGAAGATTGGAGGACGGGCTTTGGTGCAGTGAGAAATCACTGAGTTTTTCCCGGGGGACGTCCGTTAAATCAATATCAAAGACCTCACCAGGGCTTCGGCTGGGAACCGTAACCGCATCCACAACAATCAGCATTTCAGGTTTATCCTCCATGAGCAGAAGATCAAACATGAAATCCCGGATACCGGTGCCGGCGTCCAGGGCAAGGGCTGTGTCAGGCAGGGTGTAGTTTCGGTTAAGGTGCTCCACCACAGCCGGACCAAATCCGTCATTGGCAAACAAGGTGTTGCCGCACCCGAATATCAATATTTTTTTTGTGTAAATATCTGTTGTCACAATCCTTCCCTTTCCCCCACAAAAAGCACCTGCCCAAAGACCCACATTAGATAAACTGGCGCTGTTTCATCTAAACAAACTGGTGCCACACCAGTGATTGAATTCCCGTCATTTTCTGTACGCTCCATATCAAAACCAAAAGAGTCATGATTACCAAATTAAAATTTTTATGTCAAACCTATTTTAAATTTTATCAAACCATTTAATTTAAAGGTTTTTTTAATCGTCTTCCACCGATAAACCAGCCGTTGGAATGCAGGTTAAAGAGCCAAATTACACCCGTGGGAATCTTCCAATGTCCCCCATAGTAAAGGTTGACAGAAATTATTTTGTTACGCTATAGTTACCCGCGTATATATTTGTTTTACCTATATGGTCTATCAACCATCGGTAAAAGGTCGAAACCCTGATATTTTACAAAAATAAAGGTTTGATGTTTTACTGTTTATCTGTAACTCGTTGTACTTCTAACAGCATCAAGGAGGTGCCATTGAAAGAAGAACAGAATTTGTCTGATGATCAAAAAGAGGGCAGCGGCGTATCTCGAAGGGGATTTCTCAAAGCCCTGACCGGAACAGCCGCAGGTATCGGCCTTTCCCAGATGATCAACCCTGCCCTTGTTTCTGCAATGAAAAAAGGGCTTGAGAATCACCCGGTTCTCTGGATCCAGGGTCAAGGCTGTACAGGATGTTCCGTGTCGCTTTTAAACAGCGTAGAGCCCACCATTGCAAAGGTGCTGCTTGACATTATCAGTCTCCAGTACCACCCCACGGTCATGGCAAGTGAAGGAGAGACCGCCCTTCACAATCTCTACAGGGTCGCCGAAGAGTACAAGGGAAAATTTTCCCTGGTGGTGGAGGGTGCCATCCCCCTGGCAGCCAACGGTAAGTACTGCATTGTTGGCGAGCGTGACAACAAGGATATCACCATGGTCGAGATGACCACTGAACTTGGAAAAATGGCTGGGAGCGTTCTTGCCGTCGGTACCTGCGCAGCCTATGGCGGAATTCCTGCGGCTAAGGGAAACCTTACCCAGGCCACCGGGGTTCAGAATGTTTTCAAAAAATTCGACATCACGACACCTGTCGTGAACATTCCAGGATGCCCCCCCCATCCGGACTGGATCGTTGGTACCATCGCCCATCTTCTCACAAAGGGCCTGCCGGAACTGGATGAAAATGGACGTCCGCTTCTCTTTTTTGGTGAAAACATCCATGAAAACTGCCCCTACCTTGACTACTTTGATCAAGATATATACAGCAAGACCTTTACCGACAAAAAAGGCTGCAGAATGGAACTCGGTTGCAAAGGGCCTGACACCTATGCCGACTGCTTCAGGCGCAAATGGAACTCCGGCCTCAACTGGTGCATTGAAAATGCTGTTTGCATTGGCTGTGTAGAACCCGGTTTTCCAGACGCATCATCCCCTTTCTATGAGCAATCGTAAATCAAAGTTCTTAACTGAAGCCAAGGAGATTTTATCATGGCAGGTTGCAAGCCTGAAGCAGTACCCGTAGGCGCTGCGGGAAAAAAAATAAAAGTTGCCATCGACCCGGTTACCAGGATCGAAGGCCACCTGAAAGTTGAAGTAGAGGTAAAGGGCGGAAAAGTCGTTGATGCCAGGTGTTTTGGCGGCATGTTCCGCGGTTTTGAAAACATTCTTACAGGAAGGGATCCAAGGGATGCCACCCAGATCGTCCAGAGAATCTGCGGCGTATGCCCCACGGCCCATGCCACGGCATCCAGTCTCGCCCTTGACGATGCCTTTGGTGTAAAACTCACCAACAACGGCAGGGTCGCAAGGAATCTCATCCTTGGAGCCAATTTCCTCCAGTCCCACATCCTTCACTTTTATCACCTGGCCGCCCTGGACTATGTCAATGGACCCGAGGTTGCCCCGTTTATTCCAAGATACAAGAACAATGATGTAAGACTTGACAAGGCCACCAACCAGGTGGGCGTTGACCAGTACCTCGAAGCCCTTGAGATCAGAAAAATCTGCCATGAAATGGTCGCCCTTCTTGGCGGAAAAATGCCCCATGTCCAGGGCATCGTTGTCGGCGGTACCACGGAGATCCCCACCAGGGAGAAACTGGATGCATACAAAGAGCGGTTCAAAACCGTCAGAAAATTCATCGAGGAAAGATACCTTCCCCTCATCTACCTTCTGGCAGGGCCCTATGGTGATCTTCTCAAAACCGGCACAGGTTACAAAAACTGCATTGCTTTTGGTGTCTTTCCCCTGGATGACGCAGGCAACACTCTTTTAAAATCTGGTGTTTTCACGGACGGCAAATACACGGACTTTAATTCAGACAACATCAAGGAATATGTAAAGCATTCTTTCTTTGCTGACAATACAACGGGCCTGCATCCCAGCAAGGGCAAGACCGTTCCTGATCCTGAAAAAGCCACGGGTTACAGCTTTATCAAATCCCCAAGGTACAATGGCAAACCACATGAAGTGGGACCCCTTGCAAGGATGTGGATCACCAACCCAGAGCTTTCCGCCACTGGCCAGAAGGCCCTTGGCGTCAAACGCATGAGGGACATTGGAGATGCCGCTTTCTCCATCCTTGGCCGCCACATTGCAAGGGCCGAAGAGACCCTTCTTGTGGCAATGCAGATGGAACGCTGGCTGGAAGAGGCAAAACCCGGCCTTGAAACCTTTGTTGCTGCGCCGATCCCGGAGAATGCAGAGGGAATCGGTCTCACCGAGGCACCCAGGGGTGCCCTTCTTCATTATATCGACATCAAAAATTCCGTCATTTCAAACTACCAGATCACCTCGGCCACCATCTGGAACGCCAACCCCAGGGATGACATGGAACAACGAGGGCCCATTGAACAGGCCCTGATAGGTATTCCGGTTCCCGATATTGACAGCCCAGTGAATGTGGGGCGGTTGATACGATCGTTTGACCCATGACTGGGCTGTGCCGTGCACGTGCTGCACGCAGAGACAGGCAAAACAAACGTTGTTGAGATTCCGCTCTAGGATTTTGCTGCAAAAGACAAAGGGGGGATGGACGTTCCATCCCCCCTTTCACGTTTAACCCTGAAACCTTGGAACAAAAAATGAAAAAACTTCTGGTACTGGGTGTTGGAAACATTCTCCTGACGGACGAAGGCATCGGAGTCCATGCCGTCCACGAATTGATGAAGGAGGAGTGGCCCGGAGATGTTGAATTCATAGATGGCGGCACATTTACCCAGGATATTTTCTATCTGTTCCAGGATTACGAAATCATCCTGGTTCTTGACATTGTCAAGGGAGGCAAGACACCCGGTACCATTTACCGCCTTGCCGAGTCTGACCTTAGAAAAGATGAAAGCCAGACCCTCTCCCTCCACGACATTGATCTTCTGGACTCCCTGAGTATGACCGAACTCATGGGCCACAGACCCGAACTCCATGTCCTGGGCATTGAGCCTGAGACCCTGTCCTGGAGCATGGAGATGTCCCCCAGGTTCAAACAACTGTTTCCTGATTTTCTTAAAATCGCCCGCCAGGAGATAAAACGGCTGCTGGCCTAATAAACCTTGGGCGTTGAGAATCCCCTGCCAAGGACATCAAAGGTATTTTCGGTAATCATGAGAGCATCATGGTCAATGGTCAGCACAATCTCTTCCAGTCGCTTGACCTGGTGACTGTGCACCACGGTCAAAAGAATTTTTTTCTCTTCGCCGGTATAGGCACCCGTACCGTTTAAAAAGGTCGCCCCCCTTTTCAGGGAGGACAGAACGACAGGGGCTATTTCGTTGTTTAAATCAGAGACGATCAACACCATCTTGCGCTGGTTGAACATGGTAAGCACCTGGTCCAGCACCTGGGAGACGACAAAGCTCAGGGCTATGGAATAAAGCACGACATCGGTATCCAGGAATCCAAAGCTGAAGATAAAAAGCAGCAGGTTGAAGAAAAAGAGAAAGCTTCCGATCCTGATACCGAACTTCTGATTCACCATGATGCTGATAATATCCATTCCACCCAAAGACCCCAGGCTGTGAAGGGCAATACCGCCGCCAGCCCCAAAAATAGTGCCACATGCCAGGACGGCCAGGAACGGATCCTTGATCTCAATGGTCCAAGGAATCATCTCCATAAAGATGGAACTGATGATCATTCCAAAAAGGCTGTAAAAGAAAAACCGCCGGCTGATAAAAATCCAGCCAACCAGAAAGAGGGGAATGTTGATAATCAGATACCACAGACCAGGGGTAAGGATTCCGCTTGTGTAGAAAAGAAGCAGGCCCAGTCCTGAAATTCCGCCTGTGATAAACTCGTGGGGGATGGCTATCGCCTTCAACCCAAGGGCGAAAAAAAAGGCGCCTGTAGCCAAGAGAAAAAGGTTCCACACGACTGAAGATTTCAGCCGTTGTTTAAAATAACTCATTGGGATTTTACCATTATAAAAAACGTTACGTTAAATCAGATCAGAATCGGCCATACCGTTCTGGCAGGAGGAGCGTATAACGCCATTTCAAACCAGAGTCAACACTTTTTTAGCCTATAGGCCAATGGCGCCCGTCATTGCTCAAGCTAGACGGTCGACCTGTGGGGTTAGCTTTCTGACTGGTACGACAAAAAATAAACGCCGATAACAGGGGTGAACGGGAACAGGTATTGCCCGAAGCAGATTAAATGGCAGAGGTCACCATGGACGCTGAATAATCTGCCATTTCCCCTCCTCTGGAACAGACGTCAAATTCGTTCCCATATCACAACAGCGGTTTGAGCCGGGTTTCAATCTCTCCCCGGGAAAGGGCTCCCACCGTGGAATCAACGACCTTTCCGGCCTTGAAAAAGACCAGACTTGGAAGGCTCATGATTCGATACCGGGCTGCTGTTGAAGCATTTTCATCCACATTGACCTTAACGATTTTGATCCTTCCGGCATAGGCCTTTGCAAGGCCCGAGAGCACCGGCTCCATGGTTTTACAATGACCGCACCAGGATGCCCAGAAATCCACGATCACCCCACCCCTGTGGGCCAGGACCTCCTGGTCAAACGTCTGGTCCGTTGCCGTCACGGGTGCCGTAAATATCTGCTCCCTGCCAAGGGGTTGCTTACAGCGACCGCAAAGGGGCCCCTGGTCAATTCGATCCCGGGGGATCCTGTTTTTAGTACCGCAGCTGTCGCAAACAACTATTACACTTTCCGCCATTTTATCCTCCTGTATGCCCGAGACCCCATCCGGCTTTCAAGGTCCCAAGCTTTCCGGCAAGATCCACTGCCAGGACGAACAGCCCCGTCACCAGCACCAATCCCACACATTTCCGCCATGTCATACAAGGCAAACCCATTGGGCTCCCGGGTACCGAATTCATGGAGGCCCCCCGCTGTTTGCATCATACCAGGCAACGGCATTGATATCATCCCTGCACGCCTGGGGATAATCCTTTCCACCACTGGAGGCAGCATACTCCCATTCGGCTTCCGTGGGCAACCTGAATTCTTTAGGGAAGAGGTTTGATTCAGCTTTTTTGCAAAAGCATTGACCTCGTTCCACGAAAAGGTTTCCATGGGATAGTTGCCACCATTTTACACGAGTCTAAATCCAACCCAACTTTTTTAACCTGCCCATGGGAAAAAATCAATCTGGTTAAGTATTATTGCCCAAATCTCACCTTTTCCCTTTATTTTTTCAACAGGGGAATGTTAGATTCGTTGAATAAAATCAATTTTAAACCAAATTTGGAAGATCCCATGTCCGTCATCCAAAACAGCACAATAAAAGCCCTTGTTGACAACCAGCACAATTTTTTCCGAACCCGGGTTACACAGGGCTATGAATTCAGAAAGAAACACTTGGAACGCCTGGGGTACGCCATCAAAACCCATGAAGCCAGGATACACAGAGCCCTTAAACAAGATCTTGGCAAGCCCGAATTTGAAGCCTATGCAACAGAAACCGGCATCTGCCTCAATGAGATCGCCCTGACACTCAAACACCTCAAGGACTGGATGCGTCCCAGGCGGGTCAAAACCGCTCTTCTTGCCCAGCCCGGAACCAGTAACATCCTTTACTCACCCCTGGGGGTCAATCTTGTTATTGCCCCTTACAACTATCCGTTTCAACTCGCAATGGCCCCCTTAATCGCAGCCATTGCCGCAGGGAATTGTGTGGTACTGAAACCTTCGGAAATGACTCCCAGAACAAGCGAAATCATATGCAACCTGGTTCAAACCAACTTTGATCCAGGCTTTGTTGAGGTTGTACCCGGGGAAGTGGAAGAGACCAGAATTCTTTTATCCCAACGGTTTGACCATATCTTTTTCACGGGCAGCAGCCGGGTGGGCCGTCTGGTCATGCAGGCTGCGGCTCTCAACCTGACCCCGGTCACCCTGGAACTTGGTGGGAAAAGCCCCTGCATCGTCCACAGGGATGCCAACCTTGAAATTGCTGCCAGAAGAGTTGTCAGGGGGAAATTTATCAATGCCGGCCAGACCTGTGTGGCTCCGGACTATCTGCTTGTACACAGCGATGTCAAATCCATCTTTCTCAAAAAATTAGCCAATCGAATCATCCTTTGCTACGGAAAAAATGCCATTACCAGCCCTGATTATGGCAGAATCGTCAACGACAACCACTTTCAACGAATCATGGGGCTGATCGACCCCGCCCGGGTGGTGGTCGGCGGAACCTCTGACCCGTCACAAAGGTTCATTGCCCCCACAGTCATGGACCGGGTCACCATTGACGATGACATCATGCAGCAAGAAATTTTTGGTCCGGTGCTGCCGGTTCTTGAATATGAGACCATGGATGACATTTACAACATTGTCGAGAAGCTTCCGGCCCATCCCCTGGCATGTTATGTTTTCAGCAACTCAAGAAAAGTGCAGAACACCCTTACCGCCAACATTCAGTTTGGTGGAGGCTGCATCAACAACAGCCTTATGCACCTTGTCAACCACAACCTGCCGTTTGGCGGCGTCGGGTTGAGCGGAATGGGAGCCTACCACGGGTTTTCAGGATTTGAACAATTTTCCCATAAAAAGGCAATTTTAAAATCCTCCCCATGGCTGGATTTGCCAATGTTCTACCCGCCCTACAGGAAGAAATTATCCTTTTTAAAGAAAATCCTGGGATAAGGGAGAAAAGAAAAAAGAGAGGATAAATGAAAAAATCCATAATTCTACTGATTTGCCTGACCACAACTGTATGTGCGGCCGAAAATTCAACCGACCGCAACTACGGAATGGGTATCCTCAACATCAGTTCCCAATCCATTGCACAGAGTTTCAGACTGACACTGCCCCTTGTCATACCCGGCGATATTAAATCCGGTTACCAGGCAATTACCCAGGCCACCTGGACCAACATCTGGGCCCAAGAGAAAAGCTACCTCCTGGATTATGAAATGTTCAGCACCACCCTTGGGTTTAGCTACGGATTCAACCAAAACCTGGGAGTGGCAATCATGGTTGACTCCCACACCTATTTTGGAGGCAAGATGGATGGTTTTATCCAGGGGTTCCACGATCTTCTGAATATTGACCAGAACGGCAGGGCCGACTATGCCCATGGCAGGGCCGTCATCACCCGATTTGATCCGGCAACAGGTGCCCAGACCCACCAATACTCGGCCCACGACCTCAACAACAGCGGTTTGAACCTGCTGGTCAACTATACCTTCAACCACAGCAACCCCCACATGCCTGGAATCAATCTCTATGGGGTTGCCCGGTATCCGCTTCAAACTGCAGAACTCATCCACCCCCAAAAAGGAATGGATCTTGGTATCGGACTCGGGTTGTCAAAAAAGTGGCAAAAGGATTTCTACACCTATGGCGTTTTGGGTTATACCCTTTACAAGGACCAAAAAGACAGGGAAAATCGCCCTATTGAATTAAAGGACCAGCAGTTCACCGGTCTGTTTGCCATGGCCTACACCCTGTCCGAAAACCTGGCTCTGCTTGCCCAATACCTTTACTCCACACCCGTGATTGAAAAGATCCACGGTCTTGACAAGGCTTCCCACGAAATTCACCTGGGCGCCAAGTTCCGAGTGGGCAAAAAAAGCGTCATGGACATTTCCATTATCGAAAATATCATTACCATGGACAACAGCCCTGATTTCGGTATTCATATGGGGTTAAATTTTGGATTCTAAACGACAAGTCACAGGGAATGGCGTTGTCTTTTTTAAAATCGTCGTTTAACAGATCCGGGGAAGCTGTTCACCCGTGAGCATGTCAATGATCCTGGAGCCGCCAATAACGGTTTCCAGAAACACCCGGCCAGGGTCATCCGCCACAACCTCACCAATGACGGCGGCATCAATCCCGAACTCGTCTTCTCGTATGACATCAAGCACCCGTTGTGCATCCTTGGCCGGAACAAAGGCAAGGAGCTTTCCCTCGTTGGCAAGGTAGAGGGGATCAAACCCCAGGAGTTCACAGATGCCGGCAACCTCTTTTTTTACGGGCAGGTCAGACTCCATGATGCGCATACCCACCCCTGACTGGGAGGCGATTTCGTTGAGGGTGGTCCCGACACCGCCCCGGGTGGGATCACGCAACACATGGATATCAGCACCCGATGCAATCATTTTTGCCACCATGTGGTTCAACGGCGCACTGTCCGTCTTAAGGTTTGAATCAAAGGTCAACCCCTCCCTTGAACTCAAGACCGTTATTCCATGGTCGGCAATGGTGCCGCTGATGATGATTTTATCCCCGGGTTTTGCCATCTGACCGGAGACATTTACACCGTCGGGAATCACCCCGATGCCCGAGGTGTTGATGAATATCTTGTCCGCCTTGCCCCTGGGGACCACCTTGGTATCCCCAGTCACAACCGTGACACCGGCCTTTTTGGCAGCCTTGCCCATGCTGTCAAGGATCACCTTTAAATCCCGGGTGGAAAAACCCTCTTCAAGGATAAGTCCCACGCTCAAAAAAAGCGGCTTTGCCCCGCACATGGCGATGTCGTTGACCGTGCCGTTGATGGCCAGGTCCCCGATGTTACCCCCGGGGAAAAAAATGGGGTCCACCACATAGGAGTCTGTTGAAAAGGCAAGCCTGCTGCCCTGGATATCAAGTTCAGCCCCGTCGTCAAGCCTTGCCAGCAGCGGATTGTCAAAGGCCGGTAAAATCATGTCAGCGACCATGGCGTGGGAAATCTTTCCCCCGCTGCCATGGTCCAGTACGATCGTCTCTTCTTTCATTTTTCTATGAACACCTCTTAAATGTTTTTAAGGGTCATGGAAATTTTAAAATGTGCCAAACCAACGCCGGATTTTTGCCTGGTTTCAAGGCGCGTCAATGGGAGCATATTGAAATATGTGCGCATTGACGTAACGCTGAAAGCAGGTAAAAAGACAAGTTGGATGGTACATTTTATTGTTTCCATGGCCCTAACCCTGGTACCGGTAAAAAGCGGCACATGAACCTTCGCTTGAAACCATGCACGGCCCCACAGGATGGGCCGGGGTACAACTACGTTTGTAAAGGGGACAACTCTCCGGCGTCCTGAGCCCCATGAGAATCTCGCCACAGGCACACCCCTTGGGCTCACCACTGTCAACCACCTTAAGATCAAAACGGCCCAGGGCGTCAAACGAGGAAAAAGCAGGCTTCAAGGCCATACCGCTTTGGGGGATGACGCCAATGCCCCGCCAGGTTGCGTCACAGGGCTCAAACACCCGGGCCATGATCTCTTTTGCCTTCATGTTTCCCTCCTCTGCCACGGCCCTGGCATAGGCATTTTCAAGGGCAGGCGCCTTGGATTCATACTGTCTGGCAAGCATGAGAACGGCCGTTAAAATATCCACCGGTTCAAATCCGGCAATGACCGAGGGTACCCTGTAACGTTCAAACACCTCTTTATAGCCGCTGGTTCCCGTAATCACCGACACATGGCCGGGCAGCAGAAACCCGTCAATTTTAACCCCTGGAGTTTCCATGAGCGCACCAAGGGCTGCAGGGGTTGTCTTGTGGGCCGAGTGGATGGAAAAATTGGAAATATGCCGCTGGTCTGCCATGAGAATGGATGCAGCCACGGTGGGGGTGGTTGTCTCAAACCCCACGGCGCAGAAGACCACCTCCCTGTCCGGATTTTGTGCCGCAATCTCAACAGCGTCAAACACCGAATAAACAATCCTTACATCACAGCCCTTTGCCTTTTCCTGCTGAAGGGACGATACCGTTCCCGGCACCCGCATGAGGTCGCCAAAGGTAGTAACAATGGTATTTTCAAAGGAGGCAAGGGCGATAAAACAGTCAATATCCCGCTGGGAGGTGACGCACACTGGACATCCCGGTCCCGATAACAGGGTGATCTGCCGGGGCAGAACCGATCGTATCCCATGGCGGAAGATGGACATGGTGTGGGTTCCGCACACCTCCATGAGGCGCATGTCATGGGTTGCAATTTTTTTTATGGCCCCTGTGATCTGTCGTGCAAGCTCACCGTCCCTGTACTCATGAACATGTTTGATACTCATTTAAAATTCCTCTTTAATCCTTTTTATTGCACCTGCAACGACTGCCTGTCCAAGGGATATGCCCCCGTCTCCACAGGGAACCCGGGTGTGGGAATAGACGGTAAACCCAAGGTCCCTGAGACCGTCTGTCATTTTTCTTAAAATAATCCGATTGTTGAAAACACCGCCGCTCAGCACAGCCGTGGTAATGTGGGCCTGTTCGCCGACCCTGGCTGCAGACCGGACAAAACTGTCAACCACGGTGTTGTGAAACTTACTGCCCAGGTTGGGGATGGAGAGCCCCAAAGCAAGGTCGTCAACTATCCCCAGGATTGCCCGGGAAAAATCCATGACAAGCATGCCTGTCTCGTCCGTCTGAATATCAATCTTATACCCCTTGTCATCTTCTGCTGTGGAAAGGGCTTCAAGGGCCATTGCTGCCTGGCTTTCAAATGTGACATGATGCCCAAGGCCCAGAATTGCCGCAACGGCGTCAAAAAGCCGGCCACAGCTGGAGGTCATGGGGCAGTTGATCCTTCGATCCATCATCTGGATCAAAAACGCAATTTTTTCCGGATCAATTGTTCGTACAAGGGGAGTATCAAGATCGGCAACACCAGGTCCCAGGCAGTGGTAGAGCCAGGAAATACCCATTCGCCAGGGTTCTGTGGCGGCTTTATCTCCCCCAGGCATGGGAACCGAAAGAAGATGTGCCCTTCTCTCAAAACGGTCCAGGGTGCAGGTGAGGATTTCACCCCCCCAGATCGTATTGTCCGTACCAAGGCCTGTTCCGTCAAGGGTGACGGCAACCACCGGTTCATCCAGACCGTTTTCAGCCATGCACGCTGCGGCATGGGCATGGTGGTGCTGCACGCCAATGGTTTCAACCCCTTTAAGGGCGCGGGCATAGGTTGTGCTCATATACCCGGGATGGAGATCATGGGCAACAATGCCAGGCCTTATATCAAGAATAGTTTTCAGGTGATCAACGCTCTTCTTATAGAATTCAAAGCTCTTTTCATCGTCAAGGTCTCCGATGTGCTGGCTCAAGAAAGCCCGGTTCTCCTTTACAAGACAGACCGTACTTTTAAGCCCGCCACCGCAGGCAAGCACCTGGGGAATCCTGTGTTTAAGACTCACCGGAAGGGGGGCATACCCCCGGGAACGCCTCAGGAATCGTGTGCCCTTCTGGTACTGAACAATGCTGTCGTCGGCCCGGAAATAAATCTCCCGGTTATGGAGAAGAAAAAAGTCCGCAATGTGGGCAAAGGCAGAAAGGGCATCATCATTGTCAATGGAAAGGGGTTGCCCGCTCCTGTTACCGCTGGTCATGACAAGCATTTCCGGCCCTGTCTCAAACAGCAGGTGGTGAAGGGGGGTGTAGGGAAGCATGATCCCAAGTCGCCTGTTGCCGGGGGCAAGACCGGATGCAAGGGGCCGCCCCCCCGGGTCCGTGCATTTGTATTTTTCAAGGAGCACAATGGGTCGGTGAAAGGCGGTGAGAAGCGCCTCCTCCGGCTGGGTGACCTTTGTATATTTTCTCAGGGTTTCAAGATCCCTGGCCATGAGGGCAAAGGGTTTGTGGGGCCTGTTTTTCCGGGTCCGCAAGGCCATGACAGCGGCCTCGTCAAAGGCGTTTACCCCAAGGTGGAACCCGCCAAGGCCCTTTACGGCAACAATGGCTCCCTGGTTCAAATGCTCGCCTGCGGCGGTTATGGCCCCCTTGTTCAAAAGGACAACACCCCTGTTGTCAGTGAGCCAGACATGGGGACCACAGACCTCACAGGCATTGGGCTGGGCATGGAATCTGCGGTTCAAGGGATCGTCGTACTCTGCCTGGCAGTCCGGACACATTGTAAATTCGGCCATGGAGGTCTTGGCTCTGTCATAGGGCAGGTCCTTGATAATGGTATACCGGGGACCGCAATTGGTGCAGTTGATAAAGGGATATCCATGGCGCCGGTTTGTCGGGTCATTCATCTCATCAAGACAGGCCTGGCAAACAGAGACATCCGGGGAAATGAGGGCAGATCTTGGCTGGTTGGACGAGGCGCTGGTAATGATTCTGAAATCATCATACCCCCTCACCCCTGTGGGTTCAACGTTGACGGTAGAAACAATGGCCAGGGGGGGACCGCTTTCCTTGATCTTTTTACAGCAGGGGGCGATATTATCCGGGTCACCCTCCAGGATCAGAGTCACGCCCTGGGCCGTATTCAACACCTCTCCCTTGAACCCGTAAGCGTTTGCAAGCTGAAATAAAAAGGGCCGAAATCCGACCCCCTGGACAACCCCGGTAATTTCCACCCTTACCGCCGCCCGCCTGTTCATCAGGGTCAATCAGTCCTCGTCATCCCTGGTGACAAACCGGACCATCTCCCGCATATCCTCAAGGGTCTGCCGGGCAACATCCTCATCAATGCGCTCAATGGCAAATCCGGCATGGACAATCACATAATCACCGATTGCCGCATTATCGAGAAGCATGAGGCTTGCCTCCCTTGTAACTCCGTCCACATCAACCGTAGCAACGTTTTCTTTTATCTCAACGATCCTTGATGGTACTGCAAGGCACATATCTTTTCCTGAAGTTAGGGTTTATTAAAACCAAAATGCAATTTTTGATTATACCAGCATACCCCATATGATCAAGGATTTTAATTAGACCCCCGGCCAAGGGTAAAAATCAGCACCCCCCGGCCCAGGTTAGGGAGAATTGACAAGTCCCTGGAACAGGGATCTCAAAATTTTCTGGGGAATTTGATGTTCAGGAAAGAGCCCCAACTGTTCAGGGGCAGAACAGGGGGTGATTTCAGATCTGGCACAGCTGTTTGATTTAACCCTTAAACGTTCCATGACTGCCATTAGTCCTGGGATCTTAAAATTCCTGTGTTTGTCCATCCAGGTGTCGCATCTGTCATGGCTTCCCACAAACAGGACATAAAAGTTTCTTCCATCCTTAACACAAACAAGACGGAACCCCTTGCCAAGGTCGTACTTCAGACAATTTTTAATCCTGGCATCACCGTGTCGGGTCAGTTTGCCTGCCCTTGCAGGTTTCGTCCCAGCAACCAGAGCTTTGATGATGGCATCGGCCTTTTTTGCGGCAAATGCATTGACGTTTTCCATCTGCTTAAATTCATCAAGTTGATTCAGAAGCCTGGAATGGACGTGGACATAATCAATCATATTCACCTTCCATCGTAGGGTAGATTCTGCTATGAACAGCAGGATCCCTTGGATCCACAGGACGAACATCCTGATGAAAGCTTCAGGCTTGATTCAAGCTTGAACCCATTGTTGCTGTAATCAACCAGAACCGGTTTGGCTTGATCAAAAAGTTTCTGGTCCATAACGTACTCAACGCCCTTATATTCAAACACCTTATCCTTTGGCGTTTTTTCATCCACGGCCATGGCAAGCTGGGCTCCCCCACATCCGTTGTTCAAAAAAATACGTACGGATTTACTCTCTTTTCCCTCAAAATATGCCAGGACCTGATCCTGAGCAGCCAAGGTGACATCGATCATTGTATTCTCCTTTATGCTTGTTAAGTATTGTTTGTATTTTTTACAGGAATCTGCCCTGATAGACAAATTGTTAATATGGATAAAAAAGTCCCCATCCATTGATCTGCCTGATACCAGAGCAGACAACAGATCTTTCAACTTGATTTAACAGTTAGGTATGCTAAAAATACAAAAGTACTACCATTGCCCCGCGGGGCACAACAGCATCATTCAACCCAGAGGGAGAATAATAGAATGAAAAGGTTTCAAAAACCGATTTTAATCTTCATGGCAGCAGCTTTGTTTACCGTGACAACCTTCACCGTCCAGGCCTTTGCCGGGACACAAACAAAGGCTCCGACAGCAGAGGCCATGGCTGCCGACCTGCTTGTACTCAAGCCCCTGGGATTGGTCACCACAGTCCTTGGCATTGCACTCTACACCGTGGCACTTCCCCTGACCGCATGGTCCAGGGAAAGAATGGATAAGGCAGAACAGCGATTCATTATCGACCCTGGCGTCTACACCTTTGTCCGCCCCCTGGGAGAATTCAGCGACGACTGACCGACAAAAAGAAATCCATGACATTTAAGGTTCTGTCTGGTATAAATTCCCCCTTAAATCAAGGAGGGAAAAGATGTCCAAGAAACACCGAGAAAAGACGGAAACTGCCGTCTTCCTGGAACCTGTAGTGGCCAATGCCCAGGGCGAGATCTTTGAGCTGGCAGGTTATGGAGCCGTTGCCATGGCGGGCCAGGAGCCGCTAATTCTGACCCGAAGCCATACCATTGATATGCCCTTTGGCAGCGAACTCATGATGCTGCCCGACAGACAGCCCATGGTGTTCAATCTTGAGACCGATCAATTTGAGACCCTCCAGGAAAACCCCTACGTCCCTGGAGAACCCATCTTTCCAGTTGCCGTTTTTAACTCACCCGGCAATGTAAATCAGTATTTT
Organism: Desulforapulum autotrophicum HRM2; assembly: GCF_000020365.1. Taxonomy (NCBI): domain Bacteria; kingdom Pseudomonadati; phylum Thermodesulfobacteriota; class Desulfobacteria; order Desulfobacterales; family Desulfobacteraceae; genus Desulforapulum; species Desulforapulum autotrophicum. The sequence continues at coordinate 1,309,390 of NC_012108.1, read as the reverse complement.
TGCGCCTATGACGCACCAGAGGCAGAGAACCTTCTGCCCCTTTTCTCCTATGGTGCTGTGGCATGGGACGGCAACAGGTTCAGATCTGCAGCCCTTGAAATAGACAAGGAGCCCCGTCAGGACCTAAGGCTCATGCCAAGGGAAGGCGTGGAAAAGGGGGTGGAGAAAATGCGCACGGCCTATCCAGACAACAGGCTCATGCGCCACCTAGAACGCTGCGGCCTCGAATATGGATGTCCCGCGGCTAAAAACTTTTTCCTCGGCCGGTTTGAAGCCCCCCTGCCAACGGCTAGGACCTGCAATGCCAACTGCCTGGGCTGTATTTCGTTCCAGGAAGAAAACAACCTTGTGGCCTGCCAGGAGCGAATCACATTCACCCCGTCCCCCACCGAGATCGCCCAGGTGGCCCTGGAACATATCAATAAAACAGACAACAGCGTAGTAAGCTTTGGCCAGGGCTGCGAGGGAGACCCCCTGACAGCATTCCATGTGATAGAACCTGCCATTGAAATCATCAGACGGGCAACAGATCGTGGCACCATCAACATGAACACCAATGCCGGTATGCCCGACCGTCTGGAACGGCTGTTTACAGCAGGTCTTGATTCCGTTCGGGTCAGCATGAATTCAGTTAGGCAAACCTGCTACACAGCCTACTTCAGGCCCAAAAGCTTTACATTCTCAGATGTTGTAAAAAGTATTGACACGGCCGGAAGCATGGGAAAATTTGTTTCAATCAACTACCTGAACTGCCCCGGGGTAACGGATTCAGAGGCAGAATTTACCACCCTGAAAAAATTTCTTGCCAACCATCCCGTCAAGATGATTCAGTGGCGAAACATGAACTTTGATCCCAGGGCCTATTGTGCCATCATGGAGACGGCCGGGGGCAAGAGTCCCACCCTTGGCATGGCCTTCATCATCTCGGAGCTGAAACAGCTGTTTCCCCATCTCATCCACGGCTATTTCAACCCCCCCAAAGAACGATTCACCATTGCACCCTAGAAAAAATCTGAAATTTAATGGGAATCGGAGAAAACCTTATTTAATTCGGCCTTAACATGGAACCGGGTAGCCCATTACCCCAGCAGAATACTGGCGTCACTATAAAAAGTTCCGGCAATGCATGCCGTTAGCAGACACGCCAGGGTCGCTGCAATCAGCGCCTTGAATGCCACCTTTGAGATATCAGCCGTTCTTGAAGGTGCCAGGGCTGTGATGCCACCCACAAAAATGGCCATGGAAGCCACATGGGCAAAACCGCACAGGGCATAGGCTGTGATCACGGCCGATCGTGGATGAATCAATGCCTTGGTTACAATGGCCACAGACAAATCCTGGTATGCGGTAACCTCTGTCAAAATCAGACGTTCCCCGATGATTTTCGAGATCACGCCGGCATCTTCAAAGGGGATACCGATGATCAGGGTAAAGGGATAAAAAAAATACCCCAGCAATCCCTTGAGGGACCAGTCAATACCTAAATGAAGCCACTGGTTGATGTAAGTTCCCATGCCGACAAGTACCATGTCCAGCAGAGCCACAAGTCCCAGCACCGCAATAAGCAGCGCCACAATGCTGAAAACCACCTTAAGACCGGCAGCGGCCGAGTTGATAATGGCTTCAAACAGGCTGGCCTCTTTTTCATAGTGGATGTCCACGACCTGCCCCAGTGTATCGGGTATTCCGGTTTCCGGAAACAAAATTTTGGACATGATCAGGGCAGCCGGGGCAGACAAAAAAGAAGCTGATATCAGGTGCCCGGCAATGGACGGGAAACTCGAATAAAGGGTAAATACGTAAAACGCCAGGACATTGGAGGCAACTGTCGCCATTCCAGCCGTGAGAATGGTGCACAACTCGGATGGGGTCATCCGTTCAAGATAGGGTTTGACCGTAAAGGTCGATTCCACACCCACAAAAATATTGCTTGCCGCACACAGGGCTTCAGCGCCAGAAATCCGCATCAGACAGGTGAACAGTTTTGCAAACTGCTGAATAATCAAGGGCAGCACATTGTAATAGTAGAGAATGGCCACCAGACTGGAAAAGAAAATAATGGTGGGAAAGGCCTGAAACGCCAGGATAAACCCCAGGGATCCTTCAGTGCCCGGGGGAGAGGCAAGGCTGCCGAACACAAATTTGGCCCCCTCCCCTGCCGTGGACAACACCCGTACAGCCAGGTCATTCACACCCTGGAAAAATGTCACCCCTGCCGGCACCACAAAAATGAACAGGGCAAAGACGACCTGAAGGCCCAAGCCCCAGCCGATCAGGTGCCAGTTGGGTTTTTCCCTGTTTTGAAAGAATAGCCGTGAAATACTCCAGGCAATGAATAACAGGATAAATATCCCGGCAAAGCTGACCCAATTGTAAAACGCCATCTGTTTCTCCCCTGCTTTCCAATAACCGGCATGGCCGAAGCATGGTATAGGCTCTGACCACAACGAATGATACACGCCTCTAATTACAATGCTTCGGTAAAAATTTCATATAACCGTCATAGCCGGAGTATGGTATCTGTTCCGGCCGTTCAAATTGTGAGAATCCTATCCCGATTTTTTCTATCTCCCAAAACCCCTTCTTTACGATTTCTGCCAATGAAAACCCCAATGGCTCGGTTCCTTTACCCATGGATAACAGCCATCTCCATATTAACCAGTTTCGGTTTTTTGACCTGTGGAATCATAAGGCTGTCCGGTGCAAGCAAAGCTGAGCATATCAAATCACTCTTTATTGTTTCAATTTTAATTGCTGCACTGCTGATTGGTATGGTTCTCCAAAAAAGAAAGGAATTCTATCAGATTAGATTTGGGGGGTCAATTTTAGGTTGTAAATTCTAACTTAAGCCATCTTTTCGACAATATGGTTACAAACTTGGTTTTTTGGCTGAATTTTATGGCACTATACAATTTCAACTCTTTAAATTCAAATATTTGGCGCTTTGTTTTTAACAAAAGTGCATTATCGTGCCATAATAACCACTTCATAAAACAAGGTGCCAATAATTATGCAGGAGAAAAAGACCAGGTCCTAACACCCGGGAAAAAACGTGAACAACAGGATCAAAAGATGAGAGATGGTATAAAAAAACAGACCTTGGCAGACAACCAAGACACAGCCCCCCTTTCCCAGACCCGGGAACTGCTCAGAGACATGATTGGGGAACTCCTGTTCCGGGGATGTGAGGAGGGGCATAAACTCATCCGCCAGGCAGGAGAGTTGCTGCCGCAGTTGAAAAAACTGGAAACGCAATTGGCAGGGGACGGCCTGCCCTCTCCTTCATCCGACCCAAAAATGCCTGTCCCAGTAGCACCGGAAAAACTGCATCAGCTGAGTGCGGAAAGGGTGTCCGACTTGAATCTCTCGGATCTGTCGGCAGAAAGGCTATCTCCCTACTCAAGAAAAGACCTGGCCGAGGCAGCCTTTACCTTTGAAAACCAGCTCATGGCTCTTTTAGAAGATGGCAACACCATGCCATGGGAAACCTATGCCCATGCCCCGGAAGAAGAGTTGATACGGATCATAAAATCTGCCGTGGAAAACATCTGCCGGCTCAGGTGCTAATTGATCACCTGAGCATGGGCTATGACTATTCTGGATCAAGTGATTTTTGCAGGATAAAAATCTCTTAAAGAAGCCCTCAAATACCTTGACACTGGGCAGCAGATCAAGGGGCAGCAGGGAGCCCCTTGCCAAGAATAGTGGTCCACACCCCGTCGGGACAGGCGGTTTCAAGGACAGTAGCCCCGCTATTCCCCAAGGAATCAAGCACTTTCAGGGCCTCGCTTCTTAAGAGCCCGGACAGAATAAACCAGGGTTTTGCGAGAAATCCCGGGGTGGTGATGAGGTCCTTCATCACGTCATAGTGGATGTTGGCCACCACAAGATCGGCCAGCATTTCAATGTAATCTTCTCCCCTTGCCTGGATGGGAAGAATTCGATCTTCAAAATGGTTTATCCGAACATTGTTAAGGGTTGTCTTGACCGCAAGCAGGTTGAAATCAAGGGCAAGCACCTGCTCACACCCAAGGGCTGCTGCCCCAAGGGCAAGAAGCCCCGTTCCCGTACCTATGTCAATCACGGTGTTGATCGGCTGGCTTACAAACAGCGCTTCCATGTGAACAAGGCATGCCTCGGTGGTGGGATGCCTGCCTGTTCCAAAGACCACCCCTGGATCAAGGAGGATATGACGGATACCAGGCCGGTTCACAAAGGGAATCTTCCAGGGCGGTGAGATGCACAGGCTGCCCGTGGTATAGGACTCGATGGCTTCCCCGTGCCATTGTTCACCGCTCATCTGGTACGAATCCACCAGGGTCAGACGATTATCAGCCGCCACAAATTCTGCCACCGCCTGGTCTGCGGCCGACGAGAAAAAAAGGAAAGATGACCCCTCCTCACACCAGTTGCCGATAAAGCCGAAGTCATCGAACCCGTTTGGAATCAGATCAGGGGTACCCTCAAGATAGTAGATATAAAGGTTCTCATAGGGGTTGACGTTAAAATTTTCAAGATCCATCAAATGGTTAATTCCTCCAAACAAATGTGGTCACGGTCTACCTCCATCTCTTTAATTGCAAAATCCGATTCAACTGGGCTTACAAGTTGCCTTGCAAGCCCCTGGGTCTTTCGCTCAGGGGTTGTTGACTCACCGACGATACCCTGATAGAATTATTTTAGTTTTCTTTGATACCCAAATACACCCAACAAATCAAGAATAAGAGTGAATTCCCATGAAATGGATACATGTTAACGCCCGTTTTGAAGCTGATGATATGGCCCTTGCAGAAGAGCTTGTCGCGCAGATTTTTTTTGACCTTGACCTCAAGGGAGTGGTGTGCGAAGTGCCCCTTCCTGAACCGGATGAAGGGTTTGGAAGCAATGCCCTTGCACAACCGGACACCCATTCAATATCCGGTTATCTCCCTGACCTCTCCACATCTGACCTGCTTTTTGCCGACATAAAAAAAAAGGCCGATGCCCTTAAAGGGATTAACGTCACCCTTTCCACCCGAATTGTTGACGACCAGGATTGGGCCGAGTCCTGGAAAGATTTTTTCTTTGTCACCCGGATAACAGATACCCTGGTGATCCGTCCCAGCTGGCGCGAATTTGAACCAAAACCAGGGGATGTTGTCATTGATCTGGATCCGGGCATGGCCTTTGGAACGGGGACCCATGAGACCACGGCCATGTGTCTTGCCCTGGTTCAGGAGCAGATCACACCGGGGGCCTCGTTTCTGGACGTGGGAACCGGTTCCGGAATCTTGATGATTGCAGCTGCAAAACTTGGCGCAGGCACCCTCAAGGGCCTTGACAACGACGAGGCTGCCGTCCAGATCGCCGGGAAGAATCTTGAACATAACCGCATCTCTCCCCAGTCATTTGAAATCCGCTGCACCACCCTTGACCGTTATCCCCATGAAAAATTTGATCTGGTGGTGGCCAATATCCTTGCCGAGGTCATCATCAGCATCCTGCCCGAAATACACTCAAGGCTTGCCCCCGGGGGCCGGGCCATCCTGTCCGGCATTATCATTGCCTGGGAGGAAAGGGTAAAGACAGCCCTTGAAGACAACGGCTTTACCCTTGTCAAAACCACCACCCAGGGGGAATGGGTGGCCTTGGTGGCAGAACTGGTGTAACAGGCTATCCCGGAATCGCCACCAGGGCGGATGCCGGGACAATTCGTATCTTCTTTTTCAGCCGTTCCATTTCCGACTTAAGGGTCAGGTATGTGGCTCTGTAGGGATGCCCGATGCCAATGGCCGTTCCATGACGTTGGGCAACCGCCAGCAACTGGGCCAGCTGTTTTTTGATATAGTCTGCATCCTGAACATTATCCAGGAACACATCCCTCTGGGCAAAGGGAATCCTCAAAAGCCTGGCAGACTGCCGGCAGAGGGATCCCTTTGCCGTGAGGCTGTCAATGAAAAAAAGATTGCGCTGCTTCAGAACGGTAAAAATCTGATTCATCTGGGGAGAAAGGGAGGTCATCCGCGATCCCATGTGGTTGTTGACCCCTGCAACAAAAGGAATGATGTCAAGGTCCAGTCTAAGCTGGTCAAGGAGTTCGTCCGGTGTCATGGTCGATAAAAGAGCACCCGGCCCTGGGTCAATCTTTGGGTACTCCATGGGCTCCATGGGAAGGTGAAGAAGGGTCTCTGTCCCCCGTTGATGGAGTAACAGGGCAATGGCCTTTGCGTGGGGGGCGTAGGGCAGGATGGAAAGGGTAATATGGGGATCCAGCCCCGAGATGGCCAGGGATATCTTTTTGTCAAATCCGATGTCGTCAATGATAATGGCAACCCGTGGGGTCTTATCCTGCAGCACAGGCGGAACCGCAGCGGGTTCCGGCCTCTGTTTCGGCGTTTCATCGGAATCATCAAACACTTCAAACACCGGATGCTTCCGGGATGTTGTCGCCTTTTTATCCGGCTTTCTGGAAGGCTCAGGCTTTATGGAAACACGTTTCTTTGACTGGACAGGCTCGGGTTCCGGCCTGTCAGGCGTTGTCCGGGCAACAGGGGCAGCCTCTCTTTTAGCCACAGGCCTGCCCATGTATAAATCGGCAACCATTGCAAGCACGGCCACCACGCCGACAAGGACGATAACCGCCGTTGATATTTTTTTAAACTCATTGGCAATGGAGATCTTCCCGGACGCTCTGCCACGGGCGGCCTTTGTCCCCTTTTTCACCGTTTTTTTCACCGTTTTTTTTGCAGCTTTGCCGGTGCTTTGCTTTGCCGTCTTTTTCTTTACAGCCATGCCTAATCAGTACCAACAACGCCCTGGTTCAAGGTGTTGAAAATCCCATAGCTGACAAGGATGTCCAATGCCCGCTGTACCTGGGTATCATGGTTGAGCCGGTCAAGGCTGATCAATCCCTGGGCAGGAGTTGCCGGATCCGTTTCCTTGCTCTCAGTTCCCGGTTTTTTAGTCACATTTTCAGGTTCCAGGTGGTTTTTCAGATCCTTTTCCCGGATCATCCTGTCAAAGGCGGTTTCAGCCTTTTTCTCCACCTTGTCCTCCATGAGGGAAAAAGGCACTTCAATGTCAGGCTTGATCCCTTCGGCCTGGATTGACCGGCCGCTTGGGGTGTAGTATCGGGCAATGGTATACTTTAAACCGAATCCGTCCTTGAGGGGTTTTACCGTCTGGACCGACCCTTTGCCAAATGAAGTGGTGCCAAGGATCAATGCCCGCCGATGATCCTGGAGGGCACCGGCAACGATTTCCGAGGCACTGGCGCTTCCACCGTTGATCAGAACAACCATGGGATAATGTCGTGGTTTTAAATTTGGATGGGCCTCAAACACCTCGGTATGCTGCTCCAGCCGGCCCTTGATGGAAACAATGATGCCCTGATCGAGGAAAAGATCCGACACCTCGTTTGCCTGATTTAAAAGTCCGCCCGGGTTATTTCTCAAATCCACGACCAGCCCTTTGAGGGGAACAGGCCCTGACTCAAGTTCCTCCAGGGCCTTTTGCACATCCTCTGCTGTATTGGCTCTAAAATTAGTAATCCAGACATAGCCGATGCCCGGTTTGAGGGTGGTACTCCTGACGCTCTCCATTGGAATGATGTCGCGTTTTAAAGCAAAATCCAGGGATTCAGGCACGCCATCCCTGACCACGGTGAGGGTAACCGTCTCTCCCCTTGGCCCCCTCATCATCTTAACGCTCTCCCACAGCGCCATGTCCCGGGTGCTCACGCCGTCTATCTTAACAATCACATCCCCGGCCATTATCCCGGCCTGGTACGCAGGGGTCCCCTCAATGGGAGAAATAACCACAAGGATTCCGTCCTTCATGGTGATGACAATGCCGATGCCGCCGAATTCTCCCTTTGTATCGTCCTGGAGCTCGTCAAAGGCCTCGGGCGGCATAAAGGTGGAGTGGGGATCAAGGCTTGATACCATCCCCTTGATTGCGTTCTGAATCAGCTTTTCACTGTCCACCGGGTCAACATAGTTGGCCTCAATCTCCTCCAGAACCTCGGAAAAAAGCTTTAACGACTGATAGGTTTTCTCATCCCCGGCCATGGGGGAACTGTAGAAACCCGCTCCCACGATTAAAACAAGGGCAAATGCAATCACAGGCAGCCACAGCCTGATTCCTTTTTTTACTGTCTTGAACATTTCACGCTCCTTTTTTGAGCCATTTCATTGGATCCACCGGTCGTCCATGGTGCCTCACCTCAAAGTGAAGGCAGGTCCCTTTGATGGATCCAGTATCGCCTGCCAATGCAATAACCTCGTCAGTATCAACCCGTTCGCCTTTTTTTTTGAAAAACTCTTCAACATGGGCATACAGGGTATAAAAATTATCTCCATGGTTGATAATCATCAGGTTTCCATACCCTTTGAGCCATTCGGCATATATGACCTCGCCCTTAAATACCGATCGTACAGGGTCACCCTTGTCTGCCCTTATATCAATTCCTGCCTCAAATGTGAAGGAGGAGTAGTTACTATTCCGGGAAGGTCCATAGGGTGTAATGATGGGCCCGTTCACAGGCATCCCAAGACGACCCTGGAACAGAGAGAACCCTTCCTTGTTCCCAGGGGGGCCAGCCTGGAAAACAACCATTTTTTTTCCAAGTGCTTCTGCCGCCGCTTTCAAGGATGCAACAGCTGCAAGCCCAAGTCGTTTTTTCTTTTGTATTTCCTCGAGAATGATTCTTCGTCGTTCACCCTCCTTTTTCTTGACTCGCATCTGTTCGACAAGGCTTGCCTCAAGTCGTTGTTTCTCCTTTTCCAGGGCAGAAAATTCCCGGGACTGGGCAGCCAGGGCTTCCATGTCCGCCATATGACGGTCCATGAGTTCAAAGTCCTGGGCAAGAATTTTTTCAAGGGCGTTCTGCTGAAGAAAGAAATCAAACATGGAGTCGGGCATGGAGGTTAGTCCCATCCGCCCGATCATCTTCACCTGGTAAAGCGCCCTGAGTCTTGTCCCCACATAATCGCTGTTTTTATCAATGGTGGCGGCCAGGACTTTTTTCTCGTCCATGACGCTGGACATCTGGGTTTTAACCGTTTGCAGATCCTTTTTCACATCAGAAATGGCAGTCCCCATATGATTAAGGGCCACCTCTATCTCGTTGAGCCCCTCAATCATAGCAGTCTCTTTTTCGGTGAACGCCGCAACCTCACTCTGCTTTGCCGCCATCTTTTGACGAATCTGTCCGGCCTCGCTCCTTGAAACGTTCTGCACGCCAGTCGTACTCCCTTCCATGGCAGGACAGGGCAAAACCCAAAGTACAACGATTACAACCAGAACAGGGATGGGGTTTAATATTTTAAGAACTGTTTTAACGAGAAATAGCATCCAAGCCAACCCAAAAAGGCACTGCCAAAAATTATAAGCACCCAGTATTTGAACGACAAAAAGTGCACCTCGAACATCATTTTCGAAGCCACGTCATTGCCAAGATTTGAAGATATGGCAAAAAAAGTAACCCACAGGATCAAAAGCCCTGCAATCCCGCCAAGGGTTCCCTGGATAAGCCCCTCAATATAAAAAGGGGTAACGATGAAACGGTCTGTTGCACCCACAAGACGCATGATCTCGACCTCCTCACGCCGGGAGTAGAGGGCAAGACGCACGGTGTTTGCCGTGATAAAAAGAGCAATCATGAAAAACAGGCTGCTCATGGCATAGCCTGTAATCCTGAAAAGATTAAAAAAGACCAGAAATCTCCCGAGCCAGCGCTGGCCATATTCCACGCTTTCCACATGGGGCAATTTTTCTACAGCACCGGCAAACCCGGTAATGCCGTCCCATTCAAGGGCATCACCATTGATTCTTATCTCCAGGGCATGGGGAAGGGGATTCTTCTCCAGGGTTTCAAGGAAAGCGCTTTCTGTGCCCATCTCAGTTTTAAGGGAGACAAGGGCCTCCTCCCTTGAAATAAAACGAACCTCCCGGGTGTCATCCATGGCCTTTACACGAGCCGTAAGCTCTGGAACCATTGACGGGACAAAATCATCATCAAGGTATGCCACAACCTTCAATCCCCTGTTCCAGGAATTGATCACCCGGTTTACATTTTCAAAGAAAAGGGCAAAGGTGGAAACCACCAGAATGGACAGGGCAATGGTCACAATGGTGATCAGGTTCAGAAACCGATTGGAGAGAATGTCTGAAACGGCACGCCTGAAAAAATAATTCATGGATTTTCCCATTTTTAGAGCATTCTTGCCGTTCCAGCAAGAACGCCGTCAACAAGGGAGATACTCCTTGCCCGGACAGTACTGCTGATCAGTTGGATATTGTGACTTGCAATGAGAATGGTCGCCCCCCTGTCATTGTACTGCATCAGATAATCCAGGACCATCTGGGCAGAACGGTTATCCAGACTGCCCGTGGGTTCATCGGCAAGGATGATCCTGGGATTGCCTACAACGGCCCTTGCAATGGCAACCCGCTGCTGTTCGCCACCGGAGAGGGATGGGGGAAAGGCATTGGCCTTATCGGCTATACCCATGGTTTTGAGAACCGTCATGACCCGGTTTTTAATCGTTAACTGCTTTACACCAGCCGCCTCGAGGACCAGAGCCACATTGGCAAATACGGACCTGTTGGGAATGAGTTTGAAATCCTGAAAAATCACGCCGATCCGTCGCCGGAGAAAGGGTACCCGGTCGTAGGAAATCCTGTCAATGTTCATGCCGTCAATAAGGATCTGACCTTGTGTGGCCCTTTCTGCAAGGTAAATCAACTTCATGAGGGTCGATTTACCTGCACCGGATGGACCGGTTACAAAGATAAATTCACCAGCTGCAATATCCAGGGAAATATCCTTGACTGCATGCTTTTTGCCATAACGTTTGGATACGTTAAACATTCTGATTATTGAATCTTTGTTCTCCATCACATCCTTTGTTCAGAATTGCCCAAAGCCGCCAGAGCAGAATTGACTCAGGCAGAATTTACTGGTATAACTTCCCCGTTGTCAAGGAGTGCTGCAAAACAGTTTTCCTTACACGGGCCTTCACTGAATCCCGCATGTCGGCTTCTTCCTTCAGTGAAGGCTTTTATATGAAACTCTCTTCAAAGCATCATCAATTACGGAGTTTCAAATTTTGTTGTGGCCGGAGGTCATACTTTGCTCTGGCCATGCCGGTTATAATCAAAATAAAAGGATAAAATCAAATGAAAAAAAGAGTCCTGGCACTTCTCTCGAAAAAATCATTTAAATACAGCGATACCCCCATATTTACCCTTGCCTCGGGAAAAACCAGTTGTTTTTACGTCAACTGCAAGCCAGTCACACTAAGCCCTGAGGGGATGTTTCTTGTGGGGAATCTCATATTTGACGCCATAAAGGACTCACACTGCACAGCCATTGGTGGCCTGACATTCGGGGCAGACCCCATCGCAGTTGCAACGGCCTTTGCATCCCACCTCAAGGGCCACCCCATCAAAGCTTTTTCCATCCGGAAAGAACAAAAGGATCATGGGGTGATCAAATGGATTGAAGGGGATGTGGAGCCCGGAGAAAAAGTGGTAATCATTGACGATGTTGCAACCTCAGGCGGATCCACCCTCAAGGCGGTGGAAAGGGCAATGGACGAGGGGTTAGAGGTGATAAAGGTCATCACACTCATTGATCGCCAGGAAGGGGGGATTGAAAACATCAGGCGGGTGGTCAAAGATACATCGGCCATCATCACCCGGGATGACCTCATGGCCTTTTCCGGGCTATAGGAGACAAATTTGCTACTGTCCCCATCTGCCTCATTCAGCCCCCCTATCTGCCTCATTCAGCAGGCAGGATATATGTGGCACAGGCATTGGCCGATTCCCAGGCAGAAACCCGTGAAACCCTGACCGGCGGATGAAAACCTTTTAAACTGGGCTTCAGCCGGTTGGCAATGTAGATGGCGATCTGCTCGGACGAGGGTTGAACATCGGCGAACGCATCTAACTCATTGAGGTATTTGTGATCAAGCTCCTTCATGATCTTTCTGACAAAGCCTTTTATAACTCCAAAATCCACAAGCACCCCTGCCTCATTCAGTTGTTCTCCGGCCACATACACCTCAACATCCCAGTTGTGGCCGTGGAGATTTTCACATTTTTCTCCAACCATGGCAAGTTTATGGGCCGCTGCAAAATGGGTTTTCACCTTTAACTCAAACATCAATCCCCCTATTCCCAGTAATGCACTGGAAAATTCAAATTTCACTTAAATACTTTTAAAAAGATTTCTCAGCCGGTTGGATATTTTTTTTGAGTTAAGAGTGTCAAACTCCTGGAGAAGACCCTCCTGCTTCTTGGTAAGCCGTGTCGGCACCTTGATATCCACCTGAATGATCTGATCCCCCCTACGCCCGGACCGAAGTGAGGGTATTCCCTGGCCCTTGAACCTGAAGGTCTCCCCATACTGTGTGCCCTTGGGAATTGTCAGCGTCCGTTCACTCTCCAGGGTCGGAATGACGATCTCTGCCCCCAGGGCCGCCTGGACAAATGATATTTCCACCACGCACAGAACGTTGGTGTTGTCCCGCTTGAACAGCTTATGGGGCTCCACCCGGATAAACACATAAAGATCACCCTTGGGTCCGTCGCCCACACTGGCTTCACCTTCACCGTTAAGCCTGAGCTTGGAGCCGTTATCCACACCGGCAGGCACCTTTACCGTGACACGTTTAGAGACCTCCACCCTGCCTGCACCCACGCACTTGGGACAGGGATGGGGAATTGACTTACCTTTACCCCGGCAATAGGGACAGGTGGTTTTCACCTTGAAAAAGCCCTGGCTCTGGATAAACTGTCCGGACCCCCGGCACTGGCTGCAGGTCTCAGGCTCTGTACCTTCCTTGCACCCTGAACCATGACAAAGGTCACAGACATCCAGTTTACGAACGTCAATCTCCCGTTCAACCCCAAAGGCTGCCTCCATGAACTCCAGAGTCATATCGTATCGAAGATCTGCGCCCCGTTGCACCCGGGCACCCCGGCCGCCCCGGTTACCCCCAAAGCCAAAGAAATCCTCAAAAATATCTCCAAAGCTTGAAAACACGTCATCAAAATTTCCAGAACCGGAAAAACCCGAGTTTTCTAGACCCTGGTGGCCGTACTGGTCGTAGATCGGGCGCTTTTTATCGTCCGACAGAACCCCATAGGCCTCTGAGGCTTCCTTGAATTTGTCTTCAGCCTCCTTGTTCCCCGGATTCTTATCCGGATGAAACTTCATGGCAAGCTTCCGGTATTTTAATTTTAATTCATCTTTTCCAGCATCCCTTGAGACGCCAAGAATTTCATAGTAATCTCTTTTTTCCGACATATTTCCTGCGTTAAGATGCTGCCCCTGGCTGCTGAAGCTTAAAGGCAACTCCTTCCATTAAAGATTGAAATTTCAACTGCAATATGCTACCCATACCTGCTTTACAAAATTAACATAAATTAACTCACAAATCAGGATTGTCAACGATGAATATGGAGCTTGATTTTATCCGGGAAATGTTTGACAGCATTGCACCGAAATATGACTTTTTAAACCGTTTCCTGAGCCTGAGACAGGATGTTCGCTGGAGAAGGGAAATGGTCCTGGCAGCAGAAATCCCTCCAACAGGGCTTGTTCTGGATGTTGCCTGCGGCACCTGTGACGTGGCAATGGAGGCCAGAAACCAGACCGGAGATGCAGCCTTCATCATTGGCACGGATTTCTCACCAGGCATGCTCACCCTTGGTCTGCAGAAACTCAAAAAAAACCGGCGTTTTGCCACCATTCCCCTTGTGTGCGCAAACGCCCTGGCATTGCCCTTTCAATCAACACACTTTGATGCCGTCCTCATCGCCTTTGGCATCCGCAACATCATGGACAGGAAGGGGGCACTCAAGCAATTTCATGATGCCCTGAAACCCGGCGGAAAGATGGTTGTTCTTGAGCTTACCGCACCTGAACGAGGACTCTTCCGACAGATCTACCTCTTCTACTTCAAACGGATACTGCCTGTCATTGGAAGTCTTTTTTCAAAAAACGCCGGAGCCTATCATTACCTTCCAGCTTCGGTGTTGAAATTTCCCTCCCCTAAAAAATTTTCCCAGATAATGGTCACCGCTGGATTTACCGATGTGCGATGGAAACCCATGACCTTTGGCATTGTTACCCTTTTTGCCGGGACAAAAAAATAACACTGTCCAGGGGCCTATAACAACGAGTTTCTCTTTTTCTTTCTGGCACTCATACCGAGGAGAATACCGACAAAAAGAACACCAGCCCCGCTCAGAAACCACTTGACATCCTCGTTACCAAGGCTTTTCTCAAGGGCTGCATTGCGCGCCTCCTGATCCTTGTACGCCTTTGCAACCTTTTCATATTTCTCCTTGAGGATCAGAAAGTCGGCCGACTCTTTTTTCAACAAGGAATAGGAATGATCAAGGGTTTCAAACTTGGCCTTGATTCCAGCCAACTCAGCATTCTCAGCCTTGACCTTTTCAATGACCTCGGACAACGCTGAATTTTCGCTTTTGAGTCTATCAGCAATCAGGGTCTTCGGCACCTCAGATGTCACATAACGGGTCAGCACCCACCCATCTTTGCCATCGACATTGCGGACATGGGACCAGCCGTCACCACTCTCGATAAGCTCAAGGTTGTCACCGGATTCCAACATGGCTATAATTTTATGTTCAACCCCCGGCCCTGTTCGCATGGTTATTTTCATGATCCCCTTGACATAGACCGTCTCCCCAAGGGCAGTGCCGCAAATCAATGTGGAGAGGATCAGAATAAAAATTGTAAAGTTCAGTGTTGATTTCACGTTTTTCTCCTCGTTTATTGCATTTCCTCTGTACAACCAATTGACACATTTATTAACATTGCCTGAGAAATTGATCAATACTTATCAGAACACGGCAGGGGAAATTGCCCGATCATAGAATCGGGTCAAATATTAGGGCTGTTTTCCCCTTTCGTTCTTTTAAAGCAGTAAAAAAATCGCACCATTCTGTTTCTTTCAATAAACAGCAGGGCAACTATATTTCGATGCTGAATAGATACGCAAACCTGATTATTCAGCAACAAATAAATAGCAAAGATATAAAATATATCGTATAAAAAATGCTACAGGTTGGTTTTTACCCATCAAGATAAGGATTCATATGAAATTGCTGAAAACAGACACAAGGGGCTTTACCCTGATCGAGCTTATGGTTGTAGTGGTAATTCTGGGAATTCTGGCAAGTCTTATCGTACCAAGACTCATGGGAAGAACGGACGAGGCAAAACAGGTCAAGGCCCAGGTGGACATCGCAACCATTGAGACGGCGCTCAAGCTTTACCGGCTGGACAACGGCAACTATCCCTCCACAGAACAGGGGCTGATGGCCCTTGTGGAACAGCCCACATCTGAACCGGTTCCTGCAAAATGGAATGAGGGCGGCTACCTTGAAAAGGGGAAAATGCCTAAAGATCCCTGGAGCAGGGAATACCTCTATCTGTGCCCGGGAGTCCATGGTGACTTTGACATTATCTCCTATGGTGGTGACGGAACTCCTGGGGGAGAAGGCAAGGACAGTGACATCAATAGCTGGGAACTTGAATAACCGGCATGGCCGAAGCATGGTATCAGCTCTGGCCGCAACGAATGATGAAAGGCCTCTAATTGCATTGCTGCTCTATGACTTTCATAGGAAAAAGCGTTCAAAAGAGAGTGGGTTTACCCTGATCGAACTGATCATTGTTCTGGTCATAACCGGGATTGTTCTCTGGTTTGCCCTTCCAAACTTCCAGGCGTTCAACCCCTTTTCCCCGGCGGACAACGTTCTTGGAAAAACAGTTCAGCTCATTGACCGATTAAAGATACAGGCCATGACCACGGGCAGGGATTATGTCATGCATGTGGACGTTGCACAGGGTCTGATCTGGGTCTCACATGATGCAATGGATGAAAACCAGACCGATGAGGCAAAAAACAAGGGTATTCAATTTTCAGGCGACACCATCCTCTCGGGTGTCGAGTATCCCCGGGCTTTGCCCAATAACACGGACGAATTTGTAATCCGGTTTTACACGAAGGGGTATTCAGACATGGCCTTGATCCATTTAACGGATGGTGATGAGGATATAACCCTTGTCATCGAACCCTTTCTCACCAATGTTGAGCTTAAAAAAAGGATCATCTCCTTTGACCAATGCATCTAACATGGAAAAAGGAAACACCGTCAAGGGCTTTACCCTTCTTGAAATATTGGTGAGTCTCTCCATTATTTCCATTGTATTTGTCTCTTTGTTCAAGATGCAGTCTTCAAACATTCTACTTGCGGAACATGGACGATTCAACTCAACGGCTCTGCTTCTTGCAAGACAGGCAATAACCATTTGCGAACGCAGTCTTGAAGAAGACTCAACCCTTGAAGGGGATTTCGGAGATAACTTTCCAGGGTATCAATGGCGTGGGGAAGTCTCTGAATACCAAACCTTTGATTCATCCCTTATTTCGGAAACTTCAGCCAAACAGCTCAAAAAGATAACGATCGAAATTCTGCATGGGAAAGACGACTTCACCCTCACCACCTGGAGATACCTTGGTCCGCAATAACCGGCATGGCCAGCTCAGGGTTTCTGCCTTGGTCACAACAAAATCTAAGATCTTGCCGAGGATTACACATCAATGGGCGTTTCAGATAAAAGGGTTCACCCTCATGGAAATTCTTATTGCCGTTGTGATCTTCGGCGTATTGATGACCACCCTTTTCACCGCATTCAACTCGTTCATCTCATCCACAACAGCGGTCTCCCGGACACTAACAGAGGACGAACGGGTGAGGACTCTGCTGGACATCCTGGAAATGGATCTCAACGCCCTGTACATTACTCGTCCCCCGCGGTACGTACGTCCCGAGACCACTTCAGACGGGGATCTGTTCAGTTTCAATGGGGTGCAGGAAGAAATCTCAGGCATTTCGATTTCACGGCTTGGCTTTGCCTCTCTGAATCACCTTACCTTTGGACCCATGAACCATCCAGGCGTGGCAAAAATCATTTATTATGCAAGGACCAATGAAGAAAATGAAAATGAAATCGATCTGTGCCGGTCAGACCTATTAAGGCCCTTTGACGACCCGGGGGAAAGCCCCTGTGACCCCGTGCTGATCCGCAACATTCAAGGCTTTGAATTAAGCTACGTTGACGCCGAAGGCGACGAACAGACCGACTGGGACTCGGAATCAAGCACCTTTGGATACACGGTTCCCTTGTCTATAAAATTAAAAATCACCCTTAAGACACAAGGATCTCCAAAGATCGTTCAGACAGAAATTCCCCTTGTTGTTTCAAGGCAGCCCCTGGAGTGACACCCATGCACCGGCAAATGGCACCCATTTTAAACAACCAAAGGGGGATTGCCCTCCTGGTCTGCCTTGCCATCATATCCGTTCTTTCCGCAGCAGGCCTTGAACTTGGAAAACGGGTCAGGCGTTCAACAGACCTTACCATCGCCCTCCAGGCAAACTTCAGGGCCACGGAAATGGCCATGGCAGGCATCCATCTTGCCATGGTGATCCTTGAAGAGGATGCCAATGCAAACGACATTGATTCCATCCAGGAGATCTGGGCCGATCCAGAAGTGATCAATGGGGCCATCGCCTCCCTTGGATTCCCATCGGGTCAGATGACCCTCTCCATTGTGGATGAACTGGGCAAGATCCAGGTCAACGCACTGCTGGATAAATTTCCCGGCAACACGTTTAATAACGACCAGAAAGAGCTCTGGGAGCGTCTTCTGGATCTCATGATCTCAGCTGACAAATCCCAGGATGAAAGGGATCCTTCAGAGATTATCAACAGTTTAAAAGACTGGCTGGATTCCGAGGATGATGATCTTGAAACCGGCACATCTGGGGCGGAATCGGCTTACTACCAGGATCTTGTTCCCCCCTATACCTGCTCCAACGGCCCCTTTGATCTGCTGGAGGAGCTTTTTCTGGTCAAGGGATTATCCCTGGGTCTTCAGGCCAGTGAAACCCTTGAAGGGTTGGATGATACGTCCCTGGGATTTCAAGAAACCTTTACCGTTTTTGGAATGGATGATACGGTGACAGAAAAAAATCGTTACCAGTTTCCCGGATTGATCAACATCAACACAGCCAATGCGCTGGTTCTCATGGCGCTTCTTCCCCCGGGCATGGAGGATCAAGCCCAGGAACTTGTTGATTTCCGGGTTCAAAAACACGAAGAAAAAGGGGATTACCTGAACGCCCTTGACAAGGGGTGGTACAAAGAGATAGTGGGGCTGTCAGATACAGAAGAAAAGCGGTTCGACCGTCTGATCACTTACTCGAGCAATTTTTTCAGGGTAGTGTGTTCCGTCACCATGGGAGAAAAAGAACACAGGGTGACCGCCGTTATCCAGAGAAAAAAGGGCGAGGAAACCAACAGATGGGGTTGCAGAATCATCCGGATATTAAGGAACCAGTAGATGAAAAGAACGATCCTTGGACTTGACATAGGAAACTGCTCAATTAAGGCTGTTGTCGTTGAAAAGCAGTTAAAGGGGTTTTCAGTATTGAAAAGCCTGGTCATCAACTTTGACGACTTTGCCCCCCAGGAGAGTTCCCCTGAAACAGAGACTGAGAGCCCCCTTTTTCAGAAGGCGATTTCAACCCTTGTGGAAAAGATTGACCCCCGGGACATCGCCACGGTTGCCATTGCCCTTCCTTCATCCTCTGTCTCCTTCAGAAACATAACCCTTCCGTTCCGGTCTAAAAAGAAGATCCGCCAGGTCCTGGAATTTGAGCTTGCTGCCAACCTTCCCCTGGCAGACAAGCGCTATGTGTCGGATTTCACAGACCCGGGAAGGGCTGAAAAAACAGATGAGAACACCCTTTTGACTGCATCAATCCCCGACAATATTCTCAATGCATATTTCACCCCCCTAGGGGAAAAAGGTCTGAAACCAGCCCTTATCACCATTCAGGGTTACATTGCGGCCGAGTATATACTGGCAGTTGAAGACAAGGAAAAACAGGACGCCCTTTGGATAGATTGTTCCGACGATCACACCACCCTCTGCCTTTCAGTCAAAGGAAAAATTGTTCAGGTGCGTTCCCTTGGCAAAGCCCTCGGCCATGACGGCTTTGTCCGGGCCATTGTTCAAACCATGGAGGGGGAGACTCAACGTTCCTGTGGCAATTTTCTTCCTAAAAAATGCACCATCACCTCCCAGGGTGAACCGTCCAAAGCCCTGTTTGTTTACCTTGAAAAAGCCCTTGATTTTCCGGTTCATCTGGCAGAACTTGACGACCATTCCAATGCCCTGGCAGCAGCCCTTGCCCAGAACACATCTCAACCGGTTCTGAATTTCTGCCGGGAACGCTACGCCGAGGATTCGATTCTAAAACGCCATGCCAGAAACATTGCCATCCTGCTCGTGTTTACCACCATGGCTTTTTCAGCCTTTATGTTCAAGCTCCACGATGATATCCATGGGCTGGAAAAAAAAGGCGCTCTCCTTGATGGTGCAAGCGTGGCGCTTTTTAAAAGAAACTTTCCCCAAAAGGGCAGAATCGTGGATCCTTTGATGCAGATGAAAATAGAATTAGAACAGTTAAAGCAGGCCCCGGGTCTTGGCAGTATGGAGAACAGCGTTGCTGCCGCACCCCAACTGAGTTGCATTGAAACCCTTGCTGAAATCTCAAACCGGATCCCCGCCACCATTGACGTTGAAACCACACGATTCATCCTCAACCCCGGGCGGATTCTTTTGTCTGGATCCACGGCAAATTTCAATGACATTGACAAAATAAAGGGGTTGCTTGAAGACTCAGATCTCTTCAAACAGGTTGAGATACAGAGCGCCGCAGCAGATAAAACAGGAAACAGAGTCAGATTTAAATTTATGATCACCCAATAGGTTATCCGGATATGACCCTTTCAAAACAGGATAAAAAGGCATTGATCGTGTGTGCCGGCTTTCTCACGGTATTTATGGTTGTTCAATTTATTCTTCTGCCAACCCTTGACCGGAAAAAGGTTCTCAAACAGCAGATTTTGTCCAAACAGGCGTCATTGACACAGCTTGTGGCCCTTAACGAGGAATATCAGAGACTCTCGGGACTCAACAGGGTTGAAACCAATGCTGTTTCAAGCCGTGACAAAAATTTCACCCTTTTTTCCTTTCTCGACACCCTGGCAGAGCAAAGCGGCGTCAAGGACAATGTGGCCTATATGAAACCCTCGTCCAAACCGCTGAACGATAAAACATATACCCTTTCCATGGTAAAGATAAAATTGGATGCCCTCTATCTCAAGGAACTTGTGGCCTTTCTCCATGGGGTTGAAAACTTGCAGAACAATGTACATATCCGTTCCCTATCGCTGTCAAAAACAGGCAAGGACAATACCCTGATAGACGCCATCGTCGAAACTGAAACCCTGGTCAAAGGAGATGCTGCATGATGGGGGTGAAGACCACCTTTCTATATATCGGGTATGCCGTCCTGGCTTTTCTCGTCCTTTGCTACCTGCTTTTTCCCGGAAAAACGGCAGGCCACATCATGGCCCAACGACTCAACAACATCACCCCGGAACTCCAGGTTGAGCTCTCCCCCGTGAAACTGGTACCTCCCCTGAAATTAAAGACCATAAACCCCGTGCTGACTCTTTCTAATGGAAAGGCCATCACCCTTGGTTCACTTACCCTCTCCCCGAAACCTTTCACTCTTTTTAGTTCAAGAAAAGATCTGGATTTCAGGATAGAGGCATTTAACGGTGTTGTCACAGGCACTGTTTCAGTACCATCCGGGACATCTCCCTCCGGGATAACCCTCGTGTCAACGCTTGCAGGGCTTGAAATTAAGTCTCTCCACTATGGCAACACCGCAATGGATATCCTGGCGGACTTCAAGCTGGATGGAACCCTTATGTACACCCCCGGGCAACCCTTGCCGGGGATTGCCAAAGGCGTCTTTCACCTTTCAAACCTCAAAACCGAACTTTACACCCCTGTTCTTGAGCAGCTCAACCTGTCTGAATTTAACTTTACCAGCGTTGAGATTTCCTGCACCCTCCAGAATAACCGGTTGGAGATTACCCGTTTAGATGCCAAAGGCGCTCAATTTGCCATGGCCCTGACGGGCACCTGCCTCCTCAATCCATCAATGGAGAAAACCCGGCTGGACCTCAAGGGCAAAATCCAGCCAACCCCCTCCTTTGTTACAGCCTTTGCAGGATTATCCTCTGTTACCATGCTTTTTGAAGACAAAAAAAATGGGGGCATTCCGTTTACCCTTTCAGGAACCGTGGAGAAACCGATTTTTAAATTATGAAAACGATTTTTACAGGTTTAAATATTGTCTTGCTGACGGTTGCCATCTACTTCTGCGTTACAATCATGTACAACCGGATAGAGACCGCAACCTTTTCCATTCCTGAACTTTCCGCTCCCGGAAAAAAAATTCCGGAATTGATTGCCCAGGATAAACAAATGCGCCCTGGGACACTTTCCACAGCCATCATCCAAAGGAATCTATTTAAGGCTGCGATTACGCCTGAAAAAGAGGAAAAGCCCACGAAGATTCAAGAGGAGACAGTGCTTGTCCCAACGACACTCAACCTGAAACTATGGGGAACCGTGGTGGGAATCGGTAGACAATCCTTTGCCGTCATTCAGGAAGAGAAGACCAGAACCCAGACACTGTTCCACGAAGGAGACTCGGTCTCAAAGGCCCTCATCAAAAAGATACTTCGATCGAGCGTGGTTCTGAACTACAACGGGGAGGACCAGATCCTGGAAATGGAAGCCCAGACACCCACGGGGCGTGCCGCCACCCCTGCCCCCATGTTGAACAACCCGAACGATACATCAACCATGACCATTGAGAAATCCGTGATCGATGATGCCATCAACAACATGGAAACCCTGACAAAACAGGTAAGGGTCAGACCCCATTTTTCCAAAGGGAAACCCGATGGATTATTGATCTACGGCATAAGAAACAATACCCTTTTCAACAAACTGGGATTGAAAAACGGTGACATCCTCATGGGTGTTGACAACAAAGAGCTCAACTCCATCAGTGATGCCCTGGCCCTTTACCAGACTCTGAGCCAGGCATCCGAAGCAAAACTGCAAATAAAAAGGCGAGGTAAGACAAAGGAGATCATTTACAATGTTCAGTAATAAACTTGCAGTGCTGCCTTTTCTTGCAACACTGGCTATCATTCTTTTTTCACCCCTTTTACATCAATTACCCCAGGCCCAATCAGCGGATGCAAACATTGCTGAAAACCATATCTCCATTGACTTTAACAACGTTGATATCAACGTATTCATCAAGTTCATCAGTGAACTGACCGGAAGAAACTTTGTGGTGGACCGGAGAGTCAAGGGGAACGTCACCATTATCTCTCCTTCAAAAATCTCTGTAAAAGAGGCCTATGGCGTATTTGAATCCGTGCTTTCCATCAATGGGTTTACCGCAGTTGAAGCAGGCCAGGTGATCAAAATCATCCCCTCGCCCGACGCACGGTCTGAAAATATCGACACCCGGATCTCAAAGGGAGGAGAATCACCCAAGGACAGGGTTGTCACCCGGATCATCGCCCTGAAATATGCCGAAGCAGATGAACTCAAGAAACTCTTCACGCCCCTGATATCCAAGGGCAGCGTGGCCCTTTCCTATTCCGACACCAACACCCTCATCATCACGGACACCCTCTCCAATATCGAACGTCTTTTGACCATCATTGAAGCCGTGGATGTCATGGGCATTGGAAAAACCATTTCCGTGATTCCCGTTGAAAATGCCGATGCCGCAAAGCTTGTCAAAAACCTCTCGACCATCTTCACAGCCAGAACCCGTACCGGAAAAGGCAAGGCTGATGTAGATATGATTGTAAAATTTGTGGCAGACGAGCGCACCAACTCCATTGTGGCCCTGGCAAGCGATATTGAAACCGACCGGATAAAAAGGCTGGTCAGCCTTCTGGATAAAAAAATCCCCAGGGGGGACGAAAAGATTCGAGTCTACTACCTGGAACATGCCACTGCTGAAGACCTTGCCAAGGTGCTCCAGGAGATGCCCGTGAAAAAAAGCGCCCAGAGCACCGAAGGAAAAAAGACAGCCCCGGTCATCTCGGACATGGTGAAAATCATGGCAGACAAGGCCACCAACAGCTTGATCATCATGGCGGAAAAAGAGGATTATCCGGTTCTGGAAGAGGTAATCCACAAACTCGATATTCCAAGGGCCATGGTTTATATCGAGTGCCTCATCATGGAGGTGAACGTCGAATCCGGTTTTGAATTGGGCACCCAGTGGCAGATCGGTGACGGATATGACACGGATTCCGACGGCAATGATCAGGGGGTCTATTTTGGCAGTTTCAAGGGCAGCGACGGCGGCAGCTTTACCAGCGCTGCGGCAGGTGGCCTGGGTTCTGGTTTTTCTGCAGGCATCATGGGCAAAAGCATTACCATCGGAGGGGTCTCCTTTCCCACCCTTGGTGCCGTAATCCAGGCCTACCAGTCAGACAAGGACAGTCACATTCTCTCCACCCCCCAGATTCTCACCACGGACAATGAAGAGGCAACCCTGACCATCGGCAAGAACGTTCCCTACCAGACCCGGTCGTCTGTTGATAATGACACCACCTTAACCACTTCCTCCTACAATTCATACGAGTACAAGGATGTGGGTATCACCCTCAAGATCACCCCCCAGATCAGCAAGGACAGGCTGGTTCGATTGAATGTTTACCAGGAAATCACCAAGCTTGACAGTTCAGCCAGCCAATCAACCGACCGCCCCACAACCCTGAAACGAAAAATAGAGACCACCCTGATCGTCGAAGACGGGAACACCGTCGTCATTGGCGGACTGATTGATGAAACCCTCTCAAGCTCAGAATACAAGGTGCCCTGCCTTGGGGATATCCCGGGCCTCTCCTATCTGTTTAAAACCACCTCCACGGGCGATGAAAAGACAAACCTGTACGTGTTCCTCACCCCCAGGGTGGTCAAGAACCCCCTTGAGGCCAGCGAACTTTATAAAATCAAACGAAAGGCCATTGATGAAGTACGCCAGCAGGGAGAGATAAAGCTGTATCAGACCCCAGGGGACAAAGAATGAGCCTCCAGACCTTTATCGAACATCTTGCCCAAAAAACCTTTGTGGATGAAGATGCCGTTCAGATTATTGAGGGAATTTATGGACATCAGAACAGGGGATTCACTGAGTCCCTTGTGGGTTTAAAGCGTTTCCCGGAACAGGCGATTCTCATGGCACTTGGGGCCACCTACACCATACCCTTTAAACCCGAACTTACCACGGCCAATACCCGGATAGAGTTTACAGAAGTGGTGTCCATCCATTTCCTCAAGAAATTTTTGATGGTTCCCCTGGTAAACGAGACCCGTCCATCAACCATTGCCATTTATGACCCTTCGGACCTACAGGCGGTGGATGATCTTGCTGCCATACTTGATCTTGGCGATTATGATCTCGTTCTTGCCCCAAAAAGCGAAATTCTTTCCGCCATCAACACCATGTTTAACCAGAGTCCCGACAATGTGCAGCAAATGGTCGAAGATCTGGAAGGCAACAGCGCCAACATCATCATGGAAATCGAACAGACGGCCGATCTTCTGGATGATACAAGCGATGCCCCTGTCATACGGATGGTCAACCACATCATCTCAAGGTCGGTCAAGGCCAATGCCAGCGATATTCACATTGAGCCCTTCCAGGAGAGCCTCCAGGTAAGATACCGCATCGATGGTATCCTCTATGAAATGCTCTCTCCCCCCAAATGGATACAGTCTGCCCTGATTTCAAGAATCAAGGTCATGGCCAAAATGAACATTGCCGAAAAACGAGCCCCCCAGGATGGCAGACTTGAGGTGAAAATCGGTGAACAGAAGATCGACATCCGGGTTTCAACGGTGCCCACGGCCTTTGGGGAACGCCTGGTCATGAGGCTTTTGAACAAATCAGGCTCCCTTTTGAAACTGAACGAATTTGGTTTTTCAAGACAAAACATGACCACCATCAAAGAGCTGATTACCCTGAACAACGGGATCGTACTTGTCACCGGGCCCACGGGCAGCGGCAAAACAACCACCCTCTATGCCTCCCTGTCGGTGATCAACTCTCCGGACAAGAACATCATCACCATTGAAGACCCTGTGGAATACAACCTCATGGGCATCGGACAGATCCAGGTCAACCGTAAAACCGGGGTCACCTTTGCCGCAGGTTTAAGATCTGTTGTCAGGCAGGATCCGGACGTTATCCTTGTGGGGGAGATCCGGGACCTTGAGACGGCAGAAATCGCCATACAGTCGGCCCTGACAGGCCACCTTGTCTTTTCAACACTGCACACCAACGACTCGGCAGGGGCCGTGACCCGGCTTACCGATCTTGGAGTGGAACCCTACCTGATCACCTCCTCGGTCAAGGCGGTCATTGCCCAGCGACTGGTCAGAATCCTGTGTGAACAATGCAAGGAATCGTACACCCTGAGCGCTGAAGAGCTTGCCCTTTTAAAAATCACCGATCCTCCTCCGGGCGGATGCAGGGCGTTTAAAGCCAAGGGGTGCGCCAGATGCTTTAATACAGGTTACTCGGGCAGGCAGGCCATCCTTGAGATTATGAAGATTGATGAAACCCTTAAATCCATGATCCTCAAGACCTCGGATTCCAACCAGATCAAAGCCATCGCCCTGGAACACGGTATGCAGACCCTTCGCCAGAACGGAATTGAAAAAGTACTCAAAGGCACGACAACCGTTGCAGAGGTGCTCCGTGTTACCCAGGAATAATCTCTTTTTCCCCATTGGCCGGGTCATGATCCTATCCATGACCCTTGCCATAATCCTGACCCTGCCCATGGTCATCGCACCGGCCAATGCCCGGGGACAGGGCGTTAAAAGCCAGAAGGACAGTACCCAAAGCCATCCTGTCATGGAGTTCTACAATCGATATATCTCCCCTGTGGACGGTAATCGCTGTCCCATGTATCCCACCTGCTCCGCCTATACCCAAGAGGCAGTGGAACGCCACGGGCTGTTCATGGGCTGGATCATGGCATGTGACCGACTTGTCCGGTGCGGAAGGGACGAGACCCGCATCTCGCCTGCAATCGTAATCAACAAATCCAGGGTAACCCTGGACCCGGTCTCGGCAAATGATTTCTGGTGGTATAAAAAACCGTGAGCCCATCGTCCCCATCAAACTGGGTTAAGGCACTTAGGGCCATGGAAACAATAAAATGTACCATCCAACTTGTCTTTTTACCTGTTTTCTGCGTTACGTCAATGCGCACATATTTCAATATGCTCCCATTGACGCGCCTTGAAACCAGGCAAAAATCCGGCGTTGGTTTGGCGCATTTTAAAATTTCCATGGCCCTTATCCCTTCGTTGTTTTTCATCCTGGTGGTCATGGCTGTTGATCCGACGTTTGGGTCAAACAAGGGGGGAATTTATATTGATGCCGACATGCAGTATGGGTATGCACAACAATGTTTTAACAGCGGGGACCCGTCAACGGCCCTGGTGGAATTCAAACGGTTCATCCATTTTTTTCCTGAAGACACAAGGGTGAGGCAGGCACAATTTTTAACAGGCCAAGCATACTATGCCACCAAGAGATACGAAGAGGCTCGAAAAATCTTTGAAACCTTTCTTTTTCCCTTTTCCCAGGATCCCCTGGTCATCGAAGCCTATTTCATGGTCTCTCGAACCCTTGAACAAATGGACAAGGCCGGTCAGGCCGAGACGGTTCTCCAGAACCTGCTACTTCTGACCGATGACATTGCAACCAAGGATCGCGTCCATGCATCCCTTGGATGGATGGGCCTGAAACAATCCCAGGGCATGACGCCCCTTGCCCTTGAAAAGGCTGAAACACATATCAACAGTCTCAGCAGGTCCGGAGCCGACACCTACAGTCGTGACAGGGTGAACAAAACCATCTCCACCATTCGTGCAACAAAAAAAAAGAGCCCCACCCTAGCGGGGCTTACGGCAATATTTCCAGGCATGGGATTTTTCTACTGCGAGCGTTACCAGGATGCCCTGGTTTCGTTTGTTCTGAACACAGCCCTGATCATGGCGGCCCATGAATCCTTTGAAAGGGGCAACCCTGCCCTTGGCGGGGCCATTACCTTTGTTGAAGCCGGTTTCTATGCCGGGAACATCTACGGCTCCATATCAAGCGCCCACAAGTTCAATCTTTTAAGAAACCAGACAAACCTTGAATTATTGGAACAGGCGGTTGACCCGCCCCGCTAGTTTGACCATCAATTTTACTCAACTTTCGGGATTGGCTGTTTAAAGTTGAAGTCCAAAAGTTGAGTCAATTTTACCCAATGGCAGAGACAATGATCAAACAGCTGCCTCACTTTGGAGAACGATGAATGAAGGCTGAAACAGCCAGAACGCTGAAGGTTGAGATTCTTTACCCCCAGGACCTGAATCTCACCTGGGAGAAAGCTGACTTCAGGGTTGGAGATAAACAGCGCATCCTGGAAGAAAAAATTTACCACAGATACACCGCCACCCAAAACACCGATAATGAAAAATCCAGTGAGCAAGAGTATTGGATGCTCTTTCTTGGATCATCCGATCCCCTGATTCCCCTCACCCCTTCCCTTGATTTCTTCAGAACTTTTGCCGATCAATTTCTGGAAGAATTAAGAACGACCCCTGATATCGAAACCCTCAGGGAACAAACTCAAATTGAACCGTTGGACCAGGCCCTTGGGATCCTTGCCGGTCAAGCCCCGCCCATGGTCGGGTCGGAATATCTGAACCTTGATTTTCTGACCCGGCTGTGGAAAAAACTCAACCTGGTCTTCACAGGTCAGATAAAAGCATACACGGGAACAGTCGAAGCATACCTGAACGAGTTAAGCCCACGCATCCACCTGGCAGGGCGGGTCTATTTTCATCTGGTTGAAAGTAAGGACCCAGCCTATCCCTTCCAGTTCCTTGCCACCTACACGGCTACCACGGGTTCAGGCAAACACAGGCCCCTGGAGTGGGCCCTGGAAGAGTACAAAGAGGACCCTCCCAAAATGCTGGAGCTTCTCACCACCGTCCACAGGGCCGCAAAACAAAGCCCTTTGCTCCAGGAAATGATCGAAACAGGAGAGCTCTTTCACCACCTGGCATGGGAAACAGGGGAAGCCTTTGCCTTTCTCAAGCAGGTGAAACATTTTGAACATTGCGGCATCCTCTGCCGTATTCCAAACTGGTGGAAGAAAAAAAGCGCTGCCCCCTGCCTTAAAATCAGCCTCGGCACAGGGGAACCATCCATTGTGGGCATGAACGCTTTAATTAATGTGGATGCCACCCTGTTCATTGGAGATGATCCCCTTACCGAGGACGAGGTAAAGGCACTTCTTGCAGAAAGCCAGGGGCTTGCCCTGATCAAAAACAGATGGGTAGAGGTGGACCCGGTAAAGCTTGACAGACTATTGTCTGCCTATACGGCAGCCATGAAGATGGCTAAAGGCGGGGCCCTCACCATTGGTGAAGCCCTGGCCCTCAAGCTTCATCCGGAAAAGCTGGCCCACCTTGATGACCTCACACATCTGGAAATCTCCAATGGTGAATGGCTGGAACAGGTGATCTCCAAGCTCAAACAACCTGAATCCATAACAAGGGTACTCCCGGACAAGAAATTTCTGGCAACCCTCAGGCCCTACCAGCAGGAAGGGGTAAACTGGCTTGCCTTTCTGGACTCCCTTGGATTTGGTGCCTGCCTTGCCGATGACATGGGCCTTGGTAAAACCGTCCAGGTCCTTGCCTTTTTAAACATTTTAAAAACACGAGACCCCGGACAAACCTCTCTGCTTGTGGTGCCGGCCTCCCTTCTTTCAAACTGGGAAGCTGAAATCCACCGTTTTCTGCCAACGCTCAACTACCATGTAGCCCATCCTGGATACCAGAAACAGTCCAGGACCCGAAAAACAGCCGATACAGACCCGGCAGATCAATGGGAAGGGTTTGACCTTGTGATCACCACCTACGCCATGGTCCAGCGCCATGGGTGGATGGCAGATGTTGCCTGGAGGACCCTTATCCTGGATGAGGCCCAGGCCATCAAGAATCCGGGAACAAAACAGTCCAGGACAGTTAAAAAACTTCGATCCCGCACCCGCATCACCATGACCGGAACCCCCATTGAAAACGCCCTGTCCGACCTGTGGTCCCTGTTTGACTTCATCAACCCAGGATTGATGGGAACGGCTGGAGAATTCAAGACTTTTTCAAAACAGCTCAAGAATAATCCCGCAGGCTATGGACGGTTAAAGCAGGTGGTCTCCCCCTATATATTGAGGCGGATGAAGACGGACAAAACCATTGTTCCTGACCTTCCGGAAAAGGTTGAGATGAAAACCTTCCCGGAACTGTCCAGAAAGCAGCAGGTACTTTATATGGATTTTGTAAAAAAACTTGCAGACAAGCTTGAATGTTCCGACCCGGGAATCCAGAGAAAGGGCCTTGTGCTTTCAGCCCTTGTAAAGTTCAAGCAGATCTGCAACCACCCTGACCAATACCTTGGCACAGGTGACTTTATTCCTAAAGAGAGTGGCAAATTCACCCGGCTCATGGAAATCTGCGCAACCATCCATGCAAAGCGTGAACGGGTGCTTGTATTTACCCAGTTCAAAGAAATGGTGGCTCCCCTGGCAGAATTTCTTGAGACCGTGTTCCACCAGAAGGGACACATCATCCACGGCAGTCTCAACGTCAAAAAAAGACACCAGGCCATTGAAGAATTCCAGGGAAAAGCGTATATTCCCTTTATGGTGATCTCCCTCAAGGCCGGTGGAACAGGGCTCAACCTCACCCGGGCCAACCATGTGATCCATTTTGACCGATGGTGGAATCCAGCCATTGAAAATCAGGCAACGGACCGGGCCTTTCGCATCGGCCAGACCCGGGGGGTGCTGGTACATAAATTCATCACAAGGGGCACCATTGAAGAAAAAATAGACCTTATGATCGAAAAGAAAAAAGCGTTGACCAACCAGATCATTTCCACCTCTGACACCCAGGGCGCCTGGATAACGCAGATGGACAACAAAGAACTCATGGAGCTCTTCACCCTTAAGATATAGCACCGGAAAGATTGATTAGTTTTTGCCCAAACACGGGTTCTCGATCAGCCACTAATTAGAACCGCAGATGAAATTTGAAATTCTTTTAGGAGTTGCACCAGGAATGAGTCGATATGGGTATGGTTATCCAAGATATGTTAGCGTTGCACAAAAAAAGGCCAAGGCCGAGAACACACTAAAAAAGCTCAAAAAAAAGGACCCCGACATCTCACCCATAGAGATCCAGGGAACAAAGCTTGCGAGCTCCTGGTGGGGCATCTCCTGGAACAAGAACCTTGAAGGGTATGCAGACTTCTCCAACAGAATTGGAAGGGGGCGCTCCTATGTACGCCACGGAGCCGTGCTCGACCTTAAAATCAAAGAGGGAAAAATCTTCTCCCTGGTCCAGGGGGGCGCATCCAGGCCCTACATCGTCAAGATCAATATTCACAAACTCAAATCCACCGCCTGGGAAACCATTCTCCAGAAGTGCCGGGGTAAAATCGACTCCATGGGTGATCTGGTGGAAGGAAAGCTTCCAAGGGCCATGGAAACCCTGCTGACCGATTCTAAAAACGGTATATTCCCCTCCCCTTCTGAAATCCAGTTTGACTGCTCCTGTCCAGATGGTGCCTCCATGTGCAAACATGTGGCAGCCACCCTCTATGGCGTTGGCGCAAGGCTTGACAATGATCCCTCGCTGTTTTTCACCCTCAGGGGAGTCAATATGGAAGCCCTTGTTTCCCAGACCCTTAAGAACGAGGCAGATACCCTTTTAAAAAGGGCCAGATCAAAGAGTTCTGGACGAATCATCCAGAATGCAGACCTTTCATCAACCTTTGGCATTGAAATGGAAGGGGGCAAAAACCCGCCCCTGGGACAAAAACACAAAAAATCCAAACCAAAACTCGTAATTTCACCGGCAACAAGTAAAAAGAGCTCTGTCCCAAAGGATGCAAAACCCCTCCTGCCTGGAATTAAAAGCAGAAAAAAGCCTATGAATAATAACCCGGACTACGACCTTGTAGTGGCTATGATCAGGCGGCGGCGGGTCAAAGGAATCGGATTCAAGGAAATAAAAGAGCGCACCGGAATCGAAGACACAAAGATACGCAACATCCTGTTCCGGGCAAAGCAGAAAAACGAGATCAAGAACATAAGCCGGGGACTCTACATCAAAGAAACTTGAGATATCTTTATTCTTCTTCTGTTTGTAGCCACGCCGGACCATCGACTGTTCTACTCAACGCTTACAGAAACCACCACTTATAGGCATCTTGAATTTTTTCCCAGGGGCAAGTGGTTTACCGAACTGGTAAATATTCGGGTCAATAATTTTTTTATCATTTTTTTAA
The DNA here is from genome assembly GCF_000020365.1 of Desulforapulum autotrophicum HRM2. Taxonomy (NCBI): domain Bacteria; kingdom Pseudomonadati; phylum Thermodesulfobacteriota; class Desulfobacteria; order Desulfobacterales; family Desulfobacteraceae; genus Desulforapulum; species Desulforapulum autotrophicum. The sequence goes on along the minus strand of NC_012108.1, from coordinate 1,277,968 downwards.
AAAAGTCCGGGACACGAATAAAATAATTTAACACAAGAAAAGAATGAATGCTTCTTGTCAAAAAAAAGGGGGGGGCCAACCATGGGCGCCTGACTTGGCGTTACTTCACAAGCTGGTTCATCTCAAAAATGGGCAGGCAGACCGAAAGCACAATGAACCCCACCACTGCCCCCATGACCAGGATAATCAGGGGCTCAAGCAGGGCGGTCATGGCCGTTACGGACACTTCAACCTCCCTTTCGTAGAGATCAGCGGTCTTTTCAAGCATCCGTTCAAGCTGGCCGCTCTTCTCTCCGATCTTGATCATCTCAACGGCAAGGGAGGGAAAAACGCTTTCAGCACCAAGGGAAACGCCCAGTTCTCCGCCCTGCTCCACCGCCTTGGATGCCCGGGAAATGATCGCCGAAATGACCCGATTGCCTGCCGTTGCCCGGGATATCCCAAGGGCGGTCATCATGGGAACGCCGTTGGCGAGCAGGGAAGCTAAAATCCTTGAAAACCTCGCCGCTGACAGTTTTTTCAAGAGATCACCAAGCTTTGGGGTCAAAAAAAGCGTCTTGTCGATCATATAGGCTCCCCGCTCGTTCCTTGCCGTACAGTAAAGGGCAACGACGCAAAGAAAAGGCACCAGGAGGACTGCCCACCAGAACCGCTTTAAAAATGAACTGACGGAGATGAGAAACAGGGTTGGCCCGGGCAGGGTCTGATTCATGTCGGAAAAAATAGCAATGATGCCCGGCACAATATAGGCCAGAAGAAAGAGAAGGACCAGGGCACCCACAATGGCCATGAGCACCGGATAGGCCAGGGCTGCCTGGATCTTTTTTTTTGTCTCTTCCCTTTTTTCAGTAATGTCTGCCAGCCGTTCAAGCACAATTTCAAGGGTCCCGGACGATTCCCCGGCCCTTATCATGTTGATATAAATCGCTGAGAACAAAGAGGGATACATGGCCAGGGCCTCGGCAAAGCTTTTTCCCTCCTCAATGGAACCCTTGATCTTTGAGAGAACCTTTTTCAGAGGTTTAGATCTTGTCTGTGTCACAAGGCTTGACACGGCTGAAATCAAAGGAAATCCCGCAGAAAGAAGGGTGGCCAGCTGGCGGGTAACCATGGCAAGTTCAGCATTTTTGATACGTCCGAAAAAAAACCGCCCGGCAAATGATTCCCCAGGTGCATCTCCGCTCCCGGGCTGCTCGGAACCGACCTCAGCCATGGTCGTGGGGTAGATACCCTTTTCCCTTAATTTTGATCGTGCAGAAACAAGGCTTTCCCCATCTATGATGCCGGTCTTTTTCCTCCCCCGACGGTCAAGGGCCTTGTATTCAAAAACCGGCATGGATCGTCACTCCTGAAAAAAGGTTATCCCCTGCTGTGTCCAGCAATGCCGACAGCAGCCTGGAACCCCAGGTCAAAGGCGGCAAGGTTCATGTCCACAAAGGCCTTTTTGGTCCGGGTTTCAATGGCCCGCTCAACGCTTGTCCGGGTCAGGGGAAGGGCTCCGGTCTGGATCAAGGCCCCCACAAGTACGATGTTCATGGTCATGGGACTTCCGGCCTGTTTTGCAAGGGCCATGGCGTCAAATGCGATAAGCCGGGCAGTTTTCTCCCGGATCAGAGTTTTAATGGTTTCTATTTCAGGATAAACCCCCTTGCCAATGGCAACGGTAAACGGCGGAACCGGATCAAGGTTGGTGATCACGGTGGTATCCTTGTTGCATCGGTTCATGGCCCTCAGGGTTTCAGAAGGTTCAAACCCCAGAAGCAGGTCAGCTTCGCCATCGGAAATGATGGTGCTTTCGGCATTGCCAAATACCAGGGCCGATTCCACCACCCCCCCACGCTGGGCCATGCCGTGGATTTCGCTCATTTTCACCGGGACCTTGCAGGCAAGGGCCGCATCGCCAAGCACCTTTGAGGCAAGCAGGTTCCCCTGACCGCCGACCGCCACCATGATTAATCGTTTTACATCCATATCAACTCTTTTCCTTATGATTTACGGGTCATTTCTTCAGGGGAACAATGGCATTTTCCGGACAGATCTGGGCACAGAGGGCACAGCCCACACAGGTGTTGGGATCGATCTTGACTCTTCCCTCTTCAATGAAAAATGACGGGCAGGCAATGGAATCCATGCAGTCCCGGTGATTTTTGCAGCGGTCGGTCACGGTAAAGGCCCGGGGTTTGAGAAGCTTAAGGCTCCGGGCATGGAGGGCGCAGGCCTCCTTTGAGATAATGACGGAAACCCCCTTGAATTCAAGGGCCGACCGGATGGCCTCAATGCTCTTTTTCACCTTAAAGGGTTTGATGACGGTTATGTGCTCAACCCCAAGGGCCTTGACAACATTTTCAATGGAGATGCGGTTATACCCCTCAAGGTTGAAAAGCCCCATATCAACGCCGGGGTTGGGCTGGTGACCGGTCATGGCCGTGATGCCGTTGTCAAGGATCACAAGGGTGAAGTTATGATTGTTGAACACGGCATTGGCAAGGCCTGTCATGCCCGAGTGAAAAAAGGTGGAATCTCCGATAAATGCGATGACTTTTTTGTCCGTTGCCTTGGAAAACCCGCAGGCGGAACTCACGGAGGCACCCATACACAGAACAAAATCTCCCGTGGAAAGGGGTGGAAGAAAACCCAGTGTGTAGCACCCGATGTCAGACGGACAGATGGTATCCATATCCTTGGCCGCCTGTTTGACCTCATAAAAGGTCGCCCGGTGGGAACAACCGGAACACAGGTTTGGCGGACGCTGGGGGATTTCGGGAAAAGCTGAGGTGTCCACCGGGGACTTGCCCGTGTACTTGATCCCGAAATAACCGGCAATGGTCTTTTTCACCATTGCCGGATCAAACTCGTAGAGGCGTGAAAACAGGTTGTCACCCTTTCCCTTGATGGGAATAGTAATTCCGGCGGACTGGGCAATGGATCGGACCGCCTCCTCCATAAAGGGTTCACCCTCTTCAACCACCAGAACCCGTTCACACCCGGACAGAAAATCAACGATCAACTCATCGGGCATGGGGTTGGAAAGACCAATGCGCAAAATTTTGACCCGGTCCTTGATGCCAAGGTCGTTTACACCATCCACGGCATAAAGATAGCTTACCCCGCTGCAGATAATTCCCAGACTGCCGCTGCCTTCGACCCGGTTGTGTTCACTGGTATTGGAAATCTTCCGGGCCTGTTCAAGGTTATCAAGCAGCTTGACGTGGAGCTTCCTTGACACGGCAGGCACCGTAACATAGCTGAAGGGATCCTTTTTAAAATCACCCCTTGTATTTCGCTCACCCAGGGTGCCGAGCCGGACAAAGGCACTCGAATGGTTGATCCGTGTGGTTGTCCGTAAAATAACGGGTTCCTGGAGCTTTTCAGACAACTCAAAGGCCGCCTTTGTCATCTCCTTGGCCTCGGCAACGGACGAAGGCTCAAGCACTGGAATCCCGGCAAGCTTGCCATAGTATCGGTTGTCCTGCTCGTTCTGACTTGAAAACATCGAAGGATCATCCGCCGTTAGAATGACAAGACCACCCCTGACACCAATATAGGCAAGGGTAACGAGGGGATCGGCCGCAACATTGAGCCCGACGTGCTTCATCATGCACATGGTTCTGAGCCCGGAATTTGCAGCAGCAGCAGCGACCTCAAGGGCAACCTTCTCGTTGGTCGAGTATTCAAAGTAGAGATCTGTCTCCTGGGAAATCTGGAAAAGGTTCAGGGAGAGCTCAGACGACGGAGTCCCCGGATAGGTGGTGGCAAAGGCAAGGCCCGCTTCAACAGCCCCCCTGGCAATGGCCTCATTGCCCAGAAGCATGATCTCCTGTTCCGGAGTGTTCTGTAAAAGTTTGTGCATACAAAGTTCCTTTCTATTTCACGATTGTTAGGCGTATAATTTTTCAGCCTCAACAAGGGAAGCAGCATACCCCTTGAACCCCTCAACATCCTCACATGAGTTGATGGAATGGGAGGCAAAAAAGCCCTCAACCATGGTTTTTTCACCATGTTTCATAAGCCCCAGAAAGAGAACAGGAACAAGACTCAAACCCTCACCTTTGATCACCCCATGGACCATTGGCGATTCGCCCTGGTAAACAGCATAAAAGTCCTTGTGGGCAGGCATGATCTGGACGATCTCAGGATGGTGACTGTGGGTGTGATTGTGTTCACTACAATTATTACACATTGACGATACCCTCTCTTTATTTTTTAATCGTTTATGGGTTTAACCCTTGCATTGATAATATATCTGACCTCTTTGTCAAGGAATAAAATCCCAAGACACACCTCCCGAATCTGGGGACCTGAATCAGGCAGAGGGCTTGCCCAGGGTTTCAATATCCTGGCGGGTGAACCGGTAGACGCTGTTGCAGTTATGGCACCTTAACTCAACCGGGAACGGTCCGTTGTCAAGGATGTCTGCAATATCTTTTTCGGGAAGGGCTGCAAGGTGACCTTTCATGATCTTTTCACTGCACCTGCAAAAAAATTCCACCCGATGATTTTCCAGAAATACAGGATTCAATCCCTGGAAGTGAAGGTTGACAAGGGCCTCTGGTTCTTTGTTGTCGGCAAAGGAGCTGCCCAACGAATCGATATTTCGAAGCATGGTCTGGGCCTTGGCCATAGTATCATCATCGGCTCCGGGCATTGCCTGCAAGTAAAGACCGCCTGCGCCGGTCACTTCACCCTTTTCATCAAAATGAACGCTCAGGTTGAATGCCGTGGGTGTCTGCTCACTCTTGAGGAAATAGTTGGCCAGATCCTCTGCAATGGTTCCATACTCAAGCACCACCTGGCCTGAATAGGGGTGTTTTGCCTCTTCCAGGTACTTTGTCACCGTTAGGAAACCGGCGCCAAACAGGGAAGAAAGGGTGGTGGCCGCTTTGTCCATATGAGCTGAAAACCCAGGATCCTTAAGATACCCCCTTACCTCGCCAAACACATTGGACTCAACATCAAGCCCCTGAACGGGCCCTGAACACTGGATAGCCATGCTGATTCGGTCCCTGGCCTTAAGGTTTGCCGTTAAAAGGGCTGCGGCAATGTATGCCTGGCCCAGGACCAGGGTCTCAAGCCCTCCCAGTTCATGGTTTGCACGCATCTCATTGACCATACGGGTGGTCTTGACAACGGCTCCCCGGATCATGCCATCTGCCATCATGAAGCGGTAAAGTCTGTCCTGGGCCGAGGCCTTGAGCTGTTCCTTGAGATCTCCCTTAAAAATATCTTTTTTTATCATTTATCTCTCTTTTTTCAATTTTGCCCCGGGTTATAGGATCCCAGGGGATCTTTTCTGTCAATGCTCCTATACTGGATCGCCTCTGCAATGTGTCGGTGCAGGATCAAAGGTTCGTCCTCAATGTCGGCAATGGTTCGTGCAATCTTCACCACCCGTCCGTGGCCCCGTGCCGACATACCAAAGGTATCAACGGCCCTTGCCAGGAGCGCTACCGCCGCCTTGTCAAGGGAGGCAAACTGCCGGATCTGGGTTGCCCCCATCTGGGCATTACAATGGATGGGTGCCGCCTGGAACCGTTTAACCTGGTTTTCCCTTGCCCGTTCCACCCGTTCCCTGACGCTGGCTGAACCTTCGGGTCGGGTTGAGCCGGTAAGCTCCTTAAAAGGAACACGGGGAACATCAACATGAATGTCAATCCTGTCAAGCAGGGGACCTGAGATCCGTCGCCGGTAACGCTGAATTTCCCCATCAGAACAGGTACACGGTTTTATACCATCGCCATGGTAACCACAGGGGCAGGGATTCATGGCCGCCACCAGCATGAACGAGGCAGGATAGCTCACCCTTGAACTTGCCCTGCAGATGGTAACCACCCCATCCTCCATGGGTTGACGCAACGCCTCAAGCACGTTTCTCTTGAACTCGGGGAACTCATCCATGAACAGTACCCCGTTGTGGGCAAGGCTCACCTCACCGGGTTCCGGCACCCGGCCGCCCCCCACGAGACCGGCATCCGAGATGGTGTGGTGGGGAGACCGAAACGGCCTTTTGCTCATAAACGGCCGACCCGGCCCAAGAAGGCCCACCACCGAATAGATCTGGGTTGTTTCCAGGGCCTCGTCAAAGGTCAACGGTGGCAGAATCGTGGAAAGCCGTTTTGCCAGCATGGTCTTGCCGGAACCCGGCGGTCCTGTCATGCATAGATTATGACCGCCTGCTGCAGCAATCTCAAGGGCTCTCTTTGCATGGCTCTGCCCCATGACCTCACAAAAATCAGTTTCTCGGTCCGAGCACTCCCCAGTTAAGGACAAAAAATCCGTCGTTACAGGATCAATGATTGCTCGTCCAGAAATAAACTCGACAACCTCAGACAGACTCCTGGCCGGGATCACCTTTATATCCTTGACAATCGCTGCTTCGGCCCTGTTAGCAAAGGGAACGATCACCCCGGCGAACCCGTTGTCTTTTGCGGCAAGTGCTGCGGAAAGAACCCCTGGAACGGGTTTTACCCGTCCGTCAAGGGAGAGTTCTCCAACCATGAGAAATTGGGAACACTTCTCCAGAGGGACAACTCCTGACGCAGACAAAATCCCCATGGCAACGGGCAGATCAAGGCTTGTCCCCTCTTTTTTAATGGCAGCAGGGGCAAGATTCACAACGATCCTGTCAACGGGAAATTTGTACCCGGAATTTTTAACGGCGCTCTTTACCCGCTCACGGCTTTCCCTCACGGCAGTCTCAGGCATACCCACCATATTGAACATGGGAAGCCCAAAGGAAATATCCACCTCAACATCAACAATATAGGCATCAATCCCGGCAACGGCAGCGCTCTTAACCCTTGAAAGCAAAGCAGCTCTCCTTAAAAACCCATTAAAATAATTAGCGACACTATAGCATGCACCGTCTAAAAATAACAATTATACTGGGCAATGGCCAATTATTTTGCCTTTTTGGACAAAATAACATATAGATGTTATCAACATATAATACACTGGAACGGGCTGACCGCAGCCCATGAACCCAGGGAGCGATAAAAAATTTCACCATGGAACATCATTACCATCAACAAACCCTTGCCCAGCCGGTAACCTGCGCAGGCATTGGGGTCCATTCCGGGAAGCACAGCAGAATCATCATACAACCGGCCCCTGTAAACCACGGGATTCGATTCCGGCGGCTGGACCTTCCCGGAACCCCGGACATCCCGGCCCTGTTTAAAACAGTTGTGGATACAAGTCTTGCAACGGTAGTCGGTCGGGACGGCGCCATTGTATCAACCATTGAACACCTCATGGCCGCTTTTTCCGGCCTCGCCATTGACAATGCCCTGGTGGAAATCAACGGGTATGAAATGCCCATCATGGACGGAAGTGCAGAGACCTTTGCCCGGGAAATCTCCCGGGCCGGGATCCACCGGCAGGATTCACTCCGGTGGTACTTTGTCATGACCCGGCAGATCCGGATTGAAGATGGGGACAAATTTGTGGAGATCGTTCCAGGCAAGGGATTCACCATTAACTGCACCATTGAATTTGACCACCCCCTCATCGGCCGACAGGAGATTTCCTTTGATCCCGTTCACGAGGATTTCCATAAAGAAATTAGTCCAGCAAGGACATTCGGATTTCTCCAGGATCTAGAATATTTGAAAAGATTCAGCCTTGGCAGGGGAGGAAGCCTTGATACAGCCGTTGTCATAGATAAGGACACAATACTCAACCCGGGTGGCCTGAGGTTTCCAGACGAATTTGTCCGCCATAAACTCCTGGACAGCCTTGGGGATTTTTCCCTTCTCGGCATGCCCATCCAGGGTCATATTACCACCTACAAATCAGGCCACGCCCTGAACCATGCCTTTATCAAAGAGCTCCTCGCCCAGAAGGATGCCTGGGAAACAAGAACCGTGGCCGTGGAGGACCTCCCCCGCCCATGACCTTCCCCTTGGGAAAATATCTGATCAGAGGCGCATTCTCCATTGTAATCACCCTTTTCATGGTCCTGCCCCCCCTTGGTGTGCTGGCATCCCAGAATGCAATACTTGACAATATCATCCTGACAAACACCCGGGACGATCTGATTGTTTACTTTGATGTTAAAAACGCATTTACCCCTGAAATTGAAAAAGCCGTACACAATGGTATTCCCGCATCCTTCTCGTTTGTTGCAGCAATTTACAGGGCAAGGCCCGTCTGGTTCGACAAAAAAATATCTAGCCTTGAGATCACAAACACCCTTAAATATAACAGCCTCAAGCAGGAATTTACCGTCTACCGCCCCTGGCGAAAAGAGTCCCCAATTGTGGTTACCTCGTTTGACGAGGCCAAAGCCCTGATGGTTGAAATCGACAATCTCCTGGTAACCCCCCTTTCAACCCTTACCAGAGGGGAACGATACCAGATCAGAATCAAGGCGGAACTGAGCAGGGTCACCCTGCCCCTTTACCTCCACTATGTTCTGTTTTTTGTCTCCATGTGGGACTTTGAAACCGACTGGCATACAATGGAATTTATCTATTAGCACCACCCCATACAACGACAATGGTAAAAGATAAGACAAACAGCAACCCCAATTCTCCTTCATGGGAACGGGCCAGACGCAAGAGGGAAGGCACACTCATTCTGGCCATCCTCTTTACTGTGGGGCTGCTCACCTATGCAGAGACAAGGATTACAGGTTTTGACACCGGTTTTCCCGTGTCCAGCACGGTGCTGATGTTCATCCTCATCAACACGAATCTGCTGCTGCTCCTTGCCCTGATCCTTCTTGTGTTTCGAAACCTTGCAAAACTCTACTATGAGAAAAAGAGCAAAATCCTGGGCACAAAACTCAAGACCCGGCTCGTGGCAGCCTTTGTCACACTGGCCCTTGTGCCGACCACCGTGCTCTTCTTCTTCTCCATCCACTTCATCACAACTTCCATTGCCTTCTGGTTTAATGCCCCTGTGGAGCAGGCCCTTGAGAATTCCCTGTCCGTGGGGCGCCAACTCTACGGCTATGTTGAGGAAAAAAACTGCTTTTTTGCTAAAAGAGCCACCTTCCAAATCCATTCACAAAAGCTTCTGGCCCCTAAAAACAGCAAGGAGTTGAGCCGTTATGTCCAGGTGGTCCAGCGGGCGTTTAACCTGGATGGCATTGAGATTTACACCCCGGATGCCAGAAGGACCACCCTCTCCCTCTCAAAGGAGCTGAAAAACAGCTACTTCGGCATCCTTACTGCTGATGAACTCATGAACATACATGAAGGCAAGACCTCAAGGACCATTTCCGGCAACGTGGAAGGGGGTGAGACCATTCGGACCATCACCACCATTCCCTTTGGTGGTGACCCCCAGAAAAGCGACGCCTTTCTTGTGGTCACAGCCCTTATCTCCCAGGACCTGTCCCAGGATCTGGCATCCATTTCAAGGGGCGCTGAGGAGTATCAGCAGCTCAAGATGATCAAACGCCCGGTTCAGATTTCCAACTACATCGCCCTCTCCATTGTGGCGCTTCTGGTGATTTTCTGCGCCGTGTGGTTTGGGTTTTATCTGGCAAAATCCATCACCATTCCCCTGATGAAATTTGCCGAAGGGACCCAGCGGGTCACCCAGGGGGATCTAAACTACCAGATCGATTTTCAATCCGACGACGAGCTTGGCACCCTGGTGAATTCATTCAACTCCATGACAAGGGAACTTGCACTGGGCCGGGAAAAACTTGCCAGTTCCGAAAAAACCATGCGCCTGCAGAACATTGAAATCGAAAAAAGCCGCCAGTACATGGAAATTGTCCTTAAAAACATCTCAGCCGGGGTGATTTCGCTGTCCAACACCGGGGTAATCACAACCATCAACAAGGCTGCCGAAACCATGCTTGACATGGATGCCGTTGAAACACTTAACCGCAATTACAAGGAGATCATCCGGGGCGACCACCTGGCCATCGCCAAAAAGATTGCCGACACCGTCTCATTTGCAACAGAAAGCGTGGCCTTTCCGCTGTCAGCAACCATCAACGGCAGCCCCAGACATTTTGCCGTTCACTTTAATGCCCTCAAGAGTGACACCAATGAAAACATGGGGGTTGTCATGGTTTTTGACGACCTGACCGAGCTTGAAAAGGCCCAGCGCATGGCTGCATGGCGGGAGGTTGCACGAAGAATCGCCCATGAGGTAAAAAATCCGCTCACCCCCATCAAGCTGTCAGCCCAGCGTTTAAAGCGAAGATACTCCAAAACCATCAATGAAGAGGTGTTTGACAAATGCACGGAAATGATCGTTGTTCACGTTGATCTGATTCGAAACCTTGTCAACGAATTTGCAACCTTTGCACGCTTTCCAGACACCAATGCCAAACCTTGCAGAATTGAAGAGATTCTTGATGAAACCGTGGCCCTTTACCAGGAGGGACTTGAAAACGTGGAGATCACAACCGCTGTTTCCGGTGACCTTCCAGCCATTAACCTTGACCGGCAGCAAATGAAGCAGGCATTTATCAACCTCTTTGATAATGCGGTTGCCGCCATTAACAAGCAGGGAAAAATAAATATCGATATATTGTTTGACCCCATCCTCTCCATTGTCAGGATCGAGATTGCCGACAATGGAAAGGGCATCTCCGATGAGGAAAAAACCCGGCTCTTTGAGCCCTACTTTTCCACCAAAAAATCGGGAATGGGACTGGGGCTTGCCATTGTCAGCTCGATAATCACCGATCACAAGGGCATGATTCGAGTACAGGACAACCAACCCGTCGGAGCAAGATTCATCATTGAGCTTCCGGCTTAGGGAACAGGCTTCATGCCTGCCCCCGCTGATTAAGGAGAAAAGATGTATCCAGCAATTTTAATCGTTGATGATGAGGCGTCCATAATAGAATCCCTGGAGGGAATCCTCGCCGATGATGGTTTTGAAGTCTCCCACGCCTTTAACGGGTATGAAGCCCTTAAAAAAATAGAAGCTGAATCTCCCGATATCGTACTTCTTGACATCTGGATGCCGGGCATGGACGGCATCGAAACCTTAAAAGAGATAAAAAAGAATTTTCCCAACCTGCCTGTTGTCATGATCACCGGTCATGGTACCATTGAGGCAGCTGTGGACGCCACAAAATCAGGGGCCTTTGACTTTCTTGAAAAGCCCCTCTCCATTGACAAAATCATCGTAACCATTAACAACGCCCTCAACTTCAGACGTCTTGAAGAGGAAAACCGCTACCTTCGCAAAAAGACCATTGAGCGCCACTCCATAAGCGGTTTCAGCCCAGCCGTCCAGAATCTCAACCGCCAGATCATGAATTCTGCCCCCACGGATGCCGGCATCCTCATCACTGGGGAAAACGGAACCGGAAAAGAGCTTGTGGCAAGAACCCTTCACCAGTTCAGCACCCGCCCTGAGGAACCCTTCATTATTGTCAACTGTGCCGCCATTCCTGAAGAGACCATTGACAGTGAACTCTTCGGCCATGAACGAGGGGCCTTCCCGGGAGCCACGGCAAAGAACAAGGGCAAATTCGAACTGGCCTCGGGAGGAACCCTCTTCCTGGATGAGATCGGAGACATGAACCTTAAAACCCAGGCAAAGATATTACGGGCCATTGAGTCAAAAACTTTCCAGAGAATTGGTGGCGGCCGAACCTTGAGCGTGGACGTCAGAATCATCGCAGCAACTAACAAGGACCTCACGTCTGAGATTGCAGCGGGCAATTTCAGGGAAGATCTGTTTTACCGGCTCAACGTGATACCGGTCACTGTTCCGCCCCTGAGAGAACGCAAGGAGGACATTCCACTGCTGGTGGACGTCTTTTTAAAGGCTGCGGCCCAAAAATCGGTTAAAGGTCCCAAGAATATGGATTCCAAAGCCATGGCCATGCTCGTTCAGTATGAATGGCCAGGCAATGTCAGGGAACTTAAAAACCTCATAGAAAGGCTTGCCATCATGGTCCAGGAGGAGACCATAAAAGTCAGGGAAATCCCCAGGCCCTACAACAACACCTTGAAAAAAAGCGGAGACAGGGTGTCGGAACTTTTGTCTGTAAACAACTGGGACCAGGCCAGAAAACAGTTTGAGAAAGAATTCTTCAGAAAAAAAATAGATGAGGCCAAGGGAGACCTTGGAGCGGCGGCAGCCAGGGCAGGAGTAGATCAAAGCATGCTCCCTGTTGGAGTACAAAGAAATAAATGAGAATCATCAGCGGTAAATACAGGGGAAAAAAGCTTATCACACCCAGGGGCTTGGAGACCCGTCCCACATTGGATCGGATCAGAGAATCAATCTTCAACATCATCTCCCAGCGGATCGCCAACGCAAGGGTGCTTGATCTGTTTGCAGGAACAGGTGCCCTTGGCCTGGAAGCATTAAGCCGCAATGCAGGGTTTGCAACCTTTGTGGACAACAGCCGGGAAGCCTGCACCGTCATCAATAAAAACATTGCCCTCTTACAGTTTGAACATTGCACAACGGTCATCCAACATGACCTGACCCGGGCGGGCACCCTCGCCCGGATTCGTCCAAAAAAGTTTGACCTGGTGTTCATGGATCCTCCCTACCGCAAAGGCCTTATTGACGCAGTACTTGAAAACAGCGAATTCATAGATCTTCTGGCCGACAATGCCCTTGTTGTCTGCGAACATGGTGCCCAGGAAAACCCGGGAATAAATATTTCAAAACTTGACATTACCGATCAAAGGAAATACGGAAAGACACAAATTACCTTTTTAACGCTGAACAACGCTGAACTCATCTTGTAAAAGGGACGAACAGATATGAAAACCAACGAGAAAATTGCCATCTATCCCGGTTCTTTTGACCCCCTGACCAACGGCCACATGGACATCATTGACAGGGCTTTGAAACTCTTTGACCGGGTGATCGTGTCAGTGATGCACAATCCCAAAAAGAGCTCGCTATTTTCCGTTGAAGAGAGGGTGGATATGATCCGGACGTGTTTTAACAGTAAGCCAAATCTTGAGGTCGATTCCTTTGATGGACTTCTGGTCGATTACACCCGAATAAAAAATGCTATTGCCATTGTTCGAGGCATGCGGGCCATCTCAGATTTTGAAAATGAATTCCAGATGGCGCTCATGAACCGAAGGCTTAATCGTGATGTCCAGACCATATTTCTCATGACAGGCCTCAGGTGGATCTTTACAAGTTCGTCCATCATCAAGGAAGTGGCAACCTTTGGCGGAGACATCACCGGCATGGTTCCCCAACCCATCAAGCTCAAAGTGCTTGAAAAATTTCCCCTTAAACAAGGGAGTTAACTATGGACCTGTGGCAACTCAGAGTGTTTGTCAATGTGGTGGAACAGCAGAGTTTTTCCAAGGCAGGAGAGGTGATCCATCTCTCCCAGCCAACGGTGAGCAGTCACATCAAAGAACTGGAAGAATATTTTGAATGTCGCCTCATGGACCGCATGGGGCGCAATACCGTTCCCACCAAGGCGGGAGAACTACTATTTTCATATGCCAAACGGCTGCTCAGGCTCAGGGATGAGACAGAATCAGCCATCTCCGACTTCCTTGGCAAACGCAAGGGGCACCTGGTCATCGGCGGCAGCACCATCCCGTCGGGCTATATTCTTCCAGCAATGATCGCCCCCATTGCCCAGGCGTTTCCCGAAGTTTCCCTGTCGTTTGTGGCAGGCGACACGGCAGAGATAATCAACCAGATCACCAAGGGCGACATAGAGGTGGGCATTGTGGGTGCAAGGGTAAAATCCCCCCTTGTTGCCCAGGAAAAACTGGTGGATGATGAGATGAAACTCATAGTTGCGTCATCCCACAAATGGTCGGACAGAAGTTCGGTGACCCCGGATATGCTCTTGACTGAGCCCTTTCTTGCACGGGAAGAGGGCTCCGGGACCTGGCGATCCATCACCCGGAATATGGAAGAGGCAGGTTTAAACACCAAGGCTCTAAGGATCATAGCCACCATGGGAAACACGGCATCAATGATACAGGCCATTCTGGGGAATGCCGGGATATCCATCCTCTCAACCATTGCCGTGGCCGATCTTCTGGCCTCAGGTCGACTCAAGGCATTGACGGTGGAGGGCCTTGACCTCAAAAGAAGTTTTTACATTACCACACATGGTAAACGAACACTGTCTCCCCTTTCAAAAACCTTTATCAAATTCCTGAAAGAGCGGTTCCCAGAACTGTGAACCCCAGACGTCAAGGTAGCCGGGTGACACCGGGACATTCGTCGCACAACTCGTTCACGCGGGTTTTAAAATATTTCCAGAAGGGAAAGGTTCGACACTGGGAAGGTCTTGCCCCATAGATCGAGCACCCTTTTTCCGGCAAAAGAAACACACACGGACAATCATCGTCCAGGACAATCTCTCGGATGGAGAATCTGTTCCCAACCCTCCTGAAGTAACGTTCAATACCGTCAATCAGGTTGATCTTCAACAGATCACAAATGGCCTGGACCTCCTGGCGCGTGGCCCATATGTTTCCGGGTTCTCCCCTACAGCAGAGACTATTACAGGTTTCGCATGCCCTTGGATCAAAACAGAAATCAAACCCCGGTTTTGTTAGTGGCGCCATGGTCCATCCAGATTAAACAAGATATTTTATGACCACAAACCCTGCAACAAGAAGCAGGGTAAATACCGTGGCAAGAAGATTAAAATAGCGATCTATAAACCGTTTTATTCCGGGTCCAAACCAGTATATCAGGCCGCCCAGGAGGGCGAACCGCAGGGTCCTTGAAACGGCCGAAGCAAGAACAAAAACAAAAAAATCCACACCAAAGGCACCTGCGGATATGGTAAAAAGCTTGTATGGCAGGGGAGTGAATCCAGCAATAAAGATAGCCCAGGCATCGTAATGTTTATAAAGGGCCGTGATATAGTCAGCCTTGTCGGCAAGGTCGTAAAATGCAATAATTCTCCCGCCGATGGTGCCCATGAACTGCCAGCCGATAAGGTAGCCTGCAATCCCCCCCAAAAGAGAACCCACACTGCACACCAGGACGAAATAAAAGGCCCGAAACGGCGCACCCACGGCAAGGGCGATGAGCAGAAGATCCGGTGGAATGGGGAAGAAAGAGGACTCGCAAAAGGCAAGAAAAAAAAGAGCCCAGACACCACCCGGTCTCTCGGCCCAGGAAAGAACCCAGTCATAAAGTCGCTTGACCATCCCTATTCCTTCCAGCCGTGCTCGCCGATCAGCTTTACAAAACGGCAGCCTCCGAGATTATCCGTGGTAATTTTATCGGCTTTTTTTTCAATCCGAACAAGCTCCTGACTGCACAACCCTCCCACAGGCATAACCAACCTGCCGCCCACGGCAAGCTGGTCAAGGAGAGGTTGGGGAATCTGAGTACCACCGGCGGTAACAAGGATGGCATCAAACGGCGCCTCCTCTTTCCACCCCAGAGTGCCATCGGAATACCTGGCAACAATATTGTGATATTTAAGCGCATCAAAAAGTTTTCTGGTTCTTAAGAACAGAATGTTGTTACGCTCAATGGTATAGACCCTGAAAACAATCTCTGCAAGCACTGCTGCCTGGTACCCTGAGCCTGTCCCGATCTCAAGCACCCTTTCATCTCCAGTGAGCTCCAGGGCCTGGGTCATTTCGGCGATGATATAAGGCTGGGATATGGTCTGGGCCTCCCCAATGGGAAGGGGGAAATCCCCATAGGCACTGTCAGTAAGGGCCTCACTCACAAAAAGATGCCGGGGCACCGTTTCCATGGCGGCAATGACCCCGGGGTCGGTAATCCCCCTGGCCACGATCTGCCGAGCGACCATCTTATGACGCCATATCTCAAACTTTCTCTGTTCTGAATTCATGGCGGCGAGTTTACCAGCACCCTTTGTTTCAGTCAAGCAGATAGGCGGACAGATTTCAAATATCTCCTCCTGTTTAGCCCTTGCTTTTTCAATCAATGGCAGTTATAGGATAATCCAATGAACAAACTAAGAGACATCCTGATTGCCACGGCAGTATCCTTTACAGTATCCGCCATAGGTACGGCAGGATACATGATCATTGAGGGATGGACTTTCCTTGACTCACTTTACATGGTCGCCCTGACCCTGAGCACCGTGGGATACAGCGAAGTACACCCTATCAGCCCAACAGGCCGGGTGTTCACCATCTTCCTCATCATTTCAAGCGTCAGCGTGGTTTTGTACATGGCCGGCATCATCGTCAAATTTGTCGTTGAAGGGGAGATAAGATCAATACTTGGGAGAAGAAAATTGGATAAACGTATTTCCAGCCTGACGGATCACTATATTGTATGCGGCTATGGAAGAATCGGAAGAATCCTGTGCAATCAGCTCACCGAGCAGACCTCAGACGTTGTTGTCATGGAAAAAAGCCCGGAACTCGTGCCTGTCCTTGTGGAGGATAAGATGCTCTATCTGATCGGAGATGCTTCGGATGAATCCCAGCTGCTCAAGGCCGGAATCAAAAGAGCGTCCCACCTCATCGCAGCCCTTGCCACGGATGTTGACAATGTCTTCCTGGTGTTAACAGCCCGGCAGCTCAATCCGGGAATCAAGATCATGGCCCGTGCCGAAAAAAAAGCGGCAATGGGAAAGCTCTATGCTGCCGGCGCCAACCGGGTGGAATCACCCTACGACATTGGTGCCGTTTCCATGGGCATCCGGCTGTTGAGACCCAGTGTCAGCAATTTTTTGGACATTGCCCTCACCCGAAGGGAAAGGGCCATTCAGATCGAAGAGTCACCGGTTTCGGCCAAATCAACGCTTGTGAACATCATGCTCAAAGATTCAGGCATTCGGCAAAAGTACAACCTCATCATCATTGCCATCAAAAAATCAGACGGAGAAATGATCTTCAATCCCTCATTTGACACCTACATGGAAGAGGGAGACACGGTCATTGCCATGGGGAAAAGCAGTAACCTCAAGCGCTTTCACTTGGCACTTGCCCCCAAATAACAGGAGGGAACAAGCGATCGTTCCCTCCATGCCGGCTATATCTTGTAAATGACGCGCTTGTCTGTGATGATGATATCCAGATTATATTTCCTTGACTCCATCTGGACATGATCAACCACCTGTTCTTCAAAGGCAATGGATATTTTGCGGGTGGTCTCGGGAAGCTTTGCAATGAGTCGGTTATAAAAACTTTCCCCGAACCCTAAGCGACCGCCCTTTTCGTCAAAGGCGAGCCCTGGGATCACTGCAATATCGATCTGGTCAAGATTGACCTTTTTGCAGGTTTCAGGATCAGGTTCCAGAATTCCCTGGGATCCTTTAATCAGGTCCTTCTCATAATCGTGAATCCTGAGCAGGTTGATGGCATGCCTTGAATCTGAAAAACAGGGGATCACTATCCCCTTTCTGACATCAAGGCTGATTCGTATGATGTTCCCTGTTGGAATCTCATGGCTTCTCTCGATATAGAGAAGGGAAAGCTGGGCCTCCCTGAAATTGGCAAATTCAAGGAGATTCTGCTCTACCTGGGCCTGTTTCTCAGCTAATTCCGCCTTTGTAAATTTGGAAAGCTGTTGTGAGATTCCGGCAAGAAGATTTTTTTTACTATCTTTGCTGTCATCCATAAGTATAATTTTCCCCCATCAAATTTTTAAAAAATATTATACACAAGCTGGCAATTGTCAACCTGCAATAATCATTGACGTATCTTATGTGTCATGATATTTTTTTTAGATGGGCAAAATATCATATAACTCCTAAATCTTCGCACACAGGCAGGCAGGTATTTAAATGTTGGAAATCAAGTACGTTAGAGAGAACATAGAAGAGGTAAAACAGGCCTTGGCCAAACGGGCCGGCAAGGCTGATTTTGAGGGTTTTGCCAGGGCGGAAAAAAAAAGAAGAGAACTTCTTCAGCAGATCGAAGAGCTGCGGCACCAGAGGAACACTGTTTCAGACGAAATTGCCAGAATGAAACGCAACAAAGAAGATGCCGGGACAAGCATTCTTGAAATGCGGACCGTTTCAGACGAGATCAAGACACTGGACAAGACCCTTGCAGAACAGGATGATTTTATCCAGCAGTTCATGATGGCAATTCCCAACATGCCCCACCCGGATGTTCCCATGGGAGCCAGCGATGCAGACAACACGCTTGAAAAAAAAGTCGGAACACCACGCAGCTTTGACTTTCCCATCAAGGCCCACTGGGATATCGGCGAAGACCTGGGCATACTTGATTTTCCAAGGGCAGCAAAGATAACAGGGGCAAGATTTTCTCTGTACCTGGGAAGCGGCGCAAAACTTGAGCGGGCCTTGATCAACTTCATGCTTGATCTTCACACCAACGAACACGGATATACAGAGACCCTCCCCCCCTTTATCGTGAACAGGGAAAGCCTCCTGGGAACAGGCCAGCTGCCAAAATTTGAAGAGGATCTTTTTAAAATTGAGGGTCAGGAGTACTACCTCATCCCCACCTCAGAGGTTCCCATGACCAACATTTACAGGGATGAAGTTCTGAATGAAGAAAACCTGCCCATTAAATTCACGGCCTACACCCCCTGTTTCAGATCCGAAGCAGGCTCCTACGGCAAGGACACCCGGGGATTGATCCGCCAGCACCAGTTCAACAAGGTGGAGCTTGTGAAATACACGACCCCTGAAACCTCCTACCAGGAACTTGAATCCCTTTTAGCCAATGCTGAAACGGTCCTGAAACGCCTGGGACTCCCCTACCAGGTGGTTACCCTGTGCAGCGGTGACCTGGGTTTTTCCGCGACTAGAACCTATGACATTGAGGTTTGGATGCCGGGCCAGGATAAGTATCGGGAAATTTCATCCTGCAGCAACTGTGAGGCGTTCCAGGCAAGACGGGCCAACATCAAATTCAGGCGGGCAGGCCAGAAAAAACTCGAATTTGTTCACACCCTTAACGGATCCGGACTTGCCGTTGGTCGAACAGTGGCAGCAATACTGGAAAATTTTCAACAACCGGACGGTTCCGTGGTCATTCCGGAAGTCCTCAGACCATACATGGGCGGCAAGGAGACCATCACCAATGAAACCCGATAACTTTCCAAAAGAGATCCAGCCGTTTCTTGTTCCCAGTCCCTGCGGGGATCTATGCTACCGCTGCCTTGGATGCAAGGGGGAATTTCCCATCACCAAACTTCTTTATGTCTGTCCCGACTGCGGGGAGGTTCTTCTCATTGAGGATAGGGATATCCAACGGCTCAACAAAATTTCAGGCACCACCTGGCAGCAGATCTTTGACTATCGACGAATGCTCAAGATTCCGGCCCTCAAAGGAATCTACCGCTACCATGAGTTTATCGGGCCCAATATCCCCCTTGAATCCATTGTCTATCTCGGTGAAGGCCACACCCCGATTGTGGAGGCCAACCAACGACTCCAGGATCTTGCAGGGATTCGGTTCTTTTACAAGAACGACGGACAGAACCCCAGTGCATCGTTCAAAGACCGGGGCATGGCAAGCGCCCTTTCCTACATCAAATACCTCATTGACCAGCAACTTGTGTCAGACATTATTGCCGTGTGTGCCTCCACCGGAGATACCTCAGCCGCTGCAGCCCTTTACGCGTCCTATCTTCAGCCACACATCAAATCGGCCGTACTTCTGCCCCACAACAAGGTGACCCCCCAGCAGCTCTCCCAGCCCCTTGGAAGCGGCGCCAGTGTGTTTGAAATTCCCGGCGTATTTGACGACTGCATGAAAATAGTGGAGAAACTGTCCGAAGAGTACAACGTGGCGTTGCTCAACTCAAAGAACGCCTGGCGCATCCTTGGCCAGGAGTCTTTTTCCTATGAGGTTGCCCAGGATTTTGAATATGAGATGCACGACAAGGTGATCGTGGTTCCCATTGGCAATGCCGGAAATATTTCAGCCCTGATGAGCGGTTTCATCAAATTCTTCAATGCCGGAATCATTACGGACCTGCCAAAGATCATCGGCGTCCAGAGTGAGCACGCAGACCCTGTTTTCCAGTACTATCTTGAGCCAGACCGATCAAAACGGCAGTTTAAGCCCGTGACGGTGAAATCAAGTGTAGCCCAGGCAGCCATGATCGGCAATCCCGTTTCCATGCCCAGGGTCATTGCCCTGGCAGACCGATACAACACACTTGCCGGTGAACAACGGGTGTTTGTAACCCAGGTAACAGAGCAGGCCATCATGGACTGGCAGCTTGAGGCCAACCGAAACGGACACATTGCCTGTACCCAGGGCGGCGAAAGCCTTGCAGGGCTGGTTGAAGCCCTTAAACAGGGCATTGTCACCAAAACAGAAACTGCCATCGTTGATGCAACGGCCCATGCCATGAAATTTTCCGGATTCCAGGACCTCTACTTCAGTGAAAAGATACCAGAGGCCTTCAACATTCATTCCAACCAGAGGTTCATCAACCGCCCAAAACTTGTGATGCCCAAGGACAAGAAAAATATCCCCGGCCAGGGAACCCCCCTTGGCAGGGAAGATTTTAACCGGTTTGCTGAAGATGTATCAAAAACCATTGCACAGGAACTGAACCTTACCACAAACCTATGAAAATACGGCACATAGCAAGGGGCATCCTGACTTTCACCATCTGCTTTGGATTAATTTACCCCCCAACCGGGATGGCCGCAACTCCATCAATCAAAACGTCATTTAAGCGATACGCGGTCTACCCCTATAAGGACCGGAAGGTGATGTGCGAACGTTACCAGGTGGCAAAGGATGACTGGCTCTACAAGATTTTCAGGCAAAAAGGGGAAATCTCAGAAAAAGATTTCCCCCTTTTTCTGACCATGTTCAAAGTCCTGAATCCCGGAATAAGCAATATCGACGCCATCAATCCCGGCCAGCGAGTCCTTATTCCCCTGAAGACAATTTCACATGAAGATTTCGACGAAACCTCTCCTGGAATTGTGGATGTACCGGTGATCGAGTTCAGCACCCTCCATGCGAAGATGTCCACCCGCTATAAAAAACACCGGGTAAAAAAGGGAGATACCGTTTCTGAACTCATGGACTCGGAGTTCCTGAACAGGGACGGCACCCTGAACCCCCAAGGGTTAGCCCTATTTACCCTTGCCAACCCCGGAGTGAGCCGGCCTGACCTCATCCAGGAAGAAACGATATTAAACCTGCCCCTACCCAGGGCTCCGGAATCATCTTTTCCGGCCAGGCCCATCAGTTCAGAAACATTGACCGCCTTGAAAAAATACAGCCAGACACGCCATGGAGAACTCCTGGAGAGTGGAAAATATTACTTTCCGTCAAAGGGACAAGCCGATCAGGTCCTTGACCTTGCATACACCCCCCTCATACAATTTAAGAATGGCTCCAAAACCATCATGGTTCCTGAAAAAAATCTCTACCAGACCCTGGCAGCGGCCATCCGCACCTTCTGGTCTGATGTGACTCTGGTTGAGATTAAAACAGCCCTTGAGGCCATGGCAGCGCCTTCTTCCGCCGAAGTCCTGCCCGGGACGAAAAAGGAAACAGACAGCCACGGAATTCCCTTGGACCACAGACTTGCCGCAAAAGAGCTCGTTGAATATGCAGGCTTTGAGTACACCCCCGATGCCACCATAGACCTGGCTGTGGGATCCCAGGACCTTGATATCAGGGTCGGAAAAATTTCCCGCCAGGGAAAACCTGACCTTTTTGTTGAATTTGGAGATGTTTATGGTTTTGCACTGGACCGCATACACGACAAAGGGTATGAACTGATATCCCTTTTCCCCAGGGAAACGACCCATCAAATTGCCGTAAAACTCTTCACAGGGTTAGGCATACAGGTGGTCGAGAACCCTTCTTTTATCAGTACCCGAACACACAGAACCGTTACCATTCCCGGCATATACATCCCATCCGCCCCAAGGGAGATCATGCTCCTGGATGGTGATCCTGACCTGGAAACAACGGATTTTTTACGCGAAAAAAACATATCTCTTTTACGCATTGATCTCCCTGATTCGGGAGCATCGCCTTGGAAATAAGGAACACCAATGAAACAGGTTATCATTCCCATCCTCATTTGTATTACCCTCACGGCCTGCGCCACAAACACCATTGAACAAAGAAACATTGCCGAGGCCACCATGGCCCTTGGGGAAGCACACCTGAACCAGGGCAACTATACAGCCGCACTAAAGGAGCTTCTTGCTGCAGAAAAAACCCTCCCCAATGACCCCTATCTCCACAACGATCTGGGAATCACCTATATGGGAAAAGAGCGATTTGACCTGGCAGAGAATCATTTCAAACGGGCCGTGGCACTTAAACCCGACTATATCCAGGCCCAGAACAACCTGGGTGCAGCCTATCTTAAACAAAAAAGATACGACAAGGCCATTGAGTGCTATCAGCAGTTTTCAAAAAACCTCCTCTATATGACACCGCACTTTGCCTTCTCCAATATGGGATGGGCCTATCTGGGCAAAAAGGATTATATCCTTGCAGAAAAAAACTTTTCAAAGGCCCTGCATCTGGAACCCGATTTTATCAACGCCATCCATGGCCTTGCTTTGACCTTCCTTGAATCCGGCGAACTTTTCCAGGCTGAAACCCTTTTACAAAAAAAGCTGAAAAAAATGCCCCAGGCTTCGATCCTTTATGCTGATCTTGCAAAAACATATGAGCAGATGAACCAGCCGAACAGGGCTCAAAAGGCATGGAAGCAGGTCCTTGTCTTTGCCCCGGAGGGCACCCCCCTGGCCCTGGAGGCAGAGTCAAGGTTGAACAACTGAAGCCTAGGGAACCCTTTTTAAATAAACGGACATGGCCAGAGCAGGGGATCTGCTCCGGCCACAATGAAATTTGAAACTTTTCCACCGGCGCTAGGTCTGTGGATGTTGCATAGACCTGCTCAATGTCTGCATTTCAGGTGCTGGCAGGACAACCATTTGACCAAACATATCCTGTTCTCCCGTCAAAGGAGAGCTCAACAACCCCGCCATTACGGTTGTTAAAATGGTCGACAGCCCTTACGCAGACTTTCCCACTTCGACCCTGTCTCAACACCCAATGCCCCAGGGTTGAGTGTTTCTGCTCTGGGGGAGAAACAGCAGAACAACCCGCTGTGAAAGTAATATCAATCGATTTTGTATGGGGGACATGAACAGATCAATCAAGGGATGCAAGGGATGCCGTGATTATGGATGTTCCACAAATAAAAAGTTCCTGGCCCAATTCAATGGACTTTACAATGGCGGTCCCAGGGGAATTCAAAAAAAGCCCCTGGTTGTTGTTACCGTCAAGAACTGATCTGCAGGCGGAGACCCCCTTAAAAATCAATTCATTTTCTGCTCAAGCTGAACAATGGTTGGCGTGATAAATATCAACAGTTCGTTCTTGGTATCTTCAGTGCTGTCACTTCCAAATAGCTTACCTAAAAGCGGAATATTTGAAAGACCGGGAAAACCGGTCTCAGACGTTGAAGAGGTATTTTTAACAATACCGCCGATCACGATGGTGTTTCCGTCATTCACCAGAAGTTCGGTTTCCGCCTCATTGGTTGAAAGGGAGGGAACCCCGTCAACCACGCTTGCCAGATCATTCTTGGTAATCAGCACACTCATGCCAATTCGATTATCCGGTGTGACGTGGGGAGTAACCTCAAGCAGCAGATCGATATTCTTGAATAGGACCGACGACCCCCCGGAATCGTCCCGCTCCAGGTAGGCATATTCAAGTCCCTGTTTGATCTTGGCCTTTTTATTGTCAAGGGTAAGGATTTTAGGGGAGGAAATAATTTTAACGTCCCCCTTTATCTCAGAGGCGGACAGAGTGGCATCAAGTGCCAGCTCGGTTCCGAAAATACGGCTGAAATCAAACCCCAGGCTTCCATCACTTGCCACAGGATAATTCATTATCACGTCAAACCCGCTGTTTGCATTATTCTTTGACACACTCCAGTCGATCCCAAGGGATTTGGAGAAATTTTTATTCACCTCAACGACCCTGGCGGAAATCATGATCTGGGGGGTCACCTTATCCAATCGATGGATAAGTTCCTTTGCCTGATCAATCTTCTCCCTGACATCGGTCAGGATGATCATGTTGGTTCTTGAATCCACACTCAATACTCCCCGGTCCGGAGTAAGGATTTTTTCAAGGTGGGGTTTCACATCTGTTTCTGCACTAGAGTAATTAATGGGAATGTACTCAGTCACCAGAGGTTCAAGGCTCTTTCTCTGCTCAAGGGTTGCCTTGTGGGCCGTGATGGCGTCCTGTTTCTGCTTCTGCTCCTGGGCCAGGGTGGACAGGGTGGCAATGCGGACAATGGAGCCCTCCTGAATCTGGCCAAGCCGGTTCATCTTCAGGACCAGATCAAATACCTGGTCCCAGGGTACTGGCTTATCAAGGGAAATGGTAACACTGCCTGTGACATCCTTGTCAACGGCAAAGTTCTTGCCGCTCACACTCTGCAATATTCTAAAAACATTTTTGATGTCTGTTTCATAAAAATCCAGCCGGATCTTCTCACCGGTGTAGACCTTTTTTTCCATAAAACCGGGCGTTTTGTCTGCCTCCTGCTCAAGGGGAGCCTTTGCTGCAACACTGGTATCGTCGGTATCGTATTTGACGGTCACCGGCCCTCCACCCGATATAACACTTCTTCTGGCAGGCTCAAAGGGCGGCGGGTCAATGGTTGACGGCTCAAAGGTAAGAAAAATTCCATCCCCGGTCTGGGCGATATGATAGGGAACCTGTTCACGCATTTTAACGGATAGGGTTGAGGCAGACTGACCCTGGGAACGCTGGACAGGCACAATACGTTCAACGGCTGACCTGAAATATGTAGTGACCAGAGGACGACAACGATGGGCAGGAATATCAACACCATAGAGTTTGAGTTTCAGGTTATTCCCGTCGCCCTTTTCCATATCATACCGAACAGGCTGGGAGGTTTTCACAAACACCTCGGATTTACCATCCTCTGCGTTGTTAAAAAAGATACCCGTTACCTTTGCCGGCCCTTTGGGAATAAAAAGGGGAGGGGCTACTGTTTTGGACTCCGGGCTTAAGGCATTCACTGCCGCTTTTTTCTGATGGTCACTGTCAAGGTCCTTTAACTTGTGAAAAACCATGGTCAGTCCAGATGCCTGGGAACTCACCTCATAATCAAGATTTTCATTTAGAAGAATGTCCACCCTGGCTGTTTTCATCTCATTGTCGGTATAATTTGCAACAATTGAGTTGATCTGGCCCATACCTGCGAACGTGGACGACAGGACATTCTCAGAAAGCGAGGTCTCTGGGAGATAGACGGCAACCCCAAGGGGAAAGGTCTGCTTGACAGAAGTATAGGTAAGGGTATTGTTGGAAAGGATGTTCACCACCATTGTTTCAGGAGTTTGATTCAACTCAATGGCGGTTATGGTTCGCTGTTTGGCAGGTATTAATGGTGATGTCTCAATCCTGCCCACCTGTTTCTGTCCTGTACATCCACAAAAAAGAAACGCTGCCAGCATCAGGCAGACCCCTTTTCCCACAAACCTTGACAATTTGATCGCTATCACCGGATGAGACATATATTAACCCTCATTCAACTGTTTATGAAGTTTCATTTCCTTGATACGAAGAACAGCCTTACCCCTGAAGTCTTTAACCATCTCCCTGATCACAATCCTGTCTTGCAGTATCTGCTCCACTGCGCCACCGTCCTTGCCAATATACGTACCGATTTTTATCACATATCCCTTGCCGGACGCCTCTTCCACCATGGCAACTTTCCCGGATTCAGCCAGCACAACGGCAACCAGACGGATCTGGCTCAAATCAAATTTTTCAAGGGGGGTGAGCTCCCGGGTCGGTTTTTTCTGTCCCTCATCCGCTGGAATCGCCGGTTTGGCCTGGGTCTCGATCAGGGGTCTGAAAGGATCAATCTTGCCTGTTGAAGAGTAAAGCGCCAAATGAAACGGGGCAGAAAGGGAGGGACCTTGTTCGGGTGTCGGCTCTGACGGTAAAACTGGGGTAGAAACTGATTCCTCCTTTGAAATGGCCGGTTTATCGTTGACCGTCGGCAAAGGCGGTTCCTGGGGGATCTTGACCGAAATAACCGTTGGTCGTGACTCAACCTTCTGCCGGGGCGGGTCCTGACATGCGGTCAGACCCAGGGCAACCAGACACATTGCCACCACAGGGAACGACACCGTTGTTATTTTAATCCATGCATGCATGAGGTCTCTCATTTTTTCTTCTTCTTTTTATTTTTATCGTCTTCCTTTTTTTCCACAAACATATAGGTGACGGCATTGCAGGACGCTTCAAGGTCGTCCGATTTGTTTTGGGACGTCATGGTGATGTTATCAATGTTCACGATTCTATAAAGCCTTGCCACCTGGTCAAAAAAAGCGGCAATCTCATGGTATCCCCCCTGGACCTTGATGGACACAGGGATCTCAGCATAGAACTCTTTATCAACCTGGCCCTTGGGTTGAAACAAGAGAAACTCCAGCCCGGCATCACTGCCGGAGCTTGATATTCCGGTCAACAGCGAAGGGATCTCTTTTTTATCCGGCAACGCCTTCATGGCAAGGTTGAACCGGGCCTGGGCATCGGCCATCTTTTTTTCATATTTCTCAAGGGTCGCAGCCTTTTGCCTGTAGGTAACAAGGGTTCTTTTCAGGGAAGCAAGCTTGTTTTCAAGTTTTTCCATGCGTTCCTGCTTGGGCATATAGATAAAATAGACATAACCCCCTATAACGAGAACAATGGTAATCAAACACACAAGAATTCTCTGAACCATTGAGAGGTCCCCGATTTTTTCAAAAATCGGGGCGGTCTTTTTACCGATTTTAGCGCCCAGGCTCTCCTTGTTTTTATTTTTCATTTTTTCACTGTATTCTTCGTTTCTGGGTTCTTCTGAACCGTTTTGTTGCAAAGCAACTCAAACTCCTTCATCTGGAGGGTCTTATCAATCACTTTCATCTTGATATTTTTCAAATCAACACCCGAAAACAGCGGAGAAGCTTCGATGCGGGTCATAAAGTCTGCAACGGTCTTGTTGTCATAGGCGATCCCCTTCAGTGTCACAGTGGGATCTTGTGTTTTAATGCTGGTGATCCACATTTGTTCAGGAACCACAAGACTGGTCATGGCATCCAGAAGGGTAACTGGTTCCCATCTTCTCGCCTCAAGGGTCTTAACAATCTGAAATTTTTGTTCAAGAACGGCCAGATTTTTCATTATTTGGGTAACCCTGCCTGCCTTTTCCTTGTACAGGGTAATCTGGGAATTTACATCGCTGATATCACCCTCGATCCGGTCCATTCGTTGATTCATCTGAATGGTAAAATAAATCAGGGCAAGGATGAAAAAAGCAAGGGTCAGAAAAAACATGGAAACCTGTTGCCGGATATTTTCTTTACGCCGTGCGGCCCTGAAGGGTAATAGATTTATCCGTATCATTTATCATCCACCCTTCTTAGGGCAAGGCCAAGGGCAATGGGAGCAAGGGGGGCCATTTGATCGAGAAACTTGCCCGGAAAAACATCGCCATTGATGATCAGGCCTGAAAAAGGGTTAAGCATGGAAATATCCGTGGGAATCTCATGGGCAAGGGCTTCTGAAAAACCCTTTAAAAAACTTCCTCCACCGCAAAGCACCAGCCGATCAATATCGCCCTCATTGGATTTGGACTGAAAGGTGTTCACAACATTTGCGATTTCAGAACACCATTTTTCGATCCCCCCGGAGCAGATATCATCAACATCTTTTCCCAGTGTCCCGGTTTTTTCCCGACCTGAGGCCACGGTTTCCGCAACCTCCTGGGTACACCCAGTGGCAGTCATGATCTCCTCCAGAATATGTGCAGTTCCAAAAGAGCCCTCCCGCATCATAAGGGAAACATTGCCCCTTAAAATATTAAGTGATGTTTTTGAATACCCCACATCAACCAGCATGGTCACATCCTCTGGGCCTCCGGTGTCAGCGGTCTCATAGATATTCTGAAGGGCAAAGGTGTCAACATCAATGATACAGGGGTTCAATCCGGCCCTGCGGGTAAGCTCCATGTATGAGGCGACCAAATCTTTCTTTACCGCCACCAGAAGAACGTTCATCTGGTCTGGGGAAAAGGCACTGGTTCCAAGAATTTGAAAATCAATATTTACATCTTCAATGTCGTAGGGGATATACTGTTCCGCCTCAAAGCGGATGGAATCCTGAAGCACCTTTTCTGATACAGTCGGCAGACTGATGGTCTTTATAACCACGGAGTAACCGCCCGTTGATATGGCGATATTCTTTTCTTTAATTCTGTGGGTCTTGAAAAGCGCACGAATAGCCTCGGCAACCCCTTCAACATCATGAATCACGCCCTCGACAATTGCTCCCGGGTCGATCCTGGTGATGCCAAATTTCTTGAGGACAGGGCCTTTTGAGCTTTCCCTGATTTCAGCGACTTTTACCAGGGAAGACCCGATATCGAGCCCCACAAGATGATCTCGTTTTCTAAAAAGCATAGCCTCTTTTCTGTCGACCCTAAAAAGCCACTTTTAAAACAACCGGCCTTACAGGCAAAAACGACAGACCACATTTTGGTTGATAACCACAGTTATTACTACTATACTCAGACCCCTATAAAGTATCTGATAATAGAGTTAAGTCAAGTACAATCATTGATCAAATAAAAAAAAAATACGATGCAACTGATTTTTCTGCAAACAAACGGAGTAATTTAATGACGTTCGAAACAAATATCAAGGAGCGAAGACCCTTCAGGCTGGTCAAATACTTTACATTCACAAGCCTTGTTGTCATGTTTGCTGCCACCATAATCATCTCAGCCATAAACACCCACTGGGTAAGGACCATTCTACAGCAGAAGAGTGAGGAGTATGCCCAGCTTCTTGTGGAAAATCTCAACCATCAGGTTTTTTTACAGTTCATCATTCCTGTGGTCCTTAAATACGGGCAGATCAAATTAAGGGAAGAGGTACAGTACAAACGCATGGACCAGGTAGTAAAAACAACCCTGCACAGCTTTAACGTGGAAATGGTCAACCTTTACGACATGAACAACATTATTTCCTACAGTTTTGATACCTCCCGTATAGGAACAAAGAATGCCGGAGGCTCAGGGTATGACAATGCCGTCAAAAACATTTCTAGTTCCCGTCTCCTGCAACATGGATCGCCTCTGGAACTTTTTTTCGGCGTTCCAGCCGAGACCAAAATCGTAACTTTTGCCCCCCTGAAGGCTGAAAAACCCCTTTCCTCTATTTCTGGGCCTATCCTCGGGGTCGTTGAAATTGTCCAGGACATTTCCAAAGACTATAAAAAGATATTTCGAATGCAGATCCTGGTCACCATCACCTGCTGCATTGTCATGGGGTCCCTCTTTATCGTGCTTATCTTTGTGGTCAGACAGGGGGAAAACATCATTGACAGGCGTAACCAGGAACAGCTGAAACTTGAGGAAAAACTCAGGCGGGCAGAGCATCTTTCCGCCATTGGGGAGATGACCGCAGGGGTTTCCCATGAAATCCGAAACCCCCTTGGCATTATCAAGAGTTCGGCGGAACTTTTAAAGAAAAAAATGGAAAAACTTGGTACATCGACCACCATTGTGGATATCATCGTGGAAGAGTCCCTGCGCCTCAACAATATTATCAAGGATTTTCTGGATTATGCGCGTCCCAGGAACCCGGATCTCCATCCGTGCAGAATCAAAGAAGTTCTTGAGAAAAACATCGCTGCCATCGAGCCACTTATCCAGGAAAAATGCCTTGAAATTGAAACAAGATTCAACGACAATATCCCCAAAATCATGGCCGATGCACCCATGCTCTACCAGGCCTTTTTAAATGTCCTCCTCAATGCCATCCAGGCCATGGATGACGGAGGCAGGATCATCATCAGTGTGTTTGCAGACAACAGTAACATTATCATCCTGTTTGAGGACGAGGGAAAGGGGATCAGCGAAGAGGCGTTGAAAAAGATATGGAATCCCTTTTTCACCACAAAGGATATGGGCACGGGGCTTGGACTCGGCATCGTTAAAAACATCATTGAATCCCACGACGGCGAGATAGATATTTCAAACAGGGCGTCCATGGGTGTTCAGGTGGAAATTGTAATACCGGCAAAGGAGAGTTCATAATGGAAAAGATTCTAATCGTTGATGATGAAAAAAACTACCCCACCATCCTGGGAGAAGTTCTAAAGGAAGAAGGCTATACCCCTGTCACCGCATCAAGTGCCCTCATGGCCTTGGATATTCTCAACGACGATTGCATTGACCTTGTGCTGTCCGACGTCAATATGCCTGGAATGGACGGAATCGAGCTTCTGGAAAAAATCAAGGAGATCACCCCCAATACGCCTGTCATCGTAATGACGGCCTATGGTAGCGTTGAAAAGGCCGTTGATGCCATGCACAAGGGCGCCTACACCTATATTCTAAAGCCCTTTGAAAACGACACTTTAGTTGCCCACATCGCAAAGGCCATTTCCATTCAGAAGATTGTCCAGGAGAACTGTACCCTGAGGGATGCTGTAACCTCGGCCTACAGTTTTGGCAAAATCATCGGCAAGAGTAAACCCATGCAGGATTTGTATGAAATCATCACAAAGACAGCCCCGACCAGGGCCAATATTCTCATCCAGGGAGAGAGCGGCACGGGAAAGGAACTGGTGGCAAAATCCATTCACTACAACAGCCCCAGAAAAGCCAAGCCCCTCATTGCCGTCAACTCCTCAGCCTTTGCCGAATCCCTGTTGGAAAGCGAGCTGTTCGGCCATGAAAAAGGGGCGTTTACCGGAGCCGCTGCCATGCGCAAGGGTCGATTCGAAATGGCAGACCAGGGCACCCTGTTCCTCGATGAAATCGGCGAACTGCCCATGGGCATCCAGGTAAAACTGCTCAGGGTACTCCAGGAACGAACATTTGAAAGGGTCGGAGGCAATACTCCCATTGTAGTGGACTTCCGATTGATCGCTGCAACCAACAAAGACCTTGAACACGAGGTTAAGAAGGGTCGTTTCCGGGAGGACCTTTTTTACCGGCTCAACGTGGTAAAGGCAGAGATACCTCCCCTAAGGGAACGACAGGAGGATATCCCTTTGCTGATCAGTCATTTTATTGAACGGTACGGCAATGAACGCAAATCCGCCAGGCCGGTTCTGGGGGTAAACCATGATGCGGCCCAGCTCTTTTTTGACTACCCATGGCCCGGCAACGTAAGGGAACTTGAAAATGCCATTGAACGGGCCGTTATTCTATCTTCAGGCGACTACATCACAGCGGCCGACCTTCCTGCAAAGATGAGGCAGGCCATGTCACCCCCCCTTCATCTGGATGGAATTCCCGAGAATGCCGGGCTGTCCGAAACCCTTACCGCTGTGGAAAAACGAATGATTCAGCGGGCAATGATGCTCACGGACAATGTACAGACAAGGGCGGCAAAATTGCTGGGCATCGGCAAAAGCGGCCTGAATCAAAAACTCAAAAAATATGGGCTGGGATAAAGACAGCAAAAGAAATGAGTTCAAAATAATGAACCTGGCAAGAAAACGCCCAGACCCCTGTGGGATGGATCTGAAGAGCATTTTTACACCCGACAGAACAAAAACAACGACCCCATCGGTTCAAAATATTGAACTTTACGGTCCCCTGCCAAAGCCGTCACCTGGAAAAGAAAAACGGTTTTAAAATAATTTGTTGATCAAAAGGACTGTTTGCAAAGAGTTTCAGGCTTACAACAAAAAAAGATAGCAAAAATAAAACGTGTTGGCAGGAGATTTGCATTTATTTAAATCCAAGGTTAACGAAGTTTAGCCTTCATCTTTTTCCTCCTTTTCTTAAAAAGGCTGCCCTTGGAAACTTTTTTCAAAGGCAGCCTTTTTAAGTTTTAAAAAGAAAACTACAACTGATGAATTCTTGCCTTGGCCATGGGTGCGTACATGGAATCGCCATGCTCGTTAACAATTTTCTGGAACAGCTGCTGGCTTTCCGCTGTATCCCCCCTGTCTGCCAGAAGCAGTCCAAGATTAAACAGGGCCTCTCCCTTTAACAGGGTCGTTTTGGTTTTAATAATCTTCCTGAAATAGGTTTCAGCCTCAGCTTTTTTTCCAAGGAATAGACAGGTACGCCCCAGGGAGCCAAACAAAAGGTTCTCCATGGCCGGATCCGCCTTAAACTCATTGAGTGCGCCAAGATACATGTCATGGGCCTCTTCAAATTTTCCGGCGTCAAATGCGATCTTTGCAAACCGCACCCTGGCCTGGGACGACGCAGCGGTATTGGGATAGGAGGATATAAACTCGGCAACATCCGCCTTTACCGCCTCATACCCCTTTACCGGATCAGTATCACTGTACCGGGAGAGAACCTGGGCCAGGAACTCGGAAGCCTTGTCCTCTGAACGATGAATACTGTACAGGGTCCCTGAAAAAATGGCCGCAATAGCCACAATCGCCCCTATTCCCAGGGCTATCTGTTTTTTGTAACGGGTTGTTGCATTGGCCCATTTCTGAAGAGCCTCCAAAAAGGGATCCGGCTGCCCAAGCTCTTTTTTACGTGCATTTGATATTTTATCGACCATTTTTTCCTCTCATTCAACGTCTATGGATTATCTGCAATTACCACACCAGGGGCTTGTATATCCATCCCCTGTCACCATCACCATGCTCCACCTCAAGCCAGTCAGACTGTTGCTTAAGAACCTTAAATGGAACACCCCTTTCTACTGTAAAGACAATTGGATGTACGGGACCGGGCCCCGATCGAACATTACAATTGCTCTTGACCGTTATGACCGATGGCGCATCTCCCACCAGGGAACCGTGTATCCATCCCATATCCCCTTCAAAGTCCTTGAACTTCAACCAGCTGTCTTTTTTCTCCACAATCAAAATCGGATAATAGGTCTCGACCTGCCACAGGGTTTCATAGTTGGTCCCCGGGCCCGATCGGACATTGGCAATCTTTGAGGTGATACAACGTCGTTCCTGTGCCCATGCACCCTGACAAAACCATGCACCCATACAAAAAAAGATCGCCACACACAGGGTTATGTCACGGCACAGCCCTGTATTTCGTTTACCCATTGCCCTGCCGGACCTGCCTGTCAATGCATACAAAAAATACCTCCTTATCCAAAGCCCAGTAATTTTCCCCCCTGGTATACCAGAAACGAGAAACTCCATGCAACGGATGTTGTATAAAAAAGAGAAAAACATGCCCACCCCCCTGAAGTCTCTTTCCAGATGGCTGAGACCGTTGCAATACAGGGGACATAAAGAAGAACAAAAACCATTATAGAAAGGGCCGAAAGGGATGTCATGCCCGAGGCATGGAGGGCATGATCAAGGGCGTCGGTTTGACCGTCCCCGACCCCATATAAAACGCCCATGGTGGAGACCACCACCTCCTTTGCCACAAGGCCGGTGACAAGGGCCACCCCGGCACGCCAGTCAATGCCGATGGGTGAAAACACCGGGGCAAGCATTCGGCCAAAACGACCGATGAGAGAATTTTCCACAAGGGCCTTGTCCCTTTGTTTTTCAAGGGTTTCCAACCTTGAATCAACCGCCTGGACAAGATCTTTACGAGCCTGGGTTTCAGGCTGGGCCATGATTTGTGACCGTTCAAGGGTCACTGGGGCAGCAGCCCGGATATACTGGTCCACAACAGCCTGGTCCCTGGGAAAGGTGGAAAGGGCCCAGATGATGATCGAGCCCACAAGAATCACCCCTCCCATTTTCCTTAAAAACATCTTGCTTCTATCCCACATATGGATCATCAGACTCTTGAACATGGGCACCCGATAGGGCGGAAGCTCCATGACAAAAGGGGCATCCTCTCCCTTGAGAAGGGTTGACCGAAACAGTCGGCCTGACACAATGGCAACCACAATACCCGTGGCATAAAGTCCAAAAATCACCGTCCCGGCCCTTTGCGCAAAGAACGAGCCCGCCAGGACGATATAAACTGGAAGCCTTGCCGAACAGGACATGAACGGCGTGATCAAAATGGTGAGAATGCGGTCCTTTCTGTTCTCCAAGGCCCTTGTTGCCATAATAGCGGGCACGCTGCACCCAAACCCCATGAGCATGGGAATAAAAGATTTTCCATGGAGCCCCACGGTATGCATGATCCTGTCCATTAGAAAGGCAGTTCTAGCCATGTAACCGGTGTCTTCAAAAAGGGCAATGCAGAAAAAAAGAATCAAAATATTGGGCAAAAAGACAATGACACTGCCGATACCTGCTACAATCCCGTTCAGGACCAAATCCCGGAACAGCCCAGAAGGAAGAAAAGAGTCAAGCAGGTACGAAAAAAGGCCCACACCTGAATCGATCCACTCCATGGGGTAGACCCCAAGACTGAAGGTCATCTGAAACATGGCCCAGATAAAAAAAATGAAGATGGGAAACCCGAGAAATCGGTTGGTCAACACCCGATCAATGCTCCTTGAAATATCGGCCCGCTTTCTCGCTGACACCGTGACCACGGCCCTGACAATGCCTGCAATGAATCCGTATCGCTCGTCGGTAAGAACGATCTCAGGATCATCCTGGAACCGCTCTTCAATCTGGGCACGCCCGCGTTTTGCAACATCAAGGACCTCGCGGGCAGCCTGTGTTGCCATAGCGGCAAGGTTTCCCTTGACCACGCCGTCATTTTCCAGCAGCTTGATGGCGGTCCACCTCCCCGGCCAATTGTCCAGGTCAAGCCCCCCCCTGTCCATGGCTGCCTCAATTTCCCGGATAAGGGTTTCGATCTCCCGGTTGTAGGTTACCTTTCGACCGGATTTACCCCCTGATGCGGCCTGGGCCTCCTTGATGGCCGTCTCAACGAGCAGGTTCGTGCCCTGGTCCCGGTTACCAACGGTGAAAATCACCGGCAGGTTTAACAGGGTCGATAACTTAGCAGCATTGATGGAAAGCCCCTTGGATTTTGCCAGATCAGCCATGTTCAGCACAAAGACCACAGGTCTATCAAGCTCCATGATCTGCATGGCAAGGTAGAGGCTGCGCTCAAGATTTGCCGCATCAATGATGTTAACCACCACATCGGGCTTTTCATTGAGGATAAAATCCCTTGCAACAATCTCCTCCAGGGAAAAGGGAGTCAGACTATAGGTGCCCGGCAGATCCACGAATTTAAGATCAAGCCCTTTGTGTTTGACCACACCCTCTTTTTTTTCCACCGTCACCCCGGGCCAGTTGCCGACCTTTTGCCGGGCGCCGGTGAGATTGTTGAATATGGTGGTTTTGCCGCAGTTGGGGTTTCCAGCCAGGGCGATTGTAAGCTGATTCATGGATTTTTCACCGTTTTAACCCCTTCAACACTGATTTGGGCCGCCTCCTCCACACGCATGGAGACATGGTAGCCCTTGACGATCAATTCAATGGGGTCCTTAAGGGGCGCGTACTTTTCAACATACACCGTTGCACCCCGGTTGATACCCATCTCAAGGATTCTCCTTCTCAACCGGGTCTCGCCTGCCACCCTGACAACCACCCCTTCCTGGCCCTGGCGCATCCGGCTCAGGGGGATAATCTCCTGGGGTGCTTGAACGGTTCCTGAATCCCCCCGGCCCTGGAACGCCAGGGACGGGTGCCGATCTGAACCGCGCTCGACCATCACCTTCTGGGCAAGGCCCTGACCAATGACAAATCGACTCTCCCCAAGGGCGATGACCAACTGCCCCCCGGCCTGGGTGGAGACCACCTCAATAGTATCTCCTATCCTGAGACCCATGGAGATAAGGCGCATCTGTGCGTTCTTCCCCCCCTCAAACCCCTTGATCACGAGGAACTCGCCTTGCTTTGTTCGGGAAAGAGGCACAAGGAGAGACCGTTTTTCCAGACAGTCGGCACAAATGCCGTAAATCTCCATCTTGTGCTGGAGCATATGAAAACCATAGGCTGCGGCAAGGTTCACCTGCTGACGTTCCAGGGCCTCATCCCGGAACTCTATGATGGTACCGCACTTGGTGCATACCATGTGATCATGGTGAAAACCCAGATGACGGTGCTCATACCGGGGTGGCCCGTCGTCGAATTTAAGCTTCTGGGCAAATCCAAAGCGGCACAAAAGCTCCATGGTTTCGGCAAGAAACCCCGCACCCAGGGAAATCCCCTCGTGTTCGAGCCTTGCTGAAATATCCCGGCAGGTTTCATGGTTCTCACTCTTCAGAAAAGACTCTAAAACCTGAAACCGTTTATCCAGTTCATCCACTCCTTCCTGGGCCAGAAGCTTCCGAAACTGTTTTTTCTCTTGTTCATGCCTCTCATTCATAATAATATTCCTGTTTTAAAATAACAGATTAAATTATTACACACATGATGAGATGTCAACCAGAACCAGGAACAATGGGGATAGAATTCAAATCCGCCCATAGGGAATAAGATGAAAGAAAAACAACAAAACAACGGGGCCGGATATGAAACCTGCCCCCCGGGGATAGCCCAGGGGATCACCATCGGAAAAAAAGCGGTCAGCAACCGCCTCTTTCTTGCCCCCATGGCAGGCCTTGGCCATGTGGCCTTCAGGGAACTTGTGGCAGAATTCGGCGGGTACGGCCTGCTGTTCACCGGCATGTGCAGCGCAAAAGCCCTTCCCCATGAAAACCCGGCCACCTCACCGGTGTTTAAATGGCGTAAGCAGGAACTTGCCACCCTTGTCTGCCAGATCTTTGGCCCGGATCCCCAGTCCATGGCTGCGGCAGCACAACGGATTGAAGCCGAAGGCTTTTTCGGGGTTGACCTCAACTTTGGATGCTCGGTTGCGGCCATCTGCAAACGCGGATGCGGGGCCGAAATCTTAAAAACTCCGGATCTTGCCGTGGAGATCCTTGCCCGGGTAAGGGCCTCGGTCTCCATCCCGGTTTTTGTAAAATTCCGAACGGGCTGGATTAATGATCCCAGGCCTGCAATCGATCTGGCAAAACGGTTTGAAGACAACGGGGCTGACGCCCTGGTATTCCACCCCAGGGTTGCCCCGGACCGGCGGTCAAGGCCCCCCAGGTGGGAGCAGATCTCCCTTATAAAAGAGGCTGTCACCATTCCCGTGTTCGGCAACGGCAATGTCTTTGACGCCAATGACCTGTCAACCGTGGTCAAACAGACTGGCTGTGACGGCATCGCCATCGGCCGCATGGCCGTGTCAAGGCCATGGATCTTTGCCCAGTGGACCAAGGGGTTCACACCGACCATTGGCACCTACCACCACACGGCCATCAGGATGACCGAACTTCTGGCCAAACACCATGGCGAGCGGTTTGCAGTTAAACTCTACAAAAAATTTATCCCTTATTTTTCGGCAAGTTTCCGCTTCGGCCACAGCATCTGCAAGGAGTTGCTCAAGGCAGACACCATGGACGAGTTGAGAGACAACATTAACGGGGTGTTTGAACGGGACCCTGAAATCATTGCCCGGCCCAACCTCAACCTTTTCCTATAACCGGCACGGCCGGAACGAGGTATGGCTCCGGCCTCAACGAATTTTTAAACACCTTTATTGACAATGCTTTGGTGAGTGTTTCATATAAAAAAAAAAGAAGCAATGAGCCTGTGTGATGGCGGGTTGAGATTACATGGACTTCCAGGAAACCCCCACCGGACCCGTCCATGGACTGCTCCGAGGGAAATGGTAGCTCTTCCAGCGTCCTGCTGACCGCTGCCATTTAATCCGCAAGGACAATACCCGTTCCCGCCCGCCTCTGGTGTCGAGTTTCTATTTTCATTGTGCCAACCGGGACATGGCCGCTATATTGATTGTGGGGATGACAGTCGATGACCGTTTGCTGAACATTGAGAAACAAAGGGGATCAGATTTTCGGGCAAGGAAAACCCAATGGGCCGCAAACTGTCTGAGGGAGCAAAGCGACCGAGTTTTTGCGGCTTGGGTTTGCCTTGTTCGAAAATCCCCCGACTTTCTTGGTTCAGCAAACGGTCATCGACTGACATCTGACGTAAGAATAGAGCCACATCAGCGAATAAGATGCTGGCGGCGGTAATGAAAATTCAGCCCTGGCATTATTGCGGAGTCAGGTTTAAAAGCCTTGCAGCGTTTCCGCCGAGCACACGCGCTTTTTCAACATCCAGAACGCCGGACCTGTCAAGGTCTTTAAAGTAGCGGGCAGGTTTGAGCAACGGATAGTCGCTGCCAAAGAGCACCTGGTCCATGACACCTGCAGCAAGGGCCACCCGGTACACGGAGGAATCATACAGGAACGGGGATGCTGCCGTATCGTACCAGATATTTTTAAGCACATTCTTGGTCTCTTTTTTCATGAGATTGTAAAAAAGAATACCCCCCCCCCAGTGGGCAAGAATAATGTTGTTTTCGGGAAACCGCAGGGCAAGGGCATAAATCTGCTCCAGGGTCACGGGCGTCTTTCCCGGATAGTTATGGCCCACTGGCTCATTGGTATGAACCATCACCGGCAGGTTGCCTCTTTTCATGCAGATTTCCATGATCGGCTCAAGGCCGTCAAGGGCGGCCGCGTCAATACCGGACAGGTAAAAGGCAAGCTCCCCCACCCCGGAGAGTCCCGCATCAAGGCAGCGCTCCGTCTCCTTTGCCGCACCCTCAAACGAAAGATCAAAACAGGCAAACCCCCTCAATCGGTCAGGATATTTGAGTGTGGACTCAATAATATAGTCATTATTTCGACGAACAAGATCTGGATCCGCCCATGGAAATCCAAAAACCACGGAAAGATCAACCCCCTGCTCATCCATGGTGGAGATCAACGTCTCGACACCGACCAGCTTGGATTTTGGAGAGCCATACAGCAGGTTAAATGCAGGTTCCATTGTGCAGCATTGCTCACGCCCGGAACAAATATTTTCTGGAAAAATATGAGTGTGACAATCAACAATCATTTTAACGCCTCCCCTTTGTCCCCATTTTATATTGGGGGTCAGATCCATCAATCAGGACCATAAAAAAGTAGATATTGATAAAATAATCATCTTTACATATAATACCTTTTTTTTGCAAACAAGGAATTATTGGACTCTAACAGATGAAATATTACCCAGTGGGCCTGAACATTCAAGATCGAAACTGCCTTGTTGTGGGCGGTGGCAGGGTGGGGGCCAGAAAGGCAGAAACCCTTGCCCGTTGCCGGGCCAGGGTCAAGGTGGTGAGTCCCTGTTTTGATGAAACCCTCTGGAACCACCTGGTTTCCACGGTTGAACTTGTCAAAAGGGAGTACCTTCCTCAGGATCTCAAGGGAATGTTTCTCGTGGTCGGCGCAACCGACAACAGGCAACTCAACAAGACCATCGGCAAGCAGGCCAGACAGGCGGGGATTCTTTTCAACGGGGCAGACCTGCCGGAACTGAGCGATTTCATTGTGCCAGCCGTTGTGAAAAGAGGAGATCTCACCATTGCCGTGTCCACTTCGGGCAATAGTCCGGCCTTTGCAAAAAAAATCAAACACCAGCTTGAAGGCCGGTTTGGCCCTGAATATGAACGATTTCTCTCCCTGATGGGCAAAATCAGGCAGAACCTCCTTGCCCGGGAACACGCCCCGGGCAGCCACAAAAAGATATTCAA
Source organism: Desulforapulum autotrophicum HRM2 (assembly GCF_000020365.1). NCBI lineage: Bacteria > Pseudomonadati > Thermodesulfobacteriota > Desulfobacteria > Desulfobacterales > Desulfobacteraceae > Desulforapulum > Desulforapulum autotrophicum. The sequence continues at coordinate 1,238,569 of NC_012108.1, read as the reverse complement.
ACAGCTGATTGACAGCCAACTGCTCGATCGCATGAGGGAAAATGACCAGGAGGCAATCGAGCGTTTGGTCGTGGATATCCTTGGCAACCGACACGGGGTTGAAACTCTTTTCCAGGAAAAAAACAAATGACACTTAACATCTGCCAAAAAGTTTTGCTCTTCATTGCAACAGGGGCCTATTTTTTGAGCGCAACGGGTTACATCCTCTATCTCTTTATCCAGAAAGACCGATTCCAGCACACCGCCTTCGGGCTGGTCTGTTCCGGTGCTCTCTTCCACGTCCTGGCAATAGGCCTTGCCACCTTTATCATGGGCACCCTGCCCGTTTATGACCTTCACCAGAACCTGTCCATTGCAGCCCTTGCACTTGCGCTTTCGTTTATTGTGCTCAGATTCAGGTTCAACCTCAAAATCCTCGGCATCTTCACAACCCCCCTGGTTCTCACCATGATGATTGCAGCCCTTTTCAGCCCTGAGGTCAAGCCTGAGGCAGATTCAATCCTCAGGGGGTTCTGGCTCATCTCCCACATCCTGTTGATTTTTACCGGTGAGGCAGCCCTTGCCCTTGCCTGTGGCGCAGCCCTTCTCTATCTTGTCCAGGAAAGGGCCATCAAGCTCAAACGACGTGGATTTTTCTACAAACGACTACCCTCCCTGGACCTGCTGGATTCCACCAGTTACTCATGCCTGATCACAGGGTTCACCATGCTCACCATGGGGCTTATAATGGGACTGGTCTACGCCAAGTCGGTGTGGGGCCGATTCTGGGATTGGGACCCCAAGGAAATCTGGTCTGCCGTGGCCTGGCTTGTGTATGCAGCCATTCTCCACGGCCGGCTCACATCCGGGTGGCAGGGAAGACGATCGGCCATCATGACCATTGTGGGATTTGCCGTTCTTGTCTTTACCTTTCTTGGCGTAAACCTATTGATCGGTGGTCACCACCAGATTTTCACCAAATAACCGACATGACCGGAGCGTGGTATCTGCTCTGGCCACAAAAAACAATGAAACACCTCTGTTTGCAATGCTTCGATGGAAGTTTCATATAAAATTAGGAACACAATGCCAGAAATCATTCTCATTGGACTGAACCACAAAACAGCACCTGTCTCCCTCAGGGAATGTCTCTCCTTTCCACCAGAACAGACCCTGGACGCCCTTGAAACGCTCCTGGCAACGGTGCCGGTCAAAGAGGCCCTGATTTTCTCCACCTGCAACCGCATGGAAATTCTTTTTGTCCCCGGGAACGAAACAGCCACAGACCAGGTTGTCCAGTTTCTATCCGATTATAAGGCATTGCCCATCCAGGAGTTTGAGCCTTCCCTTTACACATACCGGAACGACGATGCGGTAAAACACCTTTTCAGGGTAGCAGCAAGCCTTGATTCCATGATAGTGGGGGAACCCCAGATCCTGGGTCAAATCAAAAAAGCCTATAGAAAAGCCATTGCCAACAAGGCCTCAGGCACCATCCTCAACCGCCTCATGCACAAGGCGTTCAGCGTTGCTAAACGGGTGAGAAAAGAGACAGGCATAGGCGACAATGCCGTTTCCATAAGCTACGCCGCAGTCGAGCTTGCCAACAAGATTTTCAGCGACCTTGACCGGAGAAGCGTCATGCTCATGGGCGCAGGAGAGATGGCCGAGCTTGCCGTGGAGCACCTTATTTCAAACGGGGTGAAACAGATAATCGTGGCAAACAGAACCTTTGCCAATGCAGTCTGTCTGGCCCAGAGGTTCCAGGGGCAGGCCATTAAATTCGAAGAGATGGAAACCTTTCTGTGTGATGTGGATATCATCATCAGCTCCACCGGTGCAACCCAGCATGTCCTGACAAAACAGCAGGTAAAAAAAGCCATGGCCCAGCGGAAAAACCGCCCCCTCTTTTGCATCGACATTGCCGTTCCAAGGGACCTTGATCCCGGCATCAACCAGATCAACAACGCCTACCTCTACGACATTGACGACCTCCAGAACCTTGTCAACGACAACCTCGAAGAGAGATCCCGGGAGGCGGTCAAGGGAGAGAGACTGGTGGAAGAGGCAGTGGTTAAATTTCGTTGGTGGCTCGACAGCCTTGCAGTTGTGCCCACCATCAAGGATCTGAAACGAAAACTTGAATCCATTGCAGACAAAGAAGCGGAGAAGACCATCACAAAACTGGGTCCACTTGCACCGGAACAGATCGATGCAATAAAACGACTGACAAGATCTGTGGCACGCAAAATTATGCACGACCCCATCCTCTTTTTAAAAAATACGGGGGAACACAGAAACGACGCCCATTATTTGAGTGTAGCCCGGCATCTTTTCAACCTGGACCCTGGGTTTGAAGATAACGACCGATGATTTTAACGCTTTACATACAAAATCTTTCGGCGTATAAATATCAATTTAAAACTTGACCAGAGATTTGAACAAATTGAATTCAACTGGCTTAGTTTGATCAGCGAAAAAACGCCTAAGCAAAGGACAAAAAAATGAAAGACAACGACCTTATTTTTTTTAAGAATCTTTTGGCTGACCGACTCAACGACCTGCTTTCCCATGCCGACGATACGGTAACCGGTATGACCGTTCCCAAAGAAAACTTCGCCGATCCCACGGACAGGGCATCCCATGAGGCCAACCGGAACTTTGAGCTCAGGATAAGAGACAGGGAGCACAAACTGATCAAAAAAGTAAAGAAAGCTTTGAAACGAATTGAAGACGGGACATTTGGTATGTGCGAAACCTGCGGGGAAGACATCTCCATTGCAAGACTCAAGGCAAGACCCGTCACAACCCAGTGCATCGATTGTAAAACAAGGGAAGAAGTCCTTGAAAAAGCCCTCGGCATTTAACAGGAACTGTTAATTGATAGATCTTCACATCCACTCAACTGCATCAGACGGCACCCTTTCTCCCCTGGAGATAGTAAAAACAGCAGTAGATTCAGCCATCAACGCCATTGCAATAACAGACCACGACACCACCGACGGTGTTCGTGAGATCATTGAAGCGGGGGTTCCCCAAACCCTTGAGTTGATAACCGGTATCGAGATAAGCGCCACACCACCGCCGGGGTTTGAAATCAACGGCAGTCTTCATATCCTGGGGTACGGCATAAGCATCTACGACAGAACCCTCATCCAGACACTCGAACAACTCAAAAAGGCAAGGGCCAACCGAAATCCGAAAATCATCCAGCGACTTAACCAGCTCGGGTTCGAACTTACCCTTGAAGAGGTAGAGCAGATCAGCGGTCCGGGGCAGACAGGTCGCCCCCACATTGCCCAGGCCATGGTCAAAAAAGGATTTGTCGACTCGTTTGACCAGGCTTTTGACCGATTCCTTGCCAAAGGCAAACCCGCCCATGTGGACAAGGAACGGTTAAGCTGCCAGGCGGCCATCGACCTGATTCTCGGGGCTGGAGGACTTCCTGTACTTGCCCATCCAGGTCTGATCGACCCAGGTGAAAACAGATCCGTTAAACCCCTTATCACGGCACTTGCAGACATGGGACTGAGGGGCATTGAGGTATACTACACGGACCATTCAGAAAAACAGACAGACTATTTTGCCACCCTTGCCACCCAAAAGAACCTTTTTCCCACAGGCGGTTCAGACTTCCACGGTGCCATGAAACAGGGAACCACCATGGGCCAGGGGAAAGGCAACCTTTACGTTGCCGACGACATCTATCGTACCCTGGCCAGGGAAGTAGAAGCCCTGCAGGATGCCAACCCCAGACTTGAAATACTTGAAAAAAACCTTGGCCACACATTCGCCAACAGGGAGCTTCTGGAAAACGCCCTGCGCCACAGCTCCTATGTCAACGAACTCCAGGCAAATCAGGTTCCCGACAACCAGCGCCTTGAATTCATGGGCGATGCCGTCCTGGGGCTCACCATCGGCCAGATCCTCATGGAGGAGCACCCTGGAATGAACGAGGGAAGCCTTTCAAAGGCAAGGGCTGCACTGGTAAGCGAGCCGGCCCTTGCGTCCATGGCGCGCCAGATTGATCTTGGTCGCTTTATTCGGCTGGGAAAAGGAGAAAGACTCTCCAGGGGTTCTGAGAAAAATTCGATTCTTGCCGATGCCTTTGAGGCTGTCATGGCAGCCATCTATCTTGACTGCGGGTTCAAGCAAACCTGTGCCCTTGTAAAAGAGCAGTTCATCTCCCAGATCAAACTGATCAACTCGGCACCGGAAATCGAAGATTTCAAGAGTATGCTTCAGGAGTTTGTCCAGGAAAAAGGCAACACGCCTCCCTGTTACACCATCCACAGAGAATTTGGACCCGACCATGATAAAACCTTTTCCATTTGCGTGAAGGCGTGCGACATTGAATCCATGGGATCTGGAAAGAGCAAAAAGGCGGCCGAACAGCATGCGGCCCAGAATGCCCTGAAAAGTCTTAAAAAACTGAGCCGATAAGGCATGTTCATGCCGACAGCAAAGCCCCTTGTCGTTCCCATCTTTATTCCCCACCAGGGATGCCCCCATAAATGTGCCTTCTGCGATCAGTCGATCATCACAAGTGAACGACGAGCACTGCCCCATGAAACGCAGATACGCCAACAGGTTGAGACCTGGCTTGGATACAGGGGAGACAGGCGTTCAGTAGAGCTTGCCTTTTTCGGTGGAAATTTTTTAGGGCTTACCCCTCATGAAACAAGGACCCTGCTCCAGATCACACAGCAGCTGATCCTTGAAAAAAAAATCCACTCCGTCCGCTGCTCAACCCGACCGGACACTATCCATGAACAGAGCCTGGACATGGCAAGTCAATTCACCCTTGACACAGTGGAGATAGGGGTTCAGTCCATGGATGACCAGGTGCTTTTAAAGGCGAACAGGGGGCACACTGCCCAGGACACCATAAGGGCGGCAAAGCTCCTTGACGATTACAAGATTAACAAAGGAATGCAGATGATGGTCGGCCTTCCCGGCGACACCCCTGATAAGGCCATTGAAACGGCCAGGGTAATCGCTGATCTTAAACCTGCCTTTGTACGGATCTATCCCCTCCTGGTGCTGAAGAACAGCCTTGTTCACCATTGGTACGCCCGGGGCGAGTACACCCCCATGGCCCTTGACGATTGCGTAACCCTTGTGGCGTTCCTCCATGAAATCTTTGAGGACAAAAAAATTCCCGTAATCCGCATGGGACTCCAGACATCGGATCTTCTCCAGGACAGCGATGTAATGGTGGCCGGTCCATGGCACCCGGCCTTTGGCCATCTGGTCTTTTCCAGACGCATGCTCAACCGTGCCATTGAAATGCTCGACCAGATCACAGACTTAAAACACGGCCCCACCGAAAAAAGCACCATCATCCTCAAGGTCCATCCGGTTACAGAATCACAACTCAGGGGCGACAAAAACCATAACCTGAAAATCCTCAGGGCCCGCTACACCAAGGCCGAAATAGAAATAGCGGCAGACCCTCTGGTTACCCCTGGTCGACTTGTTGTGAATCGTCCCGGACGGTGTAGCCCTCAGATTCCAAATTTGTAAAGATCGTCGGTATCTGTTGCTATCCCTGGTTCTGGTGTTTTCATGGTGGGAGCGGTTCCGTCCTTAAAGCATTCAAACAGCGTCTCCTGGGATGCGCCACTGGGCAAAAGTCCTGTCTTTGCATCTATCTTCACAAAAACAATGCCCTCGGGAACATTAAAGGTACGAACCGGACGCCCCTCAAGGGCTCCTTTCATATATCCCAGCCAGATGGGACTTGCTGCCCTGGAACCGGTTTCTCCATTTCCAAGGGATCGTTCATTGTCAAACCCCACCCACACACCCGTGGTGTACCTTGGGGTATATCCCATGAACCAGGCATCGTGTAAATTATTTGTCGTTCCTGTCTTACCTGCGGCAGGGCGGTCTAAAGCCTTTACCCGCCAGCCTGTCCCCGACTTTACAACGCTCTCCAGCATACTGGTCATCATGTAGGCCGTGGTCATGTCCATGATCTTTTCCCGCTTGAGCTCCGAAGATTCAATCACCTTGCCGAACCGGTCTTCGATCCGCGTAATAAACACCGGGTCAATCCTGTAACCCAGGTTGGAAAAAACCGAATAAACATTGACAAGTTCCACAAGGGACATGCCCGAAGAACCCAGGGAAATTGACAAATCCCGGTTGATTTTGGCCGTAACCCCAAGCTTTCTGGCGTAGTTAATCACATAATCAATGCCGATGTCCTGGAGAATCTTTACAGTGACCACATTTCGAGATTTTATCAGGGCCTCACGCATCAAGGTCGGACCATAGAACTTCTCCTTGTAGTTGTGGGGCTTCCACACAAAATTACGGGTATGATCCTTAAAGACAACGGGGCTGTCGATGATGACGGTTGCCGGGGTATACCCCTTGTCAAGGGCTGCGGCAAAGATCACCGGCTTAAAAGCACTTCCCGGCTGGCGCCTGGACTGGATGGCTCGATTGAACTGGCTGTCCAGATAATCCCTGCCCCCGATCATGGCCTTGACCTGACCGGTTTCGGCCTCAATGCTCAAAAGAGCAGCCTCAACAAGGGGCGTCTGCTCCAGGGTGAAACGAAGGGCCTTTTTCTCCCCCGGTGAAACAGCTTTAACCAGCACGACATCCCCTGTATCAAACACCTTTTTCGGCGAATCCACCTTGTCCGCCCAATAGGCCTTCTCCACGTCGGGATGCCTTGCCCAGGTAATATCCTCCGCGGGAATAACACCCGTGACGTTACCCACCCGAACCACAGCTTCCCTGTCGTTCACTGCCGTGACAACTGCCTGGTAAACAACCCCCGGCTCCACAGAATCAACGTCCATGGTTGTGGCCACTTGTGCACAAAAGGCCTCGACCTCAAGGCCTGCAAGGTGCTTGACCACTCCCCGATACCCCTGACGGCGGTCAAGTTCCCTTACCCCCTTGACCACCTCTTGACGGGCAATTTTCTGCAACTCGATGTTCACGGCCGTGTAAATCTTCAAACCCTGGGTATAAAGGACGTCCCTGCCGTATTTTTCCTCCACATAACGCCTGACATGCTCTGTGTAGCAGGGAACCCGTTCAATAAACCAGTTTTTCCTGGGTTTAATGTCAAGAACAGTATTGATGGCGTCCGTAGCCTCAAGGTTAGTAATGTAACCATCCGCCTTCATGCGATTGAGCACATAAATCTGCCGCTGGCGGGCAAGCTCGGGATTACGGAACGGGGAGTAGCGACTCGGGGCCTGGGGCAAACCGGCAAGCAGGGAACACTCGGCAAGGTTCATCTCCCGTGCATGTTTCCCAAAGTAGTTTTCACTGGCCGCCTCCACCCCATAGGCCCCATGGCCAAGATAAATTTGATTCAGATAAAGGTAGAGGATTTCATCCTTGGTAAAGGTCTGATCAATGCGATAGGCAAGAATGGCCTCCTTGAGCTTACGCTCATAGGTCCTGGCCGGTGTCAGAAAAAAAGATTTGGTCACCTGCTGGGTGATGGTGCTCCCCCCCTGGACAATGGCACCGGCTTTCAGGTTTTTTACAAAGGCCCTGAAGATACTGAGCAGATCAATCCCGGGATGCTCCCTGAACCTTGAATCTTCAGCTGCAACAACGGCATTCTTCAGATTATCGGGCATTTCTGACAGGGGAATAACGATCCGTCGCTCATTGTAAAATTCACCGATCTTCCTGCCGTCGTCTGAAAACACACTGGTAACAATGGGAGGGGTATAATCCTTGAGGGAAATGATCTTTGGCAGATCACGGCTGATATAGAAATAGAGTCCTGAGAGTCCTGCTGCTGCAATGATTCCAGAGCCACAGAAGAATACCAGGGTCCATTTTAAAAGGGTGAAGGCGACCCCCCTCTCTGTTTTCTTTTCCCGGCGCTTTAAAATCTGAGCCTTGCTTTTCTTTTTTGTCATGCCAACCTGTTGATAATTTAAATTATGCGTACCATTTACAGACTGCACCTTATTAACAGATAACCCCGTTCAAGGCAAGCCTGGACTGAAAAACTGTTTGACATCCCCCAGATAAAAGGATAAGTATCTAAGTTTTAAAATAATTTAGAAGGGGGCACCTCCATAATGGTTGAACTTGACTTTAACAAAACAGGCGGTCTGATTCCTGCCATTGCCCAGGATCATGAAACCGGCGAGGTACTCATGCTTGCTTACATGAATGAAGCTGCCTGGAACAAAACCCTTGAATCAGGCATGGCAACCTACTTTTCCAGATCAAGGCAATCCCTCTGGAAAAAAGGAGAAACCTCGGGCCATGTGCAGGTTGTCAAGGAGATCAGAATTGACTGCGACAACGATACCGTACTTCTCAAGGTTGAACAAAAGGGCGGCGCCGCCTGCCACCTGGGATACAAAAGCTGCTTTTTCAGAAGAGTGGTGAAGGGCGATGACCCCGTAATTATGGAACAACAAATATTTGACCCAAAAAAGGTATACAAATGAAAAAACTATTAAAACTTGGCATCCCTAAGGGAAGCCTTCAGGATGCCACGATCGCCCTTTTCAAGCGATCCGGCTGGAAAATAAACGTTAACGGACGAAGCTATTTCCCGGACATTAATGACGAAGATATTGAATGTGCCCTGTGCCGGGCCCAGGAGATGTCCATCAATGTGGAGAGCGGCGTGATTGACGCAGGCCTCACCGGCAAGGACTGGATCGCCGAGCACCAATCCGACGTCCATGTGGTCTCAGACCTCATCTACTCCAAGGTGAGTGCTAAACCGGCAAGGTGGGTCGTTGCCGTTGCAGGTGATTCGCCCATGAACACCCTTGAGGACCTCCAGGGAAAAACCATCTCAACCGAACTTGTTCAGTTTACCCGCCGCTTCTTTAAGGAACGCAACATCGACGTGAACGTTAAATTCTCCTGGGGAGCCACAGAGGCCAAAATCGTATCAGGCCTTGCCGATGCCATTGTGGAGATCACCGAGACCGAAAGTACCATCCGTGCCCACAACCTCAAGGTGATCCACGAAATCATGCAGACGAACACCCAGCTCATTGCCAACAGGGCTGCATGGGAAATCCCGGCTAAGCGGGAAAAAATTGAGCAGATCGCCCTTCTCCTCCAGAGCGCCCTTGTGGCGGGTAGACTGGTCGGTATCAAGATGAATGTTCCCGAAACCGTTATCGAAAAAATCGTCTCCCTTTTACCCAGCCTCAACGCCCCAACCGTTGCATCACTGTACAAATCCACCTGGTTTTCCGTTGAGACCATTGTTGACCAGAGCATGGTCCGAGATCTGATCCCTGTCCTGATTAAAGAGGGAGCCGAAGGCATCATCGAATACCCCCTGAACAAGGTGCTTTAATGAAAACGCCCCCTCCTTTAAAAAGAATGCGTCCGGCAAAAAGGACCCAGGAGATCACTCCCTTTATTGTCATGGAGATCCTTGAACGAATCCATGAAATGGAGGCCGTGGGCATTGACGTGATTCATCTTGAAATCGGAGAACCTGACTTTGAGATTCCCAAATGTGTCAAGACAGCCACAATGGAAGGGTTTGAATGCAACCAGACCGGCTACACCCACAGCCTTGGTGATATCCGGCTCAGACGGGCCATTACAGCATACTATTTTAAAAACTACGGGGTTGAAATTGACCCGGAACAGATCCTGGTGACTTCGGGAACCTCCCCTGCCATGATGCTCCTTTTTTCAGCCCTTGTGGATCCTGGTGATGAAATCATCATCTCAGATCCCCACTACGCCTGCTATCCTAACTTCATCCGTTTTGCCCAGGGCATTCCCATTACCGTGCCTGTGTTTGAAGACCAGGGGTTTCACTACACCCCGGAAGCCATTGAGGCAAAGATAACAGATCGGACAAAGGGAATCATGATCAATTCGCCGTCCAACCCCACGGGAATTGTCATGCCCCAGGAACGGATGAAGGAAATCAAGGAACTTGCCCAGTCCTACGGCATCCCCCTGATCTCCGACGAAATATACCACGGCCTGGTCTACGGAGAAAGGGCACCGTCAATCCTGGAATTCACCCGGGACGCCTTTGTGTTTAACGGATTTTCAAAACTTTTTGCCATGACCGGACTGCGCCTTGGCTACATCATTTCACCCAAAACGTTCATGCGCCCCCTCCAGGTTCTCCAGCAAAATTTCTTTATTTCGGCCAACTCACTCATGCAGATTGCAGGAGCAGCCGCCCTTGAAGGGGCTGAAGCTGAGACACAGATCATGCGCGAAACCTATGACCGGCGCCGCAGATACATGATTGACCGACTCAAGAAAATGGGCCTTGGCATTACCAATGAGCCCACCGGCGCCTTTTATGTGTTTGCCAATGCAAAGAAGTTTTCCACAGACTCCTACGCCCTTTCCCTTGATATTCTTGACAAGGCCCATGTGGGAGTGACACCGGGAATCGCCTTTGGAAAAAACGGTGAAGGCTATCTGAGATTTTCCTACGCCAACGCCATGGAAAACCTTGAAAAGGGCTTGAACAGACTGGAACAGTACTTTAGGTCAAAAATATGATCATCAAAGATGTCGAATTTATCAAAAGCGCCACAAAACCCAGCGAATACACTGAACCGCTGTTTCTGGAGGTTGCCTTTGCAGGCCGCTCAAACGTTGGGAAATCGTCGCTCATCAACACTTTGATCAACCGAAAAAGCCTTGTCAAGACAAGCTCCAAACCCGGCTGCACCCAGCTCATCAACTTCTTTCTTCTCAATGGAAATTTATCGCTTGTGGATCTTCCGGGATATGGCTATGCAAAGGTCTCCAAAAAAATAAGGGCACAGTGGGGACCGATGATCGAACGGTATCTCACCGTCCGGGAAACCCTGAGGGCCATAGTCCTTTTAATCGACATGCGCCGGGAACCCCAGCGAGAGGAGCTGGATCTCATCAACTGGTTTACAGCCCACGCCATCCCATACCGCATTGTTTTAACCAAGGCGGATAAACTGTCAAAGACAAAACAGCAGAAAAACATCAGCGCCATTGCCAAAGGCCTTGGCATGGAGCAGGATAGGCTCATTGCCTTTTCCTCAAAAACAAGGCTGGGTAGGGACAGGCTCTGGCAAGAGCTTGACACCATGCTGAACCCTTAATCGCTGTATTCAGGAAAAAAGACCCTATGATTAAAGACACACCCCAGGAGACTGATTTTAAAGCCGGTTTCATCGCCATTGTCGGTGCACCCAATGCCGGAAAATCAACCCTTCTCAACACCGTCCTCGGACAAAAAATCTCCATCACAAGCAAAAAACCCCAGACCACCAGGGACAGAATTCTCGGCGTGGTTGAAAGACCCGGGGCCCAGATCATCTTTGTGGACACCCCCGGCATCCACAGGGCCCATTCCCTGCTCAATAAAAAAATTGTGGACCAGGCCCTTTCCGCCGTGGACGATGTGGATGCCGTCCTTCTAATGATCGATGTAACCTCCAAGGACACCGAGTCAGAAGCCTTGATTATTGAACAGCTTCAAAAAAGGAACAAGGCAGTTGTCCTGGCCCTGAACAAAATCGACCTGGTCAAGAGCAATGAGATCCTTCCCCTTATTGCCCGGTACGCATCCCTGCACGAATTCAAGGCAGTGATCCCGGTTTCAGCCAAGACCGGTGATCAAACGGAAAAACTCCTTGCTGAGGTTCAACGTTGCCTGCCTCCTGGCCAAAGGTTATTTCCCAAGGACACCCTTACCGATGTTTCCCAACGTTTCATTGCCGGCGAGATGATTCGGGAAAAGGTGTTCCGGCTGACAGGAATGGAGATTCCTTATTCCATTGCCGTAACCGTTGACGCATTCAAGGAAACACCCAGGCTCACCGAGATCCACGCCACCATCCATGTGGACCGGGATTCACAAAAAGGGATCATAATCGGCAAAGGCGGACAGATGCTCAAACAGATCGGAGCCAAGGCTCGCATGGACATCCAGCGCATGACCGGAACAAAGGTGATGCTCAAACTCTTTGTCAGGGTCACAAAAAACTGGAGCCGGGACGAACGAATCATGAAGGAATTCGGGTATTAGGGTGGATGTTTTTTATATTCCAGTCGACGACGAAACCCAAAAACGCCAGCGCCAGAAGGCAAGGGATCTCAGGAACAGCCAATGGTGGAAAAGACGCCGATCCCAGGGTATCTGCCACTACTGCAACAAGGTTTTCCCACCAAAGGAACTCACCATGGACCATCTGGTCCCGGTATCCAGGGGGGGGATGTCCGTGAAATCCAATGTGGTTCCCTGCTGCAAGGCGTGCAACACTAAAAAACGCCAACTCCTGCCCCTGGAGTGGGACGAATACATGCAGACCCTCTCAAACAAATAAAAATCCCCGGGGAATGAATTTACGCCCCAGGGATTTCAGGTGTTACTGGTGATTATTTTTTGGTATTGCAAAGCCTGTGAACCGTCTGTGCATGCCATTCCCCCCGACCTGAGAAGGTAGGCTGACCCAGTGAAACCAGGCGCTGGGCAACCTGATCAAAGGTTGCACCATCCTTTCTCATGGAGTTTACGATCTCCATGACCGCTTCCCTTGACATGATCTCAGTCCTAGCCTCTTCCTGGTCGGCGATTTTTAATTTTTCAGCCTTTGTGCGCTTGAGAACCTTTACCTTCTTCTCTTCAGGCACATCTGCAGCCGCTATTTTTTCAGCAGCCGCTTTTTCCGCAGCGGCTTTTTCCTCGGCAAGTTTCAACGCCTTTGGCTTTCTTCCCCTCCGCTTTTTAACCGGAACGACCGGCTCGGGCTCCTGGAATGCCTGGGGTGCTTCCTGGTAAACCGGCTGGGGAGCGGATTTCACAAACACCTCTTCAACAGGCGCATCTTCCTGATATTCCCCATCCTGGAAAGCATCGTCAGCAAGCTGCGGAACAGCAATCACCCTGAGATACTCGGCAATTTCTTCCAGGGAATCAGCCTTACGCTCTTCGGCAGCGGCCCTTCGTTCATGGACTGCGGCAAGAAACTCCTGATTTTTGATCATGGTATCGGCAAGGACCATTATATTTTCAATAACTTCAGATGAGGGCATCATGGGGTTGGGGTCCATGGGCATCTGATTCTGGGGGTTGGTTCGCATGGGCCGTTTCCCATTTCCAACCCTTGGATTCTGGTAGGAACCATTTGAATGAAAATGGGAAGAAGAGTTGTAGTTCGGTTGCTGACTATTGTTGTCAAATCCCCGGCGGGTCTTTGCAGCAGCACGGTTATCCTTCTGACCTCCTCGAAGGTTTTGAAGAAAATCGTTCATTTATAAAATCTCCTAAAGTTTAAGACGCCGAAAAAACTCAGCTTATTGTAACGTATTTTTCCAGGCTGATCCGACCATATTTCTAAGAATGGGGCGATACAGAGTGGAAACTGGAAATCGGCATGAAAATATGCCTCTGTTCAAGATTCATCTTTATCCTGGATTTGCCGCGAGTTGTCAAGGATTATCTGTGATATTTCTTTGTAATTTTAAAAACATACGGAATCGCACTGCAGCAAATACCTGTACAGCCCCCGGCGCTAACCGGTAATCCGGGGTTAAAATAACCCTTTAAAGAGAAATTGCCTTGACAAAGGCCTTGCTTCGGGATCATATATCCAACTTAATTTAATTTTCTCAAGAAAGGAGTCCCAATGGAATTATCCATAACTGAAAAAAAAGAAAAAGGAACCCGGCCGGAAGACGCCAAGCTTGCCTTTGGAACCACATTCACAGACCACATGTTCAACATGGACTACTCCATTGACAAGGGATGGCACAATCCCCGCATTGAACCCTTTGCCAACCTGGTCCTTTCCCCTGCCACCATGATGCTCCACTACGGCCAGGGCATCTTTGAGGGGCTCAAGGCCTACAAAACCGAAACAGGAGAAATCCGTCTCTACAGGCCAAGGGATAACTTCAAACGCCTGAACAAAAGTGCAAAGGGACTGTGCATTCCGACCATTGACATTGATTTTATCATGGAGAGCCTGAAAACCCTTCTTCGCCTTGAAAAAAACTGGATCCCAGAGACCCCGGGCACCTCGTTGTACATCCGGCCCACCGTGATTGCAACCGATCCCTACCTGGGCGTCAGGGCGTCCCACACCTACCGTTTTTTTATCATTCTGTCGCCGGTTGGGGCCTATTATTCAGCAGGATTTAACCCGGTCAACATCTGGATCTCAAAGGACCATGTCCGGGCCGTTCGGGGGGGTATCGGCGAATTCAAAACCCCAGGCAACTATGCAGCCAGTCTATTCGCCTCTGAACAGGCAAAAAAAGAGGGGTATGCCCAGGTGCTGTGGCTTGACGGGATTGAACGTAAGTACATTGAAGAGGTCGGGGCCATGAACATCTTCTTCTGCATCAACGACGAGGTTGTCACCCCGAAACTTAACGGCAGCATCCTTCCAGGCATTACCCGGGATTCCGTCCTCACCCTTGCAAAACGCTGGGGAATGAAGGTGTCGGAACGAAAAATCAGCATTGACGAACTCATCAAAGCCCATGGCGACGGCACCCTCAAGGAAGCCTTTGGATCGGGAACCGCTGCCGTCATCTCCCCTGTTGGCGAAATGCGTTATGGAGACAAGGTCCTGACCATTGCAGACGGGAAAACAGGTCCCGTGGCCATGAAATTAAACAAGGCCATCACGGACATCCAGTACGGCAAGGCTGAAGATACCGAAGCCTGGATCGAAAAAGTATAAAATCTAAAGCTTTAAATTCTTTCACAAAAAAGAAGGTGTCCCCACAGAAAAGGAAGCTGTTCCAAGGGTTGTCATGGAATTTATTCAAATTCTTGACAACCCTTTTTTTATCTGATTATGTATGACCGAGCGCTCGATCAACTTTTGGGCGTTCATCCGATAGCCTCCCGGGTCTGCACCCGAAACCCGGATTGATACAGCAGAAAAAGGAGCAAAAATGGCAAAAAAAAAGACCCCTCTTGTTCACATTGGTGAAACAATAAAAAAGGTCAGGCTGGAAAAATCCGTTGATCTTGATTTCCTTGCCAATGAAACTGGCCTGTCCATTGACTTTTTAAAGAAGGTGGAATCAGGGGAGCAGCGCCCTTCGGTGGGCTCCCTTCTCCAGATTTCCAGGGCACTGGGCATTGATTCCGGCTACTTCCTCAAGGACCAGGCGTCAAATGCGGAAAAACGGGCAGAGGCCTATACTAAACGCACGGACAACTATGCCTATACCCCCCTCACCCCAGGGGCGGAGAACAAACATTTAAAGGCCTTTCGCATCCTTGTTGAGGCAAACAAATCCCACGGAGGTGTCGGTTTTCGCCACGAGGGAGAAGAGTTTGTCTATGTACTCAAGGGAGCGGTTGAAATCGCCGTGGGAGACCATGTAAACCGCCTTAAAGCAGGTGAATCCCTTCACTTTAATTCCAGCATTAAGCACGATCTGAAAAACTCGGGTGACACGGATGCTGAACTCATTGTGGTCGTATATAGCCCCTAGGCCGGAAAAGGAGACAGAATGTCATTCAAATTAAGCGATGAACAGTTGATGATCCAGAGCATGGTCAGGGAATTTTCCAGGAAGGTGGTTGCGGCAACGGCAGCTGAGCGGGACCAGACCAAGGAATTTCCCTGGAAAAATTTCAAGCAGATGGGTGAACTGGGTCTCATGGGCATGATGATTCCCACAGAGTATGGCGGGGAAGGAGCAGACGCGGTATCCTATGTATTGGCCCTGTCTGAGATTGCCTATTCATGCGCCTCCACATCGGTGGTCATGTCTGTGCAAAATTCCATTGTATGCGAAAGCATCAACCGCTTCGGAACGGAAGAACAAAAACAAACCTTCCTCGTCCCCCTGGCACAGGGTGAGATCATCGGTGCCTTTGCCCTGACAGAACCCGATGCCGGTTCAGATCCGGTGAGCCAGACTACAACGGCAGTTCGTGATGATAACAACTACGTGATCAACGGCACAAAACGGTTTATCACCTCAGGCAAAAACTCCAGAGCCGTCATCGTAACGGCAAAAACCGACGAAACCGCCCGCCACAAAGGAATCAGCGCCTTTCTTGTGGCAAAGGACACCCCCGGCCTCATCGTTGGCCACATGGAAGACAAAATGGGGCTCAGGGCTTCGGACACCACGGATCTTATCTTTGAAAACTGCCGAGTACCGGCCTCAGCCCTCCTGGGCAACGAAGGAGACGGGTTTAAAATCGCCATGGCAGGCCTTGACAGCGGCAGAATCGGCATTGCCGCCCAATCCCTTGGCGTGGCCCAGGCAGCCCTTGACGCCTCGGTCAAATATGCAAAAAAAAGAAAACAGTTTGGCAAGGCCATTGCCAACCACCAGGGTATAAGATGGCAGATCGCCGATATGGCGACCCAGATTGAAGCGGCACGCCAGCTTGTCATGTCGGCTGCCAGCATGAAGGACAGAAAGGAAAATTACACGACCCAGGCTTCAATGGCGAAACTGTTTGCATCGGAAATGGTCAACCAGGTGACGGCAAGGGCCATCCAGATCCATGGAGGGTATGGTTTTACAAAGGATTATCCCGTGGAGCGGTTCTACAGGGATGCAAGGGTGTTCACTATCTACGAGGGGACATCCGAAATTCAGCGCATTGTCATCTCAAACAGCGTCCTCAAGTAGGGATCCAGGTAAGTTTCAACGGGGTCATAGGAGATGTGGGGGACACCCGAAGGTGTCCCCCACATCTCAGACACTAAAAAATCTTTGCGGCAAGTGCAACATCTTCAGGGGAAAAAACAAACAGACACTTGGTATCTGCCGGAGAGACCGATCCATAGACATAGTTAATGTTAATTCCCTCCGTGCCGAATTTCCTGGTAATCTCGGCAAGTTTTCCAGGAACATTCTCAATATCAATGGCAATGACATCCTTGGTGTCAAAGATATAGTCATGTTTATTCAAAACATCAACGGCAACATCGGGTTTATTCACAACAATCCGGATCAGGGCAAAATCGGCGCTGTCCCTTCGCATGGAGCTGTAATTGGCTGACGATGCGATGCGCTTCAGGGATTTTCCCCTTGCTTCGAACAGATTCTGAACATAGCTTGACGCATCCTGGATGGTGATGGCATCAATATTCACCCCGGCCTCCCCGAGAAGCGATGTAAGCGTTCCAAGTTCTCCGGGAGCATTTTTAAGAAAAAGAGCGATTTCAACCCTGATCATGCAACACCTCCTGTTATGAGTATTAATTTACATACCGGCTATCTTTAACCCCTCGTCAAAGGCTTTCATATTCAAAGGGATCAGCTTTGGTTTTTTTGAAAATTCCTTTTTAACACACTCCCTCAGAATCTCCACATCCACCATCTTGCTCTTTGCGGCAAAGGCGCTTACAGCAACAATATTGGCGCATTTTACGCTTCCAAGCCTTATGGCGGTTTCGTTGGCAGGCACGATGAGTTCGACCACATCGGTTCTGCCCGAACGAATGGGAATCAATGAAGAGTTGATCAGCACTACCCCGTCGGACTTTACCACGGGGGCGAACTTCTCAAGGGACGGTCGGTTCATGGCAACCAAGTGGGTGGGATTCTTGATGATGGGAGATCCGATGTGTTTATCGCTCACCACAACAGTGCAATAGGCTGTCCCCCCCCTCATCTCCGGACCGTAGGAGGGAATCCACATCACCTCGGATCCCTGCTCCATGGCGGCATGGGCAAGCAGCTTTGCGCTCAAGAGAATTCCCTGGCCTCCAAAACCTGCAAACATAACTTCTTTCTGCATATACTCCTCCAACAACAACGATATCTATAGGTTTTTTACGCGTCAGGCGTCTTGAACTCCCCAAGCGGATAATAGGGAAGAAGTGTATCTTCAGCCCATTTCATCGCATCCAGAGGTGTCATGCCCCAGTTGGTCGGGCAGGTTGACACAATCTCCACAAAGCTGAAGCAGCGATTTTCCTTCTGAAATTCAAAGGCCTTTTTGATCGCTTTTTTTGCCTTGTTAATATACTTGGGTTTCAGTACCGTCTCCCGGGCGATGTACCCGGGTGTGGCAAGGCTTGAAAGAAGCTCACACATGCGCATGGGCATGCCGGTTTTTTCAACATCCCTTCCGGCAGGAGCTGTGGTGGCCCGCTGACCGGGCATGGTGGTCGGGGCCATCTGGCCGCCGGTCATGCCGTAGATGGCGTTATTGATGAAAATGGTGGTGAACTTTTCACCCCTGTTAGCCGCATGGACAATCTCACCCATGCCAATGCTGGCAAGGTCACCGTCACCCTGGTAAGTAAAGACCATGAGATCAGGTCTCACCCGCTTGATTCCCGTTGCCATGGCAGGCGCCCGGCCGTGGGCCGCTTCCTGAAAATCACAGGTAAAGTAGTTGTATGCAAGAACAGCACACCCCACAGGGGCGATACCCACGGTCCTTCCCCTTATGCCGAGCTCGTCAATGACCTCTGCAACCAACCGGTGTACAATCCCGTGGGTGCATCCGGGACAATAGTGGGTGTGGGCGTCGGAAAGAGCTTCAGGCCTTGAAAATGTTTTTCCCATTATAAATGTTCTCCTTGGCAGACGCTTTAGTTGTTCAATAATGACTTGACATGGTCGATAATCTCTTCAGGGGTAGGAATATCCCCTCCGCACTCTCCATACCAGGTCACCGGGCGCTGCCCCTTGACGCAACGATCAACGTCCTCGACCATCTGCCCCATGTTGAGCTCGATGCTGACAACGTGGCTGCAGCTTGCCTTGACAGCCGCCTCGTGGACCGCTTTTTCCGGGAAAGGAAACAGGGTCTGGGGACGGATCATGCCGATCTCAAGGCCCTGGGCTTTCATGGTATCAATGGCGGTCTTGCACACGCGACTCATGGTGCCGTAACTCACGATGAGAACCTTGTAATCTGCGTCTGTGTTGTATCCCTCGTAAAGGATTTCCTCCTGTTTCATCCGTTCATAATTGGATTTAAGCAAAAGGTTGTGATCATTCAAAGCCTTTGGATCCAGAAACAGGGACTTTACAATGTTCTTTTTGTCGCTCTTTCTGGTGTCCATGCCGCTTGTGGCCCAGTCATCTTTATTGGTAGGAGTTGTGTCAAAATTTTCCGGAAACTCAACCGGCTCCATCATCTGCCCAATGAGTCCGTCCCCAAGAATCATGACCGGTCCCCGGTACTTTTCAGCCAGATTGAACGCCTTCATGGTCATTTCAACGGCCTCCTGGACTCCTTCGGGAGCCATGACCAGAAGCCTGTAGTCACCATGACCACCACCCTTGGTTGCCTGGAAGTAATCTCCCTGGGAGGGAAGAATCCCCCCAAGCCCGGGACCACCACGCATGATGTTAACAAAAACGGCCGGACAGCGGGCCCCTGCAATATAGCTCAACGCCTCACTCATGAGGCTGATGCCAGGACTTGAAGAGGTGGTCATCACCCGTTCGCCACAGCCTGCGGCCCCGAAAATCATATACCCAACGGCGACTTCACTCTCTCCCTGGACAAAAACACCGTCAACTTCAGGCATTCTCTTGGCCAGGTATTCTGCGACCTCTGACTGGGGAGTGATGGGATAGGCAAAATAATTCTTGCACCCGGCTCGGATTGCCGCCTCACCGATCGCTTCGTTTCCCTTCATCAACACCTTAGCCATCACTTGTCCTCCATTGCTTTTTCCAGATCAGATTCAATAATCGTGATAGCCACATCCGGACACATGATACAGCACAATGTGCATTGAATGCAGTCATCCGGTCTTGCCTGAAAGGCGGGAAAGTACCCCTTGGTGCTCACAGTGTCGGAAATCTCCAGCACATTTTTAGGACACACGGATACGCACAGACCGCAGCCCTTACACCTTTCAGCGTCAATAATATGTTTTAATGCCATGAACCATAACTCCTTTTAGGAACCTTGCCTCTTCCACGGGGGAACAAGCCATCTTAAAATAGGCAATACAGGGGTTTTAAATCTTGTCAGATCAAGATCGGGGAGAAGATCCCCATGGGCCGTGATAAATTCCACGCCTATGCCAGTCCGTTCCGACACCTCCTGTATCAAGTCATATCCCTTGTATATGATATCCGGCGTTGTCTCGTCCATGAGATTGGCGTTGCTCACCAAACCGGTTATCTTCAACTTTGACGAATACTCTATCTCCTCTCTTATCCTCATGCACCCCTCCACCGTCTCGGTAAAGGGCCTGAGTGGATTCACCACCTGGATCAGGTTTATCTGTCTGCCGGCAAGGGAATCTGCAAGGGCTGCAAGCACGATGCTTCCCACGTCATCTCCCCCAGCGTCAAGGATGGTCAACTCAGCCGGATTTTTGATCAAACCCGCCACTTGGGGTGCCAGTATGGGAAGATCTGCATCCATGTATTTTTCTTCAGGCAACACCAGCCGGATTCCCTTTTCAAATAAGACCTGCCTTGCCTCCCGGGTCCTGAAATAGGGATTGACAAGGTCAAGATCTGCCATGGCCACGTCAATGCCAACAGCGCGACGGTTAAAGGCAAGGTTTACGGCGGTTTCAGTTTTTCCGCTACCATAGTTGCCAACAATAATAACAATGCCGCTCAGTTTTATATCCACATTCCTCCCCACGAACCAACATGGCCTGGACAAAATCTATGCTGCCGACCACAAAAACATTCAGAAAACGACCCCTAGTGTTTTAACACAGTCTGTTAGTAAATCAGATTTACAAGGGATTTGTAAACAAAAAAAAGAATGAATTTCAAATCTTTCCAAGCGCCTTGAGCTCAGCCGTGAGGAGTACCCGCTGATCCCCCTGGATCTCAATGGTCCCCCCCTTTACCGTGCCGCCCGTGCCGCACCGCTGCTTCAGTCTTTTGCCAAGACACTTCAGTTCGTCAGCCTCCAGGGCAAGCCCCGTGATAAGGGTGACCCCCTTGCCCCTGCGCCCCTTTGTGACGTAGGAGATCCTTACCTTGCCATCCGTCTCAATCGCCTGTCCGGCTTTACGGCACCGGCACTCCGCCACGGGCAGACTGCAGGCAGGACAGACTCTGCCGATTTCAGTGGAATATACAAGGGTGGAATTTTTTGTCTGTTTTGCCATAGTTCCTCCTGATTTTCGGATCAAACAGGGATCACCCCGCCTGGTTCCATCTTCTTCCCTTTGATTTGTCAGAAACAATGTGATATTTCCTCCTGTCAAAGGAGTTAAACATAAACATCCTATTAAATTGTCACCTGGAGTTACCTACCATGACTGAAAAGCAACAAACCATAAAAAAGAAGCGCTCTTTCTTTAAAAAGAGTTTCAGCCGCCTGATGACCGCTGCCTTCAACCGGATAAGCTTTGTAAACCTGGCAGAACGAATTGCCAATAGTGAGGCCGGCCAACCCTTTCTTGATCGATACAACAAACTTCCCCTGGACTGGCAGAACACCGACGAAATAAATTGCATCGCAGTTCGTCTGACCATGGAGCAGATCGAACGGGAGGGGGAAACCGTCTCAAGGGATGAGATAGAAGCCCTGGTCGACGAGATCGCCATCCGTTACAAACGCAAAACCCATGTGGATACGGCAGCCACCATGGGACTTGCTTTTAACCACCTCTTTGACAACCAGAATCCCGACCTTCCCTTTACCTCCCCTGATAAACGTGAATTAAAGCACATTGAAAAACTCAGGGAGTACAGACGCCAGGGATTGGGCGTAGTCTACCTTGTCAACCATTCATCCCACATGGATGAGTTCCTGGTGGATCTGCTGTGGCAGGATCTTGGCATGGGACTTCCCGTATTTGCCGCAGGCCAGAACATGATGGTTATTAAAAGCCTTGAGAAGCTCCTCATGACCGGATCCTATGTGGTGCTACGCCAGGGGGCAAGCCGCCACCAGGTTGCAGCCCTTTGCAACTATTGCAGCGCCCTGAGCCGGGCCGGGGCCCAGCAGGGCATTTTTCTTGAAGCGTGGCGGGGGGGTGCAAGAACCCGGGACGGAAGCCTGAGGTATCCCAAGCGCCTTATCACACTCAAGGGAGCCATCAACGTTGAGAGCGACCTGGTCATTCAGCCCGTAGCACTCTCCTACTCCGCCGTTCCCGAAGACCTGATGATGTGTTCAAGAAAAAGCGGCATCTCCTGGCTGCGGGGCATGGGCCTGTTAAAGACCCTGGCAAGATTTCCGATTCATCCCAAGACCTTTCTATGGCGGTCTGCAAAAGCGCTGTACGGACGGGCCTATGTCACGGTCCCGCCCCCCATGCTTTTGAGCGAACTGAAACAGGCCCATGCCCAAGATAAAACAGGCATTTCCCTTGATGAATTTGTAGCCCTGTCATCCATCAAGGAAATCGCCAGAAACAAAAAAATCATGGCCAGCCAGGTAACTGCCAGGGGGCTTGTGACGGCAAGAAAACACGGTCAGAAAAATCTTACACTGGCAGTAAAATCCGAAATTGCGGCCATCAAAGAGTACCATGTGGAAACCTTTGGCGAAGCAGCTGATTTTGAAGATTTCATCATCAACAACTCTGCTGAGGAGATCGTGAGAGACGGCCTTCGGACCCTGAAACGAAGAGGCGTTGTCAATCGTTTTGGCAAAGACCTCATCGGTCTTCCCAAGGTCAAGGACGGCATCGCCCTCTCCTACTACGCCACCCACGGAGACCGGCGGCTCTACTCACCCACAGCCAGCCAGAACATCGTGATTGTTGGGGCTGGGAACTGGGGATTTGCCCTGTCTTCACTCATCGGCAACCGGCTTCTTGACGACAAACGTTACAACAACGCGAGCCTCACTATCTTTGACGCAAGAAAAGATGTGGCCGCCCAGATGGGCCTTAACCGCCAGGGTCCGGGCAGATTCAAAGACCAGCTCCTTCCAAAAAACATTTTTGTAACCTGTGACCACCCCAGCGCATTTAGAAAGGCAAGCGAAGTGATCGTGGCATCCAAACCGGAAACCTTTGAACAGGATGTCCGAAATATTCTAAAAGTCTCGGAGCAGCCCCTTACCCTCATCGTAGCCACCCGGGGATTTATTCCCGGAATGAACTGCATCCCCTTTACTGCGGTGCGGCGGCTTTTATCCGAATACCGGCGAAACGATGTGGAGATTCTGACCATTGCAGGACCTGTTTCGCCCAATAATGTTGTTGACGAGCGCCAGATCAACGGCATCCTGGCAGGCCCTGCCCCCATCATAAGAGAAATCTCAAACATGTTTAACCCCAATCCTGAACGTCCCATACTGTCAAGCGACCCCCTGGGCGTTCAGGTCGCCGATATTCTGGCAAGGATTTACGCCATCTGGGTCAACTTCATGATTTCGTCCAAACGCATCACCCAAACCCATGAGACAGGCTTTCTCATGGCTGAAATTTCAGCCGAAGCCTGTTCACTGGCCTTGGCCCTTGGGGCAAACAAGGAGACTTTCAATGCCGGAAGCATTGCCTGGACAGCCTCCTTTATCACCCTCTGCCTTGATGGCGTGTGGCGAGACTTTGGCAGAAAGGCCGGCCTTTCCGTAAAAAAAGGCAAAACCCCCGGACGGGTTGTCAAAAAACTGAACCTCCAGTGGATCGAAGAGGGTAAAAAACTCCAATCCCTGATCGACATCAGAGAGGCACTGACCTGCGCCCATGGACTGGGCGTCAGGATGCCCGTCCTCGAAGAAATGAACGCCACCTTCCTGGGAGAGCATGAAGATACAGACGATAATTCGGAGGTTTGAGCCTTGAAATGGAAACCCTATCTCACCCCGATCCGTTCGTTTGACCCGGACGAAGCCCGTGCCTTTTTAAACCATCGTCCCGTGGACCAGGTCACCCTGGTGGATGTGCGTCAGCCGGGCGAATACCAGGCAGGCCATATTCCCGGAGCGCGCCTGATTCCCCTTCCAGAACTGGTGGATCGCCTGGACGATATCCCCAGAAATTTTCCTGTGATTGTATACTGCAGTTCAGGGCCGCGCAGCCGCGCCGCCTGCCAGCTCATGACCCTGGACGACTCTTTTGGCGAGATCATCAACCTTACAGGCGGTTTCAACGCCTGGGAGGGAGAGGCGGCACTTGGCCGGGAGAATCAGGGCCTCACCTTTTTCACAGGCGCTGAAACGCCCCGGGAGATCCTTGAAATTGCCTACGGTCTTGAACAGGGGTTAAGGGAATTTTATCTTTCCATGGACAAGCAGGTCAAAAATCCTGGGGTCCGGAGGTTGTTCGCCACCCTGGCCCGCGTTGAAACCCTTCACCAGGAAAGCATCCTCAGGGAATATCAGAGAATAATCGACCCCTCAATCAAAGAAGACCAGCTCACAGCCGCGGCCCTCCAGGGAACCCTTGAGGGCGGCATGACCACCCAGGAGTACATCGACTACTACATGCCCCAGTGGGAAGACCCCGAAGATGTGGTTTTCCTAGCCATGGCCATCGAGGCCCAGGCCCTGGATCTTTA
Organism: Desulforapulum autotrophicum HRM2; assembly: GCF_000020365.1. Taxonomy (NCBI): domain Bacteria; kingdom Pseudomonadati; phylum Thermodesulfobacteriota; class Desulfobacteria; order Desulfobacterales; family Desulfobacteraceae; genus Desulforapulum; species Desulforapulum autotrophicum. Next base: position 1,214,221 of record NC_012108.1, on the reverse strand, counting down.
TCTCCGGGCCAAAACCCGTGTGGTGGACGAAACAAGCCGTAAAATCCTCACACGAATCGCCCAGGAGGAAAAGAGCCACCTTGTCCACCTGGGAGAACTCATGGACGGTCTGATTTCAGGCACAGCGACATGAACAAATGGAAAATAATGCTCAAAGAATTGAGTTAGTGCCTGACCGAAATATTTCACCGTCCGAATTCAGGTAGAATTGAAAAGGCAGGCAAAAACTTGAAAACAATATTGGTGACAACGAATAGGAATAACTGCCCGCCTTTGACACGATAACAATATCACCGATTTTGGCCTTTGGAAGCATGGCATCCTTAACAAGTATATCCGTTGCCGTGCACAAGCTTCCAACAATACTTACTTTCTCATGGTCGAAGGTATCCCCTTCGGGAATGATAAACTCAAACGCATCTTTTGTCGTAAACAAGGGTTCAGAAGCCTTTAGATTGCTGTTTTCAGGCGTATAGTCCATTAAGAGTTCAGCAATGGAAGGCCTTGAAAAACCATTGAGCCCTTTTTCCACAATCAGATATTTTGTTCCAAGGGATTCTTTTATGTCGACGATGCGTGTAACATACCGGCCAGCTTCGCAGGTGATAAACCTGCCGGTTTCAATGATGAGTCTTACTTTTAATTTATCGTTGAATCGTTGAATTAATCCCTGGCAGTCACAACTGAGCTTTTCAATATCAAGGGGGGTGTCATTGATCAATGAATAAACAATGCCAAGCCCTCCGCCCAGGTTAATGAACTCCATCTCCCACCCCAAGGTCTCTTTGCAAAACAAACCCAGTTCAATTATTCGTTCATAGTACCGACAAATTTTACCATGATCAAGAATCTGGCAGCGCAGATGAACATGTATGCCAACTATTTTTATATTTGAGAAACCATTGAGAAACTCTTTTTGCTTGACCAAGGTGTTCTCATCAACACCAAATTTACTGCTTGTCCCTTTCTCCCCATCCATGGAGAAGTCAATATTGATTCTGAGTCCAACTTTTTTATGTATGTTTTTTTGCTGTGCAACACTATTAATTAAGACCAGTTCATTGTAGCTGTCTGCAATAATCATGGCCTTGTCTATGGTTCTTTCTATATCTTTGGACGTCTTTCCAGGAGAAGAATACAGTATCTTTTCATACGGCATGCCTGCTTTCTGGCCTGTAATTACTTCTTGGGCTGAAGCTGCATCTGCACCAAATCCTTTAGATGCAACAAATTTAACTATGGGAGGGAATGGATTGGTTTTTATTGAATACAAAAATTCAAACTGTGGAAAATTCTCTAAAAGTATTTGAATCTGGCTGGAAATTTTTTTCTCATCATAGATGTAAAAAGATCCATCGTATTGTTTCATTAAATTTTTAATAATATGAAAATCGTTTTCCATTAACGCCATTCCCTTGGGGTGAATTTGTTATTTTCCTGCCTTTGTCCGGTTGCAGGCAGGCGGTACCTGGGTTGACCGGCACCAGGCACCCCCTGGAAAATTTGCCGGCCAGGCATTGGCCCTGTTCGTTCTCTTTTCAGGAGTGCGGCCCTGAAAGAGTTCCAGGACCGCCACCTTGACCAAGGCCTTGCCCACTTCCGGAACCGAACGCTTCCGGCCCGACGTCTTGCCCCTGTAACCGTCCTTGTCCAAATGATCAGGCGATCATTCTTATGAAAGGTCTGGTTCCAGGCAGTGATTCATCAGATGTTTTACACCATCATTCTGCGAATCACACAGGGCAGAATCCCCCCGTTTTCAAAATAATCCACATCCACCTGGGTATCGAGCCTTGAGACTACCTCAAACGCAATCTCACTGCCATCTTCCTTGATCGCCTTGACCGACAGGGTCTTGCCGGGGGTCATTTTTTCCACACCGGAGATGACATAGGTTTCCCTGCCGTCAAGACCAAGGCTTTTGGCGGTGTCGCCATTGGAAAAAATCAGGGGAAGCACCCCCATACCCACAAGGTTGTTCCGGTGAATACGCTCATAGGATCCGGCAATAACAGCCTTGATCCCCAGCAGGGCTGTGCCCTTGGCAGCCCAGTCCCGGGACGACCCCGTGCCATACTCCTTGCCCCCCAGGACCACCAGGGGCGTCCCTTCTTTGGCATAGGCCATGGCAGCGTCATAGTTGAACATCTCCTTACCCTCAGGAAATTTAAGGGTAAAGCTGCCCTGTTTTGGCGCCACAAGCTCATTTTTAATGCGAATGTTGCCAAAGGTGCCCCGCATCATTACCTCATGGTTGCCCCGGCGGGCACCATAGGAGTTGAACTGTTCCGGAGCAACCCCCTTTTCAACCAGGTATTTACCGGCCGGGTACTCTTCTGGAATTTCTCCGGCAGGAGAAATGTGATCGGTGGTCACAGAATCCCCCACCACAAGAAATGCCCGGGCATCCCGGATGTCACCAGGCGGTTGAACGTTCAGGGAAAACCCGTCAAAATAGGGCGGGTTCTTAATGTAGGTCGATGTTTTGTTCCAGGCAAAAGTGGTGCTCTGGTCAATGTCAAGGGCCTCCCAGAACTGATCCCCGTCAAAAATGTGGGCATATTTTTCTTCAAAGAACGCCTGTTTGACGTGTTGTTTAACAAGTTGGTCGATCTCGTCAAATTCAGGCCAGAGATCTGCCATAAAGACGGGTTCTCCGTTGGGATCAAGGCCCACGGGTTCTGTGGTAAGATCAATGTCCACCCTGCCGGCAAGGGCAAACAGCACCACCAACATGGGCGATGCCAGAAAGTTTGACTTGATCTTCTGGTGGATGCGGGCCTCAAAGTTTCGGTTACCAGAAAGAACGGCAGCCACATTTAACTCATTGGTATCAATAATCTTTTCAATTTCAGGGTGAAGCGGTCCGCTGTTACCGATGCAGGTGGTGCAGCCAAAACCTGCCACATGAAAACCAAGGGCATTGAAAAAAGGGACGAGCCCTGCCGATTCAAGGTATTCCATCACCACCCTGGAGCCGGGCGCAAGCGACGTTTTCACAAATGGCGGCACCCTCAGACCCCTTGCAACGGCATTTCTGGCAATCAGCCCTGCCCCCATGAGCACGTGGGGATTGGAGGTGTTGGTGCACGAAGTGATGGCGGCAATGACGATGCTGCCATCACCAATCCTGATGGGCTGACCGTTTAACTCCATGTCAAACTGTGGTTTTGAACTGGCCAGACTGTCTTGAAAACGCTCTTTAAGATCTGGAAGGCAGATGCGGTCCTGGGGCCGGGCCGGGCCTGCAACACACAACTCAACCGTTGAGAGGTCCAGTTCAACCACCTGGGTGAAATCAGGCGTTGTTTCACCAGTGTAGAACATGCCCGTGGCTTTTGTATACGCCTCCACAATCTTTGCCCTTTCTTTCCTTCCAGTGATTTCCAGGTACTCAAGGGTCTTTTCATCCACCGGAAAGAACCCGAGGGTGGCTCCATACTCAGGCGTCATGTTGGCAATGGTCGCACGGTCGGTCACGGAGAGACTCTTCATGCCGGGCCCAAAATACTCGACAAATTTTTCCACCACATTGACCTTGCGCAACATCTCTGTGATTGTGAGCACTAAATCGGTGGCCGTTATCCCCGGTTTAAGACGCCCCACAAGCTTGACCCCAATCACCTCTGGGATGGACATATAATAGGGCTGACCCAGCATGACCGCCTCGGCTTCAATGCCACCAACCCCCCATCCCATGACGCCAATGCCGTTGATCATGGGGGTGTGGGAATCGGTCCCCACCAAGGTGTCGGGATAAACAACCGAATCTCCGTCTTCACTGTCTGAAATAACCACCCGACCCAGGTGCTCCAGGTTCACCTGATGGCAGATGCCTGAATTGGGCGGAACGACTTTAAAATTGGAAAAACTCTTCTGAGCCCATTTTAAAAGCTCGTACCGCTCACCATTGCGGCTGTACTCCAGGGCCACATTTTTTTCAAGGCAATCCTGGGTGCCAAAGTTGTCCACCTGGACAGAGTGATCAATGATCAATTCAGTTGGCACCTTGGGGTTCACCGATGCGGGGTCCTTGCCAAGGGCCTTTACGGCATCCCGCATGGCCGCAAGATCCACCACAGCCGGTACCCCTGTAAAATCCTGCATGAGCACCCGGGCCGGGTAGTATGGAATTTCAACCGGGGTATCATAGGATTTCTGCCAGTTAACGATATTAAGAAGATCGTTCTCGTTCACCACCTTGTTGTCAAGCTTTCGCAGCAGGTTCTCCACAAGGATTTTAATGGAAAAGGGCAGTTTATCAAGGGTGGCCCCCCTGTCTGCAGCAAACTGATTAAAGTCAAAATAGGTGTGACGGACTCCATCCACCTGGAACGATTTTAAATAATCTCGATTTTTCATGAAAAATCCTCTTTGCGGTTAAAGGCATATGGCATATGGCTAATATATACGGGGTTGAATCTCCAATATTTAAAGAAAAACCGCTCCCAGAGCAAGTAAAAAATATTTCGACAGGTTCAGTCAAGCAATGCAGGTGTGACAGCGGCCATGTATATCCCCCCGTCTTTCCAGCAGACTGCCCACGTCCAAGGAAAGGATTACCAGGGTTTTCTGGCAACACTGGCATCCATATCTGTCCCGGACGGCAACCACCGGGCATGGGGTATAGTCCCCCTGCCGCAAAAGCCCGGCAACTCAACGGATCTGGCCAAATAGCGCTCTTGCAGGGTTTCCGATTTTTTGTTTTGAACTTAAATACATTTAGGAGTGTGGGAAACCCTCCAGATCAATATCCCTTCATTTCATCCCTGGTAAAAGGCTTTTGGGGTGATTTCTTGAGTATAGCCGCCATGATTGCGTTCATTGTATTAATATCGTTATCAAACCCGCCATGGGAAGTACTGGTAGTCAACCCTTTTTTACCGCCCTTGGAATAGTTGATAGACAGGCCTGGATACGGGATCAATTTCTTTGAATAACGCTTCATCCCCAGGATCGGTTTGTCCGTTTGCCGCTCAAGGGCACGGGACACCAGACAAAGCAGTGATTTCCGATATACAAACGCAACATTATCATCCTGTTCAAGTTTTTCCGTAAGGTTATAAACAGAGAGGACTGGAAGTCTGACTCTTGGATCCCCATTCTCCTGCTTCTTCAACCTGGGTTCATAATGGGTCTTATAAAAATCCATGGAACAGGCCGGAGCCATCAGGCTGCAACTCTCAATCAGATCTGGAACCCCAAGACCATCAAGGGCATCCAGCAAATGCCCAAGTAAGACAGCACCGGTACTATGCCCAGCCAGATGAATCTTCAAATGAGTGTCCTGCAATGCCTCTGTAAACGTCTTGAGGACAAACAATCCATCGCCTATCTCTCCGTTGCTTTTTGATTCAAAGGGCCGATGAGCATCATTTTTCATCTCTTCCCAGATCGGAGTGACCGGTTTACGGACAAAATCCTCTATCAACATATCACGTTGTTCGATCAATTGATCACGCCAGTCACTGAAAAAACCCTCGGTACGCTTCCCACTGAAGGCGCGGAGTACAGAATCCTTCAACTCTTCAACCAGACCTGTATCATACATGATATGAAAAGGATAAATTCCATTACGTTTGAAGCCTTCTTTTAATGCGCGAATACGCTTGGCCGATGCGCCTGGATCGTTTAAACCGCCATGGGCGTATATAAGCAGATGATCGTATCGTTTGGAATCAGCAGATTCCTTTATAAGATCTGCTGTTTTCACAACATCATCAGGAGCACTCCAGTATTCACCGCGTTTCTTGAAATTACCATCATCAAAATGGACAAAGTGGCCCGCAATTTCCAGCCGTTTTGGTGCAGATTTTACAGATTCTGCATCAAAGGTGACCTGGGAACGGGAAGAGAGCCCAAAGACGTCGGGGGTCGGGATGGCCAGCTGAAAAACCCAGCCATCACTGATATTTTGCAGCCAATCCTGGTACAGCCAAAGGGCATACCCTTTAGTCCCCCACCTGGCTCCCCATGAATTTTGAACGATGAACCCCTGACTGTTGTAACCAACAATGGCAAAGGCATGCCCCCCTTCCGGAGTGGTTGAAGGCTTGATGATGGCCAGCGTATTCTTGCTTGCAGCCCTGGGGGAGAACCAACCCGAGTGAACGGTGGCAGAAACATAAATTGCGCCCACTTCATTGAGGGCAGCATGGTAGTCGGTAATTTCCGGGCGCAGGCGATAGTAGGCCCCCACAGTGCAGGAACGAGCAGCCTTGGCACGCTCAACAGTCAGATCTCCTGGATTCTCCGGCAAATATCCCCAGTCCCCTTCACTGCACACACCCATATTTTTCCAACCCCGTATTGCACCACGGCAGCTGGAACCGGCATAGTCTTCACCGGGCCATTCATCATGTTTTTTGGCCATTTCATAGAGCATTCGCGGACTGGCAATAAATTGCAAATTTCTTTTTTTCACATTCAGCAGATTAATGACCGCGGCCAGACCAAACCCCGTACAAGCGCCTTCTTTTCCCTGATCGAGAATATCTGTCCCCCCCCGGTAATCTATTTCCGGCAACAGTTGAATAAGGGCAGGCTCATACATACGATCGCGGATATCCGTTGTATCCTTCCGTGCATTAAGGATCCGTTGTTCGCCGGCAATCTTTACACTTGGAAATGATTTCTTTACCATACGCTCCTCCTTTCCTGGGTTTCAAGGCCTTAAAGACACGAATATCTGACGATATTATCAATTTCCTGAACTAAAAGAAAAACCGACAAAACCTTTTGGGTTATGCTGAAGCCAAATTTTCAGTATATGATAATTTTAGAAGAATGTGAGTTGCAAGTCAAGCCATACCCCGTTGTCCAGAACATTATTGGCATAATCACCGGGACTTCGCCAGAATTTGGCCGGATACGCAAGGCACCGGACATGCAGCTGTAGTCATCTACTGCAAATGTCCGTGCATCATATGCCGCCTGCATTAACGGACTTATCCAGCTTTTGGGTTGACACGCTGATCGTCTAGGCGTATTTATTTTATTAGCATATGCTAACTTAAATCAATAGTTGTTCCAGGAGGAAAGATGTCAGCATTACCCGAACCTGTAGCCCAGGCATGGAAAGAGCACAAGGGACCTGTTATTCTCACCACAGTAGGAGAGGACGGGGTCCCCAATTCAATATATGCAACCTGTGTAAGCCTTTACGGCGATGAAACCATCGTGGTTGCCGATAACTATTTTGACAAGACAAAAAAAAATATCCTTGCGGGAAGTAAGGGCACCCTTCTCTTTATCACCAAGGAAAACAAGTCCTTTCAGGTCAAAGGGTCCTTTGATTACCTGACCAGCGGCGAGATCTATGACGATATGAAAAAATGGAATCCAGCCAAACATCCAGGTCATGGCGCAGCTGCATTAAGAATAGAAGCGATCTATTCAGGTGCAGAAAAACTTTTATAGTGTTTGAGTCGCATCATTAAAAAAAATTAGCCGAAACCGGCTAATTTTTTTTAATGATGATAAATTAATTTGCGAGGTTTCCATGTCCTTCAGAATCTCTCCCATATGGTGGCCGGGAATTTTCCTGACATCTCCTGTTATCGCCCCTTGGCTACTGGTAAAAAATATCAGGTATAGGAGAAATCTGGCTCGGGCCAGCCGGCTTAACCAGCAGAGAATCAAAGCTGCCGTTTCCCTTGATCTTCCAGAACTGGATTTCCTGGAGATCACGGTGGTGGTGGACTGGAGAGCCGAACCTGATTTTATGGGAGATGCCGGTGTCTCCTACCTGTTTAAAACAGACCTTGGATCCATGCTTTTTGATGTGGGGTTTGGACCCTCCCGTCCATCCTTTAGCCAAAATGCCCACAAACTTGGGTTTAACCTTGATCAGGTTGATGCCCTGGCGATTTCCCATTTCCACTGTGACCACATGGGAGGTCTTGCAGCCCAGCATTCCCGGAAAGTAGCCCTGCCCGAAGAACTGATGCCCACCCAGGTTAAACCCTGCTTTCTGCCGGACTGGGGGGAGGCCCCGGGATTTGATACCGAGGTGGTCACGGCTCCCAGGATGCTGGCAGCAGGCATCGGCACTACCGGTCCCCTGGCAAGAAGTCTTTTTATGATGGGCTTTCTTGAGGAGCAGTCACTGGTGGCAAGGGTTCGTGGTAAGGGGTTGGTGGTTTTCACCGGTTGCGGTCACCCCACCATTGAAGTTATCCTGGACATGGCCGGCCGTTTATGTGATGCCCCCCTTCACTGTGTTGGCGGCGGGCTTCATTTTCCCATAAGCGACGGCAGGGGCAACCTTGCCGGCATTCGATTTCAAACCATTCTCGGGACTGGAAAACCGCCATGGCAGCGCATTGGAAACAGGGATCTTGACCTCACCATTGCTGCCCTTAATCAGGCTGCTCCTGACAGGGTACTTCTTTCAGGTCACGATAGCTGTGACGTTTCCATCAAAAGGATGGAAACCGAACTTTCGGCAAATACAGAGGTGTTGAGTGTCGGTAAAACCTATGCCCTAGGTTTAAGATCAAAGGAAATTTTATGCTGCTGAACACTTACAAACTTGAAATTGTCAATTCCGAATGTATGCCCCGGGCAATGGGCGTTCTTTTTTTTGCCCATCTGGACCAGGAAGTTACCAAGGCCATTCCTTTTAACTTTTGCAGCACTCGTCATGCCAAAACCGGCGGGAATCTGATGCAATCACGATCAGATACAACCCTTATCAGTCCTGGCGGTTGGTGCCCTTTCCCGCACCCATACCATTGATTAGACTCTCAAGCTTTTTTTTTGCATGTTCTACCTTAGCCTTTGCCTTGGCAACTTTCCGAAAAGCAATCTCTTCGTCTTCCAGGGCCAGATCCGCAGATTTTAAAATAACCGTAAATTCATCACTCTCTTTTGGATGATTTACAAGTTGCGCAGTCAATGCTTCGGTTTTTGCCTGAAGCTGGAGAGACTCTTTCATGGCTGCCTCATATTTGGCCGTGCTCTGCGTGACATCATCTTCAGCCTGGGCAAGCTCACCCTGGGCCCCGGTGTCAGGTTCCGCTTCCAGATCAATATCCTGGGCCGCCATGACAAGCGCTGTCATGGGAAGATATGGCAAAAGCTTCATCAATGAACCGCCATTGGCATCCAGCACCTGATTTTCCCTGATCCGGCAAGGCAAAAACACGAGTGTTGTCCCGGCAGACATTTCAATAATCGTCCTTACGCTGTCATCGGGAACAATGACAGGGTCAGCATCAATACGGATGTCTTCCATCAGTTTCATCAACTCATTGTGTTCGACATCCCTCCCCCCATCGGTCTCACATGAAAGCACACGGATGGCAGCCCCGGACCAGGTGATGTGGCGGGTTACCAGATAGGCAAGCAACAGCATCAGGCGGCTGGCGGCATCGTTCTTCCACCAGACATCAATGCAGCGTTCCTTTGGCTTTTGGGCCTCAATTTTTTGCCATCGATGATCATCGGCATTCAAAACAACAATATTTACCCCTTCCCGGTAGGCAATTCTCAGGTTTTCTGCATACCGGCTGGCATCAATGCCCGGAATGCCCTTTCCCAGTTCATCCATCCAGTTGATCAAAACAGTGTTCGCCTTCAAGGGGCCTAGACCGAACGACTGGATGATGATCGGCAGGGCCTGGGAAATATCAAAAACAGGTACAACCAATGGATAGGCCGTGCTGTTAATCTCTTTTATCTGGACGGATAATTCCTGGAAAGCCTTAACCTGCTGGCGTTTTGTCTTTATGCCCTGCCCCATAACCAGGCGGACGGCTGCCGTCATTCCGGAACCCCCTTCAAGCCATCCTGAAAAACCAAGAATGGACTTCAACCGCTTTGAGTCCCGGGTAAACGCCAGGATAAACGGCCGCCAGTCCCGATCATGCTCAACCTCTGCAGCGGCGGCATTGAGATTCTCCTTTATCTGCTTCAGATAATGGGATCGTCGGCTGTCTGCCCAGCGGGCAAGGCCTCGTTTCTGTTTTAAGTACTGATAAACCGCCAAAAGGATAAAGACCGCCATAATGCCACTCTGGATATCAATGGCCAGGATGGCACCGGCACAGGTGATAAATCCGGCCAGGCTCAGCCAGGGATTGAACCAGCGAAATCTTGGTCTGAAAGAGGGGCTTTGGGTTCTGGACTCATAAAAGGTGGCATAATTGATCAGGGCATAGGAGATCAAAAAAAACATGGACACCACCTGGGCGATAAGATTCAACTGCCCAAGCGATATGGTTGCAAGGGCGATCACGCCGGACAGCAACACCCCACGCCTCGGATTATCGGCTCCCCCCTCCCCTTTGGCAAAGGGATTCAATATTTTAAAAATCTTATCTTTTGCAATGGATTGTAAAATCCGCGGTGCTCCCAAAAAGGATGCCATGGCCGACGAAAGGGTTGCCGCTAACATACCGGCTGAAATAAGCCCGGGAACGAGTGCAACCTTTTTCATAATTGCGTAATCAACCATCAACTCTGCATTTGGAACAGTACCGGAGAGCAAGATGGCCACAAGGTAGTATACAACCATGGAAAGGCCCACGGCCAGAAAGGTACCCAGGGGGATGGCTCGCCCAGGATCCTTTAAATCTCCAGACATGTTGACCCCTTGCGTGAATCCAGTCACGGCAGGAAAAAAAACCGCAAAAAGAACCCAGAAAGGCAATCCCCCTTCCGATGCCCAGAAATTTTGTCTGATCAACCCGGAGTCCCAGTGCATCAAGCCGCCTGCAAAAAAAGATACCAATGCCAGTGCCAGCAGCGCCATAACAACATATTGAAATTTGGTTGCCCAGTCAGCGCCCAGCCATGCAAAGAGAAACAAAAGCACAACAGAGACTGCAGCAATGGAAGAGGACGACACAAAGGGCACTGGAGGCAGAAACGTCAACAGGGCTTCGGCAAACCCCACGCAGTAAAAGGCAATGGAGATGGATTGGGCCAGGAACAATACCAGGCCAATGGCGCCTCCGAATTGAACCCCCAGGGTCCTGGAAATCAGGTAATAGGCCCCGCCACCCTTCACCTGGATATTGGTTGCAATGGCGGACAGCGACATGGTGGTCAGAACAGAGACAAGGTTTGCAATGGTAATAAGGACCAAAACCTTTCCAAGCCCTGCATGTCCAACTGTATACCCCATTCTCAGGAAAAGAATCAGCCCGAGGATGGTTAGAATACTCGGAGTAAAAACGCCTGAAAAGACCCCCAGTTTGTGATCCTTTGGTTCTGGATGGTCTTTGACGGGTTTTCCATTCATTTCATTCAAGAGAAGATGTATCCTTTCTTCATTGCCTTAGACAACAAATGTGTTTTTGGCCCATGATCGGAATAAAATCTTCCAAATCAATAATTCCAATTCCGTTTATAACACGACATCAGGGTTCAACTGCTTTGTCAAAAGCAATGGTTCTTTCATGTGACAACAGCAGATCCTTCATGCTGAAAATAAACATTCTGCATGCCTGGGTAAAAAGACGGTTGACAAGAAACAGGGTAGACAGATCAAGGTGTTCCTCTTTATTTACCGATGAGGTCTGGACAATGGTCTGGATAAATAATTTATCTGCCTGTTCCACATGGGCAAATGCTTTAATAATTGTCGCATATTGCAAATCTTCATCTTTTACTGAGAGTACGGTATTGATCTCATGGTACAAGGAAACCAACCGCTCTCTGAACCGGTCATACTGGCGGTTTAAAAAGGCAGAATCAGACGATTCAAATTCATCAAAATCCGGTCGGATACCCTTGAAATTTTTTGCTGAGTTCATGATGTTTCTGGATGCAAGAATTGCTCTTTCCAGGTCCTGGGAAACAGCCTTATCCAGTTTCTGGGTCTGGATAAGTGAATAATAGGCAATAATGGCTGAATGCAGTTCTTTTATGTCAGAATAAAAAGCCTCAATTGACACTTGCTTTTTTTTCCCTTTTTCAAAGGGCAGAGGTTCCTCAAAAACAAGTGTCTTGTTTATATTGAGGGATCTTAAGGTATATAGCTGACATTCCTGCAGCAGGTGAATAATTTCATTTTTCAGCGCGACAACAGCCGCTTCAACCTCTTCTGCCGGGGTATCGATGATATGAACACACAACTGAGCCTTCCGCTCGGGAAAAAGTTTAACAAGATACCGGGTCATCACTTTGACAATCGGTAAAAAAATTATCACCCCTGTGATGTTGAACACGGTATGAAACAGGGCCAGTCCTACAGGGCCATTGGTGGTAACATCAATAAATATTTTTACGACCATAACCATTACCGGCAGTGCGACAAAAGCAATAATACCGGTCACAAAATTGAAGGCCAGGTGGCTGGCAGCCACTCGTTTTTTGGGTGGAGATCCACCAATGGCCCCCAGAAGAACAGTGGCGGTTGTCCCAATATTGGCACCGATAACCATGGCCGCTGCCATTTCAAATGTCATCAACTGGCTGTTTAAAGCGGCAAGCGTAATGGCTATGGTTGCAGCACTTGCCTGCATAAGAGCTGTGATCACGGCCCCGATAACCAGGCACATCCACAGGACCAGGTCTTTAAATTGTCCTGGATTAAAATTTTGTGAAAAATTTTCCACACTGGTTTTCATGTAATCCAGACCAAGGAACAAAAAGCCAAAACCAATCAGCAGCCGGTTGATATAAGACAACCGGGTCCCGGGTTTAAATAGAATCAACCCGGCCGCACCTAAACCGATGAACGGAAGGGCAAATGTTTCTATCTTGATTTTAAATCCCAGGGTCGCCACAATCCATGCTGTAAGCGTGGTACCGATATTGGAACCCAGAATTACGCCAATGGCATTTTCCATGTTCATGATACCTGCACCCACAAAGGCAAGGACCATAAGTGATACCGCTGAACTGCTCTGGAGCAAAGCCGTAACCAGCGTACCGTTTGCAATGGCTTTCAATCGGGTATTGGTATAATCACGAATAATTCGCCGAAAGGCCTTCCCGGACAGATCTTTGATTGAATTTTCAAGCAGTTGCATGCCAAACAAGAAAATCCCCAATCCTGCCAGCAACTTCCAATAATCAAATTCAAACATGAATGCTCGCAGAAATAAGGGTTATTGGGATATCCAACCTGATTTTGACATATCATATCTTTAATCAGAATCAAATGTGAATCAAACAAAACAGCTTTAGATAGTGAACCACCTAAATTTCATATATTTCTTTACAAAGTGTAAAAAAAATTGACAGGAATTGGGCCGACTTACACAAGAAATTTCCCCGTGGATCTGCCAACCACAGACGCTACCCTTCCATACCCCCATGGCACGCCAATTGCTTTTAAATTAGGCGTAAGCTTCTATCCGATACAGAGAACACATCGCTTAATTCTGCATCCTTTGCCGGTGCCAGGGGATGCATGGAATCGCTAACCCGCAAGGAGGATATCATGAACGATACATCTGAATCCATGGTCTACAAACCTGGCCAATACAGGAAAAAAAGGTTGAGCGTTTCTGAATGGAGCAATGCTCATATCAGAAACTGGGCAGACAAACAGCGGAAAGATGCAGCCCAGGAACTCAAGGAGATACAACCTGATGCCATCTGCTTTTCCCGGAAAATCGGCGTTGGCGCACTGGAAATAGCAGACCTTGTGGCCCAAAAAATAAATTTCCGGGTGGTGGATCGTGAAATCCTTGAGCATATGGCAGCAGATGCAAATCTTACACAACGGACGGTTGCCTTTTTCGACGAAAGATACCCGGGCAAGATGAGCGATTTAATGGCCATGCTCATAAAAGAGAAATCCTTTATGAAAAACGATTATGCAAGGCAGCTTGCAAAATCAGTCGTGGCCCTTGCCAACCTTGAACCCACCCTCTTTGTGGGACGGGGGGCTCATCTGCTCCTGCCAAGGGAAAAAGTCCTTGCTGTTCGCTTTATATGCAGCCTTGAATTCAGGGTAAAACGACTGGCCAAAGAACTTGGCATACCAGACAAGGATGCCGAAACCCGACTTAAGAAAATTGATGAAGAACAGAGAAAATTCTTCAAAACCGTGTATGATAAAAAAGATGCCTCACCCTATGAATTTGACCTTGTGATTAACAGAGATTATATCACAGATGCAGCGGCTGCAGCTGAAATTGTTGCCGCAGCCCATGGGCAGAAATTCAAACAAATCTGAACCACCTGAATATCTGAATTAATGAGTTGTGGACACCCCACGCAATTCTACCCGGGTATACCTACCCGGCAAAATCACTCAGGGTGTCCCAGACTCTTCTATCTCAGTTGAGACAGCGCTTCATCCCACCATCCTTTCTTTGCCATTTCCGTTATTCCCGACTATTTTCAATATTTTTTGCTTTTATAATCAGGCAATATTTGATATATTCAAAAATTTACCTGTAATTTCATTAATTCTGGCTGCCCAGACGGTTGCTGGAAAGAAATTACACTTTTTAAACGCGATATTTATTTTTCATCATAAATATCCATATATAAAATCCAGGGAGATTAACCATGACTGAAGCAATCAAGTCGGGCGATACAATAAAAGTTCACTATACAGGCAAACTTGAAACAGGTGAGGTGTTTGACAGCTCCGATGGCCGGGATCCCCTTAAATTCACCATTGGATCAGGTCAACTCATCAAAGGCTTTGACCAGGCAGTCATAGACATGACCGTTGGAGAAAAAAAGACCGTCACCATTCCCCCGGAAAAAGGGTATGGCGAACGCAGTGAGGACCATGTTATTGAACTTCCCAAGGCAACCATCCCAGAGGGCATGGAGCTTGCCGAGGGCATGCAGCTTCACCTGAGTGATCCCAATGGGAACCCGGTTCCTGCCGTGGTTGCCCATATTGGCGAAGATGCCGTTAAGATGGACATCAACCACCCCCTTGCAGGCAAGACTATTGTTTTTGACATTGAAGTGGTTGAAACAGGCCTTGAGCCCGATGCCCCCCACCAATGTGGCTGTGGCACCCACGGCGACAAGGGCGGCTGCGGAAGCACCGGCGGATGCGGATGTGAAACCGGCGGCGGGTGTGACTGTTAGGTTTAAATAAAACAGAGGGGGAGGCAACAGCCTTCCCCGAATCAATCGTTCCACTCGATCATCAAGTTTTTTAGATTCACTTCGAATCGGCAGACGGGAACAGGTGTTGCCCTTCTCTCATTCTCACAGCCCGTCCATGGTCTGCTCCGAGGGAAATGGCAACTCTTTCGGCGTCCATGCCGACCGTTGCCATTTAATCCGTTCAGGGCAACACCCGTTCCCGCCTGCCTACTGCTATCGTGTTCCATGGGTTGTTGTGTCCGCAAACATGGGGATTGTAAATAACTTGATAATCGAGTTCCAGGGTGACTGTCGCTATCTCAGATCACCACCACCCGGGGAAGGGGTTTGATAAACTCCTGTCGAAGACTGAAGGTGTAGGCCCCCTGGGTGGGGATCATGAGTATATCTTTTTCCCTTATTTCTTGTCCAAAATAGGCGTACCCCCACACATCATGGGGTGTGCACAGTGAGCCCAGCACATGGCAGGGCTTTTCCATTGTACCGCTCCGTGTCAGGTTGATCACTGGGAAATAATCAGTCTCAAATCGCTCCCACCCAACGGCATTTGTTCCGGCGTCGGTAATCACAAGATCAGGGGCTTTCTTGTCAATGACCTGGATGATGATGTGCATGGCATCGTTACAAATCCACCGTCCCGGTTCAAAACAGATCCGGAATGCACCCAGGGATAGAATTTTCTCCCGGATAACCTGCCCAAGGGTTTGGGCAAAGGTCTCAATGGAAGATGCCGGAATCATTTGATGCCCAAGGGGATCGTCCGATACAAGCCACTCCCCCTGGGAAGGCCAGTACCCCCCGCCAATATCGATGAACTCACAATCGTCGAAAAACGACGGTGGCATTTTTTTCAGTGTATCGCCAAGAATTCGGATCAGCTCCACCTGCCGGTCAGGAACAAGATTCCAGGACGAATGAAACTGAACCCCCTTAAAGGCCATGTACGAATGATCTTTGATCGTTTCATAAAGGGGTAAAAGCGCCTCCATGGGAACGCCGAATTTGCGCCACAGTCCAACCGTATGGTGATTCAGACGGAGACCCACCCTGAGGCGCTTTTTTCGCCGCTCCACCAGGGCCATGAGTCTTTGACACTCGCCAGGACTGTCCATGAGGACCGTTACCCGGTCAGCATTTTCAACGGCAAGTTCAAGCTCTGGATCAGTTTTCCCGGGGCCGCTGAAGATGATGTCCGTTGCCCCAAGCCCAAGGGCCGTCGAGAGCTCAATCCCGCTGGACACATCCAGCCCAAACCCCTCGCCCAGAACAATTCTTGACACGTCGGAAAGATTATTGCTCTTCATGGCGTAATAAAAGGATGTGCTGGGGAGCTGTCGTTCAAATGCAGCCCTGAACTGTCCGGCCCGCTCCCTTAAAACTGCCTCTTCAACAAGGTAAAGCGGAGAGCCATGGACCTTGGCGGCATTGAGATAAATTTGTCTTCGTTCAAGAATTGCCTGGACAAAATCATGGACAAAGGGCTCCTGCATCAACCGGGGCCGGGAATTTTCAGGTGTGGCAATATCGTTCATTGTTATTGGATCTCTACATTAATGAGCCTGGAAATCCCAAGGCAAAAGTCGTCAAAACTGTGGCCTGCCAGGCCATGGGGGAGCGCAACAATCACATGCCCCAGCAGCCATGAGTCATAATCCTGGGGGGGCATGGTGATCACATGGCCCGGCTTGCGGGTCAAATGTATTTTCCTGATGTCTGCCCGGTCGTTGAGCCGGTTCAGATCAATCCCCGTGAGAGTCCCGCCCCTGGGGGCGAAAATCCGCACGGCCATGAAGGGTTTAAACCCATGGGGGCCGTTGAGGATGAAAGGGCGTTTCTCTGCAAAGTCAAGGGTAAGGCCCAGAATGTCGAGGTTTCCCGATTCAACCAGCAAAAAAGGAAGGCAATCCCCCCCGGGCCGGGGAGTCATTTCAATGAGCATGGGTCCATCGTCGTGCATGATAAAATCAACCATACAGATACCCCGTTCAATCCCCAGGGCCGCTGCCCCCTTGAAAAGCAGGCGTTCAAGCCGGCCATGGGCCATGCCGGTCAGGACCGGTGCCGGAATCTCGTACCCCAGGATCGTTCCAAAGGGCTTGCCGGCCATTTTTATTTTACGGGCCGTTCGGACAATGGTCACGGCCCTGTTTTCAACAATAAAATCACAGCTGAATTCAATTCCATGAACCAGTTCTTCTGCAAGGATCCCACACGCCTGGCCCCCATTCGTTTTAAACAGCGGCCGTGTGGCCCGTTCTGCAAGCCCCTGGACCATGGCATCAAACGCCCGTTCACAATCAGCTTTAGTGGTGCAGCTGAAGACAAGTTCACTTCCGCTGCCCCAGGACGGTTTTAAAACAATCCCGGCTTCCATCCCGGCCATAAATCCCACAACCTGCTCCAGGGTGTTGACCCGCATTGACCGTGGACAGGCAACACCATTGGCCTGCCAGATTCTTTTACACGCCTGCTTATCCCGGCTGTTTCCAATGGCTCCTACACCTGGATAGTCAAGGGAATAACGGGCTGCAATCATGGCGGCCGTTTCCATGGATTCACAATCAAAGCAGGCTACTCCCGTGGGGTGCTGACCCCATTGGGAAAGATGGTCGTCAAGGGCTGACACGATTGTATCAATACGACCACTGTCAATGGGGCAAAGCATCTCCTCTTCCTTCCCAGGGAAGGGTTCTTCGGCCCTTTGCCTGAGTTCGGGGTCGGTCAGGAAAAGCCCGCGGCCGGGGTACTTTTTTCTAATCCAGTCGATATAATCCGGGGTGGTGCCGACAACAACCACCCTGGCATTGTCAGGCACAGGCGACCGCCATTTCCTGGAATTCTCCGTAGTAACGGGCAGAGTGTTTTTCCATGTTAAGCTGATAAAGGGGCACGGGTGTCAAATTGAACCGCGATTTCCAGTTAAAGTCACCGCAAAGAAAATCCACAGTTTCAATTTTTTCCTTACAAGAACGGTCCATATGGTGGAAATTAATCAGTTTGGCAACACCTGGAAATTCCGGGTTGGTAGCGCCGGCAAGGAGGGTGTAGCTGTTGTTCCATAGTGCCCCCATATCCACGGCTGCAATATCACCATCCACAAGCACGGTGGTGATGCGAAGCATCCCCTTTTTGTGCAAAAGAGCGGACAGGTTTTCAAAGGCGTAATGGAATCGCGAATCCCTGAAATATGAATTTTCTCCAAAAGCGGCCATGTTCATCCGCAGCATCTGATCAAGGTCATCCAGGCGGTTAAACCGATAGGTCACCTTTCGTGTGTCAAATTTCTTGAGTTCAGCCCTGAGTTTTTTCCTCATTTTTCCTGAAAAAGATTGCCAGTAACTCTCAAATGAAAAATCGTAGAGCCTGGGGAAAAACAGATATCCCAGCTCGTCCGGGGTCACCTGGTCCATGCGGCAAAACAGGGGATTCTGGACCAGGTATCGAAGATGAACCGATCCGGGAACAGAGTCCACAAGACGTTCAAACACCTCAGGGGTTCTGGCAATGATCCTGTTCTGCTCAAGCCAGGTTTTTCCATGCCAGGTTTCACCAGGGAACTGAATGTATTTATTTTCCTCTCCATCCCAGCAAAGGGGCAAAAAGCCCATAATCTTTTGATTTCCCTCAACCACATGAAAGCTCAAGGGCCTTAAGAAGGCATCATGGAAACACGACCGAACCTCCCATAGGTCAAAAAGGCCCTTGGCAGGCCATGCTTTTTCCCATACGAACCGGCACTCTTCAGGATCTTCATAGACTGAAATCTTCATGACACCACCTAATGACAGGGGGTAAGTTTGATTTTAGTTGCGAAATGGGCTGACATACGCGTGCCCCTGGTCAGTCTTGCAACGAATGAACGGTTCATGGTTTTATCTCCTTTTATCTTTTTCAAATACAGATCAGTTACAAACATGGTTTTGGATTTACCACTGTTCCTTTGGGTTTTCTTTAGTGTTTTCCTTCCACTGTGACTTTTTGCCAAGTTTCCTCCTGCGGGTCTGGATTTCCATCTCATCTTCCCAGGAAAATTCCTCGTCATAGGAGTCTTTAAATTTAGGGGTCTTCTGCTTTGGCTTTTTCTCTATTTCCTTGGTCATGTTCTCACCTTTAGGGTTTTTCCTGTGGCCGTGCAGTTCAGAATCCGCAAATCGCCCGCCAGGGTGGCTAATATGTTTCAACCAAAACAAAGCACATCCCGTGCCTCCATGATTTTTTTCCTTAAAAAAACAATTAAACAGCATAAAATTAGATGGTTAGCATTTCAATTGACCCCCACAGCCAAAAGACACTACCGGTATTTTTTTACCGAATATAAAAAAGGGGTAAGAGAATACCGATTTTTAGAATTAAACCATGGATTGAACAGGTTTAAAGCCCCCTGATCAAGCCGTCAATCTGGTTTTAACCTTGTCATTTTACAAATTATCAGTTAAGAAAGGAAGTTATCCAAGGACCAAAATGGTATTTTTTTACCGACAAGGAAAAATCCACATGCTCATCAGACTGGTGTGCGCAGTTAAAGACAAAAAACTCCATGCAGACCTTGAAAAAAGACTCTCCATTTTTGACGTTCAGTTAAAAATGATCAGCAGTCAAAAGACACCCTGGCAGAATCTGGTCCGCAGCTGTGCCGACATCTTTGTGGTCAGTAAATCACTCATTCCAAAGCCCATTGAATCCAGCGTGGCCATGCTCAACAATCTACCGGAAAAGCCGACAACCATTATCATCCACGACCGGGAATCCTCCGAAGAGCATGCCAACCTTCTGGCATCCGGGGCAGATGTGGTTCTATATTCAGGGATCTCACGGGGCAGCCTCATTGAAGCCATTGAAAGCACCCTTGAATCCAGGCGGCAATTCTACCTTGTTGACCGGTTTGACCAGCAGGGCAGAATCAAACCCAAACTCAGTGATTTTTTCTCAAACAGCAAAGAAATGCAGCTCTTCCTCGACGAGGTGCAGCAAATCGTCACAACTGATGCAACCCTTTTGATCCTTGGAGAAACAGGGGTGGGAAAAGAACATCTCTCCAAGGCCATCCATGGGGAGAGCCACAGATCCCAGGGTCCCTTTATTGCCATCAATACCGCGGCCATCCCGGAACAGCTCATCGAAAGCGAGCTGTTCGGCCACGAGCAGGGGGCCTTTACCGGGGCGGTGCGATCCCGCAGGGGGGCCTTTGAACTTGCCCACGGAGGAACCATTTTCCTGGATGAAATAGGTGAAATGCCAATGCCCCTGCAATCCAAACTGCTCCGGGTCCTCCAGGACTTTGAATTTACCCCCGTGGGGGGAGAAGTCCCCATCTGGGTGGATGTCAGGGTCATTGCTGCCACCAACAAGGATCTTGAAATGGAAATTGCCAAGGGAAATTTCCGCCAGGATCTCTATTACCGGCTGGGGGTCATGACCATGACGCTCCCCCCACTTAGAAATCGCCAGGAAGACATTCCTGCCATGGCTAACCACTTTCTCAGCGTGTGCAACAAAAAAATCGGCCGGGAGATCAAACAGTTCTCAGGGGTGGCCCTGGAAGCCATCTGCAACTACAGCTGGCCCGGAAACATTCGGGAACTGATCAATGTGATTGAACGGGCCGTTCTTCTGTGCAAGTCAGAAATCATATCCTTGAATGACCTTCCCAGCACCTTCCAGGAAAGTTTCTCCGAAATGCCCTCCCTGCCCAATCTCCAAAACATCGACACCAGCACCTGGACCGGCAAAACCCTTGTCCAGGTAAAAGAAGAGGTGCTCAACCGTGTTGAAAAAAGATACATTGAAATGGTCCTCAAAAAAACTGCGGGCAAGGTCGGGGCCGCTGCAAGGATAGCGGGAATCCATCCAAGGGGCCTGTATGGAAAGATGAAGAAACTGGGCCTTGACAAGGCAAATTTCAAGCTGTAATAGGGTTTTTCAAAAATCCTCTTAACCGACAGAAATGATCCTGAACAATTTACCAAGACCGGCCTCTCTCTTCACTATTTCTTCATGAAAGCTGTGCTATGTTCTGCATCCATGAATACACCAGCAGACCAAACAACATAGGGAACAGCGATGTACAACGGCTTTAACCCTTGGCACCCCCCCCATGGAGATAGTTTTTTCACCATGGCAACGGTGCCTTTTTTACTGATTCTTACGGCAGTTTATTTTGAATACAGCGGGCTCGACATCTGGTGGGTTTCCCACTTTTATGACGCTCAAACCCGTTCCTGGCCTTTCAGGAATCAGTGGCTGTTTGAAACTGTCATCCACCAGTGGGGAAGGCATCTGGATCTGGCAGCCGGCATGGTGTGGCTGGTGTTGTTTGCCCTGTCATTTTTCTCTCCGGCCCTTAAAAACCAGCGGCGAATTATGGTTTACTTTCTGGTGGCAGCCGGTGCCGGACCACTACTGGTGGGTGCCGGCAAGCACCTGACCCACATCTATACCCCCTGGGATCTGGCACTTTTTTCAGGCACCCTTCCCCACATCCGGCTGTTTGATCCTGTGCCCCAGGGCCTTCCCGTGGGCCATGCCTTCCCGGCAGGCCATGCCTCCGGGGGCTACGCCTTTGTATCCCTTTATTTTGTCATGGACCACCTGGGGGCTTGCCGAAAAGTATACGGTCTGATGACCGGCCTGGTCCTGGGACTCATATTTGGTCTGGGCCAGCAGGTCCGAGGTGCCCATTTCCCGAGCCATGACCTATTTACCCTGGTCATCTGCTGGTACGCGGCCCTAGTATTTTATCTTATTTTCTTTCCCCGGCAATGGTCCTGGGCCGTCAACAAAAATCCCCAAACTATGCCAACCCAAGGAGTACCCAAATGATAAATAAATTTTTCAACCATCCCAAAACACGCTTTGCCATGGTTTTCCAGACAGCCGTTGTTGCCCTTGCAGGTTTTGTTCTGATGCGATTGGTTTTTCTGGTCAGGACCTGGTCCCTTACCGACCATGGCATCACAGACCTGCTGTATATGTTTGGCCAGGGAATCGTGTACGACATGGCCTTTATCGGCTACGTCTGCATTCCATTCGTCATTGTTCTTTTCCTGATACCCAACAAATGGTTCAACACGGCCATGGTCCGGATTGCGGCCCAGGCAACCCAGTTTTCCATCGTGTATGCCCTTTGCTTTTCCATGGTTGGCGAATGGTTGTTCTGGGACGAATTTGGTGTGCGGTTTAACTTCATCTCCGTGGATTATCTGGTATACCGCCGGGAGGTCACGGACAATATCCTTGAGTCCTATCCCGTATTCTGGATTTTACCTATCCTCATGATCCTGACGGCGTTGATCTTTTACCTGATGCGGCCCTCGTTTTTAAAGGCAATGGCCGTGGATGAACGATTCTCCACAAGGGCGAAAATTGCCCTCTGCCTGCTCCTGGTTCCAGTGGCATCATTTTTTTTCCTGG
Organism: Desulforapulum autotrophicum HRM2; assembly: GCF_000020365.1. NCBI lineage: Bacteria > Pseudomonadati > Thermodesulfobacteriota > Desulfobacteria > Desulfobacterales > Desulfobacteraceae > Desulforapulum > Desulforapulum autotrophicum. The sequence continues at coordinate 1,191,775 of NC_012108.1, read as the reverse complement.
ACCAGTCCCAGCGCAATCAGTCCAGCAACAACTATGTGAATGAAATTGCCTCAAATGGCCCCTATCAGCTGTTTGCCGCCTTTCGCAACAACACCCTTGACTTTCGGCAGTTTTATGCCACCGCAGATGACAACATCCTGTCACAAACCCTCAAACAAGCGGTGTTTGAACACGACGAAAAGCCCTACTCTCACAACCTGTACAACATTGCAAGGCACACCCAGCCCCCAGCGCCACCCAAACACCTCAACGTCCTTCTGATTTCCGTGGAGAGCCTGAGCGCAAAATTTCTCACCCGCTTTGGCCAGCAGGAAAACATCACCCCGTTCATGGATGATTGGTTTAAAAAGGGCCTGCTCTTTACCAATTTTTATGCCACGGGCACCCGGACCACACGGGGCCTTGAAGCCATCACCCTTTCCATCCCGCCGACACCGGGCCGATCCATCGTAAAAAGACCGGATAACGACCACATGTACAGCCTTGGCAAGGTGTTCAAGGACAAGGGATATGACACGGCATTTTTCTATGGGGGTCGGGGGTATTTTGACAATATGAACACCTTTTTTTCAGGCAACGGCTACAGGATTGTCGACCAGACAAGCCTCAGCGACCAGGAGGTCTCCTTTAAAAATGCCTGGGGGGTTTCAGATGAAGATCTATACAACCGGGCCATAGTTGAAGCTGACAGGGTTTCTGGTTTAAACAAACCTTTTTTCTTTCATATCATGACGACCAGCAACCACCGGCCGTTCACCTATCCCGAGGGAAAAATTGATCTCGTTCCCGGTGAGGGCAAAAACGGCGCAGGCCGGTCCGGCGCCGTAAAATACACCGATTATGCCCTGGGACAATTGATAAAAAACGCAAAGGGCAAACCCTGGTTTGACAACACCGTGTTTGTGGTTCTGGCCGACCATTGTTCCTCAAGCGCCGGCAAGGTCGGCCTGCCCATTGACAAATACCATATTCCCCTTTTCATATACTGCCCAGGGCAATTTCACCCCCAGGAAATAGACCGGTTGTCAAGCCAGATGGATCTGGCACCGACCCTGCTCTCTCTGCTCGACTTTTCCTACGACAGTCTGTTTTTTGGCAGGGACATACTTGCCCCTGATTTCAAACCCAGGGCCTTGATCGCAAATTATCAGAAACTGGGTCTGCTTACGGAATCCGAACTCGTATTTCTCTCTCCAGGCAAAAAGATCAGCCTTGTCAACAGGAATTCAAAGGAACCGACCCTTAAAAAAATAAAAAAATCTTATCCCCTTGTTCAAAAATTGGTGGCATACTATCAGGGTGCTGATTATATCATTAGAAACAGGATCAACAGATGGTCAGACAGCAAGGTTGCCCTTGTCTCACCCCTGGAATCCACACACAAAGGCATGAAATGACACCATCAAAACCCACGGGACTTACCCGCATCATCAAGGCTGGAGGATATTCCCTGGCCGGATTAAAGGCAGCCTTTGTCCATGAAGCGGCCTTTCGACAGGAGATCCTTGCCCTGATAATCGGGTTGCCGGCGGCACTTTTTTTCGGTAAAACCGGCATGGAAAGGGCCATGCTCATTGCATCCCTTCTGGTTGTGCTGGTCACAGAGCTTTTAAATTCAGCCCTGGAGGCAACGGTTGACCGAATCGGCCTTGAGCGTCATCCATTGGCCAAGCAGGCAAAGGATCTCGGATCAGCCGCTGTTTTTGTCAGTATTCTCCTTGTCATCATTGTATGGACCCTGGTCCTATGAATATTCTCATTGTGGACGACGACTCAGAACTCCTTGACCATCTGCGCAGGGCCCTGGAAAGAAAACATTACCGCATCGAAACAGCTGAGAATGGCGAAAAAGCCCTGGACAAGATATTTGAAATCACCTATGACCTGATCCTGCTTGACATCATGCTTCCCCTAATGGATGGGTTGAGTGTCCTGAAACATATGCGCCAGGCCGGGCTGAACACGCCCGTGCTCATGCTCACGGCAAGGGGGGATGTGGAGGACAGGGTCAAGGGGCTTGATTACGGGGCGGACGACTACCTGGCAAAACCCTTTTCCATGGCGGAATTAATGGCCCGAATAAGGGCGCTCCTGAGAAGGGACGGCAAGCGGGACACCATTCTTACGGCAGGCCCCTTAAGTCTCAACACCATAAGCCGAACGGTTACCCTGGACAATGGGCCCATCAGTTTGACATCCAAGGAATTCTCCATTCTTGAATTTCTGCTGCACAACAGGGGAAGCGCCGTGTCACGGTTCAACATGGCCGAGCATGTGTGGGGAAATGAGTTTGATCCTTTTTCCATGTCAAATTTTGTTGACGTGCACATCAAAAATTTGAGAAAAAAAATATCCCCCCCCGGTGATAAGTACCCTCCAATCATCAGAACGATCCGGGGCATTGGTTTCATCATTGATGACACCCCATGAAGATACGCAAACGAATAACCCTGTGGATTTCCGGAACAGCCCTTTTGTCGACCATTGTGTTTTCCGCCATTATTTTTTTTGAGCTCACCCAGGAACCATTTAAGTTCATCGACAAAGAAATAAAGCATATGGCAGAGGCCCTCGTGGATCGCATGGCCCTTCAGGGGGAAAAGCCCCCCCCCTACGACCTCTCCCAGTTACCCTACCACCCGGATCTTTACTGGATAAAGGTAACCGATACCCAGAAAAACACCCTGTACAGCTCCAGAATCACCCGGTATACGGACATCCCCCCTTCCAGGAACAAAACCTCGTACATGGTTGAACGATCCATCCCGAAATCACAAATCCGTCTCGGACAGGATGACCATGGAGACGTTATGTTCAGGGTCATGGTCATTGAAACCCGTCTTAACGGTCTTCCTGTTTCAGTTCAAATTGCCAAACCCATTGAAGATCTCGAGGAAGAGATCCTTGAGCTGCTTCAAAATATTGCTGTAAGCCTTACCCTCTGCACCCTGATCATCATCGTTCTAAGCTACAATCTTGCCGGGAAGATCCTCAAACCCGTGGTTGACATCACCCGAACGGCAAAAAAAATCAGCGAAACTTCCCTGGACAAACGTATCCCCCTGGAACCAAACAAAGACGAGATGTATGAGCTTGCAACGGCCCTGAACAAAATGTTTGACAGGCTCCAATATTCGTTTAAACGACAAAGGGAATTCATCGGTAATGCCTCCCACGAGTTGAAAAGCCCCATTACCCTTTTGATGCTCGCCCAGGAAGAGATGCTCATGAATGATAACCTGCCACCATCAACCAGCGACAGCCTCATGCGCCAGCTTGCCACCACACGGCGAATGAGCCATTTGGTTAAAAATCTGCTGGATCTTTCCCGGCTGGAACAGCAGGAAACCCTCACCCGCAAACAGGTGGACTTGACAGCCCTTGCAAATCGCGTATTTGAAGACTATAAAGAGATGCTGGCGGCAAAGAACATCTGCACCCGGATTAACCTGGAAAAGGACCTTTTGATTCAAGGAGACCCGGAAAAGCTGTTTCGTCTCCTGATCAACCTTGTGGACAACGCCATCCGCTATAATTTAGAAGCGAAAGGCACCATCATCGCCACGGGTAGACAGACAAACGGGAACATACAGCTTGAGGTGTCCAACACAGGAAGAGCCATTCCCTGTGAGGATCTTGAGCTGGTTTTCGAACAGTTTTACCGGGTGGAGAAATCCCGTTCCCTGACCCATGGCGGCTCAGGTCTGGGGCTTGCAATCGCCAAAAAGATCGTTGACCTCCATGACGGCACCATTGCCATCACGAACGAACCGGACGGGTTGATTCGAGCAACCATTGTTTTACCCGTCTTTGCAGGCCCCCGGGCTGGTCCTTAAATCCTGAAAGGTGAAATGAATGAAATGGTTCAAGCTAAGTCTCATCCCCATCGTTTTTTTTGTTACCACCATTGCAGCGCTCATTTTTGTTGCCCCGTTTTTAAATGACTTTAACAACAAGGACGAACTCAAACTCACAGGACTCACAGGCCACGTAACCATACAGCGGGATGAGCATGGGATGGCGTATATCCATGCCGAAAATCTTGGGGATCTTCTCATGGCCCAGGGATTTGTGACAGCCCAGGATCGGCTTTTCCAGATGCAGTTGACCCGCCTTGCTGCCCAGGGAAGGATCTGCGAGCTTGCCGGCAGAGCGGCAAAAGATTTTGACGTACGCATGAGAACCATCGGTCTTCACAGAATAGCAGTAAAACACGCTGGACTTCTTGATGATCAAACAAGACAATTCTTTCAACGATATGTGGACGGAATCAACGGCTTCATTGAGTGCTGCCCCGGGGATCTTCCCCTGGAATTCAAGCTTGCCGGAATCAGGGCCGAAAAATGGACGGTGGCCGATTCCCTGGGCGTTCTCTATTATATGGGGTACTCAACCTCGGCAAATTTAGCCAGTGAGATAACGGCCCAGATGCTGCTGGAAACAGTTGGGTATAAAAAAACCTGTACACTCATGCCGGTCAACATCAACCCAGACGATCCCCTTGATACGGGCGATTTGTCCATACCTTCCCAGGAACGCCTTTCCTCATCAACAACCGGCATCAACAATCTTTTGGCCTACACCAGTGACAGAAAACTTCGAGCCGGAAGCAACAACTGGGCAATATCTCCAGCGCGTTCCGCCTCAGGCAGCGCCATTGTCGCCGGCGACCCCCATCTGGACTCCCGCACACTGCCCGGCGTCTGGTACCCTGTGGGCCTGATCGCACCGGGAATACGGGCAGTGGGGGTTCAAATTCCCGGCATTCCCGGCATGACCATTGGCCGGACTGACCACATTGCCCTGTCCGTAACCAATAATTACGGAGATATGGTGGACCTGTATGTGGAGACCCCTGACCCTGAAAACCCTGACAACTACCTTGAAGGCGATAAATCCATTCCCTTTGTCCAAATCAAGGAAACCCTTAAAATAAAAGACAAGACTGCCCCCCGGGGATTTTTGACAGAACCCATAACCATAAGGGCCACCCGGAGAGGGCCTGTGGTATCCAGTATCTTTCCAGCCCTTAAAACCCACAAACTCATCAGTTTAAGATTTGCACCGGCAGAATCCATGGATCCTTCCATCGGCCTATGTCATATTTTAACGGTCAAGACTGCCCAGGAACTGGCTGGGGCCTTGAAACAGGTTTCCATCCTCTGCCTGAACTGGGTGTTCGCCGACAATAGCGGAAACATCGGCCACCAGGCCTCGGGCAGAATCCCAATCCGCCACAACCAGGACGGCATATTCCCCTTTCCGGTAAAAGACGCCAGCGACAACTGGCACGGATGGATTCCAAGGGAAGAGATGCCCGGCACCATCAATCCTGAAAAAAACTGGGTTGGCACCTGCAACCAGAAGACCATACCCCATGACTTTCCCTATTATTATTCGTCCTATTTTGCACCTTCGTATCGGTACAGAAGATTGCAGAAGTTAATGGCACCAAGCCGTAAACAAACCGCAAATGACATGTGGCGTCACCAGAGGGACACAAAAAATGTCATGGCGGAAAAAATCGCTCCAATCATGGCAAAGGCCCTGATGGACCATGATGATACGGCGAACATGGGCAAACGGATCGCCGCCTGGGATTTAAGGGATGACCCGGACAAGGTGGCTCCGGCCATTTTTCAAACGGTTTATCATTTTTTTGCCATACTTGTTTTCCAAGATGAGCTTGGAAAAGAAAAAACGACTGACCTCCTGGGCAACTGGTATTTCTGGCAGGAACGGCTTGAACAATTCATTCTTGACAGGAGTTGCCCGTGGTTTGACAATATCCTTACCCCCGATAAAACCGAATCCCCTGGGGATCTATTCCATCTGGCGGCAATAAAAGCCGCGGCAATGTTGACGCAAACCCTTGGCAATGATCCTGAAAAATGGCAATGGGGAAGACTTCACACCCTTGAACTTGTCAACCCCATTCGAAGAAAAGGTCTGGGTAAAACGCTCCTGGGAACGGGTCCAATGCCCATTGGCGGGTCCGGAGAAACCCTTTACAGGGGATTATATGATTTTAACATCCCCTTTGCCGTCACCCACTGCGCGTCCCTTCGCATGGTTGTTGATCTGGCCGACAGGGATAAAATCCTGGCTGTCCTGCCCGGAGGCGTTACCGAAAGGACCTTTACCCCCCACCAACGAGACCAGGTCGAGGCATATATGTCTGGCGAGCAACAGTACTGGTGGTTCAGTGACAGGGCCATTGATGAACATCAAACATCAAAATACGTTCTCAACCCCTGACACTTCACAGTTTGAAAAACAAACGGCAAAATCCAAGAGGCCCTAAAGGCTTATGAAAATATAACCGCCCCGGCCAAATCCAAATGGTTTGAAGATATGGTTGTAATCTGTGGAGATCCCCCTGTAAAAGGTATCAAAACCCACCTTGTAGGGAAGGGGTTGGGACTGGTCCACATCCAGAATGGTTACCTTGCCGGTATCCAGGTCAAATCCACCCACGGGCGAAATATGGGGAATATTCAAATCCTGGACAAAGCTTCCCTGGTCAAAGTGGGCAATGATAAGGCAATTGCCCTGGTTTTCAAATTGTTCGAGCCTTGACACCAGGGTCTCCCTTATGGACCGGGATAATCTGCCAGGCCTTTCAGCCTGAACGGTCTCAACTGATTTATAATTGATGGCATAGGCGTCAAGGCTTGCCTTCACCACCTGGGCCAGCACGGCCAGGGGAAGCCCCCTTTGTCCATGGTAGCCGTTGTCCCCCATGCGTTCTTTCCAATGGGCGGCTTTTACCTTGTCAAGGATTCCCTGCTGGGTAATGGGGGTAAGGTTCAGGGGACGCTCCTTTTGAAGAATGGCATTGATGACACCCACCACTGAGGCAACCGAGCATGAGGAGCCATGGAACTGCTTGACATGGTGGCGGAATAAAAAATTTTTCACCTGGTTTTCACCCTCTTTATGGGGCGTAGAAATAAACTCAGCCCGGTTGGGCCCAAAGGTCCCGGTCCTGGTTATTTTATGAAAAAAATACCTAAGGTAGAGACAGGTGCGCATGATCAGTCTGGATATGTACATATGGGTTTATCACCTTCCATGTTGTTTTTTAATGATTTATGGAATCAATATCTGCCTGAAATCTTTTTTGTCAATAACCTAGACCTTCGGTTTGAGTAACTGGGTCTTTTTCCATGATTATCCAGGGAAACACCATTTGGAAGACGCTCTCCTCCTGTACTTTGGGCATGGCATGTGTTTATATGATTCAACATTGATATTTAAATTTAAGAAAGGGTTGAATAAATGTTCTTTGCAGACAAGCCATATATTTCGGATTTCTTTAAAATGAGCGTCAGGGACAATGGCATCCCCGTTGTGGATACGGATACGGCAAAACAGATGGACCTCTATGACGGTACCAAACGGATCAGCGAGGCCCAGGCCGTTGAAACCATTCAAAAATTAAAAGACCCCATTCTCTATACCACTTCGGAAAATGCCATCGGCTGGATAGCAGCGCATCTTGCGTTCAGCGACCTTCCGGGAAAGATCGAATTGTTTAAAAACAAGTTGAAATTCCGGGAATTGACAAAATCCCTTTTTCCGGATTTTTACTTTAAAGGAGTCGGGGTTGAACACCTTGAAAGAATTGAATTTCACCAATTGCCCCTGCCGTTTATCATCAAACCCATTGTCGGTTTTTTCAGCATGGGAGTTTACAAGGTATCAAATATCCATGAATGGGGCAACGCCATTGAGGCCATCAGGACAGAAATCGATCAAGTCAAAAATCTATACCCCCAAGAGGTAATGGACCCAAGTGCCTTTATCATTGAACAATGCATTGATGGAGATGAGTTTGCCGTTGATGCCTATTTTAACAGCCTTGGCGAACCGGTTATTCTGAATATCCTGGAACATGTTTTTTCTTCAGACAGTGACGTCAGCGACCGGGTTTACATGACCTCCAAAAAATTAATAGAGACCAATCTCAAGGAATTTACCGAATTTGCAGCAAAAATAGGCCGTCTGGCAGGGGTAAAAAACTTCCCCGTCCATATTGAACTCAGAAGAGACTGTTCAGGCATTTTGTTGCCCATCGAAGTCAACCCCATGCGGTTTGGCGGCTGGTGTACCACCCCGGATCTTGCCTATCTGGCCTATGGGTTTAATCCCTACCTCTACTATTACCTGCAAAAACAACCCGATTGGGCCGAAATTCTCAAGGACAAAGAAAACAGACTCTTCAGCGTCGTCGTACTGGACAATTCCACGGGCCTGAAAGCAGAGGAAATCGAATCCTTTGACTATAAACGCTTGATTTCAACATTTGAACGGCCAATGGAGCTGAGAAAAATTGATTTTAAACACTACCCTGTGTTTGGTTTTTTGTTTACTGACACCCGGGAGGACAATTTCATTGAGCTTAAAAACATACTGGATTCAGACCTTAATGAATTTGTAACAGCAAAATCATCTGGAGAAAAGAAATGACAGGTTTTATCGATGGGATTTATGGGAAGGGTGACGATGAATTCCCGGCTGAAACAAAAATACGCTATGATAAATTCATCACTGCCCATTTAGCCTCTGATATCATCCATGCGCCAGGCGTTGGGATTTGTGAGCGATTGGAAAGACAATAGATGGTAGAGATAAAAAGAAGGCTTCGCATTTTTATTGTTTTCTTTATCTGTGTCACCCTTTTTGGCACTCTGGGATTTATGTTCCTGGAGAACCAGTCGTTCCTGAACGCCCTCTATTATAACATCGTCACTATGTCAACCGTCGGCTATGGGGACATTCATCCCACCCACCCAGCAACAAGACTTCTGGCCATTTTTATTATTGTACTGGGCGGCGGCACCTTTATCGGGGTTATTGCCAACGCCTCGGAAATGATGCTTCTGAAAAGAGAAGTGGAACAACGGCTGAAAAAACAAAACATTGTGCTGGGCATTTTTTTCAGTGAGATGGGATACCGTCTTCTCCAATTTTTTTCATCCTGTGACATCGACCGGGAGGAGTTAGCGGATATGATGGCCATAGATGTGGGATGGTCTGAAAAAGAACTGCTGGCAATGGCTAAAACCTTTAAACGAACCGGGTTGAAAGTTGATATGCCAAAGGTTGATTTAACCGACCTGAATCAATTTCTCAACAAACGGCACACCTTTATGCTCAGGCTTCTGGAGAACCCTGTTCTGGTCGAACACGAAGGATTTACCGAACTGCTTCTGGCATTGGCCCACATGGGAGAAGAGTTGAGCAGCAGAGCAAGCCTTACGGCACTTCCGGGATCTGATTTAAAGCACCTGGCAGGTGATCTCAACAGGGGATATCATCTGCTGGTTAAAGAATGGCTCTCCCACCTTATTCATCTTAAAAAGAATTACCCCTATCTCTATTCCCTGGCCGCCCGGAAGAACCCATTTAACCCGAAGGCATCAGCAGTAGTGGACAACAGTTGACCCAGAACCCGTTCCTTTGCCTGCCGCTTTCTGACTCATCTTTTACCCACCGCCTCAACGGAAATTTGTACCTGGACGGTGTCACCCACCACCCCCATTTTGACGAATTTTCCGTCTCCCACCCCAAAGTCAAGGCGGTTAATAGAAAATGCGGTGTCAAAACCGATAATTTGCTCTTTTTTATTAAACGGGCTGGGAATGGCGCCATGGTAAATGAATGGAATCGCCATGGTTTTATGGATTTCTTTCAGGGTCATAGTGCCTTCAACAAGATAGTTGCTGCCATCCTTGTGGATGATTTTTTTTGATTTAAAATGTATGTCGGGAAACCTGTCAGCGGAAAAAAAATCATTGGATCGCAGGTGGGTGTCCCGTTTGGCGTTAGCGGTGTTGATACTTTTGACTTTAACGGTGAAATCAAACGAACTCTGGGCCAGGGCCCTGGGATCAAAAACAATGTTTCCTTCAAAATCAGAAAAATGTCCCCACACCGTGGAAAAAACATGTTTTACACCAAACCGGATACTGGAATGGTTTGCATCAATGACCCACGCATGGGCCAGGGCCTGTGATGATCCCACGAACAGCAGAAAGATCAGGATAAACAACGTGATTTTTTTCATTACACTCTCCTTTATCTTTGGTCGTCCGTTCCAGGGCAGTGGGACTCACCCGGTTCCTATGACCTGTCCCATGGGTGATCCACCCCACCCAGAACTTTCATTTGTTAAAAATACGTCTGTAATAAATACGTAAAAAAAGGAGCATTGCCCCGCCACTGGCTGAAAAAAGTGCTACCCGGGGTATGCCGCTGTCAAAAGATTCGCTGACAAATAGAATATGAACCAGGAGGAGCGTCTCAATAAGGGGTGTCATCCACCGGTGAAGTCGTTGCCAACTGTTCCAAGAGAGCCCCAACCGGGATTGCCACACGGACATCCCCCCTACTCCCACCACCAGCAACAGCACCACCACACCCACCAATTCCGGCCAATATCGTTTCTCCAGGGGGAAAAAGGTAAAATTTTCAGCGGCAACGATGAAAAAAAGGTGGAGCAGACCCAGTCCCAGGATGATTTTGCCGCTTGTTTTATGGAAAGAATAAAGATGTTTCAAAGAAAAGATTCTTTCCAGTACAACAAAACGTGAGACGGGGATGACCTGGAACAGGATGAGCATGGCAGCTAAAAGTCCCAGCATCTTACCGCTGCGAAGCATGATTCCATCAACTCCCAGTTTGTAATAAAGGCTGGAAGATTCAAATAAAAACGGAATCGTCGCAGCAGCGACTATCAATAGGATCCCACCACCCAAGACAACACCCTGCAGCAAGATCCGGGTACTTTTTTTAAATGGAGGTAACTTTTTCATGGCTACCTTCCTTGTCACTGTGAATGACGGGGAACGGTGTCATTGTCGGGCAAAAAAACGTGCAATCCTCCCATGGGGTCAATTGGCGGCTTCTGATTTCATGTTGAGATAGTGCTGTCGCTCAAAATAAGTATGGGTATTTTTGTCAAAAATGGCTTCATTTTCATGGATCAGCCGGGAGCAGTCGTCAGGCCATGGACCACATGCCATGACAACGGTGTCTCCCAGATTAAATTTTTGTTTGCAGGCCGCGCACCCTTCTTTATTATATGTGTTAAGGATGTCAAGGGTTACGATATATTTTGTTTTTGATTTAAATGTCTTATTCATGAAGGTCCTCCTATGCTGGCCCATCAAAGTCGTTTTTTTAAAAGAACTTTTAATTTCGCAGGCTCTATTAATTAATAATAAGGAGTGTTTTGGTTGGGTGCAAGCGCTTCTGTAATTAAAAACCAATTGTAACCTAAAATTTGCAAGCAGCAAAATTTTTCCCATTAACATTTTCAAGTACCTGGGCCCGAGACTCTGTTACCAGCCGTGAAACATCAATACCAAGAACCTGTCGGATGTCATCATCCCCAGCTTCAAGGGGCGAACCGGTACATATTATCAGCTCCCCCGAAGTGATGCTTATGACCGGGAAGATCATGCAACGGCTGAGAATCTGTTCAGTTCCACTCCGTGAGAATAAATCCCAGCCCCACACGATTCACACTGTGGTTGTAGTCCAGAAGGCTCTCACCATACCCCAGGTAATACTGGAGATATCCGCTGATGCGGTTGTTCAGGGGGAAACTCCAGTCAAGCTGTATGGCCCCCCGGTTCTCGTCATCGTCAAGGTTGTTTCTCACCATCATGGAATACCGATAGTTTTTCCAAAAATAAGACGTCCGGATCTCGCCATACCCCAGGTAATCTTCGATATCCGGGTTATCGTCACTCTCGCTGTCCTCGGGAATCCGGTACCAGGATTTAAGTTCAACGACCAGGCTGTCGTGGGTGGAAAAAAGACCTTTACGTTCAAATCCAAAATTGGCAACAATCCTGTTCCAGCTCCGGGACAAAGATTCGGCCCTTCCGTTGGACTGGTGGTTCATCCCAAAATTGATTGTTCGAAGGGTCATTCCCAGAACATTCAGCTCCATGGGCAGGTTTAAAAGCAGCTCAGGCTCATAATTGGTTTCGCGAAACGGGGAAGATTGGTCAACATTGTAGACCTGCCAGAATGAACGCTGGGTGTACCCGAGCCACAGATCCACATTATTCTTTCCCCCAATATCCTCCCAGAGTTTGGTCTTAAAGCTCAATTGAAACGTGGCCTCGGACTTTTGCACCTTCCTGCCGGGAAAACCATCCTTGATGGGATCCTCATTGGGGGAAAAGTTAAAGGAAAAAGGAAGGATATAGTTGGAACGATGCATCCGGATGGCAAATTCACCCCGGGACTGATCCCTGTCAAGCTCCCACAACCGGGAGAGATAGGAGGGCTTTGCCACAGGAGCCACACAGGTGTCGAGCTTGTTCACAGGTTCAGCCTTTTCCACGGATGCTGACCCTCTGTTGGCCATCCCATCGTAGCATTGAAGGCGGAGCAGATCGTCCTCAATGGCGGCACATTGACTGAGGTTGTCTTGAACCTCTGCCCGGGAAACGGCAGGCAGCATACACGATAGAAAAACCACCGCCCCCAAAAAGAACATGGCTTTTCGAAATCTAACCATCAATATCATGATTTTCCTTTCCCAAGGATGAAGCCCTCTCCAGGATAAATCGTTCTCTCCGACACCGGGACGGGTTGTTTAACTTCAGGCCACCGGCCCGCCTGGGGTTCAGCGCCTTCACTACCCAGGGCAGACGGCCTGGTATCTGCCATGATCGGATGTCTACGAAGATCCATCCCTGGGACGTTACAGCTGAACTCAATGGGAATATGGTTGGGATCAAACGAGTAGATGGAATGGATAAAACCGTGGTCTATCACCTCTGAGACCCAGAACCCGGCAGTCTCAAGTTTCTGCTTTAACTGCCAGAGGTCCTCCTGGGATTCAACCCCCACGGAAACGTGGTCAAATGCCAACGGTGTTTTAACTGGAGCACCATGGTCTTTTTCAGGAATTTTCTCGACCTGTGGCCATTCAAAAAAGGCGATCATGTCATGCTGGGAGATCTCAAAAAAATAATGGCGGTAGCCTGGACGGCCAAGGCCTGCCACAAGGCGCATACCTAAAAGATCCCGCCAGAAACGGATGGTCATATCAATATCTGCCGTAGCCATTGCCAGATGGTTGATGCCTGTATACGTCACCATGGTCTTGTCCCTATCATGATTCAAAGGTCACCAGGATATCCTCGGCCCGCCGTCTCCATTTTGGCGGTGCCATTTTAAAATCATCCCCCACATACCCCACGGCCAGGAGCAGGGGAATCCAGAAATTATCCGGAATATTAAATGCCTTTCTCACACCGTCATGGTCAAACCCGTCCATGGGGTGGGTTTCAAGCCCCAGATCTTTGGCGGCAAGCATCAACGACATGGCAAAGAACCCCGTATTTTTGCAGGCAAATGCCTGCTGTTTTTCAGGTGTTTCGCCGTAAAGGGAGGTACGGGCATCGGCAAACCACTGACGCTGTTCCTCCTTCATGGCCCCTGATTTCACCATCTCACTGAAATTTTGTTCAACAATGGGATGGCCCTCTTTCCAGGCGTCCCGATCGGCCAGCACAATCAGAACCACGGGAGCTTCAGTTACCTTTGGCTGGTTCCAGGCAAGTTTTTTGAGCCGTTCTTTTTCCCCGAATTTTCTCAACGCCACAAGGCTCCAGGGCTGGAGGTTAAACCCCGAGGGTGTCATAGCTGCGGTTTCGATCACCTCTTTTAACAGCGCCTCAGACACCTCTTTTTTGGGATCAAAGAAATTGACCGACCGCCGCTGTTTCATTACCTCATGAAATTCCATATCAGGTTTCCTTCGTTTAATGGTTAGGTTTCAGGGCAGAAATGATTCAGGTAAATTTTCCTGAACAAGAATTTCTCTTACCGTTTGTCCTGTTTCATGGGCCTTTTTTGCAATGGCTGAGGCCCTGTCATAGCCCACATGGGGAACCAGGTAGGTGGCCATGGCAAGGCTTTTTTCGATGTTAGCCCGGCATGTTTCAAGATTAGGCAAAATTCCCTGGATACATTTTTCAGCAAAAACAGCCGCTGCCGACGAGAGCAGCCCGATGGACTGCAACAGGTTATACCCAATGACCGGCAGCATGGTGTTGAGTTCAAGATGGGCCGTCTGGGCGCCAATGGTGATGGTGGTGTCGTTCCCCACAACCTGGGCCGCCACCTGAATGACGGCCTCTGGGATCACGGGATTGACCTTGCCCGGCATAATCGATGACCCTGGCTGGAGCGCAGGAAGGGTTATCTCTCCAAGACCTGCCCTGGGACCGGACCCCAGCCATCTAATATCGTTGGCTATTTTCAACAGGCCCACTGCAATGGTTTTCAGAGTGCCACTCACTTCCAGGGCTGCGTCCTGGGCACCCTGGGCCTCAAAATGATTCTCTGCCTCATGGAAGGTGAATCCGGTTTCATGGGATATCGCCTGGATGACCTCCCGGGCAAAACGTTCATGGGTGTTGACACCCGTACCAACGGCAGTGCCGCCAAGGGCAAGGGCACAAAGGTTTTTCCCTGCCGTCCGGATCCTTGCAATGCCAAGTTCAACCTGCTTTGCATATCCTGAGAACGCCTGGCCCAGGGTCATGGGAACGGCGTCCTGGAGATGTGTCCTTCCGATCTTTTTTACCGCTGAAAAAGCGCTGCTCTTTTCTGAGAGCACCTTTAACAGCAATTCAAGGGCAGGAATCAGGGCCGTATTGATCTCGACCAGGGCCGCCATGTGGATCATGGTGGGTATCACATCGTTGCTCGACTGCCCAAGATTCACATGATCGTTTGGATGAACCGGTTTTTTCCCTTGTTTTTCACCCGTGAGGATCTCATTTGCCCGGGTGGCAATCACCTCGTTCATGTTCATGTTGGTGGAGGTTCCGGAACCCGTCTGAAAGACATCCACCACAAACTGGTCCGCAAACTTGCCGTCAATCACCTCCTGGCAGGCTGAAACAATGGCCGTTGAGAGGGTCTCATCCAGCAAACCCAGACGGACATTGACACGAGCACCATGCTTCTTCACCAGGGCGAGCATGCGGATGAACACCGGTTGAAACACCATGCCGCTGACCTTAAAATTATCAACGGCCCGCTGGGTGCTTGCCCCGTAATAGGCATCCATGGGCACCTCAACCATGCCCATGGCATCTTGTTCCCTTCGATATTTCATCCAGCCCTTCCGTCATCACAGGGTTCATCGTTCTCGTTGAGCCTTGAATGTTCTGCCGTGGAGGTTTGGGTACATACATTTTCAGCCGAGACTCTTTTTCCAAGGACCGTCAGCACCGGTTCATAGTCCGGTTCGGTTTTAAGCTCCGGCACAAGCTTTGAAAAAATCACCGTTCCTTGTTCATCCATCACCACAACCCCCCTTGCCAGAAGTCCAGCCAGGGGACCGTCAACAATTCTAAGGCCGTAGGCCCGGCCAAAATCCCTGTTCCTGAGTTCTGTTACCGGGATGACATTCTTCAACCCTTCGGTTTCGCAGAACCGGGAATGGGCAAACGGCAGATCAAGGGAGACACAGAGGACAACGGCGTTTGCATAGTTGTTGATTTCACTGTTAAAACGCCGGACCGACGCAGAGCACACCGGCGTATCCACGCTTGGAAAAATGTTCAGCACCACCTTTTTTCCCGCCACATCCTTTAGCGAAATGTCCGTCAAATCTGTTTTGGTAAGCAGAAATTCAGGTGCTTTTTCTCCAACTTGGGGTAAATCCCCTGACGTATTTGCCGGGTTACCACCAATTGTAAACTTAGCCATAATATCCTCCTGTTTTGAATTTAAAAGAACGCTAAAGAATACCATTCTTTTATGGATTAATCGAACTATTTGTCAGGCCGTTTGTCAAGGTCAGGCCTTGATCATCCTTTTGGCCAATGAAAATTTTACCCGGGAGGAATTCGACTGACCCAGCATTGTTCTTTCCTCCCAGTGGTTTTTCCTGTATCCTTGAAGGTATTATACCCATGATTAAAGGGGGACGAACATGTATATCGCAAAATTCATCCACCAGGGACGACCCCGGTACACCCTTCGCCAGACCTGCTGCCAAAACAACGGGACACTCACCTTTAAAGACCTTGCAGACCTGGGCTGTGACCCGTCAAAATTCATTGAATACCCGGGAGGCAACGCCTTTTATATGGCAGAGACCCTGTTGGACCAGTTGGAAGCATTAGACATTGACGTGGATGCGGACCATCTTGAAGATCTGTTTCTGCCGTTCCTTGATCCGGAAATTTACCGGGCAGTGGAGGTTTTTCTCAACCGATCCCAAACGACCGCCCGGTTGACCCCCCAAGAGGCAAACACCCTCCACCAATCGCTTTCCTCCTTTGACAAAAGAAGGCTCCACTACCTCAAGTTCGGCACCATGGACCAGGGTCCGGTTGCCACAATGCCGGCAGCGATCATGGGGGACCTTCATGGAAAATGCAGGGACGAAATCGAACAATACTTTATCCGCCACGAGGCAGCCCTTGGACACACGGAACTTAAATCCTACCTCTTTGTCGCCTTTGACCTCCAGCGATTTTTTTCCGGCATTCTGGCCAGAAAGATGCCCCAGGCCCTGGACCAGGAACGGGTGGACAATCATTTTTTAGAAGAGATATGTGCCATCCATGAACGCCTGTTCTCCAAAGATTCTGCTGGCACAGGATCAACCCTTCACCCCTATCTGGTGCGATACCTGATCTTTTTTTATGACAATGAATATATGGGTTCCACTCTGCTGGATGATTTTGCACGACAATTCATGGACCGGCACCGATCCTTCCGCCCTCCTCCTCCCCGGCCAAAATTCAACCTGGACAAGGCCTGCTCCATTTTCGGAATTTCCAGGAACAAGCTAAACAGGCTTACAAAAAAAGAGCTCACCCAAAGATACCGACGGCTTGCCCGGACCAGTCATCCGGACAGGGGAGGCACCCCCGAGGCCTTTGTGGCGCTCACCAATGCCTTCCAGCGCTTAATCGGCACCGTCACCTAATGTCCTTTTTCGACCGGGATCGAAGCCGGATATTGAGCATTTCCACCCCCATGGAAAAGGCCATGGCAAAATAGATGTAGCCCTTGGGAATATGAAAATCAAGCCCTTCGCCAAGCAGCGTTACGCCCACCCGGATCAGAAAAGCGAGGGCCAGCATCTTAAGGGAGGGGTGGCCATCCACGTCCCAGGGTTTGTGATCCACTCCCTAGGACCTCCGGTTTTGAAATAATACTTGCTCCCAACAGTAGCTGTGCGTAATATGCCATGGATACGTGGCAAACACAAACAAAGTTCCACCTTTGCAACCAAACTTAATCGGGTGACAGATGACTACTGAATTTTCCCTAGGTACGGGGAGTAAGGATCAGGCAATTGCTGATAAAGAAACAACAGGTAAACTCGGCACCTTTGCAGGCGTTTTCACGCCCAGCGTTCTTACGATTCTGGGAATTATCCTGTTTTTACGCCTTGGATATGTGGTGGGGAATGCAGGTATTGGCAAGTCTTTGATCATCCTTGTCCTTGCCAACACCATATCGATCCTTACCAGCATCAGCCTCTCTGCCGTTGCCACCAACCTCAAGGTCAAGGGCGGAGGGGATTACTACTTGATCTCCCGAACCCTTGGAATGGAATTTGGCGGTTCAATCGGCCTTGTGCTGTTTCTGGCCCAGTCTATTTCCGTGGCCTTTTACTGCATTGGTTTTGCAGAGGCAGTGGCGGTCTTTGTCCCTTCATCCACAGCCATGACCACCCGACTTATCGCCTTTGGCGCTGTTTCCTTTCTGTTTGTTTTTGCCTGGCTCGGCTCAGACTGGGCCACCAAATTTCAATTTGTGGTCATGGCCCTTCTTATAGCGGCACTGGGATCGTTCTTCTGGGGCGGGTTTACCCATTGGGACTCGGCACTGTTGACAGCCAACTGGGTGAACACGGAAAGCACGGTTCCTTTCTGGATTCTGTTTGCCATTTTCTTTCCTGCCGTTACCGGTTTTACCCAGGGAGTGAGCATGTCCGGGGATCTGGCAGATCCGGGAAAAAGCCTGCCCCTTGGAACCTTTCTTGCCGTGGGCGTTTCCATCCTTGTTTACCTTGCCTCAACCTTGATCTTTTCCGCCTCCCTGCCCAACCAGCAGCTTGCCTCAAATTATGGAGCCATGAAGTCCATCGCCAAATACGGTTTTCTCATAGACGCTGGTGTGGTCGCTGCCACCCTGTCGTCGGCCATGGCCTCGTTCATGGGAGCCCCCAGAATCCTCCAGTCCCTTTCGGCGGACCGCATATTCTCCGTCCTCAATCCCTTTGCAAAGGGCAGCGGCCCAACGAACAATCCAAGACGGGGAATCCTGCTGTCGGCGGCCATTGCCATTGCCGTCATTGCCCTGGGGCAGTTGAACCTCGTTGCCCGGGTGGTTTCCATGTTTTTTCTCATCTCCTACGGGCTGCTCAACTATGCTACTTTTTTCGAAGCAAGAACAGCAAGTCCATCTTTCAGACCCCGATTCAAATGGTTCTCACCCCACCTGAGCCTTGCAGGGTTCCTGATCTGTGCAGGCGTGATGCTGGCCATTGATCCCAAAAGCGGGGCAGCAGCTATTGCCGTTCTGTTTGCCATCCACCAATACCTCAAACGAACGGACAAACCTGCAAGATGGGCTGACAGTTCCCGGGCCTATCACATGCAGCAGGCCAGAAACCATATCCTGGCCGCAGGCAAGGAGCTGTCCCATGACCGGGACTGGCAGCCCCGCCTGCTGATCCTGGACCACGGCAAAGAAAAACGTGACATGCTGCTGACCTTTTCATCATGGATCGAAGGGGGTTCAGGGTTTGCAACGGCCCTCCACATCCATGAGGGAGAAGGCCTGGTTGCCGTAAGAGAACGTAACGTCATCCAAAAAGAACTTACGGGATTTATCCGGGAGAGGGATCTGCCCATGGTCCCCCTGGCGGTATGGGCTCCGGAATTTTCAGAGGCCCTGGAAACCGTCATCCAGAGCACGGGATTTGGCCCCATAACCCCCAATACCGTTGTCCTCAACTGGTTTGACAAACCAGGGGATACGATTCCATGCCGGAATCAGTACGCCTTTGTTCAACACCTCAGGACCCTCTTTCGTGCAGGGTTTAATATTGTGGTGATGGAAGTCACCCCTCGGGTCTGGGATCAACTCCAAGAGATACCCGCCGAACAGCGATTCATTGACGTATGGTGGCAGGATGACGCCACAAGCCGTCTAATGCTTTTGTTTGCCCACTTGATGACCCGGAACAAAACCTGGCATGGGGCTGTCATTCGTGTGCTGACCAAGGGCAACGGCACCCGGATTGAAGCTGAGAAAAAAGCCCTGGGCAAAATTCTTGAAAATGTGCGCATTGAGGCCCAGGCCGTCATTGTCCCGTCGTTTGCCTCCGAGGTTGTGGTGGAAAACTCCAGGGCCGCCGCCATGGTCTTTCTGCCCTTTACCCTCAAGGCCAATCATCTGACAGACCCAACGGGCAAATCTTTTGTCAATTCCCTCCCCCGACTGCCCATCACGGCCCTGGTGCTTGCAGCAGAAGATATTGACCTGGAATCCGAGCCTGAAGAGGGGGCAACCGCCTTGATTGCAGCCGCCAGCGACGCCCTTGAGGCAGCCGACAAAAAGGCTGAACGGGCTGAAAAACGAGCACGTGCAGCCCGGGAAGCCCTTAATGCCCTCAATGCAAAGCTTGCAGAACTAGAGAATGGCACTGAAAAGGCCATCATTATTGACGAACACAAGGAACTCAAACAGGAACTCACAACGGCCGAGGAAAAGGCAGAAAAGGCCTTCCGCAGTGCAGCCAAGGCCAAGACAAAGGCCGTGGATGCACAAAAAACAGCCGAAGAAATCATGGACGATGCAGCCGTCAAGAAAATGCCGGGAAAAGGGTAAGGCCCATGATTTTTGATCATGGGGATAGTGATCAGAGCCAGTCTTTTCGCTTGAAATAGTAAAACATGCCCCCCACAATGGCGACAATGAGCGCCCAGAAGGCAAAATAGCCCCACCGCCATTCAAGCTCCGGGATATACTTGAAGTTCATACCATATATACCCGCAATAAAGGTGAGGGGAATGAAGATGGTTGCCGTGATGGTCAAAGTCTTCATGATTTCGTTGGTCCGGTTGTTGACGTTGTTCATAAAAATGTCGTGGAGCCCTGAAATCAGCTCCCGAAAGGTGTCGATGGTCTCCAGAATCTGAACGGTATGGTCATGGACATCCTTGAAAAAAATAATATTACGTTCATCGACCAGATCAAACGCCTCTTTTTCAACGGTATTGATCAACTCCTTCAAAGGTGTAATGGCCCGCCTCAAGGCAACGAGCTTTCGTTTCATCTCATTGATGGCGTGGAATGTTTCTTTGGATATGGAGGTTAACAGCGCATCATCCAGGCCTTCAATTTTATCCCCAAGAATTTCAAGAAGGATGAAATAGTTGTCAACCACCGTGTCGATGAGGGCATAGGTGAGGTAATCGGCTCCTTTTTTCCTTATCCTGTTTTTGGAACTTCTGATTCTGTCCCTCAAGGGATTAAACACCGTTCCCTCGCGTTCCTGGAACGAAATAACAAAATTCTGCCCCAGAATGATGCTGAACTGCTCGTCAACGATCTCATCGGTCTCTTCAACATAATAAAGCATCTTAAAAACAATAAAGGTGAACGAATCAAACTGTTCGATTTTCGGGCGAATCCCCGTATGAACGATATCCTCCAGAATGAGATGGTGGACATCGAAATGCCTGCCGATTTTCTCGATCAGCTCGATATCATGGAGACCATCGATATTGATCCAGGTGATGGTTGGCTCAGCCTTAAAGGGAAAGCACTCTTCAATCTCCTGAACCTCTTTTTCCCGGATCTGACCCCCATCGTAATCCATGATTCTGATCCGGGTTTTTTCAATCTTTCGCTCACCGATATGTACCATGGTGCCGGGAGAAGTACCGGCTTTTTTAGATACATTGTTAACGGTTTCCATTTTAACGGGCTCCATGATTTTTATTTTATCAATGACAGATCCAAAGGGCTGTTTCGTTGAGTTCCTTGAATAAAATCGAACAGACCGGTCCTTTAAAAAGGCGCTGGAGCAGATTTCTTTTCGTGCCCGATCGGCCCAGGGCAACGGCCGCATATTGTTCGTCGTTCACCCCATCAAGGATCGCCCCAGCCACGTTGTCTGTTATTACGGATTTATGACGGACAAGATCGGCCGGAAACCCGTAGTCCAGCAGCATCGATTTGCACTTTTCAACGGCCCGGGTAATATCTGAACTCTTTTCACACGTTAAAATATCAAGCCGATGCCTGTTTTCATGGCTGAGAATAAATCCCACGTGATCGGCCATGCGAAGGCAGGATTCTGAACCATCAAGATAGAGCAACACATTTTTCCTTTGGGGATGCGACGCCCTGCAAAGCCAGACGGGAAAGGACAATTTCTGATCAAACACCGCCCTGCTCACACTGTCATCAAAGGCCTCTTCAAGCATTGAAAGCCCCCTGCGTCCCAGAACAACGGCATCATATTTCCCTCGTTCTCCTTCCCTGATAATATCTGCAGCTGTGGAAAAGACCCGGGACTGCAACTTTATCTGCAGATTATCCTTAAGGCATCCCAGGCTGACGCACTCCTTGATGGCGTTTTCCAGCCCCTTTTTCCCCTTGGCCATGATTTTTTGCCCTTGTTCTTTTTGCAATAAATCCGCCTCAAGGCTTCGCTCGTTATCCCATACCGCCGGTGGTTTGGGTGCAGAATAAAAAAACGTGGCATTGATATGCTGCATCTCTGAAAAAAAATTTGCAACAAACCTGACACCAAAAAGACAACTCTTTTCCTCGGATACGGCAATTAAAAAATGTCTGTTCATGGGATGCTCCTTGTCTGGGGGTTTAACGATTTAAACACACAAGAAAAAAACACCTGTCCTGCATATCTCCATTCTCGTTTAAAGCAACAAAACAATAGACAGGGGGATAAACGAGACAACCGTTGACACCATGATAGCGGCAGATGCAAGCTCAGTATCGCTGTTCAACTGTGCCGACAACACATAAATGGCCGTGGATGTCGGCAGGGCAAAAAAAATAATGCCCGCCTTGAATGGAACCCCTGAAACAGCGAACAGCTTTAGCAAGAAAAACCCCACTATGGGCAGAATGGCTGTTTTCAATAGGGCTGCAATCATGGAATTTACGGTGTTCAGCTTGAGTGAGGCCACGCTTAATCCCCCCCCGATGGACAAAAGGGCAAGTGGCAGGGTCACGGATGTCATCATTCGAAAGGTATTGTCAAGAAAGACCGGAAAGCTGAACTCAAATTTAGAGAACAAAAGCCCGGCAGCACACCCAATGATCAGGGGATTGGAGATCAATGCCCGCAAGAGATAACTTGCGTTTTCCCGGGGGGTGCCTTTTTTTCCCGAATACCAGATCAATGTGGAAACGGCCAGCACATTGATAAATGGGATGGCAAACCCGATAAGGATGCCAAAATACCGGACCCCGGTTTCCCCAAGGGTGGTCATGACAACGGCCATCCCGATGTAGGTATTAAACCGATAACAGGCCTGGGAAAAAGAACCGGCCTGGAAACTTGGAACGTTGAACACACGGATTGCACCAAGGCTCAGTAGATACACCACAATCACGGAGAGGATTGCGGCAGCGCATAGATTAAAACCAGCACCGCCATCCGTTGTTGCACCGCCGATCTTCCAGAAGAGCATGACCGGAAAAAAGATATAATAAACCAGCCGATCAGAGGTTGCGAGAAATTGCCCATTGGTGATCTTAAAATGTCTGAGCATACCGCCAAGGGCGAGCAGGCAGAACAGGGGAAATATGGCATTCAGGATAATCATGCCACAAAAGATATGTAATTTTTTGACTTATTACAAATTGTTTTTTGGCATCCAGGATTCGCCAGGTTGTAAAATGATCGAAAATCATCTATCCTCAGGCCAATGTGAAACAAAATTCAAAGAAAGGATTCACAAATGAGCAGACAGACACCGGCCTTCCGGTTTGGCATCCAGACTAAAATTTTAATTCCCATGGTTATAATGCTTTTTGCATCCATACTGGTCATATCCATCTATTCATATCTACAGCAGAAACGCATAATCAATAATTTAATGAACAATATCGTGACAACCGCTCTGGAACAAATCATCCAGGGTGTTGATCAATCGGAAAACGGCATCTCCGCATTGAAGACAGCTCTGAACAAGAACTACCTTCGCCAGGTAAGGGCTATCAGGAAAATTTTCGAGGTGACCCAGCAGCCACCGACAACGGAACAGGCAATTGCACTGGCAAAGGATATTGGCGTGGATGAAATACATGTAGTCGACGCAGACGGTATCCTTAAATGGGGCAACATCCCCGAATTTTACGGATTTGATTTCCACACCACAGATCAAACCCAGCCCCTGATAGCGGGATTGACACAAAAACGATTTGAACTTGCCCAGGCCCCCCAGGCAAGAGGGACCGATAAGGTTCTGTTTCAATATATAACCGTTGCAAGGCAAGACCGGCCCGGATTGATTCAGATTGGCGTCCAGCCCAGGGAGCTTCAGGAACTGATACAAAAGACAGACATCCAAGCCATTATACAGGGCCAGAAGGTCGGTGAACAGGGTTATGCCGTTCTCATCGACATTAAGGGAACAACAATTGCCGATCCAGATCCCCAAAAAATCGGCACAGACATCACCCGTTTTAATTGGGGAAAACAAATTGTAGATCAAAGACAAGGCATGCTTAAATATCTTTTCAACAAAGAAGAATACCTGTGTGCCTTTCAACAAAAAAATGACAAAATCGTCATTGCAACTCTTCTGACTGAACCGTATATGACCCCGTTAAAGGACCTGAAAACCCGAATGTTCATGGCTGCCATCCTTTCCATTCTGATTTCATTTATGGTTGTCTTCCTCATCAGTAAACGCATTGTTATTTCAGTCAACAATGCAGTCACTGGCCTCAAAAACATCTCAGAAGGAGAAGGAGACCTCACCCAGAGGCTTGAGATAAAAAGCAGTGACGAAGTCGGAGAACTTGCTCACTGGTTCAATGCCTTTATCTATAGAATGCAGGAAATTGTAAAGGATATTTCAAGTAATGCCGTCACTCTGAGCGCATCCTCAACCGAGGTTTCCGATCTTTCCATACAGATGTCCCAGGAAGCTGGGGGCATGTCCGAAAGGTCTGCCATGGTTGCTGCGGCGGCCGAAGAGATGAATTCCAGTATGTGTTCCGTGGCTGCCGCAAGTGAGCAGGCATCCTTGAATATCAACATGATGGCAACTGCCACGGAAGAGATGACCAGCACAATCAACGAAATCGCACATAATTCAGAAAAAGCCCGTTCCGTAACAGACGAGATGGTCGCCCATGCCAGGGTTGTCTCTGGAAAGGTGAACGAACTGGGAAGGGCAACAATGGATATCGGTAAGGTCACAGAGGCGATAACAGATATATCTGAACAGATCAATCTGCTATCGTTGAATGCAACCATTGAAGCGGCCCGGGCTGGTGAGTCAGGTAAAGGCTTTGCCGTGGTTGCCAATGAAATCAAGGAACTTGCAAAGCAGACGTCGGTGGCAACCCTTGAGATAAAAGAAAAAATCGGCGGGGTTCAGCTCTCCACAAAGGAAACCGTTGCCGAAGTTGACAAGATTTCAACGGTTATCAAAAATGTCAATGAAATGGTTACAACCATTGCAGCGGCAGTTGAAGAACAATCTGCCACTACAAATGAAATCGCCAGCAATGTCTTACAGGCATCCAAGGGAATCCAGGAGGTGAACCAGAATGTTGCTGAAAGTTCAACGGCTTCCGAACAAATAGCCAAAGGAATCTTCGAGGTAAACCATGCAGCCACCCAGATGTCGGGCAACAGCTCTAAGGTGAACACCCGTGCCCATGACCTGTCCAAACTTGCTGAAACCTTAAAAAAGCTGGTGGAACGATTTAAGATTTGAGTCATTTCGCAAAAAACAGATCTGATCAAAAAACCGTTTTTACAGTCGGTGCCTTCCCCTCCTCCTTGTGTTTCAAGGCCGATTCTGTTTCAATCAGATTTTTCAATCTGTCTGCAAAATAGATGTTTAGCTGGAAGGTTGGCCGTCCCAGCTGGTCAGGAATGGTTGACAGAACCAGAAGGTCACCGTTTCTCTCCCAGTAAAGGGCGGTTGCATTGGGCTGACTTTTATCCCAGTCAATCCCGCGGGGGGCGCCGTATTTTTGTTTCAGGGTTTCTCCAATGCCAAGATCGTCGTATTCAAAATGAACCCTGATCAGCAAAGGGGTCAGGTTATAATCGGAGAACAAAAATTCAACATAGCTGAAGGCAAGCCCCTTATCTTTGGCATAGCGATACATCAGCTTGATGGTTTTATGCTCAACCCGTTCCCTGGGAGGCGTGTTAAGTTTTTCATTAATGGTGTGAAAGCCGGGGAAATAGTCGGCTAAAAAGGTTTCGGTGTTGATCTCAAGGTCGATGGTGTTGTTTCCCTGGGTGGCATCAGCCCCAAGCAGATGGCCCAGACGCTGCTGCAATTTCCTGGAATAGATTGTATTGGTGCCGACTTCCATGAAACTGAAACTTTCAGGGAGGGTCTTTACCGCAGAATCTGCCACCAGGCCATCGTCACTGCAACCAAAAATTAGAAAACAGAAAAACAGGGCCAGGGGGATCAACATGGTGGGTATATATTTTTTTGAATGTTTCATACTGTTTTTTTACATCAATCAGAGCCTTAATGCAATAGCCTGGGAAAGGTCAGGAGAATGTTGGCAAATCCTGGCCAACAGCTTTCCCAGGCATCTGCCATGGTGTACTCGTTCTCACCCATTGCCCCAAGAACGGCAAGAAAGCGCCCTGGTGCATGGACGTGATCTGATAAAAAAGCTTCTGATCCAAAACCACGGTGGCAAAAATAATACCAATTGTGATATAGGTAGAAACAAAAGGTGCACAAAACCATAACAACCCGTTGATACTATTGGAGCAAAAAATACAATGCCCATATCACCAGAAGAATACATAAATCCAGAAACATTTGAACGAATCAAAACCTTCGCCGAAGACAAGGATACGCCCTTTCTGGTCATTGATACGGCAACGGTTGAACGTCGGCTGGAACAACTGATCAATGTCTTTCCCTATGCCAGCATATATTATGCGGTAAAGGCAAATCCGGCAATTGAAATTCTGACCATGATGCGGGATAAAAATGTCAATTTTGACATCGCCTCGATCTATGAGCTGGACCGGGTCCTCTCCCTGGGCATATCTCCAGACAGAATCAGTTTTGGCAACACCATAAAAAAAAGCAAGGATGTCAGATATTTCTATGAAAAAGGTGTACGCATGTATGCCACAGACTCTGAAGCAGACATCCGCAACATCGCAAGGGCGGCCCCGGGCTCCCGAATTTATGTCCGCATATTAACCGAAGGCACGCTTACAGCGGACTGGCCCTTGTCCAGAAAATTCGGCTGCCAGTTGGACATGGCCATGGATCTCATCATCCTTGCAAAGGATCTGGGCCTTATTCCCTATGGAATTTCGTTCCATGTGGGATCCCAACAGCGCGAAATTGGTGCCTGGGATGCTGCCATTGGAAAGGTAAAGGGCATTTTTGACCGCCTTGAACAGGAGGATGACATCAATCTGCAGATGATCAACCTGGGTGGGGGATTTCCAGCAAACTATCTGTCCAAAGCCAATGACCTTGAAACCTACGGACAGGAAATCACCCGTTTTCTTACGGAAAGCTTTGGGGATGATCTGCCCCAAATCATCCTGGAACCTGGCAGGTCACTGATAGCGGATGCAGGGGTCATGGTCACCGAGGTGGTGTTGATTGCGCGAAAATCCAGAACAGCCCTCCACCGCTGGGTATATCTGGATGTGGGAAAATTTTCCGGATTGATCGAAACAATGGACGAATCCATCAAATACCCCATCTTTACCGGGAAAAAAGGTGAGGTGGAAGAGGTGGTTCTTGCCGGGCCAACCTGCGACAGTGCCGACATCCTGTACGAAAATTATAAATACAAACTGCCGCTGAACCTTGCCATCAGTGACCGGGTTTACTGGCTCTCCACCGGTGCATACACAAGCAGTTACAGCGCCGTTGAGTTCAACGGGTTCCCGCCGTTAGCGGTCTATTTCATATAACCCACATGTCCTGGCGGGCACAACGAAGCATGAAACTCGACAGTAGTAGGCGGGCGGGAACGGGTGTTGCCCTGAACGGGTTAAATGGCAACGGTGGACACGAGGTCCAAGGAGTTGCCATTTCCCTCGGAGCAGGCCATGGACGGCCTGCGAGAATGAGTGAAGGGCAACACCCGTTTCCGCCGGCCGGTCGAAGCGAGTTTCATATAAACCGGCACGGCCGGAGCATGGTATCTGCCCTGGCCACAACGAAGCATGAAACTCGATGATACAGGGGAGGCGATAGTACCATTCCGCCCCCTTTGGTTCCCCTGACCGGAACGGTAAACGTCGGGGAGATGCGCCGATGCAAAAATGTCAATTCCAGTTGAACAACGGTGTCAGCCTCTATCGTCGGGTTTTAAACCTTGCATCTCCTGCTTCCAGAAGGTTCAGAATCTGCAGGTAGGTGGTGTATCGTTCGTTTGAGATCCTGCCGCTTTCCACACCATCTGCAACGGCACAACCAGGTTCCGTACGGTGCAGACAATCCCTGAAACGGCATAGGCCATGGTCCATGGCCCGTTCGAATCCGGGAAAATAGCCGGCCAGATCCCGGGGAGAGATATCAACAAGCCCAAACTCGTTGAAACCAGGGGTATCCACGAGTTCACCACCGCCCGGAAGTGAATGAAGGGTGGAAACCGTGGTGGTGTTACAGCCCCGACGGCCGGCCTCATAGAGTTCTCCTATCCTGAGGTCCAGGGTCGGGCAGATGGCATTGAGCAACGAACTTTTGCCAACCCCTGTCAAACCCACAAAAAAGCTTCGCAGGCCCCCTCCTTTGCCCAGAAACGACTCCAGGTCATGGAGACCTGCCCCTGTGACCGCACTCACGACAAAGAGATCCACAGCACCCTGGTAAATTTCCTTAAACCCGGCGATGAATCTTTCAGCACCTTCCAGGTCACCTTTGTTGATAACCAGCACAGGCGTAAGATCGGCCTGCCTTGCCGCAACAATGGCCTGGTCCACATATCCAAAGGGAGGCACAGGCAGGGACGACACCACAATGCCGAGAACGTCCAGGTTTGCACCGACAATCCGGATACCGCCCCGGGAGTCCCTTCGGCAAAGTTCCGTCCTGCGGGGTACCCTTGTCAGACCGTGCTCTCCCACGTCTACGCTGTCACCGACAACGTGGCCTGAACGTCTCTTCACCTTTACCATCTGCCGTTCTCCAGATTCAAACAAAATATCCACGGCAATCCCATGGTGGGCAACGATCACGCCCGGACGATTATTTTTCATACGGCAAAGCCCCCTAGTTCATCCATTGCGTAAAAAAGGGCATATTGACAATAAAACCCTCCTCCAGTAAAGTAGAATAGAATATCATATTCCTTTTTATTTTAAAAGCTTGAAGCTTATCGAGACTAAAAATATACTCAAAAGAATCTCAGGTTATTGCGCTCGAACTTTCCCGCTAACATAGAAATCCAGCATGACCTTTATGAAGGTTCAGACCGGATTCTGGCCAATCCAACAGAAACACACGAAATCATCATGAACCTTTCCACCAAGGCCTATCATGCCATGGAAAAAACGGTTTTAGCCCGGGACCTGTTATTAAAGATACGCAGCGTTCTTGACCTGAAAAAAGGAGGATAAAAAAGGCAAAATGTTATCAGATACCTTACTGATGCTTGACCTTACCGAGGTGGAGGAGAGGCTCATTCAGCAATTGACCCGTCCCTTTGAAATCCGTATGATGTCTATCAAACCGTTCGATCCCCAGAATAACGCTTCTTTATTCCATGGTAAAAACATCTGTATGGTTATCCTCCATGCCGGTCCGGATCAAACTGACACCATTACCGGAATCCATGCCATTAAGAAGGCCTTGAAAAGGCCTGTTCCCCTTCTCGTGCTGATACCTGAAGTCCCACCGTCACCCTTGAATAAATTCATGAAAGCCGGTGCGGACGATTATGTTGTGATGCCGCTGGATGCGGACAGCTTTGCCATGCGGTTTTATGTGCTGCTTGAATGCGGCCAGGCCATCTTACAGACCCAGCAGGACAACGAACCTGACCTGGATGCCTGGCAGGTGATCGTGGGATACATCCAGGAAGGCCTCCGTTTTTTTACCCCCAAATCCCAACTTACCCTAAAGGGCAGGCGCCCCATTTCCGACCGCTGGATCCCCGAAAAAAGGATTGCCGTGGGAGGAGACGCCGAAATATGGCTTGTTCAGGACCGGGGAAAAGCAAAAAAAGCCGTTGCAAAAATCCCCCACTCCCCCGGGATGAACGTCAATGCCCTGCGTGCAGCAGCTGTTCTCAAGCGGCTGGTGTATCATCCCAATATTGTTCATCTCATTGAGGTAATAAAGGAAAATGACCGATTTATACTCATCCAGGAATATGTGGACGGTATGACCCTGTGGGATCTTCTGGCAACCCGTCCTTCGGCCCGAAAAAAAGAGGCCCTTTTTCTGCAACTTCTTTCCGTGGTTGCCTATGCCCATGGCCATGGGATCATGCACAGGGACATCAAACCCGACAATATCATGGTCCGGTTTGACGGCAGGTTGAAGCTGCTTGATTTCGGCAGTGCAAAAAAAACGACCTGGAAGGATCACGACACGTCCCCCCAGGGAACCTTGAACTTTATGCCCCCTGAACAGTTCGAGGGAAAGACCTGCCTTGCAAGCGATGTGTGGGCCCTCGGGATCATCCTCTACCTTTTTACGATCAATCGCCTGCCCCTTTGCCAGGACAACAGTGTTTATCCCATGGACGTTGAAATGGAAATGACCGTGGTGGCTCCCCGTGACATCATACCGCATGTCCCGGTTCACCTGGAACAGGTGATCATGACCTGTCTTTCAAAGGATCCGGCAAAGCGCTACAGGGATGGATCCATCCTCAGGAACGACCTGCTGGGAAGACTTCCGGATTTTGGAAACGGAAGTCAGATACCAGGCTGGTGAATAAAACTTACACCCCCAGGGAAAGGCGCAACGCCAACGCCTCGGGCAGGCCTGCGTCCATTATCCTTTTTGCCGCCCCCTTAAGGTCATAGGCCACCCTGTGGAACTCAACCACTTCCTCAAGGGTGTCGTAAATAAGGTAGGAGGCCCGGGGGTCGCCATCCCTTGGCTGGCCGATGCTGCCACAGTTGAATATCTGACGATTGACTCCGGCCACGGGGACCACTGCCCCGTTTCCAGGTTTCCGGATATACATGCAAAGAAAATTTTTGCGGGTAATGACGGCTGCCGAATGGGTGTGGCCAGCAAAGAGAATTTTGGCCCGGGTCAGAAAAAAAGTCCGGGAAATCAATGATTTTTTTGAGATATAATACCAGTCTGAGATACCACATGGGTTGGCATGGCAGAAGAACAGGTTCCCTGTTTTAATATTTTCCTTCATGCTTTTCAGAAAAACATGACTTTCCGGAGACAGGCGCATAATTGTCCATGACAGGGCCTTGGCTGCAGTAACGCCCATGTGATGCCCCCCCCCTGTGGCGGCATTATCATGGTTGCCGACAATAAAACGAATTCCAGGCATGGTTTGAACAAGGCGAATGCAGGCGTTGGGACTGGCCCCGTAACCCACAATATCGCCAAGGCACATATAGTGGCTGATCCGCCGGGTGGCAGCATGCTCAATAAAGGCCTGAAGCGCTTCCAGGTTGGAATGAACATCTGAAAATACGGCAATTCTCATGGCATTATCCCATGTTCAAAGGATTCACAGAATAAACAATACGCCACAAGCATAATTTCTGTCAAGGACAAGCATGGGAAAAGGTCGGCCTATGGAACCGGATCAGCGAATAAAAAAGGAGTTGCCCAATGGGTGGCAAAATGAAATAAAGGCCTGCAAGGGATTACGATTAAAACCATACCAAACCATTAAATTTAAAGGAGTACCCATGCTGAAAGTATATGCTGCCCATTGGTGTCCCCATTGTACAAAAACCGTTGACTACTTAAAAAAGAACAATATTGAATTTGAATACATTGAGATAGAAGCGCAGCCGGACCAGACCATTAAAAAGATCATTGAGGTCAATGGGGGTGACGACTGGGTCATTCCCACCCTTGAATTTAACGGCAAATGGAGACCTGGCAAGGTTTATAACGAGTTTGAACTTCACTTTGATTTAAAAGAGATGGGCGTCATCGGCCAGAAATAAAAATAAAGCTGTCCCAGGCAGATTGACTCTGGCATTTCCCCCGGTGCAGACGTTTTTTTCATTTACACTGTCGTCCTGGTTTGCCTGCTTGACAATTGAGACGACCGGTCATATATTCCCTTCCATGGAAAAAAGAGCCAAGAAAACAGACACAAGAATAAAACTCATTGAAACCGGACTTACTTTGTTTGCCAAAAATGGGTATAACGGCACGGGCATCAAAGAGATTGTCGATGGGGCGGACGTTCCCAAGGGATCATTCTATAATTACTTCAGAAGTAAAGAAGCCTTTACCGTTGAAATCATCCGCCATTACTCACAAGCCCTGTCGAATATGTGGGATGCGTCTCTTGCATCGGGCCCATCCGATGATCCCCATGGGGCATTGCGCAACAGCTTTGAAATGATCGTTGGCCTTCAGGAAGGAGCCGGAGTTAAATCAGGATGCCTGATAGGTAACCTCGCAGCAGAAATCAGCGAGGCAAGCGATCTGTGCCGCCAGGAAATGCATCGGTCAACCACTGCCTGGAAGGACCGGGTTTCATTTTACATCGAGCAGGGTCAAGCAGGGGGGAGCATCCGGAACGATATTTCTTCCCGTACCCTGACAGAGTTCATCTGGAACGCCTGGGAAGGGGCCCTGCTTAATATGAAGATCGCCAATTCTACTGACCCCATAAAAGAATGTATTTGCGTACTGTTTGACTTTTTTCTCAAACCTCAAAAGAATTAACCAAAGGATAAACCCATGTTAGATTTCAATTTCCATAATCCGACCAAAATACTGTTTGGCAAGGGCAAAATAGCTGCTATCAAACAGCATATCCCTGGGAAAAGCCGGGTGCTGGTACTATATGGCGGCGGCAGTGTCAAAAAGAACGGTACCCTGAATGAGGTGTTTGCAGCCCTTGACGGATATACCCTGTTTGAATTTGGCGGTATAGAGCCCAATCCCTCGTTTGAGACATTGATGAAGGCCGTTGAAATGGTGCACAAGGAGTCCATTGATTTTCTCCTGGCGGTTGGCGGCGGGTCTGTCATTGACGGAACCAAGTTTGTTGCAGCCGCAGCCCTGTTTGAGGCAGACCCCTGGTCGATTATGGAACAGGGGGGTGCACCAATCCAAAGGGCCTTGCCCATGGGAGCCGTATTGACCCTCCCTGCAACGGGCTCAGAGATGAATTGCGGCGGCGTGGTAACACGCAAATCCATACAGGCGAAACTTGCCTTCCAGAGCCCCCATGTCTTTCCGGTTTTTTCCGTACTGGACCCTGAAAAGACCTATACCCTGCCGTTGCGGCAGATCAGCAACGGTGTTGTTGACGCCTTTGTCCATGTGGTCGAGCAGTACCTCACCTATCCGGTAAAGGCAAAGGTTCAGGATCGGTTTGCCGAAGGGTTGCTGCTGACCCTGATTGAAGAGGGACCTAAGGCCCTTGACAATCCAAAAGATTACGATCTTCGTTCCAATCTCATGTGGACGGCAACCCTTGCCTTGAACGGTTTGATCGGGGCAGGTGTGCCCCAGGATTGGGGCACCCACATGATCGGGCATGAACTCACGGCCATGCATGGCCTTGACCACGCCCAGACCCTTGCCGTGGTCCTGCCAAGCCTGCTGACCGTATGCAAAGAAAACAAACAAAAAAAGCTTGTCCAATATGCTGAACGTGTCTGGGGACTCAACCAGGGCGGTCAGGACCAGCGCATTGAACAAGCCATTGATTTTACCCGTCAATTCTTTGAAAAAATGCAGGTAAAAACCAGGCTGTCTGATTACGGCATCGGCAAAGAGAGCATCCCCGCCCTTGTGGCGCAACTTGAGGCCCATAAAATGGTACATCTGGGTGAAAGACGGGATATCACCCCTGATGTGAGCCAAAAGATCCTGGAACTGAGCCTGTAACCAGGACCAGCCATTGAAAAAACCCAGACAATAACGGAGGTTCTTATGTCACAGACAAAACAGCACAATCGCCAGATTCTCCTGGCAAAACGCCCCAAGGGCGCCCCTGTACCTGAAGATTTTAGTTTGGTAAAAGTCCCTGTGCCCGAACCTTCCCAGGGCCAGATGCGGCTTCGCACGGCGTATCTCTCCCTTGATCCCTACATGCGGGGCAGAATGAGTGCCGGGCCGTCCTATGCAGAACCTGTGAAGATAGGTGAAGTGATGGTCGGTGCCACAATATGCCGGGTGGAAGCGTCCCGACATCCTGACTACACGGATGGAGAGTGGGTGCTTGCCCATGGCGGATGGCAGGATTACGTCCTTTCCGATGGTACGGGCCTGACCCCATTAGGCCAAGCCCCTGAAAACCCCTCCTATGCCCTGGGGATTCTGGGCATGCCCGGCTTTACTGCCTACATGGGGTTGCTCGATATTGGCCAACCGGTAAAGGGAGAGACCCTGGTGGTTGGAGCGGCAACAGGGCCTGTGGGGGCAACGGTGGGCCAAATTGGAAAGCTCAAAGGATGTCGTGTTGTCGGCGTTGCAGGCGGCAGGGAGAAATGCAGCTATGCAAAGGAAGTGCTTGGTTTTGATGAGTGTCTGAACCACAAATCTTCAGATTTTGCACAGGCCCTGGCCCGGGCCTGTCCCAGGGGAATCGACGTCTATTTTGAAAGCATCGGGGGCAAGGTGTTTGATGCGGTCCTGCCACTTCTCAATATAAAGGCCAGAATCCCCGTGTGTGGTCTCATTTCCCAATACAATGCCACAGCCCTTCCCGACGGCCCGGACCGTTTGTCCAGACTCATGGGAACCATTCTGGTCAAACGTCTGAAGGTTCAGGGATTCATTATCTTTGACGATTATGGCGACCGGTATGACGAATTTGCCCGACAGATGTCCCAGTGGCTGGAATCAGGAAAGATCAAATACCGCGAGCACCTGATTGACGGGTTGGAGGCTGCACCCAGCGCCTTTATCGGTTTGCTGCAAGGACAAAATTTCGGAAAACTGGTCGTCCGGGTAAACGACCAAAACTAAAAGTAGTCCCAAAACAGAAACCCGGTTATTTTTTATCTAAAACAATAACCCGGCCCCGGGAGGTAAAGGAAATCCCCTGCTGGTTCTGGGTTCCTATCATAATGGCTTCAACGATCGGCGAATTAGCAGGAATTTCAGACGCCCACTCCACCATGAAGTTGGCACCTGATCCGCCGCTCTGGTCTTTTTCAGCAATGATATATCGATAGGATTCAAGGGGTTTCAGGATAACAGGTTTGTCTAAACATTTTTTCAAACGCTTTCCCTGGGTCTCGTAATAGTCAACGTGGTTGATCCTTATGGAATGATTTGGATCGATGTTTCGAACACTCAATGTGATCGTCAGCAACAAAAAGCGTTCTTTGTTTCCAATATAGATATGGGAATAGGATGGCACATAAATCATTTGCCCCCTGGACAACCCAGGGGGCTGGTCTGCAGAGATGGAAACATTCACAAAACTGAAACTGATTAAAAACAGTATTACCCACATCAAAAAAACTTTTTTCCCCATGCAAAATCTCCCCTCTTCAAATCACCATGTATTGAATCCAGTATCACCTTTTGGGTATTATCCCCTTTCTTGACAAATTTATCCACACCAATATTCTTTCAGCTCTGGATAAAGGTATGGGTTACCCGACGCCTCTACCCAAAGTTCTTTCAGGCCGATATTTCCGCTGATACAAAAAGACATGGAAAACAACGCCTGAACAGGATGTCACAGGGCACAGGGGGCATTCTGCATGGGAGCAAAGCACCCCTTGTATGTTGCTGCCAGCACTGAGAAAAACAACCGGTCATTTACGATCAAAGCGTTGGGTAATCCGTATAACCCTTTGACCCGGTGGTGTAGAATGTTGATTCATCCCAATGGGCGATATCTGCTTTGGCGGCAAATCGTTCAACCAGGTCAGGATTTGAAATATAGGGTTTCCCATAGGCGACCAGGTCAGCCATATTCTCATCAAGGACCGTGTTCCCTTTGTTTCGGTCAAAGGCAGTATTGATCATCAGCGTGCCCCGGTAAATCGGTCTGTATCGTCGCGCGATGTGAGGTTCAGCGCCAACCACGTCTGTGACGTCGTTAAACGGCTCTGACAAATGAAGATAAGCCAGATTGTAATCATTGAGCCTGGAAACGATGTAGTCAAAGGTGGGAATACTCTCTTCGTCCAGTGTCATGCCAAAGATGCCGTTGAGTGACGGGTTAAGCCGGACACCGATACGGTTTTCAGGAACGTGTTTTTTTACTTCTTCAATCACTTCAAAAAGGATCTTCGCCCTTTTTTCAATGGACCC
This sequence comes from Desulforapulum autotrophicum HRM2, assembly GCF_000020365.1. Taxonomy (NCBI): domain Bacteria; kingdom Pseudomonadati; phylum Thermodesulfobacteriota; class Desulfobacteria; order Desulfobacterales; family Desulfobacteraceae; genus Desulforapulum; species Desulforapulum autotrophicum. The sequence continues at coordinate 1,156,088 of NC_012108.1, read as the reverse complement.
GCCATATTCATCACCTCTCACGTTGGAGGTACGGCTGAAGAACTGGTGAAGCAGGTAACCGTTCGAGGAATGGATCTCAACACCATCAAAGTTTGCTGCCATGGCATTTTGAGCCGCTTTACCATAATCAGAGATTGTCTCTTTGATCTCGTCCAGAGTCATGGCCTTGGGGGTCACGGTGTCCTTGAAGCCCTGGGGCGTATAGGACTGGGAATTGGGATTCAATGCTGACGCAGACAGCGGCAGTTCACCATTGTGAAAATCAGGGTGGGACATGCGCCCCACATGCCAGAGCTGAATAAATATTTTTCCACCCCTGGCATGGACAGCCTTTGTCACTTTTTTCCAGCCATCCACCTGCTCCCTGGAATAGATCCCCGGAGTATTTATATACCCCACAGCCCGTTTTGAAATCTGGGATCCTTCGGTAATAATAAGGCCAGCCGAGGCTCTCTGGGCATAATATTCAGCCATGAGATCCGTTGCCACGTGGCCTGGATTGTCCGCCCTGCTGCGGGTCATGGGGGCCATAACTACTCGATTGGTCAGCAAAAGATCGTTCATCCCATAGGATTTCAATAAAGCCTGCTCTTTTTTCATTATGTTATTCCTTGTTCTGCAGTAGTTAAAAATTATATTATCATGGATGATCTATTCATGGGGTTCGATATCGCCCCTTCTGTATTCAAACAATATCACCCCTGCGTTGAGGATGTCTGTATGTGTTGTTTTTTATGGCAATAAAGATATGACCGGTCGTCTTATGTGTCAACCAATAAAAAAAGCTAAATCAGGTATGGACAAGATTTCATGCTACGCCCCTGTTGGTGGAACCGGAATCCGGGATTTTTTCGAAGCTGGCAGGGTCAAGCGACTCATTTTTTTAATCCCTGTTAAAAATCAGATATTACAAAGGATTGATTTTTTTCTACAACAAGCAGATAGTTATCTATGCTATAATAGTCATGTCCCTGCAGGTACAATATCACGATTGCTGAAAAATAATTGTGAAAACAACATCAACAGAAAGGAAGGATTCATGTCCATTATTACTATATCCAGGGGCTCTTACAGCCGGGGAAAAGAGGTTGCGGAAAAACTTGCCCAGCGCTTGGGCTATGGATGCGTCTCCCGGGATATCCTGCTTGAAGCATCTGATGAATTCAATATCCCCGAAATAAAGCTTGTCCGGGCCCTGCATGATGCCCCCCAGGTCATTGAACGGTTTAACAACGGCAAAAAACGATTTGTCAGTTTTATCCGTTCGTCACTGCTCCAGCATGTCAAAAAGGATAATATTGTCTACCATGGCCTTGCCGGACACTATTTTTTAGGCAACATTCCAGGCATCCTCAAGGTCAGAATCAATGCCGATATCAACGACCGGGTGTCAGAGGAAATGAAACGGGAAGATATCTCCCATGACCGGGCCCTCTATATCCTTAAGAAAGACGATGATGAACGTCGGAAATGGGGGCTTCAGCTATACGGAACAGATACCTGGGACAGCAGACTCTATGACGTGGTCCTGAACATCAAGACCATTACCGTGGATGATGCCATTGATATCCTGGTTAATCTGGTAAAAAAACCCGCTTTTCAGACAACCCTGGAATCCATGGAGGTGATCAATGACCTTGCCCTTGCAAGCAGTGTCGAAGCAGCCCTGGTAAAGATCGCACCAACGGTCCAAGTCACCTGCAACAGCGGAACCGTTTACATCGCCAGGGACAAAGAATCTGGTTCTCCAGGCAATGAACTTGCTGCCGTGATCAAAGAGGTTGCCATGGGCACTGACGGCGTCAGGGAGGTGGTTTTTCAGTTTAATCCAGCCCAGGAGCAAAATCACCATGTCAACCCGTTTCATAACATCGGATAGACAGTCTGACATAAACCACCGATCATGGGCAACAGATTCACCCATGATCGGAGCCCCATCCCCATGGGAGAATACAGGCACCCCTGAGAAATCAGGCAATGGTGTTGGAATTTTTCGCCCCATGGTTTCGCCGGTACAACACCACGCCCAGTAAAACCGCCTGGACAAGATAACAAAGGGCCAGCAGAGAAAAACCAGTGGCGGTTTTTAAGACCTTCCCGAATGATCCAAGCAACGGCGGAGCCAAAAAGAACCCAATCCCCCACAACAGGTAAAAGGTGCCGGACACGGTTCCCTTGAGGGAGTCCCCCACGCAGTTGTTCAACCATGCCAGGGCTGACACACAAAAGCCCCCGAGCCCGAAGCTTGCCGCAAAAAGCCATGAATAGATCTCCCATGCCCCCTTTCCCGGAAACATCCCAACCCCCATAAAAACCGCCATCAGACCAAGAACCATGGTCTTGCCAGAGCCATACCGGTCGGACAGGGGGCCGATGATGGCCTGTGACAGGCTTATGGCGACATAAAAAAGCATGAAAAACCATCCAATATCCCTATGGGAGAATCCCACATCCTGGATGAGAAATCCAGGCAAAACCGTGAGAAAGATGCCGTAACCGGCTCCGTAAAGAATAATGCCGCCGAACACGGCAAAGGTGGAAGAATTCTTGACCAGGGCCATGAACGCCACCTTGTCCACAGCACCTTCCGTAACGGATACCTTTCGATCCGGATTCTTGACTGCAACAAAGATGAGGAGCACTCCCACAAGGCCTGACAGGGCAAACAGCAGAAAGGATTCGTTGTTTACCCAGTATGGTGACACGAGAATACCTGCAGCGCTTCCAGCTGTCAGCCCCAGGTGAATGGACGCATTGTAAAGCCCGATAACCTTTCCCTTTGAACGGGGGTAAAGAATGGAGACAAGGGCCGGAGCAAGGGCCCACAGGGGCGCTTCCCCGATGCCCTGGAGCATTCGCCCGAAAAAGATCATTTCAGGAGTGTCTGAAAAACAGTAAAAAAGCCCGGATGCCGAACAGGTCAGATAGCCTGCCAAAAGAAATCTCCGGAATCCGAACCGGTCAGAGAGTCGCCCCATGGGAAACTGAAGCAGCACAAAGGAAACGGCAAAGGCCGAGGCCAGATAACCCACAGACTGTAAAGAACCGGTAAGGGCGATGATTTTTTGTGGAAGCAGGGGAACGATCATTCCGACCCCGAACATGAAAAAAAAGATTGCCACATTCAGCGCAATGATGGATCGGTGTTTCAGCATGAGTGTTTTTCCCGTGATTACAGATCTCTTTTCCCGTGATTACAGAGCGCCTTGATCCGCGCTATACCACAACCACATCCTCCTGGATGGAGGAAAGGGATTCAAGACCGGATGGTGTGACAACCAGGGAGTTTTCGATACCCACCACCCCCCTGCCCGGCAGAACCACCTTGGGCTCCATGGCAATCACCATATTCGGCTCAAGGATAAGGGTCTGGCCCTTTGCAATAAAGGGAAATTCGTCCAGCTCAAGCCCTATGCCGTGGCCGGTAAACCGGATTCTGCGATCTCCCACCCCCATGAAATTGGCTGCATATCCCCGATCTGCGGCAGCCGCAACCATGATCTCATACAACTCTCCTGCCTGGATACCCGGAATTCCCCGACATTTGGCAACATCCTGGACTTCAAGCATGGCATTGTGGGCCTTGAGCATGTCGTCGGGAAGTTTACCAATGGAGAAAATCCTGGCATGGTCCGACAGATAACCATCCAGGGCAAACACATAATCCACAAGGATGGGTTCGTTGCGACCGAGCCTTCGATGACCTGCCCCCTGGCCCGTTGCAGGTGAGGTACCACTTCCCCCGGTGGGCGAAGCCAGATAGCTTGGAACACCGCCTGAAGGCCCGCTCAACAAATGGCCGTAGAAAAGCTCGCTGCCCCAGAGCCTCATCTTGACAAGGCCCTGGTGCCCCAGACTCCTGGCATAGGCTTCAAGCTCTCCTGCCAGGGTGATCTCCGTCTTTCCAGGTTCAAGCAGTTCAGGCACCCGGGCTGCAAGCTTGTCAGACAGTGCTGCGGCACGGCGAATCATGGCGATCTCATAGGGAGATTTCACGGCCCTGAGCATTCGGATATCAATGGAGATGTCAACAATCCGGGCCGTGTCAAAGATCGAACGGTACTGAAAGAAAAGATTAGTTGGAAGGACATCCAGCTCCATTCCAAGGATTTTGGGCTTTGGATAACCCAGGGTTTCAAGGACCCCGGGGATCTTCTTTGGGCTGACAAGGTCAACTATTCTCTCCAAGGCAGATTCAGCCTTTGCCCTGACAAATTCCTTGAATATCATCAAGAGGGGCTGGCCTTCCCTGGGGACATAGAGCCAGCCCTGTTGATTGGTTCCGGTGAGATAGAAGAAATCAGACTTTTGAACGATGATTGCGGCATCAACCCCCCTCTTGTGGAGGAGCGCCTGGAAGGCTTGGATTCTGGGTTTGAGCTCCGCAACTGGAACGCCCCTTGTGTATTCCGTCATGATCATCTCCCCTATGCCCCTTGCCCCTAATAGTCGTAAAATCCCTTGCCTGTCTTTCTGCCAAGCCAACCTGCCTCAACGTACTTTCTCAGCAGGGGACAGGGTCGATATTTGGAATCCTTGAATCCATCGTACAGGGTTTCCATGATGGCAAGACAGGTGTCAAGCCCGATGAGATCTGCCAAGGCCAAAGGTCCCATGGGGTGGTTCATGCCAAGCTTCATGACCGTGTCAATATCCTCGACTTTGCCAACACTCTGGTAAACGCAGAAAACAGCCTCGTTGATCATGGGCATGAGAATTCTATTGGCAATGAACCCGGGGAAATCGTTGGCCTCGGCCGGGGTTTTACCAAATTTTTGGGACAGAGACCAGGTCGTCTGAAAGGTCTCTTCGGATGTGGGCAGCCCCTTGATTACCTCCACAAGCTTCATCACGGGCACAGGGTTCATGAAGTGCATGCCAATCACCTTGTCGGGCCGTTTTGTCCTGGCCGCGATTCTGCCGATGGGAATGGACGAGGTGTTGGTTGAAAGAATGGTGTGGGGCTTGCAGAACCGGTCAAGATCCTCAAAAATCTTAAATTTAAGGTCTTCCCTTTCAACGGCCGCTTCGACCACAAAATCCACCGCTTCCATGGCACCCAGATCGGTTGTGGTTGTGATCCTTCCAAGGATGGCGTCACGCTCGGCAGGTTCAAGTTTTCCCTTTGACACGCTCCGGTCAAGGTTCTTTGTGATGGTGGCCATACCTTTGTCGCAGAACTCCTGCTTGATATCGCTCATGAGAACCTTGAGGCCGCTTGTTGCAGCCACCTGGGCAATGCCGTTGCCCATCTGCCCTGACCCAATGACGCCAAATCCTTCAATTTCCATGATTTCTCCTTTTTTTTTTATATGAAACACTCACCGAAGCATTGTAACAGAGGCGTTTCATCATTCGTTGTAGCCGGTGAAGATACCTCGCTCCGGCCGTGCCGGTTATATGAAACACTCACCAAAGCATTGCAAACAGAGGCGTTTCATCATTCGTTGTGGCCGGTGAAGATACCTCACTCCGGCCGTGCCGGTTATAAGAAATTCCTGTCGAAACATCATTATGAAAACCTCGACTTTCGAGCCCTCTTTGGTTTCCCTGACCGGAACATTGTAAACCAAAGGGGGGTAGAAATTTTGCCCTTCCAGACGTTAAGAAGCGCAGGCTGTTTGAGGACTTTAACCCGCAGTTCCTGCGCTTTAGTCTGGAAGGGCAAAATCCCCCCCGACGTTTACCGTTCCGGTCAGGGTAACCAAAGGGGGGCGGAATGGTACTATCGCCTGCCCGGTATCATCGTGTTTCATCATTCGTTGTGGCCGAGAGCAAATACTTCGCTCCGGCCGTGCCGGTTATCGGTTGACTACCATTGCCACAGCCTCTCCACCGCCAAGGCAGAGAGAAGCTAGACCCGTCTTTAAATCCCGACGCTGCATTTCATAGAGCAAAGTGGTAAGCACCCTTGCCCCGCTTGCACCAATGGGATGGCCCAGTGCCACGGACCCGCCGTTGACGTTCACCTTTTCAGGATCAAGCTCAAGCACCTTGTTGATACCAGTGGAACTGCCGCTGAATGCCTCGTTGATCTCAAACAAATCCACATCCTGGAGGGTAATGCCTTCCTTGTCAAGCACTTTTGGGATGGCGTAAATCGGTGCCATGAGCACGTACTTCATATCAATCCCAAAGGATGCCTGGGCACCGATTTCAGCCAGTATGGTGCAACCAAGGGCCTTTGCCCGTTCCTGACTCATTACCACAACGGCTGCGGCCCCGTCGCTGATAATGGAGGCGTTACCGGCCGTTCCCATGCCGTCCTTCTTAAAGGCGGATTTCATCCTGGAAAGGGCCTCAAAACTCGTCTCCTGGGGACATTCATCCGTGTCAAAAATTTTTGGATCGCCCTTTCGCTGGGCAATTGTAACTGGAGAAATCTGATCCGCAAACCGACCCATTTTAATGGCCTCACACGCCCTGCGATAGGATTTTGCTGCAAACCGGTCCTGATCTTCCCGGGAAACATCCCACCGCTCGCAGCAAAGCTCGTTGGACATGCCCATGTGGAAATCATTGACAATATCCCACAGCCCGTCATGGACCATGTGGTCCTGGATGGTACCCGGCCCCATGCGATGCCCCCACCTGGCCTTTTCCATGTAGTAGGGTGCCATGCTCATGGTTTCCATGCCCCCTGCAACCACCACATCGGCATCCCCGCACTGGATGGCCTGGGCTGCAAGCATCACGGCCTTGAGGGAAGACCCGCACACCTTGTTGATGGTGATGGCTTCAACCGCCCAGGGAAGCCCCGCCTTGACGGCGGCCTGTTTGCCTGGATTCTGGCCGTATCCGCAGGGCAGAACCAGGCCCATAATGCACTCGTCAATGATCTCTTTATCGATGCCGGCCCGCTCAATGGCCGCATTAATGGCATGGGCACCCAAATCTGTGGCACCTGTCGTGCTCAAACTGCCGCCAAAGCTGCCCAGGGGAGTCCTTGCCGCACTGACTATTACTGCCTTTTTCATGTTTTCTCCTTGTGTGGGTCAGGCAGATCCCATTGCTTGAAACTCAAACCTTGCCCCGGTAATCTGCCCTTAGTTTATTCAGTTACATGTTCCGCCGGTACTTGCCGCCCACATCGTAAAGGGCCTGGGTAATGGTTCCAAGGGAACAATGCTTTACCGTCTCCATGAGTTCAGCAAACACGTTGCCGCCGTCAAGGGCTGTCTGCTGGAGCTTAACAACGGCGTCCAAGGCCTCTTGTCCATGGCGTTCCTTAAAATCGGCAAGACGCTTGAGCTGATCGTCCTTCTGCTCGGTTGTGCCCCGGGAAAGCTCAATGCAGGACATGATCTCGTCATAGTTGGCTTCCGGGTCCTGGAAGGTGTTGACTCCCACAATGGGTAGATCTCCAGAATGCTTCCTAAGCTCATAGTACATGGATTCTTCCTGGATCTTGCCCCGCTGGTAGCCGGACTCCATGGCGCCGAGGACACCGCCCCTTTCTGTGATGCTGTCAAACGCCTTGAGCACGGCCTCTTCCACAAGGTCGGTGAGCTCGTCCACGATAAAACTGCCCTGGAGGGGATTTTCGTTCTTGGCAAGGCCCCACTCCCGGTTGAGGATGAGCTGGATGGCAAGGGCCCGACGGACCGATTCGCCCGACGGGGTGGTAATGGCTTCGTCAAAGGCGTTGGTGTGAAGGCTGTTGCAGTTGTCATACACGGCGCACAATGCCTGGAGGGTGGTCCGGATATCGTTGAACTGGATATCCTGAGCGTGGAGCGATCGGCCCGAGGTCTGGATATGATACTTGAGTTTCTGGGAACCTTCCTTGCCCTTGTACAGGTAACGCATGGCAACGGACCAGATCCTTCTCGCCACCCGTCCCATGACAGTATATTCGGGCTCCATGCCGTTGGAAAAGAAAAACGACAGGGACGGGGCAAAACTGTCAATGGCCATGCCCCTGGAAAGATAGTACTCCACATAGGTGAACCCGTTGGCCAGGGTCAGGGCGAGCTGGGTAATGGGGTTGGCACCGGCCTCTGCAATGTGGTAACCCGAGATGGAAACCGAATAAAAATTTCTGACGGCGTTGTCAATAAAGTACTGCTGGATATCGCCCATCATCTTTAATGCAAACTCAATGGAGAAGATGCAGGTATTCTGTCCCTGATCCTCCTTGAGGATATCGGCCTGAACCGTTCCCCTGACCGTTGAAACGGCATACTGACGAATCTCGGCAGCCTCGGATGCCGAAGGTTCCCTGCCCTTTTCGCTGCGAAACTTGTCCATCTGCTGGTCAATGGCCGTATTCATGAACATGGCCAGCATCATGGGGGCCGGGCCGTTAATGGTCATGGAAACCGAGGTATTCGGGGCGCACAGATCAAACCCGCTGTAGAGCACTTTGACATCATCCAGGGTACAGATGCTCACCCCGGAGGTGCCGATTTTACCGTAGATGTCCGGCCGGGTGTCAGGATCCTGGCCGTAGAGGGTTACGGAATCAAACGCCGTTGAGAGTCTCTTTGCAGGATAGCTTGACGATAGAAACCTGAACCGCTTATTGGTGTCGGCAGGACCGCCTTCGCCGGCAAACATTCGGGTGGGATCCTCATCCACCCTTTTCAGGGGAAAAACACCCGCCGTGTATGGAAAACTGCCCGGTACATTCTCTTTTCTCATCCACTTGAACAATTCACCCGGATCCTTGTATTTGGGGATACACACCTTGGGAATCTTGGAGTGGCAAAGGGAGACGGTTGAAAGGGGCAAACGTATATCTTTGTCCCTGACCGTATAAACAAGTTCATCCTGATGGTATGCTTCGTTGATTCCATCCCACTGGGCGAGAAGATCGTCCGTTTCACCGTCAATTTTGTCGTTGGCTTCGTTGATCGATCGCTTAAAGGTCTCAAGCATTGCTCCGATATCATCGGACAGGGTCTCTTTAAGCTCTTTTTCCGTTTCCGTCAGATGCCATCGTTTTCGCAGGGCATCGGCCTGTTCGTCGGTTTTTTTATGATAGTCCCTGACCGTATCGGCGATCTCGGAAAGATAGCGGGTCCGCTCGGACGGAATAATAATGGTTTTTGAGCTAGACGTCTTGGTGCTGGTCCGTCCAAGACCTGACTCATACACCACCCCTTTATTCCGGGCAAGCAGGTCCAGAATCCCGTGGTAGAAGGCCGTGACCCCGTCGTCGTTGAACTTGGAGGCGATGGTGCCGTAAACAGGAAGGTCGGCAGCATCGATGTCCCAGGCCTTTCTGTTTCTCTGGACCTGTTTTCTCACATCCCGCAGGGCGTCTTCGCTGCCCCGTTTTTCAAACTTGTTGATCACCACGATATCTGCGTAGTCGAGCATGTCAATCTTTTCAAGCTGGGAGGGGGCACCGAATTCCGCTGTCATCACGTACACGGAGAGATCCACAAGATCAATGATCCTGGAATCACCCTGGCCAATGCCTGCGGTCTCGGCCAGAATGATGTCATATCCTGCGGCCTTGACCACCTCAATGGCCTCGGCAAGGGATGCCGGAAGCTCGGACTGGGCTTCCCTTGTGGCAAGGGATCGCATGTAGACCCTTCCGTTTTCAATGGAGTTCAAGCGGATTCTGTCGCCAAGAAGGGCGCCCCCGGTCTTTCTTCTCGAGGGATCGCAGCTCAAAATGGCGATGTTCACATCCTTTAAATCCATGAGCATCCGGAGGATCAGTTCGTCGGTCAACGACGATTTGCCTGCCCCACCCGTTCCCGTAAGACCAATGACCGGCGGGTTTTTATCGTTCCTGATCTTTGCAAGTCCGGCCAGTATGGTCGCAAGGGAACCGTCGTTCCGCTCTTTGGCGTTCTGGACCGCAGTGATGAAATTTGCCGTTACATACTTCTCGTCAACATTAAGCCGTCCATAGTCAAGGCGCTCAAAATCCACCGTGGAAAAATCCATGGTTTTGATCTGGTCGTTGATAATCCCCTGAAGTCCGATCCTGGCGCCATCGTCCGGCGAATAGATCCGGGTGACGCCATAGGCGTGGAGTTCCTTCATCTCCTCCGGAACAATGACACCGCCACCGCCACCAAACACATGGATGTGGGAGGCGTTATTCTCCCTCAACAGATCGACCATGTACTTGAAATACTCAACATGGCCGCCCTGATAACTTGAAACGGCAATACCCTGGGCATCCTCTTCAATGGCCGCCTCAACTACTTCCCTGGCCGACCGGTTATGACCAATGTGAATCACCTCGGCACCCGAGTCCTGAAGCATCCGTCGCATAATGTTGATGGATGCATCGTGACCATCAAAAAGGGCGGTGGCTGTAACGACCCGCACGGCATTTTCAGCCCTGTAAATGTCTGCTATCTGCTCCATTTTATCTCCTTTTTGCATATCTGCGGGCTGAACCTCCTTGCCCCCCATTTATCTTTTATAGTTTTTGGATCGGATCTTCAGGCAATCAACCGTCCAAGAACAAAATCGGTCTGATACTCTATATATTCATCTATGGTAAAATGTCGTGCAAGATCCCAGCGCCTGAAGGCCCACATATGGCCAAGCACCGAAATATTGTGGGCAAGCATGGTAACGGTCTTTTCCTCGACCAACGGGAAATCGACCTTGCCCGAAAGTTTATTGATCACCTGGACAAAAATATCTGTAATTCTTAACTCATTTTCAAGGGCCCGGATCTGCCATTTTTTGGGAAGGAACTGGGTTACCTGGTACATCAAAAGCACATGGTCAGACATGCTGTCGCATACGTGAAAATACTCCCGAATCACCTCAGCCAGGGTCTCTTTTCCCCTGACTTCGCCGGAAAGTGTCGCTTCCACAGCCCTTTCCACCTCGGCATGGATGGCCTCACACACGAGGTAAAGCACATCCTCCTTTGACCCCACATACTCATACAGGCTTCCAATGGAAAACCCTGCAGCCTTTGCGATCATCCGGGTGGTGGTCTTGTGGTAACCATGCTCCACAAAAAGATGCACGGTTGAATCCACAATCTGCCGCCTTCTTTCAACCACAAGTTCAGGATTTTTTATCTGGGTTGGAACTTCGCTTTGATCTTTCCTTATTTCTTTCAACTCACCTTTTTTCAAACTCCAGGTCTCTCCCTTTTAATTATTTACCGCCAATGCCCAGCCCAATTGAACGAGCGCTCGGTCATATGTTTTCTGATACATGAGCAAACCCATGTTGTCAAGGTTTCAAAAAAACATTTGACAAATTTCAATCAACAAATATAGTATCATTCATAAATAGACTGAGCGCTCGTTCGCCCAGGACTGAAATCTAAGATTATCACACCTGGGACTGCTAAAACAAACGATTAACCACAAAAATAAGGAGGAGGCAGGGTGAATTTTGACCTTACGAAAGAGCAGCAGATGATCCGAAAGGAGGTTAGAAAATTTGCCCAGAAAGAGATTGCCCCCATCGCAGGGGAGCTTGACGAAAACGAAGAATTTTCCGTTGAGCTGACTCAAAAAATGGGAGAAATCGGTCTTTTTGGCATGTTTGTATCCGAGGCGTATGAGGGACAGGGCATGGATTACCTTTCCTATATCATTGCAGTGGAGGAAGTCGCAAGGATAGACGGCTCCCAGGCCGCAACCATTGCCGCAGGTAACTCCCTCGGCATCGGCCCCCTCTACTATTTTGGTACTGAAGAGCAGAAGCAACGCTACCTGCCCCCCCTGTGCCGCGGTGAAAAAGTGTGGGGATTCGGACTAACTGAACCCACGGCAGGTTCTGATGCCGGCGGTTCGAGGACAACGGCCGTACAAGACGGCGATGACTGGGTAATCAACGGATCAAAAATCTTCATCACCAATGCGGCCTGCGACATGACCCTGGGTGTCACGGTACAGGCCAAAACCGGAATCAGAGACAATGGAAAGCCAGAATACACATGTTTCATCGTCGAGGCAGACACTCCAGGGTTCAAAGCCGTTCCCATGCACAAAAAAATGATGTGGCGGGCATCCAACACGGCAGAACTCTACTTTGACGATGTCAGAGTACCCAAGGAAAACATCCTGGGAAAAAGGGGCGACGGGTTTCACCAGATGCTCAAGACCCTGGATGGGGGACGGCTCTCCATCGGTGCCATGGGACTTGGCGGGGCCCAGGGGGCCTACGACCTTGCCCTTGCCTATGCAAAGGAAAGACAACAGTTTAACCAACCCATCTCAAAATTCCAGGCCATTGCCTTTAAACTTGCAGACTGCGCCATGGAGATTGAATGTGCTCGAAACCTCATGTACAAGGCGTGCTGGCTGAGAAGCGAAAACAGGCCCTTTGAGCGCGAAGCCGCCATGGCAAAACTCTACTGCTCGGAACTCATGGGCCGGGTTGCCAACCACGCCGTCCAGATCCACGGGGGATACGGCCTGATGAAAGAGTACAATGTGGAACGGTTTTACCGGGACCAAAAACTTCTGGACATTGGAGAAGGAACCTCTGAAGTCCAAAGACTGGTCATTTCAAGATATATCGGGTGTTAACCATTAATTTTTTTGGGGGGGACAAAGAAATGCAGAAACCGGAGATCAAGGTCGGCGAAACTACCATCGGTAACATCGTGGATATTCTGGCGGAAAACATTGGTGACAACAGCGGGCTTGAGTACAACTCCCTTGGCATAAAATACACCTTCAAGGAGTTCAGGGGAGTCTGCGACAAAGTTGCCAAGGGCCTCATGGCCCTCGGCATCCAGCGGGGTGAGAAAATCGCCATCTGGGCCAATAATGTTCCCGAATGGGTCTACACCCAGTATGGCAGTGCACGCATGGGAGCCGTCCTTGTAACGGTCAACACAAGCTACAAGAGTGCCGAACTTGAATATCTGCTCGAACAGTCTGACTCAACCACCCTGATCCTCATGGGCGGGGTAAGAACCCCCGACGAATACATAAAAACCATCAACAAGGTATGCCCGGAGCTCAAGGACTCTGAACCGGGTAAAACCAAGTGCAAAAAACTCCCCTTTCTAAAAAACCTCATCTATCTTGGTAAGGACAAGATCCCGGGCATGTACAATTGGGACGAAATCATGGAAATGGGCAAGGCCGTATCAGACGATGATCTTCAAAAAAGGCTGGCAAGCCTTGAACCCGACGATGTAATCAACATGCAGTACACCTCTGGAACCACGGGTTTTCCCAAGGGGGTCATGCTCTCCCACACCAACCTCATCGGCAACGCAAAAAGCATGGCCGAATGCATGAACCTCACCCCGGACGATGCCATGTGCATTCCCGTTCCCTTTTTCCACTGTTTTGGCTGTGTCATCGGCACCTTGTGCTGCATGGTATCGGGCGCCACCATGGCCCCGGTGGTGGCATTTAACCCTGTGGATACGCTTAAAACAGTGGAATCGTCCAAGTGTAACGCCCTCCTGGGTGTTCCCACCATGTTTATTGCAGAATTTGAAGAGATGGACAAACACAGCTATGACACCTCCAGTTTGAGAACAGGGGTCATGGCAGGCTCCACCTGCCCCGTGGAAGTGATGAAACGGGTGATCAAGGACATGGGCGCAAAGGAGATGACCATTGTTTACGGCCAGACCGAAGCATCCCCCGGCATCACCCAGACCCGTGACCACGACAGTCTGGAGATCAAAACATCCACGGTGGGATGTGCCCTTCCCAATGTTGAGGTAAAAATCGTCGATCCCGTCACAGGCGATGAAATGCCCAGGGGCAAGCAGGGCGAACTGTGCTCCCGGGGCTACCATGTGATGAAGGGCTACTATAAGATGGAAGAGGCAACAAAGAATACCATTGACAAGGACGGCTGGCTCCACACAGGCGATCTTGCCGAAATGGATGAGAACGGTTACTGCAAGATCACGGGCCGCATCAAGGACATGATCATCCGGGGCGGTGAAAACATCTACCCAAGGGAGATCGAAGAGTTCCTTTATACCCATCCCAAGGTCAAGGATGTCCAGGTGGTCGGTATTCCCAGCGAGAAATACGGTGAGGAAGTTGCCGCATTCATCCAGGTCCGGCCCGGTGACAAATCAACAGCTGAAGAGATCAAGGAGTTCTGCAAGGATCAAATTTCCTATCACAAGATACCCAAACACATCTTTTTCGTTGACGAATACCCCACCACTGCCAGCGGTAAAATTCAGAAATATAAACTCAGGGATTCGGCAACAAAGGAGCTTAAAAAGTCGGGGGAAGTCCTCATTTAACTGACACGGAGTAAAAAAATACGCTTATGACTATCAACGACCTATTATTGACACAAGAAAAACCCGGTGTTGTAATCCTCACACTCAACCGGCCGGCAGCAATGAATTCGCTTAACTTTGCCATGCTCAACCAGGTTCGGGACGCCTTGGATGACCTCCAGTACCGGGATGATATCCGTTGCCTGATTATCACAGGTGCAGGAGAGCGGGCCTTTTGCGCAGGTGCAGACCTGAAAGAACGGGCCACCCTGTCCCAGAACGAAGTAAAGCGGTTTATTTTCACCATCCGGAACCTCTTGACCTCGATCCAGAACCTGAGTAAACCCGTTATCGCAGCCGTCAACGGCATCGCCCTTGGCGGCGGAACCGAACTTGCCCTTGCAGCGGATATCAGGATTGCTTCAACAACGGCCGTTATGGGACTCACGGAAACAAGGCTTGCCATTATTCCGGGCGGCGGCGGCACCCAGCGACTACCACGGATCATCGGGGTTGCAAAGGCAAAGGAGCTTATATTCACGGGTCGCAGGGTTACTGCTGCCGAGGCCCTTGAAATCGGCCTTGTCAACCAGACCTGTGCGCCTGAAGAACTCCTTGACCATTGCCTTTCCATGGCAGAAATGATCAAAGAGACCGGGCCCATTGCCGTTGAAATGGCAAAGTACGCCATCAACCAGGGCATTGAAACCGATCTTGCAACGGGTCTTGCCATTGAGTCCAATGCCTACCGGGTGACCATCCCAACGGAAGACAGGATCGAAGGGCTGACCGCTTTCAGGGAAAAACGCAAGCCTGTCTATAAGGGGAGATAAGTCATGGGCGAAAACAGAACACACTGGGCGAACGAAGAACTCAAACTGGACGAACGCCTTTACGAAGCCACCTGGCCCGGGGGTCAGAAGGCCGTTGACAAGCTTTCAAAAAACAACAAGCGGCCGGTCCGCGAACTCATCAACGAACTCATTGATCCGGGCACCCAGTTTTTTGAACTCTCAATGCTGGCTGGCTTTGGTATGAATTATCCGGGAGTGCCTGATGTCCCCTGTGGCGGCATCGTCACAGGGGTCGGCAAAATCCACGGCAACTGGACCATGGTCATCGGCAACGACTCCAGGGTCAAGGCAGGCACTTATTTTCCCATCACCCTAAAAAAGCATATGCGGGCCCAGGCCATTGCCGACACCTGCGGTTTAAACTGTGTCTACATTGCCGATTCCGGCGGGGCTTTTCTGCCCATGCAAATCGATGTATTTCCCGACGACCAGCACTTTGGCTCACTTTTTTACAACATGGCCAAGATGTCGGCCAAGGGTCTGAAGCAGATCACCCTGAGCACCGGGGGCAACACGGCCGGCGGTGCCTATATCGTGTTCATGGCCTGCCAGTCCATCATGATCGACAAACAGAGTTTTTCCTTCCTGGGTGGCCCTCCCCTGGTGAAAATGGCCCTTGGCGAAACCATTACGGCGGAGGAGCTTGGAGGAGCCAGAACCCACACCGAAATATCAGGCGGGGCCGACCACTTGTGCAGCGATCAGTCCGAAGCCGTTGCCAGGGTCAGGGATATCCTCTCCATGGAAAAACCCCAGGCCATAAACCTCCACCAGTACCAGGAGCAGCCCCCTGCCGTGGAACAGGACAGCATCTACGACCTCATGCCCGTCACAGGAACCCAGGGCATTGATGTCAAAAGCATTATCCATACCCTTGCCGATGCAAGCTTTTTCCAGGAGTACAAGGAAAACTATGCACCCGGCAGGGGAGACAACATTGTCACGGGCAAGATCCGCATCAAGGGCCTGCCCGTGGGGGTCATTGCTTCCAACAAGGTAGGCATCATCTTTTACGAGGCAGCCCGCAAGGCAACCGAATTCATCGTCCGCTGCTCCCAGGAGAAAATCCCCCTGCTCTTTATCCAGAACGCACCCGGATTCATGGTCGGATCAGATTCAGAGCACATGGGCATCGGCAAATACGGATCGGACATGGTAAGGGCTGTTTCCTGCGCCCAGGTGCCCAAGATTCAGCTGGTGATCGGACCGGATAACGGGGCTGCTAACTATGGCATGTGCGGCAGGGCCTACAAGCCCCACTTCCTGTTTTCCACCATGCGGGCAAGGACTTCGGTCATGAGCGGCAAGAGTGCAGGCGGGGTGCTTCTCTCCATTGAAGAGGCCAAGAGCAAACGTTCGGGCAAACCCATGTCAGAGGAGGAAAAGGAGGCGTTCCGCCAGAAAATGATTGACAAGTATGACGGCGAGGCCCACCCCTTTTACTGCGGCGCACGGCTGTTGACCGACAGGGTATTAAAATTTTCTGAAATCAGGGAGTGGCTGGCCATGGGATTTGAGGTGAGTATGCTCAAACCCGTGGGAGAACCATCCTTTGGGAACTTCAGGTTCTAGGCCGTTGGCCTGAATCAAACCCTTTACACCCGACATTTTGTGCCCCTGTATCGGACGACTGAACAAAAGACAACCAATGGGAGACAACGACCATGACAGAATATGATTACTGGAAAATCTTTCCAAAAATGCCTAAAAAAGTAACCATCGGAGACATCACCGTACGGGACGGATTCCAGCACGAGGAGAAATTCATCTCAACGGAGGCTAAAAAGTTCTACCTGGAAGAACTGATCTTTGCCGGTTGCCGGCACATTGAGGTAACCAACCTTGGCAATCCCTATCTCATGCCCCAGTTCAGAGATGCAGAGGAATTGTTGACCTACCTAAAGGGGGATCTGTTCAAGAAAAAATGCACTAAACGGGGAATCGACACCAACGACATCTCACTCACCTGCATCACCATCAGGGAGCCTGCCGTTGACAGGGCCATTGAACTCAAGAAACAGGGTATCGGACCCGACCGTATCCTCATGATGGTCTCCACCGAAGAACAGCACCATTTTGCCAATTCAGGCACCACCCTTCCCAACTACTGGAAGGAGGCAGAACGCAGCATCAAGAAATGCAACGATGCAGGAATTAAGATGTGCGGCACTGTGAGCACCATCTGGGGCAGTCCCATTGGCGGTGCAACAGACATGCGGGACGCCGTAAAATTTGCCAAGCGCTGGCTTGACATCGGTGCCCATGACGTTGAACATGCCGACCACGATGGCAGCGCCTCCGCAGCCCAGGTGTACCGCTATTTCTCCATGGTGCTCGATGCCCTTCCCGACCCCAGACTTCACATTGCCCATTTCCACGAGACCAAACGCATGGCATCGGCCTCAATTCTTGCCTGTCTCCAGGCCGGCATCATCAATTTTGAGGCAACCCTTGGCGGCCTTGGGGGCCAACCTGCAAACTTCCTTGACGACTGCCCCATCAAGGGCACGGGCGACTACTACTATGACGATCCAAGGTATGTGGGTCTTGTCTGCCTGGAAGACACCCTGGTGCAGGTTGACGAAATGGGCATTGACCATGGCTGGGATGTTGACCGGGTACTGTGGCTGGGTAAACAGCTGGAAAGAACCGTGGGCAGACGTCTCAGGAGCGAAGCTGTTCTGAACGGCAGAACCCTCAAGGAGGGCCACATGCAGTTTGCAAGACCCGGCCTTGCAAAGCTCAAGGAGAAACTTGGCGAAAAACCGAACCAACTGCTGCCTGAGGGTTGGGAATAAAACCAATTGACCTGGGATGGTTAGACCTGTAACCATCCCTGTAACAGATCCAACAAAAAGAGGAATGGATAAATCTTCAACCAGACAAGGCCCAGGAGAGACCATGGAAAAAGATAAAAATTTGCCCCACATAAATGTAGACTATTTTGAAAATCTCACCGGAGAAATCAAACCCACAGCCCCGGGTGAAGTAGATGAAGTGGGGCTGCGCATTAAGAATCTGAGGGAGAAGAAAGGGCTCTCCATCAAAGAGGTTGCAAACCTTACCGGCTTTGACAGCCAGCGGCTCGAGGACATCGAGAATGGAAAAATTCAGCCCCAGTTGGGAACGGTGATGAAATTGTCCAGGGCCCTTGACTCTGCCCTGGGCCGACTTGTTTCAGGCGTTGGTTCCCAGCTCTATTCCATCACCCGGAAAAATGAGAGAAAAAAAATCTCCCGGTCCACCTCCCAGAAGGAACAGAAAAACCTCTACTCATACATGAGTCTTGCCCCGGAGGTCCAGGGCCGCCACATGGAGGCCCTCATCGTTCAACTCGAGGAGAACCCGGACAAAGAAATCTCCGTTCACAACGGAGAGGAGTTCATCTATGTACTGGAAGGGGTGGCTGAACTCTCCATTGGTGGCAAGACCTATGACCTGGAGCCAGGGGACTCGGTCTACTACCTTTCAACCACCCCCCATCTGATCATGGGTAAAAACGGCAGGGCCACCATACTTGCCGTACTCTACGAATAACCGGCATGGCCGGAGCAGGATATCTGCCCTGGCCTCAACGAACAATGAAACGCCTCTGATGGTGATGCCTCGGCAACTGCTTCAGACAAATAACCCAATCGGGGTCAGACTTACCTTGTTGTCATTATTAATAGCCCATTAGAGGTCAGGCTGGTCTTGTTCTCGTTACCAACGACAACAAGGCAAGCCTGACCCCATACACAGGAGAAAGCAATGGCAAAGCTTTTATGGACACCGTCAAAAGAACGGATCGAAAGAACCAATATTTACCGGTTCATGCAGGAGGTCAACAAGTCCCAGGGCACAACGTTCAAGACCTATGACGATCTTTACCAGTGGTCCGTTGAAAATCTTGAGCTGTTCTGGGAAAAGGCATGGCAGTTTCTCGGCATAAAGTCATCAGTCCCCTATGACAGGGTAATTGATGACCCCAAAAAAATGCCGGGGGCCGACTGGTTTTCTGGAGCCCGCCTCAACTTTGCCGAGAACCTGCTACGGAACCGCAACGATCGCACGGCCCTGATCTTTCGAGGCGAAGACCGGATTCGCCGCACCCTGTCCTACAACGAACTCTACCTTGAGACGGCGGCCGTTGCATCGGCCCTGAAAAAAGCCGGTGTAAAGCCCGGTGATCGGGTTGTCGGTTTTATTCCCAACATGCCTGAAGCAATCATTGCCATGCTTGGGGCAACGAGCCTCGGCGCCACCTGGTCCTCATGCTCGCCTGATTTTGGAATCAAGGGAGTTCTTGACCGGTTTGGCCAGACCCGCCCCAGGGTATTGTTCACAGCAGACGGTTACATCTTCAAGGGAAAACCCCTGGACAGTCTTGAAAAAATTGCCGGTATTTTAAAGGAACTGCCCTCCATTGAAAAGGTGGTGGTCGTCCCCTATGTCAACGAAACCCCTGACATTTCAAAGATTGGCAACGCTGTCCTGTACGATGATTTCAAGGACAAGACTGCCGTTGACATCACCTTTGAACAGCTCCCCTTTGACCATCCATTGTACATCATGTACTCGTCGGGTACCACGGGGCTTCCTAAATGCATGGTCCAAAGCGCCGGCGGGGTGCTCCTACACCAGTTAAAGGAACTTGTGCTGCACACGGATCTTAAGGCCGATGACACCATCTTTTACTTCACCACCTGCGGATGGATGATGTGGAACTGGCTCACGGCCTCCCTATCCACGGGGGCAACCCTGGTACTCTTTGACGGTAACCCCTTCCATCCTGCCCCTGACGCCCTGTGGCAGATGGCCCAGGACGAGCGGGTGACGGTCTTCGGCACAAGTGCCGGCTATATTGCAGCCCTTAAAAACGCAGGCGTAAAGCCGGGTAAGCGCTTTGATCTTTCAGCCTTAAAAGCAGTGCTCTCCACCGGTTCCCCCTTGTCTAAAGAAGATTTTCAGTTCATCTACGACGAGGTTAAATCAGACATCCAGCTTGCCTCAATTTCAGGCGGATCTGATCTTAACGGCTGCTTTGCCCTTGGCAACCCCATGGGACCGGTATATGCCGGCGAACTCCAATGCCGGGGCCTTGCCATGAAAGTATTTTCCTATGACGAAAACGGTCAGCCCGTGGTGGGCAAGCAGGGCGAACTTGTATGCACAGCCCCCTTCCCCTCAATGCCCATCAGCTTCTGGAACGATGATGACGGCTCCAGATACCAGGCCGCCTACTTCATGGATTATCCCGGCATCTGGGCCCACGGTGACTTTATCGAAGTCACGGAACGGGGCGGGGTAATCATGTACGGCCGATCCGACGCCACCTTGAATCCCGGGGGAGTCCGCATCGGCACGGCTGAAATATATCGCCGCCTTGAGCAGATGCCGGAGTTGGAAGACAGCGTGGTAATCGGACAGAACTGGAACAATGATGTGCGGGTAATCCTGTTTGTCAAGCTTGCCCAGGGCATTGAACTTACGGAAGATCTGGTTAAAAAAATCAAGACTGATATCAGACAGAATGCCTCCCCCCGCCATGTACCGGCCAAGGTCATCGCCGTTCCAGACATTCCCTATACCCTGAACATGAAAAAGGTGGAGCTTGCCGTACGAAAAGTTGTCCACGGCCAGGAGGTAAAGAACAAGGACGCCCTGAAAAACCCTGCGGCCCTTGACTTTTTCGCTAACATGGCAGAACTTCAATCCTGATCAGACAATATGGCCCGGGCATGCCCGTCTGCATGCCCCCCCTGGAAAATCATAACAGCTTAAAGGAGTCCCATGACTGACAAACAATCGGTTCTCATGGAAAAGGACAACGGCATTGGAACGATCACCCTGAACCGGCCGGAACAGAAAAACACCTTTACCCTCGGGTTTGCCACCCTTTTGAATCACCATCTCAAAGCCCTTGATGAGGACGACGAAGTAAGAGTGGTGGTAATCAAGGCAACAGGGAAACATTTTTCAACAGGGATCGATCTTGCAGAATTCAAGGACAAATCACCAGGTGAATTAAGGGCCATGATCGGCAAAATGGACCAGCACAACCACACCATTGCCCAGATGAAAAAACCGGTGATCGCATCGGTCAGGGGATATGCCATTGCCAACGGTGCAGGCCTTGTGTTTGCCTCAGACCTTGCCGTTGTCTCTGAGAATGCCAGGTTCGGCACAACGGCTATCAATGTAGGACTTATCTGCCTGGGCCCTGCCGTCCCCCTCTCCCGACTCGTATCAAGGAAAAAACTGCTGGAGATGGTCCTTGGGGGTGACATCCTCCAGGCAGAAGAGGCCGAGGGTCTTGGTCTGGTCAACAAAGTGGTTCCCGACGAAGAGCTGGAATCAGCCACCATGGCCCTTGCAGAAAAACTTTCCCAGAAGAGTCCCCTTGCCGTGGAGTGCGGGAAAAAAGGCATCTATGGCATGTCCGACCTCCCCTACCACCAGTCCCTGGACTACATGGGTGAAATGTTCACCCAACTTTGCACCACCAATGATGCGCAGGAAGGCCTTGCAGCCTTTCAGGAGCAAAGAAAACCCAATTGGACAAGGACTTAGAGAGTCACCAGGGATCAGACGATCCTGAGCTATAAACAAGGGCGGCCCTTGGGCTTGCAGGCAAAGACCCGGACCGCCTTAAACTAAAGGACATCTCGATCAATGACCTGCTCCACACGTGAGGTCATCTGGCAACCCAGGCCTGGATCAACGATGTGGCCTTATATCAACGGACAAGATCCTTGCAGAAGACTAAAAAGCGTCACCACGCCCCATGGGTCTTGTGGAGGTGATGCTGGTCAAAACCTGATGAAAAAGCCCATGGGCTCCATTCAAAGGCGCTGCATCCTCTGCCTGAAATCCGTAATCATCTCATATTTAAGAGCATCTGTTTTATCCGACCCCTGGTCAGAGTTAAGTACCGATCTGTTAAAGGATTTCAAGTGCTCGGTAAAAAGCTGATCAACGGGTTGGCGTGACTTTTTCTGAGTTTCCTCACCTGCCTCTTCCATCAACCCCATCATTTTCTCCACATACTTTTCAATCTGGCTGGAATCCGGTAAAGACATGGCAGGGGTAACTCCCTGACTTCCGGCATAGACTTCCCGGGAAACCGCCGTTTCCAGTGTGTAGGATCGTTCCATGCTAAGGTCTGCCGAATAAGAGGCTACCGTATCATAATCGGTCATGCCAAGGGCTGTTTCAACGGCCCCGCCCATGTCACCGGATACCATTTTTCCCAACACATTATCCAGGCTGCCTAAAAGCTGTTCAATGTCGTCAAGCTCCTGGTCGCTGAGGTCTCCGTTCACGGAAAAGGTAAAACTGGATCCCGTTTCAAGGGTCATGGTCCGGGAACTGTATGCAGATGTGGACGAAGCACCACCATTGGCCATTTGTCCGGTTTGATCATAGGTAAAGGCGTCCAATTCAGAAAACGAAGCGACATTGATGGTGACCTGATCCCCTTCACGGGTTTTAAGGGAAAGATCAAGGTTTTGACTCCTGGATGCGTTAACCGCCTTCTGTTCATAGGATTTTGCCCCGGTCTGTTCCATGGAGCCGTTTCCATTTCCATAAACTGCCGGTGGCCGGGAAAGGGAAGATATGGTGTTCATGATAAAAACTCCTTTTAAATCAACGATAAGTCTTTGCAGGGTTTTCACTCTGCCTGTCTATCCTTATCGGCCCTTTCCCACCAAACTAAAGCGCAGGTACTGCGGGCTAAAGTCCTCAAACAGCCTGCGCTTCTTATCACCCGGCCGGTCGAAGCGAGTTACATATAAAAAACAGCCAGGACCGAAGGAAGGTCTCTGCAGTCCTAATCTTTAATCTGGCTTACTTCAAGACCCAGGCTGACACACTGTTTGCCCTGCATACACTTATTCAGGTCTTCTTCTTCAAGAAAATGCTTAATTTTACGATCCCCCTTTTTAAGATATAATACCCATAATTTCTGGTCTTCATCATATTCGACATCCAGGTCTATTCCACACTGGCCGATATCCGGGTAAATCATTCTGATCTTTTCGCACAATTGATTTTTATCGTACATGGGAAACCTCCTTTGTAATTGATATCTTTATAACCGGCACGGCCGGGGCGAGAGATGGCTCTATGCCACAACGAAATTTTAAACGCATCCACTGGTGATGCTTCAGTGGAAGTTAGAAAAAAATAAGACAGATCAACACTGAGGTCAATGGCATCGCGCCCAGGCCAATTGGGTAATCAATGATGAAAAAACAAATCGGCTGTTTACAAAAATCTGTTATTTTAAAAACACTCCTATCTTGACCCAGTCCAGGCGAATCGCCATGGATACCGTTTTCCAGATCGATTTTATCGTCGGCAAGGACCGTTTCTATCAGCGACAGCATTTATAGGTTGAAAAAAACTGGGTAATTGCATAAAGCTTTGTCATTCAATTAAAATTTGTACCCAGGGAGAAAGTTCAATGAAAGAACATTCGTGTGAAAAATGCGGTTTCAGGGCAAAATTCGATAACAATCCATCCTCATTTATGGGCAGATTATGGCGGTGGCATACCACCTGGTGCCCTGGCTGGAAAAGATATGTGGAATCCATGCCGGAAGACGACCAGATGGCCATCGTTGACAAGTATGGAGAAAAAAGATTTTATAAATAAAAAAACCGGAAAAAGGAAGCTGTCCAAACCAGGCCC
This sequence comes from Desulforapulum autotrophicum HRM2, assembly GCF_000020365.1. Classification (NCBI taxonomy): domain Bacteria; kingdom Pseudomonadati; phylum Thermodesulfobacteriota; class Desulfobacteria; order Desulfobacterales; family Desulfobacteraceae; genus Desulforapulum; species Desulforapulum autotrophicum. Next base: position 1,132,405 of record NC_012108.1, on the reverse strand, counting down.
CCTTTTTCCGGCATATTGTATATATCGTTCATGTGACAGCGATACGCTGCATACTACATCCTCATGCAGCTCTTTGAACGAAGCCCGGCATCCCTGGCTACCGCTTTATAACATTCGCTTCGTTCCTCCCTGCTGGTTGTACAATAATCGCATGCCCTGAGGGCGTCCGACATCCTCTTTTTTCCTATGGCACAGCACATGGCTGCTTTTTCTTTCCTGTATGATTTCATATGAACCTCCCAAGATACTGATTCCCATGGCAACAAGTCTGACGTTATTTCTGTCATGCCATGTTGAAAGAATATAAGACCGAACCGACATAAATCAATGACTGATTCAGCATCAGGTACAATATCAGCACGCAAAGAGAGCTATCAGGAAGATTCTTTCCCCCCTGAAGTCCCCTTTCCATCCTTTGGCTACATCAGGCGTGAATTAATGAAGAGATGAACCAGAATACTGGCCCCATAGCCAAGTGCTATCACCGGCATCCATTTTAAATGGGCGCCAAAGGTATAGATCCCCCGGGCACTTCCCATCAGGGCAACACCTGCCGCAGATCCAATGGAGAGAAGACTCCCCCCCACACCTGCCGTCAAGGTCACCAGGAGCCACTGCCCATGGGACATGGCAGGATTCATCTTGAGCACGGCAAACATCACCGGGATATTATCAACAACAGCCGACAGGACCCCCACAAGGGTATTTGCGGCTGTGGCACCGAGATCTCCGTACATGAAGGTAGAGACCAGGCCAAGATAACCAAACTGGCCAAGACCGCCAACACAGAGGGTCACCCCGTAAAAGAAAAGCAGTGTGTCCCACTCGGCCCGGGAGATACTCTCCATGATATCAAAAAAGGTCCTTGTCTCCTGGTCCTCGTTCATATCCTCGATAATTTCAATAACCCCTGACACATGGCCGTTTTCATCTTTGAGGGGTGCTGACGCAAAATAGACCCATTTCCCCTTTTCTCCAAGGGACGGCTCAAAATCTGACACCTCATAGGCAGAGTCAATGTATTTGTTGAGTCTGCTTTTCCCATGGTAAAACTTGTTGACCAGTTTTTTTGAACCGCCTTCCAGAACCATGTCTGCAAGCAGGGGCCGCACTTGCGGATAAAAGGATTTCCACTGATCTTTTGTTCCAATTTTATCCTTGGCAGAAATCCCGGTCAAAGCTGCCATGGCAGGGTTCCAATGGGTGATGACATGATCCTTGTTCAGGAGAAAGGCAGGGGTTGGCAGGTCGTCAATAACCTGGGCGACCTCGCCATGGGTTTTGTCTTGAAGCATGGACATGGAGCGCTTGATCGTGTTCTTATTCCTGGCGCCCAGGATGTTGTCATAATAAAACATCCTCCCCTCTCTGCGCTTGATGTGATAACTGAAAAAACCCAAATACCCGAGGCCCAGCATCATGCCGGCTGCAGGGGGAAGGTTGAGAAAATTATGAAAGCTGACGGCCGTGATAATGGTCAATATAAAGAGCCCAATCATAACCTGGGCACCGTATTTCATTTCAACCTTTTCATCCAGCACCTTGGGAGAGGCATTGCCAATGGCAAGGCTCATGCATACGGCAGGTACCAGCCAATTGACCAGGGAAGGAATAAAAAGGTCAAAGAACTGGGAAAAAGCCACCTTGCCATTCTGCCAGACCATCAGGGTCGTAATATCTCCAAACGGCGAATAAGCACCACCGGCATTGGCCCCGATAACGATATTAATACATGACAGGGCAACAAATTTTTTATTGTCACCACCAACAGACATGACTACCGCACCCATGAGAAGGGCGGTGGTAAGGTTGTCGGCCACAGGAGAAATCACAAAAGCCAGCAATCCCGTAATCCAGAACAGAACCCGAAGGGAAAACCCCTTGGACACCAGAAATGCCCTCAGGGCCTGAAAGACCTTCCGTTCCTCCATGGCGTTGATGTAGGTCATGGCCGCCAGCAAAAAAAGGAACAATTCTCCATACTCGAGCAAACTGTCCTTGATCGCTTCATGGGCTGAATGGGTATCCCCTATCCCCATATAGGCAAGGGCTACCAAAATCCAGATAATACCTGCGGCAAGGAGCACAGGTTTGCTCTTGCGAAGATGAATAATATTCTCAAGGGGCACCAGACAATAAGCGGCCACAAAAAGTCCGATACCCAGATAGCCATAAATGGTTCGTGTAAAATCGACCAGCTCAGATGTGCCAGGCGTTGGGGACGAGGCAAGTGCCAGAACCGGAACAGCCAGAAAGGCAGTCAACAGGCAAAGTACTTTTTTCATATTCAGATTTCCTTTTCAATTCCAGCTCCCCTGGTAAATCAGCGGGGGGACAAAGGCCACCTCAATATCATGGAAGGGGGAGGTCTACATCCTGAACCAGATCCAGGGGCACAGGGAATAATTTAAAAAACAGTTGTATTACTTAATCCGTATTTTACCAAAAAGCAAAGTTTTTAGTTCAGTACCTGTCTTTTCACACCATTAAATAAGGGGCTCAAATCTATCACCTCAAAAGATATGACAACGGCCGCAGGAAGATGGTCTTGATTGGAATTACTGTTTCCAATCTTTAACAAGGAGAAGTCGTTACCAGAAATTGAAAGAAACAGTTGTGCAGATAGCAAGGTCCGATTCTGATAGTAGATGATGAACACCATGTCAGACAAAGTTTTTGTGACTTATTTGGCTTCACCAACACGCTCTTTCCGGTTAAGGTCAATATCGTATTTTTTCATCCGGTTCCAGACGGTCACACGGGAGACACCCAGCATGCGGGCTGCCATGGACTGATTTCCCCCGGACTGGTCCAGGGCTCTCAGAAGTTGCTGTTTCTGGGTTTCATCCTTGTGGGGCAATTGATTGTCTGTTGTTGGGCTTGACGTCCCGGACAAGAACACCTGCAGCGGCAGGTGTTCCCTGCGAATAACCGTACCATGGCAGGTGACAAAGGCATACTCAAAGGCACTTTTTAATTCACGGACATTGCCTGGCCAGGGATAGGCCATAAGGCTTTGCATGGCCCTGTTACTGACGCCCTGAATAGCGCTCTGGGTCTTGAGGCGATTACGCAGCAAAAATGAGTCCACCAGCACGGGAATATCTTCTGCCCGTTCCCTTAAGGGCGGTATCTGGATGGGAATGACATTAATCCGGTAAAATAGATCCTCCCGAAATTTACCCGTGCGAACATCCTCCTTGAGAGACCGATTGGTTGCCGTGATGATTCGTGTATTAACGGGTGTGGGGGTGTTGTCGCCCACCCGTTCAATTATATTTTCCTCAAGCACCCGCAAGAGTTTGACCTGGCAGTAAAAGGGTAAATCGCCAATTTCATCAAGGAAAAGGTCACCGTCCTTGGCAGCTTCAAACCGCCCCTTCCGATCCTTGACAGCTCCCGTAAATGCGCCTTTGACATGTCCGAAAAGTTCACTCTCGAGTATGGATTCATTAAGGGCCGCACAGTTGACCTTAACAAAAGGTTGTTCCAGGCGGGGGCCAATATCATGAATGCACTGGGCGACCAGTTCCTTGCCCGTACCGCTCTCCCCCTGGATCAATACAGGAGCATCAGACCTTGCAGCATTGCGAATCAGTTCAAAAACCTGGTGCATGGCCCGGGATGTGCCCAACAGATTATGAAAACCATTTTCCTGCTGCAGCTGTCTTCGAAAGGCTTCGATCTGATGATCCTTTTCAACGATATCACTGATATCTGTCAGCGTCTCCACGGCACCCACCACATTTCCCAAAGCATCCTTGAGCAGAGAGGCATTTTTTAATACCTGTACCCTGCCTTTGTTCTTGTGGGTCAGGGTACATCTTTTCATGTCAATACACCCGACTTTGAAAAGATCACACCAGTTTTCCCCCGTGAGACAGCGCGCTTTTTCACAGGTATCACATTGCAGAAGGTGACAGGATTTACCTTGGGCTTCCTGTCTGGAATAGCCTGTGATCTTTTCAAATGACCCATTCACAAAAACAATGCGCCCGTTTTTGTTGACAATCATCACCCCTTCCTGAATGGTATCCACAACTGTTTTCCAGTATTGATCAATCACCTGTTCAAGCATTACACCCCCTGTTAAAATTTTTAACACCTGTTAATTTGCACTTTAACATCCAGGTTAGCAAGTTAAAAATTTAACAAATTTAAGCATGCTTCAATCTACTTGTAATTTATCCTTATTTTTCAAATAGTTATATTTTAAAAAACCATTTTAATATTTTTATAAAAACCATGGCCCTTCTTTTGCTCTGTGTACTTGTCCTGGTTAAAAGATAAAGACTTGAATCTATTTTCTGCACCCATAAAAGGAGAGGTAAAAAAATGAAAAGCGACGTCGTTATTATCGGGGGATCTGCAGCCGGACTGATGGCAGCCCTGACATTAAAAAAAAGAGCACCTGAGAAGACCGTTACAATCATCAGAAATGTCATTAATACACCCATTCCCTGCGGGATTCCTTATATTTACGGCATCATGGGCCAGGTTAATAAAAACCTCATCCCGGATCAGGGTTTTATTGATCAGGGCATTGAGATCCTGCAAAGGGAGGTTGAAGATATTGATCGTGCCGACAAAGCGGTTGTCTTTTCCGATGGTGACCGTATCAGCTATGACAAACTCATTATCAGCACGGGTTCCAAGCCCTTTGTGCCCCCACTTGCCGGTATTGACAAAACCAATGTATTCACCGTCAAAAAGGATCCTGTTTATCTTCAAAAAGTCTATACAGCACTGACTCCTGCCCGGAACGTTGTTGTCATTGGCGGCGGCTTCATCGGGGTTGAAATGGCCGAACAGATTGCCCTGATGGGGCAAAAGGCAGGGATTGAAAAAAAAGTGACCGTTCTGGAAATGATGCCCCGTTGCCTGATGCTGGCCTGTGAAGAGGAATTCTGTCTTGAAATAGAGGAAGAGCTTAAGAAAGTAGGGGTCATGGTCAAGACAAATTGCCAGGCAGAGGAATTGATCGGCAACGGGGGAATAAAAGGGGTAAAGCTTGCCAACGGGGAAATCATCACCGCCGATGCCGTTGTCATCGGGATTGGCGCCCAGGCCAATATTGACCTGGCCATAAAATGTGGCCTTGAGGCCGATCCTCGTAATGGAATCAAGGTTGACAAATACATGCAGACCGATGACGCAGATATTTATGCCGCTGGTGACTGTGCCAGTAAATTCTCCTGTATCACGGGCAAACCCAGTGGCATTCGCCTGGCATCCGTTGCCGCCAGTGAAGGGATGATTGCAGCCTCAAATCTTTGCAAAGGCCGTAGTCGTGTGACCATGGGCGCCCTGGGAGCCTTCAGCACCAAGGTTGGAAACAGATCCGTCGCCGCCGCAGGCATGACCAGCCGAAGCGCAACAGAAGAGGGCATCGAATTTGTCGTGGGTGAGGTCACAACGCCCAACCGTCATCCCGGTCATCTGCCGGGTTCTGTTTCAGACATGAAGATCAAGCTTCTTTTTCGACGGGACAACGATCAGGTAATCGGTGGTCACGTGAGCGGAGGCGATGCAGCTTCTGACATGGTCAACATCATTGCCACGGCAATTCAGGCCAATCTCACGGCTGAACAGCTGGCCGTCATGCAGTATGCCACACATCCGCTGATGACGGCATCTCCATTAAGCTACCATGTCATGCTGGCAGCCGAAAACGCCGCAGTCAAACTGCGTTAGAAACCCATAAAAAGATCAGGCCCGGAAGACTTTAAATCTCCCGGGTCAGACAAACCAGGTCCGTCTGCTGCCATTTCAAGTGCTTGTAAAAGGTCATGGCGGGTCCATTGTTTTTATCGGCCAGGAGCTGGAGATGGGTGATACCCCGCTGTTGGGCCCATTGTTCGATGGCATGCAACAAACTTTTTCCAATTGCCCTGCCCCGGTGATCGGCATCCACCACCAGATCCTCAAGAACTGCCGTGATGCGCCCTGTTGCAGTGGATATCCGGGTCTGGGCCGTACACATGCCCACAATTTCAGTGTTGTGCACAGCCACTTTAACAGCCCGGTGTTTGCCGCATCCATCCAACATCAAAGCCATACCCCGGCGATTCTTTTCCCCATCAAAGTTAAAGTCCTTTTCAATTAAAAACAATTGTTTCAAAAGACCAACAAGGACGTCCAGATCCTCTGTATCGGCATTTCGAACCATGATCGGGTTTTCATCCATATGTATTTCTCCTGTTACTGGTTCTGTTTCTGGAAACGCTTCGCCCGTCAGGTTGCAACGTATCCCAGGGAGACGGATACGCTTTTAATCATGGCATGCACCCGGGTTCCCGGCTTTAAATCCAGTTCCTGCCGGGCCCGGGGGGTAATGGTGGCCATGAGGGGAATGCCGATGTCCAGGGAAACGTTCACCAGGGATCCGTTACAGGGATCGTTGATCCCTGTAACTATTCCCTGGAAGATATTCTGAAAACTGGTGCGAGGAAAGGCTTCCAGGGCAAGGCCCACATTCCGGGGATGAATTCTGGCACGCACAGTCCCATTGACCGGAAGGTCTACCAGGGGAACACTCAACATCCCTCCTGGAAATTCAAGCCGGGTCAGACCGGCCCCGGGGTCATGGGAATCAACCCGGGTTGAGACCACAACAGCGGCCTCCATACCGCCTGTGAGACGTTGAAAATCATCCCTGGCCGAAACCGTTTCCACACTGCCCACAGCCAGTGTTTTTCCGTTGGAAAGAAAAACCAGGGTGTCTGCCAGGTTTAAAATTTCATCAACGGAATGGGTAACGTAAAGAATGGGAACCCTGAGTTCCCTGGGTAGCCGGGCAATAAAGGGAAGCACTTCGCTTTTACGTGCCTGGTCCAGGGACGCAAGGGGTTCGTCCATAATCAACAGAACAGGACTTGTGAGCAGGGAACGTCCAATGGCGACCCGCTGTTTTTCACCACCTGACAACGTGGCAGGATGGCGTTTTAGCAGATGGCTGATGCCAAGGAGATCCACCACTTGGTCAAACTCAATATACCTGGCCCCCGGGGGCACCCGCTTCATTCCGTAGACAAGGTTGTTGCGCACAGACAGATGGGGGAAAAGACGGCCATCCTGGAACACATAACCGAAACGCCGACCTTCAGGCGGAATATGGACATTTTTTTCACCGTCAAACACGCAATGATCATTGACCACGATATGGCCTGCATCCGGGCGTGAAAGTCCTGCAATCATATTGATAATCGAGGTTTTCCCAGCCCCTGAATGACCGAACATGGCTGTGACGCCGGCGCCCTTGGCAACAAAAGCCGCTTCAACGGTAAAGTCGCCCTGTACTTTTTTAAGATCAATGTCCAACATGGGATCTATTTTTTCCTCGCATGCGCCGTTCCATACGGCCAGCCAAAAGTTCTGAAACAACCAGGGCCGCCAGGGCAACAACAACAGAAATGATACAAAGCCGCAGGGCCCCGGCTTCCCCATCCGGTACCTGGGTCAGGGTATAAAGGGCTAAAGGAAGCGTCTGGGTCTGCCCTGGTATATTGGAGACAAAGGTAATGGTGGCCCCGAATTCGCTCAGGCTTCGGGCAAAGGCAAGGATAATGCCGGTGATGATGCCCGGAAATATCAGGGGCAGGGTCACGGTAAAGAACAGATCAATGGGGCCGGCACCCAGGGTTCGTGCAGCCTGTTCCAGCCCCTGGTCCACGTTTTCAATGGAGAGTCGGACCGCCCTTACCAGCAGGGGGAATGCCATGACCCCGGATGCCAGGGCCGCCCCTTTCCAGTTAAACGCAAACACAATACCTGTGAGATCATACAGCCATTTTCCCAGAATTCCCCTCCGGCCCATGAGCAGCAGCAGGGTATACCCTGTGACCACTGGCGGAACCACCAGGGGCAGATGCACCAACCCGTCCAGCAGGACCTTGCCGGGGAACTGCTTCCTGGCAAGGACCCATGCAACCAGAATCCCAGGTACCAGACTGCCGAGAACAGCCCACCCAGAGATCCAAAGGCTCAGACGCAGGGCTTCCAGTTCAACGGATGTCAGCTTCAGAAATTCCATTACCGCAGGGAAAAACCGTATTTTTCAAAAACAGCCCCTGACGCACTGGTTTTGAGAAATTCAAGAAAAGCACGGGCCCCAGGGGTCGCCTTTCCAGAAACCAGGGCTACAGGATAGGTAATGGCTGGGTGGCTGTTTTCAGGGAAAAAGGCCACAACTTTTACCTTTTTGGAAATGGCAGCATCCGTGGCATAGACAATCCCCAGGGGGGCTTCGCCCCGCTCCACCAGCATCAGGGCTGCCCGTACATCCTTTGCCCGTGCCACTTTAGAAGCCACGCTCTCCCACACGCCCAGGGTGGTCAGGGCTTGTTTCCCATAGATGCCCGCCGGCACATGGTCCGGGTCACCCATGGCCAGCTTTTCCTGTCCCAGAAGTCCTGCCAGGTTAAAACCAGAAGTAATTGTGACATCCATGCTGCTGTCCAGGGGGGCAATCAAGACCAGTCGATTACCGAGCAGATCAAACCGAGTGCCGGGTTCAATCATATTATTCTTCTCCAGAAAACCCATCCACTTGGGGTTGGCTGAGAGATACACATCAGCCGGTGCGCCCTGGTTGATCTGCTTGGCCAGGGTGGAAGAAGAGGCAAAGGAGGTGGTGACCCGCCCCTTGTTTTCTGCGGTAAACAGGGCGATAATATCGGTGATGGCGTTGGTGGTGGAGGCGGCTGCAAAAACGGTAATTTCCGGGGTGTCTGCTGCCCGTGCCGAAAAAGAGAACAGGGTGACACACAGGGTCAATACCAGAAATGGAATCAAAAGACGTTTTGATCGCGATGAATGTTTCATAGGTTGGATCCTTTTTTATGGGGTTGTCAGTGAATTAGGGACTTGCAGTTCAAAAAACAACAGAAATCACTTGTCTTTGAGCAATAGCTAACAAATGCTCATATGGTCGTAAAGTCTTTTATTTATCTGTGAAATGCCATCGGATGAACAACGGGATTTCCCGTGTACGACGAGACCACATGGGTTTTAATGATCTGCGCGGTTTCTATCATTCTGTGGATCACTTCAAAGGTCATCGTTTTTCTCTGCGCCGCATGCAGTTTTCAAACATTTTCTGCCGTATTCAAAAATAGCTTCGTATATGTGTCCCATTTTAGGTCTCCCTGTTGCATCCTGTTATGGACCGATTGCGTTCTGTTGTTGATTTCAGAACCGGTTGAGCATCTCCCACCACATTCTGAGTTCATTAAAATGATGGTGGTAATCCTCAGTCGGGGAGCTTGCGACTTCACGGGTCCATGCCTCAACAAACTCTGCGGAATCAAATTCAAACCCGTTTTCCCCAAGCAGTGTTTCAATCTGTTCAGGGCTTTGGCACTGATTCAGATCCTTCATGAATTCCGGACGCCCTGTAATCGATTTTAGAAATCTCTTTGCATCATTAACTGGCATTGCCCTGCACTCCTTTGCCCCTTAAGGCCTTTTTACTGATATGACATGGAAAGAATCGGGCTCGGTCGGTTGTTCTTCCATTTGCCGGTTGCAACCATTTCCCAATATTTTAGAGCATTGCATAGGAAGTGCCACCCAAGTAAAATACCCACAAAAAACTACAACATGCTGTAATTAAAACATATAAATATATTCACATTAAAACCAAAATAAACTTATAAAAAATTATATTTCATTTTTGTTAAAAATCTATGATTTGATTACAAATATGTAATATAAAATCAGATATAAAACGCTATCCGCCAGGAAGGTTTCCAGACCTTCCCACCCCATGGCAGCCTGGAATCAACCTTGACCGGGCTTTGAGCCATAAAAATCGATCCCTGGTCCAATTGTTGCTTTTGTTCAGGGCGGCGGCAATGGCAAAAGTTTGGGTAAAAGGAGAAAAGACGGACAGTGAGAAAAATTGCGGATCCCGGCGGTTTAAAAACCTGGAAAGACCGAAAAAAAACAGACCTTCAAGGGACTCAAACTGAAAACAATCCCGGCAATTGTCAATTCAGCCTGTGCAGTTTAACGCCCTGGATCATTGGTTCCCGTGACTTTAATGACAACCCAATGCCCCTGAGTATCCAGGGGGTCCGGGCCACCCATTCCCATTTTTTCAAGCTCCTGGATAAATCGACAACCTGGGAGCAGCGGGCCCGTACTTTCCAGGATTACATGGAGGTCGCCTTTCATCTTCACCAATGGCGAAAAACAGGTGATCCCGACGGGCAGGTCAACCTGAAACACAGCTATCTGAGATTTCTCCGGGGGTGGTTGTTTAATGCAAGTTCTGTTGAAGGGGCTGTGATGAAAGGATGGGTGGAGAGCAGGATGGGGCTTGTGCCCACCTATCACTGCGGCCGCATCCAGGGCAAAGAAAGCAATGAATACCTCGCCTACCTCAAGGACCGCATGGGAGGTGCATCCCGAACCAATGCCATCTTTTCCCAGCTGGACCTTCTCTATGAATTTGTTCAGTATGAAATCCAACGTCGTGATCCCCAGGTCACCCATATCACCCTGTTCCGAGGCATTTACGATTTTTCAGAACATGAAATCCTTGCCCGGACAGACAACCAGCGGGCCGTGGTCCGGCTCAACAACCTCAATTCGTTTACCCACGATTTTGAACGGGCATGGGAATTTGGAACCTTTGTCATGGAAGTCAGGGTGCCTGTTTCAAAAATATTTTTTGATGGTTCCTTTCTCCGAGCAGGTATTCTAAGGGGAGAAGAGGAAGTTCTGGTCATTGGCGGAGAGTATGACATCACCAGACGTCTGGTGTAAAAAATCAACAGGGGGTATGGATGGACAGGTTTCAGAAATTGGATTGGCCTATAATTAAAGACAGGGCCAGGGCTGCATTCATCGGCGTTGCCCTGGGCGATGCCCTGGGAGCCACCACAGAATTCATGACTCCCCGGGAGATCAAGGTTCAATTCGGGGTGCACAACCAGATCATCGGGAAAGGATGGCTGTATCTGAAACCGGGTCAGGTAACCGATGATACAGAAATGTCCATCTTCCTAGGCCGGGCCATTCGAGATTCCAGGGGGTGGGATCTTTCCGCCATTGCAGACAGTTTTGCCGACTGGATGAAAAGCCGGCCCATTGACATCGGTTCCACCTGTTCCAGGGGGATCAGGAACTATATTGTTCACAAAACCCTTGAAGTGCCGCCGAGCCGCTGGGATGCCGGCAACGGCGCCCTGATGCGCATGGTTCCAGTTACACTCTATACCCTGGGGGATGGAGAAACCCTTGCCCGCCACGCCGTGGAGCAGGCCCATATCACCCACAACAACCCCCTGTCCGATGCGGCCTGTATCTTTTTTGGCCACTTGGTTCACAGGGCCATCATGGGTGATACCCTTGACGATCTGCGCACCCTTACCCGCGATTTTGTGATCCAGTACCCGGTTTTCGGGTATCAGCCCTACCCAGGCAATAGTTCCGCCTATGTGGTGGATACGGTCCAGACCGTGTTTCATTTTTTATTTTCAACCAACACCTTTGAAGAATGCCTTGTCAATACGGTGAACCAGGGGGGGGACGCAGACACCACCGGCGCCATAGCCGGCATGGTTGCAGGCGCCCTTTACGGTTTTTCATCGTTGCCCAAACGCTGGATAAAACGTCTGGATTCCAAAATTTATTCCGAGGTTCTTGAACTGTCTGACCACCTGGTCGACCACTCTCCTTTGTCCCATATTTCAGAAAAATTTCATTTTTAAACACATTTTTTTGAACATTTTCCTGTATGATATTTTCACTGGAATTTATAACTACAAAATGAAGGTGAAAATGAATGGTTGATCAAAAAATTCGTGAAATCCGCATCAATCCGATTATTCCGGCAGAATCTGTTCTAATTGCCACGGAAAGAGGAAACCGGCCTGAAAAGAAACCAGGTTCTGCAAGTTTTGACTCGCGGTCGCTGGTATCTGAGTGCCCGTTTTGCAGGGGAAATGAAAATCAGACCCCTGGAGAAATTCTGCGCGTTCCAGGGGATGGAAACTGGCAGATACGGGTCGTTCAAAATCTTTACCCGGTATTTGGTGATGATCACCTCCTGTCAGACCTGAATCTGGGGGTTCACCATGTCATTGACGGATACGGTCAGCATGAAGTTGTCATTGATCACGCCAATCACGGAATTCAGTTATACCAGATGGAGCAATCCCATATATCCCGTATTTTCAGCCTGTATCGGGATCGAATGAAACAGCTTTACACGGCAAATGAAAACCACCGCTATGTCCTGGTGTTTAAAAATTTCGGCCCGGCGGCAGGCGGCAGTATCGCCCATACCCACAGTCAGATTATTGCCATGCCGGTTGTTCCCGCCAATGTTGAGATGGAAATTGACAACAGCCGGAAATATTTCCAGAATCAGGGAAAATGTATTTTCTGCACCTTGATGGATGAATCCCTGACCTATGAAGGAACGGTCTATGATCGGTTTTCAGGGGAACAAAAAAAACGTATTGAGGTCGAAAAGTATATTGTGGAAAAAGGGGACTATTTTGTCGCGATCAAACCCTTTGCCAGCCGATTCCCCTGGGAAGTCCATATCCTGCCGCGGCAGCATTGCCATGATTACTGCAGCATCTCAGATACTGAATGCCTGGATCTGGCCGGGGTACTGCGTCGCGTTATGCTGCGGCTTCACGCAGTTCTTGGCTTTGTGGAATATAATTATTTTCTACATTCTGCGCCCGCGGTCCTCAAAACACCGGAAGATGAATCAAGCTTTCACTGGCACCTGGAACTTTGTCCACGGACAACCATTCCAAATGGTTTTGAACTGGGCTCGGGTCTGGCGATCAATACGGTCAGCCCAGAGAGGGCCGTGGAGCAGCTTCGTGCCGTTCAAATATAATTTTTGGCTGCAGCAGAGTTGCTGGAGAGAAACAATTTACCCCAGGTCACCATCGGCCTGGTTGTTACAAGGGAGGGTATCGATGGCTCGATGCTGGGCCTTGCCGCGACATGAAGAAACAAACTCATACCAGAGAAGCGGCAATCCCCCACATGGTCAGACAGACAAGGCTGTCGAGGATTCGCCAGGCGATCTGCTGCCGGAAGAGCGGTGCCAGCAATCGAGCACCAAAGCTGAGGCTTAGAAACCAGAGTATTGAGGCAGCAATTGATCCGGCCCAGAAACTCATCCGGTTTTGACCCTGGAACCGGCTGCTGATTCCGCCCAGAAGAACAACCGTATCCAGATAAAAATGTGGATTGAGCAAAGTGACGGCCAGGGTTGTCGTTACAGCAGCCTTCACGGATAATGCAGCCTGGCCGTCGGCATCCAGGCTTCCCCCGGTAATTGCAGAGCGAAGGGAGCCTGCACCGTAAAAAAACAAAAAAGCGGCGCCGCCCCATGCGACCCATTGGGAAAGCAAAGGGTTTGAGGCAACGGCAGTCCCAAAACCTGCAATGCCGGCTGTGATAAAAACCGCATCACACACAATGCAGGTCAATGCGATAATCAGGGGATGATTTTTCCGGACACCCTGGGAAAGGACAAAGGCATTCTGGGCGCCAATGGCCACGATCAATCCCCCCCCGGTTCCAAACCCCTGCATAAATGGCAACATCATTTTCATCTCCTTGTGGTGTTTCAATATACCGGGTGAAGATAGCCCTGGAATGATTAAAAGTAAAATTAATTATTTTAATTAATCATCAGATATGCTAATAATTATGCCATGCTGGATTATAAACTCATTGAAGCACTGGCCATGGTGGTCCGGGAAGGTGGATTCGAAAAGGGTGCGAAGGCCCTTCACATATCCCAGTCTGCCGTTTCCCAGCGGATTCGTCTGCTCGAGGAGCAGATGGGACAGGTCCTGCTGACACGCACAACGCCGCCCCGGCCGACGTCCGGCGGTCAAAAGATACTCAAACATTACCTCCAGGTCAACCATCTGGAACAGGATCTGGTTGCCTGCGCCGAAGAAGGAACAGATCCTTTTTTTTCTACCATGTCAGTGGGCGTTAATGCGGATTCCCTTGCCACCTGGTTTTTGAACGCCATTCATTCGTTTTTGATAGAAGAACAGGTTCTGCTGGATATCCGGGTGGATGATCAGGAACAGACCCATCAACTTTTAAGGGACGGGGAAGTCATGGGCTGCATCACCACCCTTGAGCAGCCCATGCAGGGATGCCGAATTGACCCCATCGGCCGGATGACCTACCGCATGGTGGCCACTCCCGGGTTTGCCGACCGCTGGTTTCCAAACGGCATCACTATGGAGGCCGCTTCCAGGGCACCGGCAGTCACCTTCAATCGGAAGGACACCCTGCATCAACAGCTTTTGACCCAGGCCTTTGAAAAATGTCCAAAGTATATGCCCATTCACTATGTGCCGTCTGCAGAAAAATTTGCCGATTTCATTGCATCCGGCCTGGCCTACGGCATGCTGCCGGAACAGCAGATCATGCCGCTGGCTGAATCCGGCGGAATCATTGATCTTACGCCGGGTTACAGTGTGGCCGTGAACCTTTACTGGCAATGCTGGAATTTAAACGCCACCCTGTTGAAAAAATTATCAGAACAACTGATCCAGCGTGGCAGACTGCTGCTGGCGCCAACGACATAACCAGAATAGAAATTTATTTTTTGAAGAGCATGTTGACCATCTCCTTTCAAAAAGGTATGATTAAATCATACTTTAATGGAGGATCATCTATGCAACAAGCAAAAGCCGAAAGAATTACAATCACTTTACCGCCAGATATGCTGGCTTCTATCAAAAAAGAAGTTAGCTCCGGCTCCTATGGTTCAACGAGTGAGTTAATAAGGGAAGCCATGAGAATGTGGCAGAAAAGAGAAGAAGAGTACAAAGCAAGAATTTCTTTAATCCGTGAACGTTTGGCACATTCAGAGCAAAGCGGTGAACCAGTGCCGTTAAACACAGCCTTTAAAACCATTAAGAAGTTACATCAAAAACAGGCAAAAAAAGAAGTTTAATGAAAACATATAAAGTCTATTTGATGCCGGATGCAATCAAAGACCTTGAACATATCTATGAATATATTTCAACGAAAAGTGGCTTTCCTGAAAGAGCTTGGGCATTCATTGAAAAGCTTAGGCTCAAATGTCAGAAATTGGAAACGGCACCTCTAAGAGGGCAGCAACGCAATGACTTAATGAAAAATTTAAGAATTTATCCTCTCAATAAAAAAACTGTTGTCGCTTTTGTCGTTGATGAAGAGCAACAGGCGGTAAGAATTTTGAACATATTCTATGGGGGTAGAGATTATGAAGCTATTATGTCAACCCCAAAGGCATAACATTAGTCAGTGAAGAATTCATCAAAAACTATATTGATATGCCCGATAAGCTTGTTGATTTACTTATACGATTTCTTTCCCAAAACGATGGGATGCTTTCAAAACGTGCAAGAAGAAGGGAATTTGAAAAGTTGACTGATGATGAAATTCGGATGATTGAAAAAAAATACGTAGAAATTTTCGAATAAATATTCGACCTATTCATTACAATCATACCGGGCAACTCAATTTCCAAAACTGGTGATAAAGTTCCGCAAGTTCCAGGGGGGTAAGCAACCTTTTTTGTCTGCGCGCCTTTTGCCTTACCAGGGGAATCAGTCTTCTGGCCGCTGCTTTATCAATGAAAACCCCCTGTTTTTCCAGTACATGGCAGATGGCAGCCGACCCTGAATGATACCCGATAACGTATTCGCACGCTTCTTTACCCACCCTTTCGGGTTGAAACAGCTGGTATGAAGCGGCATCCTTTAAAAGGCCTGAACAGTGAATGCCCGATTCATGACAAAAAACGTTTTTTCCAACAATGGGTTTTGACCCAGGGATTTCCCGGCCGGAAGCCTTTGCAACCAGACAGCAGAGATCAGTCATCTGGGAAAAATCAAGGGTGGCACCATACCCGCCCACCTCAAAAAGAGCCATGGCAACCTCTTCCAGGGGGGCATTGCCAGCCCTTTCACCCAGACCGTTGACCGTGACGCTCAGGGACGACGCCCCGGCATCCACAGCGGTAACGGCGTTGGCCGTGGCCATGCCAAGGTCATTGTGGCCGTGGAACTCAATATCAAGATCCGGCACCTGACAAACAAGATCCGTCATGGTTTTCATCACCATCAGGGGACTGATCATTCCCACGGTATCTGCGATGCGCAGGCGGTCTGCCCCAGCCTCAAAGGCAAGACGGGCAAACCCGTATAAAAAATCCCGCCGGGTCCGGGTGGCGTCCTGGGCCCCCACTGAAACCCGGTCAAAATACTTTCTGGCAACCCCGACAAGACGTTCAAGGGAGTCCATCACCCAGGCTTCATCCTTGTCAAAGGTTTTCAAAAGAAGGGACGAGGTGGGAAAGCTGATATGAACGCCGGCAGTATTACAGGCGGCAGCCGCTTCAATATCCTCCCTTGCAGCCCTGCACCAGGAAGAGAGGATACACGACAAATTCATCTGGACAATCCCTCTGATATCCTGGCAGGCCCCATCCCCCATGGCCGGAATGCCCACCTCGATCTCATCGATGCCGATGCGGTCAAGGGCCCTTGCAATTTCACGTTTTTCATGGGTATGAAACACAACCCCGGGGGCCTGTTCTCCGTCCCGTAATGTGGTGTCCACCATCCATATTTTTCTTTTATCGTTTAAATTAACCATGGCGAACTCCTTTGATGTTCCAATCATTTTTTGGCCTTGATTATCGTTCTTGCAATTTTTTGGGGCCCATCAATTGACGGATGGCTGAAACGATGATCAAGTCCCAATTTCCAGATATTAAAGTCCCCGGGTAAAAAGAATCCAGCAAAACAGTCCAGGAGAGACAAACTTGTGAATTTATTTTACCCGGGAAACGATCACGCCTCGCAGGTCGAGTCGGAAAGAAGGTATTCCTTTGCGATGCCCCCGTCTTCAAGGGCGTCCAGAATTTCGTCAATGGCATCCTCGGACGTTACATTGCCATACCAGATGTTTTCCGGATAAATGACCAGGATCGGTCCTTCATCACAGAGTTTAAGGCAGCAGGTGGATGAGACAATCACTCCTTCAAGCCCCCGGTCAATGATTTCGTTTTCAATGTAGGGGAGAAAATCCATGGAATTTTTCCTGTGACATTTTCCCTTGGGCTCTCCGCTGGGTCTGAAACTTGCGCAGACCAGTATGTGATGTTTGGGTTTTTCCATTTTTTTTCCTTTTTGGGGGACAGATTTCAAATCTGTCCCCATGGTTTTAGGTTTACATACATCCCATTCCGCCACCTGAACATTCTGCCCTGCAATCCAGGGGGGCTCTTTTAACCAGATGACTTATGTTCTGTTTATTTTTAACGGCATCAACAACTTCCTGGATCAGGCCGTTGACCTCCAGGATTTCAAATCCCTCGTTCGTGAGCAACGCCTTAGGCGTTTCCCCGACACCGCTCACCAGGATAAGATGACAATCCTTGAGCTGGTCAGCCACTACCTGCCACCTGGAACTGCCGTCACCCGGTCTGGGCATCTCCCTTTGTTCCACAAGGACCACTTCTTCCCGGCTGATGTCATAGATGGCAAGTTCTGTGGCCTCTCCCAGGTGCTGGTTCACCAGAACCCCCTCCCGGGTGGCCACGGCAACATGGGGGCGGGCAGGATCTTCCATCTCAATTTCAGGCGTCTCTTCCATGGATGCACAGGTTTTAAGACTCTCCATCAATACCTTGTCCGGTTCTTCACCCAGTATGCCCACAGCATCGGCCCGGCAACGTTTGCAGTGCTTCATCTGGGGGAGATATTTCTGGGCGTCTGCCTGGATTTTCGCAATCTCTTCCCTGGACGGTTCCCTGAGGTGAGCGAAGTTGGATCCCTCATTGGGATAATAGGGCATACAGTTGAGCAGATCCACACCCATTTTTGCCATTTCTTTGGCAATATCGGTCACATGGTGATCGTTGATACCGGGCAGCACAATGGTATTGACCTTTACGATGATTCCCCTTTCTTTCAGTCCTGCCACGGACGCCAGCTGTTTTTCCAGAAGCAGTTTCACTCCCTGCCCGGGGGCCAGGGATTTTTTGCCGAACCGCACCCAGGAATAAATTTTTTCACTGATTGCAAGGTCAATGGCGTTGATGGTGATACTCACATGGCTGACATTGAACCTTGCAATATCATCCAGATATTCCGGCAGGTTGAGCCCGTTACTTGCAAGACACAACAGCATGTCCGGATATTTTTTACTGATCATCTCAATGGTCGTCAGGGTCTGTTCAGGGTTGGCAAAGGGGTCGCCTGGGCCTGCAATACCCACCACTGAGATATTTTTCTTCCGGTTCACGACCTGTTTAAGATATTCCATGGCCTGGAAAGGGGAAAGAATACTGCTGCATACACCGGGCCGGCTCTCGTTGACACAGTCAAATTTTCGATTACAAAAGTTGCACTGGATATTACACCGGGGTGCAACGGGAAGATGGACCCGGCCCCAACTTTTACAGGCATTTGCATTAAAACAGGGGTGATTTTCAATATTCATTTTTCTATCCTTTGTCTTTCCTCGTTTCTATGGCCTGGTTATTCGGCCTCTATTTTTACAGGCCCATTGTGCCTTGCTACATATAGGCGTAACCGATTTTAGACGTCGTCTGATTATGGTGGAGAAGCGTGTTGACAATGGCATCAAACAGCGCCTGGGCACCCTTGTAACCGATGTGAAGAATACGCTGGCCACCGATCCGGTCATGGATGGGGAATCCCACCCTGACCAGGGGAACTTTAAGGTGCCGGGACATGGTGTATCCCTTGCTATTTCCGATCATAAAATCAGGGTCAAGCGCTCCTGCTGCCTGCTCCATCCGGGTAAAATCCATACCCTGGTGAACAGTCACCTGTTTGAAAATCTTCGGGGTGAGGGTCTTTTCCAAGGCTTTTTCCAATAATCCGCTCTTCCCGCCAGAAGCACACAGCACCGGGATAATGCCCACCTCGGCCAGGAATCCTGCAATGGCAACCACAAAATCTTCTTCTCCGTAGACAACGGCCCTTTGTCCGGATACATATTTGTTTCCATCCACATAGGCGTCAATCAATCGTCCACGCTGTTCTTTGTAACGTTCAGGCATGGGTTTTAATGTCAGCGCTTCCAGCCGCTCAAAGAAAAGATCCGTGGCCTTTACCCCCACGGGAAAACCGAGGGAAACAAGGGGAATGTCAAACCGCTCCTTTAAAAGGGATCCGGCACTTTCTGTACCCTGGTCAACCGAGGCTGCCAGGATAGCTCCAAACTCCACGCTGGCCGTGGCACGGTTCATCTCCTGGATCTGGCGGATGGGGGTTCCCCCCTTTTGAATGACCTGGTAATCATCCCACGAAGGTCCTTCCAGTCGTTCTGAATAATCCGGCAGAATCGTAAATTCAATGTCAAGGTCCGTGAAGATCTCCTTGAGATGTCGAATATCTTCATTGGAGAGCATGCCCGGAAAAACATTTATATTCTGACGGGGCTTAACGGCCTGTTCCGGTTTGCAGCCTAAAGGATTACAACGCTCAACAACGGCATGAACCGCCCCGTGGAATCCGTCCACATGGGTACCCGTATAACTTGGGGTTGACACATGGACCAGGATGGTATCGTCCAGGGCCTTGTCCATGCCGTTTAAAATCATGGGAACATCATCGCCAATGGTTTCCGAAAGGCAGGTGGTGGCAATGCCGATCATCTTGGGGGTGTATTGACGGGCTACATTTTCAATGGCAAGCATGAGGTTGGCACCACCACCGAAAATGGCCGTATCCTCGGTAAAATTTGATGAGGCAATATCTACGGGCTCCCTGAAATGACTGATCAGGTATCTTCGCATATAGGTGGAGCATCCCTGGGAGCCGTGCAAAAGGGGGATGGTCCCTTCGATTCCGTGGAAAACCATGGTGGCGCCCAGAGGGGTGCACATTTTACAGGCATTGCGGGTGGCTGTATAGGGCTTTTTATCGATCTTTTTCTTGATCTTTTTGGGTATCATGTTGGAAATCATGGGGTATCATCCTTTGTTTGAAATGGCCCGGTTAAACGCTTTTCTCGGAACAAGGTCCCAGATGGGACTTGTCACTGTTGCATGGACTTCCTTTGCAAAATTGACCATGCCCTCATACCCCACCAAAGGAATCTTTCGTTCATGGTTGTGGTCACAAAAGCCGATCCCCAGTTTGTAGGCAATGGGTCTTTCCTTGACCCCACCGATGAAGAGGTGGGCATCCTTTTCCATGACATACTTGGCAAGCTCCAGGGGGTTGGCATCATCCAGTATCACCGTGTCTGGATCACACATCTCTCGTAACAATGCGTAATCTTCCTTGTTTCCGGTCTGGGACCCCACAAGAACCTCGCTCATGCCCAGATGTTTCAGGGCCTTGATCAGGGAAAAGGCCTTAAACGCCCCGCCCACATAAATGGCGGCCCGTTTTCCCACAAGATCTTTTTTTAATGCTGCAAGTTCAGGAAGAATGGCGCAAACCTCCTCCTGGACCAGAGCCTTTGTCCGTTCCATGATCTGTGGGGCATCCTTAAAAAACGAGGCCACATCATAAAGGGCATCCGAGGTGTCTTCGATGCCAAAATACGAAACACGGATAAAGGGGATGCCATAGGCTTGTTCCATGTCTCGCGCAAGATGGGTCAACGATCCTGAACACTGAACCACATTCAAACAGGCCCTGTGTGCCGACTGAACATCCTTGACCCTGCCGTCGCCGGTCATCACGGAAACGACCTCGACGCCCATCCGCCGGTAATACTCTTTGATGATCCAGGTCTCTCCACCGATATTAAACTCACCAAGGATATTGATGCTCAGGGGAATCTGTTTTTCAGGTTTACGATTCAGATCAATGAGTTTAAACAGGGCATCACAGGCAGCCTTGTATCCATCTTTTTTTGTGCCCTTGAACCCCTCAGAATGAACCGCCAGCACGGGGATGCCAACCTTGGCTGCGACCTTTTTACACACGGCCTCCACATCATCCCCTATGATGCCCACAATACAGGTACAATAAACAAAAGCAGCTTTGGGTTCATATTCTGCAACGAGTTCAAGCAGGGCTTTCTCAAGTTTTTTCTCACCGCCGAAAACCACATCCGTCTCGGAAAGATCCGTGGAGAAACTCATCCGGTGAAGTTCCGGGCCCGATGACAGGGCCCCCCGGATATCCCAGGTGTAGGAGGCACAACCAATGGGTCCGTGGATGAGGTGAAGGGCATCGGCAATGGGGTAGAGAACCACCCTGGATCCGCAGAAGACGCATGCCCGCTGGCTCACTGCCCCTGCCAGGCTCTTTTTTTCACAGGCCATTTCAAAGGTGTCCCGGCCTTTCTGGGAAATCTGGTTTTTCCTGTCTTCTAATACGGATATGGTTTCCATTTTCAATTTTCCTTAAATTGAGCGTTTCTCTTTGATTTTTTTGCTGATTTAACAAATCAATCGAAGATAAAGTTCAGTTTCTAACCGGATCGGTTTTACATCACCAGTTCAAAGGTTTCTTCAAGGGAATCCCTGTCAATTCGATCCAGCAGCAGATCCAGAATTTTCTCCAGAAGTCGCATCCCGCCCTTGTAGCAGACCGAAGGGAAATAAGAATGCCCTACCCTGTCCACTATGGGAAACCCGTATCGCATGAAGGGAATATCCTCGTCCCTTGCGATATATTTCCCATAGGTGTTGGAGATCAACAGATCCACGGGCTCATTTTTGATCCACTGGTGGAGCAGATACATGTCAGCACCGCCACCGGCCTTGACATTGACCTTGTAGGGAAGATCTGCCGTCAGCGCCTCAATGCGTTTGACAAAGTCTTTTCCCGGGGTTCCCGTGACGATATGAACCGGCATCATGTCAATACTGATGAGAAATTCCACCAGGGGAATCAATTGATCTGGATCACCTGCCAGGGCCACCTTTTTATGGTAAAGATAGGCTTGCATATCCGTGATGATGTCCAGAAGCTGGCCCCGCTCCAGGTCAATGCTTGCCGGCACGTTTACCCCGGCAACCGTTCTCAAGGTATTAATGAATCGATCCGTTGCAGCAAGCCCAATGGGTAGGTCCAGCACCTGGCAGGGGACCTTGCAGCGGGTATCAAGGGCCCTTGCCGCATCGGCTGAAGCCGTGTTGCCAAGGGCAATGGTGCCGATGCTGTCCCCGGCGCTGGTCAACTCTTCGATGGTAACCCCCCCGTCGGGATACATTTTATATTTACCGGTCTGGGGACCGTTCAGCACATTTGAGGTGTCCGGGAAAAGGATGGGTTTGATACCCATCTCCTTGACCACCCGCTTGATTTCAGTCATGTCCGAGGGTTCAACATAACCGGGAATAATATTGAACTTGCCGTTGGAAACCCCCGTGGACTTTGAAAAGGCCGTGGCCATGGCCTTTGTCATGTTGGAAAATCCCGTAACATGGGAGCCCACATAGCTTGGGGTACTGGTATGGATGACATATTTACCCTTGGGCACTTTACCATCCTTCACCGCCTTGATGGCGATCTGGTTCACATCATCACCAATGGTTTCCGACAGACAGGTGGTGTGAACGGCAATGACATCCGGCTCATAGGTGGTGAAAATAGTATCAATGGCCTGGATCAGGTTGGACTGCCCCCCGAACACAGATGATCCTTCCGTAAAAGAGCTGGTGGCAGCCATTACCGGTTCCCGGAAATGGCGGGTCAGGGCACTTCTGTGATAGGCGCAGCAGCCCTGGGAGCCGTGACTGTGTGGCAGGCAGTTGTGAATGCCAAGGGATGCATACATGGCACCGATGGGCTGGCAGGTTTTAGCTGGATTAACGGTCAGCGATTCCCTGGGTTTTATCTCTTTATTGGTATGTCTGAGCAACATTTGTGCACGTCTCCTGTGTTAAGCGTAATTTTTATCGTGGTATGAATTTAATGGAATATGGGTATGATTTATTCCCATCCATATTTGGCAGACAGTTCAGGACTTCCCTGCCAGGGGGCTTGAATATAGCCCCAGACCTTGGAATTAACCATGCGGTCGATCTCTTTGTAAAAATTGATTGCCCCCTTGAATCCGGCATAGGGACCGCCGGAGTCGTAGGAATGGAGCTGCTTCATGGGAATACCGCTTTTTTGAACCGCATATTTTTCTTTAATACCGGCACAATAGAGATCCGGCTTATAGATTTCAATGAGTTTTTCTGTCTCATACTGGCTGATATCATCAATTACAAGGGCGTTTGGGTCCATATCCGCCATCATGCCGTTGTATTCTTTAAAGGCTACCCCTTTTTCTGCAAGTTCCGCCATCTCAGCCTCTGTTTTCCTCGGGTTGTACCGGGTCTCATCCCTCGTGATCTCAAGTTCTTGAATATTTCGAGAATCCGCATCCACCTTGATATCATCAATCACCCTTCGGCCCTCGTAATCATCCCTGTGGGCAAATTCATAACCGGCTGAAATTGTTCTCATGCCGATCTCCTTAAAAATACCCTGGTAACTGTGGGCCCTGGAACCACCAACAAACATCATGGCAAGTTTACCCTCACATCTTTGCTTGACTTCCTCCTTGACCCGTTCAATTTCAGGCAACTCAGCTGCGATAACCGCTTCCACCCGTTCAATCAGTTCTGGTTCATCAAAATACTGGGCTATTTTCCTTAAGGATTTAGCCGTGGCCTGGGCACCGATAAAATTAATCTTGATCCATGGGATGCCGTATCTTATTTCCAGCATGTCTGCCACATAATTGATGGACCGATGGCACATCACGGCATTCAAATCCGCCGTATGACAGTTGGCAAACTGGTCATAGCTGGAATTTCCACTAAAGGTGGAAACAAGGGAGATTCCACAGAGTCCAAGAATACGATCGATCTCAAAGGCGTCACCGCCGATGTTGTACTCTCCCAGCAGGTTGATCTTGTAATCCGCATCCATGATGGTATCGTTCTCGCCCACCACATGGGTAAAGATCCCATTGTTTGCGATGTGATGACCGGCAGACTGACTCACGCCCTTATATCCCTCACAGGAGAAACCAAAAACATTGATCCCCAGTTTTTCCTTCATCTCCCTGGCAACGGCATGCACATCATCGCCGATGAGCCCCACGGGACAGGTTGAAAAGATACTGATGGCCTTGGGTTTAAAATTATCATAGGCTTCCT
This sequence comes from Desulforapulum autotrophicum HRM2, assembly GCF_000020365.1. Classification (NCBI taxonomy): domain Bacteria; kingdom Pseudomonadati; phylum Thermodesulfobacteriota; class Desulfobacteria; order Desulfobacterales; family Desulfobacteraceae; genus Desulforapulum; species Desulforapulum autotrophicum. The sequence continues at coordinate 1,108,260 of NC_012108.1, read as the reverse complement.
GGATGGCGGCTTTGAGCTTTTTTTCACCGCCAAACACAATATCGTTGTCCTGCATGTCCGTGGAAAAGCAGTAGGTCATATAGTTGTCATCCTGGTCCGTGGGTGGCCGGGTCTGGTTCCGACGGGTCAGCCAGGCGTAAAAACTGCACCCAATGGGCCCATGGACGAGATTGACGATATCCCGTGTGGGTCCCATGATTACCCCTTTACAGCCGGCATAGCAGCAGCCCCTCTGGGTGATGATGCCGGGAACGGTCCTGACATTGGCACCCATGACTGTAGGATTGCCGCATTCATCCGTTGTATTGGGCATGATCTGTTTTGATCGTTTCCTGGCCACCTTGGTGGGATATTTGGCTATCAGCTCTTTTTTCACCATTTCCGGATCAGGGATCTCGGTTCGACCGGTTGTCGTCTCAATTTGGTCTTTCGTCTTAAGGCTCATCTTTATCTTTCCATTCTTAAAGTTGGGTTAAATTTCATCCAGCACTTTGTCACCACTCTCGCCGGTTCTAACGCTCAGGGACTCAAGAACCGGCATCACCCATACCACCCCGTCCCCTGATTTGCCTGTCTGGTTGACTCCAATAATGGTCTTCACCGTTTTAGAGACCAGCTTGTTCGGAACAACGATGGAAATGGCTCTTTTGGGGATCAGACGACCGGACTCACCCAGCTGGGCAATGGCTTCTTCATATCCCTGTTCAGCACCCTTTAAGAGTGTCATGTCCACAAGCCCCTTTCCCCGGCCCAAGGCATCCATGGCTGTCATGGAGGATATTCCCGCGTCAATCAGGGCCAGTTTGGTCTTGTTGATTTTGTTCATGCGGATGACGGCCATTATCTCTTTCATGCGGGCACCTCTTCTTTGGAAGATTCCATGATCCCGGAACTGATGGTGTAAATCTCCTCCACGGGGCTGACAAAAATCTTGCCGTCTCCAAAGGCGCCTTTTTCACTGGTTTTGGCTGTTTTCATGATGATATTAAGGACAAACTCTTTAGCCTTTTCATCCACCACTGTGATGAGCATCTCCTTGGGTATCTCATCATAGGTGATTTCACCGATTTTGATGCCCCGCTGTTTTCCTCGCCCTGCAACGCTCATTCGGGTTACGGCGGGGAATCCTGCTTCCATCAGTGCAGCCATGACATCATGGGTTTTCTCCGGTCTGATAATTGATCTGATCATTATTTTCATTGTTGTTCATTTCCTTTAAAAAATGGTTTCAGGATGCAATGCCGTAGGTGACCAGAAGTTCTTCCAGCTCTTCAATTTCAATGGGTGTTGGAATGACATACTTCTCGTTTTCATTAATTTTTTTTGCAAGCATGCGGTATTCATCTGCCTGGGAATGTTCAGGCTCATATTCAATTACGGTTTTCCTGTTAATTTCAGCCCGCTGTACAACATTTTCCCTGGGGATAAAGTGAATCATCTGGGTACCGAGTTTTTCGGCAAGTGCCTCTATCATATCCTTCTCAAAATCCACAGCCCTTGAATTACAGATCAGTCCACCCAGGCGGATCCCCCCTGATTCTGCAAATTTCACGATTCCCTTACAGATATTGTTGGCCGCATACATGGCCATCATTTCGCCGGAGACCACAATATAGATCTCCTGGGCCTTGCCTTCACGCATGGGCATGGCAAAACCACCGCAGACCACGTCCCCCAGGACATCATAAAACACATAGTCCAGCTCTTCATTTTCATAGGCCCCCAGCTGCTCCAAAAGGTTGATGGAGGTAATGATTCCCCTTCCGGCACACCCCACGCCAGGCTCGGGTCCGCCGGATTCCGTACACATGGTTCCGCCGTACCCCAATTTCAGGACATCTTCCAGAACGACATCTTCTCCCTCTTCCCTGAGGGTGTCCAAAACGGTTTTCTGGGCAAGGCCGTTGAGCAGAAGTCTTGTGGAATCAGCCTTTGGGTCACAACCCACCACCATGATTTTATGCCCTGCCTCCACAAGTCCTGCCACAGTATTCTGGGTTGTTGTTGATTTGCCGATTCCGCCTTTTCCGTAAATGGCTATTTTTCTCATTTTCCTTGTCCTTTTTTCTTAGATCAATGTAATAAACACTCTCGCCCGATTGCTTGACAGGTTAAGATTGCAACTAAAAGGCCACCCCATAAAAAAACGACATATATCTTGATATTTTATTTTCAACACACTGATATTCAAAGACAAAAAAGGTTCCATAGAATGCTGTAGAAACAAACAAGACTCAAATAAAAATCACAATTATGTATTTTTACGTAAAATGAGATACATTTTTGTGATTTATGGGTATTTAGTATACTCTTTTGTGATATAGTTGTTTAATGTGTTTTTTATCGTTCGAGAGAGGTTTATTTCTTTACCCGACTTTTTCGGGTAACCGTCAAACACAGAGCAGAGGGATAAGCTTTCGTTCAAACACTAAATATGTTTATGAACTGTATTGATCTGGCAAATTGTCAATATGTGTCTGGTCACCGGGGCTAAAACCCCATGGCAACTCAACACCCATTGCCAATATTTTAGATGCCTGGATGGATTTCTCCGTGATCTTCGATTCATTAAATCGCAGCATGGGTTTGGATGACGCCTATCCATTTGTGTTAACACAATCAGTACGCACAAAGTTATCGTTTATTCATCATGCCATTCATAATAGATTAAGTCCGTTGCCTGCATTGGTGAAAGAATGAACCAACGTTTACATTTTGATCTCCGTCACGGTTCTTTTTTATGATCATGGCGATGGTGCAGATCCGGCCAGTGTTTGTGGGTATGTTCTTCCGGGGCATGATCGTGCCAGTGCACATGGCTCTCTTTCGGATCGAAGCCTTCATGCCCATGGTTGTGGTGGAGCCCATCGTGGCTGTGGCTATGCTGATGGGACATGGCAATGTGGCGATGGTTATGCACATGCTGCTCACTGAAAAGGACAAAGAGAGAAACCACAATCAGGAGTGCAGCAACGGCCTGGACATGGGTGAACGTCTCACCGAGAACAGTCACTGACAGCAGCAAACCAAAAAACGGCGCAACCGAAAAGACCATCTGGCTGCGAACGGCTCCCAATCCCTGGGCAGCCATGACATAGAGTGTGATACTGCACCCATAGGAGACCACCCCGACCAGTAAAGCCATAATAACAACGCCCGGGCTACCGATGCCACCGGCAACAGCCCCCCCAAGAACCAGGTTGAACACACCGGCAACACTTCCCTTCCACAGGGTGGTCTGGGCCGGAGATATCCCGTCGATAAGCGCAGTAAAATGATTGTCAAACCCCCAGCAGATGCATCCCAGAAAGACCAATAGACCGGGGAAAAAACCACCGGCATCGTTCCCCGCCAGCAGCATTGCAGCAATCAATGTTCCCCCTGCCGCAACCCATGCCCGCCGGGAAAGATTCTCCTGGAACACAAAATGTCCAAGAAGAACTGTGGCCACAAGCTCCAGATTGAGCCAGAGGGAGACAGACCCTGAGCTGGCGATTTTCAATCCCAGCAAAAGCAGGAACGGCCCAAGAATCCCTCCCAGTAAAATGGCGCCTGCGAGGAGCAAAAACGTGTTCCGACCGGCGTGCCAGGGCCACTGGAAAGCCCGTTCCCCCATGACCACGGGCAGCACCCCCAGGGCAGCGCCAAGGTATAGCAATCCTGCAAGGGCCTGGGGCTCAACACCCCCCAGCAAAGCCTTGCCGGCAGGTGTGGCCCCGCCAAAAAGCAGGGCTGAAACCATCCCGATTATTATGAATTTTCCCTGCCGACCGGGTAATTCCATCCCTCTTTACCCCAAACTTTAAAACAACCAAAAAATAACAAAGAGCCTACCCTAATATCGTACTTTTATCAATCACGGGAGGCCATGGGTCAACCATTGAAGATCCTGGGAATTGAAATGACATTTGTGTTATGGTTAAATACGGATTCATTTGGAAGCCATCCATATGCACCAAAAATGCACCAAAAACCATGGCAAGGCGTGAACTCCATATGGGTCCATCCGCTTAATTTGTAAGGAGAGAGATATGAAATATAACAAATTAAAAAATGCTGCACAGCCCATCATCTTTTTATTGCTCACCCTTACATTGCTGGCTGCGCCAGGGTGCAATACCGGCGGTGACAAGTCAAAGCTGGCCCTTAAAATCCTCCACGTCAACGATGTCCACTCACACCTGGACCCGTCTGAAATTGACCTGACCCTTGGTGGTGTGAAAACCACATGTGAAATCGGCGGCATGGCAAGGGTGGCATCCAAAATAAATGAACTTGCCGAAACGAACAAAAATCACCTGGTGCTGCATGCCGGTGATGCGGTACAGGGAACCCTTTACTATACCTTGTTCAATGGTCAGGCGGATGCCGATATTATGAATGCCATGGGGTTCGATGCCATGGCCATCGGCAATCACGAATTCGACAACGGTGATCAATGGCTGGCAAATTTCATCGCCATGGTTGATGCACCCCTGGTCAGCACCAATATTGAGGTGATCTCGGGAAATGTTCTGGATGGGCTCTATTCTCCCTATGTCATCACCCAGGTGGACGGCGAACCCATCGGTATCATCGGGTTGACCATTGCCGGAAAAACCAGGGATTCATCCAGGCCCAGTAATGAGGTCACCTTTAACGAGGAGGTTGCCGCCACCCAGGCAGCCGTGGATGAGCTCAAGGAGCAAGGCATCCGGAAGATCCTCCTGCTCAGCCATTGCGGGTACAAAAATATGAAGGCCCTGGCCCCCCTGGTCACAGATATCGACATTATCGTTGACGGTGATTCCCACACATTGCTGGGAGATTTCACGGTCTATGGCCTGGACAGTCTGGGGGACTATCCGACCAGGGTTCGAAACCGGGACGGGGAAACAGTCTGTGTGGTCCAGGCCTGGGAATACGGCAAAGTGCTCGGTGAACTCGACGTATACTTCAACGGTGATGAACTGGAAAGCTGCTCTGGAACGCCCCACCTGATCCTGGGCAAATCCTTTGTTCGTAAAGACAGTCAGGGAGCACCCTACGTCCTGGAAACCGGTGAACTGACTTCGGTTCTGTCCGTCATTGACGCAGATAGCAAACTCGATACCGTTGCCGAGGATGAATACGTGGCAGATATTATCTCCACATACTCCACCCAGGTGGATGCCCTGGGTAAAACCGTCATTGGCAGGGCAGATGAAGCCCTGCCCCACAGCAGGGTGCCGGGCCATGATTACAGCGGCAGAATCCTGCCCCTGGGCAGCCACATCGCACCGGTTGTCGCCAGGGCGTTCTACCAACTGGACGGTAACGCTGATATCTGCATCCAGAACGCCGGAGGTGTTCGAATCAGTATCATGCAGGGGGAGATCACCTATGACACCGCCTATACCTTGCTGCCCTTCTCCAATACCTTGTATGAAATTAAAATGTATGGCTCTGAAATCAAGGCAGTACTGGAAGATGCCATAGATAATATCGCCCAGGGCGGTTCCACTGGTTCCTTCCCCTACAGCTATCCCCTTAAATATGATGTGGATGCCAACCAGCCATTTGGAAGCCGCGTATCCAATCTTGAGGTCAAGGACCGGCACACAGACACCTATTCCAGCCTGCAGAACGATACCCTGTACGTGGTGGTTACCAATAATTACACTGCAAAAGGCCGTGACGGTTATACCACCTTTGCCACGGTACAGGCGCAACGGGGTGAGGGAACAGACACCTACCTCGACTATGCCCTCTCCTTTGTTAATTATGTAAAGGGACTTGCAGCAAAGGGAGAGGACCTGGTACCGATTCCCGCCGGGGACCACTGCATTAAAAGCTACATCGCCACCGTGGACGAAACCGATAATTTGTAATCAGACGACTGCCCGGCCGTAAGGAGTAAATCACGGATCAAAGGCAGGAATTTGAACCGACCCGGAAGTCTTTGATCATGGACCTGGCACCGGACCATTGCAAGTCCGGCATGTTCGGTCTTTATTATCTTATCCGGGATATCGTTGTATCGGTTGCGGCCCTGGGCGGGGCATTTTTATGGCAAATCAGTCCCCGGGCAAACCTCGTAACAGCCTTTGTGTTCGCCGTGATCGGCACCCTGGGATTTGCTGTTTTCGGCAAAGACATATCAATACACGATCCATCAAGGAGACCTGATTAAAATGAAGGCTTCAGAGATTCCGTTCAAGGACGCATTGAAATTCTGGACCAAGCTGCGGTTCATCAGCTTTGGGGGTCCGGCAGGCCAGATTGCCATCATGCACCCGGAAGTGGTGGTACGCCAAAACTGGGTCAGCGAGAACCAGTTTTTACGGGCCCTCAATTTCTGCATGCTGTTGCCCGGGGCCGAGGCCCAGCAACTGGCAACCTATATCGGCTGGCGGATGCACAGCACCCTTGGCGGCATTCCCGCTGGCACCCTGTTTGTCATCCCCTCCATATTTGTCATGCTTTTTCTCAGTTACCTTGCCGTAGCCCACATTGATATCCCGGCAGTGGCCGCAGCGTTTTATGGCATCCAGCCGGTGGTGGTAGCGGTTGTCATCGAGGCAGTATTGCGCATCGGGAAAAAGGCGCTCAAGCATGCATTGCTTTATGGGTTTGCAGAATCAACCCCGGGACCGCTGATCATGGTCATCAGTATGTGAATTTTATCGGGGCATGGAGTCTGCCAGGGGGGCTTACGCCTTTGACCGCTGGTATTCTGGGTGCCCTGATAACGACCTATATGACTTTTCTACCCTGTTTTTTCTTTATCTTTGCAGGTGCCCCGTTTATCGAAGCCATGGGGGGAAATAAGCGTCTCCAGGCAGCCTTGACCGGAGTAACCGCAGCGGTTGTCGGCGTGGTGCTCAACCTTGCGGTCTGGTTTGGCTACAAGGTGATTTTACCCAATGGCCAGGGGTTTGATTTCTTTGCCCTGATATCTGCTGCCATCTCGTTGTTACTGCTGCAGAAGTATCACTTTCCCCTTCAGTATATGGTACCATTGGGCGCAGTTGCAGGGATAGTCTGGCAACTGTTTATTTTATAGGACAGAAAGGAGAATCATGGACAAAATCATGTATGAGATCAAGCCAGGGGCGATACAACCGGACCAAGGGGGATGGAGGCGGGTTTCAGACGCCTTGAACAGCGAACCCTCAAGATCTATCGCCCTTCCCTTCTCATGGAAAAAGGTGTACATTTATAAAATTTAAGGGCACCATGACAATACAATCAGCCGCAAAAAATAGCGACCGCGGTTCATCAAACCCATCGATATTAAACTATTCCACCCGTGAACTAACGGGCATCCTGATGATATTCGGGTCCGCCATCTGCTTCTACCTGGCCACCTTTGTGATCAGGATAGCTAAAACAGAAACGATCATCACCCCTGAAGAATTCCTCTTCGGAAGACTACTGCTGGGCTTTGCAATCGTTGTGACCATCATGGGGGTGAAGAAAAAAAAACCGCTCCCCAAAAACTGGCACTTTCTTTTCGGGAGGGTCGTGGCTAACCTGTTTGCGGTACTCTGCTTTTACACTGCCGTCGAAAAAACCGGTGCTTCAACAGCCAATGTCCTGAACATGACCTACCCCATTTTCATCGCCATTATCTCATGGTTTATGATCAGGGACCAGCGGGATCCCATGGCTATTATCATCTCAGTCGTCTCATTTGCCGGGGTCTGGATGATCCTGTCCGGCAACGGTTTCACCATTGACATACAGAACCTGTGGGGATTGATGTCCGGGATTTGGGCATCTGTGGCCATTATCTACCTTAATCTGCTCAGGCGGGACCACGATTCCGACACCATCCTTTTTTTCGTATTCGGAGCAGGCACATTCTTTACCTACACCCTCTTCCATGGAAAAATCACCATGCCCGATGGAAACCAATTTTATTACCTCTTTATCTGTTCCATATTGGGGGTGGCCGGACAATACCTCCTCACCATCGGGAACAAATACGTGACCGCATTGGAAAGCGGCATTATCTCGTCCACAAGAATTTTGATGGCTGCGGTTCTGGGAATTTTTCTCCCCTATGATCTGCCCCTCTCACCATTGGGATGGGTGGGGGCTTTTCTGATCTTTGGCGCCAACATTTACCTGACCATCCGAAAGGTAAAAAAGCCCCAGGGATTATGTGCAAGGGTCAAGAATAGAGATTAGGGCCATGATTGGAATAAATCTTTCCGGAATAAGGCTTAAAAAACAAGGCCTGTGGGGGGATATTCTGATTGGAAGTTTTTATTTTCATAATTTGTTTATTAATTTAATAAAGGTGACAACCTCTTCCTCGTTAAAGTTACTTAAAATGATATCAACCACTCGTTGCTCAGACAAGTATTGTAACTGTGCGATATTACGACCTTTTTCAGTGAGCCTGATATAAAAAATACGTTTATCCCTAGGGCATTGCATTTTTTCAACACAATCCAATTTAATCAGTTTATTAACAATCTCAGTAACAGATGGTTTTGTTACGTTTAAAATATCAGCAAATTTTCCAAAGGTTATATCAATTGTTCTGTCAATTATCTTCAAATAGTGCAGTTGATTTAATTGAAGCTTGGACATTCCAAGTTTATCTGAGAGTTGTAAATTACACTCATGTCCCAGGCTGTTGAACTTTCTAACGGATTCGTAGATTAATTCTCTTTTCAAAATAAACCCAATCTCATCTGTAATAGTTTGTTCATTACTTACTAATTTATTTAAATGCATTTGTCAATATAAAGCCTTCTATTTCGAGGTTTTTAAGGGTCTTAAAACAGATATTCCTGATTTTATTGGAACGTATTTTTTAGAATCCAAAACATTTTATTGTTAGTTTGCATTGAACTAAATTAAATAGTGCCTATCATATAATAATCCAACTGGATTTGGATTGATATAACCGGCACGTCTGGAGCATGGTCTCGGATCTCGGCTACAGCGAATGATACACGCCTCTGTTTGCAACGCTTCGGTGAGCGCTTCATATAAAAAGGAGAACAAAATGGATTCAACATATGTAACCCCTGAACTGATTGTCATACCGTTGACACAAACCGTATTATTTCCAGAAACACAAGCCCAGATCAGTGTCAGCAAGAATCTGGGTAAAATATTAAACACTCGAATGGATCAGGGAAACGACAGGGCCATTGCAATTTCTGTGAAAGAAGGATTTAAGAAGGATAGTCCAGACAGGGAAATGTTCTTTTCCATGGGTACAGAGATTCAATTAAAATCCCGAACATCCAGGGACGATCATGACCTTTTCGATGTAAAGGTGCTTAACAGAGTCACCATTGAATCCATCAGAATGACAAACGGTAAAGTCCTAGCGGTGTATGTCCAGGCACCGGACCAGATTGATATGGATTCAAAAAGCCAGGAACAGATGATGGAGTACATCAAAAAAATCGCCTATGAATTAAGCACCCATTTTAAAGGATCCGAGCCCTATATCAAAGAGATCAAACAAATGGATAGGATTCCGCAACTAATGGGATACATTCTTCCGTTTATAAACATTTCACTAAAAGAGAAACAGCAACTTCTGGAAATTGACTCGTTAAAGGAGAGGGGCATTCTATTCATGGACATTCTCCTCCAACACAAAGAGTCCGTAATACTTCAGATCGAAATGGCACAAAAGTTCTCAGATCAGGCCAATAAGAACTACAGAAAATCGTTTTTAAAAGAACAGTTGAAAAACATCCGTAAGGAACTAGGCGAGGACGCCCCCAAATCTGCTGGAAAAAAAGATTATGCCCAGCTGATTGAAGATGCAGATATGCCCGAAGAAATTGAGCAGGTTGCTTTGGACGAACTTTCAAAATTAAATGAACAGGGACAGGGAAGTCACGAGACAGGCACCATAAAAAATTATCTTGACCTTCTTGTGGCGCTTCCATGGGGCATTACAACTCAAAAAGATATTGATATTGAAAAAGCGTCCCAGTTACTTGAGACCCATCATTATGGACAGAAAAAAATAAAAGAACGTATCATCCAACACCTGTCCGTGATGAAACTGAAAAAAGAAAAACAAGGCTCCATTCTGCTGCTTGTAGGCCCTCCGGGAACAGGGAAAACCAGTCTTGGAAAGAGTATTTCAGAGGCCTTGAACAGAAAATATGTCCGTATCAGTCTTGGTGGGGTCAGGGATGAAGCCGAAATAAGAGGGCACAGAAGAACCTATGTCGGTGCCCTTCCAGGAAGAATTATTCAGGGAATTAAAAAAGCCGGTGAAAGAAATCCAGTTTTTGTCCTGGATGAAGTAGACAAACTTGTTTCAGCATTCCAAGGAGATCCATCCAGTGCATTGTTGGAAGTTCTTGATCCGGAGCAGAATAATACATTCTCTGATCACTACCTTGAGGTTCCCTATGATCTTTCAGATGTGTTTTTTGTTGCCACAGCAAACAGCAGAAGGGGAATTCCAGGCCCGCTTTTAGACAGAATGGAAGTAATTGAACTGACTGGTTATACCGAAAATGAAAAATTTCATATTGGAAAAGATCACCTGATGAAACTTGTTCTTGAAGAACATGGAATTAAGAATTCCCAGCTTGAAATTGATGATGATGCACTAAAGGCAATCATTGACAAATATACGGTTGAAGCCGGCGTTCGAGGTCTTCGGAATCAACTGGCCAAGGTGGCCCGGGTTGTCTCTGAAAAAATTGTATCAGGAACAACACAACTGCCCTACAAGGTGACCCAGGATTCACTTGAAGAAATTCTGGGCAATCCTGTAATAAGACACGATGTGGCACAAATGGATAACCCTCCGGGGGTTGTTACCGGACTTGCCTGGACCCCCATGGGCGGCGAAATCCTTTTCATTGAGGCAACGCATATGCCCGGAAACGGTAAGCTTACATTAACCGGTCAACTGGGTGATGTGATGAAAGAATCGGCCACAATATCACTGAGTTTATTCAGATCCAGGTTGGCTTTTGCATTACCGGATTTTGACTTTGAGAAAAAAGATCTTCACATACACGTACCGGCAGGTGCAATGCCTAAAGACGGTCCATCAGCTGGCGTCGTCATGTTTACATCAATCGCTTCGCTCATAATGGGCCGGAAAATTAATCCAAAGCTCGCCATGACCGGAGAAATCACCCTGAGAGGTCGAGTTTTGCCCATCGGTGGCATCAAGGAAAAAGTTCTGGCAGCCCATCGTGCGGGGATCAAGAAAATCCTATTGCCGGAGGAGAACGAGAAAGATCTTAATGATATCCCTGAAGATGTAAAGGAGCAGTTGACATTTGTAACGATTCACACTGTAGAGGACCTTATCAAGGAGACCTTGGGACTTAATCTTCCAAAACCCGAAACACTGACAATCGGCATTTTTCCCGGAGACAAAACACTCGATAACGCAACATTAACCAATTAATTAATTTTGACACAAACGGCATGCCAGTGCATGGCATGCCGTTTAATTAGGACCGCAGATGAAACAATTTGACCCGGAATAGCCGAATTTTAATCCATCCATAAGGCGTATTAAAGGTTCAATAGCTGTAATGCCTTGCTGTAGGGGGACAAAAGGCATCCAATTTCATCCAAGTTATAAAACTTCCAGCCCCTGACTTTAACAGACAGGGAATCCAGGCCTTTACTGGAATCATGGTCCATGATAAACTTAAGTATTTAACCGCTAATTTAAGAGAACAGAAGAGAATATAAAAAATGGTGAATACCAAAGAATGGACAAAATCAAGCTGGAAAAATCATACAGCGCTTCAACAACCCAACTGGCCAGACAAAAAAAAGCTGGACAAAGTCATCGACGACCTGACGTTAATGCCACCACTGGTTTTTGCAGGAGAAATAAGAGCATTAAAAGAGATGCTGGGCAAAGCATCAAAAGGAGAGGCATTTCTGCTTCAGGGCGGTGATTGTTCAGAAGATTTTTCCCAGGTTACTGCCCCCAATATCAGGGAGAGCTTAAAAGTATTGCTGCAGATGGCCGTGGTAATGACCTATGCCGGCGGAAAACCCACCATCAAAGTCGGCCGGATTGCCGGACAATTTGCCAAACCTCGATCATCCGATACTGAAATGGTAAATGGCGTTGAACTGCCGTCCTATCGTGGAGACATGGTCAACAAGGTAACCCCCACCATCAAAGACCGAACCCCGAATCCCAAATTCATGCTCAAAGGTTATTATATGGCAGCGGCGACCTTAAACCTGCTGCGGGCATTTACCCGGGGCGGGTATGCAGCCCTGCACAGGGTGCAATCATGGAATCATGAATTTGTGGTTCAATCGCCCATGGGCCGGTCCTATGACCGCCTGGCCAGACAGATTGACAAGGCCATCAAGTTCATGAACACGATTGGTATTCCCACGGATATTCCCCAGGTCAATCAGACCCAGTTTTTCACATCCCATGAAGCCCTGTTATTGCCCTATGAAGAGGCATTAACCCGGATAGATTCCACCACCGGGGGATGGTATGACTGTTCGGCACACATGCTCTGGATTGGAGAGAGGACCCGGCAGGTGGATGGTGCCCACGTGGCGTTTTTAAAAGGGGTGCTCAATCCCATCGGGGTTAAAATAGGGCCAAATTATGACATGGATAATGTCAAACAACTCATTGAAACACTTAATCCTGAAAACGAAGCCGGTCGATTGACCCTGATCACCAGAATGGGGTGTAACAATATTGAAAAAAAACTGGCTCCCCTGCTTCGTGAAACCAAAAAACAGGGGTATCATATCGTGTGGAACTGCGACCCCATGCATGCCAATACATATACATCGGAATCCGGACACAAAACCCGGGATTTTAATGATATTTTAAAAGAAATCACCCGGTTTTTTGAAATTCACTGGGCAGAAGGCACAATTCCAGGAGGGGTCCATCTTGAAATGACTGGTAAGAACGTAACCGAATGTGTGGGTGGGGCCAGAAATATTGTCAGCGAAGAACTTCATAATCGCTATGATACCACCTGTGATCCACGGTTGAATGCCGAGCAGAGTCTGGAAGTAGCATTTCAGATCGCTGATATGATAAAACACTGATAACAGCAGCCCTGAAAAGTCATACCTTCTGCCATACAGGCGGTATGACTTTTTGCTGGGGTCATATTTCAGACACCTAATAATTTTTCATACTTTTCTTGACAAAGAGCGTCTTCCGATCCCAGGATCCAGATGGGACTCGCGAAAGCCGCAAAAGGTTTCGACCAGATCTTTAAGCAACCCAAGAGAAAGGGTTTGATATGCAGAATCAAAAAAGTTATCAAAAATCATTCATAATGGATATGGATGGCGTCGTGTATACCGGTGATAAATTGATTCCCGGCGCAAAGGCATTTATCAACCGCCTGATACAGAATAATTACAAATTTATATTTTTAACCAACAACTCGTATTTTACGCGTTTGGAACTGCGAGACCGCTTACTGAATATGGAAATAAAAGTTGATGAGAATTGTTTCTACACCTCGGCAATGGCCACTGCAAACTTTCTCAAGGTGCAAAGGCCGAATGGCTGCTCGGCTTATGTTATTGGCGGAAAAGGGATTTTTGAAGAACTTGAAAACGCGGATATTAAAATAACCTCTAAAAACCCCGATTATGTCATCATTGGGGAAACCGAGGAATATGATTATGCCAAAATAATCGAAGCAACGCTGCTGATTCAGGAAGGTGCGAAGTTCCTTGCCACCAATCCGGATTTAACCGGTCCCAGCCCGCGTGGTCCTGTACCGGCATGCGGTGCCCTGGTTGCTCCTATTGAAAAAGTTACCGGAGTTGCCCCTTATTTTTTGGGGAAACCCAATCCGGTCATGATGTTTTTAGCACGAAAAGAGTTAAAAGTGCATTCGGCAAACTGCTTTATGATTGGGGATAGAATGGATACGGACATTATGGGCGGTTTGGAATCCGGAATGACCACCTGCCTGGTATTATCCGGTGTAACGGATGGGACAACCATAAACCGTTTTCCCTATCAGCCGGATTATATATTTAATAATCTCGGGGAAATTGATCCGGACACCATTTTATCAAGAAGAGAGATGGTGGAAAAAGATGATATGTTTTCCCCTTTGAAATCAGCTGCTCAATTTCTTTAAAAGGGGGCTATCACTTTTTAATATGTTACAAGTTTCTGATTTGTGATCAAAAACAATGACTGCTTTCCCTGCTTTTATCTTTTCCATAACCTGTGCAACTCTGGTTTCAACAAGGATCTCTCTTTCCCCATAATCGGTTCCATCCCGGGTAACGAATTCTTCGATAACACCATGAAGAGCTTCAGGAGATAATTGCTCATATGGAATTTTAACAGCACTCATTGTTAATCCACCTCATCATTTGGATCATATATTTATATATTTGAATATTAAATCATTCAAAGGTCACCAGCATATCACCGAAATCTTTCCAGAGAGTCTTTTTTCTATCATCACCAGTCTAACGAAAAGCCGTGGGTCCCATTGTCAGCCTTTTCGTAATCTTGGCATGATTCTTTAACATACCCCCCTTGTAATTTTCTCTCTTTTAATTCATATCTGTCACGGCATTGTCCTTTTAAGCCATAAATATTCGAATTGCCGTGGAAAATATCATAAAATGAAAAGAATTAAAATCCATACCTGGCGAAGAGTTATTCAAACAGGTGTTGCTGGCCTTTTTATCATACTTCCCATACTGAATCAGGCCGGGTTCAATTTTATCTGGGGAAATTTTTTAAACATCCATATCGGATGTTTAACATTTTCAGATCCTCTGGCTGCTTTTCAGGTAATACTTAAAAATCATTACCTGCCCATTGGACTTTTGATCGGTGTCGGAATGGTTTTGGCCATTGCATTTTTCCTGGGAACTGTTTTTTGCTCCTGGATTTGTCCCTTTGGATTATTGTCAGAACTCATAAATTCTTTTTCTTCCAGGGTATGGCCTAAAAGATTTAGAAACAAAAGAATTCAAACAAGGGACTTTGCAGTAAAGGCAACTGTCTTTTGCACAGGTTTTCTGGTCTTCTGGTCTTTTTTCAACACACCCATTCTAAACCAGGTGTCAATGCCATTTCAATATTCAAATATTTTTCAATATCTTTTTATGCAAAAAGACCTGTCTCCTGTCATTTGGTTTATGGGCGTCATTTTATTGTTGGAATTTATATTTCAAACCCGTTTGTGGTGTCGTTGGATTTGTCCGCAATCTGTTCTTCTCTCCGTTGTCAAACGGTTCAATCCCTTTGGATTTAAAATTGTTTTTAAACAAAAAAGATGTATCTCAAACAAGGCACCATTCCCCTGCCAGCAGGCCTGTTCCCTAAATCTTGACCCCAAGCACATGGATGGCTGGAGCCTGGCCCAATGCACCAATTGTGGAGATTGTGTGGATGCCTGTGAAAAAACAGGTAAGGCCCTTGTCTACAAATTTTCTCTGGGAAATGAGATGTAGTCTGCCGGACAGTCTTTTGCAATTTAGTTTTGAACTAAATGATACCTAACTCAACTTTCGAGATTGACTGTTTATATAACCGGCACGGCCGGAGCGAGTTATGACTCCGGCCTCAACGAATGATGAAACGCCTTCATTGACAATGCTTTGGCGGGTGTTTCATATAAAATTGCCGGTTGCGATCCAGATTAAAAAGGTTGTCATTATGAAAATTCTCTATATAATCGGCCATCACCTTTACACGGACATACCAAATTATTCGACCTTATTTCTTGAATTAAATTCCATTGTATGTGATGAAATATGGAAGGCATCTGAATACCATACTGCAGCAAATGTTATTCAGAAAAAAGTTATTCTATTAAGGATATGAACTTTGAATTCGACTTCTAAGTGCCCCAAGTGCTCTTTTGTGGGGAACTCTCAATTCACCGAATGCCCCAATTGCGGAATAATAGTCTCTAAATTTATTCTTAAAGAAAGGAAAGATGCGGAAAATCGGTTTCACATAAACCAAATAAACCAGAGTCATGAACTGGCCGGACTTACTGACTGCCGCAAACTGTTTATCCGTCAACGGTTAGAAAGAGCCGAAGTTTGGTTAGGCCTTGAGACCCGGAATCGTTATTCAATCAATTTCAACCTTTTCGAAGCCGCTGAAATGAGCACTTCCATTGGAGCAATCCTGTCCAGGTTGTTTATTGGAAACTGGCGTCCTTTTTCAATGAAAATTCTTAATCGTGAAGGCATTACAGCCCTCACTCTGGAAAGACCTTTCAAGTTCTATTTCCACAAACTCGAAATTTTCCATGCCAATGGAGAACTTCTGGGAAGTGTCCAGCGTTGTTTTAGAATCCTAAGAAGGCAGTATATTGTTTATGATGCCTTTGATCAGGAAGTATTTACTCTTATAGGCCCAATTCTGCATCCTTGGACATTTAAAATTTTCCAGAATGGCATTGAAGATGGCAAAATCACAAAAAAATGGAGCGGACTTTTCAAGGAAACCTTCAGCAAAGCTGATGATTTCGGAGTTGAGTTCCCGGTTAAGGCTGACACCACACAAAAAACCTTGCTGATGGGCGCGGTTTTTTTAATTGATTTTGTCCATTTTGAAAGACCTAACAATTAAAAAAATATAATTTAAGCCAAATGACCTATAAGTCCACCTGGAGAACGCCAGCACAAATGAAAGGGGGCATGGGTTATTTCGAATAAAAAAAACATCTGCTCCTAAACGAGCTATAAGCTTGTTAAGCTCCTAAAACTGTTGCAGATAAGTCAATTTTACCATTATAGAAAAGCCTGTTCAAAAGGGCCAGGAATTGCGCATGAACGATGGAACGTTACGTCCTGTATATCGGACATTAATAAAAATATTGATTGTTAATTATGTCATCACTGTGTTGATGGGCTCCCAGTATATATTCCACTCATCCGGGATTAACAGCTTCCTGAGCCATGGGTATCTGATAATCGCACTTTTGTCCAATTCAGCCATGCAGTATCTGGTCCTTGCAGCCCTGCTCTATACTCTCTTTTTTGTGGTACGCGGCAGAAACGCTTTTTCTATTGTCTCGGCGCTTGTTTTTTCCCTGTTTCATCTCCTCTGCTATACGGACATATCCATCTACAGGATTTTCAAATTCCATATCAACAGCATGGTTCTTAACCTTGTGTTTACCGAAGGTACAGGCGATTCTCTTCACTTTGGTCCCACCATCTTTCTGATGTTCGGTGCTTTGATCCTGGCTGTGATCTCATTCGAGTTCTTTCTTGCCAGATGGCTCTATCAAACCAGTGGCGAAAAGACCCTCTCCAGACGAAGAATGGCCATTGTCTCCCTGGCTGTTTTTTCCCTGATCTTGGCGGACAAGTCGCTCTATGCGGTTGCGGACCTTTACAATGTCAGGAGCGTAACACGGTTTATCAAGGTGTTTCCCCTCTATCAACCCCTGACAATCAAGAAAACCATGAAAAAGCGATTCAATTTCACTGTGGATAACGAAGATCGTATCACGTTCAATACAGAATTCTCCTCAATCCGTTACCCGGCTTCGAAACTGGAACGGAAAAAATTGAAAAGTTACCCCAATGTTGTATGGATTCTGCTGGATGCATGGCGTTATGACATGCTTTCAAAAGAGCTTACCCCCAATATTTACGCATTTTCAAAAAAATCTCAGGTGTTTGGCAACCATTACAGCGGCGGAAATTGTACACGGTTTGGTGTATTTTCCCTCTTCTACGGTATTTATGGATCATACTGGCATCAATTCTTAAGTGAACGGCAGGGCCCGGTGCTTATCGATGAACTCAAGGATCTGGATTACGACTTTAAGATTGTCACCAGTGCCAACTGTTCCAATCCTGAGTTCAGAAAAACCGCCTTTGTGAAAATCCCCGAATCTGTGTCCGATCGCCACCAGGGCCAAAATGCCGAAGTCAAGGATCCGAAGGTAACAGCGGTTTTTCTCGACTGGTTGAACACCCGGGATAGCAGCAAGCCATTCTTCTCTTTTCTTTTTTATGATGCGCCCCACGGTCCATACAGTTATCCGGCAGATTTTGAAAAATTCATGCCCTCAAACAAATCTCCCAACTACCTGACCGTTGGGGAAAAAGATGCGGCAACGCTTAAAAACAGCTACAAAAATGCCATTATGTTTGATGATTTCCAGGTGGGCAGGGTCCTTGATGCGATCAGGCAAAGAGGACTGCTTGAAAACACCATCGTAATGATATCCGCAGACCACGGAGAAGAGTTCTATGAAAGCGGCTATCTGGGCCACAACAGCGCCTTTACCGACGAGCAGACCCGGGTTCCGCTGGTGATGTATCTTCCAGATGCAGGACCCGGGAAAATCGACTATATGACAAGTCATCTGGATGTGGTTCCAACCCTGATGAAGAGGCTTGGCTATACAAGCGACACAGGGCTCTACTCCCAGGGTGAAGACCTTTTTGACGGACGAGGCCACGACAATGTTGTGGTGGCAAGCTGGGATACCTGCTCAGTGACTGGGAATGATAAAAGCTACACAGTCTTCTCACTGGAAACATACAATGCAGGATCCTTTGAAGTAAGGAAAAGGGGATACCATATTGTGGATGACGACAAGGACCTTATGAAAGCCAAAAAACCCGCGTTGATGGCCGTCTTAAAAGGCCTTCGACTGTTTTTAAATTAAAAATGGGGGCTACTCTCAAGCTAAAGACAACCCGATTTCCAGGCTTGAAACTCTGACAGTTTTAGTCTGGACCTGACGATATTCCCCCCATGCAATTGACTAAAGGGCCCTTTGACGCTTCTCTGCTACAATCTTCTCCAGAATCAATGAGCGGTCATTCGTAATTGCTTCAACTTCAATATCATTGACAGAATAACAAAAGCAGTAACAAATCAATTCGTTTTTATCCTGGCTGGTCGGCATATTAATCGGTCTTCCTCAAAAATTTATCCAGGGCCTCTATCATAACCCCGGTCACGGTTGATCCATTTTCTTTGACATACCGTTTGTTAAGATGCGAATACTCTAACGCCTACCCCCCAAATCGTTCGCAAAATACTATAACGCTATGATTAGGGCAGCCCGCCGCAAATACCCCGCCAAATAGAAAATAAATCATACCCCGCTTACCCCGCCGCTTTTACGACAAAATCAATTTTTAGGGCTATATTTTCATCCAGATTTAAATTTGGAGAAAATATAATGGCAAAAAGTTCAAGTGGAAAACGCCCCTGCTGTATTTGCCGCAAATGGTTTAAGCCGGATGTCCGCCAAAAAGGACGACAGACAACATGTGGAAGGTCTGCCTGCAAAACTGAACAGCACCGAAGAAACTGTCAAAAATGGAACAAAAAAAACGGTGAATATTTTAAAAATAACTATCTGGGTAAAAAATTAGAAAAGATTGAGGAAGAATCTTCTAAGGAATTTAAATCCAGCATACCTCCCCATGAACACCCCCCGCCCAACTGCCTGGCAAAGCCCGTATTGCCATATGAAATTTTAGAAAACGAGTATGGAACAAGAAATATGATCGTCATCCAATATGTAGCTTGGCAGATTCTGAATCAGTCATACGATTCAAAAACTGCGTTCAGATAGGGGGGGGGTGTTTATGGATAAAAACCTCGACTAATCGAATCGGAGTTTCAAGACGCATCATAGACTTAACCAACTGTAATTCATTGATATCCCAACAAAGTAATCGACTTAGGGTTTTAAGACGCATCATTAACCTAAACCTCTGTAAATAAAGGAGATACGAACAGACTAATACATAAGGGTGTTTAAGACACAACAGACAAGGATGGGGCTATTATAGTAGTTTAAAAATAGGATTTTTACACCTTGCCTTGAGCTTAAGGCAAAGTGCCTTGATAACCCCGACAAATGTGAGGACTCATGCCAAAAAAATTTTCATCCCAAGAGTTGTTTGAATTAAGAAATTTTATCCCTGTGGAGATGTTGATAAGGGAGCAACTGGAAATGCCATCAAAAATCAGTGAAGGCTTTTTCCGTTTTCTGTGCCCGATCTGTAATGAATTCCAGACAGCCATAAACCCAGCCACCAACCTGGCCCGGTGCTTTCGATGTGAAAAAAACTTCAACACCATCGATCTTGTGATGACTGTTCAGAGAATCGGGTTTAAAGAGAGCGTTCTGTTCTTAAAACGCCTGATGGTCAAAGTTCCGAATCAGAACAAAGATGCCAGACAGGGGTTGCAAAATTTTATCGGAGGCATCGGCCAGACCATGCCGGGAGGATTAGGATAATGGAACAGGATCGGTTGACCCGTCTGGAGAATCTTATTGCCCGTAATCAGAGTCGTTTCCATGAAATAGGCAAAGCTCTGAAAGAGATAAAAGATACCCGGCTGTATAAACTCAATCTTTTCAGTAGTTTTGAAACTTATGCCAGAGTGCGCTGGGATATGGGCAGAGCCCAAGCTTATCGCCTGATAGAATCCTATAAGGTTATCAACAATCTGTCTCCAATTGGAGACATTCTTCCCAACAATGAATCCCAGGTGCGCCCCCTGGCCCCATTGGATCCCATCGAACAGCGTAAAATATGGAAGGCATTTTTAAAAACCGCCATGGAGATAACCGCACCAAACATCAAACAGTTCATTGATTCCGCAAAAGAAAACGACACCGGCAGTAAAGACGAACCTGTGGATTTAACCGATCAGGTCAGCAAAGCCTATATGGATGCTGTCCAGGCAATGCTTGACCAGGTTCGACTGGCCCAACAGGATCACTGGCAAAAGACATCTCGCCAGGCTGGGCTATTGTGGAACCGGGTCATTCGGGAAAAAATATTGACAAGGGAGAACGGCAATGGACACGGATAACCTGAAGGTCATACCTACTCTGACGCTTGATGACCGTTTCAATCTTTTGCTCCATAAAAAGATCATGAACAAAAAAGGCTCGGCCAAACGA
This sequence comes from Desulforapulum autotrophicum HRM2, assembly GCF_000020365.1. NCBI lineage: Bacteria > Pseudomonadati > Thermodesulfobacteriota > Desulfobacteria > Desulfobacterales > Desulfobacteraceae > Desulforapulum > Desulforapulum autotrophicum. The sequence goes on along the minus strand of NC_012108.1, from coordinate 1,087,387 downwards.
GCAAGTAAAAAATATTACAAAGATCAATATCAAAAAACCGGCATTATTCCGGGGCCACTCCTACTTGTGGAAAAGAAGGTTATGGAAGGCCGCAAGTGCAGTGGACGTCCCCGTTCTTTCTCCGAACAGGTCCGCAGACGTTTTATAGAAATGGTAAAAGAGTCGTGTGATCCGTCAAGCCAACGGTTCATCTTTATTACCCATAAGGCAAGAACCATTAAAAATTATCACCACTGGCTTGAGAAAGAGTTCAAAAAGAGGATCTCCATCCATGCCCTCAGGCACTGTGTTTACCGTGAAAACCTCAAATCATATTTGAATAAACCAGATTTCGAGGACGATATTCCGGTCAAAAATAGTTTTAAACCAGAACCGGTGTTTGATCTGATCCAGATGGATGGCTGTATTTTTAGATATTTTAAGATCAGAAACGACAAGGGTCATTGGCAAAAGCCCCAGGTCATAGAATTTTATGATACGGGCTCTCGTTATATGTTTGTCCTGGATGCGTATTTTTCCGAAAGCAGTTGGAACTCCGTGAACCTGTTCACCAAATTTTTACTGGATAGGCCATTTCCCCAAAAAAAGATTCGTATCCGGCCGGATAATGCCAAGGGCTTTTTAAATCTTAAGCGCCCCATCAACGACTTGAATTTGAAACATTCCACCCCGAACGGGTTTTATATGGAACCTGATTTCTCAAGGATCCATGCTCCCAAGGATAAGGCTCACCTGGAATCATCCCACCGCAGCCTTCATAATTTTGAAATCCGAATCATCAAGGCGTTTGAAAAAAGGATCGTAAAGACAGAGCCCGGGTACATCTTCAAAAAAGGAAAACAAGAAAAAATCACCGTTACCCTCCTTGATATAAATTTGGATGAGTTAAAAACAAGCTCACTTATGGAGGAATATCGCCATGAACACAACTGTACACGCCACTATTTCTCTGAAAAAGGAAAAGTCAGTGCCTGGGTGCCGGATAAAAAGCTCACAGACTTTTTTAAAACATTTACCAGCACACTGACCTTTTGTACTGATCAGGTCAAGGAGCACATGAAATATGGATTTAGAAAAACAAAAGCCACGGTATCAAAGCAGAAGACCATCAGATTTGAAAATCAGGATTACTATGTGACCATGGGTGCAGACAAGTTCAGCTCCCATAAAAGTACACCCGTTCAGATATCCAGATACAATGACAAGCTTTTCCTTTTTGAGCCCAGGGAGGATGGTATTTTTTGGGGAGAAGCCCTTGCCCGAAAGCCCTTTGAAAAGCCGTTAAAAGTATTGACCATATTGCCGGACAAAAATGAGCTGGATCAGATCATCGCCTTTTTGGAGCACAACAGCATGGTCGTCGATCGGCCCCTCCTGATTAAAAATTATAAAAAAGGTCTTTCCATGCCCATGGCAAAGCAAATCCTTCAGCATAACCAGAAAAGATACACCACCTATATAAAAAAGATGCAGCAACCCACGAATATAAAAGGGGCAGTGCTGTTCAATGCTTTTATTCTCGATTGTGAAAGCCATTATCGAAGAATCCATGTGGCACCGTATGCGTTTTCTGGAGAAATATGACATGAAACGAAAAGAAGATTTTATAAATGACAAACGCCGCATTTCTTATCTGGGGGCCACATATAACCGAATCTATCGTAGGCAGAGCGTCTTGATCGAGGGTGATTATGGCGTGGGTAAAACCCGTTTCTTGAAATTGCTGCAACCGAAAAAACTTCATGCCGTCTGGGTGGAGTCACTGTTCAACATACATGAAACCCTGGCATCGATTTTAAAGAAGCTAAATTACGACACAATCGCCACCTACCGGCGAACCCCTCAATATTTGGAAATGATATGCAGTCTGTCCAACTGCTTTATTTTAATCGACGAGGCAAACGATCTTGATCCCCGGGTCTGGCCCTACCTCAAAAGGGTTATCGATGCCGGTGTTCCCATTGTATTTGCAGGATTACCAAAGGTGAGGACCTTTTTAACCCGCGAGCATCCAGACATCCTCAGCCGCTTGAAAACGCTTATTCTATACCCGATTGTGGTAGAAGATTTCATTGTCGAGTACAAGGATATTGAACAGGAGGCCATTGAACAGATTTATATGACGACCAAAGGCGATATGAGAAAATTCAGAGAAATTTGTACAGACTGCAGGGACAGAGCAAAGGAGTTGAAATACACCTTTGTTGACATCAATCTTGCCTTGGAATTTCTCTCTGATCTTCCTCCTCAATAACGAACATAAGGCACATGGAAAAATTTCACCAAGAAATAATGTGAGGCCAGAAAGGACTGATTTTGCTGTTCTAAAACTTTAGATCGTCCAGATTAGATACCTCGGACAAGATAATTAAATCAGGATAGACCATTACGCTTTTTTAGCGAATGGTCTATTTTTGTTTACAACTTCTCAAACTTCATTGACTGATTTTTGAAATACACATTCCGTGCAACACTGCTATAAAATAGCATTAACCTACTGTAAAAAATGATATTTATTTGAAGCGTTAGAGTATTTTGCGAAAACACGATTAGGGCCAATGCTATGCAAGTAGCTGATTATAAATGTTATTGAGGCCTTTTTTATAAAAACAGGGCAGATAAAAAGCGTTAGAGTATTTGCATCTTATCAACCGTTCAATCCGCTCAGCAAGGACACAAGGCATCTCAATGGTTAGGCTCTGGGTTGGATCTGCACATTCTTTTACAACGGCTGTGGGTATTAAGCAGTCTCAAATAAAATTGCTTTCCTAAGCCATAGCAGAACAAGCTTGAGGTGGAAACCCGCACATACCCCTTGTGATAGGTTAGATGTTCCCTTTCTCCGGGGGATGTCGATTCCCGGTTCATTCCGTCCTCGCTATATCCTTCCGTGCTGTTAGAGTTCATCAAAAACCGATTAACTGGCAATTTACAGCAAAGAGAGGACCACATGGATCAAAAAACCCACAGACTCATAAATCACGTCATCAACGACATGGCGCTTGAGGTGATGGATCAGGGATCAGAAACAGGAGACATGGTCGTGAGAGATGCCCTCAGGGGTATCAATAATATGCAGATCAGTTACCGCCCTCCCCGTGTGATCCTTGAACAGAAAATCATGGAGACCCCGGATAACTGCATAGGCTGTCACACTGAGTTGCTCAAGATAAATAGACAGTTGGAACAGGGAGCCTTTGCCCTTGACCACACAGGAACCAAGCTCTATTTCCGGGATACCCTGGAGATCGACAACCTGGATAAAAATGAACTTGAAGCCTCGCTGAACGGGGTGAGTCTTGCCCTGATGGAATTCGGGGATCGGCTTATTGAGATGCACAATACCAACCATAAAGAGGACATCAATGCATAAGCGATTATTCAGAATAGGCGAATCAAATATCAATTCCGTCATGGACCAGTTGGAAGACCCCATAAAAATGACCGAACAGGGCATACGGGATCTGGAAAAAGATCTTACCGCAGCCATGGTGAACCTGGACAGGTCAAGGCTATTGCCATCCAAACCCGAAAGGATGCAAAGGCAAAATACCAGATGGCAGCAGACTATGAAAACAAGGCAAAGAAATTGCTCTATTCCATATATCTGCAATCGGATAAACATTGGTGTTGAGTTGAATTTTTGCAACTATCTGCTATTATAAAAAAGATACATTTGCGAAAAGGAGTTCAAATGCCAGAAACAAGCCGTTTTTTTTAGAATTATAATCAGAATGTTTTATGATGATCATAGCCCCCTCATATCCATGCAGAGTATCAGGGCAGTAAAGCAACGTTTGATTTCCATGGAAATATTCATAACGATGATCTCAACTCAAGAACAGCAATAAAACTAGTTCGAGAATGGATCGATTTACATGTTCAAGAGCTCGAACAAGCCTGGGAGGATGCAATAAATTTCAGGAAAATTAGCAAAATCCCTCCTCTAAATTAGGGAGAATAATTATGAGGGATATGAACGAAGTCATCTCAATAAAATATCTAAAAGGATATACTTATCATATTTCCTTTGACGATCACATTTCAGATGAAATTGATTTTTCTGGTTATTTTGATAAAGGACCTATTTTCTCACCATTAAAAGACATTCAGCTGTTCAAAAAAGCTTTTATAGAGGGAGGAACGATTGCTTGGCCAAATGGTGCAGACATCGCTCCAGAAACCCTATATGAAAAATGCAAAAGCAATCTCTCCGTTGAAATGGTTTAAGCACTATGTTGTCTTTGGAAACATTTGACCTTGACGGGCACAATTTGGGTTTATAGATCATATCAAGCGTTAAAAGCTACGCTACGCTTTAAATATGATGAAACTTGACTGTTTTTGACTTATTTTGCATGTTATTTGTTGACCTTTTTTTGAGGGGTATTCTATGCCAAAGGCCCATTTAACAAAACGATTCATTGACAAGACCCCGTTTGCAACTGGAAAAACACCCACTATTATTTTGGGATACTGAGCTGAAAGGGTGTGCTCTTAAGGTGACAACAACACGAAAAACCTTTTTCGCACAAGCCCGTGTCAATCAAAAACTCCGTCGTGTCACCCTGGGGGCCTATGGTGCGTTAACGCCAACTCAAGCTCGAGAGATAGCTAAGGACGAACTCTTCAAGCCTTCAGGGTCTTTCGGGCATGGTGGAATTATGCCAGATCCGAATACAGGGACCCGGCAAACGATGAACCCATATTTACAGAGAACCCGGTTTCTATTTTATCTGAACAAAACTTGTGGAGAAAGGCTAAGCCCCGGGACGGGAAAATTCCTATGAAAAATATATCCAACATACTGATTTACCAAACTACAGATGGTAATGTAAAAATTGATGTCAAGCTTGACGATGAAACGGTATGGCTCACCCAGGAACAGATGGCCAGGCTTTTCGGCAAGGCCAGAACCACAATAACCGGTCACATTGGAAATATCTTTAAAGAAGGGGAACTGATGGAACCAATGGTATGTCGGGATTTCCGACATACCACTCAGCATGGTGCCATAGCGGATAAAACACAGTCCCAATCGGTGAGATATTACAACCTTGATGTAATTATCTCCGTGGGGTATCGGGTAAAATCCATCCAGGGTACCCAATTTAGGATCTGGGCCACTCAACGACTGAAAGACTATCTGGTTCAGGGGTATGCCATCAATAGGCAACGGTTCGTGCAGAACGCCGCCGAACTGCAGCAGGCCCTGGCACTCATTCAAAAGACAGCACACTCACCTGCCCTGGCAACGGATATGGGCAGGGGCCTGGTGGATATCATGGGCCGTTACACCCAGACCTTTCTCTGGCTCCAGCAATACGACGAAGGGTTGCTGGATACTCCGAAAGGACAGGCAGGGGGGAATTTGACACCACACGAAAATGCAATGGCATCCCTGGTAGAACTGAAAAAGCAATTGATGGACCGGGGAGAAGCCTCTGACCTGTTTGCCCGCCCATCCCGGGCGGACAGTCTGGCAGGCATATTCGGCAACCTGGATCAAAGCGCTTTTGGGGAACCGGCTTATCCCACCATTGAGAGTAAAGCGGCCCATCTGCTTTATTTTGTCGTAAAGAACCATCCGTTCATTGACGGCAACAAGCGCAGTGGTGCATTTTTATTTGTGGATTTTCTTCATCGAAATGACCGATTACTGAATCCGGACGGGCAACCCGTGATTAATGAAACCGGCCTGGCTGCCTTGACATTGCTGGTGGCCGAATCCGCCCCCAATCAGAAAGAGACCCTGATCAAACTGACAATGAACCTGTTGTGCGAACCCGGCCATAGAGAGGATTCCAATGTTTAGCCAAATCAGTTAATAGACATCCTAGGCTTTCCATGGGGATAGAACCGGCTTAATTACCCGGGTCGATAAGGTGGTAATCCAGAGCCGCTTTTCCCATGGTTTTTCAATCAGGGATTACCTTACAGGGGAGCAGGAAACTTACCTAAATTCTCAGACAGACGCAATTTTAGACACAATCGTGAAACTCCCAACTAAAAAGGCTTCCAGCGAAAACCGCTAAAAGCCTTTATTATCAATGGTGCCGGAGGAGAGACTTGAACTCTCAAGGGCCGAAGCCCGGAGGATTTTGAGTTCCTTTTGTACAAATCTTTAATTCTCTATTTTTTCAACCCTTAACTGACGCGGCTCTCAGAGCCTTACTTTTGGTTTCATAAGGTTGTCTTTGGAAACGTTTGACCTTGACGGGCACAATTTGGGCACAGTAGGACATCCTATAATCAGAGGACATGATGCCCTCTGGGTTATTTCACCCTGATAATTGAACCCTTCCCAAGCCCGCCTGGAAAACGCGGCACAAATGGAAGGGAGACAAAAAACAAATTGGGTCGCTGCTCTCAAGCTATATACAACCCGATTTCCAGGCTCGAAACTCTGACAGTTTCAGTCGGTACCTGACGATATTCCCCTCATGCAATTGACTTAAAACTTCCATGGCCATTTTTCTGAAGCTTTCTCTATCATGCCCAGGCACCAGTTTCTCGGCAAGTTGCAGAATTTTTTGATCAGATGGTGCTTTGATGCCCCGGACAATCGCCTGCACAACCTGGATCAATGCCTCCCGATAACGTATACGCAAAGGATCCGGCACTCCCATGCTTTTGGTGATGGCAAGATAACGCTGACATGATCTTTCATAGGCCCAGGTAAAGACATCACGAAGAAGATCAATCTTATTTAATTCGTAGACTCCCAGAGTTCCATCAATATAGGATTTTTCAGGAACATCTATAAATGAAAGGGGGCATAGGTTGTTCCGAAAGAGAGGAATATTTGCTCCTAAACGAGATACACGCTTGTTAACATCCTCAAACGGTTGCAGATAAGGCAATTGTACCATTATAAAAAAAGCCTGTTCGAAAGGGTCAGGAATTGCGGACGCTTTCTGCAGCAGCATGCGAAAACAATCTTCCAGGACCTGGGGCATTGCCAGGGGAAGAAAGGTTGAGCCGGAAATATCAACGGGTCTGCGGCGTAACCGCCCACACGCTTCATCGTTTGGAAGCAGGTTTTCTGAGAGTATGGCATGAAGGTTAAAAAACTCAACTTTCGGAGTTTAGTCACTCTAAATTTTAAAAATACAACAATTTGAAATAACTATTAATATTGACGAGATTCACTACCTATGATACGTGTTCTTTACCCCTAAAAAACAACAATCAAAGATAGGAATCTCATCAAAATGCATATTACCTCGACAGAATATCAAAATCAAACCATAAATCCTGAAAAGCTCGGAATTTTTGGTAATTATTTTTCCAAATTAAAAGTTGGAAGCATGCTCAACAATTCAGGTATAGTCAAAACCAAAGGTGCTTCTCCCCTGGAATTGTTCACTATCGTTTTCAATCTGGCGTTTATTGGCAAAAACTTCTTCCAAGGCGTAGTGCGGAATAAAAAAGTGGGAGTCGGAAAAGATGCCGTGTATGACTTTTTAAATTCGCCCACCTATAACTGGAGACGGTTTACAACTCTTCTTAGCAGCCGAATTTATTGTATAATTAAGGGTCTTCTGGATAATTCTTCTGAAGAGGTTCTTATCTTTGATGACTCGCCATACGACAGAAGCCGTTCCAAAAAAGTGGAACTTCTTTCCCGTGTATATGATCATGCAACTCACAAATATCTAAAAGGCTTCAGGCTGCTTACTCTTGGCTGGTCAGATGGTAACAGTTTTCTCGGGATTGATTTTGCCTTGTTATCATCAGCAAACAAAAAGAATCGATACAATGAAATCAATCCAGATATTGATAAAAGAACGTGCGGTTATCAACGCCGCAAAGAAGCGATAACAAAATCCACAATGCATCTGGAACCAATGGTAAAAAAGGCCCTCAAGATTGGTATCAGGGCGAAGTATCTTGTAATGGATAGTTGGTTTTCAATGCCTTCGGTGATTTCGAGCCTTCGCAAGCATATCCACATTATCTGCATGCTTAAGGATCATCCAAAATGGTTTTACGAGTACAATGGAAAGAGACTCAGGTTAAGTGACCTTTATGGAAAATTAAAGAAAAAAAGAGGGAAGGCCAAAGTTAAGGCCAGTGTCCTTGTTCGGTTACCTGACGGGAACAAAGCCAGAGTCATATTTGTCCCCTGTGATAAAAAACGAGGATGGCTCGCCCTTTTATCAACAGATATTACCATAGCAGATGATGAAATAATAAGGCTGTACGGTAAACGCTGGGATATCGAAGTATTTTTTAAAATGTGCAAACAGCATCTAAAACTGGTTAAAGAGATCCAAATCCGGAACTATGATGGTTTGATCGGACACACTTCCCTGGTAATGGCCAGATACAATATTCTGAGTCTGTTCCAAAGGAAAAGCGTTGATCAACGATCATTTGGAGATTTATTCAGAGCCTGCAATGAAGAATTGGCCAACATAACTTTCCTTGATGCACTAACGAGGATAATGCAATTAGCCATGGCTACGTTACGAAAGGTTCATAACTTGTCTGAGAAGATCATAAATTCCATGCTCGACCTGATAATGGGTGAAGCACTTGTATATTTCGGCCTTTCCAATCGGTAAACGCCCCTATTGGAAGGGGAATAGAGATGAATTTACTTCTCAGAAAGTTGAGTTAAAAAAGGTGAACATATCGAACCCTACTTGATCAGCCTCTTCAACAAGCATCTCAATAGCGGCCTTGTGATTCAGGATCATTTGGGTTTCCTGTATGTCTTTACCGACTGCCGCTTGACCGAATTCGATCAAGTTTTGGGTGTCCAGACGATTATAGGTATTCCCTTCAAGACGCGAAGAAGCCCATGAAAGATCAATCAATACCCGGTCTAGAATTTCTCTTGCATAGGTGCCGGCAGGACGTTCGCCTGAAGGCGTACGTCCCATCTCATGAAACTGGGAACGTAGGGACTCGGAGAGATAAAAAGTAACCCCTGGTTTGTATTCCTCCAGAAATAAACGTTGATAACCAATCGGTCTTCTTCGGATCAGTGGTTGCGCAACAGTATCACGGATAACACCTCCCTCAGTAGACACAGGGACGTACAACTCTGCGTCACCTCTGCTTGAGGAATCTATAACCTTGTCTTTGCCCATGGAGTGCTTGTAAACAAGAGCGATACTCTCGCCCTCTGTCACAATTCGTTTTTCTTCTATTAGGGCTTTCAAACGGCGCTGCAAGGTACGACGATTGATGGGGTTGGATAAATATTGCCCCAGCGCTTTTTCAAGCGCTGATATTCCGATCCCCTCGGTGTGCTCGGAAACCACCTGTTCGATCAGGTCTATTTCCTTTGCGGACACTATGCGTGACATGATCCTTTCCTCTATTCCTTCTGAAATACATCATTATGCGCTGTCGCGTGGTAGCGTGACATAATAGCGTGACATAATATGTCATTGTTTTGTGTCGTGCGTCAACACAAAACGATTTGTTGCCATTCTTTTTCGGGGCAAAAGAACACTTTTTATGAATGGGGGCTGGGTGGGGACTGGAAGATTTTTTTATATCAAGAACAACAAAAGGCTTTCAGCCAGAAACGCTGAAAGCCTTTATTATCAATGGTGACGGAGGAGAGACTTGAACTCTCAAGGGCCGAAGCCCGGAGGATTTTGAGTTCCTTTTGTATAAATCTTTAATTCTCTATTTTTTCAACCCTTAACTGACGCGGCTCTCAGAGCCTTACTTTTGGTTTCGGTTGGTTCCTTTAGGAAATTTTTGACCTTGACGGGCACAAATTAGTCACAGCAGGCACAGATAATGGCCAGGAGAGAAACACCCCCCTTGGCCTATTTTACAATGAAATTTTTGCCCTTCCCCAACACATCATTCACCACCTGTCAAACATCCGAAATACATCACCGACCTTTGGGAGTCTTACCGGTGCAATTACATCCCCTACCCTCTTTTCGGAAATAATCTTTTCCAGAATCAATAAAAGATATTTATTTTTTACCGTTGGACTGTGATCCCAGTAAAACTTGACCGGAGTAACCATAGGTGTTACCTTTGAATTATGATTACAACGTTTCGACATAAATGGCTTCAGAGCTTTTTTATCGACGACGTAAATCATAAAAAAATACCTGCTTCAATCCGAGATGTTCTTTTTAGAAAGCTACAAGTCATTGATGATGCAACATGTGATATGGATTTGCGGAGCCCCCCAAGCAACCATTTTGAAAAACTAACCGGGACTTTAAAAGGAAAACATTCCATACGGATTAACAAGCAATGGAGATTAATATTTAAATGGAACGACATACGGGGCGAAGCTGAACATATTTATCTGGACAACCATGATTACAAATCATGAGGTATAAAATGATAACTACAAAAAGAAAACCGGTAAGTGTAGGGGAAATCATAACCGAAGAATATCTTAAACCATTGAAAATCACCCAGGCACAACTTAGCCAGGCAATGGGGGTAAGCCGCAAAACCGTCAATGAGCTATGTACTGGAAAAAGGGCAATAACCGTTGATACCGCACTAATGCTGGCACGAGTATTTGAAAACACACCAGAATTCTGGCTGAACTTACAAAGACGTATCGACATATGGAACGTCTTACACAATCCGGAACGAAAAGCGAGAATAGAAAAAGCCCGCCCCCTCAGAAACGCCTTTGCCTGATTTAAGACTAAAAAGGCTTCCAGCGAAAACCGCTGAAAGCCTTTATTATCAATGGTGCCGGAGGAGAGACTTGAAATCTCAAGGGCCGAAGCCCGGAGGATTTTGAGTTCCTTTTGTACAAATCTTTAATTCTCTGTTTTTTCAAACCCTTAACTGACGAGGCTTTCAGAGCCTTACTTTGGGTTTCGTTTGGAAATCTTTGGGAACTTTTGACCTTGACGGGCACAAATTAGGCACAGCAGGCAGAGATAATAGTCAGGAGAATCAATATAAGAGTCGCAGCATCTTTTTACCGTTTTGACGATGTATTCGCCTGCCTCGAGTCATTGGGTGTAGTCGGAAAAGCCCTGCGCAAACGTCCCTGTTCAACCAATGGATTGAGCTGACTTTGGCGCAAATAATTTTCAGACCTGTCAAGCAGGGCAGCAAGAACCTTAAGTCTCACATTCGACACCCCCAACAGAAAAAAAGGACTATTTTTTGATGACTGTTTTTCTACATGATAAAAGTAAGTTATTCAAATCGCCCTAAGATAAATAATTTTTATTTACTGAATGTAATTTACCCTAGATTTTTCTAATTTGTTTTATTATAATTTGCCAAAATGAAAAACAATACATTGAGGCAATGCATGAAAGAATTACCAGAAATAGATGGGTTTACCGTTCAACATCTTCCAATCATTTCTTCATATGCCCGGAAAATAGGGATAATTGATATAATAAACACCCTGGTCCCCACTGAAATGGGGATTGATGCCGGGACAGTTATTCTTGGAATGGTACTCGATACCTTGACCGGAAGAAGCCCCTTGTACAGACTGAATACATTTTTTAAAAATCAGGACACCGAGCTTCTTTTGGGAAAAAAGACAGACCCCCGAAAATTTTCTGATTATACCGTTGGACGTGTATTGGACAGGATATACGAATACGGTGCAATGAAGGTTTTTTCAGAGATTTCCCTACGAGCCTTAGATTATTTCAACATAGACCGTAGCCATGTAAGTTTTGATACAACCTCGGTAACTGTCCAGGGGGACTACCCTTTGTATTCCAAAGATGCCGATAACAGTAAGACCATGACGATCACCTACGGCCACAGCAAGGACCACAGGCCTGATTTGAAGCAGTTCTTGGTTAAAATGCTCTGTGTTGATCGCACCATTCCGGTATTTGGTCAAACTGAAGATGGAAATGCATCAGACAAAACCATCAACAACGAGGTGCTTTCATCCATATCAAAATACATGGCGGAAAATGGAATCAAGAAAGAAGGATTTATTTACATTGCTGATTCCGCAATGGTTACCCGAAAAAACATGGAAAAGATCGGAGACGGAATTCGGTTTATCAGCCGTCTGCCTGCAACCTACAAGGAGTGTTCCCGCCTGATCCAAAAAAGCATCGTTGAGGACAATTGGACTGATCTTGGGAAATTGTCTGATACCACGGAAACCCAAAACCGACCGGCCGCTGTGTATAAAGCATGTGAATCGGAAGCGATCTTGTATGGTCGATCATACAGGGCGGTTGTGGTTCATTCAAGCGCCCACGATAAAAGACGGCAAAATCGAATTGATCGAGAGCTGAAGAATGAGCATACAGAACTTTCGAAAAGAATCAAAATCTTGTCAAAGCAGGAGTTCTTCTGCCATGCGGATGCTGAGAAAGCTGCTATAGAGATGAGCGAAGCAAAACATGTTTTTTATAAACCCGTCACCCAGGTTGTTGAAATCCCGAAATATAAACGGGGACGGCCCAAAAAAGACGGCTCCCGGGCATTGGACAAAATGATGTACAGTATCTCTTGTGAATTGGCCGAGACCGATGCTGTGGAAAATCTCAAAAAAGAAACTGGATGTTTTGTCCTGTTGTGCAATGTGGACAGGGACGGCCAGAAAGGATACAGTTCCTACGATATCCTCCGGACGTACAAAGATCAATATGGGATCGAGCAAAACTTTGGTTTCATAAAGAACACACCGATCGTGAATTCGATTTTTCTAAAAAAAGCTGAACGTATAGAGGTGCTGGCCCTTGTTCTTCTCCTGTCTCTTTTGATCTGGCGTCTTATCGAATATAACATGAGACGATATGCGAAAAAAGAGAACAAGGATCTTCCCGGCTGGAATAAAAGAAGAACTTTCAAACCCACCTCGTTTATGCTGATGATAAGTTTTCAGTATCTGATGATTTTAAAAATCGGGAATCACAGACGACTGAACAGACCCTTATCCACGAAGCAATTAGAATATTTAAAGGCGTTGGGCCTGAAGTCTCAAATATTCACAACTCCCGGCGGATAATCAATACCCCAAAAAAATGGTGGAGATTTATACTCTATGGTGCGGAATGTGAGTTAAGTCCTAAATAGTGCCCATTACAAAGGCTGCAAATCAAGTCAGACATCTCTTGTTTCTGTAACTTACGAGAGGCCTTTGCTGGCCCTGCTATTTCTTCAAGCTCATTTCGCAATTGAGTTTTCAATCCATCGAACACATGAAGAATGCGATACTCCAAGCCTTCATACTCCAAACCTTCGGAGCTCTCTGGCAAACCTTCGGAGCTTTTTACCAAACCTTCGGAGCTCAGGTCCGAAGGTTTCAACGTCTCAAGCATTGCGTCGCCCGCAAACACTTCATCCGGGGTTGGCAACTCGACCCCTGGGATATGGTAAACTGTACCTCTGTTCTGACCATCAGAGATAGTTAACATTACCGGAACAACGGGATCTGGATTATCATGATAGTCCCGACCCCGGTACCATGTACCCTGTTTATTCGTTGAGTAAAAACCTATACAGGTTTACATTAAAATTAAAGTCTGATATATTTTTCTTTATGGGTGATAAAAGAAAGATTAAACTAACATTCAAAAAAGTTGTTTCAGAGCAATTCCCAATAAACTCAAAAAGAGGTGGGGGAATTATCAAGATTGATGCATGGGAAAATGAAAAGGGAGAAGTTGTAAAGTACAGTCTTGCATATATCAATCATTTGGTATTATCTGATGATAACGGGAGAGTCCTAGGATACGACAACACTCATAATTTTCATCATAAACATTATTTTGGTGAAATATCAGCAGTAGATGACTTTAAAAGCTATCAGGACCTTGTTGATCGTTTTCAAATTGAAATCAAGGAGTTTATAAAATGACCGTCGAACTAAAAACAGGATCCCTTAAAAATTTTTTTGCATCTGCAAAAGAAACAGCCAAAGAAATTGATGAGGGACAAAGACTAACACCCAAAAAGTCCATATGGGTCGAACCGTCAGACCTAATGCTCATTTTGAAGCCCGAACGAACAAAATTGGTTCAATATTTAAGAAAAAACAGAACAGTCATTTACTCAGAGCTTATGTCAGCAATGAATCGCACCCCTGTTAGTTTAAATAATGATCTGAAGATACTGTCAAAATATCAACTGATAAAAATATTGAAAAAACCAAACCCAGGGCATGGAATGCATAAAATAATTGAAACGACATTCGGAAATGAAAAAATTGAATTTAAAGCAATCATTTAATCTGCGGTCTTTACACAAGCCGGAACGAAAAGCGAGAATAGAAAAAGCCCTCCCTCAGAAGCGCCTTTGCCTGATTTGAAGCAAAAAAGGCCTCCAACGAAAACCGCTGAAAGCCTTTATTATCAATGGTGCCGGAGGAGAGACTTGAACTCTCAAGGGCCGAAGCCCGGAGGCTTTTGAGTTCCTTTTGTACAAAATTTAAATTTCTTGTATTTTCAAATCCTTAACGGACGCGGCGCTCAGAGCCTTACTTTTGGTTTCGGCTGGTTTCTTTAGGATTTTTTTGACCTTGACGGGCACAAATTGGGCACACACAATGGCACATGCAATGTCCAAAAAAACTCTCTATATATCTGCAATCGGATAAAAATTGGTGTTGAGTTGAATTTTTGCAACTATCTGCTATTATAAAAAAGATACATTTGCGAAAAGGAGTTCAAATGCCAGAGATAAGCCGTTTTTTTGGAATTATAATCAGAATGTTTTATGATGATCATAGCCCCCCTCATATCCATGCAGAGTATCAGGGCAATAAAGCAACGTTTGATTTCCATGGAAATATTCACAACGGTGACCTCAACTCAAGAACAGCAATAAAGCTAGTTCGAGAATGGATCGATTTACATGTTAAAGAACTCGAGCAAGCCTGGGAAGATGCAATAAATTTCAGGAAAATTAGCAAAATTCCTCCTCTAAATTAAGGAGAATAATTATGTGGAATATGAACGAAGTCATCTCAATAAAATATTTAAAAGGATATACTTATCATATTTCCTTTGACGATCACGTTTCGGGTGAAATTGATTTTTCTGGTTATTTTGATAAAGGGCCTATTTTCTCACCATTAAAAGATATTCAGCTGTTCAAAAAAGCGTTTATAGAGGGCGGAACGATTGCTTGGCCAAATGGTGCAGACATCGCTCCAGAAACCCTATATGAAAAATGCAAAAGCAATCTCTCCGTTGAAATGGTTTAAGCACTATGTTGTCTTTGGAAACATTTGACCTTGACGGACACAATTTGGGTTTATAGATCATATCAAGCTTTAAAAGCTACATTTTAAATATGATGTAATTATCTCCGTGGGATATCGGGTAAAATCCATCCAGGGTACCCAATTTAGGTCCAGAGCCGCTTTTCCCATGGTTTTTCAATCAGGGATTGCCTTACAGGAAAGCAGGAAACTTACCTAAATTCTCAGGCAGGCACAATTTTAGACACAATCGTGAAACTCCCAGCTAAAAAGGCTTCCAGCGAAAACCGCTGAAAGCCTTTATTATCAATGGTGCCGGAGGAGAGACTTGAACTCTCAAGGGCCGAAGCCCGGAGGATTTTGAGTCCTCTGCGTCTACCAATTCCACCACTCCGGCAATGCGATGTTATATAAAGGATTGGAGATGGTTTGTCAATGACGTTTTTAGATGATTACAGGTGGAAACCGGCAGATGTTTTAACTGCCAGTTCCGGTGTGCCGAAAAATTTTCCATCTGGAAACATGGATGTTTCATACGCATTATTGGCGTAGCTGTAAAAGGCAATCCCCCATTGTTCTTCATCTCCAAAGTAGCGAAGCCGAAATAGATAAATCGGGGTATTTCTCATACGTTCAATATGCTCTTCCCTGGTTTCTGAAAAATTAGCAGGCCAATCTTCAATAACATCCGGTTCGTCATAGGCATCAACATAACAAAATTTATCGTGAAATCGGATATCAAGCCTTGTGTATCGACCGGCAAAATTTATTTCAACATATTTGAGGATGCGTTGTTTCATCCGACTCTTCACACTGTCGGGAATTTCCTCCCCGCCACTATCCGGATCCTGTTGCCGGGTATTTGACATTTTCAATCTTCCTTTATTTTTAATTTGCAATTTTCCAAAACCCCATGGATCTCTGCACCGGGGATCTCTCCTTCCCGCAATACCAGTACCTGCTGGCCTGTGACATCAACCACGGTGGACCCCTTGCCCCCCTTTAACCGGCCTGCATCCAGGATAAGGTCGACCCGGTCAACCAGGACCGGGGGCAGGTCCTGGATGCGGCTGATCCCTTCTGCTCCCGAAAGGTTGGCACTGGTGCCGGTGATGGGCTTTCCCAATCCCCGGGTCAAAGCCTTTGCAACCGGGTGCTGGGGCATGCGGATACCGATCTTTCCCGTATGGGCGGTGAGAATGCCGGGCAAGCGATCAAGGGCCTCAAACACAATGGTGATATCCCCTGGCCAGAATCGGTCCATGAGGATCCGGGCCGTTTTTGGCACCTTTTTCACCAGACCTTCCAGATCAGATCGGTCATTGATAAGCACCAGAATGGGGTTCTTCCGGGGGCGTTGCTTTATCCCGAAAACCCGGGAGATGGCTTCAGGATTAAAGGCGTCCACAGCAATGCCGTAAAGGCATTTTGCCGGAAAGATGACAATCCCTCCAGCCCTAAGGATATCACAGGCCCTTGAGATGAAATCCCCTTGGGGTTCAAGGGGATCAACATCCAGAACGGTTTGATCACAGGGCAAGATCATCGGCGGAGTTATCAACCTTGGCGGCCATTACCTGTTTATACTGCGCAAGCTTTTCGGCAATTTCAGGATCTGAGACCCCGAGAATCTGGGCCGCAAGAACGCCTGCATTTACGGCACCGGGCTTTCCAACGGCCAGGGTTGCCACGGGAACGCCAGGAGGCATCTGCACCGTTGAAAGCAGGGAATCAAGGCCCATGAGCGCTGAAGAATCAATGGGAACCCCGAGCACGGGCAGGGTGGTATGGGCAGCCATGGCACCTGCAAGATGGGCCGCATGGCCGGCACCGGCAATGATGACGGATATTCCCCTTTCCCTTGCCGTTGCGGCAAAGGCCTCGGCTCTAGCCGGGGTTCTATGGGCAGAAGCAATGGTCACCTCATAGGGGATTTCCAGTTTTTTTAAAATATTCAGGGTGCCCTCCATTACGGAAAGATCAGAGGCGCTGCCCATGATCACACCCACCCTGGGCTTGATGGCAAGACGGGCAATGGCCTTGGCTCCGATGTCTTTTCGATAAAAAGCAGCATCCCAGCTGATCTTTGCACAGGCGGCATAGGCGCGTTCCTGTGCCTGGTGCACGGTGTCACCAAGGGCGGTCACCCCAAGTACCCTGCCCCCTGCTGCAACCACATCCTTGCCCTTTAAAGCGGTTCCGGCATGGAAGACCTTGGTGTCAGCCGTTTCAGCCTGATCAATGCCGGTAATCACGCCTCCCTTTCCATAGTCGCCGGGATACCCCTGGGCTGCCATGACAACACAGAGGGTGCTTCTGGGATCAATTTCTGCCTTGTAGCGATCAAGACCGCCATCCACGCAGGCCTCCATCAAAGGCACCAGATCACTCTTGAGTCGCATGAGGATGGGCTGGGTTTCAGGGTCACCCATTCTTGCATTAAATTCAAGGACCTTGATCTGATCCTTATGGATCATGAGGCCGGCATAGAGGACGCCCTTAAACAGACACCCTTCAGCAGCCATCCCCTGTACGGCCGGGACCATCACCTCGTCCATGGCTTTCTGCCGGAGCATGAAATCAAGCACCGGAGCCGGGGAATAGGCCCCCATTCCGCCGGTGTTCGGTCCCTCGTCATTGTCAAAGATACGTTTATGGTCCTGGGATGAGGGAAGGGCAAGAACAGTCTTTCCATCGGTAAGGGCGATAAAAGAAGCTTCTTCACCCTGGAGGCACTCTTCCACAACCACGAGGGTACCGGCATCCCCAAAAAGATTCTCGTTGATCAGGGAATCCAGGGCCTGGTTGGCCTCGGCCTCTGTGGCACAGACAAACACCCCCTTGCCTGCTGCAAGCCCGTCGGCCTTGACCACAACGGGCGCGCCAATCTGCTTGACATAATTCTTTGCCTTGTCAATGTTGTTGAACGACCGTCCCTGGGCCGTGGGAATATTGTATTTATTCATGAGGTTCTTGGCAAAAATCTTGCTTGCCTCAAGCTGGGCCGCCTTTTTATTGGGTCCAAAGGCCCTGAGCCCCATGGATTCAAAATGATCCACAATACCCATGGAAAGGGGGACTTCCGGCCCGACAACGGTGAGGTCTACCCCGTTTTCCTTTGCAAACAGACCCAGGGCCTCGATATCGTCGGCTTTGATGGCAAGGTTTTCCGCGTACTGGGTTGTACCTGCATTGCCGGGAGCGCAATAAATCTTATCCACCATGGTACTCTGGGAAATCTTCCAGGTCAGGGCATGCTCCCTGCCACCGCTTCCCACAACAAGAATCTTCATTATCGTTTATCTCTCCATTCTTTTGTTTTAAAAAAGTCCTGCCAATACATTTCAATCGGCAAAAATTTCATTATTGGCTGCCTCATTCCGGCGGGGCCGGTTATGACTCAAGGTTACAGATCTGAGACACGGTTTAAACGGCCGTCATTTTTCCATGGCAAGCTCGATCAGTCGGTCAAGCAGCTGGGAGAACGAATATCCCGCAACCTTTGCCGCCCGGGGAAGAAGACTGGTTTCAGTCATCCCTGGAATGGTATTGGTCTCCAGAACCGTTACCCCCCTGTCTGAAAGAATCATATCCGTTCGGCTGTAGCCCTTCAAGAAAAGAGCCTTGTGGGCCTCAATGGCATGGGCCTGGACCGTCTTTCGAACCGATTCTTCGATCCTTGCCGGACAGATCTCCTGGGTACGACCGGCAACATACTTGGCATCATAGTCAAAGAATTCATGGCCTTCCCCGGGAAGAATCTCAATCACAGGCATGGCCTCGATCTCCTGGTTACCGACCACAGCGCAGGTGAGTTCGAGCCCCTTAACATAGGCCTCGAGCAGAACAGCTTCATCCTGTTCAAAACCCTTTTCCAATGCAGCCCCAAGATTCTTCTCCTGCTTGACAATACTCATACCCACGCTTGAGCCGGCAGATACGGGTTTGACCACAATGGGCAGGCCCAGCCGTTCTACACAGGCATGGAGATCCACCTTATCCGTCCTTGAAAAACTAAGGAATTCCGGCGTTGGAATTCCGGCCTGCAGGTAAAGCCGTTTTGATACAAGCTTGTTCATGGCAATAGCACTGCCAAGCACACCGGCCCCCTGGTAGGGAATATCCAGAAGATCCAGAAGTCCCTGAACCGTGCCGTCCTCACCAAAGGGGCCGTGGAGAATCAACAGCGCCACATCAATGGTTTCAGCATCGTTCACAAGGGTTGCCAGGTCCGTGGCAGGATCGTATCGAACAATGTCGTATCGTTCCTTGTCCAGTGCTTCATACACCTGAAACCCGCCGTTCAGGGAAACCTCCCGTTCCGACGAAATGCCGCCAGACAACAATGCCAGTTTTATTTTTACCATATTTCCCCCCCTGTATTTGGGACAAGGTTGCCGCCTGTCCCCATGGGTTAAATTTATTTTCTCAAATTTTATGAAACGTTCCCCGACCCATTACAACCAGAGGCGTGTATCATTCGTTGTAATCAGAATAGAACCATGGGCCGGCCATGCCGGTTAATCAAGAAGGATTCGCCGCTTGGCAATGTCAAACTCCTCCTTGGTGATCAGCTCGTCCTCATAGAGCCTGGCAAGATCTGCAAGCCGCTGCTCTATTCCCTCTTCCGGGGCTGCAAGCTTTAATTGCCCACCGCCACCATCGCCCTGGAAGCCGTCCTGGCCAAGGAGGGGGGTGTTGATGCCCTTGGATTCCCCAATGGAAAAAGTGGCCATTCCCCCCAGAAGTTTTATTTCTACAGCCCTGCCCCTGAACTCGGGAAAGGAGAGCACATCCTTAATCTCCCGGCTGCTCTTTTTCATCCGAAGATAAAAAATCCAGAACAGAGCAAGGATGAGCACAGCCAGACCTGCCATGATCCAGGGAAGATAGTGGTACACCCCCCGGAACAGGACAACTGTGATGCCCGTTCCGGCAAGAAGAAACACATGGAGAAGAAGAACAAAATAGGCGGCAAAGAGACTTTTAAAAATCCCCTCTTTATCTTTATTTTTAAATTTCATGGAATTTACGACATCCTGTTTATAATGGAGTTCCTGTATTCAGCAGGAATTGAAATTGTTTTCCTGGTAGTTTTAGTCATGCCCAGCCGGGTCATGAGAAGGTTCAGTTTTTTTCGGATACGCTCCTGTTCACCACTGCCTGGTTCAACGGCATCAAGGAGCTGTTCCATGGCGGAGATATCTCGTCTGAGTTCCACCTCAGGGGGAAGAAAACCAGCATTCTTCAATATCTTGTGGGCAAGCCTCAGCTCGTTTGAGAAATCAATCTCCTCATTGGGCAACGGCTGCCCCTGCCCGGGCAGGTTATCCAGCTCCCCGTTTTCCTGTGCCTGTTTGATTCTTTGTTCAACAATGGCTTCAAATCCCGGAATCATGGGTCAACAAGCCTCCTCAACCTGGTCCGAATTATCTGTCAACATTATTCGACAAACAGGGGATTTGCAAGGAAAATTCAAGGCTTTAATACCAGAAAGAACAAATTGCCCGGGTGCTTCATGTGCCCGGCACCAAACTCGGCATACCTGCCGTTACCGTAAAACAGGTCGCAGCGGCCGGCTCCTTTTATGGCTCCGCCCGTATCCTGGTTCATAACAAAACCGGAAAAAGATTGCCATGACTCGGGCTGTTCAAGCGTATCCGGGTCTGGGATTTTTGTTTGAATAAAACAGACAGCACCCTTGGGAAAAAGCGTCCGGTCCGTTGCAATGGAACGTAGGGGGGTCAGTTCAACATTGATACTGCCAAAGGGGCCACCCTGCTCCTGCTGGAAAAAGACAAAGCTGGGGTTATAGTTGAAAAGCGCATCCTGGCGTGAAGGATTGTTCTCAATCCAACGCCTGATGGCCTGCATTGACATATCCTCCCGGGCAATTTCGCCCTGGTCAATAAGATAGCGTCCCACAGCCTTATAGGGATGCCCGTTTTTGGTGCTGTAGTGGACATTCATCTCACCGCCCTGCTTGAGAAAAAGCCGTCCAGACCCCTGGATTTCAAGGAAAAACCGATCCGTGCGGTCTTTAACCCAGGCAAGGGGTTTGGCCCGCAGTTCAAAATCTTTAATCCCGTTGATCTCCTGGCGGGTATAATAGGGAACGACCCGATGGTTGTCGACCCTTGCCGTCAGCTTTGAAAAACCCTTGAAACGATCGGAAAATGCAGCAAGGTCAATGGTCAAAAGATCGTCGGGCACGGAAAACAGGGGGTATTGGTAGTCTTTATCCCGGACAAGGCTTGCCGCCATTGACGGTTCGTAATATCCGGTAAAAAGGACACCTTTTTCCATATTCGCCCTTGAGCCATAGACCCGATAATTGTCCCGAATGAACCGGTTCAGGGCATCAGTATCCGGACCGGTTGCAAAAAATTCAAGGAATCGCTGGACAGACTGCCTGAGATGAACGACATCGAACACATCAGGTCCGAATTGAAAAGACCTGGAATCGGGGATCCGGTTAAAATAGACAAGGCTGGCCTGAAGAGCGCGTTCAAGACCCTCCTTTCCAAGGGTGTCGGAAAAATCAGGATAATCCTTCAAGGCAAGGGGTTCAAGGCTGGTGTACTGTGTTACCGGGACGGGTGGTTTGGGCCCGCACGCTGGAAAAAAGGATAGTGCCATGGTAAACATGGCTAACCCGACAACCAGCCACACTGACCTGCCGCTTATTTGCCCAGGTCGTTCCATGGACCCAGCCCCTGTTCTGAACACTTCCATTTTTATTGTTTCTCCTCAACTGCCATGTTTCGAATGCCCGTGGTCACCGAATGGACCTCGGGGATATTTCTATCCTCGGCAATGCCGAGGTTTGATAATTTTTTGGCAGAAACCATTACCCGTCGCTCAATGGTCCCCACGGTTTTATTGTAGGTTGAAGCTGCCCGCTCTATATCCTTGCCCAGCAGGTTCATGGATTCAGCCATCAGGGAGATCCGCTGGAAAAGCTCACTCCCCAGCCGGGTGATCTCCTTGGCATTTTCATGGCTCTTTGCCTGGCTCCACCCGTAGGAGACCGATTTTAACAGGGAAATCAGGGTGGCAGGCGTTGCCAGGATGACCCCTTTCTGGATGGCGGTCTCAATAAGATCGGGCTTCTGGGCAAGGGCTGCGCTGAAAAAGTTTTCCCCGGGTATAAACAACACCACAAACTCGGGTGTAGGTGTAAATTGCCGCCAGTATTCCTTGGCCGAAAGGGCGTTGATGTGGGCCAGGACCTGGCGGGCATGGTTTAACAGGCCGGCCTTGCGCGCCTCCTTTGTCGTGGATTCAAGGGCGTCAAGATAGGCCGCAAGCGGCACCTTGGAATCCACCACAATATTTCGATCCCCGGGCAGATGAACCACCATGTCCGGACGAAGGGCACCCTTGCCCGACCCTTTCTGGAGCTGTTCTGTAAAATCACACTGTTCAGCCATGCCGGCCAGTTCAGCCACTTTTCTCAGGGTGATCTCCCCCCATCGGCCCCGGACATGGGGCAGGCGCAACGATTTGACAAGGTTGCCGGTCTCCCGCTGGAGACTCTCCTGGGTCCTTGCCATCTCCACCAGCTGGGCCGTCAACGAACCAAAGGCCCTTTCGCGCTCAAGCTCCATCTGACCCAGGCGGTTTTCATAACGATCCAGGGCCTGGCGCACGGGGTCCACGCTGCGGATCATCTCATCACCCTTAATATCAAGCTCCTTTCTGGCTTCTTTGATATAACCTGCAAAATAGTGATCCGCAAGGTCAAGGAACTGGGTGGAATTGGCCTGGAGGGCCTGGGCTGAGATACTTGCCAGACGGCGGGTCACCATGGAGAGGCCCAGGCGCTGGAAAACCAGGCAAACCACGACCCCCACAAGAAAACCGGCGCCAAGGAAGATCAGGTTCTCATGGGTGACCATACCTGTCTGCCAAAAAGGTGCCACTCTTCCCCCCTGTCTTACTCTTGAGATGAATGTCGGAAATGATCATGCCCTTGTCATAGGATTTGCACATGTCATAGATGGTCAGGGCGGCAACAGATACTGCGGTCAGGGCCTCCATCTCCACCCCGGTCCTGCCGGCAAGGGAGGCTTCAGCCTCAATTTCAATACGGTTGTGCCCAGGGTCTGGAAAGAAATCCACCCGCACATGGGTAAGGTTCAACGGATGGCACATGGGAATAAGGTCTGCCGTCCGCTTGGCAGCCATTACCCCTGCGATTCTTGCGGCTTCAAGGACATTTCCCTTTTTCACGTTCCGGCCGAAAATTCGATCCAGAGTATCCGCGGTCATGTCGATCCTGCCCCGGGCAATGGCGACCCGTCGTGTCACATCTTTGCCGGCCACATCAACCATCCTGACCCTTCCCTGGTCGTCCAAATGGGTAAAATCCGTCATCAATTTTCCTTTTTTTTATATGAAACGCCCACCAATGCATTGCAAACTGAGGCGTTTCATTGTTCGTTGTGGCCAGAGCCGATACTTCGCTCCGGCCGTGCCGGTTTATAAGAAACACTCACCGAAGCATTGCAAACAGGGGCGTTTCATTGTTCGTTGTGGCTGGAGCCATACCACGCTCCGGCCGTGCCGGTTATATGAAACACTCGCCAAAGCATTGCCAATGAAGGTGTTTCAAAATTCGTTGAGGCCGGAGCCATACCTCGCTCCGGCCGTGCCGGTTATTTGAAGAACTGCTGTTTGCTTGTAATCTTTGTCTTGACCTGTTCAAGGGTATCTGTGAGGGTTTCGATCACCCGTTCCCTGATGTCCCCTGCCACCACAATGGCCATGATATCCTGGCCAACGGCAAGGTCCTGATCTGCTGCAATCTCAACCAGCACCTCAACAATGCCCTGTTTTTTCTTCTGGGCCGTTACAAGGGAATCAAGGCCCTCCTGATCCACGCTAACCCTTAGACCTGTCACCTCCTGTCCTTCCCGGGTGGTTTTGCGAACCACACCGTTGTGGCAGAGTATCATGCCCACCTGGTCGTAATCAGGAAGGGCTTTTACCTGTTCAAACATTTTATTTATATCCATTGAATTCTCCTTTTTTCACAGCAATGGCCCTTGCCCGTTCAAGGTCCTCGGGCGTGTTAATGTTAAAGAACGAATCGATTTCAGGATCAATGGCCTGTATCTTGTCCATGGGAATCCTTCTGACCCGTTTTTCTCGAAAAAATCGATTGATCTTAAAGATATGATTTTTAAGGTTTGTTTCGATCAGCGGCAGACAATGCTTTGAATACGTGGCGCACAGGGGTTCAAGTCCGGCATCTGTCTCGGGGATCACAACGTCAATGCCGGGACCTGCCTGGGAGAGGATATACTCGGCCAGACGCCTTTCCAGGAAAGGGGTGTCACAGGCAGAGACAAACACCCTGGGAGTGGATGCGTAAAAGAGCCCTGCATGGATTCCGGCAAGGGGACATCTATGGGGATAGATGTCTGACACAATGGTGGCATCCCATTCACCAAAGGCCGCCGGATCATTTGCCACAATGATCACCCTGTCAAACAGATCGGTAAAAAGTGAATGAATGACCTCCATGATCATCCGGCCCCTTATCTCACGAAAGGTTTTTTTTATTCCAGGGAGCCGTTTATTCACCCCCCCCGCCAGGATAACCCCGGTGCAATCATAGGTCATGTTATCTGTTCCAGTCCGTCAGGTTAATCTATTGCCCAGTAGAAAAAAAGATGATAACAGTTTACCGGTAAATTTAAAATCAAAATCCGGCATGGTATGTATGACGGAATAACGGCGGGTACACTGCACCATTG
This sequence comes from Desulforapulum autotrophicum HRM2, assembly GCF_000020365.1. NCBI lineage: Bacteria > Pseudomonadati > Thermodesulfobacteriota > Desulfobacteria > Desulfobacterales > Desulfobacteraceae > Desulforapulum > Desulforapulum autotrophicum. The sequence continues at coordinate 1,062,478 of NC_012108.1, read as the reverse complement.
GAACAGCAGGGGTCAGATATGAAAAAACGACGAACCATTCTCAATGCCGAAGACATGGAAAGGGTGATTACCCGAATGGCCTATGAGATCATTGAAACCCACAGGGGCGTAAAAGATGTTGCCCTGGCCGGGATCATGACCCGGGGAGACTTTCTTGCCCATCGGCTCCAGGAAAAAATACTCAAAATCGAAGGGGTCAAAGTGCCAGTGGGGGCCATGGACATTAACCTCTACCGGGACGACTGGACACAGATCAGCCACTACCCCGTTGTAAGGGCCTCTAAAATTTCTTTCTCCGTTGACAATCAAAATATCATCCTTGTGGATGACGTGCTCTTTACGGGCCGTACCATACGGGCTGCCATGGACGCCATCATGGATTTCGGCAGACCGGCAAGGATCGAACTTGCCGTGCTGGTGGACCGGGGTCACAGGGAACTGCCCCTCCAGGCGGACTATAAAGGAACCACCCTTGCCACCCTTCACTCGGACATGGTCAACGTCTGCCTCAGCGAACACGACGGCAAAGACACCGTGTTCATCGAACAGGAGGCGTAAAATGGGAACCTTGCAGCACAAGAGTAAAGACCCGGGCAAACTGAGGGTGGCCGTCATCTCGGTATCCACCACACGAGACCTCAGCCAGGACAAAAGCGGGACCTGGATAAAGCAACAGGCAAAAAAAGAAGGCCATGAGGTCGTTGTCCACCACGTGGTGACCGACGAGATTGCAGCCATACGGAATATGGTCGAACATGTGGTCACACAGATCACCCCCAACGCCATTCTCCTCACCGGTGGAACGGGCATCAGCCCAAGGGATGTCACCATTGAGGCGGTAACCCCGCTTTTTACAAAGAAACTTACGGCCTTTGCCACTCTTTTTGCCATGCTCAGCTTTGAGGAGATCGACTCTGCAGCCCTGCTTTCAAGGGCCAGGGCAGGCATCATCAACTCCGTGGCTGTCTTTTGCATGCCAGGCAGCCTCAAGGCGTGCAAACTTGCCTGCAACCAGCTGATATTCCCAGAACTTGGTCACATTGTCACCCACATGTCAGAGGCACCCTAACACCCTGCCCCGCCATGGAAAATAATATGAACCACAACAACCCCATGGGGAGGGATTTAAAAACCGCTCCTCGAAAATAAAAAGGAGAATCATGAAAGAGATAGATGCGTTTCTTGATGACTGGAAAGACAACGACACTAGAACCAAACAAGCATTTATAGAATTCAGGGACCATATTCTGACAATGGAAGATGTAACCTGTGAATTCATAGCAAGACCCGGGGTGAGTTACTCCCTTCGCCCCCGGCACAAAAACCAGACGGGCCGGGACCTTTTTGCCATGGCCGACATCATTGATGATGACCCTTCGAACCGATGGCTCTCGGTCTGCTTCTATGAAGACATGATCACAGATCCCGACGAAGAAGGAGATCTCATTCCCGAGGGGCTTCCAGGTGGCGCTGATGGCTACTGCTTTGACCTTGACGAATACGACGAAAAAGCCGTCAATTACATCAAAGAACGACTCAACGATGCATATCGGTCCGCAAAAGGATAGGTGGACAGGCCGCCCGTTTACTTTTAACAAAATAGCTGATAGCAATGTGTATTCTAAAAACAATAGTACGATTCTAAAAAGATTATCTTTGTTCAAACATGCGCATGAAAAGGAGAGGCTATTTTGAGTAAAAAGCAACCGGTTTATTTCACAGATGTTGAACAATGCGTTGACGATCTTATCGGCCAGGTGGGGAAAGAAATCATCCTTGCAGCCCCCCTGGCCCTTGCCAAACCCACCCAGCTCATCAATGCCATTTACCGGCGCCTCAAAACCGATCCAGAACTTCATTTCACCCTTGTAACAGCCGTCGCCCTTGAGAAGCCCACCTGGTCAAGTGAACTTGAACACCGGTTTCTCGGCCCCCTGGTCGAACGGATCTGGGGCGGTTTCATCGATTTTGACTATGTCCTGGACATGCGAAAGGGTCAGATACCGCCCAATTTTGAACTGGTGGAATTTTTCAACAAGGCCGGCGGATGGATGACCAACGCCCATGCCGCCCAGAACTACCTTGGCTCAAACTATACCCATGCCGTTCGGGACGCCGTGATCAACCGGTGCAACGTCCTATCCCAGCTGGTGGCCAAACAAGAGATCAACGGAAAAATCCTCTTCAGTATGAGCTCCAATCCAGACACTCACCTGGAAGGTGCAAAGGTTATGCGCGACATGAGGGCCAAAGGCGAAAAGGTAGCCATCATTGCCCAGGTGAACACCAATCTGCCATTCATGTATGGCAAAGCAGTGGTTGAGCCCGGGTTTTACGACATGGTCATTGATTCCCCGGACCTTGATTTCACCCTTTTCGGGGCACCCAAGGAACCAATAAACAATGTGGACTGGATGATCGGACTCCACGCCTCCACCCTGGTCCGGGACGGGGGAACAATCCAGGTGGGCATCGGATCCCTCGGAGACGCCATTGTGGCAGGCCTTGATATGCGCCACAGGGAAAATAAGGCCTATTGCGATTTTCTTACCCAGGCCGACATCCTTTCAAAGTTCAATCCTTTGATTCAAACCATCGGTGGAACCGATGTTTTTAAAACCGGGCTTTTGGGCTCATCTGAAATGTTTGTGGACAGCCTTCTTGAACTCATCAAGGCCGGCATCATCAAGCGCAAGGTCTATGAAGATGTCAGACTCCAGAAACTGCTCAACCAGAAAAGATTTGAAGACACCCAGATCGAAGATATCTTCAGGGAGTTTGTGGCGCAACGGATGCTCCACCCGGTGATCAAAGAAAGTGAGGTTGGTTTTCTCAAGCATTTTGGCATTTTCCACCCGGATGTGACCTATGTAGACCGTTCCATCCGGCTTGGCCAGACAGAATATTCCCTGGATATGCGAATCGCAAAAAATGTGGAAGCCGTGGCCCTCAACTGCCTTGGCCCCTGCCTGAAAAACGGCGTGGTACTGTATGCCAGCTTTTTCATCGGTCCCCAGGCTTTCTACACGGAACTTCGGGAGATGGACGACGATCAACTCAAGCTGATTGACATGCGCGGGGTGGACTATGTGAACCAGCTCTACGGCAATGAAGCGCTCAAACGCCTCCAGAGGGTCCACGGCAGATTCATCAATGCCGGTATCATGGTGACCCTGTCAGGCGCCGTATGCGCCGGCGGACTGGAAGACAACAAAATCATCTCAGGACCCGGGGGCCAGTACAACTTTGTCGCCATGGCCCACGCCCTGGACGACGGCCGGGCAGTAACCATGATCCGCAGCACCCGGGAAGCCGGGAGCAAAACCACATCAAACGTGGTGTGGCAGTATGGGCACATCACCATTCCACGACATTTAAGGGATATTGTGGTCACTGAATACGGAATTGCCGATCTCCGGGGGGCCAGGGACCGGGAAGCCATGACCCGGCTCATCTGCATTGCCGATTCAAGATTCCAGGAAGAGCTGCTGGATAAGGCCAAGGCCGCCGGAAAGATCCCCCGGGACTGGCAGATTCCAGAACCATTCACAAACAACACCCCCCAGGCCCTTGAAGAAAAACTTGCAGCCTTCCGGAAAAAGGGATTTTTTAAAAGTTTTCCCTTTGGCACCGACTTCACCGACGAGGAGATCGTCCTTGGCAGGGCACTCAGACAGTTCAAACAAAAGGCTGAGGAAAACAAATTTGCCATCATGCCCGGCCTTATCGGCCAGGGCCTGTCCTCAATTCCTAAAACTGCCAGACCCTACCTTGAGCGCATGGGCCTTGAAGACCCCGAGACCATGCAGGAAAAGCTCATGCAGAAGATTGTTCTTTTTGCCCTTAAATCCAGCGGGGCCATATAAGCAATTGGCCTGTGCAGCTATCTTTTTTACATGAAACTTGTATAAGTCCGGCGAACTTTATTTTTTGTCGTGCCAGTCTGAAAGCGAACCGCACAGGCCAAACAATTTCAGCCATGAATGGAGAAATGGGAGTTAAAATCCCCGGTGCCGACAACTGCCAATGCATCGCCAACAGAAAGCCAGTTTTCAATGGAATAGGTAAGACCCGGAATCTTGGAAAAAAGTTGATACCGGGTTTCAAGGTATTCAGCCGCCAGGGCTTTATGGGCAGTGCGGTACTCAAAAATCGAAAACGCCCGGGCATCCTCTCCAGATTCATCGTAGACATAGGTCTCCTTGATCTTCACCTCTTTTGGGGCCTGGGGCAGACGGGTGTAGCAATCGGCAACCTGATCGGCCATTTCCTGGGGAAAACGAATAAAACCAATCTTTATCATGACATCTCCTGTTTGAATCTCAAATCATTTGGATCTCAAAACAACTGAACGTCTACCGAATTTGCAGCCATCTTTACACAGGAACCCGCATAGGTCAACTTGAATCCAGGGTCAGTTCCCCAGGCTGAAAATCAGGCGGCTGCCTCTATCTGCCGGATAATATCGGTGAAGATAAAATAGTGAAAGGGAAGCATGGCATACCAGTAAATTTTTCCCCACATTCCCCTGGGATGGAAATAGGCTGTCACCGTTAAGAGATGCCGCCCCCTGGAGGGCTCGACCGTAAACTCCAGCCAGGCAAAACCCGGCACCTGCATCTCAGCCCTCAGGAGCAGATGCGCGTCATAAATGATGCGTTCCACCCGCCAGAAGTCAATTACATCGTTGACCTTGAGGCCCACGGAGTGCTTTCGACCCCTTGCCGTTCCCACCCCGAACATCATCCTGTCGGCCATACCCCTGAGCTTCCACAAAAGGTTGCTGTGAAACCACCCCCGCTCCCCTCCGATGCCACAGACAGAACGAAATATTGCCTGGGCCGTCTTGGTGCTCTCAATGCTGCAGGTGCTGGTATAGAGGGGTGGCCTAGGCAACTGGTCGAGCCTTACGGCCAGGGAGTAATCCCGGGGATAGGCATCGGACCAACGTGTGGTAACGGTGTTGAGATCCTCCATGGCAAGGGCCCTTTTCACTGACTCTTCATAGGAGAGAAGATCAAACCACAGACTCTGTCTGATGCGGTTCTCCCGGCAGACCACCTCGTTGACGATACCCTCAAAAAGCGCCCGGGTGATGGTTGCCGGCACCGGGGTGATCAGACTCACCAGATAGGCATTCACACTGACACTCTGAATGGGAGAAGGCATGAACCACGGTTTTTTATTGAGAATTCTTGCCATGGTCCGGATCATTTCGCCATAGGTCAATATATCGGGTCCCCCGATATCAAAGGAACGGCCTGCTGTATCAGGAATTTCAAGCACGCCCACCAGGTATTTGACAACGTCCCGAATGGCAATGGGCTGACAGCGTGTCCGACTCCATGCAGGCAGGGGAAGAATGGGGGCATCCACCACAAGGGATTTGATGATCTCATGGGACACGGATCCCGAGCCCATGATGATGGCGGCCCTGAGTTCAGTGACCGCCACCCTGCCCCCTTTAAGGGTAGCCCCCACCTGGTTCCGATTCCTTAAATGGGGAGACAGGGAATCCCGGGAATCGCCCAGACCGCCAAGGTAGATAATCCGTTCGACCCCCTGGCTTTCAGCCGCTTTCCTGAAATTCACGGCAGCCATGATATCCACGGTTTCAAACTCATCCTGGCCCAGGAGCATCGAATGAATCAGATAATAGGCCCCATGGACCCCTTTAAATGCATCCGTGAGACAGGGAACACTCAAGGCGTCGCCGGTAACAATCTCAGCACCCGGCCACCGCTCCTGGTGGTCGGGAGAAGCGACCCTGACCATGATACGAACCCGATACCCCCGGGCCAGAAGCTCGGTGACAAGCCGCCCGCCGATGTATCCTGTGGCACCGGTGACAAGGATAATACCCATGGTGGGATCGGGTTTAGTGGGAAGATCGTGGCAAAAGAGCCTTTTATCATACCTGTTCATGGGTTCATTCAACCCCCCAGTTATCTACACCTTGAACCGGATATTGAGAATATCACCGTCAACCACAGGATAGTCTTTTCCCTGGACGTAAAACTTCCCCGCTTTTTTAACGGCATCCTCAGACCCAAGTTCCATGAGATCGTCATACTTCAACACCTCGGCCCTGATAAACCCCCGTTCCAGATCTGAATGAATCACTCCCGCAGCCCTGGGTGCCGCTGCCCCCTTGCGTACAAGCCACTGCCTTACCTCATCCTGACCAACGGTAAAAAATGAAATCAATCCCAGGGCCTTGAGACAGAGTCGGGTCAACACCCCAAGGGCTGCTTCACCAATGCCCAGATCTTCCAGAAACGCCGCTCGTTCCTCCTCGCTGTCCAGCAGGGCAATCTCGGATTCCACCTTTGCCGAAACGACCATGGCCTCCATGCTCTGGGAGGTACAAAGCGTATTGAACCGGTCAAGGATAGTATCGTCGCCCAGGTCGTCCTCACCCACATTAATGGCCAGGATCATCTGCTTGCGGGTGATGAACGGATAGCTTCTTATAAGCACTTCATCGTCGGAGGAAATCTCCATGAGGCGTAAAGGCTTCTCCTCCTCCAGATGGGCAAGCATCCGCTCCATCAGGGCAAGCTCCTTGACCTGGTCCTCGTCCTTGATTTTTTTAATCATCTCCCTGATGCGTGCGATCCTTTTTTCAACAAAGATCTGGTCGTGGAGAAGAAGTTCCTGATTAACGATTTCAGCATCCCTCAACGGGTCCACCGAACCTTCGGCGTGGTAGACGGCCTCGTCTTCAAATGCCCTGACCACATGGCAGATGGCGTCCATGTCAACAATATCCCGGAACAGATCACCCCTTGCAATGGTCTCCTTTTCGATCTTGGGAAGCAACACAAGGTCCACCCTTGCCCTTGCCTCTTTTTTGGGCTGATACATGGAGACCAGGCGGTCAAACCGCCGGTCAAGGATCTCTGCCGTTCCCGGCACAGCCTTTGGCGTCCCGGACCGCTCTTTTACCTCGCTGCCCGTGAGAATTTGAAACAGGGTTTTTTTGCCTGTCTGGGGAAGCCCGATTACTCCTACCTTCATATTGATTCATCCTTTTCTGATTGATGTAATACCCTTGGGAAACTTGTAACAACCCTGATCACAAAGGTCAAGAAATGGACAAATATCATGGGAACGGTGAAAAAATTACCCGGAAAGGCAGGAAAAAGTTTTCTGCACTCGTAAAAACCCGGCAACAATCCTTTAGAACGGGCATAATCGATTTTCTAAACAAGATAAAAAATATCTTGCAGCTCGCCTGCATAGCTGCAATAATTACGATTGGCATCTTCTATTATCAGGCCCACACTTTTTTACAGGACGGCCCGAGCGCCATTATAGAATTAACTCAACTTTCGGGATTGGCTGTTTACATGGGGTCAGGCTACTGCCTGCAAAAAAGGACTAATAATGAATCGTTTAAGGGATCTACCTCTTCTTTTAAAGTTCTTGTTTACCGGGATAGGCGTTATGGCTGTTCTCACTGGTGTTCTCTTTTTTCTCTACTACAAGAGCGACAAACGGACGACCATTGAATCCTTTGTGGAAAAAGCCCGGGCTATCTGCCTCATTTCCGAGTCTACAAGGGAGGAGATGGAAGAAAAGTGGAACATGGGACTCTTTTCCGTGGAAATGGTAAAATCCTTAGCAGAAAAAAACGAGACAGACAAACTTCTGGCATCCATTCCCGTTGTCACGGCCTGGAAGGCCACCATGCGAAAGGCACAGGCCGGAGGATACACCTTCCGGACACCCAAGTTCAATCCCAGAAACCCAAACAATGAGCCGGATTACGGTTTGCCAGAAAAAATAGAGGGACCTGCCCTTGAAAAAATCAAACACGAAAACCTGAATGAATATTATGTAATTGACACACAAGCAAACGCCGTTCGCTATTTTCTGCCCGTACGTTTGACCCAGGGGTGTCTCATCTGCCATGGAGACCCAGAACAGTCCACCACCCTGTGGGGGCGTAACGATGGAAAGGACCCCACCGGAGGTACAATCGAAAACTGGAAAGCCGGAGAAATCCATGGTGCTTTTGAGGTGATCCAATCCCTGGATGGTGCGGATGCAGTCCTCAGGGCCAGGATGCTCAAGGCCGCACTTTTTGTGCTTGCTGGTTTTTTCATTTCCGGCATGGTTTTCTTCTTCGTGGCAAGATCCATTACCCGACCGATCACCCAGGGGGTTAAATTTGCCAAACGCATGGCAACCGGAGACCTCTCCCATAATTTCGAAATCAGCCAAAAAGATGAAGTCGGGGCACTGGCAAACGCCATGAACGAAATGACTGCCAATCTTCGAACCATGTTCCTGGATGTCATAAAAAATGCCGACCGATTAACGATTTCATCGACAAACCTAAAGGATGTGGCAGATGTCATGTCAAGGGAGTCAGAAGAGACCTCAAACCTGGCAAATGGGGTTGCTGCGGCCGCAGAAGAGATGAGCAGTAATATGAATACCGTTGCTGCAGCCGTGGAAGAAACTTCGACCAATGTTAGCATGGTGGCTGCGGCCGCAGAAGAGATGAGCGCCACCATCAGCGAGATTGCTGCAAAATCAAAAAAATCCCGCAAAATTACAAATGACGCTGTTTCCAGGGCTGAAAAAACCTCCATGAAGATGGCAAGTCTGGATGAGGCAGCCAATCAAATAGGCCATGTCACCGGCACCATTTCCGAAATCTCAGAACAAACCAATCTCTTGGCCCTGAACGCTACCATTGAAGCGGCCCGGGCTGGGGAGGCCGGAAAGGGATTTGCCGTGGTTGCCAATGAAATCAAGGCCCTTGCCAATCAGACATCCGAAGCCACAAATGAAATCCGTTCAAAAATCGACCATATGCAGACCTCAACCCGGGAGTCCATCGACGACATCAGGGAAATCACCAACGTCATCAATAACGTGAACGAAATTGTGTCGTCCATTACCGCAGCTGTTGAAGAGCAATCTACGGCAACAAGAGAAATAGCTGAAAATGTTTCCCAGGCATCCATGGGCATTGCAGATGTCACGGAAAACGTTGCCCAGACATCCCAGGTTGCAGGAGATGTTGCAAGGGATATTGCCGTTGTAAGCGGGTCAGCAGGAGAGATCTCCACCCGCAGCTCCCAGGTCAGGGAGAGTTCCTCAGAGCTGTCCGGTCTTGCCAACCAGTTAAATGCCATGGTTCAGCGGTTCACCCTCAAGTAAAAACCAGAAACCAGGGAAAATCAGCTTTTAACCCAAAGATAAGGACTGTAAGTAATAGGCTGTATCTCCCTCATATCTGTTACCACGAAGAGAAAATAAAGGGGAAAATCCCAGGAGTGAACGGGTGGACAACTGAGTACATGGGGATTTCAGGTTTGTGCAGCAACGCTGCAGATGGGTGAGTTTTCGTTCAAACACTATTTAAACAGGCCCCGGCTTTGGAGAAACCACTGCCGGGGCTTTTGTTTTTGATCTGGCCGGTTATGCCAGAATATGTTCCCGTGTACCAGGGGTAACCAAAACCTTTTTATCAACAGGCTCCATTGATTGAGTTGCTATTTCTTCAAGCTCGGTCTGGAGTTTCAGATATTCCATGGTGGGGACTGTTCCCGCTTCAAGGTCGGCTTGGAATTTGAGGTCCTTTACAAGGAAATAACCGGCTCCCAGCATGATGAACATAAGGGGGAAAGCGGTGAGGACTGCCACGGCCTGCAATGGTTTAAGGCCGCCCAGAAGCATCAGGCTGATGGCTGCGACCCCGTTGATAACAGACCAGAACATTCGGTTCCACCTGGCCGGTTCTGTACCAATGGGAAGTTCCTTGGTGCTCACCGTGGCCAGGACATAGGAGGCAGAATCCAGGGTGGTGGCACAGAAGATGAACATAAGTACGATGAATAACGGAAGCATTATCTGCCCCAGGGGAAGTGCCGCAATCATCGTTGCAATGGTTTTGGCTGGCCCCATGGCTGCCATCATGGTAGTCATGGATTGTTCCCCAAACAGCTCAGTGTGCAGGGAATATCCACCGAAAACGCCAAAAAAGATGGCGCAGCCCAATGGACCCCATACCAGGGGTGCAATGGCCATTTGCCTCAAGGTCCTGCCTTTGGATATTTTGGCCAGAAAAACCCCTACAAAAGGAGCTGCACCCAGCCACCAGGCCCAGAAAAAGATGGTCCAGTCCTGGGGCCAGCCCGTGGCTCCAACGGTGTCGGTGTTAAAGCACATGCGGATGGTATTCTGGAAAACCAGGCCCAGACTGTTCATAAAGGTGTTGAGAATGAAACTGGTAGGTCCCACGGACAGCACCAGGACCATGACGGCCAGAGCCAGCACCAGGTTGAGGTTGGAGAGCAGCTTGATTCCCTTTTTAAGACCAAAATAACACGAACAGCAGAAAAGGATGGTCCAGATAGCCACCACGGTAAGGTCCAGGTGAAAGCTAGGCTCAATTCCGATAAATTTAGCGATGGTTGCGGAAAGCATGGGAGTTCCGAGCCCCAGAACCGTGACCACGTTGCCCAGGATGGCGAGCATGACAAGAAGATCCACCACGGTGGTAAACCAGGTGTGTTTGCCTAGATGACCGTCAAAGGCGGCACCAATGCTGAGTCTGGGAGTTTTTCGTACATAATAGGAATAGGCGATGGGAATTCCGAATCCACAGGTAATTGCCCAGGGGACATATCCCCAGTGGAAGATACCGTAGGCTGCGGCCCACTCCTTGGCTTCCACGGTGCCGGGCGCAATGCCAAAGGGTGGGGACTGGAGGTAATAGATGGGCTCGATAAAGGCCCAATAGATGAGGCCAGTGCCGATACCGCAGCAAAAAAGCATGGCAATCCAGCTGATCGTTGAAAATTCGGGCTCTTCGTCTTTCCCACCCAATTTCACATTTCGGTAGGGACCGAAGATCATCCATACGAGGAAAAGGACACTACTGACGCCGAAGAGCAGGAACATCCAGCCCAGAGGGCCTGTAAAGAATTTACGAATTTCAATTAAAACGGTGAGGGCTTTGTCTTGGTAAAGAATAATGGGAATACAGGTCACTAGAATAAGTGCCAGTGCTGAGAAAAAGAGAACTGGTTCAGTTTTCAGGGTTGAATCTGGTTTTGGGTCTAGCATCGTCTTCTCCAATTGAAATGATTAAAAATTTATGATTTTTCGTACTTGGATTCTCAAAATGGATTAGTCCAGGACATGTTGGCAGCCCGGAATGCTGGGTTATATTATTTTGTTTTTTACAAAAGCGGCAAGTTCTGCTTCCGCATCTGGATTCAGGGTGGTTTCTGGACAGGATGACAGTATTTCCTGGACCTTTTCTGCGGCAACCTGGACCACTTCTTTTTTTCCATTCTTGGCCCAGTGGTCATAATTTCCCCAATCCGACACCATTGGACGCCAGGCATTCCGGCATTTCTGCAGGGTGCTGGGATGGGTAAGAAAGGAACCCCTGGGCCCCACCGCCCGGATAACCTCCACGGAAAGTTCCTCCTGGGAGGTGTCCATCCCTTCCATGAATCTCAGAATCCGGCTGATCATTTCCTCATCCAGAATGAATTTCTCATAGCAGTTTGTCATGATGGAGTCTAACACCCCCAGGCATTCGTTGATGATACTGACCCCGCCAAGCATACATTGAAAAAGATTCTGCATGGTTTCCAGGCCTGCCTGGGTGTCAACGGTCTTGGCATCGGTAAGACCAGCCATGGTCCGGGTGGGAAGCCTGTACATTTCCCGGGCGAGCTGGATATTGGCAAGGTTGATCAGATTTGATTCAGGAGATCCGGTGACATACTGGGCATTCTGCATATTGGGAACTGCCGTTGCCGGTGCATAAATAAAAGGGGCACCAGGCCTGATTATCTGGGTCAGGACAAGCCCAGCCAGGATTTCGGCATTCTGGAGAACAGCAGCTCCCATGAGTCCCATGGGGGCTGAAACTCCGGCCATGGCACAGGAGAGAACAGTTATCGGCTGGTTGTGTTCTGCATAGGTGATGATTGTTTCCAGGGGAACGTCGTCATAGGCCAGGGGGCTCAGCGGGTTAACGCTGGCGTAAATGGAGGGGTGCTCCCTAAGGTAGCCCTTAACCCCCTTGGCAATTTCGAACATGGCAAATGTGGTTTCAATTTCTTTTCGGGTGGCCACGTTCCTTTTGATTGGTTTGTCCGTGTGCCGGAGAGTCTCCTGAAAAATTGTCAGGTGGGCATTCTGGGGATCTATATCGCTGGGTTCAACCGGGATACCGCCGCTGATATCGCAAATCTTACTTGCCTGGGCCAGTTTGTAAAAATCGATGAGGTCGGACAGGGAAGCAAGGCGTCTTCCCCGTTGGAGATCCAGGGTATAAATATTGCCGTTACTGGGCTCCACATGGGTTCGGGTCTGTCCTTCCCCGATGGTGAGGGATTTTTTTTCATCCCGTGCAAAAAGAGTAAATGACGCCGGTGCGGACTCGATGGCCGCTTCCACCAGTTTTCCCGGAATCATGACCCTGCTGCCGTTTACCGTGGCCCCTGCTGCATGGAAAAGCGAAAGGGCTTGTTTATTTTTCATCTCCACTCCCACGGTCTCCAGAACCTCCAGGGTGCTGCTGTGGATTCGATTTAAGTCCTTCGGGTCAAGGACCTGGATTAGCGTATGCAATGCCATTGTTTGATTCCTTTCGGGTTTGAGTTGCCTCCCCACGGGAGGATATCTTAAAACTAAAGAACAGCCGTAATGCATATGACATACCATGGGTATAAAATTGAAAATAATGAGTAAACACGGGGTTTTTGAAGAGAAATGGGGTGGGAATATATTGAAAAAATCTTAAAACATGAAAATTTTTTAACGCTATGGGAGAGTTCTTTTCGATCTGGAGAAGCTCGATCACTTCTACCTGATTTTCTGCCCGAACGTTTGACCCAGGGGGTTAAATTTGCCAAACCCATAACAACCGGCGACCTTTCCCATAATTTCGAAATCAGTCAAAAAGATGAAGTCAAAGCACTGGCAAATTTATCCATAGCTATAAGATATTGCGGATTATATCGTACTCACTGTCCACAGCAGATTTAAACCCTGCAATATGCATCGCTTTCAGTACCGGTGAATTTTTATCCAGTGCCAGTATTGCTGACTTGATTGCCGCTTTAACAGGACCGGGCATTGCCCTGTTTACAGAAATGGCCCAATTGGGTAACCACTCGCAGGGGGTCATCACCACGACACTCCCGGGCTGGATGTACTGGTCTGCAATATGAAGGGCAGACTCTCTTATGAAACCCGCGTCCGCATCACCAATGCTGACGGAGATAATCACATTTTCCTGTTTATTATTGGCAGCCTCTTCAATATCACAATCTTTTTCAACCAAAATGCCATTTTTGGCCAGGGATAATTTCTGTGAAAGGAATCCCCCGGCTGAGGTTTTTCCAACAATTATTATTTTTTTATGTCGCAGGTCACTAAATAATTGAATATTACTATCTGGGCGTGTGATGATAATACCCCTAAATTGATTCCCTCCCTTTTCTTGTATTGCCATGGCCAGGACTTCATGTTTTTGTGAGACCTTTGTATATACCAGTGGATTTTCAAAGCCGATTTCGATTTCACCGTTTTTTAATTGGTTTTCATATTCTGTAAAATCTTTGGTGAGGACAGCAGTTATTGTTGCACCAATTTCCTTAGAGAGATATTCGGCCAGTGGAACGATCATCTCTTTAATTTTTTTAGGGTAATACCTTGGTAACATGGATAATTTATATTTATCTCCCGCAATACAATTGGCAGGAGAAATAAAGATCCAGCATAATAAAAAACACAGGGAAACGTTTATTTTCTTCATTGTTATCTCGATTGATTACTTTTTTGGGTTATCGGCCTGTTCAGGCAGCGTCTTTTTTCTCCTGTGCAAAGTTGCTCTATTTACTTCGCAACTCATCCATGGCCGTCTTGATGGAAAACCGCATACGCTCGAGGGATTTAGCCAGTTCACCAATTTCCCCTCCGCTGTTGATTTCGATAGGGAGATCCATTTCCCTTCGGCTGATTTTTTCGGCGACCTGGGTTAGTGCTTTTATGGGAGTGGAGATTGTTCGTGCAACCAGGTAAAAACAAAAGCTCCCGATCAGTACAATTGCAATAAAAAAGGCAAAAAACGGTATCAAATATTGTTTCACAGCCTTCTGCGTGTCTGTGGTAAACATACCGATATGTGCTTCACCTCCTGTATCTCCAATCATAACCGCCACGTCATGAATTTTTTGCCCCCCCACGCTGAAATCCAATGTGCTTTTTTTCAACCCAATGGGGATTCTATTCCGTGACGAGATCTCAACTGGAAACCCCTTTCCTTGAACCCGCTCTCTAAATTTTGCATCAAAAAGCTCATTGTCACTGAGTACCCCCGCAATCACAATACCCCTTTTATTCAAAACTGAAACATAGGCCACCCCGGGAAGACTCACAGTGGAAGCTGCCGTTTGATTTACCAGTAAATAATTTTTAATCAAAAGGGGTTGTTGAATTGCCCCGCTAAATGACTGTGAGATAGAATAGGTTCGAAGGTTGATCTGCTCATACACCAGGGAAGAAACAACGTTTATGTATACAAGGGTAAGAATCCCCCCTGCAGTCAGCATAAAGGATACAAATAAAAACAACAGCTTTTTCCCGATTGTCAATCCCGCTGGGTTTTGATTTCTTTTGACAGAATCCGGTTTGACGTTCTGATCTTCATCCAGAGAATTATCTGGGATACGGATTGTCGGATCCATGGCCCGGAAATCTTCAGACGCCACCTTATTACCCGCAAAAGGGGTAGAGGGTTCAGGCGATTGCGGGGATTTTTTGGGCTTTTGCACCTCAATCACGCGTTTGCAATTTGGGCAAATGCAGCGCAACTGATCTTCAACAAACTTGCTGTCATCAATTTTTAATCTTTTTTTACACCCTTCACATTGGATAATCATAGATTATCTCTCCCGAACGCATCACATGCGCAAATAATTATTATTGACCCATTAGCGATTAAAATATTTTTTTATGATGGATTTTTATAGTATAAAAAAGTCTACATAATAAATATTTAAGTTACTTATGCAAGATGTATACCCACAAGGCAAGAGATATGCTTTATTAAATCAATTGGCTCCATTTTCAAAGGGGATTGTGATGAACATTGGGAAACAAGGGGGAGATCAGGTTTTCGGGTAAGGCAAACCCCATCAGGCCGCAAACGATTTAAAGAAGCTGGCAACTATGTTTTTCCGCCATGGAGTTGACAAAAAATGATATGACCTTTTACAAAAATTGTTGTTTTACAGAGGAAACAGGACAAAGTTCTGGGAGTGGCCCTTGACCCAAAAGAAACCGTTGCTGCAATGGCAGGCACCATGAACTGGATGAACGACAAAATTTCGTTTAAGGCAAAAATGGGGAACGGTGATCAGACCATGCCGTCGGCATCCATCCAAAACGGAAAGTTGCGCCTGTATTCCTGAAGAACATCATGGGAAAGGGTGATGGTGTGGGTCACAGGTCCCGGGGTGTGGTGGAACAGCACCTCCCCCCCGGGATCCACCACGGTGGAATCGCCACTGTATACCATGGCGTTGCCGTCGGTTCCCACACGGTTGACACCCACAACATAGGCCTGGTTTTCAATGGCCCTTGCAACCAGCAGCGACCGCCAGTGGGCACGCCTTGATGCAGGCCAGTTGGCAACAAACAGTGCAATATCGTAATCATTGTTCACATTCCGGGTCCAGCAGGGGAACCGCAGGTCATAGCAGACGAAGGGAGAGACCTTCCAACCGTCAATCTCAACAATGAGCCGCTCGGTTCCAGGGGTGAAATACCTGTCTTCTCCGGCATATCGGAACAGGTGATGTTTGTCGTACCAGTAAATTTTACCGTTGGTACAGGCCCAGACGAGGCGATTAAACAGCCCACCTTTCTCCCGGATCAAGAGAGAACCGACCAGATCCGCCCCCTTTTCTCGTGCCCTTTTCACCATCCAGGCAACAGCACTGCCGTCCATGGTCTGGGCAAGGGCCGGGGCGTCAAGGGAAAATCCCGTGGTGAACATCTCCGGCAAAACGATCAAACGGGTCGGTTGTGTAATTGTCTTGAGGATAGCGTCAAAAACGTAAAGATTTTGGTCAATGTCCTCCCACACAAGGTCTGCCTGAACAAGAGTAATGGATAGGGGGTTATCCAAGGTATTCTATAAAACGCTGCATGGCAGTGACCTCATCCAGGCCGGAAAGTTCCCTTCGAAGGCGGATCGTTTCTTCGTATTCCTGGTCGTCAAGAAGAAGGTCCTCCTTGCGGGTTCCGGACTGATTGATGTTGATGGCGGGCCACACCCGCTGCTCGGCACAGGCCCTTGAAAGCATCAGGTCCATGTTACCCGTTCCCTTGAACTCCTGGAAAATGATGTCGTCCATCCGGCTTCCCGTGTCAACAAGAATGGTAGCCAGAATTGTCAACGACCCACCACTCTCAAGATTTCTGGCCGCACCAAAAATCTTCCTTGGAAAGGCCATGGCATTTGCCCCGAGCCCGCCGGTCATTGTTTTACCATGGCTGTTGGTCTCGATGTTAAAAGCCCGGGTCATGCGGGTCAAAGAATCGATGAACACCACGGCGTCCTGGCCTGTTTCGGCACACCGGATGGCCGTATGCATGGCAAGCCGTGTCATTCGCATGTGGTGGGAGATCTGCTGATCTGCCGACGAATAGAACACCTGTGCTTCCCTGAGCCCCCGCCTGAAATCCGTCACCTCTTCAGGCCGCTCATCCACCAGGAGAACAAACACCTTGGATTTTGGATGGTTGAGGATAATCGAGTTTGCCATGTGCCTCAATATGGTGGTCTTACCCGATTTTGGCGGCGAAATAATCAATCCACGCTGGCCCTTGCCAATGGGAACAATCAGATCAAGGGCCTTACCCGTGGTGTCATCAGGCCCCTGGCATATGGTGTAACGCTCCATGGGGTTAATGCTGGTCTGTTCCTGAAGCAGGGAGATCTTAGTGTATTCATCAAGGGAAAGGCCGTTGACCGTATGAACCCTTATCAGTGCAAGATTTTTGTTTTTGGCCCCCTTGCTTTCCCCCTCACCCACAATAAAACTACCCTCCCTGAGATCAAACCGGTTGATCAACGGGATAGAGACATAGGGATCTTCGGGCTCCGGCTGATAATTTTTTTCAATGGAGCGTAGAAATCCAAAGCCCCTGTCCATTATTTCAAGATATCCCTGTATAGGTTCCAACGTCAAACTCCCAAATAAATAATTCGATAAACAAGTGATAGATTTTTTTATATGAAATTCCCACCGAAGCATTGCAAACAGAGGAGTCTCATCATTCGTAGTTGCCGAAAGCGATACCTTGCTCCGGCCATGCCGGTTATATGAAACACCCACCAAAGCATTTTCAATGAAGGCGTTTCAAACTTCGTTGTGGTTTAGAGCAGATACCTCGCTCCGACCATGACGGTTGTAATGATTCGGATGGCTGTCCATGATAGAGAACGACAGCTAATTTTCCATGTTACGTAAAAAACGAGCAGATTACAAGGGATAAACAGATTTTTATTCCACCTTGCACCGGCCTACTTATTTGTTTCCCCCACCCCCCGGAGGGTAACCCCTGCCAGACCCGAAAGAAAAAGCGAAACCAGGGATGGAGAGACAGGATGATCAAACACCTTTCCATCGGCAGAGATCCCCTGGATACAACCATGTTCAAGGAAATCCGCCACCAGAAGCTTCCCCGCCTCCCTGCGGTTGGAAGGATCGACCCTGGATCTCCTGCTGCCCTTCGATCCAGAGGTGGGCAGATCCCCCTCATCTTTGAGGGATTTCATAAAATTGAGCAGTCGGGCAAGCCTGAGCAGGGTTGCCGCCTCAATCCGCGTGGTGGTATCGGAGATGGGAAAGGCTGTGGATCGCATCTGTTCAAAATTAACGGGAAGAAGCCCCTTTTGTCTGCACACCATAAAATCATGGCTGCCCGGTGCCGGATAAAAAATGGAGAGTCCCACCAGGGTCCGCCTGGCCCCAAGGTAAACAAGATCCCTTACCGACTGGCGGGGATCCTGGCCCGGTGCTGCGGCAATCAGATAGGATACCGCCTCAAGGCCAAGTGTTTCGGCACTTTCAAGGCATCGGTCAAGGGCCAGGCTAACGTCCGGTCGTTTGAACCGGGCCAGCTGCTCCTTACAGGTAGAACCCAGGGAGAGGTTCAAGGTCCTGAAACCTGCCTGCTTCATGGCGGAGATCACCCCATGATCCAGGGACGGTGCATAAAGTCCGTTCATGGCCCGAAGTTCAAGGTCCCGGGAGCCGTACCTGGCTGAAATCCCATCCAGGAGAGAGAGGAACCAGCCCCGGTCAAGGCTCAAATTCTCATCTTCAAAATCGATAAACCCCACATCCTGGCTGTCCATCTGAACCTCAAGTTCGGCCATGACCGAGGCCACCGACCGCCGACGAAAGGGGGCATGGGCCGATGAGGCCCCAAGACAGCAGTAGGTGCAGTGCATGGGACACCCCCTTGCCGTGACAACACTGATGCTGCCGCGTTTTTTCCGCTGGTAAAACGACTGATCCACCAGTTGGGTGGCAGGCAGGGGCGTACTGTCAAGGTCATCTATCCAGGCAGGTTCACCAACATAAAGGCCAGCGCCAGGCCGACGAAAAACGATCCCCGGCACCCCTTCAAGGCCTGTATTTTTTTTAAGGGCAAGGGCAAGCAGGGCCATGGACCCTTCCCCTTCCCCCCTGAGCACAAAATCCACTGCCTCACACGCCATGGTCTCCCTTGGAAACACCGTGGGATGGTGACCGCCCATGACCACTCGACAGTGCGGCCAGAAACGCTTGACAGCACGTGCGGTTTCCATGGCTTCACCAGCATAGGCCGTGAAAAGCGAGGAAATTCCCACAAGGAAAGGCTGTTGTTCCCTTACCCGGGCACCAATATGCTCAAAGCTGTAGCCATAGTGTCGAAAGTGGTGAAACAGGGCAAAGGGAGACAGGTCTTCCCGGCCATAAAAGGCGCCAAGATCTCCCAGGGCGGCGGGGGGATCAATAATCCGGGACTTTTTAACGGCAAGGCCATCCACAATGGAAACTGAAAAACCATTTTGCACCAGGACAGCGGCAATACAGGCAAGGCCGTAGGGAACGGTTCTTTTGGCCGTAAGATAGAACTCCTCCATGGGTGGCTGCACCAGGAGCACATCACACACGGCCGCTTTGCCCGAAGACAGACTCAATACCAGCTCCCCCGGATACGTTCAACCGTTGCGGTATCGGCTGAAAAGGGAAGCTCAGGTCGCTGGGGAAGGCAGATGGCGTGGGTTTTTGCAAAGGGGGTCTGACCAAGCTTCAGGTTGTAGGCCTTTACCATGAGGGTCTCAAGATTAACCACATCCTCAATATTGTAGGCCAGAAGGGTTTCCAGGACCCTGCGATCTTTGTTGCGCATATAATCGTTCCAGAGCAGGATGGCAAAATAGCCGTCCACCCCGTCAAGGTCCCCACGGTCCAGGCCCAGCATGCGTTCACACCCTTTAAGGCCGCCCCTGAACCCGAGGCTCTTCAGGATATAGCGAAGATCGATGTGAACCTGGTCAAGGCGGATGCCGAACTCATGCTCAATAAAGGGCACGTCAAAACATTTGCCATTATAGGTGACAATGGCCTTATATTGGGAAATTTCCTCTGGAAAACGGTCAAGGTTTTCACCCTTGACGTAGTAACGGATAGTGATGCCGTCGTACAGGGCGATTGTGGTGATGCTCTCATAACTGGGTTCAAGGCCCGTGGTCTCAATGTCCAGGTAAACCATGGAATGCCGGAACTCGGGGAAAAACCGCCAGTGATAGGCAGGGGGCAGCCGTTCTGAAAAATAGCTGTAATTGCCCCGTTCCATCTCCTGTCTGGATTGATCCACATGGCGGGTCAGGGTTTCAAGCCGTCGGGGAGAAAGGTTCAGCCCGGTTGGATTGTTCAGCCGGTCCCAGTGGTCAAGCCCTGCGTCCCAGAGCTGCTGCTCGGTCTTCAACCCGATGCCCGGGATGTGGTGAAAGGTGTTGTTAAGCATGGTTCTCCTGTTACGGTTTATGGCAGCCCCTACCCGATGTCATTCAGGGGGGATTAAAATTGTTTCAACAGGGCCAGAACTTCGTCAATGTCCGATTCCGTATGGGCTGCATTGATCTGGAAACGTATGGTCTCGTCTCCCTTTGGCACCACGGGAAAGGTGAGCCCCACGACCAGTACCCCGTTACAAAAAAGCGTTTCAACCAGTTCCCGGGTTTTGCGGGTGTCCCGCACCATCAGGGGAACCACGGGATGGGGGCCGTCAATGGTTTCCATGCCAAGGTCACAAAGTCCCGAACGAAACTGCTGGGTTCTTCGTCCAAGGTTAGAGAGAAGTTTAAGACCCTCGGCACTGTCACAGACATCCAGGGCAGAGGTTGCAGCGGCACAGTCGGCAACACTCAAAGGGTTGGTATAGATGTAGGTGTCGGCCTTCTGCCGCACGGCTTCGACCAGGGTGGCACTGCCGGCAATAAACCCGCCGTTCACGCCAAAGGCCTTACCAAAGGTACCGACAATGATGTCTGGCTGCCGGCCGCAAAATTCAGGGGTTCCCCGGCCGCTCTTTCCATAGGCCCCGATACCGTGGGAATCGTCCACCACGGTGATCACCCCGTCCCTGAATCGTGGAACATAGGGGTCAACAACGGCCTGGATGCGATCAATGGGCGCATTGTCCCCCCGCATGCTGAAGATGCCGTCAAAGACCACCACCACCCTTTCCACACCCGGATCCACCTGGTCAAGGCAGCGCCGGAGATCGTCCATATCATTGTGGTGAAAGATCCCCTTGTTGGCCGAGGGCACATTGGCGATGCGCATGGCCCGGATAATGCTATTGTGGTTAAGCTGATCCCCGATCCAGTGGGTGGCGGGCGTTGAAAGGGTCAGGGCAAGTCCACAGTTGGCCGTGTAGGCCGAGTTAAAGATCTTTGCCCCAGGTTTGTCCACAAAATCGGCCACCCGGGATTCAAGGGCCTGATGGTAAACAAAGGTCCCGTCAATGAAACGCACAGCCCCCGGCCCCACGCCAAAATCGTGTGTGGCCTTGTCTGCGGCCTGGATCAGTTTCGGGTGGTTTGAAAGGGAAAGATATGAGTTGGAGTTCATACGGATGAACTGTTTGTCCATGCCGGCCAGGCAGTATCTGGGTCCTTTACTGCCCAAGGGTGGGAGATAACGTGTGATCACCCGTTCTTCAGCCTTTGCCCGTCCCTGGGCCGCAAGATCGTCAATCTCAGCCTCAAGGGCCCTATCCAGTTTTTCAATCGACATGGTCTTCTCCTTAATTCAAGGGGTCCATCCCCGGTCCTGGCATTTTTTCACATAATTTTCCTTGAGTTCCCGGATAAACGTCTCCATGGACGTTCGGCACTGCTCCTGGGTGGATCCGGGATCCAGAAGAATAGTATCATACTCGTTTTTAGCCGTCAGGTCATCAATGATCTCAAGTTCAATGCTTTCCTTGTCTGGAATGGGCATTTGCTTTTCCGCAAGCTCGCACCCGACAATGTGGGCCTGCCTTGCCACGGCAGATCGTGCCGTGCCGACCTGGCCCTTGTCCATGAGGGCCTGGAGCAGCATTTCATACCTGTCGATGGGGTTCCGCTGACGTCCAGAGGTTGCCGGATCGGCAGACCAGCGCTCAATCTGCCGTTCGCCCCTCTGGAACAGGGCAGTCAGGGTCGACTTGCCAAGGTAGTGAATACAGGCGGAAAAGAAAGCCCAGGTTTCTCCAGGTGGGGTTGTCGGTTCTCGGTCCATTCGGTCCTCGCTTTTAAAATTAAACCAGGGTCTCCCTCTGGGTGTCAGACTCAAAGTCTGCTTCATACCGGCGAATCAACGCCATGGCCTGGTCCAGGGTTTCAATCCCGGTAAGCTCCCTTCTAAAAACCGAAGCACCGGCAAACCCCTTGACAAACCAGGCAAGCCTGCTTCGCATCATCCTGCAGGCCGGTCTTTCCCCAAGGTAGGCCACATGGGACTCCACCATTTCCTCCATGATTTGAAAGATTTCCATGGGGGATGGTTCATTCCAGGCCTCACCCCTGAGAAGGGCCTCAATGCCGCCAAAGATAAAGGGATTGCCCATGGCAGCCCGGCCGACCATGACGCCGTCACACCCGGTCTCCTGAATCATTGCAACCCCTTGCTCAGGGGTTGTGATATCCCCGTTTCCGATCACGGGAATGGTGAGCATCTCCTTTAACCGCGCGATCATCGACCAGTCTGCCCTGCCCCTGAACCCCTGGGCTGCAGTCCTGGGATGGATAGCAATGGCATCAACCCCGTTATCCTCTGCCATGCGGGCAATGTCAAAGGCCTGGGAGGCCGAACTGTCCCAACCCGAACGAATTTTAATGGTAAAGGGCATGGATACGGCCCTGCGCACGGCCCGGATAATGGCCCGGGCATTATCCATATCCTTCATCAGAGCCACACCGGCCCCGGTCCTGGCCACCTTTTTAACACTGCAGCCAAAGTTGATATCAATGATATCAGCCACGTTTCTCTCCGCTATCCACCGGGCCGCATTGGCCATGGACAAGGCCTCGGCACCAAAAATCTGGACAGACACGGGCCGTTCACACGCATCGGTCCGGAGAAGTTGAACCGTCTTTTCTGAGTTAAACTCAAGTCCTTTGGCACTGACCATCTCAGAGCAGACCAGGGTGCAGCCACAGCCTTTTGCAATGATCCTGAAGGGAAGGTTGGTAATACCGGCAAGGGGTGCAAGAACAGTTCTCCCCCTGATCTCAAGATCTCCTATTTTCATGGGATGATTTCCTTTACAAAGACCAGTCCATGGCAGGCGTTGCTCCCGGACTCAGGATTTTGAGCTTTTTTTATTTCTGGCACGCACATCGGCAAGGGAGATCACTTTTCCACGGCTCTCCTTGGGAATCTCTCCAGACGGGTCCTCTTTCGAGGCTTCAACGTCTGTGTCATGGGCCTCTTCAACTGCCACCTCCCCGGGAGATTCGACCACTTCGATCTTCATGCGTTTTCCCCCCATGAAAAAATCCTCACCGTTGATGTAAAGATCCTTCAACGTCCAAGTCACAGTCTGGAGGGGGATCTGGAGCATGAGCAGGGTGATATGATACCAGTCCTTTTTCACGTCCGGTTCAATGGACTCCACCCTGGCAAACGAAACCGGGTCATCCTCCAGATAAATCAAAACAACATCATTTTCCCTGGCCATATTTTTTCCTTTTGTAAAATTCAGGTGCTATTTTAGATCCTCCCTTTATACCACATTCTCCCCTGGCCATAAAGGGAAAGGTGACGCCCCATACCCTGGGGACTCCATGGAAGCGGTTGGGTCATCCATGCAGGAATTCTTAAATTTTGAGGTTCCCTGGATGATAATCACCCCGTTTTTCTGGGTTTGGACTTGACAGGAGGGGGGCTGTCCGGCTAAGAGAATTCAGAAGATTGCCACCTGGCACTTGTTCTGCTTTTCAACCTGCAGGAAAAAAAGGCTATGTATGGATAAAATCAGCATTTTATTTGATCTGGATGGAACACTCACAGACCCATACCAGGGTATCACAAGATCTATCTGCCATGCCATGGCTTCCCTGGGCCGGCCCTTACCGCCCCAGACTGATTTACGGTGGTGCATTGGACCACCCTTGAAAGAAAGCTTTTCCATCCTGCTTGAATCCGACGATGACAGCCTTGTGGAAAATGCCCTGGTCATCTATCGGGAACGGTTCGGTTCGATTGGCCTGTTTGAAAACAAGCTCTATGCGGGTATTCCCCAGGCACTCAAAAAACTTCAAGAGGCTTGCCATCCTCTCTTTGTTGCCACCTCAAAGCCCTGGGTTTACGCCCAGCGGATTGTCGACCACTTTGGCCTGGGCCAATATTTCAACCACATCCATGGAAGTGAACTCGATGGCACCCGAACCGATAAAACAAGTTTAGTCTCCTACATTTTAAACCGTGAGTCCCTTGATCCATCCCGAGCCGTCATGGTCGGGGACCGCAGGCATGATATGATTGGTGCAACAGCCAACAAGGTACGCGGGATTGGTGTTCTCTGGGGATTTGGAACCCAGAAAGAACTGACGGATTCGGGGGCATCGGCCTGTATTCAAAGCCCCCCGGGCCTGGTTACCGCATTCAGTAAAAAAAATTCCGACAAATAAATCTGTTGAATCAACCAGAAACCCTGATTGAGACCCTTTCCAGGCCCATGGCAATCATGCGGCCCGGGTGAACATGAACATCAGGGCAATTTATATTTCCCGATGCGATCGTTATGCAAACTGCCAAGATAGAGGAACCCGTTATATTCCCGGGCCGACGTGATGGCACCCAGGTGTTCCCCCGTGGAGTCATGTAAACTTTGGGTGATATTTCCCTGTTCATCCAGGGCCAGCACCAGGCCGTAGGGTTTTGGCAGGGGCCACAGGTTTTGGGGCAGTTTGGCCATTTGAGCTTTGACAAAGGGATAGGACTGAAGTCTGTCCACGGCTTTGTTTCGGACGGTAAAAAGAGCCAGCCAGAAGGTACCCTTATGGTTGGTTGAAATATTATCCGGAAATCCCGGCAGATTATCAATAAAGATCTCCCATGTCCCGGCCCCGGGTCCCTTCAGCCAGTACCTGAGGACCCTGTAGCGGTAGGTCTCATTGATTAAAACAAA
The DNA here is from genome assembly GCF_000020365.1 of Desulforapulum autotrophicum HRM2. Taxonomy (NCBI): domain Bacteria; kingdom Pseudomonadati; phylum Thermodesulfobacteriota; class Desulfobacteria; order Desulfobacterales; family Desulfobacteraceae; genus Desulforapulum; species Desulforapulum autotrophicum. The sequence goes on along the minus strand of NC_012108.1, from coordinate 1,037,746 downwards.
ATCTTCCTGGCTGGACAATGCCACCCCATTGGCAAAATACAGATCATTCAATAAAACCTTGACCTGGCCGCTGTCTGGGTCGTAGCGCATGAACCGGCCATGGGGCTTTGATTCTAAAAGATCATACAGGTACTCATTTGGGGAATACTTTGCACTTGCATCGGTAAAATAGATGGTGCCGTCACGGGCAATGTCCAGGGCATCGGTGAACTTAAAGGCAACGCCGTCTGCCGAGGTGGCAAGCACCTTGATCTGCCCGTCAGGGTTAATGGAAAGCAACCCCTTAAAGGCATCACAGACAATCAAATTGCCATGGGTGTCAAACTGAATCCCCAGGGGACGGCCCTGGGTTTCGGCAAAAGTTTCCAGATTTCCATTGGCCAGAACCCTCACGATGGATCCATCCTGGGTTCCCCCATAGACCCGACCCAGGCTGTCCACGGCCACTTCTTCGGGTCCGTGGATTTTTCCCAGGGCCAGAAGTTCAGCTTTCTGCAAATGGGTGTTGGGTTCAAGAACGCCTGAGAGGGCCTGTAATTTGCCAGGGGTGTATGCCACAGGATCAATGGGTGATGGCTTGACCAGGAAAACAACGATGATCACTGCCAGTATTCCACCCATCCCTATCATTATTTTTGCCATGCCTGATTCTCCTGTATCTGATTATCATCTAACCTGGACGAGCCAAAACCCAAAAGGTGCGACACGTGCGGGTAACTTTTTTTACATGAAACTCTTATAAGACCGGCGAACGGGAACAGGTATAACCCTACACTCATTCTCGCAGCCCGTCCATGGGCTGCTGCGAGGTCAATGGCAGCTTCTTCAGCGTCCATGCTGACCGCTGCCATTTAACCCGCTTCGGGTAATACCTATTCCCGTTCCCCTCTGTTATTGGATTTTATTTTTTGTCATACCAGTCGGAAAGCTAACCCCACAGGTCGAAAACTTTTAAATCAGGGCAAGGGATCCCAAGAAATTCCGCTATAGCCTCATTCAGTTCTTTTGAATGGGTTACCGGAATTGAATGACCACCCGGAATGATTTTAAGCGTTCCGTGGGCCAGCAGACTCGCCATCTTTTCTGCATGGGCAATCGAGATAAGATCGTGGGTGCCGACCATCACAAGGGTCGGATTGGTAATATTTTCCAACTCCACCGATTCCAGCACTGGAAATTTTTGCCACATCTGCTTGATTCGTCTTTCCAGACCGGTAAGTCGTTTTCCAGCACCTGTCCACCAGCTTTTGAACCAGTATGACACCCCCCAGCTCTGGGTATGCGTTTCTTCAAGGGCTCCAGGGGTAAGGCCGGAAGGACTGAAGTTAGCACTGACAGTAACAATTCGACCGATTCGCCCGGTCCAGTATTGTCCCATCCGCAATGCCGTATTCCCGCCATCACTCCAACCGATCACATCGGCCAGGGGAATGTCGAGTGTGTCCAGGACATGGATGGCGTCGGATGCAAGCAGACGGTAGTTCAACGGCCTATTGCCAATTCCAGACTCACCATGCCCCCGGGTATCCGGCAGCACAACCCGATGACCGGTTGCCACAAGCCAGGGAATCTGGGAGAACCAGATAAGCCGGTTACTCAACCCGCCATGGAGCAACAAAATCGCCGGACCTTTGCCATAGCTTACAAAATGGATGGTTGCGTCACCTGTTTTGACACGTCCCTTCAATGCAACGCCGGCCGGTGTCGTTGTCCAGACCAGATAACGGATAAAACAGCCGGAAACAGGCATAAACAGGGTATAAAGGGCCCACAGCAAAGCAAACGACACAACGACACCGATGAGGATATGAAGACCTGGTTTAAAAGCTGTTCCGACTGATGGAATCATATTGGACAATAAAAACCTGTTTGGGCTGAGCATGGTTTATAACAGACATCTTCTCGGTTAAGTTTTTCATTGTAATCACTTCCTTCGTGTTTTTCAAAGGATTTTTACTTGGTATGAGGCCCTCTTTACATTGCCGGGGCCATGCTTATTCTTTTCTTCTTACACAATAGTGGAAAACCATGAAAAAACCCTCCCTGCAAAGGGGTTTAACATATTAGACAACGGAAACCAGCACCATGAAAAATGGCCAATCAGCAATCAAATCCATCATAAGGGATATTAAACCCGGAAAAACCATGGAACTTGACACCATCATCGTCAAGGGAGCCAGGGAGCACAATCTTAAGAACATTGATGTGACGATTCCCAAAAAACAGCTCATCGTGTTCACCGGGGTATCGGGATCAGGCAAATCAAGCCTTGCCTTTGACACCATCTTTGCCGAGGGCCAGCGCCGCTATGTGGAATCTCTCTCCTCCTATGCCCGCCAGTTCATCGGACAGATGGAAAAGCCCAAGTACGACACCATACGGGGACTTTCCCCCACCATTGCAATCGAACAAAAGTCCGCCAGCAAGAACCCAAGATCCACCGTGGGAACCATCACCGAAATCTACGACTACCTCAGGGTGCTCTTTGCCAGAGTCGGCACCCAGTACTGTTTTAAATGTGGTAAAAAGGTAGGCCAGGGCAATGCCGAATCCATGGTTTCCCAGATTCTCGCACTTCCCCTTGACTCCAAGATCCTGGTCATGGCCCCCATTGTTGAGAACCGAAAGGGAGAGCACCGGGACCGGCTGGGCGATCTCAAACAAGAGGGCTTTGCCCGGGTCAGAATCAACGACGTAGTCCAGGATCTTGCCGATGTCCAGACCCTGCCAAAAAACAAGAAGCACAACATCGAAGTGGTGGTGGACCGCCTGGTCATCAAGAAAGATCCGGCATTCACAAAACGCCTCACCGACTCGGTGGAGACAGCCCTTAAACTTGGCAACGGCCGGCTCTTTATACACATCCCGGGCCGGGAAGACCTTAAAATGAGTGAGGCCAGGTCCTGTTGCGGTATGGCCTATCCCGAGCTTGTGCCCCAACTCTTTTCGTTCAACTCCCCCCTTGGCATGTGTTCTGAATGCAACGGTATCGGAACCCTCCTGTCCATGGATGTGAACAAGGTCGTTGCCGACCCCAGTCTCACAATCCGCCAGGGGGCCGTTATTCCATGGAAAAACTATTTTCTCAAAAACCCCCGTTATACCAACAGCTCCTGGGGCAAGGAACAGCTCCTGGCCATGGAAGAACAATGGGACCTGGATTATGACACCCCGTGGAAGGATCTTCCCCGGGCCCAGAAAGATCTCATCCTGTACGGTTCCAAGGGCAAGGAACTGACCGTTAACTGGAACTCGGCAAAGATCCAGGGGGCGGTGACCATGTCCCACGAAGGGGTGCTCAACACCCTCATGCGCCGATACCGGTCCACCCAGTCCGAAGGATCCAAACGGTATTATTCCGGCTTCATGACCTCAAAACCCTGCCCGGTCTGCCAGGGACGACGCCTTAAGGAAGAGGTTCTCCACGTGCTGATCAACGGTCGTTCCATCATTGACCTCACCGAAATGACCATCCAGGATGCCTATGAATTTATCTCAAACCTCAAGCTTGAAGGCAACCAGCTGCTCATTGCCGAAGAGCTGTTAAAGGAGATCCAGGACCGCCTGGGATTCCTTGTAAACGTGGGGCTTGACTATCTCTCCCTGGACCGGAACGGTCCCACCCTGTCCGGCGGTGAATCCCAGAGGATACGACTTGCCTCCCAGATCGGTTCAGAACTCACCGGCGTCCTCTACATCCTGGACGAACCCTCCATCGGCCTGCACCAGCGGGACAATGGAAAGCTGCTCAAGACCCTCCACCACCTCCGGGACATCGGCAACACCCTCATCGTTGTCGAACACGACCAGGAGACCATGGAGAATAGCGACTGGATCGTGGACATCGGCCCTGGTGCAGGACACCTTGGGGGCCAAATCGTGGCCCAGGGCACCCCGGACCAGATCCGGCAAGATCCCATGTCCATCACAGGCCGGTTCCTCAACATGACCGAAACCATCGAAATTCCCGAACAAAGACGCACCCCCAAACAGATGGGCAACCACTTTATCACCATCAAGGGAGCCACAGAGAACAACCTGAAAAACGTCACAGCCAAAATTCCCCTGGGTTTGGTCGTTGCCGTCACCGGAGTTTCAGGGGCAGGAAAATCCACGCTTATTAACCAGATCCTCTACCCGGCCCTGGCCGTAACACTCAACAACGCCACCCTGGAGGTTGGCCGTCACAAGACCATCACGGGCCTTGAGAATCTGGACAAAATCATCAACATCGACCAGAAGCCCATCGGCAGGACCCCAAGGAGCAACCCCGCCACCTACACCAAGGTGTTCGACCCCATCCGGGAGCTGTTTGCCAGCCTTCCAGAGGCAAAGGTCAGGGGCTATCAAAAGGGACGCTTCTCGTTCAATGTCAAGGGCGGCCGATGCGAGGCCTGCCACGGAGACGGATATATCAAGGTGGAAATGCACTTTCTGGCGGACGTGTTCGTTCCCTGTGAGGTGTGCCACGGAAAACGCTTCAATACTGCCACCCTGGAGATCAAATACAAGGACCACTCCATTGCCGACGTACTTGACCTCTCCGTGGTCCAGGCCATGGTGCTGTTCAAAAACCATCCAAAAATCCGAACCATCCTCACCACCCTCATGGATGTGGGGCTGACCTATATCAAGCTGGGCCAGGCCGCAACCACCCTGTCCGGGGGAGAGGCCCAGCGCATCAAGCTCGCCCGGGAGCTTGCAAAAAGAGATACGGGCAAAACCCTGTACATCCTGGACGAGCCCACCACGGGCCTCCATTTCCAGGATGTTAAACTGCTCCTAAAAGTTCTCCAGCGACTTTCCCTTGCCGGTAACACCGTGATCATCATCGAGCACAATCTGGACGTGATCAAAACAGCCGACTGGGTTATCGATCTTGGCCCGGAGGGGGGCCACAGGGGCGGTGAGATCATTGCCCAGGGGTCTCCGGAACAGGTTGCCCGGTCAAAAAAAAGCTACACAGGCTTTTTTCTAAAAAAAATGCTGGCCTAGGGGAAAAAGTACCATTAAGATACAATTCATATGGCTGAAGACGAGAAAAACAAATGGCTGATCTTTGCCTGTGTGGCCCTGGGGGTCTTCATGTCCACCCTGGACTCGAGCATCGTCAACATAGCCCTGCCCTATATCATGCAGGATATGGGAACAGGTGTTGAAACCATTCAATGGGTGGTGGTGGGCTATCTGCTCACCATCTCATCGCTGCTGCTGACCTTTGGCCGCTTGAGCGACATCCGGGGCAAGCGAATGGTATACACGGGTGGATTCCTCATATTTACCGCGGGCTCTGGCCTGTGCGCCATGGCCCAGACTCCGCTTTTCCTCATCATCTCCCGGGTCGTTCAGGCCTGCGGTGCTGCCATGCTCATGGCGTGCTCACCGGCCCTGATCGTGGACACCTTTCCGGTCAGAGAACGGGGCAAGGCCCTGGGCATGGTGGGGGCCGTGGTGGCTGCGGGCCTCACGGCAGGCCCTGTGGCAGGCGGGATTCTCCTGGATCTGTTTTCGTGGCGGTTCATCTTCTACATCAACATCCCCATCGGCATTGGTGCGGCCCTGGCCGGTTCACTGATCCTCAAAAACGGCCAGTCAGACCCTGGCAGTCTTGAACCCATGGACAAAACCGGCAGTCTCCTGCAGGCCGTCAGCCTGGTCTGCCTGATAGTGGTCCTCACCCATCTCAACCAATGGCAGTTTTTCTCGGCCAAAACCATGGGGTTCCTGCTGACCTTTGCCATGGCCAGCCTGGGGTTCGTCTGGAACGAAACCCAAACCCTTTATCCCTTGTTTGATCCGGCCCTGCTAAAAATCCGGCTGTTTGTGCTGCCCGTCATCACTTCGGCCATCCTGTTCGGTACACTGTTTGTCATCGTATTCATGATGCCCTTTTTCCTTGTCCACCCCTGCGGCCTGTCGGCATCGGCCACAGGGCTTATAATGATCACCCCCTTTATCCTGCTGTTCTTCATCAGCCCCGTGTCCGGCGCCCTTTACAACCGAACCGGATCAAGGGGCCCCTGCTCCCTGGGAATGACAATTCTGGCCCTGGCCCTGTTCGCATTTGCCCGGATAGAACCGTCCTCAGGTATGACAGCCATTGTATCGTACCTGGCCCTGGCCGGAACAGGCACAGCCCTTTTTGTTTCACCCAACAACACTGCAGCCATGGGTGCGGTTCCGGCCAATCGCAGGGGCATTGCATCGGCTACCGTGGCCACTGCCAGGAACCTGGGAATGGTCATCGGCGTTGCCACGGCAGGATTGATCTTCACCGGCACATTCACCAGTCTCAACCATGGAACCCCCTTTCAAACCTACTCATCCAGTGTAGAGCCAATGTTCATGGCAGGATTTCACAGGGCCATGGCTGCCGGTGCCATCATGGCCTGCCTGGGCAGCATTTTATCGTTTTTACGGGGGGATGACCGGCCCCGCGTCCATTGAGCCAACCCCGTTCCCTTTACAAAATGACATGAAAACCGACACAAATGATTTCAACGCCAGGTTCAGAAAGGGTATGGGCTCCCGGCAAATACAAATGATACACGCCGCCAATTGTACTGTATTGGCAGCACTTTCCCATAAACAATGCAAAAACAGCTTTCAAAACTGACCATACAATTAATCAGGCACAATATTTGCTGAAGATTCTAAAATAATATAAACGCAAGGAGATTTACCTTTGATCGAATCCCTGGAATATACCTTAACCCTGGCCGACACCCAGCTTGCCACCGGTTTTTTCAAAGCAATTCCCCGTTGTTGCCCCTCCCTGGAACGGGCCCTTGACCTGCTCAACGATCACCCCATGGACCAATTCCTCCACCAGTATGCCCTGGACCTCATGGCCCAATTAAACCCGGACCAGATGACGGCCCTCATCACCCGGGCAAAGGCTGAAAACAACATGGTTTTAAAGGCCCTGGCCTGTGAACAGCTCCTCCTTTTCCACGCCCTTCCCAAGGTTGAACAATTTTTTTCAAGGGAAAACCTTGTTGAACTTTGCCGCCACACGCCCCTTGTGGACATCCGGTCGGCCCTCATGCCCAATCAACGGCTCCACAAAGGTTGGATTAAAATCTTCAAGGCCAACATGGTTGACCACCTTCCCCTTCCCCCCCTGGACAATACGGGCCTTCCCCCCATCTGCCAGGGGGAATGCATGGTCACCACCCCGCCTGCCACCACCATTGATTCACTTGTAACGGCTGATATTAACACCCCCGGCAACAAACAAGAATTCTCCCTTGAACAGACGACCCAGACAGCCATGGAACGGCTGGAGAATGCAGGAGTCAAAATTAAAAAAGAGATGCGTCACGAATCAAGCCTGAGTCCCTTTGCCCTGCTCAGGCAATGGCGGTTTTCCACAACCACCACCAACCGTCGAAACCGGTTCACCCTTGAAGGCCCCCAGACCAGCTATGGAAAGGGGCTCTCCCTTGAGCATGCCAGGGCCTCCCTTGCCATGGAAATGGTAGAACGGTGCTCGGCCTTTGCCACGATCTCGGACAAAGAAGTGATGGGGTATGCAAGGCCTTATCCCTTGACCCGGGCCACCCACCAGGAACTCCTGGACCAGGGCAAAAAAGCTTTGAACCCCCAAGATCTGGCCCTTGAGGTAAACTACAATGACGAACCCCTCCACTGGATAGAGGGAACAACTCCTGGAACGAACGGTCTGGAACCTGCCATGGTGCCGGTCCAGGCCCTGTTTCTCTTCTGCAACCTGGATGAAACAGCCCTGTTTTCGGGCCTTGGCTCCACAGGTCTTGCTTCTGGCAACACCATGGAACAGGCAAAGGTTTCCGCCCTCCTTGAGGTGGTGGAACGCCACCAGGAGGCAACGGTTCCCTTTACCCCGGAAACCTGCTTTAACCTCGTTCCCGGCACCAGCGGCATCGCATCCTTGCTCGACGGATACCGGGCCATGGGTATCCACCTGCAGTTCCAGGACCTAACGCCAAAATCTGGCATCCCATGCTGCAAGTGTTTTGTCAGGGCCAAGGACGGCACCATACACAAGGGAACCGCAGCCCATCTCAGCGCAAGGCGGGCTATTGTCTCTGCCATGACCGAGACCACCTACCCCTTTCCCTCGGGACCGCCATCGGCTGCGGGCATGGCAGATCTTATTCCCGTGGGGTATGACAACCTGCCCGACTATTCCACCAACGACCACGGCCGGGACCTTGCCCTGTTGGAAAAACTGCTGCTGGCCAACGGCCAATCACCCTTTTATGTTGATCTGACCCGCAGGGACATCGGCCTTCCCGTTGTTAAGGCCCTGATTCCCGGAATGGATATCCTTGGGGACTTTGACCGGTTTTCAAGGGTTCACCCTGAACTGTTCCAGAACTATCTCGAACTGTTCAGCCCGCCCCAATAACCCAATGACAAGGATGCCTGACCTGAAACGATTAGCTGAGGCTCGACACCCTGAAGCGAGTAAACAGATGCACGGTTTAAAAGTCTTCCTACAACCCATTTCAATCGTTCTCCTCCTGATCCTGGCGGCAACGGGTACAGCAATTCCGGGTGAGGGTTACACACAAACAGAGGAACAGGAACAGGAACGACGTATAACCCTTGATCCGGTGCTGGTGACGGCCCGGGGCAGACAGAGCCTGGCCTCGGAAACCCCGGGGGGTGTCGGTGTTGTTGACCAGGAAGAAATTTCAGAGTCAAATTCCATAAGCCTTACCAATGCCGCGGCCCGCATTCCAGGAGTGGACAAATCATCGGATTCGGCCTGGGGATCCGCCATGACCATCCGGGGGCTTGGCAGAAATGCTGTTATTTTTCTGGTTGACGGATGCCGGGTAAACACCTCAACGGACATTAACGCCCGGTTCGGTCTGGTCAACCCCCTTGACATCGAACAGATTGAGGTGCTCAAGGGCCCCATTTCTGCGCTATACGGCTCAGGCTCCACGGGGGGTGTCGTCAACATTATCACCCGGAAAGGAAAATTCACCCAGACCCCCACCTGGACCGGTGAGATTACCAACACCATTGCCTCCAACCCCCAGGGCAATGACTCCTATGGGTTAGCCACCTATAACAGCAAAAACGTATGGGTCTCAGCCTCAGCAGGTTTCCGGGATCACGCATCCTATGAATCGGGCAGCGGTGAAAAAATTGACAACAGCCAGTTTGAGGATTCAACGCTTAACGCAAGCCTTGGCCTGCGGGAAAATCCCCTCAACACCACCCAATTTCAGGTCCAGCACCTCAGGGGCGAAGAGATCGGCATCCCCGGAAAGGGACTTGCCCTGCCCACAGGACCGGATGTGACCTATCCAGACGTAAACCGAACCCTTGTCAACCTCACCCACACCCTTACACCGGACACCCCCTTGATTTCAGAGTCAAGCATAAACCTCTTTTACCAAAAAATTGAACGCAGGGTGCGCCTGGACCATTTCCCAGGAGGGCCGCTCACTGAATTAAGACCCCAGGCCGACCATGATACCTGGGGAGCAAAATGGCAAAACACCCTCACCCCCCGGGCCCACACCATTGTTGCCGGTGTGGACGTCTGGAACTGGAAAATTTCAAACTCAAACCGCTACAGGGAGTTTGCAAGCGGCTTGACCGGGGTGGACGCCTCCCTTGCCGATGTGGAACAATTTTCCGGCGGCGTGTTCATGGAGGATGAATGGCGGATAGGTAAAACAGTCAGCCTCAACCTTGGCGCCCGCCTGGACTACATCAGCGCCGAAAGTCAGGATCTCTACAACTGGATCACCCCCCCTACCCCATCCACTCCCGTAACACTTGTACAATCTGGACGAAGTTACAGCGACACCAGTTGGAACGCCCATGGGGGTGTCACCTGGAAATTCATGCCCGACTGGACCATGACCTTTATCACGGCCTCTGCATTCAGGGCCCCGGACCTGATGGAGCGGTTTAAATATATCAACCTTGGCGGCGGTGTCGAACTGTTCGGCAATCCGGACCTGGACCCGGAACGATCCATATTCCTGGAATACGGGCTCAAACATACAACAGACCGGTTCACGATTTCAGCCTCAGCCTATGTCAATTTCCTGGACGATCTCATCACGGAAACCGTTGTGGATGACACCACCCATGAAATGATGAACGTAGACAAGGCAAGGATACATGGGGGTGAAATCGATGTTGCCTGTTATCTCACCCCCTCGCTGACGGCAACCGCCACCCTGGCCTATATCTATGGCAAAAACACCCGAACGGATGAGCCCCTGGCCTTTATCGCCCCCCTGAACGGCCTTGCGGGCCTCAGGTACGACGGTACGTCCCGGTTCTGGGGAACCATTGAAATGGAGTGGGCCGCAGACCAGAACAGAACCCCTGACGCAACGCCATCGGGCAAGGGATGGGAGAGATTCAACCTTCACATGGGGAAAAAATTCACTGCCCTGGGAAAGAATCAGGAACTGATCCTGGGCATAGACAATCTCTTTGACCGGGATACGACAAACTACCTTTCCACCTCCCGGAGCATGGAGTTAAAGGAACCCGGTATCAACTTTTTCTGCACTTGGAAAATAATTATCTAAGGAGGCAAAATGGAACAACGACAACGGCCGGATTATACCGTTCTTGATCAACCGGAAGTGACGCGCTACCTGTTCCACCCCAGAAGGGAAGATTCCCACAGGCGGCTTACGGCAAAAGATCTCATGATTCCCGTGGATGACACAACCGTGGTCGGGGCCTGTTTCCACCTTACAACGAAAACCGGGCCCAGCATCCTGTTTTTCCACGGAAACGGTGAAATCGTCTCAGATTACGACGATCTTGGCGGGGTATACAACCGCATGGGAATCAACTTCATCGTGGTGGACTTTCGGGGATACGGCCGATCCAATGGATCGCCGTCCGTATCTACCCTCATGGCCGACTGTCATCCTATCCTTGACCGGGTAACCCACCACCTTGACGACCTGGGATTCAAAGGCCCGCTCACCGTCATGGGCCGATCCCTTGGCAGCGCACCGGCCCTGGAGCTTGCAGCCTCAACGCCCGGCCCCATTGCCTCACTGATTATTGAAAGCGGTTTTGCCAGGGCCGAGCCCCTTCTTTCAACCCTGGGCATTGATCCCAAGGCCATAGGATTTAAGGAAGAGCAGGGCTTCTGCAATATTGACAAAATCGGCAGATGGACTGGACCGACCTTGATCATCCATGCCGAATTTGACCACATCATCCCCTTTAGCGACGGTGAGGCCCTTTACAATGCCTGCGGGGCTGATAAAAAACGTTTGCTCAAGATTGCCAACGCCAATCACAATGACATTTTCTTCCAGGATATGAACACCTACATGGCGGCCGTCAGTACCCTGGTGGAGAACGAATAATAAAACAGGGTCTGCCAACGGCAGACCCTGTCTTGTTTTAACAAACTGTCTTAAACCTGCAACCAAAGATTAACCGGAACACACGGCATCAGTCATGGGTATAAAAGGGCCATTTATGAAAGAACCATTCATTCCAGAGCAGTGGAATAATCCACCAGAAGTTCCATACTAGTGACTCTCCATGGGAAAATTTATGTTCCCAATGGGGGTTGCCAAGGGCCCACTCACCCCAGCCTGCGTAATAGAAAATAATGTAATTGATGGCACAGAATACGAGGACACCAGCGGTTCTGAACCAGAAGGCTGCCCAGGAATCTTTATCGTCCATGGGAACCATGTCATCAAAATAGTGGTGCCAGATCAGAAATGGAACCAGTGTAAACCCTGCGATTTCAGCCGAATGGTACCATAGGAATCGTAACAGTTCTGCATTTTCGGGCTTGGCCTGCTCAAGGTGATGAAGCACATCATGGGGCAGCCACAGGGGAGCAAGTTTAACACAGATCAATGCCATGATATATGCACCGATCATATTGAGCACAAAAGAGACCAAACCTTTCCAGGGCTGGGGAAGGGGAATCAAACTCCAGGGTTTCATCCGCCAGACATTGGCTGTCATGAAAAGAATGATGATGGCCCATTCCCACCATCCAAAAACCCAATGGAGATGGGTAAAATCAGCAATCCCCCCCCACCATGGCGTATTCAGACCAAAGGAACTCCCAAGGGCCGTTCCATATACAAGCCCCCAGAAGGGAACGATAAGAACGGTATAAAAGAACAGGGTCCACAGAGAACACCATGCGATTTCAAGCATACCTGCATGGGGCTGGGGAAGATCGCTGGGACGAAGGGGCCATTTGCCAAAAAGAATGGTGACAAAAGGATAGCTGTAAAAGCCGACCAAAACAAAACAGACAACAGCACTTTCTGCGAAATGATTTGCCTGCATGGCGGCAAGATCAAGTTTCCCGGCCTGGCCGGCAGCAGCAAGGGCATTTAGATTGTCCTGACTCAGAAAATTGAACCCCACCCCCAAAATTTTATAAAAAACAATGTGAATCATAAACCAGACAAGCACGAGATTAACGATGGTCTCAACGATTCCCCGGGCAGGTTGAGGCAACTTTTCAAAGGGCCAGTCGCCAAGGAACATGTGTTGATAGAGGCCCACGAGGATCATCATTGCCAGATACATTACAAACGGGTAAGGAAACCATTGAACAATCCCCCTTGGGTCACTAAAAATAAACCACGTTATCAGTGCAATCCCCAAGAAAACAACAAAAGAGATTATTCCAGTAAGGGGTTGCCCCCAACGAGGTTTTAATTCTACTGCTGCTGACATACGCTTCTCCTTTTCAAAACAATTATTAAATAATTCTTTTTTAAACTGAGAACGAACCATGCTTCGCAATCGAACTGCATTCCCCAAATATCTTTAAAACCGAGCGCTCGGTCACAAAAGGATATACAACAACAATCTTCCGTAAGACTGGAAGTTTACCTCTAAAATTTTTATTTCATTTAATGGTCATTCATTTTCTGATCAAGCGCTCAATCGTTTTTACACATAATAATTCGTAACTGCTTTGTCAATCCTTATTTTAACTGGGAAGAATAAAAAATAAAGTCTTGATCATCGCATCGGTCGTCTGTCACTGGTTAAAAACACCTGAATGCGATCAGAACGACGATCAAGCCCAGAAATAACGGCAAGAAACACGATGATACAGGGCAGGCGATCGTACCATTCCGCCCTCTTTGGTTACCCTGACCGAAACGGTAAACGTCGGGGGAATTTTTGCCCTTCCGGACTAAAGCGCAGGAACTGCGGGCTAAAGTCCTCAAACAGCCTGCGCTTCTTAACGCCTGGAAGGGCAAAAATTATAGCCCCTTTGGTTTACAATGTTCCGGTCAGGGCGACCAAAGAGGGCTCTATAGTCGAGACTTTCATAATGATGTTACGACAAGCGTTTCTTATAAAAACCCACATGTCCTGACGGACACAACGAAGCATGAAACTCGACAATAGTAGGCCGGTGGGAACGGGTGTTGCACTGAACGGATTAAATGGCAACGGTGGACACGAGGTCCAAGGAGTTGCCATTTCCCTCGGAGCAGGCCATGGACGGCCTGCGAGAATGAGTGAAGGGCAACACCCGTTTCCACCGGCCGATCGAAGCGAGTTTCATATAATTAATCGAATTGACAGCACGTTTTTAACAGGTATTGTTTAGAGAAGGACAGCAGACAAAGAAATTATTGATTCGGTAAACAAACGTCGGATGATCAAATGAAGCCTTAGAGCGCGAATATAACATGACGGGTCGGTTTTTTGCACAACAAACTGTTAGTCCTCCATCGGGGGAACTACGCATATAAAACTTATCTAAAATAAACCGACCACTACTGATGATTTAAAAACTTGTCTTCCGTGCCTGAATTATTAACCCGACAGGAAGAATTCTATCGATTTGATATTTTCAATCTGTAGCGTCAATCAAAGTGTTCTTGGGACAAGACCCAAAAACCAACAGGAGACTATTCCCTTTTTCGAGGGGAGTGTTACATATAAAACCGGCACGGCCGGAACGAGGTATGGCTCCGGCCTCAACGAATTTTGAAACACCTTCATTGACAATGCTTCGGTGAGTGTTTCATATAAAAAAAAAAAGAAAAGGTATCCCCTGTCACCGGTTCCCATAATGCTTTAAGATAAGGTCGTGGGAGAGATAATGATCCCGGACCGGATCAAGAAGATAATTTCGTATGGCATTGATTCTGTCCAGGATAACCGCCTCCACAATGACCCGAAGTTCCGTCTTTCGCTCCTGGATATTCCTCTGGAGATTGGGGCATCTTTTTGCCCCCTGGTAATCCTCACGCTTTATCCTGATCCCCATGCGAATATGATCCTCAAGTTTTTTGTCGTAATCTTTCCCAAGGGAAACCACTTCGGCAAGGAGGTCGGCAAAATGGGTTACCCCCATGATATCCTTGTCAAGCTCCCAGTATCCCATTAGGAACTCGGGTTCAAGGTCCTTGTAGTTCTGCAACGGCATATACATCCGCCTGAGGTGGAGCAACACCTTTTCCGTCTTTTTCCGATGGCCACCGATGATCACAGATCCTCCGACTTCGTCCTTTCTCACCCCCTTGGTCCAGGGGGCGCCGGTGATGCCGAAATCGTTGCACAGGGGGATTCTGAAAAGGGCGGACAGGGTATTAAGGGCAAGGGCATATCCTGCCGAGGGTCCCCCGACATTGTAGGAGGCACTCAACAGCTGATGGTGGAAGGCATAGGGTTTTAAGAATTCCTCGAACAGTCCGGCAATGTCGATTCCCGGGGCCAATTCCTGGAGATAATTCTTGACCATGGTCAGGGCCTCCCTGGCACTCTGTCGGGTCATCTGGACGGCCATATCCATCTGGGCCGCAGTGTCTGCCGTGGACGACACCGCCCCTGTAACCAGAACCTGGGACTGGCCCAATCGGGAGGTGAGGCTTGTGGCAATGGGAAGCAGCATGCCCGTTACATCATTGGCCCCCACCCCGATGATGAAACCGATCTGGGGCTCCTGGCTCAATTCCGCCTCCAGAAACTCGTTGAGCTGGACCGACCCCTTTCGGACAGGACTCTGGGAGATCTCCCGCCGTGCAGATTCCAGGTGGGACTCCTTAAGGGGATACTCGGCTTCGGTTTGAACCTCCTTGATAAGGTCGAGGATGGCGGCATAACGATCGACAAAATTTACCGGATCCCCCTTGATCTCGGCCTTGAGAAGGGGGGGGGCATCCATGGCATCCAGGATGCCAAGCAAGGTCTTGAAATTAAACTTGATAAAGGCCTGTTTGTCGGCCTGGGGAGCGTGTTCCAGTTCCCTGAGGCGAATGAGTACCTTGTACTCGGTGGTGCAGAGGGCAATGGCCTTTTCCGTAAATGCCGTGAAATCGGCCGGGGTATTGCAGATGCCCTGGGCCGTCTCAATGATCCTTTCGGCTGCCACCTGCCTGCCATGGGCAATGGCGGCAAATTGCTTGGTGATGATGTCTGCAATATCCTTTTGTCGCAGATGCCCTGTCACCTCAAGCACCTTGAGCCGCTTGGACCGGATCAGGGCCGGGTCCAGAATATCAAGGCGGTTGGTGGTGAGGACGGTAAACACCTTGTTCAGGGGAATTTCCCCGTCAATAATGTTCAAAAACTTGTTGGTCAAGGCATCAGAGGGTGATCCACCGGAGGCGCTTCGCCGGGGGGCAAGGGAATCACCCTCATCAAAAAAGACAATGGCCGGGGCGATCATCTTGGCGATGTCGTAGACCCGTTCAAGATTGGCAACAGCCCCGTGGATGGGATTAGCACTGTCCTGGAGGGCAGACGGGCTTGTGGCAATATCGTGGACCTTGGTGCTTTCGCCCAACCAGGTCCGGACCAGGAAGGTTTTGCCACTTCCAGGCGGCCCGGTAAGCACCACCCCCTTGTCTTCACTCACGCCGTAGTTAAAACAATTGTTTGCCATTTCTGAGAACCGGTCCTTGATGCTGCCCACATACTCCTCCCAGGGGGCATTTCGGTCCATCCTGTCCACCACTTTTTTGTACAGTTCCCCATAGACATTCTTGGCAACGAGCTGAAACGCGCTCCTGATCAAGGTGGCATCGTCCAGGTAATCCGGGGTAAAATCACCCTTGATCTCGATCACGGATTCCACAAGCTTTCTTACATAGGCCGGGGTCACCTTGAGACTTCGATCCCTGAAAATCGTATAGATTCGATCCGCGGACGCATTGACAGCTGCAGAAGCGGCATCCATGGACAGGTTGTGACGTTTGAGTTCCAAAACAATAATCTGCTTGAGATTTTCAGGATTTGTCCAGAACTCTGACATGTCAATGATTTTTCCCCGTTCAATGAACCGGCGATAAATGGCCGAATCAAACCGGGAGGCCTGGTCCGTGGTCGCCACCAGGAAACAGTCCCTTTTGCCGTTGATAATTTCGTCGAGGAGAATATTGGCCGTGTCGACGAGGGAACGCTGCTGACCTTCCACCCCGGATTCCCTGGCATCTGCCTTGCCAAAGGCGGAATGGGCCTCTTCAATATGACGGATGGTGGTCACCTTGGGATACCCCATGGCCTTTCGAAAATAGTTGCCCGGTTCTCCGGCATAGGCGGTCTGGTAATCATTGGGGGTAATGGTTGAATAATCCACGGATATCCCCCGCTCCTCAAAATGGGTCAGGTTATCCATAATTCGATGTTTGAAGATCCTGTTGACAATAGGAATCTTGGACAGGGTATTGTAAAAAGCCCTTTTTCGGCCCAGGGCGATCTCCATGGCAAAATCGGGGTCCACCGCCTCAAGGCTTGTGAACAATCCCTCCCTCGCCATGATTTCGTTGCGCTTTTTTCGCCAGTCAATGGTCGGGATCACCCTGTTCCTGAAGATCACCTTTTCAATGGTTTCCTGGACGGTTGCGCTCTTTCCGCTGCCACTGGATCCCTCGACCAGCAGAATCGGGGCCTTGGGAACGTCCTGGCCCGTGAGATACTCTTTGCGGATATGGGCCCGGTAGATTTTTGAGATAATCTCCTCCAGCTCCAACGGCACATGGATATCGGTCAATTCGCGGTCAAGGACCGCCAGAAGGTACTGTTTTTCCTGGCGGGTCAGCTCATTCTCAAGAATCCGATTCCACGAGCGGCCGGGGTTGGTTTCTCCTGAATATTCAAACCGTTTTTTCCAGTCCGTCAGAATCTCAGGATCCTTGAGAACCTTCATCCGTTTTTCCCTGAATTTAAAAAGAAAAATAAGGGTTGCAACGGATTTCAACAGGGAAAAAAACGGCGAAATGGGCCTGAACTGGTTCAGGCGGGAACGGACAAAGGCCATGGTGTCGTAGGACCATTCGCCCACAAGATTTTCTATCCGCAGAATCTGGGACTCGGGCAGACGAATATGAGTGTTTTCCCGGGTTAAACGTTTCGGCATGGTCACCTCTTCTGGATTTAACGACCGTCAGATGCAGAATTGCCCGTTAGTATATCGTCGACATGCTTGCCCTTTAAATCTGGAGCATCCGGCATGGCGGGAAGTGTCATGGAAGGATCGACCCTTGAGCCGTGGAGCACAAAGGTCTTCTGCCCGGTCTGGTTGGCATAGGCCGAGGCCCACTTCTGCTGGGTCAGAAAGTTCAAAAGATCCGGTTCGATTCCTTTTCCATCGGTCCCAAGGGCCTTCTGCAGCGACGAAATACTCTCAAGATATGCCGTGTAAAGCTTGCGTATCCGATCGGCTTCCTGGTCTGCCGCATAGTTTTCCGCCTCGGCCAGCAGTTCCCTGCGTTTTTTTTCTTCCGTGGCTGCAATCAAATCATCCCCGAACCGGGTTTCGCGAAGCACAAAACTGACCACGGTCATCCCGTACTTCTCCTCCAGGGTTGGGCCACCCTCGTTGATGGGCCGGGATTTAAGGGCCTTGAAAATTTTCTCCTTGATCCCCTCCCGGTCACTGATGAGGCTGTTAACCTTCTGGGCCTGGAGAATATCCTTGACGATTCCGTCAAAATCACCCTGGAGCAAATCCTTGGGCGCAAGGTTTTCAATGGCCCAGACCCTCAGGTCATGGATTCGATAGGTGAGCACAGCCGAGGTCCACAGGGCAACATTCTCCCTTGATATAATCCGCATGGGCTCATGGGTGGCACCGAGGAAGAGGCGCTGGTTCATCAGGGGCACCTCCTGCTCAAGCCGCGTAAAAAAGGGAAGTCTTGCGTGCCATCCCACATCGGTGACCGCCTCCCTTATACCTCCGAACTGTTCGATCACCATGGCATAGTTGAGCTTTACCTTATAGATGACATGGGTCGAATAAACCAGGGCAGCAAGGGTATAGACAATGGTAATGGCAAAGAGGGTAATGGCAATCCGCCGGATCAAGTTTCGCACCTGGGCTCTTTGCAGGAAAACCTGTGACGCTTTTTCAGTCATGGCAACTCCTTGATTTAGTGAAACTCAGGTTTTTGAAATATATGCAGGGAATAATTATTTTTTATTCTAATCAGTTCCCCGACCTTTTTGCAACCTTTTTCCCACAGGAACCACCAATTCTAATTGTGGGGATCAACATGGGGATTTAAACATATTTAATTGCCTAACCCGCCGGGCAGAAGGGAATCTGTTCATCAAAGAAACGACGGGTCTGAACCAGGTAGGCCTCCCGGTTCCGTGACTTGAATATCTGCTTGAACAGTTTTTCCCCACCCGGAAACGAAGGCCCAAGATAGGACCAGAACCCCTTCATCCTTCCGGCAATGTGGGAGGGACCGTAGAAATTACCGTCGTAGGTGGTAAAAAGATCGTCGTGAAAGGCCTTGATACGTTCCAGATCCATTGTTCTGTCCCGGACCTCCCCCTTGATGGTTGCGGGTAGAAACGGATCAGCCAGAACCCCCCTTCCGATCATGAAGCTTCTAATTTCAGGGAACCGGTCAACCAGAACCTGGAATCCTTTTTTATCGGTTATATCCCCGTTATAAACAAGGATATGGCGACTCTGGGCCAGCACACGTTCAAAGGCATCAATGTCTGCTGTTCCCGTGTAAAGCTGCACCCCGGTTCTTGGATGGACAATAATCTCGTCCAGGGGATAACGATCAAACACCGGCAGAAGATCAAAAATCTCATGGCTGGTCTTTCGGCCGAGCCTGACCTTGACCGACAGTGAACAGGGAATGGCAGGCACCACCTGTTCTAAAAAGGCGTCTATTAAATCAGGCCGGCACAACAGGCCTGAACCCCTGAGTTTTTTGGTGATCTTGGAGTGGGGGCAACCCAGATTCCAGTTGACCCGGGTGTAGCCCTTGTCGGCAAGATAACGGGCAAGGAAGATGAAATCTTCTGCCACATTACCAAGAATCTGGGGCACCACCGGCAGGAGCGGATTGTTCTCAGGCAGTACATCCTTGATTCGTGACGGCTTGAGTCTTGCCTGCCCCATGGTCGAGATGAAAGGTGCCAGGGCCTCATCAAAGCCGGTAAAATGTCTCGGGTAAACCTGCCTGAAGGGTGCGTCAGTGAACCCCTGAAGTGGAGCAAGTATCAATTTTTTTTCCATTGTTTTTCCTGTTTTATTAAAAATTACTTGACAAGTTAATCGTTACTGCTAGAATGTCAATTCTAAAATTGAAATAACAATGGAGAGAGCTATGGCAACCATATCCCGCAAGGAACGAGACGACGAGAGACGACGCCAGGAAATTCTGGATACGGCCCTGTCCATATTTGCCACCAAGGGATTTCACGGAACCACCATGGCCCAGATCAGCCAGGATTCCCAATACCCCCTGGGAACCATTTACAAATACTTTTCAGGCAAGCAGCAGATGTACCATGACCTTGTGCTCGACAAGGTCCAGGAGTTAGGACGTATTTTCCTTGATGTCAGCAGGCGAACTTCAGATACAGCCCACAAAAAACTCAAGGATGCCCTGTTCGCCCAGGCAAGCTTTTACAAGAATAACGATGAAGTCATCCGCATCTATATTTCAGAACGTAGCAACATAGATGCAGTACTCATGCCTAAACTCAACGAACGAATCAACAGGATGCACGATAAAATGGTGGATCTTTTTGAGGCCATCTTTGACCAGGGCATCCGCGACGGTGAATTCAAGGCATATCCGGCAAAAGAAATTGCCATTGTCTTCAGCGACATCGCCCACTCTGCCTCCTGGGCCTGCCTGTTCCGGGATGAGGATGATGAGGCCTTAAACGAAAGACTTACCATGATTTTTGAGATGTTCACCAAAGGTGTTTCCACAAATTAACCAACAGGTACAAACGACTTAAGGAGAAAAAAATGGCTCAATCAATAGCAGACCGAAGGGATCAGGATTTTGTCCTCCATGAAATGCTTTCCGTGGCGGACCTTGCAAAACACGAAGATTTTCAAGATTTCAACAAAAAAACCGTGGACATGGTCATAACCGAAGCACGAAACCTTGCCATCAAGGAAGTACTTCCCACTCAAAAGGAAGGTGACGAACACGGCTGCACCCTGAACAACGGCAAGGTGACCATTCCCGAATGCTTTAGAAAGCCCTTTAAACTTTTCTGCGAAGGCGAATGGATCGCCATGTGTGACGACCCGGAATACGGCGGTCAGGGCATGCCCAAGGTGCTTTCCATTGCAGCAGGCGAAATGTTCACGGGCGCCAACTGCGCGTTCATGATGTACCCGGGACTGACCCACGGGGCAGGCAAAATCGTTGAAGAATTCGGATCTGAAGCCCAGAAGAAAAAATACCTGAAGAACCTTTACACGGGCAAGTGGGCAGGCACCATGTGTCTTACAGAACCAGAGGCCGGTTCCGATGTCGGGGCCTTGACCACCACGGCTAAAAAAAACGATGACGGCACCTACTCGATCGCAGGCAACAAGATCTTCATCTCAGGCGGAGACCACGACCTGACCGAAAACATCATCCATCCGGTCCTGGCCAGGATTGAAGGCGCACCTGCCGGAACCAAGGGCATTTCCCTGTTTCTGGTGCCCAAGTTCAAAATCAACGACGATGGCACCCCTGGCGAATCAAACGACGTGGTCTGCACGGGTCTTGAAGAAAAGATGGGCATCCACGGCAATGCAACCGCCGCCCTGGCCTTTGGATCCAAGGGCAACTGCATCGGTGAACTCATCGGCGAAGAGAACAAGGGAATGCGGGCCATGTTCATCATGATGAACGAAGCAAGGCTCGGAGTGGGCATGCAGGGTTTCGGTTTTGCCACCACCTCGTATATCAATTCCGTCAACTACGCTAAGGAGCGGGTCCAGGGCGTTAATCTCATGAACATGTTCGACGCCGATCCCAAACCGGTTGCCATTATCAACCACCCGGACGTCAAGCGCCAGCTCCTGTCCATGAAAGCCAACGTGGACGGCATGCGTACCCTTCTCTACTACACAGGATTTCTCTTTGACAAGGCAAAGACAGCCGCCACCCCCGAAGAAAAAGAAAAGTGGGAAGGACTCATCGAGCTTTTGACCCCCGTGGTCAAATCCTACTGTACGGACCGGTCGTTTGAGGTATGCGCCCAGGGCATTCAAATCTATGGCGGTTACGGGTTCATCAAGGAGTACCCCCAGGAGCAGCTCCTGAGGGACTGCAAGATCACCAGTATTTACGAGGGAACCAACGGTATCCAGGCCATGGACCTTCTGGGCCGCAAGCTGGGACTTAAAAAGGGAAAACCCTTTATGGATCTTCTCGGTGAAATGAACAAGACCGTTGCTGCGGCAAAGGAAATCGAGGGTCTTGAAGCCATGGCAGATATCCTCCAGAACGCCATCAACAAGCTTGGTGAAGTCGCCATGTACATGGGCGCCACAGCCATGTCAGCCAATGTTCTCCATGCCTTTGCCTCAGCCCTCCCATTCCTGGACGCCACAGGAGACGTCTGCATGGCATGGGTGGAACTGTGGCGGGCCGTTGTTGCCGCCCCGAAAATTGCCAAGGCAAAGAAAAAGGATGTTGCCTTTTACCAGGGACAGGTTAAGACAGCCGAATATTTCCTCAGTTTTATTATCCCTGCAACCCTTGGAAAAATGGAGGCGATAAAATCCAACATCACCGCCATCATGGATATGCCCGACGACGCCTTCGCCGGTTGATCCTCCTCCCATAGCCCCCACCCTCCCCTGCCATCGTGCAGGGGAGAGTCCTTTCTGAATCCCATCCAGACTCTGTACGTTCAAAAAAAATTAAAAAGTCTTTGACAATCATATTTAGATTAATCTATATCAACTCTAGGCTGTAGACTGAGCGCTCGTTAGGCGACACTGCATCCGGTACACACCAGTCAAAAATAGCTGTTGCAGACGATAAGAGACATACCAAAAGGGACATTAACCGCAAATCATAACTGCAAGGAGTGATTTTATGGGCATGGAAACTTTGTACAAAGAGGTCATGGATCTGAACCTGATGGATGACAATGACCAGAAAGAAGCTGCGGCAAAGGCTTTTTTTGAAAAACTGAACCACTCGAAACTCCCTGAGTATTTCAACTGGGCAGACGAGATTTTCGAGAAACTACATGTCAAAGAGAGGGGGGACCAGACAGCCCTGATCTGGGCCGATATTGCCAAACCGGGAAAACTATCCTACACCTATAAAGAACTTGCCGCCAAGGGAAATCAATGTCTCAACCTGCTGCGTAAATCGGGTGTGGAAAAAGGGGACAACATGTACATGATGACCCCCATTGTTCCAGAAACCTGGTTTTCCACCTATGCCTGCATCAAGGGTGGGGTGATAAATGTCCCCACCGCCACCAGCATGACCATGCGCGAACTTAAATTCAGGTTTGAATCCTATGCTCCGGATGTCATCGTTGCCGACGAAAGTTTTACCGAGCTCATGGATGAGGCTATTGAACTGCTGGGCGTCAAACCAAAAATCAAGGTGGTGCTAGGAAAAAAAGACGGCTGGATCAGCTTCAGCGATTCTGAAAAGATGCCAGCAACGGCTGAACCTGCAAAAACCCGGTCCAACGATCTTCTAATCTGCTTTTTCACCTCCGGCACCACAGGAATGCCCAAAAAGGTAGGCCACACAGCCACCTCCTACCCCTTAGGGCATCTCTCAACCGCAGTCATGATCGGCATCCGACCGAACGATGTCCATCACAACCTGTCGGCGCCCGGCTGGGCCAAATGGCACTGGAGCAGTTTTTTCGCACCTTTGAACGTGGGCGCCACGGTTGTGGGATTGAACTTTGCTGCTCTTGACGGCGAACGCTACCTCAAGGCCGTTGAGGAATGCGGGGTGACCATTTTTTGCGCTCCTGCTACGGCCTGGAGAATGTTCATCAACGTTGACACGACAAACATAGACCTTTCAAAACTTCGTCAGTCCATTTCTGCAGGCGAGCCCGTCAACCCCGATCTGATCAAACAGTGGAAAAAACGTACAAACACTGAAATCCGGGATTTTTACGGTCAGACTGAATCCACCGCCATGGTAGGCAACCCCCCGTGGAGGACCGGCAAGATACGCTCAGGTTCCTTTGGCTATCCATCGTTCATGTACGATGTCACCCTGGCCGACGACGAAGGCAAGGAGTTGACAGTTCGTAACGAGCCCGGCCACATGGTTGTCCGCCTTAACCGCTGGCGGCCCATCGGCCTTTTTACCGAATACATTGGAAGCCCTGAAAAAATGGCCTCTGCATTTGTTGGTGACTTCTACTACACAGGCGACAAGGCATTAATTGATGATGACGGCTATTGGTGGTTTGTGTCAAGGTCCGACGATGTTATCAAGTCTTCGGATTTCCGCATCGGACCCTTTGAGGTGGAAAGCGCCCTTGCGGAACACGAGGCAGTTAACGAGTCTGCCGTGGTCGGTGTCCCCGATCCCGAACGTCACCAGTTGGTCAAGGCCTACGTGATTCTTAACAAAGGTTTTCAGCCCTCAAGGGAACTTGCCCTGGATCTGTTCCAGCAGACTATAGGAATCCTGGCCAAATTCAAGATTCCCAGGATCATCGAATTTGTCACGGAAGTTCCCAAAACCATCAGCGGAAAGATCCGCAGAATCGAGCTCAGGGAGAACGAGGTTGCCCGCAAGGAAAAGGGCGGTGCTGCCCAGGCAAACGAGTTCTTTTACTGGGATTTCCCGGAACTGAAATCTAAAAAATAAACAAACGGACAAACAAAAGCAGTAATTCTAATTACGAAAGTCAGCATGGAGCGTTAGTCGGTATCCGTTAGCTGAACATTAAGAAACAAAGGGACCGTTTCACCAGGATAGATGAAACGGCCCCTTTTTATAGCCGGTTCTAATCCCCTGTTTTTTCCTCTTCTTTTTTAACCGGTGCTTGATCAAATGCCATTTCAATCTCGATCTCACCGGCGCCGGAACGTACCAGCTTTGAATTGGGATACCGGTTCTGGAACACTCTCACCATCTTTCGGTTCTCCGCAAGCACTGTTGCCACAAAGGTGGTGTAGCGGTTCTTTTTAGCAATACCCTCAAGCACTTCCAGAAGATAGGTACCAATGCCCATGCCATGGAGTTCTTCTTTCACCAGGAAAGCCACCTCAGCATGGGTTTCCCCTGCCTCGGCATAGGATCCGATGGCGACAATCTGCTTGCGCTTGCCCTTTTGCATGACACCGATGATGGTCATGTTTCTCATGTAGTCCACATCGGCCCACTGGCGCTGGAGCATCTCCCTTGAGAACACCTTCCGTTTGTTAAAGAACCGGTAATAAATAGTCGTCTCCTGGAGGGAATAGAAGAACTGCCTTGACTCAAACTCATCCGAAGGCATAACCGGACGAAAATCCACGTGCTTGCCCATGGGAAGCTCCATGGAGTAGTGGTAATTGTCCAGAAACAAAAGGTCCTGGGTGGTGGGTGGCAACTGGTCGGGAAAGATATATCTTCGCTTTTTTGCCTCATCAATGAGCTGTTTTCTGAACTTGGGGTGGGCAATCTGGGCAAGCTCCATAACCCGCTGGTAAATGCTCTTCCTCCTCAACTCAGCAATGCCGTACTCGGTCACCACAATATCAATATCTCCCCGTGTGGTGGCAACGCCGGCCCCCTCACTCAGGTGGGGAACGATCCTTGAAACGGCATCGTTTTGGGCCGTAGACGGAATAACGATGATGGAAAATCCACCCTTTGACATACACGATCCCCGGATAAAATCCACCTGGTCGCCAATGCCGGAATAAAAGAGATATCCCTTGGAGTCGGTGCAGATCTGGCCGGTGAGGTCCACCTCCAGGGCCGAACTTATGGAAATGAAGTTATCGTTCCTTGCAATGACATTGGGATCATTGACAAATTCAGACGACCGGAAGTAAAACATGGGGTTATTGTCCACATAGTCATAGAGCTGTTTTGACCCCATGCACAACGAAGCCACCACCCTGCCCGGGAGGTAGCTCTTGTTCCGGTTGGTCACCACTTTTTTCTTGAAAAGGGGCAACAGCCCGTCAGTGATCACCTGGGTATGGATGCCAAGGTCTTTTTTCCCGTCAAGATACGAAACAACAGCATCTGGAAGGTGGCCGAATCCCACCTGAATGGTTGCCCCGTCATCCACCAGTTGATTCACATAATGGCCTATCCGCTGGGCAACCTTAGTATTCTTGATCCTGGGAAGGGCCTCCACCAGGGGTTCATCCTGGATCACAAGATAATCAATCTCGTCCACATGGACCAGGCTGTCCCCCCAGGTTCTGGGCATGTCATGGTTGACCTGGGCAATCACCAATTCCGCGTTCTGCATCCCAGAAAGGGTAATGTCAACGGAGATACCAAGGCTGCAGAACCCAAATCGGTCCGGGGGACTCACCTGGACAAGGGCCACATCCAGACCGATCTCCTGGCTGGCAAAGATTCCCGGTATTTGGGAAAGGTAAATGGGAATATAGTCAATCTTTCCCTCAAATGCCGCCTGGCGCATGTCAGGGCTGATGAAAAACAACTTCAGGGAAAATCGATAGAGAAAATCCTCGTGATTCATATATTTTGCAAAGGTGGAGCTGAGCATCTGGTACACAACAATATCCTGGATGGACCGATCCTCAACCATGGCCCTTATCAGCGCCTGGGGCTCACCGCAACCGGTACCGATGAAGACTCGGCTGCCGTTCTCAATTTTTTTAACACCCTGACCTGCTGTGAGTAGCTTTTCAGGGCAGTATTCCTCAAGGTTCATAGTCAATTCCCCCGTAAAGTTTAATCCCTGTCGGCCTTGTTGGCCAGAATCCGTTTTGCCGGTATCAAACCGGTGGCGGCGGCAGAGACAATGTTTCCGGCAACCCCAGGACCGTCACCTGCAACGAACAGCCCCTGAATGGCGGTCTCAAGGCTCTTGTCCGTTTCGATCTGGGTGGCGAAAAATTTAATTTCTGGTGCATAGAGAAGGGTTTCGTCGTTGGAAACCCCCGGGACCACCTGGTTAAGGGCCTCAAGCCCCTCAATGAGATTGGAAAGAATCCGCTCTGGAAGGGCCATGGCAATGTCTCCGCACACCACATTGGTCATGGTCGGCTCGATAAACCCCTTGTTGATCCTGTTCCAGGTAGACCGACGGCCCCTTTTGAGATCGCCAAAACGCTGGAGTATGGGCTTGCCCCCGCCGATAATGGTGGCAAGACGGCCAATGGATTCCCCATAGGCCTGGTTATCCGTGACAGGTTCAGTCAGGACCACCTTGGAGAGAAAGGCGAAATTGGTATTCTGGGATTTTTTATCTGAATAGGCATGGCCATTGACGCAAACAAAATCCTTGTAATTTTCAAGGGAGATGAAACCACCCAGGTTGGTGCAGAACGTTCGAGTCTGATCATCATAGGTTGGCGTCTGGATAAAAAATGTTGGATCATAGATGACCTTGCACAAATCTTCCATGATGTCGTTATGAACTTCAACCCGGACCCCCACCTCTATGCCCCGCTGGGAAACGTTGAGACCGTGCCGCTGGGCAAGGGTCGACACCCAGTTGGCCCCGATTCGGCCCGGAGCCAGAATCACGCTGGAAGCCGTGTAACTGCCCTTGTCCGTTAGGACCCCCGTCACCCTTCCATCTGCTTGCGTGATATCAACGACGGTCTCACTGGTTTTGATGGTAAGACCTTTTTTTTCAATATATCCGGCCATTTTTGCAATATAACCGGGCAGGTTGTCGCTGCCGAGATGTTTCTGTTTGATCAACAGCAGATCAATTCCGTAGCGCTTTGCCTCTTTACGTATCTGTTTTGCCTCGCCCATATTGGTCGGATAAACAGGGCCGTCCATGCGAAACCGGGTAAAGATCTTTTCGGTCTCGTCAATGAGATCCTGGGCTCTGCCAAGGGACATGAACTGGGTGAGGTCGGTCTTGCCCAATCGGGGAATGAAGTTGAGTTTCCCATCTGAAAACAGCCCTGCACCACCGATCCCTGCCATGATGTTGCACGGTTCGCAGCCAAGGCATTTCTGGAGATTATGGTTAGGACAACTGCGGGAAAGGGATCTTCGCCCTTTTTCCACCATGAGCACCCTCAAATCCGAATGCTCCACCAGATGAAATGCCGAAAAAAGCCCGGCAGGCCCCCCCCCTACAATAATAACATCGTAATCCATTCTATTCTCTATTACCCATATCGTATTTTAACTGTTTAAAACCTTTCAGGTTATACATGACTTGCCAGCTTAATCAAGCTTTTTCTAACCGGCACGGCTGGGAACCTGCCACGGGTTCACCAATCCCGGAAATGATTGTTTGACCTTGACAAACCAGCAAAACCCGACTAAAAAAACACCATGAAACCTGCAACGACATACAGAATTTGTGTCATAGACGGTCAGGGGGGCGGCATCGGATCGACAATTATCCGCAAGATCAAGGATCGCTTTGGCGAAACCGTTGAAGTGCTGGCCCTTGGCACCAATGCCATTGCAACGGCCCAAATGCTGAAATCCCATGCCAACCGGGGAGCCTCAGGTGTCAATGCCATTGTTCAGACCGTGAGAACGGCCGATCTCATCATCGGCACGGTGGGAATCATCATGCCCCACGCCATGATGGGAGAGCTCACGCCAAAAATGGCTGAAGCCATCGCCCTTTCCCCTGCCAAAAAGATACTTATTCCCCTGACCCAGGAACACATCGAGATCGTTGGCCTGGCATCCACGCCTCTACCCCAGCTTGTGGATGAACTCATCGATGCACACCTGGCAAATTTCAACAACACACCCAAGGAGTCAATCAATGTGTGAAGCAAATGCATATATTCGAAACAAGGACAAGGAAACCCTTGTCATGGAAGCTGTTGATCTTGTAACCCCTGAAGAGGGAGGAATCCGACTGATCAGCATCTTTGGCGACCAGAAATTCATCAAGGGCCACATTGACGCCCTTTCCCTGGTCAATCACAAGATCTATATCACGGAAGAGTAAACACCCGAAAGAAAGAGGGGAAAAGAAGAGAGGGAAAAGAACCGAAAGACGGCAAGTCTTTAATTAATATCCGGCTCTTATCCCCCCATAAAAACAAAACCTGGAACTACCAGCCCCGGGTCAGGTAATCATGTATTGAATCGGCAGCTTCCCTGCCCGCCCCCATGGCAAGAATTACCGTAGCCATACCCGTGACGATATCACCTCCGGCCCATACCCCCTTTTTGGTGGTCTTGCCGGTAACTGGATCGGCAACAATGTTACCCCAGCGGTTCAAGCCGAGTCCAGGGGTTGAGTTGGTCAACAATGGATTGGCCTTTGCACCGACCGATACCACCACAAGATCGCAGTCGATCCGGTACTCAGAGCCCTCGATGGGAAGGGGTCGTCTTCTACCCGACGCATCAGGTTCTCCAAGGGACATCTTAAGACACTCCATGCCGACGAGGCGGCCTTCATCATTCCCGAAAAACTGGGTGGGATTGGTCAGGAGAACAAACTCGATCCCCTCCTCTTCTGCGTGGTGAAGCTCTTCAGCCCTTGCAGGCATCTCTTCCCTGGAACGGCGATAAACGATCTTGACCGATTCAGCACCCAGACGCATGGCGGTTCTTGCGGAATCCATGGCAACGTTGCCGGCACCGAGAACCACGACGTTTTTCCCCCTGGCAATTGGGGTGTCATATTCGGGGAAAAGATAGGCCTTCATCAGGTTGGCCCGGGTGAGGTACTCATTTGCGGAAAATACACCGATGAGATTTTCGCCGGGGAGATCCATAAACCGGGGAAGACCCGCACCCACACCCACATAAACAGCGTCAAACCCTTCCTCAAAAAGCTCTTCAATGGTAATGGTTGTTCCCACGACGCTGTTGAGTTCTATCTTTGCCCCAAGCTTTTCAAGGGTTTTAACCTCGGATGCCACAATCTCCTTGGGAAGCCTGAATTCCGGAATACCGTAGACAAGAACACCACCGGGCTTATGAAAGGCCTCAAAAATATTCACATCATGGCCCTTGACCACAAGGTCTCCTGCCACGGTAAGTCCAGAAGGTCCGGAACCAATGACGGCAACCCTTTTCCCTGTTTTCGCGGCCACCTCAGGAAGGGCTCCTCCGCCCTGTTCCCTTGCCCTGTCTGCGGCAAACCGCTCCAGATAACCAATGGCAACGGACGACCCTTTTTTACCAAGGATGCAGTTCCCCTCACACTGGGCTTCCTGGGGACAGACCCTGCCGCAAACGGCGGGAAGGGCATTTTTCTGCCACAGACGTTCTGCAGCACCTGCAAAATCACCCTCGGCAATGAGATGGACAAAACCTGGAATATCCACGGATACCGGACACCCTTCCACACAGGCCGGTTTTTTGCACTGGAGACAACGCGACGCCTCTGTCATGGCCATCTCATCGGTCAGTCCCAGGGGTACTTCTTTAAAATTTCGGCGCCGGACTTCGGGTGCCTGCTCAGGCATTTTCACCCTTGGCACCGCTTGTTTTTTTTCTTTAACTGCCATCATATCCTCCGTATATCGGAACTACGCTTTTTTTTCAAATTGTTCTAGGCTCTTTTTTTCATCTTCCTGGTAGGCCCGGAGACGTTTGGAGAGCTCATCATAATCGACCTTATGCCCGTCAAACTCAGGGCCGTCAACACAGGCAAACTTGGTCTCACCACCAACTGAGACACGACAACCACCGCACATGCCTGTTCCGTCCACCATGATGGGATTGAGACTGACCAGGGTTTCGACTCCCTTTTCTTTTGTAATGGACGAGACAAATTTCATCATGGGTACGGGTCCGATTGCCACCACCAGACTGATATCATCCTTTGCAAGGACATCTTTTAACACATCAGTCACAAAGCCGTGATGGCCTTTGGACCCGTCATCCGTACAGATGTGGAGGACGTCGGATGCCTTTTTCATCTTGTCTTCAAGGATAAGAAGATCCTTGTTCCTGGAGCCAAGGATAGTGGTCACATGGTTACCCACCTCTTTCAAGGCCCGGGTAATGGGATGGAGAACGGCAATGCCGGTTCCACCGCCCACACAAACCACTTTGCCCCTTTTCTCAATATGGGTTGCCTTGCCCAGGGGACCGATCACGGCAAAATATTCAGCTCCGACTGCCATTTTGCTAAACGAAGCCGTGGATTTACCCACCACCATATAAATAATGGTGATGGTTCCCTTGTCTGGATCCACATCGGCCATGGTCAGGGGAATTCTTTCTCCCTTTTCATGGGATTGGATAATGACAAATTGACCTGGTTTAGCCTTTCGGGCAATACGCGGTGCCTCAATCTCGTTAAGTATGATGGTGCCCTGGGCCATCTCTTCACGATTCACTATCTTAAACATTCGAACCTCCTGACATAAATACCGGCATATAAATGCAAATATTATTATGAAACCAATTCAATCAAAAAAGAACAGCCTCTTTTTAACCTGCATCTGTTTTTAGTAAATGACAATAACCAGAAAAAACCAACAAAATCAAGGAGAAAATAATGATATTTCATCCCCGCTGGAGAACATTTTCCCCTAAAAGCAGACACAGCAAAAGACATTAAACTTCTTACTTTATCAAAACAAAATACATATTTCAACAAAACCCGGACGATAAATCTCGAATTTTAGCTTTGTTCATGGGCCTAAGCCCAAAGGATTCATCACCACCATTCCACTGACCCTAATATGGACCTGGCAGATACCCCTGGGCTCCTTCAAAATCACTTTTTCTTGACCCGATACCTCAACACCAGGGATTGGTCAGAAATGATCTCTGTTCCGAGAAGCTCAAGCTGGTTATCCATCTCACAGTCAAACAGGGAAAGACCCCTGCCAAAAAAAATCGGAACCACGGTAACAAAAATCTCGTCAATGAGATTTGCCTGGGCAAACAACGAATTGATCTGGGTACCACCGATGAGGGCAACCTCGCTAAATCCCTCCCGGTCAAGCCCCTTTAAGATCAAATCCGGTGGTTGATCCGTAAAGATAAGATTCCCATCGCTTTTCCGTGACCGGTTCCGGGTCATGACAATATTTTTCCGACCCGGCAAGGCCCTTCCAATAGTGTCAAAGGTTTTAGATCCCATGATCATGGCTCCGGCCCTTTTGGTTATCTCGACAAATTTTTTCTTATCGTCCTTCCCAGTCCAGTCGGCCGAATGATTGGAATCCCTTGCTATTTTCCCGTCAAGGGTCATTGCCATGACCAAGATTACCTTCATCGCGCCTCCTTTGTATTAGGGTCAGATCTGCACGTCTGATACTTTGGTAAAGAGTGTAAACCTGACACCGTTTTATTGTCAAGGGTTCGGGCCCGTCAAAGCAAAAGGCCCGGCACTATGGTATTATTTTGTTTTTGAGATGTTTATACGGTACAGCGGATGCCGGGCATCACTGGAATTCCAATATACCAAAGTACCGGGGAAGATGAAAATTAGGTTTTGCAAAATCAACCGGCGACCATGTCAACCAGTGGGGATGTGATGTCTTGTCAGCACATTTGTAAAAATTTGCCCGCCATGTAGCCCTAGGCCCAGGCATGACCACCCGGCAGTATTTTTTTAACACGGCCAGGGGGAGTTCATAGGCAAGGGTCCAGGTGACAGGTTCATGAATTTCCGGATCAACAATGGTCGGCAATGAGTGCATCCGCCAGATTTTGGTGCATTCACGCTTTGGAATTACAATTTTCTCCTTGCCTGTCCCCGGGTGAAAATGGAACAGCATGGTACCGCCGCAATTCATCTCAAGGTTGAAATAGCCTGTGGACAGATCCGAACCAGGCGTAAAAAAAAACTCAACACAGCTATCTTCCCAGACCTTTCCCTGATCCTCCGGGGCAACAGCCCTGACAAATCGGTCTTGAACGCGGAACATCACGTGAATGGCCATGTCATCGTAGGCAATCTTCACCTCTGCTATAGGAAAATGACCGGGTTGATTACCCATGTAATTACCAATCCGCCGGGGTAAAATGGCTTTCCATGGGGAGGCATCCCAATCTGCATACCCCTTTAAAGGATTTACTTGTCTTGCTACCTTATAGATCTTTTTCTTCATAATCTTTGTTTGTGTAGACTGGGAATCAGCCGGCATCGACAATCAGATGAATCTGTCGGTTTTATGTTCCATAGTATCGGAAACACAATTTCTGCCGTTCCCTTTGGCAACATACAGACACTTATCAACTCTTTTTACAAATTCGTCCAGGGAGAGCGTATCATCGTTGTACTCCTGAACGCCAATGGACACGGTAAAACACATATCACCTTCGTCGGTCAAAATTTCCATGGCTCCGATGTTGATTCTTATCTTCTCGGCGACCTTTGCTGCGGCTGAAAGTCTGGTTTCCGGCAAAAGAACCATGAATTCTTCCCCCCCCCCATCGACCCACAAAGTCGGTTTCACGAACTGTCTGCGTTAGTGTCTTTGCAAGTTCTTTCAAGGCCTTGTCTCCGGCCTCGTGACCAAATGTATCGTTTATTTGCTTGAAGTGGTCAATGTCCAGCATTAAAAGACAACATTCATGTTCAAATCGTTTGAACCTGAGGATTTCACTGCTCAGAATCTCCGTAAAATGTCTTCTGTTGAAAAGATTTGTTAGAGAATCTTCACGGGACGCAATGAGCAACTCTTCCATGAGTTTGTTCTTTTCTGAAATATCCCGAATTACCGCAGTCATTTCCATACTGTCTTCAACGCGGATCTTTGATATCGTCACCTCAATTGGAATTTCCCTGCCGTCCTTTCGGATGCCACGCACTGCAGCCCGTGTCTGCATGGGACGGGAATCCACCCGGGAGTTCTTGAACCCTTCAACATATCCGACATGCTTCTCCCTGAACTTCTGGGGCAGGAAATGAACCAAAGGCCCGCCTATGATTTCTTCAGCACTGTAGCCAAAGATCTGCCTGGCGGCGTTGTTAATGAGTTTGACATTTTGATTCGCATCAATGGTGATGATTCCATCATAGGCTGATTGAACAACGGCCTCAAAACGCTTCATGCTGAGCGAAAGTTTTCGCTCCAGAATCTTCTTTTCAGTTATCTCGACACAGGTTTGGATAATTCTGAACTCACCATTTATTGTTTCCAGAATTGGAGAAATGATCGAACGCCAATACCGTTCTTCGCCCTTGTATTCGATCATAATTTCTCCTTCAAGCGCCACTTGTTCTGTTTTGCAGAGCCTGAAACTTTCGGTTATGGGTCGTTCAACATAGCGTGGAAAAATCGACATCAGATTTAGACCAAATGCCTCGTTCTTGGCTTTACCAAGAAGTTCCTCGTAAAGATTATTACAACTTATCAAAACAAAACTGTCATTTCCTGGAATATGCTCATAAATGGCAAAACCAGCACCGATAGCTTCGATGGACTCAGTTAATTCCTTGTGAGTACCATGAAAGAACATAAATTAGCCCTCTATAGCTTTCCATTCAAATGTCTTCAACAAACACTATTCTATAATTCCCATAACCCTCAAGGGGTAGCATAAAGTGGGGCCATTGTCCACCTAATCCACAAGCTCTGAAACCTTGAAACAAATGCGAACTGACAG
This sequence comes from Desulforapulum autotrophicum HRM2, assembly GCF_000020365.1. Lineage (NCBI taxonomy): Bacteria > Pseudomonadati > Thermodesulfobacteriota > Desulfobacteria > Desulfobacterales > Desulfobacteraceae > Desulforapulum > Desulforapulum autotrophicum. The sequence continues at coordinate 1,003,844 of NC_012108.1, read as the reverse complement.
ATCCCGACGCATTTAACCACCCCAGTCAATGGTGGTGATTTAAAGGACTCAGAAATAAATAATTCCACAATCTTGCTTGTCATTCAGCTCGTCTTCTGCGTTGCATCAAAGGGCACATATTTCAATATGCTCCCTTTGATACGCCTTGAATACGAGCTGAAATCCTGCACCATATTTGTGGAATTATTTACATCTGAGCCCCTAAGATCAAAAGCCCTTGACATTAGATTTTAAAACTGAAACAGTTTTTTTGTTGCTTTTCAGCTTCTATCCCAAACCACCCCATAAAGGAGACACCCATGCAAGTACCCATGACACCCGCTCGTATTCTCAAGCGAGCCGTCAAGCTTTATGCAGACAAGACTGCCGTTGTGGATGGTGAAATTCGCCTGACCTACAGGATGGTTCAACAGCGGGTAAACCGTGTGGTCCATGCCATTGAGGACCTTGGTCTTGAGCCGGACGCCCGGATCGCAGTGGTCGACTACAACACCCATCGCTACATGGAACTCTATTTTGGCGCCAGCCTGTCCGGGCGAATTCTTTCGCCCCTGAACATCAGGCTTTCCGAGGACGAGTATGCCTATATCCTTGAGAATTCCAGGGCTGAAGCAGTTATCTTTCATCGGGATTTCAAACCCATCATGGAACGGGTCAGCAGACGTGTTTCAACGGTAAAACACTGGTTTATCGCCGAAGGTGAAGCTTCGGAATCCTGGATCACCAACACCTATGAATCCCTCATGGATTCGGCAAGCTCCGAGTCTGTCACCGATAAAATTGTTGATGAAAACGCCACGCTTAATCTTTATTACACCAGCGGAACCACGGGCCGGCCCAAGGGGGTTGAGCTGACCCACAGAAACATCTACGCCAATGCCCTGACCACCATTATCAGTTTTAAGATTGACGATGCCACCACCTGGCACCATATTGCTCCCCTGTTTCACCTTGCCGATGCTTTTTTTATCTGGTCGGTCACCTTCCAGGGAGGGTGCCACGTGATGCAGCGAACCTTTGTCCCCCGTGAGGTACTTGCAACCATGGCAAGGGAACGGGTGGTTGCGGCCATGATGGTTCCCACCATGATCAATTTCCTTCTGGATGTGCCTGAAATAGGAAACTATGACCTTTCAGCCCTTGAATGGATAATGGTTGGCGGTGCACCCATGTCTCCTGCCAATGCAGAACGGATGATGGAGAAACTCGGGTGCCGTTACGTTTCAGGGTATGGCCTCACAGAAACCACCCCCCTTCTCACAGTGGGCCACTTGAAATCCACCTTGACCGATAATCCCCAGAAGGAACGTCTGGAATTCATAACAAGGACGGGCCTTGAAGTAATCGGTGTTGATCTCAGGGTGGTTGATGAAAACGGACAGGATGTCCCCTGGGATGGCGTCAGTGTGGGAGAGATTCTCGTGAGTGGAGACAATGTAATGAAGGGATACTGGGAAATGCCCCTTGAAACAGAGCAGGCCATTCAGAACGGCTATTTTTTCACCGGAGATCTTGCCTGTGTGGACAGTGAAGGCTATATCCTGATTGTGGACAGGGCAAAGGATATCATCATCTCCGGTGGTGAAAACATCGGCTCCGTGGAGGTGGAAAATGCCATATACACCCATCCCGATGTCCTGGAATGTGCTGTAATCAGAATGGCAGATGAACGCTGGGGAGAGGTTCCAAAAGCCGTGGTTGTTCTCCGCCAGAATGCCCGAGTCACAGAACAGGAACTCATGGATCACACCCGCAAGCACCTGGCAGGATTCAAGGTTCCCAAAAAGATAGTGTTTGTAAATGAACTTCCCAAAACGGGCTCCGGGAAAATACTGAAGGTTAAACTTCGGGAAAAAAGCTAACACCCCAAAAACCTGAATTTTCCAGTCCCCCTTTGACAGGGGTTTCATCTGCGCTCAGACCGGAAAGGGTATCGCGGACAGTGTCAATCGCCGGGATGCCAGGAAGTTTTATCCTGCTGGCACCCCAACAGAACCAACAGAAGGACAAACAAAAGAAATTTTTTAAACATATGATTCACCTTTTAAAACAGATCAAGGTACCGGCCATACCCTTCGGCCTCAAGATTTTCTTTGGGAATGAATCTTAAGGCTGCTGAATTAATGCAATAACGAAGTCCAGTGGGTTTTGGGCCGTCATCAAACAGATGCCCCAGATGGGAGTCCCCATACCTGCTTCGGACTTCCGTGCGAACCATGAACAGGGTTTTATCAGTCACCTCTATAACATGCTCAGATTCAAGGGGCTTTGTGAAACTTGGCCACCCGGTTCCTGAAACAAACTTGTCTGTGGAACTGAAAAGGGGCTCTCCAGACACAATATCCACATAAATCCCCTGGTGTTTATTGTCCCAGTATTCATTGTTAAAAGGCCGCTCCGTTCCGTTTTCCCGGGTAACCTTGTACTGCATCGGGGTCAGTTTTTCTTTAATTTCAGCATCACTTGGCTTTGACCAGGAGGCTGTTTCCATGGCGTTTTTTTCTTTGATTTCCATTGTTTTTCCCTCCATCGCTTTTTTCCCCCACGTCTTTTCTAAAAACGCGTCCCGGCCCGAACCCCAACGGTAATATTTATACCGGTATGAATTTTTCTTATAATAATCCTGATGATAATCTTCTGCTGGGTAAAATTTTTCAAATTTCGTAATGGCCGTGGCAATGGGTTTGTCAAACACCATGGATGCCTCCAGGGCTTTTTTTGACGCCATGGCCTCTTCTTTCTGGTTGTCATTATGATAGAATATTTCCGGCCGGTACTGGGATCCTCTGTCCGCAAACTGCCCCCCGGGGTCTGTGGGGTTGATGTGCCGCCAGAATACCGCTAAAAGTTCATTGTAAGTTACCATGCCGGGGTCATAATAAACCTGTATGGCCTCTGTATGGCCGGTGGTTCCCCCGGACACTTCGCTGTAGGTCGGATCTGTTTTATGGCCTCCGGTATATCCGGACACCACATCCTTAACCCCTTTGACTTGCTCGAAATCAGACTCTGTGCACCAGAAGCACCCGCCGGCAAAGGTGGCAACGTCCAATTTTTCCATATGGGATTTCGTATCTGTTTTCATAGTCACTTCCTTTGTCTCCTGTTTCTCAGCAAACGAAAGACATCCAAAAATAAATACCGCAGTAAAAATCATCAAGAACATCATCATTCTTGTTTTCATGATAGATCTCCTTGTTTAAGGTTGTGTCCTTGGTATAGCTCCAAAAGATCATGCATTCCTTTTAAAATAATCACAAGTTTATCACAAAGCAAAAAAAAAGACCGGCCAGGCCTATAAAATCAACTATTAATATGCTCCTGTTCAGAGACACCCGGCCAGGCCGTTGATGATACGTTCAACAAGATAAAGGGCTCCCTGGCACCCCATATATGCCTTGGGAATCACATGGTGGTAACCGCTGGTGGGCAGGGAAAGTTCAATTCCGGTAAACGGCCGACCCGTCAACCGATGCCGGACAACAACAGCCCCACTGCCAAAGACCACATCGGGTGCCCCTTGGGTAAGGTCAGCCTGCCACACCCCTGTACAATGGATTTCATCAAGCAGGGTTTTGATTTTTTGTTCAAGTTCGGGCACTCCATGGCCCACCCGGACACAAACCGGCACCATGCCAAGGTATTTGTACAGCCATGTCACCAGGGGCAATGCCAGTGAAGCATCGGCATCCACGGCAAAAGTGGCCCCCTTGGGCAATCCAGTCAAGGCATTGAACCGGTTTAACGCTGCATGGCTTTTCTGCCGGGCGCCTTGGATCAGCCCAAGGGCCGGTGCGGAATTCACATCAAGGCGTTCGCACACAGTCATTATCCACGATGTTGTGGCCTCGAACCCCACGGGTGCACCCATGGGAGGTACAAGGCTTTCCATGCCGAACCGCTGAGCCATAAAGGGCACAAGGTCCTGGGCATACTCCCCATGGACAACCACATTCACCTCGGCACGGGCAAGGCCTTCAAGGTCAGATAAATTGCAACCGGCACAGATACAGGCATTCACCCTGATGCCACAAGCCCCTAAAAGAGTGGTTATTTCCGCAACATTTCCCTGCCAGTGATGGTGAAAGATGGACAACCCTATCAAATTGATTGACCCTTTGTTTTTTTTCGGCTCCTGAAGGGGCACGATGGTTTCCAGAACAGCTATGACCGCCTGTTGAAACCCCCATGCCAGGGGCTGGGAGAACCCTGTATTTTCAATGGCAATGCAGGGTACGGCCAGGTCAGCGTTTTTGATGAACCGAAGCAGATCATCTCCAATCAGGGCCGCACCTGGAGAATTGATCACCGCAATAAGACCATGCCCTTTGTCGGCCACCACGGGCAGAATCTTCTCAAGCTTGTCTGTTGCGCCAAATACATAATCATAATCGTCCAGAAAGGTTACCGGCACCCGGGGCTGACCAAAATAGAACGCCTCGGAATAATAGAGAGGATCCAGAGAATTCGCCCGGGGCATCTGATTTTCCGACAGGGCACCATGGTAAAATTTACATCCCGTGGGGCCGTTTAGCAATACCGCCGCATTCTGGATACCTTCAATGGCCACAATGGCCCCGGTAAAGCTGTCCGGTGCAAACTCAAAACAGTCAGATGCCATCAGTTTTCCAACCCTCAACAATCGGTGCTTTGATTAAAGTGGCCCAGCGATGGGCAAAGGCTATTCCACCGTAAAACCCCACATCCGGACACATGGGAATCATATCCACGTGCACGGGCAGGGACAGGTTACCAGGCGTATAGTTTCCCAGGAGCAGGTCCGGTTTCAGCCGTGCCACATCCTTATCCCTTTTGGCTGGATTATAATCAGTTTCCACCTCAAAACGGCCCGGGTACCGGGTGGTAAAAAGAGGGCCCTGGCAATGGCCCAGGAGACACACCTTGACCACTTCCATGCCAAGATCAAAGGCCGCCTCCACAATCCAGTCCACATTTTGAACATAGGTGATAATCATGAGCCTTTGCCCCCCAAGGGCAGGTCCATATTTTTTGATCATTGACCTGTAGTGCCCATGACAGCCGGTGATCAGCTTTTCACCGGCAGCCTGTTTTTCGAAGAACGCGGCAATCTCCCTGACCCAGGCAGCACTTTCGGTAAATCCCACGGGAAAGGGCAGACTCGCAGTTGGCACTCCCAGACGCTCCTCAATAAAATCAGCCATGAGCCGACCAAAATAGTCAATATAGGCAACCAGGTTCAACGGTGCTTTTAAAAAATGATTCAATTGCGCCACCGAGGTGTTTCTCACAAACCGGCAATTGACATGAATGCCCATGCCACTGAGAAGCTCAGCGACGGTGTTGAAATTGCTCTCCGAATTAGAGGCGATATTTTTTTCCGCCAGGATATTCACACAATGGGGGTCAGGTGTGACAGTTTTATCCACCAATGCCCCAGCCCCCTCCATGCAGGCATTGAGCACCCCCTGCATGTAATCCCCCCGAAGATTGCCGTCCGAGGTTATGGGAATCACCGGCACATCCGGGTAACGATGCCGGATTTCGTTTACAGCCGCAATGGGATCATCCCCGATAACCCCCGAAGGACACGCGGTCACCAGGAACACGGCACGGGGACACTGTTTCATGGCCTGCTCAAGGGTTTCGATCAGACGGTCCCGTCCCCCGTAAATCACCATGGATTCATCCATATCCGAAGAGATAACGGCCGGAACCACCTGGTTTTTCAGCAGGATATGTCTCTGGTTGAAAAGCCTGAAACCCACAGACAAAATTGCCTGGCCGGCAATATGGGTACAGCTTCTGGGCCCATGGGCAACGGTGACGCTGTCCTTGATCTGGGTGGTGGTGGCAAGGGCCCCGGAAAAGGCACACCCGTGCAAGGGTTCCCGGCTCAACACTCTTTTGGATAAAAAAACCGTGGGTTTGCCCCCGGGAGAAATGAATGGTTTTACCGGCAGTTCAGCCCCATCAAGGTTTTCACATTGATCGTCCCGGCAAAGGGCCGGACAGTCAAGGCCTCCTGGCATCTCCCCATCGCCACCAGGGTCCCCGGACAATGGGGACTTGTCGTGTAAAATCAATCGGTCAAGGGAATCTTCATCAAGGAACCGGGCCGGATAAAAGGTCTTATTTCCCAGCACATCCAGGGCAAGCCCATGGAAAATCATGGCCTCAAGAGAGTCAGGGAATGCCTCCACCAATGTCTTTTCAAGCATTTCCGCCCGCCTGAATCGCTCGCTTCTGGGCACCACCTGTTTCACGGGAAGGTTAACATTTCGGGCAAAGCTCTCCACAGGACGCCGATCTTCTTTCCTGCCCCTGCTGTTGAGGATCAATCCGGCCAGGCGATGGCCTCCTTCATCAAAATTTTTAACCCCCTTGAGAATATTATTGGCCGCATAGATGGACATGAACTCTTCCGAGGTCACCACATAGACCCTGTCGGCAAACCCCCTTCTCAGGGGAACGGCAAATCCACCACACACCACATCCCCCAGCACATCGTAGAGCACCACATCAAAGGAAGCCATATCAAGCCCAAGGCGATCAAACATGGCAAAGGTGCTTAATATCCCCCGGCCGGCACACCCCACACCGGGCTCCGGCCCACCCGCCTCAACACATACAATGCCCCCATACCCCACATGGAGCACCTGGTCCAGGCGTTGCAGGGCCACGGGGGTGGCCTTCATGTAATCCAGGGCCGTGACAATCCGTTTACCACCCAAAAGAAGGCGAGTGGAATCGTGCTTGGGATCACATCCAATCTGCAGCACTTTTTTGCCGCTAACAGCAAGGGCTGCAGAAAGATTGGCTGAAATCGTGGATTTCCCAATACCGCCTTTTCCGTAGATGGCTATTTTCATGGTCTTCCTTGATTTACGCCACCCCTTGATCTGAGCACCCCTTGATCAGATACGAGCAAAGGACCCATCAGGGCATTTCGTGGTGACGATCTAAAACCTGAAGTTTAAAATTAAACCCTTCATGGGCTGCGAGCATCCTGCCGAATTCATTCCAGGTTAAACCCTTACCATCGATGATAATCAATGGAAGCGGCGCTTCCTTCGAAGATGCAAGATCACAGCCGATATGCCCCCGCACTGTTTTTTGATCTGCGATGAGCCAGGTGTCATAGGTTTTATTTTTATAGATGTATTTGGTCCCCAACGCTTTGAGCATACGTTCATACAATTTTGAAAACAGGACAAACACTCCAGATGCAACAGGCTCTCCCATGCTGAACTGATATCCTGCCGGTTGATTGTCAACGAGTTCAAATGCATCCATGATCTGCATCGTCCCCATTAATCTGACTGTCAGATGAAAGGTATGATCAAGCCCGTCGGTATCCTGGATAATGATTGGATGGAGAGCCAGATAGTCGTATTCAACGCCAAAGGATTCAGCGACTCTTTTATTGTAACATTTAAGGCAGATCAGGGTGTCGCCGTTCGCCGACGGCAACCGGATAGACTCATAGGGTTGGACCGGAGCCCCACACCTTGTGCAGTTCCTTTTTTTCTCACTTGTCATTTTACAGCCCTCCCTTGGTTAACGGTGGACTTTATTTAGTGTTTGAACGAAAACTCACCCATCTGCGGCGTTGCTGCAAATTTCTGAAATCCCCACGTACAGTAGTACGCTCCGGTTTCAGAAATTTTTGCGCCTTGCATATGGGCAATTTTGTGAGCATAGCTTCTCTTCGAGCCATCCAAACACGGGTTTTCGGTCAACCACTATTTAGATGTCCGGGCCTGCAACCGGGCAAACTCCCCGGTTAAAGGGAGCTCACCTGCATTCCGGGTCGTGCGTCAGATGATCACCTGGGCCCAGAAGTAGCCGATGGTGCACGAGATGACCACCGAGATCAGGCCGGGAATCATGAAACTGTGATTCAAGAGGTACTTACCGATTTTGGTGGTACCGGACCGATCAAAGTTCATGGCGGCAATGTCACTGGGATAGTTGGGAATAAAGAAATAGCCGTAGACCGACGGCAGAATACCCACGAGCACGGCAACGGGGATCCCCAGGGAAAACCCCAGGGGCATAACGGCGAGCACTGTGCCGCCCTGGGTGTTGATCAGGACTGATACACCAAACAGGGCAAATGCAAATGCCCAGGGAGCTGCCTGGACCATGACATTAATCGCTTCCTTCATGGTTCCGATATAGGTTCCGAAATAGGTGTCTGACAGCCATGCGATACCATATATGGCCACCACCGCGACCATGCCTGCCTGGAATACCGTTCCCTGAACCACATCCGTGGGTTTCACCCGGCAAATCAGCAAAATCAGGCCGCCGATGAGCAGCATCACGATCTGGATAACAAGACTCATCTTGATGGTCTTTGCCGGGTCACCGTAGGCCGGCAGCAGTTCCGGAAAAATGGCAAACAGACCAATTAGGATCAGGGCGAAGGAGAATAGAAGAACAGAGAGCTTGGCCGATTTCGGAAGTTTTTTGTCCAGGGTGGTGATGGTTTCACCAAACATGTATTCTTTGATATCAGGATCAGCCAGCCGTGTCTGGTATTCGGTATCATCGGCAAGGTCCTTACCCCGGCGGCTGGAGTAGAGCGCGGCAAAGAAGATACCGATCATGCAGGCAGGCCAGGTGACGGCCAGCACCTGCAGAATGGATACAGGGGAGTTGTTGCTGCTGGACATGGTGACGAAGGCCACCACGGCTGCGGCAATGGGCGAGCAGGTGATGCCGACCTGGGAGGCGATGGACGAAACCGCCACTGGGCGTTCAGGCCGGATACCGTTCTTCAGCGAAATATCGGCAATGATCGGCATCAGGGTATAAACCACATGCCCGGTGCCACAGAGAACGGTAAGAAAAAAAGTACAATAGGGTGCAAGAAAAGTTATTCTTGCCGGATGTTTACGCAGGAAACGTTCGGCAATCTGGATGAGAACATCCATTCCGCCGGCCGCCTGAAGAATACCGGCCGTGGTAACGGCAGCGATGATGATATAGATTACCGTGGTTGGTGGGGAACCTGGTTTCATCTGAAAGATGAGTACCAGGATGGCAAGGCCGATGCCCGAGATGACGCCGAGGGCGACGCCACCCCGGCGTGCGCCATAGTAAAGGCAGGCCAAGACAAGTAGCAGTTGGATAACAGCAAGCATTATTATGCCTCCATAAAAAGGGTTAACGATATGGGGTAAATATTCAAAACGTCTGCTTTTTAAAATAGATCGGGCCGTGTAAAAACCTGATTTTTTCCGTTAAAGCAGACCACCAAATTTTGAGGTTACTACCTAAATAAACGGAATTCAAGTAAATCGACCCGTTCCAATAACCGAAACGACCGAAATGAAGGCAGATGTAACAGAATCAGAGGATTGTTTTTGTCATGAAGCACCTGCCGCTTGAAAAGCATCACTGACAATGCTCTGGGCCTCTTTTTGAATGCTTTTCAGATGTGCCTTGCCTTTAAAACTTTCTGCATAAATTTTATAGATTTCTTCAGTGCCAGAGGGTCGAGCGGCAAACCATCCATTTTCTGTTACGACCTTTAATCCCCCCAAAGGGGCCTGGTTGCCAGGCGCACGGGTATGTTTAGCAAGGATCGGCTCACCGGCCAGCTCCCGGGTGGTAATTGCTGCGGCTGACAGATGTTTTAGCACCTCTTTTTGCCCAGCGGTTGCCGGTGCATCGATGCGCTCATATACGCAGGAACCGAATTGTTCCTCGAGGGACTGGTATATTTCACCCGGATCCCTGCCGGTTTTGGCCATGATTTCAGCGGCCAGAAGATCCATGATGATGCCGTCCTTGTCAGTGGTCCACACCGAGCCATCCCGGCGCAGGAATGACGCACCCGCACTTTCTTCACCACCGAAACCTATTTTGGCGCCCATCAGTCCATCTACAAACCATTTAAAACCCACGGGTACTTCAAACAGCTTTTTCCCAAGATGCATCGCCACCCGGTCAATCATGGAAGTGGACACCAGGGTTTTGCCCACGGCGGTCGAGGGGTTCCAGGCGGGTCGATTTTGAAAAAGATACCATATGGCCACGGCCAGATAATGATTGGGATTAAGCAGTCCGGCACTCTTGGTGACAATCCCGTGGCGATCCCCATCCGTATCGTTGCCAAAAGCAATGTCAAACTTGTCCTTGAGCTTGATCAGCCCCTGCATGGCAAAGGGTGAAGAACAGTCCATGCGGATCTTACCGTCTTTGTCCAGGGCCATAAACGCAAAGGTAGGATCAACGACCGGGTTAACGATGTCAAGGGAAATCCCGTAGCGCTCGGCAATGGGTTTCCAGTAGTGTACCGTGGCCCCGCCCATGGGATCCACACCGAGCTTGAGCCCGGATGCAGAGATCATCTGCATGTCAACCACCTTGGCAAGATCCGCCACATAGGGGCCGATGTAGTCATATTCGTGGGTCGTTTCAGCTTTAAGGGCTTTTTCATACGGCATTCGTTTGACGTGATCAATCCCATGACCAAGTATTTCGTTGGCTCTGTCGGCAATGCGTTGGGTGATGTCATCGCCCGCCGGCCCGCCATGGGGCGGATTGTATTTAAATCCGCCATCTTCAGGGGGATTATGCGAGGGGGTGATGACCACACCGTCGGCAAGACCCTGGCGCCTGTTTTGATTGGTGGTCAAAATGGCATGGGAAATGACCGGCGTGGGTGTATAGCCCAGCCCCTTGGGGATCATCACGGTCACACCGGCAGCGGCAAAGACTTCAAGTGCGCTGGCCAGGGCAGGTTCCGAGAGGGCATGGGTATCCATACCCATGAAAAGCGGTCCGTTGATATGTTGAGAGGTTCTATATTCACATAATGCCTGGCTGATGGCCAGAATATGGTCTTGGTTGAAACTGTTTTTCAGTGACGAGCCACGGTGGCCCGAGGTCCCGAAAACGACTCGCTGGGTCGGCTCGGAAATGTCCGGTTGATGGGTGTAGTAGGATGAAACAAGCCTTGGGATATTGGCCAGCAGAGATTTCGGCGCCACTTTTCCGGCGAGGGGGTGAATTTTCATATTGAATCGCTCCTGTAGGTTTAAGGATTGATATTATATGTTCAGTTTATTTACAACCACAAGATTTTCGAACAATTAATTTGGTTTTGAGAACAACCTCACGATTTGAACGTGTCGGGTCCTGAATCCTTTTGATGAGAAGCTCAGTGGCCGTTCGACCAATCTCATAGGTGGGCTGATCAATAACCGTAATTGCCGGTTCAAACAACTGGGCACAGGTCGTATCATCAAAACTTGCAAAGGCAATGTCCCCTGGAATTTGTAATTTGCACTCACGAATCGCCAGCAGGACGCCTGAGGCCAATAGACTGTTGCTGGTAAGGATGGCGTCTGGCCGGTCCTGCATATTCAGCAGATTCATGGTTGTATCGAACCCATCTTCTTCCCGGGGGCTGGCAAATTTAATCAGGTCCGTCGCCGGCTTGATGTTGTGATCTTTCAAGGCTCGTACAAAACCTTCGTGGCGCTGACTGCCAGTGATACTATTGCCACCGAAAACGCCTCCTATTCGCCGGTAACCATGCTCGATCAGATGGCTGGTTATGGCATGGGCTGCTTGCACATTATCAATGTGAATACTGTCTATAGCCAGATTTTTCCCATGCCGGTCGATTATAACCGTTGGCATGTCCATGGCCGGCATCTCTGAAAACTTTTCAATGGCTCGTTGCGTGGGAGATAAAATAACCCCGGCGACATTTTCGTCCCGGAGAAGGTTCAGACAGGATTCTTCCTTAGCTGGATTCTCATCTGTATTGCACAGCATCACAATATAGCCCAGCTCGTAGGCCGCATCATCAACCGCCCTGCTGACCCTTTGAAAAAACGGATTTTCTATATCAGAAACGACCAAGGCAATAATTTTGGATGTGTTTGATCTCAGGTTTTGCGCAACACGATTTGGTCGATAATTCAGCTCTTTCACTACTTTTAATACGTGTTTTTGAATTTCAGGCCGCACGTGGGGTTTGTTTGCCAATACCCTTGACACTGTGGCAGTTGATACACCCGCTGCTTCGGCAACGTCTTTAATTTTAACCATGGGAATAGCACTTTCCTTGTTTGGTTGATAGTTCCGCTTGTCAATCTAATGTAAACGTTTACACTATTTTAGTCAAATTCATTTTTGTAACATCTGCTTTCAACCCGCAGCCATTGGGAAAAGATTAATATAAACTTTGAGCCTAAAGTTGCAACCTCCCTTTGGCCGGATATGCAAAACGCCGGGCATGGGGATGTAATCTCCTACCGAAAATACCTGGCAACGCAGCAGATCTGGTCGAATAGCGCTCCTGCAGGGTTTCTGCGTTCTACTGACACCTCGTACCACAAGGAATGTAATCGTTTACCATAAAAGCAACAAACAATGGGCGTTTTGGTAGGCGTTATTGGATAAAATCCAAAAGCACTAACAGTAAAAGATAAACAATATTATAATCAATTAAGTATTTTAGATTATTACGGATAAAAATTCGCATCAAAAAGATGATAAAAAACATTTGACACATTATATGTAAACGTTTACATTTGAATCAAGAATGCCGCAGGTCTACTTTTCAAACTGAAAAAGGCCGGTTCGAATTACCCTCAGGAGGTATGGCGATTGGCCACCCCACACTAACCCATTTAAAAAGGAAGCCTTGAAATGAACGAGACAATTCAAAGATTTGGCTGCTCCTGGCCGAAATGCCCCCCACGACATTGGTGCCTTTATTGCCTGGGGGTTGATTATCGATCATTTACGAACCATGTAACTGGGAGGTATGTTTATGTCGGGTAATACGATGAAAATAGGTGTCCAGTCATTTGGAAGGTTCTTGAGTGGTATGGTAATGCCCAACATTGGTGCTTTTATCGCCTGGGGATTGATTACTGCGTTGTTTATACCAGCCGGTTGGTTGCCCAATGAAAGACTGGCGTCACTGGTGGGTCCTATTATTACGTATCTGCTGCCCCTTTTAATTGGCTATACCGGTGGTAAAATGGTTGGCGGTGACCGTGGTGCCGTAGCAGGAGCCGTTACGACGATGGGGGTCATTGTCGGCAGTGATATTCCGATGTTCATGGGGGCCATGATTGCCGGTCCTTTGGGAGGTTTGGCAGTAACGAAATTTGACCAGAAGGTTCACGGTAAAATCAAACCTGGGTTTGAAATGCTGGTCAACAATTTCTCCCTGGGCATCATTGCCATGCTGGTCGCCTTGATTGCCTACCTAGTAGTTGGCCCGGTGGTTTCTATAATTACCAAGGCACTGGCGTCGGGTGTGGGTTGGATTGTGAAGATGTCTCTATTGCCCCTGGTGTCAATCATTGTTGAACCTGCAAAAATTCTGTTTTTAAACAATGCCATAAACCATGGTGTTTTCACACCCTTGGGTGCAGAACAGGCTGCCAAGGTCGGATCTTCCATTTATTATTTGATTGAAACCAATCCAGGTCCTGGTCTGGGGATTCTCCTGGCTTATATGGTGGCGGGTAAAGGTACGGCACAAAAGTCAGCTTACGGCGCAGCCATAATTCACTTTTTTGGTGGAATTCATGAAATATATTTTCCTTATATTTTAATGAAGCCAAGACTTATTATTGCCGTGATCACCGGCGGCATGGTGGGTGTTGGTTTTAACATGGTCACAGGTAATGCCCTGGTTGGTCCACCATCACCTGGTTCTGTTTTCGCGTTAACCCTGATGTCCACAAAGGGAATGGGTATTGTTCTCACCTTGACTTCCATTGCTGTTTCCGCCGTCACTTCGTTTCTCATTGGATCAGTAATCATTCGCAGGGACGCGTCAGAAAGTGATGACCTGGAAGCCGCCACAGCCGCTGTTGCTGCAAGTAAGTCCGAAGCAAAAGGACAAGCGGTCCCGATGGCGGCAGGAAGTGTTCGATCAATTATTGTGGCCTGCGATGCCGGCATGGGATCTTCAGCCATGGGAGCAACGGTATTGCGTGGCAAAATTAAAACTGCCGGCCTCGATATTGAGGTTTCCAACGCAGCCATTAATGATCTGAAAGATGCGGACATTGTGATTACACAGAATGAATTGACTGATCGCGCTCGGTCTAAATTGCCAGGTGCACAACATTTCAGCATTGATAACTTCATGGACGATAGCTTCTATGACGAGTTGGTAGCCAAGATTACCCAAAAACCCGAAATATCTGAAAAGGTTATTCCGACACCTGCTGCACAGCAAAACAAAACAGCCGCAGAAGATACTTTGATAGTCAATTCGGAACAAATTGTATTAAATGCCCAGGTAACGAATAAAGATGATGTACTCGAACTGATCGCTCAAAACTTATCTTCTTCAGGTCTCGTCAGTGGAGACTATTTGGATGCATTGGCCGGGCGTGAAGAAAAAATCAGTACCTATCTGATTAATGGTGTGGCTATCCCCCACGGTGTCAATGAAGCAAAAGATCAGGTTATTCAAACCGGGGTTTTTATTGTGCAGGCACCCCAGGGTGTTGTCTGGAATGAGAAGGGAGATGTGGCCCGTTTGATCGTCGGTATTGCAGCAAAAGGCAAAGATCATTTGAGCCTCCTTGAGCGTTTGACCAATGTGGTCATGGATGAGGCGGTCGCCGAACAACTGGCAACCACAACCGATAAAAACGATATTTTGCAGGCGCTGAATGCAAAGGAGCAGACACCGTCCGAGCAACTGGATGATTATTCTGTTACAGCAGAGGCAAAGGTTGTCGATTCGCAAGGCATGCACGCCCGCCCCGCAAGCTTGATTTCAGAACAGGCTGCAAAATTTTCAGGAACAGATATCCGCATTCGAAACAATCAGAAGACAGCCAATGCCAAATCCATGGCATCCCTGTTGTCCATGGGTGCGAATCATGGCGATGTTCTGACAATTTCGGCACAGGGGACTGGGGCGGAACAAGCAGTACAGGTTCTGGCTGAAATGATTCGTCAGGGGCTGGACAATGAGGAGGGACAGTCAAATGCATCCTATAATCCCCTGACCGTCTTATCAGCTCTCCCCAATGTTCAGTGTCGTTTAGCCCTGAAAGGTTCCGCGGCATCACCTGGAATTACAATGGCACCCGCATTTCGGTTGCAGGCAAGAAAAATTAAATTTGAGGAGGAAGCACAAGACCCCAAAGATGAATCCAAACGCTTTAGCGAGGCCCTGGCCGAGGCCGCCAGGCAACTGGATAAACTGAAAGCCAACCTGCAAAGCAGGGCGCCAAACGAAGCCGCAATTTTGCATGCTCAGAAGCAATTGCTGCAGGATGAACTGGTGCTAACCGACAGCGAAAAATTCATTATAAATGGTAAGACTGCCGCCTGGTCTTTTCATCAAGCGATTGAAAAGCAGGTTGAGTCACTCAGAACAGTTGACAGCGAACGCCTGAGGGCAAGGATTGCCGATCTCATTGATGTCCGTGATCGGGTATTGGCATTAATTGTGAAAGCTGTTTCAGCAACCACTTATCCGGAAACTGATTTCATTTTGATGGCAAAAGATTTAACACCTTCACAAACAGCCGGATTGCAAGGGCTGAAAGTTCGTGGTATCTGCACGGAGCTTGGTGGCCCCAACAGTCATATGGCGATCCTTGCCAGAGCCCTGGGTCTCCCCGCATTGGTTGGCCTGGGTGAGGGGGTAATGGAGAACATTGAGGACGGTGAATTGATTATTGTCGATCCACAGGCATCGTCCATTTATGTTGATCCGGATGAGGCAACCCAGAGAAATGGGGCAAAATGGATTGAACAGTGGGAACAGATTCGCAAGGCTGAAGGTGCCCAGAAACATAAGGCCGCTGAAACCCTGGATGGTCGACACATCGATGTCGTATGCAATATAGCCAAGCCAGAAGACGCAAAACTTGTTTTAGAAGATGGTGGCGAAGGTGTGGGGTTGTTGAGGACCGAATTTCTCTTTGAGTCGTCGGCAACAGAACCACCCATTGAAAAACAATGCGATGCCTTAAAAGCCATCATCAAAGAGCTTGGCAGTCGTCAGTTGATCGTGCGCACGTTAGATATTGGCGGAGACAAAGCTGTATCCTGGTTGCACATTTCCCATGAAGAAAACCCATTTTTGGGGATGAGAGGGATTCGTCTGTCGTTCAAATATGAAGACATCTTCAAGCGCCAACTGGAAGCCATTTACCAGACAGCAATCTGGCAGAAAGAGTCAACCGGCTCGACCGGACTGCACATTATGTTTCCCATGATCGGAAAAATGTCAGAATGGAGAAAAGCACGGGATATTGCTGAGAAAGTTCGCCTGCAGTTAAATGCTCCCAAGTTGCCGCTGGGTATTATGATTGAGGTACCATCTGCGGTTATGATTGCGGAGCATCTGGCGAAAGAGGTGGATTTCTTTTCCATCGGTTCAAATGACTTAACCCAGTACACACTGGCCATAGATCGCCTGCATCCTGATCTTTGCTCTGAAGCGGACAGTTACCATCCTGCATTGGTGAAAATGGTTGAGATGACGGTAAAAGCAGCAAAGGCCCATGGTAAGTGGGTTGGTGTATGCGGCAATGCGGCTGCGAACCCAAGTCTCGCTTCACTGCTGGTCGGGTTGGGGGTGGATGAACTGTCAGTCAGCCCTGCCAATGTGGGGGCGGTGAAAAATATTATCCGTGCCGTGAACTATACCAAATTGCAAGAAAAAGCAAAAAAAGCATTACAGCTGGAAAGTTCAGAATCTATTATGGATTTGTATAAAACCAACGACGACCTGGTGTAGCATCTAACTTTTTTAACACTTATAGGAGGTAACCATGACATCACAATATAATAAATACCATTCCATCGACCGTGCCATACCCGAGCAGACCCTGGTCTGGAATATGTACGGTGCAGGTGAGGAAAATATAGGAAAAAACGGGAAACCCGAATTATTGCCCATCCCCAAACCGGCAGCGAACCAGATGCTCGTTCGGGTTGACAGCGTAGGACTCTGTTTTTCCGATGTGAAATTGATACGCATGGGAAGAAAGCACCCTAAATTGTACAATCGCGATCTCACCAAAGAGCCAACCAGGCTTGGCCATGAAGCGTCGCTTACAATCATTGAAGTTGGGGAAGAACTAAAGGGAAAATACTATCCAGGACAGCGTGTGGCAGTACAGCCTGACATCTACCAGAACGGTAAAAGTACAGCCTATGGTTACACGATACCAGGGGGCCTTATTCAGTATCACCTGATTGGCCCGGAGATGCTGGAAACCGATGAGGGCGCCTGTCTGCTGCCGATAACAGGCGATATGGGCTACGCCGAGGCCTCGCTTCTTGAACCATGGGGATGTGTACTCGCATCCTACACCCAGCGAAGACGTCTTGATCCTAAGGATGGCGGCGTCATGTGGGTCATTGGACGACCTGGCGATGGGCGCGAATATGAATTCACTAAAGGCCTTGCCGCTCCTGCAACTATTATTCTAACCGACGTCCCAGGCACGGTTGCAAAGCTTACCGACAAAACCTCTGCAACGGTTGTGGTTCGTAATAAACTGGGGCCTGACCAGTACAGCGCACTCGCTGAAGAGTTCACTGATGGTAAGGGTTTTGATGATATTGTTATGCTTGACCCCCGTTCTGGGGAAACCGTCAGTGCTGTTGCCAAATTTATCATGCGCAGGGGGACTCTCAATCTTGTAGGCCAGACACCTTTGGACAGCCTGGTAAATGCCGACGTGGGCCGTCTTCACTATGACTATATCGCCTTTATTGGCTGCCAGGGCCCTGATATTGGTGCATCCTATGGCGAACAACGAAATCGGTGTGAGCTTAAAGCGGGTGGAACAACTGTTTTTGTTGGTGCCGGCGGGCCAATGGGGCAGATGCATGTGCAAAGAGCCATTGAACTTCCCCATGGACCCGGCAGGGTGATCGCCACCGAGGTCAGTGACCTGCGGCTGGCTGCGCTCCAGGAACGATTTGGCCCCCTGGCAGCCAGGAATAATTGCGAGCTGCTAACATTTAATCCCCAAACAAACGACAAATCACTCCATGACTTTGTAATGGAGGCAACCAATGGGCAGGGTGCCGAGGATGTTGTCGTCAGCGTACCCATTGCTGACGTTATGGCTGAGGCGGGTACCCTGATGCATAAGGATGGCATGCTGGTCTTTTTTGCCGGTGTACCCAATGGAACAATGGCCCATTTAAATTTAAGTGCGGTCTACATGGGCAATGCTCAATATACCGGCACCTCAGGCCTCAGCCTCAACGACCAGTTTCAGGTAATGGATCAGGCTGCAAAGGGAACGCTGAATCCGGGCCGCAGTGTCGGCGCCATTGGCGGAATGAATGTTGCCAGAGAGGGTATCCAGGCGATGATTGATGGTCGTTATGCAGGAAAAATTATTATTTTTCCACAATTCCCGGATCTGCCGCTGATGGGACTCGATGAGTTGCAGGATATTTATCCTGATATTGCTGAGAAACTTGAACCCGGCAATATGTGGACCGCTGAAGCGGAAGAAGCACTTTTTGAAAAATACTGGAAGGGATAAGACAATGATATTTACTGTTACACTCAATCCAGCAGTAGACCGGGAGATGACGGTTGATCAGATCGTCTTTGATACTGTCCTGCGAGCCTCGGACTGGCGGGTAGACTGCGGCGGGAAAGGGTTTAATGTAGCGCGCATGCTTAAATCGTTAGGTGTTTCAAGTGTGGCCCTCGGTTTTGCCGCCGGTAAAAGCGGGGAATTGCTCAACGATAAACTCCAATCTTTGGGGATTGAAACTGAATTTGTCTGGGTTGAGGGAGAAACCCGCACAAATGTATCCATCGTCAGTGGGAATGGACAGTATGTGAAGGTCAATGAACCGGGCCCGACCATTACGGATGTCGATCTTGCGCAACTGGCGCAAAAAGTAGGCGATCGGGTACGGGCCGGAGACTGGTGGGTGCTGGCCGGCAGTCTGCCTCCAGGGGTGCCGCCAGGTTACTATACTGAGCTGATAACCCTCATCCAGTCGGCAGGAGCATACGTATTCCTGGACACCAGCGACGAGGCCCTACGCCAGAACTGTGGTGCAAAGCCCTTGCTGGTTAAACCCAATGATGAAGAAGCACATGGGCTGACCGGGCTTCCTGTTAACACGCCTGCCCAGATCGCAGCAGTTGGCAGGGCAATCTCTGCCATGGGCCCTGCAAACGTGATTATTTCCCTTGGAAAACAGGGTGCCGTACTGGTCCATGCAGGGAAAGCGTGGCTGGCAGCAAGTCCCAAAATAGTTGCAGCCAACCCAATTGGGGCAGGTGATTCCATGGTTGCCGGGATTGTGTGGGGACTCAGCCAGGGGGATAGCATGCAGGATGCCTTGTGTAAAGGAATTGCCTGTGGTGCTGCTACAGCCAGTCAAAAAGGCACATCGGTTGGTTCCCTTGCACAGGTAAACGAGTTGTTAGCAAAAGTTAAGCTCAGCCAGGTGTAGTCGTAATTTTTATGGGAGGTTTATGATGACTGATCCAATTCGATATGAAGATCTTGATTTGGTAAATACCAAAAAAATGTTTCAAAAGGCGATGGAAGGCAAATTTGCCGTTCCTGCCTATAATTTCAACAATATGGAGCAACTCCAGGCCATCGTTACCGGTTGCGCAGAATCTGATTCACCGGTTATTTTGCAGGTATCCGGCAGCGCCCGGCAATACGCAGATCCCACAATGATGCCCCATATGGTAAAGGGCGCAGTTGCCATGGTAAGAAAAGCCGGCAGTAAAATCCCCATTGCCCTGCATCTTGACCATGGCAACAGTTTCGAACTGGCCAAAGATTGTATTGACAGTGGCTTTTCCTCTGTGATGATCGATGGTTCCCACCTTTCTTTTGAAGAAAATGTTCGACTGACAAAGGAAGTTGTCGACTATGCCCATACAATGGGGGTGACCGTTGAAGGGGAGCTGGGAGTTCTGGCAGGGGTTGAAGATGAAGTATCTTCAGAGACGAGTCACTATACCAGACCGGAAGAGGTGCAGGCGTTTGTTGAGAAAACAGGGGCAGACAGCCTGGCTATCTCGATTGGAACTTCCCACGGGGCCCATAAATTCAAGCTGAAACCCGGTGAACAGCCACCATCACTGCGCTTTGATATTCTGGAGGAAATTGAACAACGTCTTCCAGGTTATCCCATTGTATTGCACGGTGCCTCTTCGGTGTCGCCTGAACATGTTGCCATGATAAATCAATATGGCGGTAATTTAGAGAGCGCAGTGGGGATCCCGGCCGATCAATTGCGCCGGGCCGCAAAATCAGCAGTCTGTAAGATCAATATCGACAGCGATGGGCGCCTTGCCATGACAGCTGTTATACGAAAGGTATTTTCTGAATCCCCGGCTGAATTTGACCCCCGTAAATATCTGGGACCTGCCCGGGATGAATTGATCTCTTTAATTAAAGATAAAAACAAAAATGTTCTGGGTAGCGCTGGAAAGATGTGATTTCCCGCTTGAGAAATTCCATTCAAAAAGGGACGAGGAAACAGGAGAAGTGACTTTCCATCACTATACCAGATATTTAAATTGGGGGAAATATTATGCTTAAAGTTGCCATTAATGGTTTTGGAAGAATAGGAAGGCTTACATTCCGAAAAATCTTTGGAGACGATCGTTTTGAAGTAGTGGCAATCAACGATTTAACTGAACCAAAAATGCTTGCCCATCTTCTGAAATATGACAGTGTACAGGGTCCTTTTTACGGGCATACGGTCGATAGTGATGAGAATACACTTATCATTGACGGCAAAAAAATCAGCGTTCACAAAGATGCTGATCCGAAGAATCTTCCCTGGGACAGCTATGGGATTGATATTGTATTAGAATGTACCGGATTTTTCTGCTCAAAGGCCAAGAGCCAGGCGCATATTGATGCAGGTGCAAAGAGGGTTCTTATTTCAGCGCCTGCAGGCACTGACCTTCCAACCATTGTTTATGGCGTAAATCATCAGACACTGAGAAAGGATCATCTCATCGTTTCTGGAGCGTCCTGCACAACCAATTGCCTTGCTCCCATGGCAAAAGCATTGAATGAGTATCGTGAGTTAAGAACAGGCTTCATGACAACGATTCATGCGTATACGGGCGACCAGATGATTGTTGACGGTCCCCACCGTAAAGGTGATTTTCGTCGTGCAAGGGCAGGCGCAATTAACATTGTGCCGAATTCAACCGGTGCTGCAAAAGCGATCGGTCTTGTCATTCCTGAACTTGACGGAAAACTGATCGGATCCGCACAACGCGTCCCGGTTGCTTCGGGTTCCCTCACTATTCTTGATGCGACTTTAAAGGATGATACCGAGACTGTAACTGTCGAAGGTCTCAATGAAGCAATGAGAAAGGCTTCCGATGAATCCTTTGGATATACTGACGAGGAGCTGGTGTCAAGTGATACCATTGGTATGAGCTATGGTTCACTTTTTGACTCCACTCAAACACTTGCGCAACGATGTGGAACCAAAATTTATGAGGTTAGGGTTGTGTCCTGGTATGACAATGAAATGAGCTATGTTAGTCAATTAATAAGAACATTAGACCATATGGGAAGTTTAATGAAATAAGCGCAAATTGGGTTAGTTGCTTTGAATGGAGATTACAGCGATGATAATGAAAGATGTTTTAGGTCTAATTATGGGTGGAGGCCGAGGCACCCGCCTGTATCCCTTAACAAAAAAAAGGTCCAAGCCGGCCGTGCCGCTGGCTGGCAAGTATCGGTTGATTGATGTTCCCATCAGCAATTGTCTGCATTCCGGTATCGATAAAATTTCTATTTTAACGCAATTCAATTCGGTTTCGTTGCATCGACATATTTTCCAGACCTATCGGCGAGATATGTTTACCAACGGCTGGGTCCAGATCTGGGCGGCTGAGCAGACACCAGATAGCACAGGGTGGTATCAGGGTACTGCCGATGCGGTACGGCAGCAGATGGTAGAAATCAAAAATTCCGGCATCAAATATGTCCTCGTCCTGGCCGGCGATCACCTTTATCGAATGGATTATCGTAAATTTGTGCAATACCACGTGGACACCAAGGCCGACATTACCCTGGCGGTTCAACCAGTCAATGGTCTGGAGGCCCCTGAACTTGGTATTCTCAAGCGTAGCCCTGACGGTGAAATCACAAGTTTTATCGAAAAGCCGGATCCGGAAAGCCTCCATGACCTGGAAAGCAGTCCAGGTTCTGAAAAACCCTTTATGGCATCGATGGGCATCTATGTTTTTTCCACAGACCTGCTGGCTGAACTTCTGGCAACACCGGGTGACGATTTTGGTAAAGATATCATTCCCCAGGCTTTATCCAACCATCGGGTAATGGGACATATCTTCGATGGGTATTGGGCCGATATCGGCACCATCCGCCGCTTCTATGAAGTGAACCTGGAGCTGGCTGCAAACCCGATTTTCAACTTAAACCTTCCCAACCAGCCAGTATATACCAACGCTCGTTTCCTGCCGCCAACCGATGTACAAGGTGCTAGCTTAAAAAAAACGTTGCTCGCTGAAGGATGCAGCATTGCCGAGGCAAAAATTACCAACTCGGTTATTGGTATCCGCAGCAAAATAGGTTCCCAGGTCGTCATACGTGACACGATCATGATGGGGGCTGATTATTATGAAACAGATGAACATCACGCTGAAAACAGACGATTGGGTCGTCCCGACATTGGGGTGGGCGATGGCTCAATTATTGAGGCCGCAATCCTTGATAAAAAAGCCCGGATTGGTCGTAATGTCCATATTCGCTTTCTGCCTGATCGACCCGATTCAGAAACAGACCAATGGGCGATTCGGGATGGCTTGGTGGTCGTTCCCAAGAGTGCGATCATTCCTGATGGTACAGTGATTTAATAAAGAGGAGCCGCACCCATGGAAAGAGATCCGGAGAACATGCGCCACCTGAGCTACCTGACAAAAGAGCACCCATCCCAGGAAGCTGTTGCCGAGGCCATTATTAACCTGCAGGCCCAACTCAACCTGCCAAAGGGCACCGAACATTTCATCTCGGACATTCACGGCGAATATGAGGCCTTTTGCAAGGTGGTCAGCCATGCCTCCGGCGCAATCAAGCGCAAAATTGCCGAAATTTTCAACGACACTTTGTCCGCTGCAGAGAAGCTAGAGCTGGGTGCCCTCATTTATTCTCCTGAAAAGATGCTGGGAATCATGTTGCCGATCACTGATGACAGGAGGCAGTGGTATCAACGGACCTTGTTACACCTGATCCATGTATTGCGAGCGGTTTCTTCAAAATACCCACGTTCTAAAGTACAACTGTTGATTGAGGGGCGCTTTGAAATGTTGATTGAGGAGCTGCTCTATGAAAATGAACAGCTGACGGATAAGTACGAATACTACCAGAGTCTGCTTGAGACGATTATCACCACCGGCCAGGCCAAAATAATCATTATTAACATGGCCAAGTCCATCCAGTGTCTGGCCATCGATCACCTCCATATTGTGGGTGATATTTACGATCGTGGCCCTGCAGCCCATCTCATCATGAATCATTTGATGGCGTACCACAGCGCCGATATTCAATGGGGTAATCATGATATCCTGTGGATGGGAGCAGCAGGCGGCAGTGAGGCCTGTATCGCTAATGTCATCCGGATTTCCCTGCGTCATGCCAATATGGAGACTTTGGAAAATGGATATGCGGTGAGTCTTTTGCCTCTGGCTTCCTTTGCCATTGAAACCTACGGGGATGACCCCTGTGAAGTTTTTAGATCCCAGATGTTCAACCAGCTGGACAATTCACAGGGTGAGCAAAGGCTGATGGCGCAAATGCACAAAGCCATCACCATTATACAGTTCAAGCTGGAAGCCCAAATTATCAAACGACGGTCGGAATACTGTCTTTGTGATCGTTTGTTGTATGATAAAATTGATTTTGATCAGGGAACCATTCAGATAAATAAACGTGCCCATCCACTGCTTGACAAAAGATTTCAGACCGTCACCCCGGAAGATCCTTACACCCTGACACCTGCAGAACAACATGTGGTTGCACGGTTGAAAACAGCATTCCTGAACAGTGATAAATTACAGCAGCATACACGCTTTCTTTTTGCCAAGGGCAGTATATATAAAACCTGCAATGGAAATTTGCTCTACCATGGTTGCATTCCCATGAACAATGACGGCTCTTTTATGTCACTGCAGATAAACAATAAGAATTATGCGGGAAAGGATTTGATGGAAAAAATGCATCGCCTGGCCCGGCAGGGTTTTTTTACCACAGATGATTCCCCAAAAAAACAAGAGGGGTTGGACGCCATGTGGTACTTATGGTGCGGACCCTGTTCGTCTCTTTTTGGCAAGGAAAAGATGACAACCTTCGAACAATATTTTATTGCAGATAAAGCCACTCACAAAGAGCCACGTAATATCTATTATACCCTGCGGGACGACGAAGGAACGGTCCGACAAATCCTCGAGGCCTTTGCGCTTAATCCCGATACAGGGCATGTTGTAAACGGGCATGTACCGGTGATCGTCAAAGAAAAGGAAAGTCCGTTAAAGGCGGGCGGCAGACTGATTGTCATCGACGGTGGGTTTGCGCGGGCCTACCAGAGAAAAACGGGAATCGCCGGCTACACCCTGGTTTTTAATTCATGGGGAATACTGCTGGCCACTCACCAGCAGGACGAGGCAAATTCCTCTGCCGACATGGAAATTCACGATATTAACTGTACGACTGAAATCATTGAAAACCAGAGTCGCCGTATTCGCATCAAAGATAGTGATGCAGGTCAAGAAATTCAACACCGTATTGACGAACTGATGGCTCTGAAGAACGCTTACCAAGAGGGACTGGTGTAACTGCCCCCAAAAACCTTGTGAATACAAGAGCATTTCAATTGGAAAAGCTTAATAATATGGCTGCCAAAAAAAGAAGGAGATGGACACCCCTCATATATCCTTTTCGGCTGACTTTTTTCTGGAAGATGTCTCCAAGCAGAAAACCGAAGATTACCGCCGGAAAATGCGGAACAGATTGTTTCAAGGTATTTAAACTCAGCACCCCGTTAAAGAGAAACAGAACAAGCAGTCCCAGTCCAACCAATAAGAAATAGACACTCAGCATTCCCTTTGCTTTTTCAGTATCCGGAAACTTAGCCGCAGCATATATGACGGCGGGCGGACCGCCAGCCGTATAGGCACCCATAAACCATCCGCTTAAAACCCCCAGAAAAGCACCGCCTGGAACGGTTTCTGCTATGCGATGGAGAAATTTTTCACCCATTGAATACCTGGCCGTTAAAATAGATATTACCGTAAACATTGCCAGGGTCCGTTTCATGACAATTTCAGAAAACCAATGAAAAGAAAACGCCCCGAATAAAACCGCAATGGCTGCACCTAAAAAAAAAGGTTTTATTTCCGTCCAGCTGATCCGGTGTCCATACCGGTAGGTATTGATAAAAAACAGGGGAAAAGTAAGGGGGAACTGGATGGCGACAGCCAGTTTTATCGGTAATATCAAGGCCAGAAGCGGAACCGCAATCAAACCGTATCCAAATCCTGCAAAACTAAAGGAAAAGGAGGCAACACCAAGAATTAAACTTATTAACAACTCATCCCGCTTTCAATAGATTAAATAGTGGCTGACCGAATTCCAATCCCATTCAATTTTTTGACAAAAATACCTGCTATAGGGGTTATTGTCAAAGTTTGTTTATGGCAGCAGGCAGCGGTCACCTTGAGCATGAGACTTGAAAGTTCAACAGGAATGGCTGATCCTGGAAATTTTTTCGTGATAGGTATTGAGCATATCTGCTTCAAATTGTTCATTGGAGTCATAACTTCGCCCGAAAACCGGCTGCCACAGATCTATATGCTCCATGCACATATAAAAGAAGACAGCGTCTTTCCAGGAATCCGGGAAGGCTTGATAAACCGAGGAGAAAAGTTCTTTTTTGAGTTCAAGGGGATAACTCAGTTTCCCGGCACAATCCTCCATGGGCATCTGCAAAATGGAGCTGTCCGGCATTCGCGCCCGGAGCCTCTTCAGGACCGGTTTGATAAAAGTCAGCGTCCCCAGGGAAACCATGACCACCTCTTGGGGCTGAAAACTGTCTGCCAGACGGGACACCAGGGCCAGATAGTCTTTGCGCCACCCCTCATACCAGACAATGGGATGGAAATGAAATCCTACTGGGATGCCTTTATCCGCTAGTTTCCGGGCACTTTCCAGCCGTTTATCCAGGGAGGCCGTTCCCTTTTCCTCATGCTGAATCACCGTTGGCGTGTTAAGGGACCAGGTAAAAACCATGTTGGCAGGCGGCCGGTTTTCCAGGAAATAATCGATCCGGCCGCTCTTGGATTTCATTTCAAGGATTACATTGGGATGCTCTGCAGCAAACCGACAAAGGGCGTCCAGAAGCCCAAACCGGTTGCCCCACATCAGGGAATCGGAAGACTGGCCAGTTCCAATGTGATAAAGTTTGTCCGTATCCAGCTCCATGGTTTCCAGATGGGACATGAGATTCTGGATGAAACGCACCTGATTCCCATGGTAAAAGGACTGGATGGAACAATAACTGCAATCAAAACCGCACTGCTGCACCGCATCCAGGGTGTTCAGGTTACAGCAGCGGGTTTTCTCGGAGGCAACCGGACATTTTCCCATGATATTTCCCTTAAGCTGAACCTCAACCATCTGCGCTTCTGGAAATTTTTGTTCACCGGCGGAAAACCGGCTTGCTCCGCTATACCGTTTCTGTCCGTTTTTCAACGTTTCATACCCCTGGCGAAACTGCTGAAAAACCTTACCTGCCGCCTGTTTCCCCTTTGCCTGCCCCACTGCTTCCGGTAGGTAAAACTGCGCCAGGGATCCGGCCTTCCAGCAGATCAGGTCCGCGCTGTATTCAGTCAGCATCCTCAGCTGCTGAAAGGAAAAGGCATAGGTTTCGGACATGGTGAGCAGCCACTGCTGTTGATCCCCAGGAAGACTGTGAAAAAGAGTAATCTGTAAAAGTTTATTTGATGCCATGGCGTCCTTATACCTGAAAAAACACCCCCCGTCCAGTTTGAAGGTTGGAAGCATGCGCTATAAACCAGATGGGCAATTCGGCTGTAATTTTCGCGTCCCTGGAAATTGTAAAAGAGTTAGACTTTTCATAAAAAAATAGATATTTGTACCTATTGTCTTCTCCTTCTTCAATGGCTGAGCTTGCTTGTATTAAAAATTCCGAACACTTGACTGGAAGAACAATGGAAAAAAGACTGCTTATAGTTGATGACGAGCCCCGTCTGACAAAATCATTCAAGGTTATTTTTGAAAACCGCGGGATTGATGTCCAAACAGCCTCCAATGGACATGATGCCATTAAAATTTTTAAAAACCATCCTTTTAAGGTTGTACTATCCGATATTCATATGGATAAAATGAACGGTATTGAGATGATGCACGCTTTAAAAAAGATTGATTCCTGTGTACAGATCATCTTTCTTACCGGGTACGCCAATCTTGAAACTGCGGCAGATGCTTTGAAACAGAACAATGCCTTTGAATACCTGGTAAAGCCTGTCAAAAGCCTGGAGAACCTTTACAAAACCGTTGAACAGGCTGAAACCAAATATGACCAGGAGAGGTATCAGCTCACCCAAAAAGAAAAAAATGAAACCGGGTTTGCCAGATTCAAGGACATCTTTGATTCAATGGAGGCCATCGTCTATGTGTCGGATATGCAGACCCATGAATTAATTTATGCCAATAAAAAACTAATGGAGACATTTGGGTACGATGATCCCCAGGCCTTTGAAGGACTCAAATGCTGGCAGGTTATCCAGAAAGACCAGACGGGTCCCTGCCCCTTCTGTACAAACAAAAGACTGGTTCATCCTGACGGCAACCCTTCTGAGCCCTATGAATGGGAATTTCAAAACACCCTCAACAACCATTGGTACAGCATTGTTGACAAGGCTATCCAGTGGTATGATAAACGAGTCGTCCGGCTTGAAACTGCGTTTGATATCACAGAGAAAAAAGGACATGAAAAACTTTTCCGGGAATTTGAAAAAGCCATTGAAACATCCAAAAAGCTTGAAAGCATTGGAACCCTGGCCGGCGGTGTTGCCCATGATATCAACAATACCCTGGCCTCAATTATCGGGAATATTAACCTGGCCCAGCTCTGCTGCACAGATAACGAAACACAAAAATATCTGCGAATCGCGGAGAACGGTATCATGCTGGCCAAAGACATATCATCAAAGCTGATGGCCTTTGCAAAGGGCGACAGGCCGTTAAAGGCCAAAATTGATATTGAGAAACTGATCCTGCAAGCCCTTGAAAAAAGCTTGGATCCTGAGAAAATTACCTGTTCCTTTGAATCAAAGCCGATTCCTGATTCTTTTTATGCGGACCCAGGTCAGCTAAGGGTTGCAATTGAGAATATCCTCCAAAATTCCGTTGAATCCATGGATGGCTCCGGCCATATCGATGTTGCTGTGAAATATCAGGAACAGCCACGGACTTCACCCCGGATTTTCATTACCATTTCAGATTCAGGCTGCGGGATATCCCGGGAATATCTGGATATGATCTTTAATCCCTACTTCACGACCAAACCATTGAACAACCGGAAAAGCACCGGTCTTGGTTTGAGTGTTGCCTGGTCCATCATCTCCAGACACGGGGGAAATATTCATGTCGAATCAGCCGTGAACAAAGGAACAACCGTCCACATCTTTCTGCCGGTTACTAAAAATGGGATTGAAAAAAAACCAAAGGGTTAAAGCATACTGCTTTAAAATTGTCCCCCACATCCTGTCAATCACACACCACGATAAAACGCCAGTTTCCGGGCCATTGGCATAAACGGCGCCATGATCTCTTTTCTCTCGTTCAAAGTCATTTTCTGATCCGACGCCCCTGCCTTTACAAGTTCTGAAACCTCTTCAACGCAGCTGCATCCCACAATGGCCAGGGTAATGTCATGGGACAGGGCAAAACGGGTGAGCAGTTCGGCTGTAATTCCCGCTTCCCTGGAAATGTAGTGTTTTGCGCCCAGCACTTTCATACCAATGACGGCAATCCCTCGTTTGTGAGCGGCCTCAAGGGTATGGGTTAAAAATCCGCCGATGATTTCCTCCACGGGATTTACCGGCATGAGCACCGAATCCACCGGCCATTGTTCAACAGCCCGGGTCAGAATTTCAGGGTCATGGTGGCCGGTAACCCCGATATGCCGGACCAGCCCCCGCTCCCTGGCTTCAACAAAGGCCTCCAGGGCACCACCTTTTCTTGAAATCAGATCCAGGTCTTTTTCATCCCGCACATCATGGATCTGCCAGAGATCCAGGTAGGTTGTGTTCAGGCGCTTCAATGTCTGGGAAAGATCATCCAGGGCGCCCTGGCGGGTTCTCTGGGCGGATTTACTGGTATGAAAAACCTTTTCCCGTTGTTGAGGATGTTTTTCCCAGAATGCCCCATAGTAAAGTTCACTGTCCATATACACCCTTGCAGAATCATAATAGGTTATGCCCTGATCAACTGCAGCAGAGATGACCGCCTGGGCCTGATCTTTCATCCCGGTTGTCCTGAGCACGCCCTCTCCTCCGAGCCCCACAACGGTCAGCCTTTTATCCGTGTGTTGAAATCCAGGAACCGAGGGGGATTGGATTTGAGGAACCATTGGGTTTGTCATTGTTGTTCTCCTTTGATTTTTACCTAAAAGGTGCAAAGTTTTATCTTTTTCCAGACCATGTAAATATGGGGAATGCCCGCTTCAAAGCAAGGTTCAGCAACCGACCGCTTTAAAGCTGAATTGCGTTGCCTTTACGATAAATCATAATGCTTTTGACTGGCATGTTCAACAATACTTTCAAAACGCCTTGACCTTGAATCTTGTTAATGGGCACCCGCAATGTCTTTGCCCGGATTTCAGACAATGGACACATTGCCCATTTTGTTTAAAAAAAACTATCAATGAAGAACTCTTGAACTTATGAACGAATTTGAGGTAAGGTATACCATTATTATTTTCAACCAAAGGAGTTTCTCTAATGAAAAGCATTATTGTTGCATTATTGATAGCCACGCTCATCACCATGTCGGGATGTGCCTTGAAAAAAACCACTTTTGGGGATCGTATCCTTGCTGAAGGCAAATCCAGAATCGAAATAGCCGAACAGTGGGAACAGGGTAAAAATGATTCCAAAAAAGGGGAAGATCAAGTGCTGAAGGGACGAAAAATGGTTGAAAAAGGCCGCTCTGATTTGCGCGAAGGGGAGCAATTGATTGCCGCTGGAAACGTTGAAGTACAGACCAATCGTCAGGCCTACCAAGCGCTCTCCCAGATTTCTCAAGCCACGGATTCAGCAGAGATGGCTTTTGGCAGAGCGACTGACCTTAAAAAGATTGCAAAGGACTGGGAGGATGGAGAAGAAAAAATTCAAGAAGGCAATGACCTGATCCATCGTGGCAATACCCAAATAAATGAGGGCGAATCTGAAATTCAAAAAGGTCAGCTCCTGATCAAACTTGGCCGCAATAAAATGCAGGAAGCAGAAAACAGCTATCACCAGGAACTCCAATAGCCGGAAAAAACAGGAGGGAACGGATCGGGAATGAAAAACAACCTCACAAGACTGACCTCCACGGTTTCTGCCATAAAAACAAATTTTCTTTTTAAAACTCAGCTGCTGCCCACCCATGTATTTGTTCTGGAATCAGACAAGGGGCTTGTTCTCTTTGATACCGGAAGCCCGGGATGCGGGCGATTGATTGTTGAATCATTAAAAGAGGCTGGGCTGGATCCGGGATCCATCCGGGCCATCTGCCTGAGCCATTGGCACAGGGACCATGCCGGAAGCCTTGCAGAGCTGACCGAACATCTGAAACCTGAATCCCAGATCGATATCTTCATTGGCCAGGCTGACCTGCCCCTGTTAACAGGCAGACAGGCCCAGGTGTTGTGGCTGCACCCCCTTCTGAATCTACCCGTACGCCACAGCCCCGGGCGATGCCCCTCCCCGTCCAACGGCCGGTTCATAGCCCTTGACCCGGCCGGGTGTGCACAGCTTGAACAGCAATATGGCATACGGGCAATCCCTACCCCGGGGCACACCCCCGGGCACACGGCCTTCCTTCACCGGCAGACAGGATCTCTTTTTTCCGGATGCGCCATATCGCTGCTGAAACACAATCTTGCAGGCCTGGTTCCCATTTTCCATAACAGAAAAGAACAGATCCGTTCCGGGACCCGCCTGGCTGAACTTGAATTTAAATATCTGTTCCCGGTACACATGTTCCTGAGAAACGATGAAATTCCTCTGGAAAAGCGCCTGCCCTGCACCGGGAAAAAAGGATTCGCAGCAAGGCTGATGGGAACCCATTTTCTGTTCAGGTACGGGGAAGAATAATACGGCTTTGACCCGGTGATGGTCGCCATATGACAAAAACCCGCCGGAATCTCAAATGCGTCGACCAGGAGACCTCCCTGACAGGTCTTTCAAAGGATTAGCTCACCTGGAAGCACCACCTGAAGTAGGCTTTCCAGCCGCTGCTCCGGGAAGAAAAAGCCAGATACCCAGTATGAACCCACCGACCACTGTTCCCAGCACACCAATGGTATGAACCTTGTCGCTCCACTCCAGGGAGATCAACCACATGGCAAACGCACCCAGCATGAAATAGATGAAAATCAGGAGCGAGGATGCAGCCCCGGCATATTGATCCACCTGCTCGAGCACCAGGTTGTTGCTGGGGGGGCGGCTGAGGCCAAAGGAAAAGGAAAGAAGGGCCATGGGCAAGGCCAGGCCCCAGGGACCGGGGAAAAGATGAGCCACCATTCCCAGCCCTCCGAGCATAATTCCTGCAAAACCCAGGGTCAGTATCCGCCTTGACCCGATCCGGTGCAGCAGACGGGTACACAAAAAGGCGCCGGCCATGATGGACGCCGCGTTAAGGGCAAAGAAATAGCTGAATACCTGCTCCGACAGGCCGAAACGGGTGATATAAATATCCGCCGATCCCCCGATGAACGCAAAATGCGGGAGCACGACCAGGGACATCATCAGGGAAAAGCCCAGATAACGACGATTACGAAGCAGGCGCAGGTAGATTCCGGCGGTCTGAAATACCCCCATGGCTGAGGGGACCTTCAGGGTTTCGGACATGCGAAATACGCCGATCCACGCGATCAGCCCGACAATACTCTGGATCACAAATATCCAGCGCCAGGAAAACCGGGTCAGCACCCATCCCCCAAACACAGGAGCCAGCATGGGAGCCAGGGCCATGATCACGCCGATATATGCAAGGATGCGTCCCCGTTCATGGGATTTATAGACATCCTTTGTGATGGCCATTGAAAGGGCCGATGCAGAAGCTGCCCCGGCGCCCTGGATCACCCGGGAAATAATCAGGACAAACACCTGGTCTGAAATGGCGCACAAAAGGCTTCCCATAATAAAAATGGCAATCCCCACCAGCAGCAAAGGCCGACGGCCGAACCGATCCGACAGGGGGCCATAAAACAGCAGGAACACGCAGTAACTTATAAAGAAACAGACCAGGGTCAGGTTGAGCATGGCCAGGGGCTGGTTCCAGGCCTTTTGAAGCAGAGGTATGGCCGCCAGATACATGTCCGTTGAAAGGGGAGGAAACGCCGCCAGCAGCGACAGCAGTAATAATAATTTATTTTTTGAAAGCATACTTCTTTACACCTGTTTTTGAATATTCCATATTGCCGACAAAGATTCCACTCGTTCAGCAACAAGAGTTCGTTGATTTTTATTGGATGAAACCCCCACCAAAGCATTGCAAACAGAGACGTTTCATTGTTCGTTGTGGCCAGAGCAGATATCATGCTCCGGCCATGCCGGTTATATATTAAATTCGTATCATACCAGCAACCGGAGTAAGGGATTACCCTCTACTTTCGGTCAGCCACTATTTAACATATTCTGAATGAAAAATATTCAACTTGTTTAATCAGACTCGTTTGGATAAGCTAATCAGATACCATGGAGGCAGAATGAGTTTAAACTACAAGGAATTGGATTTTCAACAAACGCCCCTCGGAGAGTTGATGCTGCGGCGACGCCGCTTGCTGCAACTCGGGGGACTTGAGATATACGAGGTCAAGCTTGGTGAGGATTTTCTCATGTCAAGCCTGTTCCATGAGGCAGAATCACAGCTGTCCAGTCTCGGGCTTGGCGTATTGAAAAGAAAAGAACTCGACGTTGTGGTCGGCGGTCTCGGACTCGGTTACACGGCTGTTGCCGCCCTGGAAGATAGGCGCGTCACCTCACTTGTGGTTGTGGAATTTTTAGAGGCAGTCATCCAATGGCACCAGAACGGTCTTGTTCCCCTGGGCAGGACATTGACCCAGGATCCCCGCTGTCGACTGGTTCATGCAGATTTTTTTGCCCTGTCCCAGGACGTATCAAAAAACTTTGACCCGGCAGATCCGCATAAGAAACACGATGCCATTCTTCTGGACATAGACCATACCCCCACGCGGGTTCTGCACCAAACAAATACCCGCTTCTACAGTGAACAAGGACTGAGGGAACTGGCGCAGCATTTAAAGCCTGGCGGGGTTTTTGCCCTCTGGGCCGATGGTTTTCCCGAAGCATCTTTTACCCGTCAACTGGCAGGCGTGTTTGCAACGGCCGAATCCCACACCATAACGTTTGAGAATCCAATAACGGGCGGTTCTTCCGAAGGTGCCGTTTACGTGGCCCAGACAACCCCATAGAAAGATTGCAGTCCAAGCCCTTTTCCCACCATTTTCTGCCTTCCAAAGCATAGAGAAATGGCCCGAAGCGAGTATTAAGTTCCGCTTTTCATCTCCAGACCAAGGAAAGCAGCACCCTGAAAAGTTTCCCCCTGGGAAATTTATTTTTAAACTTCCTGAACTTTTCCCTTGTAAATTAAAGTAAGAAACTGAATTGAGTTGACAAATGAAAAACATTTGGGTACTCAGAAGAACTTTTTGTTCCTATGTATCAATACATTTGAATCCATATTTTTTAAGGAGTCTTTGAAATGATAAAACCGTTGTTTCGTAAAACTCGTCTCATCATATCCCTGGCAGCCCTGATGACCCTGACCTTTTGCCTGCCGGCATCTGCTGAAAACATTAAGTTCGGCCATGTAGCGCCCCCCTTCCACGGTCAGGCAAAGGCGGCCGATGCCTTTGCCGCCTATGTAAAGGAAAAGACCCAGGGACGCATTGACATTACCACCTTCCCCACGGGTCAGCTGGGTGGTGAACGCTCCATGGCAGAGCAGGTACAATCGGGAACCCTGCAGATAGCCGCCCTGACCACGGCAGTGCTTCAAAATTTTGTTCCCCAGTGCGCCATCCTGGATATGCCCTTTATCTTCCCGGACAGACAAACAGCCTATGCCACCCTGGATGACCCGGAGGTCCAGGAACGAATATTTTCCTATTTTCCCAAAAAAGGATTCATTGCCATTGGCTGGACCGAGAATGAAATCCGTGACTTTACCAACAACAAACGCCCCGTACGTACCCCCGAAGACATCAAGGGGCTCAAGGTCCGGGTAATGAATTCACCAGCCTATATTGACACCTTCAAACAGCTGGGCGCTTCACCCGTGGGGATTCCTTTCCCAGAGATCTACAATGCCCTCCAGACCGGGGTAATTGACGCCCAGGAGAACCCCCTCATGACAACGGTTCTCATGAAGTTCACCGAGGTGACCAAGTATGTCACCAAGACCCAGCACTGTCTGACCGAATGCATCATCGTGGTGGGCATGGATTACTGGGAAAGCCTCGCTGACGGGGACAAACAGATTTTCATGGATGCAGCAAAATTGGCCACCGGCGTTAACCGTTCGGTCAATGCAGCCCTGCATGAATCCTTGCCCAAGATCAACATTTCCATTGCCGACTATGCCAAACAGCATGATATTGAAATCATTGAACTGACACCGGATGAACGTGAAGCCTTCCGGGTCTCCATGACCCCGGTCTGGAACAAATACCGTAAAAGAATCGGTGATGACATCTTTGATTTCATGCTCGATAAAATCAAATTGCACCAGCAATAAGCTTTAAATTCCCCCTTGCCGAAAAATCTTTCCCGGCCAGGGGGTTAGCATTCAGGAGAACCATTTAAATTGCAGCGGATCCATGATTTCATAGACAGGGTGGAAAACATAACCCTGGTCTGGACTATTATAGGACTTGCCCTGGCGGGATTCATCCAGGTCATTACCCGGTATCTGTTTAATTACAGCTTTTCCTGGTTTGAAGAACTGGGTCGGTATCTCGGTGTGTTTATCGCCTTTCTGGGCGCCGCCATCGGGGTTAAAACCGGCAGCCATTTCACCATGGATCTGATGGTGACAAACCTGAAGCAGCCCTGGCAGCAACGGGTAAAGGGCATGACCAGCACCCTTTCCGCCCTGTTTTTCTTTACCGTATCCTGGTATTCCTGGAAAATTGTCCTGCGGATGTACGGATATGCGACCACCTCACCGACCATGCAGATCCCCATGTACATTGCCTATCTTCCCATTCCCGTCTTCTCCATTGTCATCGGGGCACGGTTTCTGATCAAGGCATGGGAATTTTTAAAACAGGGGGAGGCCGGATGATACTCACCATCTGCATCTGTTTTGGCTGCCTGCTTTTTCTCGGGGTTCCCATTGCGGTGATTCTCGGGATCACCACCATGGTCTGCCTGATCTTTTTTACCTCCACCCCCCTGCACATCATCACCCAGCAGCTGTTTAATGCCCTGGACAATTTTGTGTTGCTGGCCATTCCCTTTTTCATCCTTGCAGGGTCCATCATGACCCGGGGCGGAATTGCCAAAAAACTGGTGGCCTTTGTCAATGCCCTGGTGGGATGGTTTCCGGGCGGGCTGGCCATGGCCGGAATCCTGGCCTGCATCTTTTTTGCCGCCATTTCCGGTTCATCGCCGGCAACGGTTGTGGCCATTGGTTCCATCATGATCCCGGCCCTGATCAAGGCCGGATACGGCGAACGATTCTCCCTCGGGCTGATCACGGTCTCCGGATCCCTGGGCATCGTCATTCCGCCGTCCATTCCCATGATCCTCTACTGCCTGGTCATGAACGTGTCTGTGGCGGAAATGTTCATGGCAGGCATTGTCCCCGGACTGCTCATTGGTTTTGCCCTCATGGCCTACACCTTCTTTATTGCCCGGAAAAACAATTGGCGGGTTGAAACCCGGGCATCCCTTGCCGAGATCGTCCGCACGGCCCGGGAAGGGGTGTGGGCACTGCTGCTGCCCTTTATTGTCCTGGGCGGGATATACTCGGGTCTGTTTACCCCCACGGAGGCCGCTGCCGTCTCGGTTGTCTATGCCCTGGGGGTTGAGCTATTTATTTACCGGGAATTTAAATTCACCGAGATCACAGGGGTATGCCAGGAGGCGGCCGTACTGTCTGCCTGCCTGCTCTTTATCCTTTCCACGGCCATGACCTTTATCTGGCTTCTGACGGCAGAACACCTGCCCCACCAGCTGGCAGATATCATTATCCAGCACATCAACAGTCCCTGGATGTTTCTGCTCACGGTGAATGTCTTGTTTCTCATCCTGGGCTGTTTCATGGATGATGTTTCAGCCATGCTCATCCTGGCTCCCCTTTTTTTAGAAACCCTGAACCGCTACAACATTGACCTGGTTCATTTTGGCATTGTCATGGTCCTGAACATTCAGATGGGTATGCTCACCCCGCCATTCGGGCTCAATCTGTTTGTGGCATCAGGCATTACCAAAGCCCCGCTTCTCACCATTGCCAGGGGTGTTGCCCCCTTTCTTGCCATCATGCTTACCTGCCTGATGCTGGTCACCTACATTCCATGGATCTCCCTGGCCCTGCCCGGGTGGATCCTTCGTTAAGGAGTACCCATGATAACCGATTCGATTAAACAAGAATTCATCGCCATTGTTACGGAAAAACGTTACCTGGACCGCCAGGAAGAACTGACCTGCTATGCCTACGATGCCTTTCTCGTAGAAGCCATGCCCCATGCCGTTATTTTTCCTGAAACCACAGACGAAGTCTCCCAAATATTAAAAGTGGCCTCCAGCCACAACATACCCGTCACCGCCAGGGGGGCCGGCACATCGGTATGCGGTGCGCCAGTTCCGATTCTTCATGGCATCGTGGTCTGTTTTTCAAAAATGGACAAAATCATTGAAGTCAATACAAGGGATCGGTATGTCATTGTCCAGCCAGGGGTGATCAATGCCGATGTGCAAAAAGCCCTGCAGCCCTTTGGATTTTTCTATCCTCCGGATCCCGGATCCATCAACACCTCCACCATCGGCGGCAACATCGCCCAGAATGCGGGTGGCCCCCGCTGCCTCAAGTACGGGGTGACCATGGACTATATTCTCGGCATGGAAGCGGTATTGGCCGACGGAAAGATTGTCCAGTTCGGTTCCAGAAACGTCAAGGATGTCACAGGTTACAAAATGGCAGCCCTGTTTTGTGGATCTGAAGGTACCCTCGGTCTTGTGACCCAGGCTATTTTAAAGGTGGTCCCCCTGCCGGAAACCACCAAAACCCTCATGGTTAACTTTAATGACCTGGATGACACAGCCAATGCGGTCAGTGATATCATCGGATCTGGTATCCTGCCGGCCGCCATGGAATTGATGGACAAGTTCACCCTCAACGCCATTGAGGACAGTGCCGGGCTGGGGCTGGACCGTGAGGCTGCAGGGTCTTTGCTCATTGAAATTGACGGAACAGCAGAAGCCTGTGAAAAAGAGATGGGCCGGATTGTTGAGCGACTCAAGGCCAACAATGCCGCCAGGATCCAGGAGGCCACAAGCCAAGCAGAACAGGCCCAGATCTGGACGGCCCGTCGATCGGCCTACGGGGTATTTGCCAGGCTGGCACCGAATTTGATCTCCGAGGATGTCACCGTTCCCGTAAGCCAGGTGCCTGAAATGATCCGCCGAATCGTTAAAATTGCCAAGAATCATGGACTCAAGGTCGGTGTCCTGGCCCATGCCGGGGACGGCAACATGCACCCCATGATACCGGCTGACAAGGGCAACAAAGAAGAATGGGCCCGGGTTGAACAAGCCTTTGATGAAATCTTTGAGGCTGCTGCGGATCTCGGCGGCACCCTGTCCGGGGAACACGGCATCGGCCTTGCCAAAGTCAAGTACCTGCCCCTGGTAATGAACCAGGATTCCATCAATCTCATGACCCGGATCAAACAGGCCATTGATCCCCAGGGCATTCTCAATCCGGGGAAATTTGTATGAAACAGACGACCAAATCCCTCCAGAACTGCGTAAAATGCGGCCTGTGTCTGGCCACCTGTCCGGTTTACCGGGTATTAAAAGAAGAACAGGCCTCACCCAGGGCAAGGCTTCAATTGATCAACGCCTTTGAGGACAATACCCTTGGGGCATCCCCCCTGTTGAAAGAGCTGATCTCCAAATGCCTGATGTGCGGTTCCTGTGCAGTTACCTGCCCTTCGGGCATCAACCACTATGAAAAATTCATGGACATGCGCCAGAAAATGGTGGCCGATCTTGGGGACACCCCGGCCATAAAAGGTCTGATCTACCTTTTGTCCAAGGAATACCGCATACGCATGGGTGCCGGCATGGCAAAGATCGGCCAGCGACTGACCCCGGATTTTCTGGCCCGCAAGTACAGGCTGGGCAACATCCCGGTCAAACAATTTCCCCAGCTCAATGAAAAGCCCCTGCGAAGCGGATTGCCTGAAAAGATTGCCCCTGTTGGCAAAAAAAAAGGGTGTGTGGTCTATTTTACGGGCTGCGCCACCAATTACATGTATGGGGATACAGGACGATCCGTGGTCGGTGTGCTTACCCTCCTGGGGTACGAAGTGATCATCCCCCGGGACCAGACCTGCTGTGCCATCCCCATGATGTTCCATGGCGCCCAGGAACAGGCCTTTGAAAACATCCAGACCAACGTCACTGCCCTTGCCGCCTATGACTGCGATGCCGTTATTGTGGACTGCACCACATGTGGGGCCGCCCTGAAGGACGAATACCCGAGACTCCTTGATCGAATGCTCGACCAGAACATTGAACAGAACGTTGAAAGTACAGGAAACAATCACAATGCTTTAACGAAAAAAAACCCGGTCCAGACTTCAGCATTAAAGACCCTGGCGGCAGATGCCCGGCAAATTGCAGATAAAACCATTGATATCCTTTCATTCCTTAGCACTCACATTGCTGAACTTGAATTCAAACCCCAGGAGGATTGCCCGGAACGTGCCGCCTACCATGCCCCCTGTCATTCACGAAACAGTTTTCATACCCTGGACCGGGTCCGGGAAATCTTAAAGGGGTTACCGACCATTGACTACGTATCGACCCCGGGTGAAGCCGACTGCTGCGGCGGAGGTGGCACTTTTTTTTATGAGCACCCGGACATTGCCGATGCCATGATCCACAAAAAAGTGGACCAGGTCCGATCGGCCCGGGTTGATTTATGGCTCACAGACTGCCCGGTCTGCCGGATCAACCTGGCAGGCAACCTTGATGAAAAAGATCCCATCAAGGTGCTTCATCCCGTAACCATCATTCACAGGGCATTGAGACAACCATGAAGATAACACTTGAACAAGGCAGGGGACACCTGAATTTTGAAATCCCTGATGAAAAGGTCATTGAGGTTCTCACTGGCCAAGATGTACCGCCCCTTGATCATGTGAAGATCCATGAAATCATCGATCAGGGCATAAGGCAGTGTTCCCCGGTCAATATAAACCAAAAAACCATTGCCGTTATCATCCCGGATGATACCCGGCTCTGGGCCCGGGGCGATCTTTTTGTTCCGGTCATTCTGGATGCCCTGGCAGCCCTGGGGGTTCCTTGGGACAAGGTTTGCATCATGATTGCCCTTGGCACCCATCCAGAGATGCCGCCTGAAAAATTTAGCGGCCTTGCCGGAGCCGGGTCAATGGAACGTGTTAAAATCATCAACTCTGCAGGCCTCCGGCCCGAAGATCTGGTCAACATCGGCACCACATCCAGGGGCACGCCCCTCTGGGTGACACGCCAGGCCTGGGATGCCGATCACATCATCATCTTTGGCGGAATTCTCCACCATATGCTGGCCGGATTTGGCGGGGGACGTAAATATATACTGCCCGGTATTGCCGGGGAAGCATCCATCCGTCACAACCACAGTCTTGCAATGGGCAGCAACGGCATTCCCCTTCCCCAGGTTCGCCAGACCCAGCTCCAGGGGAACCCTGTCAGTGAAGACATGCAGGAGGGGGCTGATCTTTTTTTAAGGGATAAGACCGCCTGTTATGTAGCCGTGGCAGCCAACGGCCAGGGGGAAATATTCCATGCCGCCGTGGGCGATGTTGAGCAGACTTTTATGGACGGATGCACCCGGCTTAACCATGCCTGCTGTGTAGCAATCCCAGCCAGGGCGGATTTTGCTATTTTTTCCGCCGGCGGCCACCGCACCGATGGCCAGCTCTACCAGTCCACCAAGGCCCTGTTCAATGCCGTGAACGGGGTCAAGGAAGGCGGACATCTCCTGTTTACAGCAGCATGCAGCCAGGGAGAGGGCAACGAAATTTTTGCCCAGGCACTCAGAACATTTAAAGACGAGCCTGAACGACTGGGCAGGCACCTGACAACGGATTTTAATATGCCCGCCTATGTGGCCCTGCGGGTGATTGACCTTCTCAGGCGTTTTCGCATCACCCTGGTGTCGGATTTTGATGCACCCACCACCCAGGCCCTTGGGTTTGAGTT
Organism: Desulforapulum autotrophicum HRM2; assembly: GCF_000020365.1. Taxonomy (NCBI): domain Bacteria; kingdom Pseudomonadati; phylum Thermodesulfobacteriota; class Desulfobacteria; order Desulfobacterales; family Desulfobacteraceae; genus Desulforapulum; species Desulforapulum autotrophicum. Next base: position 963,103 of record NC_012108.1, on the reverse strand, counting down.
TACCGATGATATTGCAGACTATGTCAAAATGCTCCCGGGCAAAGGATACATCATCCCCTTTGCTGAAAACATTCTGCCCCGGGTCAATGACATGGAAAAAGCCTCCCCCAAACAGAATACCGGCCCCAACCATCAGGGATAACAATCGGAACAAAAAATATGGACGAAAAAATCATATCCGTTAATATCAAACGATTCCGGACTTCGAAAAGGTTGACCCTCCAGGAACTGGCCGACAGAACAGGCCTGACCAAAGGGTATCTTTCCAAGGTGGAACGCTCCCAGAAAGCTCCTCCCTATTCGACCCTGAGCAAAATTGCAGCAGCCCTGGAGGTTGAAATCACCACCCTTCTGTCCCAGGGAATTGATTCTCCAAAAAATGTCCCACTCTGCCTTTCAAGAAAAGCCCAGCGCACCTTGATTCCCGGAACCGAACAATTTCCAGGATATGACTATGAGTTACTGGCAGAAAAAAAACCCGGCAAAAACATGGAACCCTTTATCATACATGCACCCTTTGAAGCACAAAGGACTTACTCCCACGAGGGGGAAGAATTCATCTATGTCATGGACGGCCAACTTGAATTTTATTACGGGGACGACACCTATCACCTGGATCCCGGAGATAATGTTTATTTTGATTCAGTGATACCCCATGTGGGCAAAAGCATGGGGCATGAGAAATCAAAACTGCTGGTGGTCATCTATTTTTACAAGCGCAATCACCAGTAAACGATGATCAGATAGAACCCACGATTCACCCGGAGTGCCGCACTTTTTTTGACAAAGATCAAGTTCACACCTGTATATCTGTTACAAAACTGTACCCAATTCAATCTTTATTTACCCGGTCACAGTATCCTGAATCGGATGCAGGCTTTCCGGCAGAAACGGCACCATGGTGAGACTGGCCATGGGACAAAAAACAACACATGGCCTTGTCTTCCTGATCTAGACAAAAGGGTCTCAGCCTTTTTCTCAATCCCTATCACAGCGGCATCTCAAACAAACCAAATCCGTGATCAATGGCAAAGACGTTAATCTAAATTTTTCCTGACCGAGCCACCACCACCCCATATTAACATTTACGTAATTTTTAGCATTTTATCTACGTTTTTGTAATTTATTTTTATAAAAAAAGCTATTGACATCAATTTTCAGGGCGATTAAGACTGTCAACAGTCAACATTAAAACGGCAATAGAAAAACCCCACAAGAACAGACAGGGACAATGTCCCCGTCAAAAGACATAAAGGGCATAAACTTGTTTTTGTCTTTTTAAAAAAGCCCAACAACACAAAAAGGAGAATATGGGAAATGAGAAAACCACTGTTATTCGGCACGATTCTGATGCTGTTCATGGTATTTACTTCAGGCGCTTTTGCCGGAGACACTCTAAAAAAGATTTCTGACAGCAATAAATTCATTGTAGGCGCAAGGGATGGTGCCATCCCCTTTGGCTTTCATAATGCTGAAAATGAACATGTCGGATTCAGTATAGACCTTGCAAAAGAACTTCATAAAGCACTTGAAGAACGACTTGGAAAACCCCTTGAATTTGAGATCAAGGTTGTGAATCCCAAAACCAGAATTCCACTGGTTGCCAACGGAAACCTGAATATGGTTTGTGGCGCTGCCACCCATACGGTTCCCCGTGAAGACACGGTTGATTTTTCGTTAACATTTTTCCTCACCGGCAGCCAGCTGCTTGCTAAAAAAAGTGGCGGTTATATGGTTGCAAAAGATCTTTCAGGCAAAAAGATTGGTGCGGCCCAGGGCTCAACCAATGAAAAGACCATTCGCAACCTCAATGAATCCGGTTATTTTAATCCACCCGTAAAATTGGTCGTTTACCAGGAGCATACCCAGGGAATGCTGGCCCTTAGAAATGGCGCCATCAATGCGTACTGCGGCGACGGAAGTCATCTTGCGGGCATGAAGGCAAAGGCAATGGACCCTGATAATTATGTCATTCTGGGTGAATTGCTCTCCTATGACCCCTACGGATTTATCCTTCCGGAAAATGATTCCAACTTCAAGGATTTCGTCAATGAACAGTTGATCCGAATGTTTGTTGACGGCCGATACATGAAATACTATGAAAAATGGTTCGGTCCCGAAGGCGAAGTCCCCTTCCCCATGACAGCCGACTTTAAAACATTACTCAAACTTCAGTCCTGGCCCCTCTAATCTTCCAACTTTCTCTAGGGATAAAACCAAAACCGGGAAGGGTGGCACAACCCTTCCCGGATATGGAGTAACAGATGCTAGTCTATGATTTCAAATGGTCAATTTTATGGGAAGAGCCATATGGTGGCTGGTTGCTGAGCGGGGTGGCGACAACGGTCAAACTGGGCATAATCTGCTGCTTCCTGTCTTTACTGATGGGAATCATCATCGGAACCTTTAGAATTACACGCAACCGACCACTCAGAATATTTGCAGAAGCCTATACTGAATTTTTCAGGGATATCCCTCTACTGGTGCAACTTTTTTTCTGGTACTTTGCCATGCCCACACTTCTGCCTGAACAGACAAGAATCTGGATGTACCAGGAAATCCCAAATTTTGAATTCTGGATCGTAGTTGTGGGTCTTTCCCTGTATTCATCGTCCAGAATGGCCGAGCAGATCCGGGCCGGAATTAATTCAATTTCTCCAGATCAGTTAAATGCAGCCCTGAGTTCGGGTTTCAGCCATTATCAAGCCTATCGGTATATCATTTTACCCCTGGCCGTAAGACTGGTTATTCCACCACTGACAACAGAAGCATTGACTGTGTTTAAAAATACTGCCCTGGCCATGACGGTGGGCGTGCTGGAGACAACTTTTATGAGTCAGCAGGTGGAAGCCTATACCTTCCACGGCCTGGAAGCCACTACGGCAGCCTGCATAATCTATATGATTATTACTTTGGTCGTGGTCGGAATAATGGGCCTTTTGGAAAAAAAATTGGCGATTCCTGGCCTGATTATTAGAAAAGGGGCCTGCTGATGAATTTTGAATGGCAAGTTATCACCCATAATTTCACCTTCTTGATGGGTGGTCTTCTCACCACCTGTGAGTTGGCAGTCATTGCAATTACAGGCGGGCTTTTCCTTGGTATTCTGTTGGGTATGGCCCGGTTGAGCACCATCAAGGCCATTTATTACCCCGCAACTTTGTTTATTAACCTCATGCGAACCCAGCCGCTTATCCTTGTGATCTTCTGGCTCTACTTTCTGATGCCCCTTATTCTGGGTAAACCCATTGGTGATTTCACCTCAGCCTCAATTGCATTTATTCTTTTTGAAGCATCGTATTTTGCTGAAATCATACGGGCCGGCATACAATCCATCCCAAAAGGACAGGCGGAAGCCGCCTATTCCAGCGGTTTTACCTATTGGCAGACCATGAGATATTTTATCATCCCCCAGGCTTTAAAAAATATGCTTCCATCACTTATTACCCAGGGGGTCGTTGTTTTTCAGGACACCTCCCTTGCCTATGTTATTGGACTCCGGGAATTTTTAAGGTCTGCAAACGTAGTGGACGCAAGGGAAATGAGAAGTTTTGAACTTTATCTGTTTGTGGGCCTTGTCTATTTGCTTGTCTGTTTCAGCATAAGCAGAATAGGTAAAAGAATGGAGCTTAAAAGAGGAATTGCATAAATGATAGAAATAGAAAATGTCAGTAAATGGTTTGGCAAGCTCAAGGTCCTTGACAATGTCAACGAGACCATTAGCAAGGGTCAGGTTGTGGTTATTTGTGGTCCTTCAGGCTCCGGGAAAAGCACTCTTTTAAAAACACTCAATGGGTTGGAGCCTTTCCAGGAAGGAGATATTCGTGTGGATGGAATTTCCCTTAAAGATCCTGGAACAAATTTTATGAAGCTCAGGCAAAAAATGGGCATGGTTTTTCAAAGATTTGAACTCTATCCTCATATGAAGGTAATAGAAAATATAACCATTGCACCCATCAAACTTTTAAATCAGAGCAAATCACAGGCAGAGCAAAAGGCCATTGAACTCCTTGAAAAAGTGGGTATTACAGAACAGGCCCACAAATATCCGGGCAACCTTTCCGGGGGTCAGCAGCAAAGGGTCGCCATAGCACGGGCCCTTGCCATGGAGCCGGATATCATGCTTTTTGACGAACCCACTTCTGCCCTGGATCCTGAAATGATCAAAGAGGTCCTTGACGTTATGGTTAACCTTGCCAATTCAGGTATGACAATGGTTGTTGTAACCCATGAAATGGGATTTGCAAAGGAAGTGGCCGATGAAATCATTTTCATGGATCAAGGTCGAATTATTGAAAGAGGAACAGACAAATCCTTTTTTGAGAATCCTGAAAGCCAGCGGGCAAAAGACTTCCTGGAAAAAATCATACATTAGCCGGTTCGGAAAATCACCAGCTCAACTTTCTGAGAAGTAAATCTATCTCAAAACCCCCACCAATTGGGGGTTTTTTGTCATCAGATAGTCCGAAATATGCAACAGCTTGCCCCATGATCACGTCAAACATGGCGGTTATGCCCTTTGTTGTTACCGTTAAGGTTCAGCCGGTTCGATAGCAAAGTGACGATCAGGAGAAGGAGCTCAATGGTTAATGTGAAGACGGGTGACAGATTTTATTCAAGCTTGATCATGGCTTTGACTTTTTATACGGCCGCTTTGATATCTATAGATTCAATCTTCACCCGTTGTCTCCTCAACCCGTTTATCAATTGAGGAGATTATAATACAGGTTTTTAGAATTGATTTTTTGCCCCTGAAATGCTGATTTTGACCTTTTATTTTTTAGAGCGGTCCTGGTATTTAGGAGGCTAAACAAACTATAAGCGGAAGGGGACACCGCCACCTCTACACCGAATTACAGCGGGACGATTAAAGTCGATTGAATCGCAATTTTTAACGAAAAACCCTATCAGGTAAAAAATGCAATTTTTACTATTTTCTTAGCTGAATAGTTACATTATTTCTTAAGATAATTTCAATTAGTTGATTTTCGTTTAAAATGTACCTGAGCAGGGTATAAATAAAAACAGCAACTCCGAGCATCTCGAGCAACTCTTCACAAGTATAGAATATGGAATAAAGAAGCCCTTTGGTACCATATAATTCTGCTTGCCATCCACCAAGCATTTCAAAACCTATGGCGCCTAGAACAAATAATCCACCAGACAAAAGGAATAACATCATGATACTTTTGGGTACTTCAAGTAGAAATTTAATATACGAAACGACAAAAATTATTAAAGCGATGCCATAAGGTATAATCCATGCGTAATAAAAAAAGGCTGAAGTATCGAAGAACCTTCTAGTTGGTGCAATAAGCCTTTCATGAATCGAGGATATTTCATCAATCGATAAAAATAGAAATATAAAAGACAATACTCCCCATGAAAAAAATGTTTTTTGAGATTTCCAACGAAAATAAGTGATAAAAGCCAGTATAATGCTGGCAAAGATTAATGTTATTGAAGAATAAAGAGTTGGGATGTTTTTTTCGGTATTAAAGTCAAAAAGATTAAATAATCCTCGCAAATAATCATGATTAAATAATATTCTGTGAATTATTCCCATAATATTAGCTATAAGTAACAAAACAATAATACATAGGAAGAATGTCAATGTTTTCCTAGGGTTAATCTCAATAGTCAAGGTGGGCTCTTTTTATAATAAGTAATTGTGCAGATCTGGATAACATAACCCTTGTAAGGCTATCCGACCAAATGCGCACCTTAATGTCTTTATATGAAACACTCGCCAAAGCATTGTCAATGAAGGTGTTTCAAAGTTCGTTGAGGCCGGAGCCATACCTCGCTCCGGCCATGCCGGTTATACAGATACGTTGATAGTATCACACGAGAAACAGGCCATTAAAATCGTGCCATAACATAATCCAAATATACCGCCTACTGATTACGCTGCCAGCAAACAACAAAACCCCATCACTCAGTATTCTTGAGAAATGGGGTTTTGTATATTCATCGTATCTGCTTATCCCTACCTGTTTTAAAGGTTAAGAACGCTTCAGATCTTCATATTTAAGTAAACATGCAGAAAAACGATAACAAGTAATGGGTTAATAGTCAAGTTCTGAATATGGCTGTATTCACTTACAATCATTTCGATATAGCAAGCTGATGGACAAGAATAATTCTAAAAACGTCGGTGTAGAAACAGGGGATATTCGTGTAGAATGTTCACAAGTCTAAATTAATGCCATCTATTTCCGGCTTCTTCCTTGTTGACCTCGTCAAATGCATAATCCCCCGGTAGCACCTCAAGATCAAACAATAAACCCTGATAAGCTCGGAATTTTTGGTAACTACTTCTGAGCTTTGGGGGTACACCGGCGCGACCTCCGTATATCCTCGCTTCGATATGGAAGGTGATACGCCACCCATTTGCATATCAAGGCAGCGGGCTGGGCAGCATTGGCGCCATGAAATGGGACAAGGCCTGGGATACCACCGGGGTATTTCCTGAATATCGAGATTTCCACATTCAGGCAAGCTCAAGGGTGGGAGCGCAACTGACCGAGATCAAATACAAAATTGACCGGCTAACCGGCGGTATTTCCGGGAAGGTAGCCGTGACCCTTCTGCGTCGGAAGACAAGGTCGTTATTGATAATAACTCAACTTTCGGAGTTTAGTCACTCTAAATTTTAAAAATACAACAATTTGAAATAACTATTAATATTGACGAGATTCACTACCTATGATACGTGTTCTTTACCCCTAAAAAACAACAATCAAAGATAGGAATCTCATCAAAATGCATATTACCTCGACAGAATATCAAAATCAAACCATAAATCCTGAAAAGCTCGGAATTTTTGGTAATTATTTTTCCAAATTAAAAGTTGGAAGCATGCTCAACAATTCAGGTATAGTCAAAACCAAAGGTGCTTCTCCCCTGGAATTGTTCACTATCGTTTTCAATCTGGCGTTTATTGGCAAAAACTTCTTCCAAGGCGTAGTGCGGAATAAAAAAGTGGGAGTCGGAAAAGATGCCGTGTATGACTTTTTAAATTCGCCCACCTATAACTGGAGACGGTTTACAACTCTTCTTAGCAGCCGAATTTATTGTATAATTAAGGGTCTTCTGGATAATTCTTCTGAAGAGGTTCTTATCTTTGATGACTCGCCATACGACAGAAGCCGTTCCAAAAAAGTGGAACTTCTTTCCCGTGTATATGATCATGCAACTCACAAATATCTAAAAGGCTTCAGGCTGCTTACTCTTGGCTGGTCAGATGGTAACAGTTTTCTCGGGATTGATTTTGCCTTGTTATCATCAGCAAACAAAAAGAATCGATACAATGAAATCAATCCAGATATTGATAAAAGAACGTGCGGTTATCAACGCCGCAAAGAAGCGATAACAAAATCCACAATGCATCTGGAACCAATGGTAAAAAAGGCCCTCAAGATTGGTATCAGGGCGAAGTATCTTGTAATGGATAGTTGGTTTTCAATGCCTTCGGTGATTTCGAGCCTTCGCAAGCATATCCACATTATCTGCATGCTTAAGGATCATCCAAAATGGTTTTACGAGTACAATGGAAAGAGACTCAGGTTAAGTGACCTTTATGGAAAATTAAAGAAAAAAAGAGGGAAGGCCAAAGTTAAGGCCAGTGTCCTTGTTCGGTTACCTGACGGGAACAAAGCCAGAGTCATATTTGTCCCCTGTGATAAAAAACGAGGATGGCTCGCCCTTTTATCAACAGATATTACCATAGCAGATGATGAAATAATAAGGCTGTACGGTAAACGCTGGGATATCGAAGTATTTTTTAAAATGTGCAAACAGCATCTAAAACTGGTTAAAGAGATCCAAATCCGGAACTATGATGGTTTGATCGGACACACTTCCCTGGTAATGGCCAGATACAATATTCTGAGTCTGTTCCAAAGGAAAAGCGTTGATCAACGATCATTTGGAGATTTATTCAGAGCCTGCAATGAAGAATTGGCCAACATAACTTTCCTTGATGCACTAACGAGGATAATGCAATTAGCCATGGCTACGTTACGAAAGGTTCATAACTTGTCTGAGAAGATCATAAATTCCATGCTCGACCTGATAATGGGTGAAGCACTTGTATATTTCGGCCTTTCCAATCGGTAAACGCCCCTATTGGAAGGGGAATAGAGATGAATTTACTTCTCAGAAAGTTGAGATAATAATACAAAATCCTGACGAAAAACGATATATTTCTTGAATAAAGCTGCACGTCATGTAAAGTATTTTTCACTAAATTTAATGGGGGTTAAACTAAACTTGGAATTTTCCATATCATAGATATAAAATCGTTTAGCAACCATCCCTGATTAGAAACAGCGGTCTTTTATATACAGAAGTAAGAGGGTGGCAGGGATAGGTTTGACCCTTGCTGAATAAATAAACAATCCAACGAATCGGATGGTATTGCTTATTTGGGAACCATGGTCACGGTGAAACAATAAGACATGGTCACGGTGAAACAATAAGAGATGAAGTCCAAAAGAACAGAAAACATGACCCCATTGCTTCAGCGAGCAGGGAAAATAAAGGCTCGACGGCTGGCTATCGGTATATTTTTGGCACTTGCCGTTGGCGCAATTGCAGGCGGAATCCGTTACTGGTATGGGTATTTTGTGCTGGGTCAGGGGACCATGGTCGGACTTTTTATTCCTTGGGCGGCAAATATGTTATGCCCAAAAGATCTGCCCCCTGGAAAAACCCTGAAAATCCCCGGGTCAATGATGCAGGTCCTGATCCTGTTCATTTGTTTCATGATTGCCCATGCAATTGGTTTTGGTATGGCCCAGCCGTGGTTTGACCCCTTGGGGTGGCTGGGTCGGGTCCTCCAAGATCAAACAAGGGAAACGGTATGGGGAATCAGCCTTATGGGGGGCGTTGCAGCAAAGAATTTTCAATTGGGGGTTAATGGCGGTTTCTGGATTTTTTTAAATCTGTTTGACCTTTTTTTCATGGGATTCTTTCTGCTTGTGGGCGTCAACAGTCAGCCGGAGGGCAGGCAATGATTAAATGGGTCCGGGGGGTGACAATTATTGCGGCACTATCGGTCATGGTCACAGGCGTTTTTATCCTGGATGCTGAAGAGGAACTTAATCAGGCATATCGGGCATATGAACGCCGGGATATGGACCAGGCCATGCGCCATGCAAGAAGGGCAAATTTTTCCAGTGGAGATAATAAAAAAATTATCAGGCGTGCACTCAAACTTGAATACGCCATTGCCATCCGACTTGACCACCATGAAAAAGCAATGGGTTACCTGGATCAGACAATTTTACTTCAGCCTGCCTGTGGCCTGTGCTATCTGCAAAGAGGTGATCTGGAGTACCGACGAGAAAATTATACCGCCGCCCTCCATGACTTTGAGAAAGGCTTTGAAAATGCAGCGTCTGTAAAACCCGTAACCAAAGCCTATTATTATGTCCGGCAGGGATTGTCTCACTTGGCGGTCGGAGATAACAAAAAAGCCCAGGCAGATTCCCAGAACGCCCTGGAGTCTGATCCAGGTTCGGCTTTGGCCTTTTTCCTGGAATCAAAAATAAGGGATAAAGATGGGGATATTGAAGGCGCTAATGGGAATGTACAGGAAGCGTATCGCCTTGGTCAGAAGAAAGCCAGGTTTTTTTCTTCTCCTGAAGGGGATCTGTGGCTGAGATACTATGCTGATGTTTTGATCCGGTATAAAAGGTCACACCGGTAACCATGAAAAGGATCTTCGAAAAGTTTATGGAAGATCTTTTCCTGGAAACAGATTAAATTTAATGATTTTGTTAGTATGGCTACCCCTTAATTATTTTTCATGGAGACTTGATAATGGTGGTTGATTTCAAGATATACAGGGCTTGTATCATCGCATGTGTCTTGATTTTGGGCGCTTCACTGCAGGTTGGGAATGCTTCTACTATAAATGCATTCCCAGAGGCGAAAGAGATGTGGATGAGTGGCAATTTAGATGGCGCTATCCACCAGATTATAAAAGACGCTGAAAAGGCAAATAGTACCAGTGATGTTGAATCTCTGGTCAGAGCCATGACCTTGCAAAAGGAAAAAATGGATGCCTGGGTGAACAAGGCCCGCAATTTGATACAGCAGAAAGAACTCAACGATGCCAGAAACGCCTTATCCCTGGCACCCACTATCAGTGTTAATTATCCCCCGTATATAAGCGTTCTATCTGAAATTCAAGCCCTGGAAGATGAGCTGAAATATCCAAAGCAGATCCTTTTTAACGGCAAAACAATAGAACCTGTATTCTCAGCATATGATTATGACGCAAAACTGGCTGATTATGGATCCTTTGAGAATGGCGTTCTGCATATAAATATTCCTGAAAATCACAGCTGGGGAAGAGTTGGCCTGGTGTCAAAAGAACCGCTGGCTGTTTTTGACTCTGTGGCGGACAAACAGGGTTATCGTTTTGAATTCAATTTTATTGACAGGCTTACCAGTGGCTATGTCATTGAATTGGATGCAGTTGATTCCCAGGCAGATATAAAAATCACTTACAAACCAGAGGGCAATGGGATGGCATCTATTCGGTTGGACGCAAGCAGTGGCCTCAGTCAGAAAGCCTTTGTCTCCAATGACAAGTCCAAACGCCTTTCCCTTGTCCTGTATCCCAATCAGTACTGTTATGCACAAATGGCAGATGCGCTGCGCGTCGAGACCTCGTTTTATAGCCAAGGCACCCCAAAGAAAGGCTATCTTGTAAAAGTCTACTCCCAATCTGAAAAACATAAACTCCCGGCCCAGATGGGGCTTGAATCCATATCCATGGCCCGGATACCGGTAAAAACAGTTGAACCCCTGTCAAACCTGTCTGATTCAAACACGGCAATAACCCTGTTTGACGGAAAAAATTTTAATAGGCAGTGGATCCCCTACCCCCGGGTCAAGCACAGCGATATGTTTGGTAATTTTGTCACACTCACAAAGGGGATGCTGGTTGCAGATGTCGGCCCTAAAAACAACTGGGGAGAAGTGGGCATCGGCTCTCCAGAACCGCTTATCTGGCTTGACAAGCTCGATCAAGAGGGCACACAGATCCATACAACCGTCAGGTTTGACCCTGAAAAAACAACCGGATTTTCAATTGTTGCCGGAGATATCAACTCTTCCTGGAAATCTCCCGGCAACAAGATTTTTATGCTGACCTGGACACCGTTGCCGGAGAGCCAAACATCCCAAATGAAACTGAAAATCCTGAATAAAGAGGTTTTAACCGAAATTCTTCCCATAACGGCTCCATCCCAGGTCACATTTGGTTTTACGCAAGGCATGCTCAGTATTGAAACAGACGGACTTGAGAAAAAATCGGTTGCCTGTCCGATGCTTGTTGCAGACTACGGCCTGCACATGTGGGTTACCTCCCTGGCTGGCAAAAAGGATGCTCCGGTAACCATGGCTTTAAAAGAGATTACACTCAACAGGGTCATTGAAAAGAAGAACATGACGGCAAAAGTTATTCCCCCAATCCCCCCCCTGCCAGTTAAAACCCTTTTTGGGGCGGACCAACTCAAGGACTGGGAATGTTTTGAGGGTAAGGACCGCATTGTTGACTGTGCCATGCAAGACAAAAAGGTCAACATTAATGTAAGCCCGGAAGAAAAGACCATAAAAGGGATACGCTCTAAAAAGGATGTCATTGTCCTTGATAAGAGAAGAATTGACAAAGGCAGATTTCAAATCGTGCTAGCGTTTGACCCAGGGCAGACAGATGCCTTTGATATCGGACTTGGCAAACACCATGTGGTTTTAAAAAAAGATGCAGACGATCAATACCTGTTCAGCCTTGGGGACAGGCAGCGCACAATTAATACAAAATGGCTTCAGACCCAATGGAACGGCAGGATAATGGTCCAGCTTTCCAAACTGTGGATAAAGGCCGTTCTGGATGGGAGTGTCGGAATTCATCTGTTTGAAAACCCCAAACTGACAATGCCCATTGTTGTTTCCTCAATACCGCCCAAAGAAATATCAACAGATGGCTGTCGTATGGCACTGCAAATGATAACCAAGCAATGGGTGATGCCCGAGGACGCAACTGCTGCACATCGATGGAATTATGTAGATGATGAAGACTTTAACCCCGATGAATTTTTAAGAGAACTGAAGGGGGCATTAAAATGAAAACACTCGGTTATATTCTGTTTTTTTCACTGTTTTTTTGGGGAACAGTTAATACTGCCTGCCTTGCAGAAGAAGATAAAAAGCAGGTTAAGAATACAGCGGAATATGTATCTCAGCTGAATCATGAAAAAATGAAAAAACTGATGAACTCGGTTGGCAAACCCATGCCGGATGCATTTTACAATTGCCTGTGCCGTAAAGATGGGGGCGGCGCTGCCAGTGGCGTCAGTGTCTCCTATCATCCGGCCCCCCTTGAACCGGTTGATAAACGATATTCCTGCAATAGCAACGGTCCCCCCTGCATGGCCCGCGGAATGGGATGCTGGCGGTTTCCATTGCCCAGTGATCAAAGAATATGGGAGTATTGCCTTGAAAACTATAAACTTGAAGGTGACGTCTCTGTGGTGGATACGCTGACCCTTGCAGCAGATAACCTGCCTCCGCTTTCAGCCGCGGACATGCCCTTTGAAACGGGTCCGACGGTTCAGCAAACCCCTGCCCTGCCACGGTTAACCCCATCTGAAGAAAAGCTGTGGCATAAACTGACAAATTATCGCAATAACTGCCTGCCATCTGTTTCTCAAAAAATTGAGGATATTGTGGTGTGGAGTACCAAGGGTACATCCATTGTCCAGGAAGCTTTAAAGATTGCTGACCAATCTGATAGTCTTTGCGAAGAAGCGATTGCTGTCTCTCTTTTTTTAAAAGGCCAGGATGGATTGTATCCTTCAGAACTTGCTGTGGAATTAATAAAACCCTGGATACCGTCAGACCCCATATTGAATTTAGTAAAACCCTGGGGTGAAATAGATGTGATGGATGCCATCTTACCGCCCCATCTTAATAACCTGAGGAACTTAAAAAGCAATATAGAAGTACTGGATAAGGCCTATAGTACAAACCGGTCAAACCAAGAGTTCAGGGACGCGTCCAAACTCTTTATTGAAAGCCGGTCCTGGTCAAAGGACAATCAGGAGTTGTATGTCAGAACGCTTGAAAAGGAATTAAACCAGACGGATCAGGAGATCGTCGACATCCGGAATACGCTTGGCAAGGAGATAAAAGCCATTTATCCGACGGAAAGAGAAGTTCAAGTGTTTGGTCCGATGTTTTTACCCAATACAAAAGTACCCAATGATGCCGTTGTCTGGCAGCGATTCTCGGAAAACCGGGATCAGATTTTACGGAAAGCAGAAATTAATTTAGGCTCCCTGTTGCGAAAACGTGCAGGCTTGGAGATGAAAAAAGGGGTGATCAAAAAGTACCGGGGTCCGTTGCGTGAAAAAGGATGTGATGCGTTTATGCAGGAGATGAAAGGCGATTGTGACAAATAAAAAACGGCACGGGAAAGCCGGTGATTTTGAAACGTTCATGCTGTCACTGCGGCCTGAAGGTTGGCAAGAAAAATAGGTGAAATACCAGCGGATTCAGATCTAATCATAATTGCAAAAGGAAAAGATATGGATAAATCTAAAAGAAAGGGATATTCAGATAAAATTGGTGACCCGGCATTTGCAAAATATATAGAAAACAGTTCAAAATATGCCTGGATATTTTCTTTCATTATTGCAAGTGCAGCAATTATTGGTTTTTTCATATATGGCCAGACAAGCCGTGAAATGGATAATCCCCAGGCGTTATACATAGGTCTTGGGATCGGCGGCATGTTCATGGCGATTGCTTTCTTAACGAATCGTTCCAAACAAAAAAGCACGACATGGGATGGGACGGTTTGTGACAAACAGATAGAAAAGAAAAAACGAAAAGTGTATAACACGGGTAATGACTATTATATTCAAGACTATCAGCTCTTTAAAGTTATTATTCAGTCAGATCACCGGAAAAAATATGAACTTACTGCAGAAAATGATGACACGGTCTATAATTATTATCACATTGGTGACAAGGTCCGTCACCACGGCAAACTTAATTCCTACGAGAAATATGATAAATCAGATGATACCATTATTTTTTGCAATGCCTGTGCAAGTTTGAATGAAATGTGTGACGATACCTGTCACCGATGCGGCTGCCCGCTGCTTAAATAATAGTTGATATCAAACGTTGGTATTGTTTTTCTCCCTCAAGCCCCCACGCCACCCCACAAGCGGGTCCAACTTGCTTTTCTTCCCGTTGACCTTGAGTCGAAGCTCTCTCAAGAAACCGGCGAATGCTTGCCATCACTCGTGTAGCAACGGAGAGATAACGAACTAGGATAGATCGACCCAGAGATTCCCCTGGCCGAGATGCGATATCTATCTCCACGGAAAAGATTCAGGAGGCTCCTTTGTTGTTTTGAACTGCACTGACTATTGACAAGTGCAAAGATCTTGAGTTAATACATCTTGGCGATAAACATTCAATTTGGCATTATTTACAGGACCCGGGGATTTTTGTATAAGCCTTATCTTTAAAATGGCAAAGAAGTCTCAAATCATCAAGTAATACAGGAGGTTTACATTATGTTGAAAAAGTGTTTTTTGCTGTTACTCATTTCCTGTCTGGCCATTCCGGTATCTGCAGCAGAGCGGCGAAAACCTGTTTCAATAGAAGGTAAAAACGTATTACCGTTGCGGGTTCTGGCCAGACCGCGTTCTCACATATACAATAGCAAAGATCTCAACGGCGGCACGGTAAAGGAAAATGTTCCTGCGTTTCAGCCCTATTATGTATACACCCGGCCAAGCGCTGAAGACATAGAACTTCAAGACGGCTGGTATGAAGTCGGTTCTGACAACCGGGGAAATGCTCTGGGATGGATGCAGGCCAAAGACGTTTTTGAGTGGAAACAGACCATGTGTCTGGCCTATACCCACCCGGAAGGACGAAAACCGGTTCTCATGTTTGCCCGGCGCGGTCCCCTGGCCGACTTGGTTCAAAAAGATACTGACACCCGTCTGGCAGAGGTGGATAAACTATACCATGCCCTGAATACAAAACAGATACCAGAGAATTTCCCCATCCGGTCAGTAGAGCCCAAGCAGGCAGTGGATATCGCAAGCCAGTTCTATCTTCTGCCGATTTTATCCTTTGAAGAACTGGAAATAGACGGGCGAGAAGGCAGGCTTCTGCAGATCGCAGCCGCAACTGCCGGGGGGCCAGATGCCAGACAGTCCACAGATATCAGTCAGAATAAGGACTATCTGGATGAGGCCAATCAGGATGTGGCTGGGGTTGGCGCAGAGGTATTTAAGGCAATGAAGATGGACGTGGTTTTTGTTTCTGACACCACAGTTTCCATGCGTCCCTATATTCAGGCGACTTTAGATGTGATCAGGCAGGTGGCCCAGGACCTTGGGTCAGACCCGGCCACGGCCCAAAGCCTGCGTTTTGGGGTATGGGGATACCGGGATCCTGTGGACAAGATCCCAGGTATCGGTTACACTACCTTTAATTACACACCGGCGCTTTTACCTGCAAATGATTTTGTGCAGGCCCTTTCCAAGGTGGATGTGACCCAGGTGGACAGTGATGACTATGCTGAAGATGTTTTCAGCGGTATCAATGACGCCATTTCACAAACTGCCTGGACCCAGGGCGCCATAAGGATCATCGTCCTTTTGGGGGATGCGCCCGGACACGAACCCGGACACAAGTACAATGCCTCGGGGCAGTCTGCCCAGACCCTGAGGGCCATTTCAGATGATGCATCCATCTACCTGTATGCCATGCATGTAAAAGCCCCCAGAGCCAAAAAGTATCATGAATCGGCTGAGATGCAGTTCATGAAACTGAGCGCCAACCCCGGCATGCAGGGTGGGAATGCTTATTTTTCCATGAGTTCTGAGAACATTGAGGGGTTTAAACGAATCGCCTCGGACATTACCTATGCCTTGACCACCATGCTCAGGACGGTCAAGCAGGGGGATATCGGGAAAAGTTTCAGTAACGCTGACGGCCCAGGATCTTCCCCGGGCGGTGCCCAGGGTGAAGCGGCCGCCCCCAGCGAGGAAGCCATGCTCAGTCAGCCTTCAGCCTCGATGGCATCGGCAACAGCCACCACCGGAACCACAGGTGAGACCGCACCAGAAACCGGCACCAGGGTGTTGCCGGTGGCAGAGGAGAGCGTAGCCCAGGAGCCAAGTGCCCAGGATCTGGCCTTTCAGATGGTGAAGGCTGCCATGGTGGAGTGGGTGGGTAAGCAAAGCGGTGCCCAGGCCCCCAGGGATATTGTGGCCTGGGCAACGGACAAGGACCTGGTTGTGCCCAATATTCAAGCCATGGAAGTCAGGCTTTTAATCAACAAACGTCAGCTGGATTCATTAAATACCATTTTAAAAGAAGTCATGGCAGCGGGAAGAAGGGGCCAGATCGGGGGGGAGGATTTTTTCAGTGCACTCCAGGCCACATCTGCTGCTGCCTCCCGTGATCCCAACCTCATAAAGAACGCAAAAACCATGGCAGATACCGGCCTCATCCCTGAATTCCTCTCAGGTCTGCCCTATAAGAGCAGACTGATGAGCATGAACAACGATCTGTGGATGAGCTGGTCCGTGGATGAGCAGGATGAATTTCTAAACGAACTGGAATCCAAAATTCAGGCCTATCAATCCATCCATGACAGGCCCGAAGGCTGGGTCGCCCTGAGCCCGGAGGATGACCCGGATGAACATGTATACCCTGTGAGCCTGGAGCTCCTTCCCTGAGGGAGTGTAAAATGCCAAAAACAGGGGATGCACTTCACCTGAGTCAATTGATGCATACACGGTCCCAGGCCCGGGTGAGTTTTCAGCTGATTGTGCCTGGGATGGACCTGGAGCCTGGACAGTTTGCCGCCCTGGTCGGCCCCAGCGGGTGCGGAAAATCAACCCTTCTGGACATTCTGGGGCTGGTGCTCAAGCCGGAAAAGATAGGGGCGTTCCGCATTGGCGGCACCCAGGTACCCATTGATCTGGTCGGCTTGAGCCGGGCAAACCAGGCAGCTGTCCGCAGCAGATATATAGGCTATGTACTGCAGACCGGCGGTCTGTTGCCCTTTTTAACCGTCCGTCAGAACATTGCCCTTCCCCTGCGCCTGAACCGGCAGTATGACCATCAGCTGGTGGAAAGCATGGCCCGGAACCTGGGCATAGAGGGACAACTGGATAAACGGCCGAGTTTTCTTTCCGGAGGCCAGCGCCAGCGGGTTGCCATTGCCAGGGCCCTGATTCACAAACCCAGAATCGTACTGGCAGATGAACCAACGGCTGCCGTGGACGAATTAACGGCCATGGAGATCCGGGACCAGTTCCGCCAATTGAGTCAGAAATTCGGTACCACAACCATCATGGTCACCCATGACCGATCGTTGCTCAGGGATCAGGTGGACCGGATATTCGGTTTTAAGGTGGCACGAAAATCCAGGGAATTGACAACCTCTACCCTTGAGGAACTTGAAACCCTATGAAACAGCAGCGATCAACCGGTCTGATTCCAGGGCTGGCATTGGCAGATCTTAAACACGAATGGATACTCAGCCTCTGCCTCTTTCTGGCCGTTGCTGCCGTGGTTGGCCCGCTTTTGCTGCTGTTCGGCTTGAAAAACGGTACCATGGAAACCCTGCGGTCCCGTCTTCTCCAAGATCCCCGCAATAGAGAAATCCGCCCCATGGTAAGCCGCTCCTTTACCCCTCAATGGCTGAATACGCTGCAGAATGATCCCAAAGTCTCTTTTCTGGTGCCCACCACCCGCAGTATCTCGGCCAGTGTGGAACTTAAATTCCATACAGACAAGCTTGTTCTGGAAGCCCTGCCCAGTGCCCAGGGTGACCCGCTTCTGGAGGAGAACCAGGCGGTTCCCCCTGGGGAGCGTCAATGTGTCCTGTCGGATGAGGCAGCCCGAAAGCTTGGGGCAGGAGCCGGGGATGAAATTGAGCTTTGGGTCAAACGATTAAAGGGCAGCCGGATTGAAACGGGCAGCACCCGCTTAACCGTCTCCGGGGTGCTGGACCCAAGGGGAACCAGCCGGGATGTGGTATACTTTCCCCTGGGGCTTTTAGAGGATATAGAGGGGTTTAAAGACGGTCAGGCTGTGCCGGATATGGGCTGGGAGGGATCGGTTCCCCTGGCCCAGCCTGTGTTCGACGGTGTGGTGTTGGGGCTGGATACCCCCATGGATCCCGTACTCAAGGTCCGACTGACCTCGGGTACCGGCTTGAGCCGGCTTGAGGAACTGGAAGAGGACCAGCAGATGTCCCGTCTGGGTTACCAGGTAAAAAACAAAACATATGTTTATCTGATCACCACCACCCGTGCCCAGGGAGAGGATGTCTTAACCGCTGTCACCCTTCGCCTGCGGGGCAGAAACGCCCTTGTACTGCCCTGGGTGGAGCCCATGGAGATTGAGCTGGCTCAGGATTTAAAATTGCCTGTACTGGCATTGCCCCAGGCAGACGGATTAGACACCCCCTGGGGCAAAGACCTGCCCATGGGTCCTGCCTGGCGGCAGATTATTCTGCCCAAAGAGATCCATTTAAAGCCCGGCAGTCGGTTAACCTGCCCGGGGAAATCTTCCCTCAGCCTGAAGGTTCAACCGGTGGATGGGGTGTTCTCCAAAGGCCGCCACGGCCTGGTGCCACCCCAGCTTGCCGGAATTCTGAATTTAAGCCTGAGGCGCGAAATAGACTGGCTGCCTGAAAAAGACCTGTTTATTTTAAAGCGAAGGGGCTATGCCGCTTTCAGGATGTATGCAAAGACCCTGGAGCAGGTGGAGCCCCTGAAACTGGAACTGGAAGCCCAGGGTATTCCTGTCCACACCGAGGCCGCGCGAATCCGGGATCTCAGGGAACTGGACAGGCACCTGGGCATGATTTTCTGGCTCATTGCCCTGGGCGGTGTTCTGGGGGGTTCAGGATCCTTGACGGCCAGCCTATATGCCTCTGTGGAACGCAAACGAAGGGACCTGGGTGTTCTGGCCCTTATCGGTTTTGGCCGGGGCGGGCTTTTGTGTTTCCCCCTTTGCCAGGCCCTTTTTTTATCCCTGGGCGGATTAGGGCTTGCCTTTGGGTTCTACTGGGGAATGGCAGGTTTGATCAACCAACTTTTTTCCACTCAACTGGCAGCAGGGGAACGGTTCTGCCAGCTGGATTATGTCCATCTGATTTATGCGGCATCCGGGGTGATTCTTCTGGGACAAACCGCTGCTGCACTTGCTGCCTGGCGGGTCATCACCATTGACCCGGCCGAGGCCCTGAGGGATGAATAATGATGAAATTCTGTCTGCGACTGGTTTTTGTATTTATACTGATTTTTTTTCTCAATATCCCGGCCTATGCTGAGAAAAGCCCTGACAACCCGAGTCCGGCCGATGATGATCTTATCCTCCCCCTGCCCCATAACCGGCAGATGGTTTTCAGGCCAATTTTCCTGGGACAGGGGGAGGCACCTTTTGCCCAGCGCAGTTTCCGCATGGGTGACCCGGATGGCGGGTTTAAGGAACATCCCACAGAGGTGAGCCTGAGCGGCTCTTTTCTGGGCCAGGGAAAATCCGGAAAAGACTGGCTCTACTACATGGCCAAATATGAGGTCAATCAGGGGCAGTGGGCTGCTGTCCTGGGCCTGGCAGCCCCGGACCAGAATGCAACGGACAAACCCATCACCCGTATTACCTGGTTTGAGGCCCAGCAGTTTTTAGACAAATTAAACCAGTGGCTGTTTGCCAATGCCCTGAATAAACTGCCCAAATCCGGAGCCAGTCCAGGTTTTGTGCGCCTGCCCTCGGAAGCTGAGTGGGAGTTTGCCGCCCGGGGCGGTGCGGGTGTGTCCGCAGATGTTTTTGACCGCAGAGTCCCTTACAAAGACCGCCTGAGCAGCTGCGAGTGGTTTGCCGGGCCCAAATCCAGCCACGGCAAATTAAAGGCCATGGGCCGCCTCAAACCCAACCCCCTGGGCATCCACGATATGCTGGGCAATGTATCTGAAATGACCGGCGGACTTTACATGATCGAGTACTACCAGGGCCGGCCCGGCGGGTTTGTTGCCAGGGGGGGACATTATCTCTCTTCGGAAAAAATGCTGCGTTCCAGCCTGCGTACTGAAGAGCCCTTTTACATTGCCCGGGGCAGTGCCCCACCCGTACCCAATCAAAAAGAGACCATGGGCCTGCGCCCTGTTCTGGCAGCGGTTGTTTTCGGTGACCGCAGCGCAGCCCAGTCCTATGCCGATGCCTGGGACAGCTATCGAAAGGGTGCTGGCGCCGCCACCCCTGCTGCAGTGAGTACAGCACCCACCAGCCAGAAAACCCAGGTCAGCATCGACCAGGCCGGCCAGTATCTTGCCCGGCTGGAAGAGATGGCCGTGAATAATCCTGGCATGCAGCAGGAGCTGGGCAGGCTGAAAAGTGTCATGGCAGATGTGCAGTTCATCCAGGCCAAGGCAGATGGTGAAACCGCCTATGCCTGGTTTAAAATTGCTGCGGAACGAGGTTTTTTTGTTTACCTGGAAAGTAAAAAACTACCCATGGTGAAACAGCTGATAGATGCGGCAAAGACCGGCAAGCGAGAGGCCATGATAGAAAAACTGACCACCCGCCTGGCTGAGATTGAAGCAAATATCAGCCAGTCCATGGAGAATTACACAGCCTCCCTGCGCCAGCTGGAGACGTTGGGGCAGGCAGCCAGGCAGACAGGTGAAAATCGGTACCTTAAATTCCTTCTGGAAAATGATGCGGCCGAGCAGGTCCGGGCAGCTAAACTGGTGACAACCCATCTTGAGGCCCTGGTAAAAACCAAACGCACCACCCCTGAAGCGTGGCAGAATGATTTAAGTTCCCTTGGTTTATAAGGAGGTTGTTTTGAAAAAGAGTTGGGACATCGTGTTGATCAGTGCTGGAATTATCCTGTTTTACCTGATTCCGGGGTATGCCCTTGAACAGGGGGAGCCGGTTAATGGATTAAGTCTGGAAGGGATCACTTTTTTTGAATTTGACACGGACAAAAAAACAGACTCAAAAAAATTTGAGTTGAAACTGCCTGTGGCCATGGAAACCCAGGGCCTCTGGGGACCCTTGGGCCAGGAGAATCCTGTGGCCGCCTATTTCTGGGAACGATACAAAGAATCGGGCATGAAACGTGAAATTGAATACAACCCCAATGCAGAGAAACAGTTTAAAACCCCGTTCATCCGCCTGACAGCCATGCAGTCCCCGGGCACCCCGGTAAAGATAAAACTACTGGCCCCGGCACCCCATGAGATCACCATGCCCCTGTCAGGGGCAGGCAGAGCAGGCCGCAATATAAGATACCAGGTCATTAAACGGATCTGTAATTTTAGAGTTCTCAGCAGCGAGGGGGATGTTTTTCTTGATAAAAGCAAGGAAAAGATCAGCCTTGTGGAAGACAAGGATGCCATGGAGATCAGCTGGACCCCTTCCAGGGTTGAAGACAAATACGGATCAAAGCTGAAGGCCCCTGTGGTATTGGAAATTAATCTGCTTTACAACGTAAAAAGAGAGATGATTGTTGACGGCAAAGTCCATGACGCATGGAGCCGTAAGGAATGGATAGAACGGCGGGTGGCCTGGCTTGCCCTGCCCGTCTGCGGCCAGGAATTTGGAGAAGATGATGAGCCCATTGCCTGCCCAGGCAGCATTCATCCGGGTTCTTCATGGAAGGAGTACACCCTGGGGCCGGTCAGCCTCCAGGTCCCTGACACCTGGGACAGCAAAATCCGAAACGAGAGCGGCCGGTTTGAACTGGGAAACGGGCTGGCAGGCATTAATGTTGTCAGAGAAACGGGCGGTGAGAAACAATTAACGTTCATGACTGAGGTGACAGAAAGAAAGATCAAGATCAGCGGACTGGATGCAGTTGAATATTCAGGTCGGGTCAAAGACGGCAAAGTCAGGGCCCGACTGATTCTGTTTGAGGACACGCCTTCCGACAGCAAGGTGATGGGTATTGCAACCATTCTCAAAGATGAAAAATACAGGGAAATTCTGGACGCATCTTTAAATTCTGTAAAAATAGACAGCGGAAAATCAGATCCCCCGGACAGGTCTGCCGCACCGATTTCCAATCTACCTGAATTGTCAGATCTCGGCAAGGGCGCCTACAGCTATTCACCCAACAATATTCCCCAAAAGGAGTATGCCAAGGCAGAGCCGGCAGTTCAGGCTCCCCAGACAGGAGCTGTGGTTTCCGTGGGGAGTGTGCCGCCTGACAATACCGTGGGGACCGGCCAGGCCGCCACTGCCAGGGCCAGCCTCAAGCTGCGAAAGGTCAAGGGAGCTAGTGATTTTGTGGGCCGCAATGAGGTGTTCCAGGGGAACGGGTCCCCGGACAGCCAGCTTAAACTGGAGATTGAGGTCCCGGACAGAACCATCACCAGCCTTGTGCTCAGACAGGCAGACACCCAGAAACCTGTCTGGGATACCATTCCGGATAACAAAACCTGGCTCATGGCAGTAACCCAAAAAAATAAAGCCATTAACCGGACAGACGGATCCCTGCAGTATACACCGGGCAAGGGAAAAGAAAAACTGGTCCTCTGGCTTCAGGACAATCATATGATTGCCGCAGGAAAACAGGAACTGGAGCTTGTTATAAGCTTTGACAATAATGAGTCTCTTATCATTCCCATGGAAAGATAAGGCCAATAACAAAGGAGTATGGATATGTCTCGTATGTTTCGATTTGTTGCCGTGGTTCTCATTCTGGCAACGTGTTCAATGGGGTGCATCACCACGGGCACCACGAGTGACGCCCAAAGGACCCGGAAAGAAGGCACGGCAGTGGGTGCTGGCACCGGAGCCGTCCTGGGCGGTATCATCGGTGCACTGGTGGGGGATTCTAAAGGCGCCCTGATCGGGGCGGCCATCGGGGCCACCGCCGGCGGTGTTGCCGGCTATGCCTATGGCAATCATGTGGCCTCCAAAAAGGCTGAATACGCCAAAGAAGAAGACTGGCTGGATGAGTGCATTGTCAGTGCACAGAAGATTAACCAGGAGACCCTGGCATACAATAAAAAATTAGGTTCCGATATTGCCCAGCTGGATGAGAAGACCCGCAAGCTTTCACAGCAGTATGCGGCCAATCAGGCAAGCAAAACAGACTTGCTGGCCCAGAAAAAAAGTATAGATGCGGCCAGAAAAACGACCGACGACAAACTGGCCCGGGCAAAGTTTGAGCTCGATTCCCAGAAACAGGCCCTGGCCCAGGTGGAAACGAAGAATGCTTCTGACCAGTCCAAAGCCCTGGATGCTGAAATTGCAAAGCTTTCAACCCTGATCTCCGAACTGGAACAGCACAGTGAAAACCTGGCCAGCCTGTCCGGCCGAATGGCGGTTTAACAAGCGAGGTATTCACCATGACATTCATCATTCGCACGGCCCTGGCCCTGATTATACTCTTAACCCTTGGATCCTGCGTGTCTAACGAGACCGATCCGCGCAAGGGCGGATTGTTCAGCTACAACCCCAAGGCCTATGAAAAACGCCTTGAAGAGAAAAAAGCAACCCTCTCTGAAACAGAGGCAGCCACTGAACAGGCAAAGCAAGAGGGGCAGAACCTGGCGGCAAGCAAGCAGGAAAAACAGGCCCGGCATGAGGCCCTGAAAAAAGAACTTGCGGTCCTGTATGCTGAATCCGCTAAACTGCAACAGCAGCTGGACCAGACAAAGACCGCCAATGCCGGCCAGGAAAAAAAGTTGAAAGTTCTGAAAACCCAAGTGGCCGACCTCCGTGCCAAGACCATAGCGACCAATAATTCAGGTGCCTCTGATGCTGCCAAGCAGGCTGAAGTTGCCCGGCTGCAGAAACGTATGGACGAACTCCTGGAAGAGGCGGCGACCTTAAGCGAGTTATAGGTATATGCGATTTGTAGCCATCATCATTCTTGGGTTGCTACTGTGGCCGGGCGCGATCTGCCCGGCCCATGCCGACAGCATGGCCTGGACCAACAACCAGGCCATGCTGACTTTTTTCGAGGCCGTGACCAAGATCAAGAAACATGGTCTTGACTCACCCGGCCCAGGCAGAATTGTCACCTCAGCCTTAAAGGCATACATGGAGCAGTATGACCCCTATGGCGACTATTTATCCCCGGCAGAATACAGAGAATGGAAACAGGCTCAAAGTTTTCGCTACTACGGTGTTGGCATGGAGATTCTCCAGCGGGACAGCCGATTTTACTGCCTGCCAAGGCCAGACAGCCAGGCTCAGACAGCCGGCATAGAACAGGGGGATGAACTGGTGGCCGTGGATGGCCAGCCTGTTGCCAGCCGGTCCATATACCGGGTGGCAGGCAGCATCCGGGGGGAAAAAGACACCCGGGTCAAGCTGACAATGAATCGGAACAGCGTGGTTTTCCAGGTTAATATTGAACGAGGCCCCCTCAAAGACAGGTCGGTGTGGTTAAGTCAGACAGGCAGGCTTGATATCCTGCGCATCAGCCATTTTACGCCCCAGAGTTTATCTGAGATAAAAGCAGTCCTGGGCGAACTGGATCAAACCCGGCAATTGGTACTGGACCTGCGCAACAATCCAGGGGGAGATCTGTTTGCAGCCGTGGATATTGCCGGCCTGTTTCTGCCCCCGGGCAAAAAAATTATTTCCATAGAAACCAATACAGGAAAGGTCGATTACACAGCCAAGGGCCAGATCTGGACCGGTGAAAGGCTGGGCATCTGGCAGAATCGTTTTACAGCCTCAGCCTCGGAAGTATTGATCATTGGCCTGGCTGACAATCTTGCGGCAAAAAGTTTTGGGTCCACAAGCTATGGAAAAGCCCTGACCCAGAAGGTAATGGAATTGTCCGATGGTTCTGCCCTGGTCATCAGCAGGGGACGAATAACCGGTCCCAGGGGCATAGGCTGGCAGAACCATGGACTTACACCCATGGTGAGGATACAGGATTCAGACAACACCTGGGTCCAGATTACCCAGCAAGCCTTAAGATAAAGGTGTGTATTATGGGAAAAACCCACATGATGTTTGATAAAGAGTCGGTTCATCTTATTGTTGATTTAAGCCCGTTAAAGAAGAATGAACTGACATTTCTCATTTTAGGAGGTTAAATCATTATCATGAAAAAACGGTTCTTTCTGGGTTCTCTAATGTTGTTATGCCTTGGTGTCATTACAGATTTTGCTGGGGCATCGATTAACGGGGTATACAAGACCGACTTCAGTGAGATGTCACTACAGGCAAACGGGAACCAGGTCACAGGAACATACAAATACAAAGACGGTAAAATCAATGCTGATCTTCAGGGCAACCGGCTGACCGGAACATGGGTACAAACCAATGCCAGGGGGCGGCTGGAATTTGTTTTTACCGATGATTTTTCTTCTTTCATGGGGAAATGGGGATATGATGATGCCGCTCTTAGCCGGATATGGAACGGCCGTAAAACAGATATTCAGCTGCCTGAAAGCCCAGCACCCGAGGGCAGCGGTGGAATTTTTCCAGATACGATTTTGGATACCGTGGAAAAAACCACCACACCCCCCTCCCAGAACCCGCCGGTTGTCAAAGAAGAAGGAGTAAAACCTGGACAGCCCGAACAGACCGAGGGCGGTGAAGTCTTTCTACGGCCGGGTCAGGCGGCCATGCGTGACGATCTTGAAATTACACTGCTTAGCCTGAAAAAAACAAATCAGTATATTAATCAACCCAAAACAGATCATTTTTACGCAATCATTCGGGTAAGGGTTAAAAACCTGGGCAAAGAACAAGACTCGGCGCTTATTTTCAGCCAACTGCAGTGGAAAGATCCGAAAAGCAGTATAAGCCACAGCTTCCAGCGAACCACAGGTGTTAAGCTGGACAAGACCAGGGATTATGAATTACCACCGGGAGTTGAGGGTGAATTTGAAGAGGTCTATATGCTTCCCAATGGTATGTCAGAAACACAATTTGTCCTCTCGAAAGGATGGACAAAAACCATCGCCATCTGGCTGCTGCCTATTGAATAAGGGGGTGGGTAAAACCTGGACCTGGGGAAATTAAGGCCTCACCATTTTTTAAAACTGTCAGGCGTTCTTTCATTTGTCCCAACTGTGATTTGGACAGCGCCTCCTGGCTGTGGGTCCCAGTTACTGCCATTCCATTTATATATTCCGAAACCACCAGGAACAGGGTTGGTACCAATGATCCATACCGCACCATCAGGGCCGGCACCAATATCCGCTGCGGATCCAGGCATCCGCTTCCAGTTACTTTCCGTCCATTGATAAATATTGCCGTTGGAATTAACAATCCAGGGAATTTGTGTGGTGGCTAATATTGTTTTTCCAGCGATGACGTTTGGTTTTTCAACTCTTTTCTTCGTAATTTCAGGAACTTTCGGCATTGCATTGATCCGTTCCAGTTGCTTGACATCAACCGTATCAATGGCATCCGCTTTATCTGTGGCATTGACCTTCGGGGTTGAAACCGTCTGATTGGGGATTCCTGTCTGTATTTCTTCTTGGGTCGGGATACCCCATGAAGAGTCGGCGGCAAAGGCAAGCAGGGCAAGGCTGTGAATAACCAGGGCCAATACAATCAGGATAAAGATTTTGTTTTTCATTTTTATTCCTCCTCTGGTTTAGCAGGTGATGCGGTCCAGGCAAAGGATTTTTTCGACCCTTTAACCATATGGCCGTTAATTGTTTTTCCTTTGGCCTGACCGATCAGTTTTATCTCCTTGGATATCCCAGAAGGAAGACCTCCCGCATTCCATTTCCCATCCTTTTTTATCATCTGGAACGTGGTCCCCTTGTTCAATTTCGCCTCAAGTTTTCCTGTATCAGGGTTCAGGGTGCCGAGGAATTCACCCTCGATAATGACTTTGACTCTTTTGTCGCCATTTTCTTTTTCCTGGATGCATTTGAACTTACCGGAAACCGTCTTGTTATCTTTGCCCACATGTATTTGAATTTCCCCGTCAAACCCTTCATCCTTTCCCATGGGGCCTTTATAAAAATGTCCACCCTTAGTCGCCTGTATCCTCTGGTTTTCCGACGCTTTTTTCTGCGCTCTTATTTCATCGCTTTTTTCATATTTACGCTTTTGTACAGCTTCATCCATTTCAAAGGTTACAGAAACTGGGGGCAGATGCGTTTCTACCTTTGGATTGGATCGAATATCCCCAAGAACCCGAGTTTTCCCCCATACATACACCCCGTTTTTAAGATTCGCTTCCTGGGAAGTTCAATGGGCAGGGGCAGATGGTTTAAAGTCAGCGGGGTGGTCCTGAGAAAGTCGATATAAACAAAATATTGTTTAAGCCCTGATTTAATTCGGTCTGCCTGTGCTTTTATCTGTTTTTCTGCAGCCTCAGCTTCAGCAACAGCAGCGGCCTCTTCCGCCCTTATCCGCTCCCGGGTTTCTTTAAATAATTTTTTTAACGGTGTGGTATCATTGTTTTCATAGGCATTGATGGCGGATAAAGCCTGTTGTGAGTCGACACCGGCACTGACCAATTTCTGGAAAATAGTTGATCTGCTTGAGGCGGTCTGGCTTGTGGCATAGGCGTCGAGATGGGCCTCGGCAAGCATTCCTTCAGCATAGGCGTCCATGTTGGTCTGATTGGCCCGCTGGATATCTTTACGGGCAGCCAGGTAATCCTGGGAGGTTTTGACAACATGCTTGCCTGTGCCGATCGTGCCTTGTGTTATATATTGATCCACAATGGTCACCGTGACCTCACCCAGACAGGTTTTTCCCTCCATATAGTCTTCCACAGTCTGGCAGGTCTGCCCTATATCAGCAATTTGCATCACTGCACCAAAGGTTTTTAAGGCTTTCTGCTTTACAGAAGGCGGCTCGGCAGAACCGATTTTTTTTATCTCAATGTCCGTTTTTTCTATTGTTATTTTGGTTGTATCTGGCGGGCTGTCCGGAAGGACATGGGTCTTTTTACGGGCCGGGCCGGAGGACAAAAATTCGTCATTGACCGCCTTGGTCTGCTTCATCTTGGTGACCGTGTCCAAGATTTCTTCTTCAATATTCCTGCGAACTGGATCATTGGGCGGCTTGGACGCAGCTTTTGCCCTTAAGTCTACAATATCCCGTTTGGCCTGTTTAAAAGTGGCCTGTTCTGCTGCGGCAAAAACATCTTCGCTGGCCCTTCGCATCCGTTCTGCCACCTTGGGATCCTCAATCTTGATCCGGTTTTCTTTAATACCCCTTAGTTTCTTTTTAAATTCAACCGGCGAATCCGAAATGCCATTTTGTTTGAGGATCTTTCCCAGTGTCTCGTCATTCACCCGGCCCATGTCCAGGGTTTTGCCGGTTCCCTTTGCCATGCCCTGCATTTTTTCCGGATGGCGAACCAACATATCTCCATCCGAGGACAGCCCCTTGGACGCTTTTTTTCGATGGTCCTGAACCTCGACATATTCGGTGCCGATCTGCTGTTTGACAAGCTTACCATCCGCCCGGGTTTTCATGGACTCGGATACATAGGTTTCCGGATTCCGGGCATCCACTTCCACTTGTATTTGATGGTATTCGGTTCCGGCCTTGGGCCTTAAGCCCTCTTTGTTTATGGTCAGCTCAAAATCACCTTTTATTTCCAGGGTACCTGCTTTTGAATCCACATCCACAACAGAGGTACTTTTATTTTTAGGATCATACAGCCCCATGTCCTGAAGAACCTCTTCAACCTTTTGGGTTGTGTTTGAACCGCCGCCCATGTCCCGGTCCCCAGCCATTGCCCGGTGCCCTTTTTCGCCAAACTTGGTTCCGGCAGTATCTGTAAGCTGCCCGGAAACAGGACCGTTACTTTTTTTCACCCTGGCATTGGCTTCCATGATAAGAACATTCTGAATCTGGTCTCTTTTGGTAGAAAGAAGATGACTGCGCTTCATATGGCGGGTAAGTTCGCGTTTTAAAAGGAGCTTTTTTTTAAGATCAGATGTTTTCAGAGACGTGATGCGATCTATCCGGTTTTTATGAAATGCTTTTTCAGC
The DNA here is from genome assembly GCF_000020365.1 of Desulforapulum autotrophicum HRM2. NCBI lineage: Bacteria > Pseudomonadati > Thermodesulfobacteriota > Desulfobacteria > Desulfobacterales > Desulfobacteraceae > Desulforapulum > Desulforapulum autotrophicum. Next base: position 934,088 of record NC_012108.1, on the reverse strand, counting down.
TTTCCACGGGGTGCTTGTTTCTACCCACATTCCTCCGGTGGCAAGCAGTTTTTTTTAGTATAAAGAACACTTGCAGAACTTGAAGATATGACAAGAAGAGCTATAAGCAATGCGATCAATACAAATCCTAAAGTTATTATTATGGCTTTTGGCAATCGATACGGCATCAGTTTGGTCTCCTTTTAATCTAATCTGCCACATACACAAAGCTGTATTGTGTAACGTTTCGAATAGATCGGCTCTTTTTTATTATAATTCAAAATCAGCCTGAATGTTATAAAATTTGAACCTTGCTTTTGTCGATGCAGATAGAAAAATGCTGGTGACAAAAGATTCGCTTATCTATTAATTTTATTGATAAACAAAGACCTATACTGACTGTATCATTGCAGACGTTAGGATAGCAATTGATGAAACATTTCTACAGTTCATGATGATTTCCTGTGTAAATATTGAGTTGTTTTTTGCAACTATCGAGTAGCGTTCGAATCGATGCCGCCTTAGTCCGGAACGACGGTATCAGCGCGACTGATGGCGTTTCACCTCGTGAAACCGTGAGCCACCCCGCAAATTCTTCCATTGTGATATTGCGATTTTTCAGTTCAACTTCGAATCGCTCACAACTTCCGGGGGAGGATATTTCCGACATACGCCACGCTTCGCGCACTTCCTTATCAACATGATCAATCCATCGCATATTGCCGTTGTCGATGGCCTCTTGTATGACTGGAATACGATTGATTCCCTACGACATGCGCGAGCGAACGGCACCTTCAACCCTTTGGTCCCATTTATTTCAGTCTTGGGGATATTTAGCTAATTCGCGGCCTGTCTTACCTTTGCCGGTATGGCAAACAGCTAATAGAGTGGCCCGGGCGCAGACAATTGCCTGCACATTAAATTCCCTTGACAACTGGTCTGATGAGTAGTACGACCATTCCAATATGAAACCTCTCCTATCAAAAATATCCACCGGTGAAGCAGTGGTAAACTATTTTAAATCGGAAATCGAAGCCGGCCGGCTGTTGCCGGGTGACCAGCTACCCAGCGAACGGGTTTTGCAGGAACAGCTGGCCATCAGCCGATTCAGCCTCAGGGAGGGCTTGGCCCGCCTGAGTGCCTTGGGCATTATCGATATTTTTCACGGCAAGGGCGCCTTTGTGTCTAAAACGATCAACCCGGATAGTATCGGTATCCTGCTAGTGCCCTTTCGATCCAGCAATCCCGACGGATTTTACGAAGACCTTTTTGAAGCCCGCATGTTTATCGAAGGGTCTCTGGCCGTTCTGGCAGCCCAGCGGCGCCCGGCAAAACACCTTGCAGCCATGCGTGAAAACCTGGCCCAATCCGAAGTGAAGCTGGACAATCCTGAAGAATTCGGCAAACTGGACTACCAGTTTCACCGGCTGATCTCCACCATGGCAGGCAACAAGTTTTTAACCCAGATGCTCGACGTTATCGATGATTCGATTCAATCTTTCCTGATCGAACATGCCAAAAATCGATTAAGCCGTGACAACGCGCTTAGCGTCCATCGAGAAATCTTTGGGTGCATTGAAAGAAAAGACGCCGAGACCATCGGCGCGTTAACGCGCAGACATATCAAAGGCTGCAAAAATAATTTTGAGTCCGCTAACCTGGATAACAACAAGGAGGAATTATGAGCAATCTGCTAAACGGAATAGAAGACATCCTGCTGATGGGTCCCGGCCCCTCCAACGTCCCCGATGAGGTCTATGCGGCCCTGGGCACAAAGACCATCGGACATCTGGATCCTTATTTTATCACCATCATGGATGAAATTAAGGCTCAGCTGCAAAAACTGATCAAAACCTCGGCCAAACTAACCCTCCCAGCGTCGGGCACCGGTTCCGCCGGTATGGAAACCTGCTTTGTCAACCTCATCGAACCCGGAGATGACATACTGATACTCATCAACGGAGTGTTCGGCATGCGCATGCAGGACCTTGCAACGCGCCTGGGCGCCAATGTCGACACGCTCGAATTTGAATGGGGCACTCCGGTAATTGTGGATGCGGTAAAAAAGAAACTTGATGCGAAAACCTATAAGATCGTTGCCGTAGTGCATGCCGAGACCTCCACCGGCGTCCGCAACCCGGTGGCGGAAATCGGCGCTCTGCTTGCAGCTACTGATACGATCTATCTGGTGGATACAGTGACCAGTCTCGGCGGCATTGATGTGAACATGGACGGCTGGGGCATCGACAGCCTTTACAGCGGCACCCAGAAATGTCTCTCCTGCCCTCCCGGTCTGGCACCGGTGGCCTTCTCTGAAAAAGCCGTGGCAGCACTCAAAGGGCGGAAAACCAAAGTGCCCAACTGGTACCTGGATCTAACCATGATCATTAAATACTGGGAAGGCCACACACGGGCCTATCACCACACTGCCCCCGTCAACATGCTCTACGGTCTGTACCAGGCCCTTGACCTGATCCTTGCCGAAGGCCTTGATAATGCGTTTGAACGCCATCTTGAAAATCACCGGGCTCTGGTGGCCGGCCTGGAAGATCTGGGGCTCCAGATGCTGGTGGCAGAAAAATACCGGTTGCCCATGCTCAATGCCGTCAAAGTGCCCGATGGTGTTGACGAAGCTGGCGTTCGCACTGCGCTTCGGATGGAGCACAAAATTGAGATTGGTGCAGGCTTGGGCCCCCTGGCCGGCAAGATTTGGCGCATCGGCCTCATGGGCCATACGGCCCGGCCTGAAAATGTCCGCCGGGTACTGGCAGCACTCAAGACAACCCTGGCCAGGTAATCCCATTGATCAGTAATCGATAAACGCCATTAAAAACAAACCTGCCCTGTGCATAGAATTCATCACTATCCATGCACAGGGTATTCTTGTTTTATAAACCGCTGTTTCGCGTGGCTGAAATTGACTCGATAGTTTGGAACGGATCCTCTCCAGCTGGACAGTTATACAGACAAAGACATTGCAGAGATAGGTCGCATCATTGCCAAAATGAGACATATCGCTGACAACAATGGTTCCGTATCAGACCAAGCGCCACTGGAGAAGGCTTTTCATGACCTTCTCTTTTCCCGCATCGACAACGATCTGCTTGTGGAATTTTGTCACCGTTCCTGCCAGGGGATTTCGAAATTTTTATTTTACAGGCATTGGGTGAAACTCTTTTCAGCCCAGAAAGTTTACGAAAGACACAAGGAAATTGTAGATGGATTAAAAACAAAAGATCCCCTTAGGGCCATGGAAACATTTTATAATAAACTCTTGTCGAAACATCATTGTGAAAGTCTCGACTTTAGAGCCCTCTTTGGTTTCCCTGATCGGAACATTGTAAACCAAAGGGGATAGGATTTTTGCCCTTCCAGGCGTTAAGAAGCGCAGGCTGTTTGAGGACTTTAGCCCGCAGTTCCTGCGCTTTAGTCTGGAAGGGCAAAAATCCCCCCGACGTTTACCGTTCCGGTCAGGGTAACCAAAGGGGGCGGAATGGTACTATCGCCTGCCCTGTATCATCGTGTTTCATATTTCGTTGTGTCCGATAGGACATGTGGGTTTATAAAAAAAATTAAATTATTCAAAACGGTCTTAATCGCTGTATAAATCCATATCTGGAAAATACTTTTCTGCACACCCAGGACAGATCCCATGGCTGAACTCAACATCAGAACGTTTTCGTACGTATTCTTCAATCCCCTGCCAGGCACCATGGTCATCCCTGATTTTTTTGCAGTATGAACAGATGGGTAAAATGCCTTGAAGTTTTTTAACCTCGGACAGCGCCGCCCTCAGATCAAAAACCGTAGAATTAAGTTTCGACCGGGATTCAATGAAATCCTTTTCCGCCCGTTTACTGTTCATCATTAAAAAAATCAGGTTCTGCCCAACTTCGCTGATCAAGCCGAACTCAAAATGGATTGAGGACCAGATGCCAGCATCAAGAATATGTTCCTGATCATTAATCTGCCATAGAATGGCCCAGGTCAATAAGGTTAAGCCCCGGGCAGCAATAAAAATGCCGGCCGAATAATAGAGCAGCTTGTTTTCAGGCGGTGAGTACCGAACCAGATTCCATGAAATCAAAACAGACAAGAGAAAAAGGACATTACTGAGAATAAAGGTTCTGATTTCAATGCGGTCATCGGCAAAATAAAAAAACATGGCGGCAAGCGCAACCAGGATCGGGAGGGTGTAGAACAATCTATTTAAAGATTTTTCCACAAGGAAGCGTTTAATGGCATCCAGGCGAATCACCGCAACCAGGGAAAAAAAACCGTTCACGGCAAAAATGCTTAATCCAAGGGGAATCGTTCCACGCAGAAATATCGCCATAAAGCCCAATGTCATGATCAAAGGACTAAGTGCCCATAACCGGAATCCACGGTAGGTCGTTTGATCCTGGCTGTATATGAGAAATGCGATACAGAGAAATACGCTGACAAGCATATTCGACAGCATCAATGTCTTGATGTCAATCATAATTGTCTTCGGCTCTTCTTCAAAGATTCCCAGGCATACAGAAACACGCCCATCCAGATGCACGTAAAGGTGATCAGGTTATGCCGGGTAAATGATTCTTTGTAAACAAAGACCCCCAGCATAAAAGCAATGGAAGGGGCAAGGTATTGCAGGATACCGAGGGTGGATAAGTTGAGTCTTTTGGCTGATTCTGCAAACCAGAGCAATGGCAGACTGGTAACGACACCGGCCCCGATCATCCAGAGGGTCAGTCCAGGATCTTTCAGGAAAAAGCTGTTCATGGTGACCTGCTTGAAAATGATATATGCCAGGGCCGGAACTAACAGAACCATGGTTTCGATCAAAAGACCAGGCAGGGGGGCAGCCTGTATCTTTTTGCGGGCATAGCCATAAAAGGCAAACGAAACAGCCAGGGCCAGGGCAAACAGGGGCAGATCCCCATAGGCTGAAAGCGAGTAAACAACCCCTGCCAGGGCAAAAAAAACAGCAATATATTGAAGGCGGCTGAACCGTTCACCCAGCAGAAAAAACCCGATCAATACGTTGATCATGGGATTGATATAATACCCAAGACTGGTTTCCACTACCCGGCCCGAATTAACCGCCCAGATATAGACAAACCAGTTTGTCCCGATGATAAGACCGCTTAAAACAAGAGCTCTAAGTTTTGCGGGTGTTCTTGCGATACCGGCAACTTCCCCCCATCTTTTCTGCAGGGAGATGATGATGCCAAGAAAGATACATGACCAGACAATTCGATGGCAGAGAATTTCAAAAGGAGTAACCGCCTGCATCTGTTTCCAGTAGGCGGGCAGAAATCCCCATGACGTAAAAGCCGCCAGACCGAACAGGATTCCGCAAATTGGTTGAGTCATGTTGTTTCCCAGATAAAAAATCAATAATCATAACATTCTCAAATTTATTTGCAAGAAAGAATCAAATTAATTGCGTTTTTTGTTTAAATTGGCAGTGTTGCCCTATTTACACAACCCTCCAATCCCAGCAAATGTATCCTTTTGAAAACAAGTTCTGAATGTGGCTTTTCCCCAACGTTGCCCCTGGGAAATCAGTTCCAGAAACTGTTCTCCCTTTGATATCATCAGCAACCCTAAATTTAAATTCTGTTTAAGCCGTAAGATGTAACCGAACAGCCCATGCCTTAAAATGATGAGTCTCACACCGGGGAGGTTTTTTCCGGGAGCCCTTCAACTTTGACAATTACCAGGGTAATATCATCTTCGGGTTTTGTACCGCTCATAAACTGATTCAATTCAACGTAGACCTGATTGAGAATGTCGTCCGCAGACTCCCCAGCATACTTTCGAATCGTGTCACGCAACCGCTTTTTTCCAAACATCTGCCCGTTGGTATTGATCGCCTCCCAGATACCGTCGGTTCCAATGGCAATGATCTGACCATTGTTCAGATCGTTTTTCTGATGTGAGATATACCTAAAACCGTCGATGACACCAAGGGCAAGCCCACTTCCTTTTAACTCCTCAAACTCACCCGTGGACGGTGTGTAGATAAGTGCAGGATCATGCCCGGCGCGAACCCAGTTTAACTCCCGTTTGTCCGGGTCAATGGACAGATAAAACAAGGTCATGAATTTACCTGAATCAAGGATATCCCCCACCAGGTGATTGTTCATTTCAGATATAATCTCGGAGATGGTTCCGGGCTGTGCAGCCCGCATTCTGAGAAAGGCTCTGGCCGTTGTCATCAAGAGAGCCGATTCAACACCGTGACCTGAAATATCACCGACAACAATACTGAAGGCATTCCTGCTGGAATCGTGTCTCCAGAGAAAATCAAAATAATCCCCCCCGATTTCGTCACATGACACATTCCGACCGGCAATATCAAGCCCCCTGACATGGGGTTTTTTACTGGGGAGCAGGCTTTTCTGAACCTCACCTGCAAGTATCAGCGCTTTTTTATGCTCGGTCATATCCGTGCAAAAGGCCACATTTCCGATAATTGTTCCCTGGTCATCCCTTAAGGTGTTACCGTGGGCCAGGATCGGAATCCGACGACCGTCCTTAGCGATGAAATGACTTTCATGCTGACGATGTTCCCGCATAAAAAGGGTTTCCTTGTTGGCCAGAATATACCCCCTGGAGGTATCCGGCATCAGATCAAGGGGGGTTTTGCCGATCAACTCCTTCTTTGTGTACCCGACCATCCGGCAATAGGCCTCATTTACATCGACAATTTGAAGATTTTCATCCATCAACAGAAACCCCTCCGCTGCTGTCTCGACAATGCGGCGAAATTTTTCTTCACTTTTTCGTAATTTTTCTTCTGCTGATTTTCGAACGGTAATGTCTATTAAAATTCCCTGATTATAAATTTTAGTGCCCGATTTATCTCGAACTACTGAAGTTTGATCGTAAACCCATCGTATCTCACCGGATTTTGTGACCAGGCGGTACTGCTGGCTGTATTCTTCCAGATCTGCCTTTTGAAAACGGAGTACCTCTTCTCTAACGCGATCCCTATCGTCCCTGTATATAATATCCCTGAATTTTAACTTCCCGTTGATAAATTCTTCAGGTGCATATCCAAAGTTACGAAGGTTAACAGAGATGTAATCCATCTGAAAAGTATCACCGGCTTTGCGCCGAAAGAGGATGACCGGGCTACGATCAACGATCAATTGCGCCAGGCCCAGTTCCTTAACCGCAGCATGGTGGTCGGCACATTCCCGGGCAAGATCTTGATCGCGCTGTTCAAGGCGTGACTGCAACAACCGGCACTGGTCCTCAACCCTGTTCAATTGTTCTTTTAATGCATCAACCCCCAGCGCTTTGACCCTGTATCTTTGCAATTCAACGAGCAGTTCATCCCGTGTTTTGCTTGAATCTGTCTGCATCAACTTCCTTCCCCACGGCACCATGGCCTTAAAAAAATGTAAAGGCCGGGAACTCCACCCGACCTTAAACAGGAACAACCTTTTGTAACAGATGAACATCCCCAGTTACTGATTCTGGGCGGCAAATTGATGTTCAGTTCCCATGGGGACAGGGAATGCCGTTCATCTCTGGGAAAAAGGGGTGACCCCATCGGTATTGTCACCCCCGGGAAAACCATTATGACAGCTTGTAATCATTCCCAAACTGCTCAAGCCTTGCCCCCAGAACCTCAAATTCATCCTTTCCAACCTGGGACATGCACACCCGCATTCCCTCATAGTCACTACCCGTCCCCGAAAGGGCAATGGCGCTGATGCCATAGTATAAAAGACGCTCCACAAGTTCTGCACCCGTCATCCCCGGAAAACAGACGGTAAAATAAAAGCCGTCGCCAAGGGGGTCATCCAGATCCCTGCTGTATACGATTTCAAAGCCTGCTTTTTTAAACAGCGCCTTGATGGCAACCGCCCTTTCGCCATACACACGGACACTATCCACAAAGTTAAAGTCACCGTCATTGGCGGCCTTGAGCATTGCAGCAAGGCCGTACTGGGCGGAATGGGAGGTCCCCGAAGAAAAGGAATAAAGAATCTTGTAAATCAGGGTATAGCCAAATTTATCATTGCCAAACCGTGTTTTCAGACGGGAATAGCGACCTTCGTACACATCCGGAGATATGGCAAGCAGCCCGACCCGTTGGCCCGCATAGCTGAACGCCTTGGAGCTTGAGATCAGCAGGATATAATTTTTGGTATACTTTGCAATGGTAGGTTGAAAGGGCGCCTTTCCCGGTATGGAAAGATCCTTTCTGAAATCCATGGCAAAGTAGGCCAGATCCTCGATGACAATGACCCCATATTTATCGGCAATCTTTGCAATGATTTTAAGCTCATCATCGTTAAGGCAGATCCATGAAGGGTTGTTGGGATTGGAGTAGATGATTCCCGCAATATTGCCCCGGGAACAATAGGCTTCAAGCTTTGCTTCAAGCTTGTCCCCCCTGTGATTGTAGACATCAAAGGCCTCATACTTCTGGCCCAGCACATCCAGCTGCTGTTTTTGAACCGGAAATCCTGGATCAAGAAAAAGAAGGGTATCTTTTTGAGCATCCATGTTTCCAAGAATCATGAAGGTTGCATACCCTCCCTGCATGGACCCCACCGTTGGAATGCAGCAGGCTTCAGGCAGATCCACATCCATGAACATCTTGATAAATCGGGACGCTTCCTTCTTGAGGGGCAGAATCCCTTCAAGCATGGGATATTTTGAGGCCACGCCGTTTTTAAGGGCCTCAATCTCTCCATTTATACCGACTTCCGGGGGGGCAAGCCCTGGGACGCCCATTTCCATGCGAATATATCTTTGACCCGATGCCTGCTGAATTTCATTGGCAACTTTAACGATCTCGCGAATGGTCCCATTACCAATAGATGGGACCCCGGTTGCTTGAATTTTTTCCTTAACGACATTAAAATCAATGGGAGTAATCTGGTTCTTAAAATCCGTTAACATGACGAAAATAACCCTTTGCATAAACAATAGTTTTCCCAGATCCATTCAGATCAGGGGGACATGGCCAATACTTGACCACTTACTACTACTTTTTGTCGGTGTGGGCAATTTTTTATTCAGGGTCAAAGCTTGTGCTCCCCCTGATCCGGCGGCGGCACATCACCCAATGATGCTGTGTGGACCCTGTGAGCGACGATTTCCATTCAGAAAAGATGCCGTCTGGATCTTGGATTAATTTCGACGATGTTTTTTCATAAACTCAGGCTCAGTCACGACATGGATAAGGGTTCCCATGGTTCCGGTTGTAATTCCGTTTGTACCGGTGGCAATGATTTTATGATCGCCAAAGGAGAGACGAACAGACAGTGATTTCCCTGTCCCGAGATTACCGTTAATGCTGCTTGTCCAAATGATATCATCGGAGAAATCACCGTTCAGGGACAGGGCACTGCCCTCAAGTTGGATGGGAAAATCAGAGGGATAAAAATATTGGCCGTATCGGGGTGTCCGAATAAATACCTGCGTTGACGTATCTTTTTCTATCCCCTCTTTTTTTAAAAAATTCATATGCGCTTCCAAATTAATCTTTGGAATGAAGTCCAGCTTTTTTTCCAGGTGTAATCTGCGAATCTCTCGTTTAATTTCAGGTAAATCTTTGTAATCTGATTTCCCATGGTCACTAAACACCTTTATAACCTTTATGACCTGGTCATATTCCCCTTCCTGATATAATTTTTTCATCTGTTTATACTGCTCTTCAATCGTGGCAACAAATTCTGCCTTTCTTTTTTCTTGTTCAATTTGCTCTGCGTGTTTTTTTATGGATTCAGACCGCAGATCACCGACAAATTTAAATATCAGACCCGCTAAAACCATAAAGAATACAACAAGCATCAGGGCGATCTGAATGGAATATTTAACTTTACCGGAAATCATATTTTACGCGTCCTCCCGCTTTTAGGCTGATGTCTTTTGACCTTGTTTTATGAAACTCCCTTCATAGCATAATATAGGAGGTCTCCCTTGACAACGCCTTTCCACAGTTTATTTATTGTCATGTCAATGGTTTGCTTGTCAACAATGAATAGCCTGCCCACGGGATGAAGGGACGGCCCAGGAGATCCATGAATAATAATTTTAGACCAGCCCCATCCCCTGCTTACCCCCTTGCCATGATTCACAGGATGCATGACACCCTGTACCAGAACCCCATACTGGGAAACAGCTTGGAGGCGGGGCATGGAAAACAAAACTGAACAATCCCTTTCTCCGGGTCTCACGATCTTTGTAGTGTCGGCAGTACAATTTCTAGCCCCCTTTATGATGTCCGCCGTGGGGGTAGCCCTGCCCGCCATCGGCCAAGAGTTTTCCGCAGGAGCTGTTGGGCTGGGCCTTGTGGAAATGGTCTACATCCTGGCCGTGGCCCTTATCATGCTGCCGGCCGGCCGGATAGCCGACATTCATGGCCGCAAAAAAGTGTTTGTGGCCGGTGCCATCCTCTTGACTCTTGCCACGCTTCTCCTGGGTCTTTCCCCCACCATCCAGATCTTTATCCTCTTCCGCTTTCTCCAGGGGGCAGGAGCTGCCATGGTTACAGCCACCAGCGTGGCCATCCTCTCCTCGGTTATCCCTCCGGGCAAGCGTGGCAGAGCCATGGGCATTGTTGTGGCGGCCGTTTATGCAGGACTCTCGGCCGGCCCCACTCTGGCAGGATTCATGGTAACCTACATGGGGTGGCGGTGGATCTTTTTTTCGGCCCTGCCCATGGAAATTGCCGCCCTGATCCTCACCCTCACCCGCCTTAAGGGGGAGTGGAAGGGAGCGGAGGGCAAGTCATTTGACTGGGTTGGCAGCCTCATCTACATGGCCGCCCTCTTTGCCGTGATCTTCGGCGTCACCCACCTTAAGGATGGCAGTGCATATACCAGGCTTCTCGCCGGTGGGATTGCAGGGATGATCTTTTTTGTCGCCTGGGAATCGAAGATCACCTCCCCCATTCTGAACGTGAAGCTCATCTTTAATAACCGGGTCTTTGCCATGAGCAACGCCGCAACCCTCATCAATTATGCGGCCTCGTTTGGCGTTACCTTTTTCTTCAGTCTTTACCTCCAGCAGGTCAAGGGATTCTCTGCCCAGACCGCAGGGTTTATTCTCATTGTACAGCCCCTTCTCCAGGCCTTTTTATCACCCATCTCTGGAAAATTTGCAGACATTTTTCCACCGGCCCGCATCGCCACCTTTGGCATGGGGCTCTGCGCAGTGGCCCTGGCCATGTGCACCACTATCCAGGTGGAGACCCCCATCTACCAGATACTGATCATTCTCTCACTTCTGGGCATCGGTTTTGCCTTTTTCTCTTCCCCCAACATGACCACAGTCATGGGCAGTGTTGACCCCAAAGACTACGGCATCGCCTCCAGCCTCATCGCCACCATGCGCACGGTGGGGATGCTCACCGCCATGACCGTTATCACCATAATTCTCACCATTTTCATGGATGACGCTCCGGTAACGCCCGACACTGCAAAGGCATTTGTAAATGCCATGGGCACAGGTTTTTCCATCTTCTGCGGCCTGTCCATCCTGGGCATCCTATGTTCCATGGGGCGTATGGATAAAAAAAAGACCGCCAGTATCAAGTGCAATTCAAAGAACAGGGGATAGACAATTGGGGGCCAGGCCCGGACCTGTCGCCAGGACAAAGCATAACATTTTTTGCTTGATCTCAAAATCGGTTTCATATATTACTATAAAAAAAATAGGATATGGTTTTTATATTTCATAATTGGCCAAAATGGCCAATTAGAGCAGATAAAAACAATAGAAGTTATGCAATAGGCAAAAGCCATCCAGACTTGTATCTGGATGGCTTTTTTTATTTTTGGGGAAGGAAAAAATGATTACTTTCAAAAAAAGATGCATGCCTGAACCCAGGTTACTTTTACCCAGACTACTGGTAATAGATAACTATGATTCCTTTACGTATAATTTAGTCCAGATGTTTATGCACTATAACCTTGCCATTAAGGTCCATAGAAGCGATAAAATTTCAATCAAGGGGGCGATACAATTTGATCCCGACTATATACTGATCAGTCCCGGCCCAAAAGACCCGGCCCACTCAGGCATTTCAATCCCCCTGATTAAAACCTTTTACCAAAAAATTCCTGTACTGGGGGTTTGCCTGGGAATGCAATGCATCAATGAAGCTTTTGGAGGGACAACTCCACGGGCACCCATCCCCATGCATGGAAAAACCAGCAGCGTCCATCATAATAACCAAGGTATATTCAAAGGAATGCCTTGCCCCTTTGTCGCTGCCCGTTACCATTCATTAATGATTAAACCGCCAGAACCAACGAGCCTCACCATCACCGCCCAAAGTGCAGACGGCGTAATCATGGGAATTTCCCACCCCCATCTGCCCCTTTCCGGTCTTCAATTTCATCCAGAAAGTTTTCTGACTGAAAACGGTTTTTTACTTATAGAAAATTTTCTCAAACAGGGAGCTCTTGATAATTCATTGAGTCGTGAACAGTATGCTGCAGGATAAAATAAAAAACATGGCCGGTCAGATCCACGGCGTTCATATTGAAAATATTCATTTAACCGAATCTTTCATTGATTTTTCCGCCCGGTTTGCCTCCATGGAAGGCAGTGTCATTTTGTTGAGCGGCGGCGAACTTGACAGCGCACGATACCATATACTCGGCGCAAAACCATGGTTGAGTTTTTTGGGCCGGAACCGTAGCATGGAGATTACAATCAAAGACCAACGCCTTTGTTTTGAAGACAACCCCTTTGATACACTTCGCATGTTATTGGATACTTTCAGCCTTGGAGAGTACCAGAAAAGTGCCAAACTTCCAGAACCAGTTTCAGCCGGACTTTTTGGATACTTTTCCTATGACCTCAAAGACCACCTGGAAAAACTGCCAAAAACATCCGTAGATGACCTGGGTCTTCCCCATATCCGTCTTTTTGCACCGTCGATAATCGTTGTTCATGACAAAAAAAACGCCATCACGCGTCTTTGCATCCCTAAACGTATACTTTCCGGTCAAAGCACCCTGGATGATGACCTTGATTTTTTTAAACGTATTATGGATTCAAAGCCACCGCAAAAAGGAACTTTCTGTGGTGACCAAAGGGGGTTTAAATCCAACTTTTCAAAGAAAGATTACCTGGAATCACTTGTTAAAATCAAGGAGTACATTGCATCCGGCCATGTTTATCAGGTCAATATGTCCCAACGCTTTGAAATGGATTTCAAAGGCGACACCTTCAATCTTTTTGCGACCCTTTACCATGCCAATCCAGCGCCTTTTTTTGCATATATAAATGCCGGTGACCACCAGATTGTTTCAACTTCTCCTGAAAGGTTTGTTCAACGAATCGGAAAATACGTTGAAACCCGGCCGATCAAGGGAACAAAACCCAGGGGAAAAACCCGGGCAGAAGATCAAAAACTCAAAACACAACTAGCTCAAAGCAAAAAAGATGATGCTGAACTTTCAATGATTGTCGATCTTTTACGCAACGATATTGGAAAAGTCTGCAAAGGCGGTTCAGTGAGGGTTTCAGAACACAAAAGACTGGAAGCCTATAAAAATGTTTACCATCTGGTATCTGTTGTTGAAGGTATTCTGGACAAAAATTATGACTCCGTGGACCTTATTACCGCCACTTTTCCAGGAGGGTCCATTACCGGTTGTCCAAAAATCAGGTCCATGGAAATCATCGACGAACTTGAACCCGGCAGACGGCATATTTATACAGGATCCATAGGGTATGTAGGCTTCCATGACACCATTGATCTTTCCATCGTCATTCGAACCCTAACCATATACAACGGCAAAATTATCTTTTCTGCAGGCGGGGGTATTGTATTTGATTCCGATCCCTCCAATGAGTTTGATGAAACCCTGCACAAGGGCCGAACATTGATGGAGGTCTTCCAGGACAAAGGGGAAAAAACCGTTAATAGAAAGGTTGTCTGGCTGAACGGTACAATAAAACCCGTGGACCAGGCCACAGTTCCCATTACCGACCTGGGACTTCAGTACGGCTATGGTTTTTTTGAAACCATCAGGGTTGATAGGGGAAAGCCCCGACACCTCAAAGAACATTTAAAACGATTTGATACAACCTGGAACCATTTTTTCTGCAAGGCCCCCCCTGATCTCAGCTGGGATAAAATTATAAATCAGGTATTAGTCCAGAACAAACTGACATCAGAAACAGCCGCCGTAAAAATTCTTGCCACACAGGGAAACAGGGATTCAGCCCCATTTAATCATACGCTTCTTGTTACCGCCAGACCGTACACCCACCGCCTGGAAGAAAAGAACCAACAGGGATTACATCTTTTAACCTATCCGAATCCGCGTTTAACCCCCCTTGCAGACTACAAAACTCTCAATTATTTATACTATTTCCTGGCCGGAAAATGGGCCAAGGGCCAAGGGGCCGATGAAGCATTGATCATGAATCCGGATAATACCGTTTCTGAAACAAATACGGCCAATATTCTACTGATCAAAGACAAGGCCGTAATAAGACCTGTTTCTAAACATGTGCTGCCGGGGATCATGGAAGCGGCAGTATGTGAATTCCTTGCCCAATGGGGTTATAAAATTGAAAATAAGCCCCTTAAACCGAAAGAACTTTATTCAGCAGACCAAGTCCTTATCACAAATTCACTGATGGGGGCCGTACCCATACTCAGTCTGGATAGAACCATGCTGGCAAAACCTTTTGATCTGTGTCAAAAAATCAACACCACTGTTCTTGACCTTGATGTATCGGCATCGCCGCCTTTAACCATAAAAGATGGAAGCTGAATGCAACAGCCAGGAAGGTTCCAGGCCTTCCTGGCTTGCTTTGCCCTTGCCCATGGGGAATCAATCTATGATATTTGCGTCATCTCATTAGTTAATTTAACCATGTTTTTTGTCCTCTTTTTTTAAAAGATATTTTCATGGATGAAATCCTTTATTTCCCTTCTTTTAGGAGAGCTGCCTTTTTGGTCGGGATAACCTGCAGGTATCAGACTTACCAGTTCATACCCCCCAGGCAGGCCCAATATGTCAGCGGCCTTATCATGATCAAACCAGCCCACAACGACTGTTCCCAGACCAAGGGCGTGGGCTGCGTTGCATTGATAATTAATTTTATAGACAACAGGTCTAATATTCTGGTTATGAAAAAAGATACAAAGCAAAAATTAATTCAGGCCGGTATAGAGGCCATGCAGGAAAAAAGTTATCATTCTGTTGGTATTAAAGAGATCCTTGATTCCGTTGGCGTACCCAAGGGGTCTTTTTATTATTATTTTAAATCAAAAGAAGATTTCGGGATTGCAGTAATAGATGAGTTTG
This sequence comes from Desulforapulum autotrophicum HRM2, assembly GCF_000020365.1. Taxonomy (NCBI): domain Bacteria; kingdom Pseudomonadati; phylum Thermodesulfobacteriota; class Desulfobacteria; order Desulfobacterales; family Desulfobacteraceae; genus Desulforapulum; species Desulforapulum autotrophicum. The sequence continues at coordinate 918,819 of NC_012108.1, read as the reverse complement.
CACGTCAACATGCTGCAACCATTCGGTTTTTTCTTGAAGACAGGTCAAAAACGCCATTGGAGCGATTAAAAGATAGTTTTGTATCATGCCTCTCTTTTTACCCTGAAAAAGAATGCGGAAGCGGTTGCCTTGTTGCAAAACTGAACCATGAAGTGATGAATCACAGCCCTGATATGAGTGCTGCAATACGTAATGCGTTTGATATGTGGCAGGCCCTGTATGCAAGGATGATAAGGGAAGCTCAGAATGCAGGAGAAATTGATCCTGGTGTTGACCCTGAAGAACTTGCCGCCTTTATTCAGAATTCATGGGAAGGTGCGGTTATGATGATGCAGGACCATAAGAACTATGGTCCTGTCAAAAACAATATTAAGTTTATATTTGACAGACTCCTCAATAGACTTTCCTGGAATTAAACTCCCGCCTTAATTTCATGTGTTTATATTTTAAACTATTAAATAATGCCTACTCCGAAAGTAGAGTGAATAACAGCCGTGCCCCATCCTTCTTTTAGGGTTAACTTTTAATCCCTGATTTCCCCGCGGCAGCAAAACGTCCAGACACGCACATTTTCTTTGCCGGGTGTTGTATTATCGAATTTTTCTATCCTGTTCATAGAACTTATAAAAACTAACAATTTGCGATAACAAGCCAGTACCGGGTATAGATAATGTGCCTTTTGATGCAACGCAGAAGACGAGCTGAAAGAAAAGCTATATTGAGGAATTATTTATTTCTGAGTCCCTGACACTTCTGTGGATAAAACAAAACAAGGAGCAATCTATATGAAAGCGAGGATAGGCTGCTGGGTCTCTAAGATCGCATTGAGAGCCGGCAGCATAAAAACAGCAAATGATCCTGCTGCTTATAGGCTGAATTTCTCGTATGATGGGAGGTATCTGTGATTGATTATATCCATATTAATTCAAAGATTTTAAAACTGCTTGATGAAGCCAACGAACTAGAAAATGTAAATGCCTTTGCCGCAAAAAAGGCGGATGCTATCATCAATGCCCTGCTCATGGGAGTTAAACCTGTCAGGGCTGGAAAACTTACCAGGAACGGCGATGCCAGGATCAAGAGGTGTTTAAAGTACGACCTGGGTCAGGGTTTTCGGCTTGTCTGTGTTAAAGATGGACGGGATTTCTATGTTTTGTTCACAGGCAGCCACGACAGTTGCGACACATGGATGGATAAACACCGGAATCTAAAACTCTCCGGGATAATGGATGTCATGGAGAGCTTAAAAGTCAGACCTCAAAAGGATAGTCTGTCTGAAACGGCTTATTGTACAAAAACAGATGATAAGGACGATTACGACGATTACGACGATTTTTTTGAACGACAAATTCCCCAGAAGGTTTTAAGAACAGTATTTCAGGGGCTTGTAAATTCATAATGATGGGGATAGGTTTGAAACCAGTCTCCAATCAGTTTTCCGGGCTTGATCCTACGATGTATCACATTTCTAATGATGATTGAGTCAAAAATAGATAAAAGAGGAGGACAATATGAAAAATGGAGAAAGGCTGGTGATTATCGGAGGCGGTGGAGGTGGATTCGCGACCGCCATGCGGGCCAAGGCACTCATGCCGAAAATCGACATTACGCTTGTGAGAAAGGAAAAACGATTTATCGTGCGGTGTTCGCTACCGTACGTGGTGTCTGGCCTCGTTACGGGGGAATCCATCGTCAATCCGGATAAAAAGTTCATCGACGCCGGCATCAATGTCATAGTCGATGAAGTAACACATGTGGACACAAAGCAGAAAAAAGTGCGTCTCTCCAACGCCCGGGAGATTCCCTACGACAAGCTGGTCATGGCCACAGGGGCCACCCCGGTGGTTCCCCCGATTGAGGGCAGCGATCTGGACGGTGTATTCACCTTTAGGAGCCTGTCCGACGCTGAAAAAATACTAGATTTCATGGAAAAGAAAAAACCCCGGAAAATGATTTTTATCGGGGCGGGATTCATAACCATGGAGCTTGCCTCCAATCTTCTGATCACTCCTTCAGAGCGCTATGAAATAACCATTGTTGAAATGCTGGAGCATCCCCTGCCGCTGATGCTGGACGCCGAGTTCGGTACAAAACTTCAGGAGTACCTGACCGAAAAGGGCCTGAAGATGAAGATGGGACATAGAGTGACAAAAATTCTCGGTCGGGATCAAGCGGTTTCTGCGGTTGTACTTGAAAACAATGAGCAGCTGGAGGCGGATTTGATCGTTCTGAATGTCGGGGTGAAGGCGAATCTTGAGCTGGCGAAACAGATAGGGCTGGAAACGGGTGCCTATGGTATAAAGACGAACGAGTACATGGAAACCTCCGAGCCTGACATTTTTGCCCTGGGTGACTGCGCAGAGAAAAAGCATTTCATTACCGGAAAGCCCGTTCCCGGTGTACTTCGCGGCCCCGCCATAATCGCAGGGCGCCACGTTGCCAAAAAACTGGCAGGGTATGATGTGCCATTCCCGGGGGTGCTTGACAATGCTGTAGTGAGATTGTTCGATAAAAGCATCGGGTTCACGGGACTCACCGAGACGCGGGCCAGGGAAGAGGGCTACGACCCTGTGTGCGCCACGGTGGAATCAAGGAGCAAGCACATGATGATGCCAGGGATGAAGCCCTGGACGATAAAACTCGTGTTCGACAGGAAGAGCAAAAAACTGCTCGGTGGCCAGATACTGAGCGATTCCGAAGCGCCGGTAAAAGAGATAGACACCGTCAACGCCCTCATCCTGGGCGGAAAAACAGTTTACGATCTCTGCTCAATAATGTGCGCCGGCCAGCCGGATCTGTCTTCGGAGCCGAGTGCAGAGCCGATCAGCATTGCTGCGGAGCAAGTGCTCGTGAAGATGTGAGATTTCAATGATTTGCACATTCACAATGATGGAAATAGGTTTGCAACCTGTTTCCAATCAGTTTTCCGGGCTTGATCCTAAGATGAAACACATTTCCAATGATGAATGTCATATTCGATGAACAAGTACATGAAACCTCCGAGCCTGACATTTCCCCAAATGGTCACGAATCACATCCCTGGTTTGTCCCAGTCTCTTTGCGATCCGGTCCTGGGGGAGACCAAGGCGATTCATTCGAAAGATCTTAATATTCATGTCCAGCTGGTTGGGTTGCGGCACGAAGATCTGTCAAATAGGTGTCCACAGTCTGCTTCGAACGCCCAATGGCCTTTCCGATTTTGCCAGAGCTGAGATCGGGATTTCGGGTATAGGCACGTCTGGCAGTATCCCTTGCGTCATCTTCCGTCTGCTTTTGCGGAACCAATGACTTTTTCAGCAACAGACAACCGTAGATCCGTCCCGTTCAGTTGCGTTATGACGATAGCCTCGACCTCAGCTGCCCCGTTGCCTTATAAGCGCTCCATCAGTGGGCCCCATCAAACAGGAGGTAGACAACTGGCGTGTCGAGAACAGCCTCCATTTCAACCGGGTCAAATAAAAAGCCATCCCGGATATTTTTGGCAAACATCCCCACACGCCTGTGATCAACTCCCTTTCTCGGATAGATCTCTTCATCAAGGATAATTTAGAACTGAGAAGGAAATTGATATTGAAAGTATCTAAAAATTGTATCCACCAATGAATTACAGATGGATTGGTACGTATTTTTAAAATGAATTCTTCGATGGAAATCAATTGCTCAAAACATTTTAATAGGCAAGAGACAATTTTAGGATCGTTCTTAAACACGCGCTTGTTTTGGGACTAACATATTTTAAAAATCACTCTCTGAACATGAACTACTAATTGACAATTAATATTCTAATAGATTAAATAAATCTGAACAAATAAACAGGGAAATAATATGAGCTAATTGTTATTTAGGTTGATCTCGATTATAGTGATAATCAAAAGTTTGGATCGGATACGAAATTTGAAGATGAAGGTTGAAGATGAAAAAAAAAATACTTGTTACCGGTGGGGCAGGATTTATCGGCTCTCATTTATGTATGAAATTATTAGAAATGAATAATGAAGTTATCTGCATGGATAATTTCATAACTGGTAATATAAATAATATCAATGTATTACTAAAGAATCCTCACTTTGAGATTATCAGGCATGATGTTACAATTCCATTGGATTTGGATATTGATGAGATTTATAATCTTGCCTGTCCGGCTTCTCCTGTAAGTTACCAAGAAGATCCAGTTCAAACAATTAAAACCTGCGTTACAGGTGCAATAAATATGTTGGAGCTTGCTAATAAACTGAAGATTAAAATACTTCAGGCTTCTACAAGTGAAGTTTATGGGGATCCGGAGATTCATCCCCAGGTAGAAGAATACTGGGGTAGAGTCAATCCAATTGGCATAAGATCCTGTTATGATGAAGGGAAAAGGTGCGCTGAAACTCTTTTTTTTGATTATCACCGACAGAATAATCTAAAGATAAAAGTTGCCCGGATATTCAATACTTACGGTCCTTTTATGCAGCCAGATGATGGGCGAGTTGTAAGCAATTTCATAATCCAGGCCTTGAAGAAAGATAATCTGACAATTTTTGGAGATGGCAATCATACCCGTAGTTTCTGCTATGTGGAGGATCTTGTAGAAGGATTGACCAGTCTAATGAATAGTCCTAATGACTTTACCGGACCTGTCAATCTTGGCAATAATAATGAAACTACCATTATAGAATTAGCTGAATTGATAATTAAATTATCCGGATCAACATCAGGTATTGTATTCAAAGTATTACCTCTGGATGATCCGCAGATCAGGTGTCCAAATATTGTTAAGGCTGAAAAAATACTAGGTTGGAAAGCTCAAATTAGCCTGGAAGAAGGTCTTCTGAAAACGATTGATTATTTTAGAAACTTGTTAAATAGTGATTTACAAACAAGTTTCAATGGAGCTTGATAAGATTGTACTCTTCAATTTGGGATAGGCTGCATTCAGCGATTCTCGAGTGTATGATACTTTAAAAAAAGCTTATAATTATGTTCTACCCAGTTTTCATTGAATACAAATTGCTCATTTGAGAAGTAGAATTTATAGTCTAATTCAGACTCTGCTTTAGATCTAAACGTCTCATTTCTTTCTTTTACAATTGGGATCGATTTGCACATGAGCGCTTCATAAAAGCGCATGCTCCAGAAATTGTCTCCTGCAGGACACAATGTGAATTTACTCGCAGCCATTTTCCTGAAATAATTGTCATCGAAAGAGTTTCGAATTTTCACGGGATGTTCTTTAGGAACGAAACCTACGTTACGAAGAGTATAGTCAAAACTTCCCATGTTTTGATAGTTTTTTTTAGTAATCTTATCTGTGAATTGAAGATAAGAGGATTCGTTAAAATTGAATTTAATGAAATCTAATATCCAACTTCTATTTTTTTGTGTCTTTTCATCAGTTTTAAAACCACCGATGAAACAGAAATCGATTGTTTTATTATGATCAAATTGCTCAATTGCTTTGTAGAAGCGTTTGGGATATAGGGCAAAATCCTGACAGATAGGATTCTTCAATAGACAAGATAGGAAATGCCGGAAATAGTTTTTCTCTCTCTTTGCTTCATGGTACCACATTGATAGTTTTGGAGAAAAGTTGTAATATGTATTCATTCTGACTCCTATCATTTTATCTTTTCTGCTATCCAATAAAATGGTATTCCAACATCTTCTGGAACAACTTAACACGAAACTTATCTTTCTATTATTACTCAATAAAAATGATAATGTAAACAACTTGTCAAGCGGTATGAGTCTAATCCTGAAACTCGATTATCAAATTTTTAGTTGCTCAAGAGTGGCATCACTGCCACTCAAAACCCGGGGGATCTTCCCACGGCTGAGCATTTAAAACACAAGATCGTTCAACTTTTCATGGCGTCATCTATTAAAACAACCCTCTGAACAAAAATTAATCCATACCCATATGTTAAGATGCGAATACTCTAACGCCTACCCCCCAAATCGTTCGCAAAATACTATAACGCTATGATTAGGGCAGCCCGCCGCAAATACCCCGCCAAATAGAAAATAAATCATACCCCGCTTACCCCGCCGCTTTTACGACAAAATCAATTTTTAGGGCTATATTTTCATCCAGATTTAAATTTGGAGAAAATATAATGGCAAAAAGTTCAAGTGGAAAACGCCCCTGCTGTATTTGCCGCAAATGGTTTAAGCCGGATGTCCGCCAAAAAGGACGACAGACAACATGTGGAAGGTCTGCCTGCAAAACTGAACAGCACCGAAGAAACTGTCAAAAATGGAACAAAAAAAACGGTGAATATTTTAAAAATAACTATCTGGGTAAAAAATTAGAAAAGATTGAGGAAGAATCTTCTAAGGAATTTAAATCCAGCATACCTCCCCATGAACACCCCCCGCCCAACTGCCTGGCAAAGCCCGTATTGCCATATGAAATTTTAGAAAACGAGTATGGAACAAGAAATATGATCGTCATCCAATATGTAGCTTGGCAGATTCTGAATCAGTCATACGATTCAAAAACTGCGTTCAGATAGGGGGGGGGTGTTTATGGATAAAAACCTCGACTAATCGAATCGGAGTTTCAAGACGCATCATAGACTTAACCAACTGTAATTCATTGATATCCCAACAAAGTAATCGACTTAGGGTTTTAAGACGCATCATTAACCTAAACCTCTGTAAATAAAGGAGATACGAACAGACTAATACATAAGGGTGTTTAAGACACAACAGACAAGGATGGGGCTATTATAGTAGTTTAAAAATAGGATTTTTACACCTTGCCTTGAGCTTAAGGCAAAGTGCCTTGATAACCCCGACAAATGTGAGGACTCATGCCAAAAAAATTTTCATCCCAAGAGTTGTTTGAATTAAGAAATTTTATCCCTGTGGAGATGTTGATAAGGGAGCAACTGGAAATGCCATCAAAAATCAGTGAAGGCTTTTTCCGTTTTCTGTGCCCGATCTGTAATGAATTCCAGACAGCCATAAACCCAGCCACCAACCTGGCCCGGTGCTTTCGATGTGAAAAAAACTTCAACACCATCGATCTTGTGATGACTGTTCAGAGAATCGGGTTTAAAGAGAGCGTTCTGTTCTTAAAACGCCTGATGGTCAAAGTTCCGAATCAGAACAAAGATGCCAGACAGGGGTTGCAAAATTTTATCGGAGGCATCGGCCAGACCATGCCGGGAGGATTAGGATAATGGAACAGGATCGGTTGACCCGTCTGGAGAATCTTATTGCCCGTAATCAGAGTCATTTCCATGAAATAGGCAAAGCTCTGAAAGAGATAAAAGATACCCGGCTGTATAAACTCAATCTTTTCAGTAGTTTTGAAACTTATGCCAGAGTGCGCTGGGATATGGGCAGAGCCCAAGCTTATCGCCTGATAGAATCCTATAAGGTTATCAACAATCTGTCTCCAATTGGAGACATTCTTCCCAACAATGAATCCCAGGTGCGCCCCCTGGCCCCATTGGATCCCATCGAACAGCGTAAAATATGGAAGGCATTTTTAAAAACCGCCATGGAGATAACCGCACCAAACATCAAACAGTTCATTGATTCCGCAAAAGAAAACGACACCGGCAGTAAAGACGAACCTGTGGATTTAACCGATCAGGTCAGCAAAGCCTATATGGATGCTGTCCAGGCAATGCTTGACCAGGTTCGACTGGCCCAACAGGATCACTGGCAAAAGACATCTCGCCAGGCTGGGCTATTGTGGAACCGGGTCATTCGGGAAAAAATATTGACAAGGGAGAACGGCAATGGACACGGATAACCTGAAGGTCATACCTACTCTGACGCTTGATGACCGTTTCAATCTTTTGCTCCATAAAAAGATCATGAACAAAAAAGGCTCGGCCAAACGAGCAAGTAAAAAATATTACAAAGATCAATATCAAAAAACCGGCATTATTCCGGGGCCACTCCTACTTGTGGAAAAGAAGGTCATGGAGGGCCGCAAGTGCAGTGGACGTCCCCGTTCTTTCTCCGAACAGGTCCGCAGACGTTTTATAGAAATGGTAAAAGAGTCGTGTGATCCGTCAAGCCAACGGTTCATCTTTATTACCCATAAGGCAAGAACCATTAAAAATTATCACCACTGGCTTGAGAAAGAGTTCAAAAAGAGGATCTCCATCCATGCCCTCAGGCACTGTGTTTACCGTGAAAACCTCAAATCATATTTGAATAAACCAGATTTCGAGGACGATATTCCGGTCAAAAATAGTTTTAAACCAGAACCGGTGTTTGATCTGATCCAGATGGATGGCTGTATTTTTAGATATTTTAAGATCAGAAACGACAAGGGTCATTGGCAAAAGCCCCAGGTCATAGAATTTTATGATACGGGCTCTCGTTATATGTTTGTCCTGGATGCGTATTTTTCCGAAAGCAGTTGGAACTCCGTGAACCTGTTCACCAAATTTTTACTGGATAGGCCATTTCCCCAAAAAAAGATTCGTATCCGGCCGGATAATGCCAAGGGCTTTTTAAATCTTAAGCGCCCCATCAACGACTTGAATTTGAAACATTCCACCCCGAACGGGTTTTATATGGAACCTGATTTCTCAAGGATCCATGCTCCCAAGGATAAGGCTCACCTGGAATCATCCCACCGCAGCCTTCATAATTTTGAAATCCGAATCATCAAGGCGTTTGAAAAAAGGATCGTAAAGACAGAGCCCGGGTACATCTTCAAAAAAGGAAAACAAGAAAAAATCACCGTTACCCTCCTTGATATAAATTTGGATGAGTTAAAAACAAGCTCACTTATGGAGAAATATCGCCATGAACACAACTGTACACGCCACTATTTCTCTGAAAAAGGAAAAGTCAGTGCCTGGGTGCCGGATAAAAAGCTCACAGACTTTTTTAAAACATTTACCAGCACACTGACCTTTTGTACTGATCAGGTCAAGGAGCACATGAAATATGGATTTAGAAAAACAAAAGCCACGGTATCAAAGCAGAAGACCATCAGATTTGAAAATCAGGATTACTATGTGACCATGGGTGTAGACAAGTTCAGCTCCCATAAAAGTACACCCGTTCAGATATCCAGATACAATGACAAGCTTTTCCTTTTTGAGCCCAGGGAGGATGGTATTTTTTGGGGAGAAGCCCTTGCCCGAAAGCCCTTTGAAAAGCCGTTAAAAGTATTGACCATATTGCCGGACAAAAATGAGCTGGATCAGATCATCGCCTTTTTGGAGCACAACAGCATGGTCGTCGATCGGCCCCTCCTGATTAAAAATTATAAAAAAGGTCTTTCCATGCCCATGGCAAAGCAAATCCTTCAGCATAACCAGAAAAGATACACCACCTATATAAAAAAGATGCAGCAACCCACGAATATAAAAGGGGCAGTGCTGTTCAATGCTTTTATTCTCGATTGTGAAAGCCATTATCGAAGAATCCATGTGGCACCGTATGCGTTTTCTGGAGAAATATGACATGAAACGAAAAGAAGATTTTATAAATGACAAACGCCGCATTTCTTATCTGGGGGCCACATATAACCGAATCTATCGTAGGCAGAGCGTCTTGATCGAGGGTGATTATGGCGTGGGTAAAACCCGTTTCTTGAAATTGCTGCAACCGAAAAAACTTCATGCCGTCTGGGTGGAGTCACTGTTCAACATACATGAAACCCTGGCATCGATTTTAAAGAAGCTAAATTACGACACAATCGCCACCTACCGGCGAACCCCTCAATATTTGGAAATGATATGCAGTCTGTCCAACTGCTTTATTTTAATCGACGAGGCAAACGATCTTGATCCCCGGGTCTGGCCCTACCTCAAAAGGGTTATCGATGCCGGTGTTCCCATTGTATTTGCAGGATTACCAAAGGTGAGGACCTTTTTAACCCGCGAGCATCCAGACATCCTCAGCCGCTTGAAAACGCTTATTCTATACCCGATTGTGGTAGAAGATTTCATTGTCGAGTACAAGGATATTGAACAGGAGGCCATTGAACAGATTTATATGACGACCAAAGGCGATATGAGAAAATTCAGAGAAATTTGTACAGACTGCAGGGACAGAGCAAAGGAGTTGAAATACACCTTTGTTGACATCAATCTTGCCTTGGAATTTCTCTCTGATCTTCCTCCTCAATAACGAACATAAGGCACATGGAAAAATTTCACCAAGAAATAATGTGAGGCCAGAAAGGACTGATTTTGCTGTTCTAAAACTTTAGATCGTCCAGATTAGATACCTCGGACAAGATAATTAAATCAGGATAGACCATTACGCTTTTTTAGCGAATGGTCTATTTTTGTTTACAACTTCTCAAACTTCATTGACTGATTTTTGAAATACACATTCCGTGCAACACTGCTATAAAATAGCATTAACCTACTGTAAAAAATGATGTTTATTTGAAGCGTTAGAGTATTTTGCGAAAACACGATTAGGGCCAATGCTATGCAAGTAGCTGATTATAAATGTTATTGAGGCCTTTTTTATAAAAACAGGGCAGATAAAAAGCGTTAGAGTATTTGCATCTTATCACCCATACGATTAAACTTTAATGCACGATAAAAAGAGACGTGGATTTACCCGACGGTTTTTTTTTGCGAGTTAGGGTTTTGATGTTACCATCCCATCGCTCAGTTCCCTGAGAATATCATCTGTCAGTGCTCCGAATTTTGGATTGGCCCGGCTCCGGGGACGTTCCATGTCCACCTGAATTGTTTTGCGAATCTGCCCGGGGCGGCAGGACATGACCAGAATCTCATCGGCCAGAAACACGGCTTCATCCACGCTATGGGTAACCAAAACAATGGTTTTATGGGTCAGCTCCCACACCCGTAATAGTTCTTGCTGGAGCAGGATACGGGTGTGGGCGTCCAGTGCGCCAAAGGGTTCGTCCATGAGCAGTACATCCGGCTCATTGGCCAAAGCCCTTGCAATGGCAACCCGCTGTCGCATTCCTCCAGAAAGCTCATGGGGGTATGCGTCCTTAAACGCCTCCATGTTGACCATTGAAATGTAGCCCATGGCATCATGGTGGCGCTTTTTTTTGTCAACATTTGCAAACTCTGGCCCTGCAGCCACATTGTCCAGAACCGTCATCCAGGGGAAAAGAGAATATTCCTGGAACACGAGCCCGATTTGAGCACAGGGTTTTGTTACCGGGGAGGCGGCATAATGAACCGTTCCTGCTGAAGCTTGTTCAAGACCAGCCGTGATGCGCAGAAGGGTTGATTTCCCGCAGCCGGAGGGACCTACAATACAGGTAAAAGAATTTTTAAAGATCTTCAGGCTGATATTATCCACTGCAAGGAATTGATCTCCTTTCTGGGTGGTAAACGTCTTGGAAAGACCTTTGATGCCTATTATTTCCTGGTGTTCTTCATTCATTATTCTGCCTGTTTACGCCATGAAAACTTTTTAAGTTCAATGTGTCGGAAAACCATATCCATGAGCCCTCCGACAACTCCGATTGAGATCATTCCTGCGATGACAATATCGGTTGAGGCAAGGGTAAAGGCGTGGGTGATCATATAGCCGATACCGGAAAGTGAACCTGGCAGCATTTCTGCTGAGACAAGACACATCCATGCAATGCCAAGGCCGATCCGCATCCCGGTTATAATTGAGGGCATGGCGGCTGGGATCAAAATTTTTCTAAAAATCTGGTTTTCACTGGCACCAAGGACCCTGGCCGAATCAATGAGGGTGACGCTGACATTTCTCACACCATGGATGGTGGCGGTAAGAATGGGGTAAAAGGCGCCGATGAAAATAATGAACAGCATGGAGAATTTGATGTTGTTCAGGTAGATAAAACTTTTTCCTGTTTCAACCCCGGTGAGGGTAGCCAGGCTTGCAATGCCGAACCAGGCCATGACCAAAGGAACCCAGGCAAGGGGGGGGATGGGCCTGAACAGGCTTAAAAATCCGTTAAAAAAACGGAAAGCCAGTCCATAGTATCCCATGACCACCCCCAGGGGAACGGCTATTGCTCCAGCAATTGAATACCCCATAACCACACGAACCAGGCTCACCAGTACGTTGCTGGCAAGGGATCCCATGCCGATCATATCCTGTGTGGGGTGAAAAAGGAGTGTGCCCACCTCCCATACACCGGGCAGGATCACCTGGTTGTCTATTCTGGAAGCAAGAACAAGCCATAAAAAGATCAGAAATATAGGGGCAAGAACCGGTATCACCAAGGACACGACATATTGCTTGATATCGACTGTGGAAAAAACACTGCCAAAGCTACCCCAAAAATTTTCGGTATTGGATAAAATTGCCATGGGGTTTATCTGGCCAGACTTTTTCGAACAAATGAGAAATCATAAAGAATGGGCGTTGCTGCTGCAAGATCCGTATCCTTCATACTTCCTTTGAATTTATTCATGCTGTTGAGCATATCCAGAAATACCCCTTCCCCCTTCATCCAGTTTTCAGTGGGATCCGTGGTATAGATGATAGTGGATTTTTCAACAGCTTCTTTTGGAACGCCAATCCAGTCGGCTGAAATTTTAGCGGCTTCAAGCTTATTGGTATTGCACCATCTTGCGGCCAGGGTCATCAAATCAGTCATGGCCTGGACAACTTCAGGTTGTTCGGCAATCATCTGCTCACTGGTTCCCATGACACAGCAGGGAAAGTCGGTCCATTGGCCTTTGGGGGGCAGATCTCTGGAAGAAAGACCGATATGGCCGACATGTTTGTATTCAGCCACGGCAGGATGGGGTGCCGGTCCCACCCAGCAATCAACCTGACCGCTGAGCAGGGCCGGAATCAGGTTTGCGGTGGATTTGAGATCCACCATCAGGATATCGGCATCGACATCATTGGGATTACCTGTGATCGTATATCCGGCATTGTGCAATGCCCCTTCAAAAACCACACGGGGAGCGCTGGTGGGGGAGTGATAACCTATCTTGAACGGGTTTTTAGAATTTTTGATGGCCGCAGAAACAGCTTCATATCCGGTACTTTTGCTGTCAGCAGGAAAAACCATGCTCATGCCATCCACATGAAGGGGACACAAAATTTTAATTTTAGACCCCTTGTCAATACCGCTCATAAAGGCGGTGCTGGAGGCAAGACCGAAATCCAGGCGGTTCATGGCAAAAAGGGTGGATGTCTCGGAGCCGCTTTTAGAAACAATAAGATTGAGCACGGCCAGGGGAGTCCCATCGGCAGACATGATTTTGTATTTTTGCCGGGGAACCATGGTGGTCAGATATGCCCCGGATTCCTTAAGGGCTTCCCCTTTTAAAGCGGCAACCATCAGGGGGGTGTGGTGGGTGGTAAAAATATACCCCAGGTACAGGCTGGGGATTTTATTGTTGGCGGCATGGAGGGGGCTTGTTCCCAGGCAAAATACCAGTGCCAGGAAGGCTATAAAGGTACATGTTTTTTTTAAAAGGGTGGTTTTGTTGTTCATCGTTGGTCTCTCCGTTATTATATTAAATAAAATTACTTGTTACTCGGATAATTCAATCAAGGCTTCGATCCGGGTCTGAAGTTGTCCTTCATCGGATTCGGAATAGTCGGTTTCGATATGCAAAAAATTCAGCTCGAGGGTGTCTTCGACAAACCTTTGGAGGGTAGTGGATTCAGCATTGTATGTGTGACATCCCAGCCAGGTCATATCCAAAACGGCATCGACCTTGTAAAGGTCTGCTATTTCCCGGATGGATTCCGGTCGATGGGGGTTGGGTGTCATGCAGGAACAGGGGATTTTAAGGTATCGGCGGGCAATGGACTCACGGGGATCTCCGGTTTCATCCACCGCCAATGTCATGCCCTTGAGTCCGGAGCAGTTCTCCATGGCAACGATCCGGGCCCCAAGGTGCTGGGCAATCCGGATGACTTTTTCAGATCCTTTGCCCACCGGACATCCGGTGAGCAGAATACGAACCCCACCCTGGTCCGGAAGGTCGGGCTGGCTTAAAAAGGTTTCCAGCTCAATCTTCAGGGTTGCTAATTGCGCAAGGTAGGTTTCAGGGTGCACACAAAAACTTTTACTTTCATGTACAGCCAGCATGTCCATTGCCGTCAGGGGAGAGCGTCGGTCCGCGGCCAGAAGGGATATGTCCCAAAGGGCTTTTCGAATTTCATTCTGCTGCCGGATCTGATGTTGCAGACTTTCTTCAGTGACGGCAACTCCAGAGCATTCAAACAAGAAGCGTTCAAGTTCTCTAAGACCCTCCATCCAATAGGCAAAGGCGGCATTGCCTTGCTGGGTGTGGGGAAGATGCATCAAATGCAAAGGTTTGAGCTCTTTCATCAACTCGTACATTTTCTTTTTACCGTCACAGGTTGTTTCGGCAACAAGGATGTCTGAAAAACTGAAAAAAGAGCAGGTGTCGGTCACTGCATATCCATAGCTTGACTTGATCAAGGGACATAAACTGGCAGGAAGTTCCCTTTCCGCATCTTTGATGGGTGCCTGCTTTTTACCACACAGGCCTACCGGGACAATACCGGCGGCCCGGATGAGTTCATAGGGAGCATAAATGCAATAGATCCCTGCTATTTTTCCGCCTTGATTTTTCCATTCATCAAGCTCAGCAATGCTGATTTCTGAAAAAGAAAGAAACGGTTTAAGATTCATGTATTCACCCCAAGTCTCAGTTAAAGGATATTAAGCCCAGATATCTATGGGGATTGTACAAAAATGTCAAAACGCTTATTTCAATAAAACTTTAGGAGTGAATAGAAATTTTATATGCGAAACAAGGCAGGCACTGACACAAAATGTTGTGTCAGTGCCTGTTTGAATGCATCTTTTAACGCTTTAATCATTTTTCATACGTTTATTGACTAAAAGTCATCTTCCTATCGGCCCTATCTATACATCAAGGTAAAAACGGCACCGATTCCTGCACAGAAAACATTGCAATCTATATAAATGTGGAGATCTACTTTTCCATATTTCTTGTTCATTTATTATCGACCTTCTTTCTATTCGACTTCTTGCCTGAAATATATTTCAAGAGAGAAAATCCTTGGTCATCCCCATCTCTTATGGCTATCTTTCAAAAAGGCCCAAACCATAACTGCAATAACGAGAGTGAGTGGTACGGCACTAACAATTGAAACGGTTTGTGCCGGTTGAATGCCACCAATCAGCAACAATGAAATTGCGATTAAGCCAATCCCAATAGACCAGAAAATACGCACCCAAATCGGGGGTTCTTCTCCATCAGGAAGACGTTTTGAGGTCGCAACTGCCATGCTAAAGCAATTTCCGTTTAGCAATGTCTGCATGGAAATGAATCCATAAACCATCAGAATGGGGAATAGGAATTTTGCAAAGGGGAAGTAGTCCCATAGAGATACAATCGCCTCTCCCTGACCGGAAGTAGCAATAATCCCTCCAAGGTCGATGGTATTGTTTTGAAAAATATAAATACAATAATTTTGGAAAATGGCAAAGAATAACCAAGAGCCGACCGTTTGCGCCAAGATGGAGCCAATCACTAATTCTCGAACCGTTCGTCCCTTAGATATTTTAGCAAAAAAGATGCCGTTTGCTAATGCGAGTACAATATACCAGCACCAATAGAATACGGTCCAGTTTTGCGGGGTACCGGACTTCCCGAAAATATCCGTATTTAAAATCAAACGCCAGCTGCTTTGAATGTATACACCAACACTATCGGTAAAACTGTTACACAGGTAAGCGGTGGGGCCAACGAACAACAGAAAAATCAATACCCCAAAACCAACGATTACACGAACATTACTGAAAAAACGAATCCCTTTTTTCAACCCGGTATACAATAGAAACGCCATTAAAATGGACCATAACATGATGATTCCGGCCTGCACTGCAAAAGTAGGTTGAACCCCGAAGACACGGGAAACGATGCCAAAAAACGTTGGTACGTTCACACCAACACAAGTTACGACAGAGCAAAGAAGGGCAATTACAAACAAGGCATCCATAATTTTTCCAATGGCACCATTTGTGTGTTTTTCTCCTAGAATGGAAACACATGAAGCACTGGGGCGGACATCGTTATTTTCACGTACATAAAATTGATATGCATAGAGGACACCGGCAAGAGTAGCAATGATAAAACCAAAGGGTCCCCAATGGAATATAGGATAGAGCGCAGCATACTCCATAGCCTCTACGCTATATGGTTCTAACCCCCAAGCAGGAGTTTGGGCATAATAGAACCATTCGATGGAGGTCCATGTTAATACACCGAAACCCGCAACGGCAGTAAAGACCATACCCAACCATGCAAAAGTTGAATATTCCGGTTCTTCAGCTCCAAAATGCTTTTTCCCAAGTGGGGAAACGCAAAGAAAAATACAAATTGCCATTGCGGAGAGAATGTACCATTCAAAAAACCACCCCATTTGATTGGTAACAAAGCTAAAAGCAGAAGACATACTCTTTCCTGCCCTTACTGGATCTCTTATGACCCAAACAACCAGGGCAGCAATGAAAATCAACGGCGGAAAAAACAGCCAGCCGTCAATTTTTGATTTTCTTTTTTGAACTTTTGTTTCGATGCTCATAATAACCTCTTTGTGTGTTTTTTGAAAATTATTGACCATAGTTTTCTTCATATCGTTTTTTATATTTTTATCAATATCAGGAGAGAGGAAAGTTTTGGGCGCTTATCCAAGCCTTCTCTTGAATTCTTTATTTGCACGCGCCCCTATATCATACCCTCCTGCATTGTACCAATGATAGCTTTCACATTCTGAAATTTCATTTTTAAAAACATCATGACAGTATTTAAACGTATCTTCTTCCATTAAATAGTTTCCATCTGGGCCAACTCTCATTCGGAAGTTCTAATTTAACATCCACCAACGCAGAAACATTTTCACAGCCTATTTTGCCAATAAGATGAGCCATGCTCAAAAACGATATTTTGCCGAGCCCGAACATTTAAGTTTTCAGTTTCTGATTTAACCTTACCAACGTCATCAGGTGTATATAAAACAACTGCAGACCCTACACCTGAATAATTCTCAATTTTATCAATGATAGTTCTGCCAGAACTGGCCGTTTCATGGAGGATGATTGCTTCAAACCCAAGCTTTTCTACAAATATAGCGGCTTTATTTTGTGCACTTTCGTCATGGCCATGAACAATAAATACTCGTGTAGGTTAGGAACCCTTATATTTATTGTCAGTAGAGAGGATGGATGTAAGTGCATTCATATACCCGACTGCACCCTCAGTGACATCTTTGGCCCGACCTATAGCTTGATGGGTGTAAGAAGGGCCACCAATTACTGCTACAGAAGAGTTTTGATGCTCCGTTCTAATTTGAGGAATAAAAAATTCTATAGTTCGTTCGCTCTCTGATATTTTTATTCTTTCAATATCATCAGGCTGTACAGTTTTGCTATTTATCACAATTGGCATTCCTTGCTCGTACGGTTCGATAAATCTTGAGATCAACTATTCCTTAGAGAGATCCGTTTTGTACTCATCATAAAACTTATCTGATTTTGGTCTTACTATTACGTAGTGATACACTCTGACTACTTTAAAAGGCTAACGACAAAGCGAACCAGCGGCGGGTATGTATCCACAGCATTCCAGAAAACTTAAAAATTTATTCATAGCACTAAACCATAAAAGCACCCAACAGTAAACTGTCTGAGTTAAGCGCTGGGTTCGGCAACATTTTGTTTATTTTGAAGGTACAACCTCTTTATAGCAATAATTGCCATTCCCAAAATTACCACTGTGTAAAAGGAAACTCCTGATATCCGGACCAAGAATTCGAGATACGCTGGAATAGCTTGCTTAAAATTAATTGAGTAATTGGCTTCCTTCACAAAGGCAGTTTTTACAATGGCATCATAATGAATAAAAATGAGATGACGACTCCACACGAATAATATCGCAAGTATTGATATAAACGAGACGCAAATTACTGTTGTGCGGTACTTAAATGCCTCGAGCAGTTGTCCCTCCTGAGTTGCGATAAAAGCATTCATGCCAGCCACTATAGCCACGGCCCAAATCTGTTCCTCATAGGCCCTCGACATACGATCTTGAAAAAATGCTAAACAATCAACGTCCATATCAATATCCTCCTTTTTGCCAAAACAAGTGCATGAACAGACCAGGGTAGCATTCATGGCGTGGAATTATTTGACTCTGAAATCCATGCCAGATATAAAAGCTCTAACGGGATAACATTACAATATTAAGGATATCGAGTTTCAGTTTATCATTTTTGAAGCTCCGTAAAATTTTATTCAAAGAGCCGAACCTCAAATTCAACAGTATTTTTAAGCCGACGCCCATAGCAATTCTCTTTCTGCGGTATCAAAGCAAAAATTTATTTACAGATAATTTCATTCAAAGAATAAAATAAATATCAAAATCATCCACCAATACTGCAGAATGAAAACGTTCTTGATGATAGATCCCCAACGGTGGGGGTGAACGTTTAGGGCCCCAGAGGATGGTGAGGATCACCATGGGGTCGATCAGGAGAGTGATCCGGGGTTACGCCATAAACAACAGTATTCCCGGCGTTAGCCGCCCCCGGCTGGTCACAATTAAATCCCCTGTTAAACGACATAAAGCAAACTTCCTCTAACATGGAAGGTGAGTATAAATATCACTGAATCCTTAGGTCCTATAGAAAGGATTATTCATTTTGTAAAGGATTTAAAAAGAAATTCCGCTCCGAAAATTCATCCGGGGAGAATTAGAACGGTTGCAATCACCTAACTGCAGTGTTGACCATGTGGACATCCGTAAAACAACCGACAGGATTAAAATTCCTTATAAATCCGGGCCAGGGGGTGGCCCTTTGCCTTGATCGACAAATCAAGAAAATAGCCGTAGGGGGTCTGAATTGTGTCGTAGCCGGATGTTTCCAGACGCACCTGGGCATTGTTCAGCACGGCCTGGGCCATGTCCGGGTCTGCCTTTTCCTCCCCAAGGTGGGTAAACGAATGGAGAACGATCTGGTTGACCGACCACTTCCTTGCCAGCCATTTTGAATTCTTCACCAGTTTTGTCTCAGCAGAACTTGCCGGATCAAGATCCTTTGGTTCCACATGGATAAAGGCGACAACAGCATTGGTGCAGCCAAAGGGTTGGGCGTCGGGAACTTCTTCAATGGTTTTTATGGCGGGATTCCAGTCAAAGTTGTCGCAATACCAGAACAAAACTCTCATGAACATCTGCCCCTTTCCTTGATTGTTACGGCCGGCAATACAATCTGCCTCCAAAGGTAGAACTTGTACCAGACTCAAACTGAAATGCCAAGGTCTGCCATTGCAAGCTTAACGGTTTTTTCCCGGGTGAGTAACATTTCCACTGCGGCACTGGAGAACACATAAAAGGGGCCCCGGCCCTCAAAGGTTTCCCTGGTCAAAACGGCATCAATGGAATGTTTAATCAACAGTTCTGCAACCAGAATCCCCTTGCCGTGGTCCACTGTGACAAAGGGATTTTTGATAATTTTCTCCTCAGTCACGGTCTTATCCTTGTGGCGAACAGTGATAAGCTTGAAACAGGGGGCCTCTCCAAAATGACTGGAGATGTGCTGATGGTCGGTATCTGCCACGGGCAGGGCATAGATGAAGGTTTCTTTCTGGGTCGGTTCGTAAAAGATGAGGGCCCGATCCACATGTTTTATCTCTTTTCGGATATTTTTCTCAATTTGCTGGGCAATAAACCAGGCCTTGTCAAGGTCATGGGTTTTCAGAATGACTTTGGCTTCAATGAATTTGTAACGTCCTGAATTTCTGCCTATCAGATGTTCAATTGACAGAACCTGGGGCTCGGCAAGGATCACCTTCTGGGCAAGATTCAGGGTCGGGTAATCCAAAGAGGCATCCAGCAGCACTCGAATACCGTCAATGAGAATTTTTCCGCCGCACCAGACAATGATGGATACAATTATAAATGCGCAGATTCGATCCAGGTCAACGCCTGCTAAATTTGATACCAGCCCGATCAACACCACCATGGCTGCAAACATATCGATGCTGATATGTTTTGCGTCCGCAATTAAACTCGGTGAATTAATCTCTCGGCCCACCCGGGTGGCGTACCGGGAGTATCCAAAGGTGAGACCAATGACGCAGACCATGCCGACAATGGCCGGCCATAGGTTTTTGAGGTCCTCACCACTGCCGTGTACCGCCTCCATAAGAATTTCATAGGCGGCAAAAATGATGGCAATGGCAACGAGGACCGATGCAACGTTTTCAACCTTGTAAAGGCCATAGGGAAACGCCCTGGTCTTGCGTCTGGCAATGATCAGCCCTGCAAATACCGTGGATGACGCCACAAGATCCGAAAGGGAATGAAAGGCTTCGGCCTTTAATGCAATGCTGCCCGAAAACCCGGCAAAGATGAATTTAATCGCGAACAGCAGCAGGTTAACCCCGATGGCCAGGAGGGCCACTTTTTCACTTTTTTCCATTATTCTTTTCCCTGGTAAAGGTGTCAGGGCAATTTTTGACGTGTAAATGTTAGGATCAGCAACAGCATTTTGTCAAGCAAACGATGCAGAAAGGGAACTTGATCGATACCTGTGATCAAACGAGCAGTTATCAAAACAAATTGCATTAGGCCGGGATTTCCTGTAGTTATATTCTTTTTGATGTGCATATCGATTTTTTGGGGAAGTATCATGGCAAGGCAAAATCAAGTATCGGAGTCTCTTAAAATTCTGATTCCGTTGTATGGAACCTATCTTGTATTTGCTTTATGTATCTTCCTGATCTTCATTCCACAAACAAAACAGCAATTGTTGAATCAGAAAAAAGAAGCCATCCTTCAGTTGACGGATAATGCACTGAGTTTATTGCGTGACATTGATTCAAAAATTAAAAACGGAGAAATGGCCTCTGATCTGGCACGGAAAAAAGCCATAGACCATATTCGGGATCTCAGATATGGCCTGGAAGGTAAGGATTATTTCTGGATCATTGATATGCATGGCACAATGATCATGCACCCCTTTCGACCGGATCTTGAAGGAAAAGATTTAACACGGTTTAAGGATACTGCCGGAAAATATCCCTTTGCCAACATGGTTGAAACCGTGGCAAAGAACTCCGCCGGCTATGTAAACTATCGTTGGCAATGGAAAGACAACACCGAAAGAATGGCCCAGAAGACCTCCTATGTTAAGGGTTTTCCAGCCTGGGGATGGATCGTCGGGACAGGTATCTACCTGGATGATATCCATGGAGAGATTTCAATTATTACCCTCAAATTCATTCAGATTTTTGTGGGAATCCTGATTTTTATCCTCCTTTTGTCTGTCTATATCACCCACCATGTGCTCCAAATCAATAAAAGAAAAAACCAGGCTGAAGATGACCTGCGTAAAAGCGAAAAACGCTATCGGTTTCTGGCCGATAATGCAACGGACGCCATCTGGATTCTGGCGCTTTCCGATTTTAGGTTTTCCTATCTTTCCCCTTCCATCGAACAGATTCTGGGATATTCCCCGGAACAGTATAAAACGATGACTTTTGGCTCTAATATGACCCGGGACAGTGTGTCACTCATCCATTCCGTCATATCAGAAGAGTTAAAACAAGATAACAGGGACGGCATGGATGCAAACCGTCGGCGCAACATTGAACTACAAGTAAGTAAAAAGGACGGCTCATGGATCTGGGTTGAAGTGAGTGCCCGGTTTTTACGGGATAGAAATGGCAATCCCGACAGAGTCTTGGGTATTACAAGGGACATCTCCCAGCGCAAGGACCTGGAACAGAAGTTATTGCAGACCAATGCAGACCTGCACCTTGCACAACAGCTGTCAAGCATCGGCAACTGGTCCCTGGATCCTGATGCGGACGTTCCTTTCTGGTCGGATGAAATTTATCGAATCTTTGAACGGGATTCAGCACTGGGAGCCTTCTCCGCTGTTGAGCACCTGGCCATTTTTACCGGAAAATGGAAAACGCTCTTTGAAACCGCAATAAAGGATGCCAGGGAAAGGGGGATCGAGTTTAACCATGAGGGTAAGGTGATACTACCCTCAGGACAGGTCAAATGGATTCACGCCATTTGTAAACCCGAATGGGTGGCGCCCAAACAACGCTATTTTCTCCGGGGCACGATCCAGGATATTACCCATCGGAAAACCATGGAATCGCACATTCAGCAGACCCAGAAGATGGAAGCTTTGGGAACTCTTGCCGGCGGTATTGCCCATGATTTCAATAATATTCTCTCTGCAATCATAGGCTTTACCGAACTTGCCAAACTTGGCGCAGCAGAGAATAAACGATTGAAAGACAACCTGGATAACGTTCTGACAGCAGGATTGAGGGCCAGGGAACTGGTGAAACACATATTAGCCTTTTCCCGCAAGGCTGACGTTCATAAGGATATCATTCAAATCGTTCCATTGATCAAAGAAAGTTTAAAATTTTTAAGGGCTTCAATACCAGCCAATATTGACATACAGACCCGATTCATGATTACAGACGCCACCATCCTGGCAGACCAGACACAGATTCACCAGGTGCTGATGAACCTGTTCAACAATGCCGCCTATGCCATGAAAGAAAAGGGCGGCGTCCTTGCTGTAGAACTCGATAATTTTGATATGGTCACAGACATCCCCCCTCAATTCAACGAGTTGCAGCCAGGCAGCTATGTCCGACTGAACATTTCAGATACCGGGGTCGGCATTGAGAAACATGTGATGGAAAGAATTTTTGAACCTTTTTTTACAACAAAGGTCCGGGGCGAAGGAACCGGCATGGGACTGTCCCTGTCCTATGGCATCATCAAGGCCATGAAGGGTCATATTTCGGTATCCAGCGAACCCGACATGGGTACGACGTTTCAGATCCTTATCCCGAAACAGGAAAAGGAACTCACTCCAGCAGTAAAACATTTGCCCCCTTCCAAATCAATAAAGGGCAATGGAAAGATCCTGCTGATCGACGATGAACCCGCCATCATCGGATGGGCATCGAAGGCCCTTTCAAAAATGGGTTATCAGGTGGTCGGGATGACCAGCCCCCTGGAAGCCATTGAAACCTTTAAAAGCGATCCTGAAAATTTTGATCTGGTCATAACCGATCTTACCATGCCAAGGATGACAGGGCTTGAACTGTCCAGTATAATAACGGCAAAACGGCCCGACATCCCCATAATCCTTTGCACTGGGTTCAGTGAAGAATTGAGCCCCGACAAAATGAAACACCATGGCATTTCCCGGGTCCTGATGAAGCCCATGGTTGTAGACGAGTTGTCTGACGCCATTGAGGAAACCCTGACCAGCAGAAGACTGAAGGAATAAACGATGATACATGTGCTGATAATTGATGATGATTTGAGTATCTGTCTTTTTCTCAGCGAACTGCTCAAACAGATGGGATATGCCTTTAAAATTGCTAACACGGCTGTTGATGCACAATTGCTGTTCAACAACCACGCATTTGACCTGGTGCTGCTTGACCTGGAACTACCCGATGGTAATGGATTGGATCTGCTGCCTCAATTCACGGGCGCACGTCAATCACCTGAGGTGATCATCATTTCTGGAACCGGTGATCTCAGGGGAGCCGCACTGGCTTTCAAATATGGCGCATGGGATTATGTACAAAAACCTTTTTTACTTGATGAAGTCTCCCTGCCCATAACAAGAGCACTTCAATATCGAAAGGAAAAACTGGACACGCCCCATCTGATTCCCCTGATTCGATGCGGTATCGTGGGGGAGTCAGATGCCATCCAGAAATGCCTGATAGAGGTTGGAAAGGCTGCGGCATCCGATGCCAGTGTGCTCGTAACAGGCGATACCGGAACCGGCAAAGAGCTGTTTTCAAGGGCGATTCATGAAAACAGCAGGCGGGCATCCAAACCATTTATTGCAGTAGACTGCGGAGCGCTGCCGCAGAATCTGCTGGAAAGCACTCTGTTCGGGCATGAAAAAGGATCCTTCACAGGCGCTGCCAGACGACAGGACGGATTACTGGTTCAGGCCAATGGCGGGACATTGATGCTGGACGAAATTGGGGAACTGCCCCTGGATGCACAGAAATCATTTTTACGCACCCTGCAGGAAAGATGTGTACGTCCCATCGGGGGAACATTGGAAATCCCCGTTGATATCCGACTGGTTGCGGCTACAAACCTGGATCTGGATCAGCGGGTAAAAGAAGGACTGTTCCGTCAGGATCTGTTGTACCGAATCCGGGCTATGGAAATAAAACTGCCTCCCCTCAGGGATCGCCGTCAGGATATTGAAGAGATAACCCTTAAAAAGGTCCATGAACTTTCACACAGATACAACATTGCAAACAAGGCTGTTTCATCTGAATTATTAACCGTTTTGACATCCCATGACTGGCCCGGTAATATCCGTGAATTAATCAATGTTCTTGATTATGTTCTGGCCTCGGCGGGCAATGACCCCACACTTTTTCCCAAACATCTGCCACCGGAATACCGGCTGTCCAGACTTGAATTTGAACCGATTTTACAGGAAAAATACAACCCCGAATCCGCCGGAGGGTTTGATAAGGAAGAGGGCTTTCCAACCCTGGACGAATACAGAAACCGACTTGAAAGAAATTATTTAAAGGAACTGCTCAATCGGGCAAAGGCTGACCGGAAATCAGCCTGTCTCATCTCCGGCATTTCCCAGTCCCGTTTATACGGGTTACTGAACAAACACGGTCTTCCCGGATTTGGTTCAAAATAATTATTTTCTTCCTTTGTTTTCCCCCACCTTCTGAACCCGACCATTCCTGATTCCCATAAACAGGAACGAATCTGTTCCTGTTTATGGGAATTCACCGGCCACATCTTCTTTAAAGCCGATCAGACATCTTTCAACTATCTGTAATTATTCAACCAACGTTCCTGCCTCTCACTGGGCACACATCCTGCAGCATAGAACCGGTAAGAAGGCTGATACGTTCCAACAAAAAGGATTTATTAATAACTATGAATGTTATATTGTTTACTGACAGCCCACAGAAAATGGAAACGAGGCTCGAACAACTGATTCAAGACGAACTACCGAAAATAAAAGTTGAAACCATCTGTTCCATCGAGTGTGTTTCACAGAACCTTCGCCGTCCTTTAAACGGGATATCGGTGATCGTTCTTTTTATTGTTTCTCAAAGCCAGATAGAGAATTTCCTCATATTAAAACCTTTTTTTGACAACACCCGTTTGATTCTGGTTCTTCCAGATAATAATAAAGGCCTTGTGGCAAAAGGATTACAACTCAATCCATGCTTTGTCACCTATCTGGATAACGATCCCCATGATATCACCTCTGTTTTGAGAAAAATTGAACAGTTGAAAACGGGTAAACAGCCATTAAGTGAAGTTGAAAATGAATCACGCCACAACCTGATGAAACAAACCCGATTAGCAACAAAGCGTTAACATCATTCCATGGAGGTGTAAAACATGAAAAACCGGTCACTTAAGTTTAAACTTATTGTTGGTGGGATTGTTGCAGCTATTGTACCACTTACGGTTGTCGGACTTTTTTCAATCAGCAAATCATCCAGCGCCCTCCTTTCAATTGCCAGTGGGCAGGCTGAAATGATCGCCGGCAACCTTTCAACCATGGCAAATTTATCCATGGAGCAAGAGGTCAAACTTGCCCAGTCAATGGCTGTTGAGCCCCTTGTTGTGGCTGCAAGCTCAACCGTATTGGAAATCGGGATTGACAATGCCGGGGATGAGTTGACGGCCCTGGACAATTATTTTGCGAATGTGCATAAGCAGATTGGTGGGGGGTATGAAAGTTTCTTTGCCATCGATACAAAGGGCCAGGCAATCGCAGACAGTTTGGGTGGTTCTTACAGGACCATGAAACTGTCCCTGGCGGACAGGGATTATTTCCAGACGGCAAAAACCGGAAAACCCTTTATCGGGACCCCTATTCTTTCCAAGGTAAGCGGCCAACCTGTTGTTGTGGTGGCCGTACCCATACGAACCGCTGGGGCCATGGTTGCCGGGGTTTTTGCATCCGTGGTAAAACTCGAAGCCCTGTCGGATAAGATTACCCAGGTAAAAGTAGGCGAAACAGGTTATCCATATATGCTCAGCAGCAAGGGGGTTGTCATTGCCCACCCCAAAAAAGAGTTGATTCTTCAACTTGACGCCACCACACTTCAAGGCATGGAGCACATCATCAGCGCCATGATTTCCCAGAAATCAGGGGTGGAGCATTATACATATAAAGGCGACGAAAAAATTGCTGGTTTTGCACCGGTGACTGGGACCGGCTGGAGCATCAGTGTCACCCAGAATAAATCCGAATTCATGAAGCCGGTCCGCGCCATCCAGACCATGGTCCTGATCCTGGGGACTGTTTTTCTAATCATCACGCTGATAGGGGTTTTCTGGTTTGTTCGGGGTATCATGGCCCAGCTCGGCAATGATCCCTCGGAAATCGCTAAAATTGCTGCCAGCATTGCCCAAGGGGATCTCACCGTTGGGTTCGAGACAAAGGGTAGAGCCATCACCGGGGTGTATGCCAATATGAAGGAGATGACAGAGAACCTGACAACCATGTTCAAGGATATTTCTTCCGGGGTTCAAACACTGACATCGTCTTCAACCGAGCTTTCGGCCATCTCCCAGCAGATGGCTTCCGGTGCCCAACAGACATCCGAACGATCCAACAGTGTCGCATCCGCCGCTGAAGAAATGACTGCCAGCATGAATAGTGTGGCCGCGGCAACGGAACAGACCTCCACCAGCATACAGATGATCGTTACTGCTGCAGAAGAAATGTCATCCACCATCAGTGAAATTGCCGGCAATACGGCAAAGGGAAGCCAGACAACAGCAATGGCAGTTAAAAAAGCCGAAGAGGTCTCCCTGAAAGTCAACGAACTGGGTAAGGCGGCTTCGGAAATCAGTAAGGTGACTGAGACCATTGCCGATATTTCCGCCCAGACCAATCTTCTGGCCTTAAATGCCACCATAGAAGCCGCAAGGGCAGGTGAGGCAGGTAAAGGGTTTGCCGTGGTTGCCGGTGAAATTAAAGCCCTTGCCCAGCAGACCGCCGACGCCACAAATGAAATCGGCTCACGCATCGGGGACGTTCAAGAAACAACCCAGGAATCGGTTTTGGCAATTAAATCCATTGTGGAAATCATCAATGAGATCAACACAATTGTAACATCTGTTGCTGCGGCAATCGAGGAGCAGTCTGCGACCACCCAGGAGATCTCCAGCAATGTGAGCCAGGCAGGTGCCGGTGTTGAGGAAGTCAATCAGAATGTCAACCAGACATCGGTTGTGGCCAATGAGGTTGCCCAGGATATCAACCTGGTCAGCCAGGCAGCAAAAGAGATGAATTCAGGAAGTCTCCAGGTCAATAAAAGTGCCGGAGAATTGTCAAAACTGGCTGAAACCCTCAATGTGATGCTCAGCAGGTTTAAGCTGGGTTAAGGGCCATGGAGATATTAAAACACGCCAATAGAATGCAGAATTTTTGCTTGGTTTCAAGGCGCGTGAATAAGAGCATATTGAAATATGTGCCTATTGACGCAACGCGGAAACCAAGTAAAAAGACGAATTGTATGGTGGGTTTTATTGTTTCCATGGCCTTAAGCTTCTAAACAGAAAGAATAAGGAGAAGAGAATTGAAAGTTATTGGATTTAACGGCAGCGCCAAAAAACGAGGAAATACCGCCTGTTCTTTGAACACAGTTTTTGCCCAGTTGGAAAAAGCCGGTATTGAGACGGAGATGATCCATGTGGGCAAGGAAAAGATCCAGGGATGCATCGCCTGCCACGGCTGTGTAAAGAACCAGGATGAAGCCTGCACCCTCAAGGACGATCCGGTGAATGAATGGATTCAGAAGATGAAAGCAGCCGATGGCATTCTGCTTGGTTCTCCGGTCCATTTTTCAGGTGTTGCAGGGACCATGAAGTCTTTTCTTGACCGGGCCTTTTTCGTTTCCTCGGTTAACGGCGGCCTGTTCCGCCACAAGGTCGGGGCTGCTGTTGCGGCTGTCAGAAGATCCGGGGGTATTCCCACGGTTAACTCCCTGAATCACTATATCACCTACTCTGAGATGATCATGCCATCTTCAAACTACTGGAATGTGGCCCATGGTCTCACCCCGGGTGAAATGGAGCAGGACGGTGAAGGCAAACAGATTTTGGAGGTGCTGGGCCAGAACATGGCATGGATCATGCGAGTTATCGAGCATGGGAAAGAACAGTTTCCCGCCCCGGGACCGGTGGCTAAAACAATGACCAATTTTATCCGTTAGAACCGGAGATGAGATGGGGTTTTGACTCCTCGAGAATCTTCATCCCACTGCTTTGAATCAACACAGGACAACGCCGTCAAAACGGACAAAAGAAATTCAACCCCGGCTTCCCCGCTTTTTTTATCAAAGGTTTCATTCTTTCCATGGGTCAACCGGGGGGGAATTTTGTCTCTCTGGGACCGGGTACCCGGTCCCATGACGATGGGATAGAACCGCTTCTTGAATTCCGGCGCCATGCATCGGGTAACGATGGTGGCATCTGAAGCACCGATGTTATAGGTCTGACAAATATTAAGACCGGGAACCTGAGACGCCTTTAATATCCGTGAAAGCCTGTGGGATGAAAATACATCATCAAAATTCATCCCCTGGGAAATGGAAAAATCTTTGACTTCCGTGTAGGTGATGCCCTTGAGCTGGGCATGGACATCCTCAATGGTATCAAAGGAACGGTTGCTGATCACAAGGTGGTGGGTGGCAGGTCGTTCAGACCGGCCCGTGTAAATTTTCGGGGGAACAACGGAAAAATTAGATTCATCTCCTGCCCACACAAGGTCGTTGGCCCGGGCCTGTTCTATTATTCGGGTCAGTATGTTCTGCCCCCTGGGAACCGAACAGACATGCCCGCCCTTCTGGGTTGCGATACGACAATCACTGCCTGGCCCCTCCAAATCCGGCCGGATACTCACCGGATTCCAGTGGGCCAGATGGTCAAGTATACGTTGCAGCCGGTCTATTTTATCCGAAACCCGGATCACGAAATTTCCTCGCTCTGCCGTATAAAAACTGAAAATGGAAGGGTTGGCAACCGTCATGGTATTTTCCAGAACAATAAAAAATGTGTCTTGCCTGGAAACCGGAAGTGCATGCCCAAAATTTTCACCGATTGCGCAGGCACTTTTCATTCCAGGCCCTTCCTCTTTAAAGGTGATGGTGAAAATCAGGTTGGACAGCTTCATTTTCCCCATACCGGCAAGCCGTGCAAGGAAAAGTTCAAAGGCAATGCCGGCCTTGCAGTCGCTGACCCCCCGGGCCACCATCTGTTGTGCATCCTCATACAGGGAAAACGGCAAAAAAGGCTTATCCCATTCAGAAGCGTCAGCATCCACGGTATCCATGTGGGCGCTCAAGTAGATGACATCCTGGTCAGGATCAAGGTTTAAGGGGCAGACAATCAGGTTGCTATTTCGATCTCTGTAAGAGCGATAGTCCCTGAGATTGGATGCGAAAAAAGTTTCGCACCAGGCCATGGCCATTTCAATCTGATCCGGCCGGGTAAACAGGGTGGGAAAGCCCACCACCCGGCGAAGACACTCCAGGTAAATTTCAAAATCACGTTGGTCCATTGTAAATTCAGCCGCTGCCATTGTTAAGGGACTCAGATTTGTGGAATTATTTACATCTGAGCCCCTAATTATTGTTGGAAAACCCATCAAGGCCGTGCCGTGGAGAGGTATCATCGGTGATGATGGTCTGGCAGGCATTTGATCATTTTTCAGACTGCCGATTGAACCGCCCGTTCAGCACTGGACAATGCCCCTTCAAGATAACCGCCCAAATGGTCTGCGGTTTCTGTACCGGCAAAGTGAAAGGTGTTGTCCCAGATGCTTTTTTTCTCGGAAGGCGGATGGTATTCAGGATGATTGTGGGCAGACAGCTGGTCATATTCAGTGGCTGTAAATTCTTCCCTTGACCAGTCCTGATAATAGACGCTCACGGGCCGTCCGGCCGACGACCCGTAAAGGTGGGCAAGCTGGCTTAGAATGGCCGGAATCATGGCGTCTTTATCCTTTCGCCGCAATGCCGGGATACCCACAAATCCGGTCAGCCCATAGGGCCTGTCTGCCTCGCTGGACCCGTCATGAATCTCCCCCAGGGGACCGCACAGGCTGAACCCCTGGCCACAAAGGCCCATATTCCGCCACTCGGCCCCATCGTACAGGGTAAAAAATTTTGCATGGCCTGCCATCCAGGTACTTGCTTTCAGCATTGCCTGGGTCAGATTGTAAGACAGATCCGGTGTAAACAAAATCGAGCCGGCAGCAAGCCGGGGCGGCAAAGCAAGAATAATGCTGGATGCCTCCAGCCGGCATTGGGGTTCCTGGTCAAGGCGCCCCACAGTGACACCCACACCCTTATCCAGCCGTTGAATTTCACAGACCGGATGATTCAGCCGGATGACATCTTTGGGAATCCGGGCACAAAGTCCATTGACAAGGGAGATCATACCCCCCGTAAGCCGCCATCCGGGCGGATTCATTGGATAGCCCTCAATGGTTTCAACATGGCCATCTTTGGCCTGGAACCGGCCCAGGCCTGTTTCAAACTGGGGATAACCTTTAAGACCCAAAGTCTGTACCAGCGCTTTTATCCTCGGGTTGACCATGGGCCAGTACCAGGAAGGTCCCAGGTCAGCAAAAAAACCTTGATGCTCCGGACTTAAAATTCTGCCGCCCACACGGGATCGGGCTTCAAGCAGAACTATGGATCGTTTCTTTTCCGCAAGCAGAAAGGCCGCATAAATCCCGCTGAGGCCGCCCCCAATGATGATGGTATCAACTTTTTCCCTGTGCATATCCGTGCCCTATTTCTCGTTTTCTTTCAGCTCTCCATCAAACCGCCAGGTCTTTTTCAAAAGTGTTATGCACCTGTAAAAATAAAAAATCAATGTTTTCACCGTTGAAATAAAATACTTACCCCCGCAATTTGAATTTACCCTAAAAACGTTTCACTCGATTATCAAGTTCCAGGGATCGAAAATCTTGACAGTACGACCATAATCATTTAGATATACATCGCCTGTTGAACTTTTGTTCTATGATTTGGAGAGGTGGCCGAGTGGCTGAAGGCCCTGCTCTCGAAAAGCAGTATCCCGGCAAAACCGGGATCGTGGGTTCGAATCCCACCCTCTCCGCCAAATCTGGACCCAATTCCCTGGCCTTTTTCCATGCATCCCACGGCAATCAAGAAAAAACAATCTCCATCGATCAATACCTGATGCCATCTTTCATTTTCTATCGCTTTCCCGAACGGACACTTAACAGCGGAACAGGGCAGTGGCGGAAAAATTTTTCCGCATTTGATCCAAAAAGGATGCCGGCAATATTTGAACGGCCCTTGGAGCCGACCACCACGAGATCGACCTGTTCCTCTTCAATGACACGATTTAATTCCAGAAAGGGAACACCCACCCGGATCACCTTTTTAACAGAATCGTAGGTACACGATATTTCCTTGAGCAGTGCTTCAATCTGCAGGATACGTTTTGCTGTTTTTTCTTTTACATAATCGTCTGCAAGTTTTTTTACATCTTTTTCAATGACGCGGTCAAATTGCTTGTCTGAAATGGAAAGAAGGGTGTCCACATCCCTCCGGTTAATAATATTGACGATAATCAACTCTGCCTGGCATTTTTCCGCCAGGCTGGCAGCATGTTCCAGGGTATGTTTCGAGTACTCGGAAAAATCACACCCAACCATTATTTTCTTGAAGGTTATCATTTTTTACTCCTTAATCTTTCTGGCCTTGATCATCTTTTTATTAATAATGGCTTGTCTGCCTGTGTCATTTATCAAGGGGCACAAACCGGGCCGTGGCGATGTCCAGGGGCCAGATCACTTCAAACCTGCCGTTAATAATCTGCAGCACCAGTGTGCGCACGGTGTTCTGCCTCTCAAAACCGTCATAGGCGTAGAACTTTACAGGACCGAAGGGTGTGGTCATGTATGTTTTATCCAATGCCGCCCGGATACTCCCTGGGCTTAACGAGTCAGCACGTTTCAATGCGTCTGCCGCCACCAGCAGCGCGGAATAGGCTTCGGCACCGTGATAATCAGGAGCATAGGAATAAACCTGCAGAAAACGATCATGGTATTTTTTTGTCCCGGGGTATGGCAACTGGTGGGACCACAGGGTGGCTGTTAATAAATGACTGGCAGCTTTCCCCGCCCTCTTGATGAATTCATCGCTGGTAAATCCGCCGGCCCCCCCGCACAACAGAACCTCAATTTTAACTTCCCGGATGGCTTTAACCAGGGCGACACCATCATCCAGACGGGAAACCATATAAATAAGATCCGGCGGATCGTCCACCTGCAGTGCCAATATAGAACGGAAATAGGCCGGGTCTGTCCGTTCCCGGTCATATCCCACGCTCGAACCCATGGCAATGCCGTTCTCCTGGCAAAAGCCCATCATATGGGTCGCACCATCCATCCCGAACATGCTGTTCTCATAGAGGATCGAGATAAATTTCGGCTTGATCGACTTCATCCAGAAATCCTCCAGGCCTTTGGTATACTCACTGATCGGCGGATTCAGCCGGTAAATATTTTTCCATCTTTTCCGGGTGATCCTGTCTGCCGAAGCCGTACAGACAAGGAAAGGCACATCCAGGGTATTGGCAGTTTCTGCCATGGCATAGGTCGGAGCGCTCGTATGTCCGCCGACCAGCATCACGGCTTTATCAGTGACAACCAAGTCCCTGACGATCTTTTCGCCCACGGATTCTTTTCCCTGATCATCGCCATAGACAAGCGCCAGGGGGCGGCCATTAATCCCGCCGTTTTCGTTGATCAGTTTCCTGGCCATTTCAAAGGAATCCTTCATCATTTGCCCGTCTTTCATCTGTTTTCCAGACAGGGGAAGGGGAACTCCGACAACAATGGGCTCAGCCCCATGGGTCTCAACCGGTATCACAAGCATTAGAAACACGACAATCAACACGCTTTTTATGCAGGCTGGCATTTTACGCTCCCTTAAATTAAATAAATTAAAAGAAGTCATTAGATATTCACCTTACATCCCACGCCTTTAATTACTGGGCCCAGACCGGCAGCACACCGACTTTGATACCAAATACCGCCGTCCCCACCAGGAGGAACAGGGTCGTTATAAGGACAATGCCGATGAGATTAATCAACAGACCTGCCTTGACCATTTCGCCTATTTTAACCCGCCCACTTCCAAATACAATGGCGTTGGGAGGCGTGGCAACCGGCATCATAAACGCACAGGATGAGGCAAGGGCCGCCGGAATCATCAACAGGAGGGGATTGGTCTTCATGGCCACCGCAATGGAGGCCAGAATAGGTAGAATCATCTGGGTGGTGGCAGTGTTGGATGTCAGCTCGGTCAGGAAGGTCAGGCTGGTGCAAATAACCCCAATCATGGCGACGGTACTGAATCCTGCAAGAACTTGAAGCTTGTTGCCGATAAAATCGGCAAGCCCGGTGACTTGAAACCCTTTTGCCAGGGCAAATCCCCCGCCGAAAAGGATGACTATATCCCAGGGAAGATTTTTAAAAACCGTTACGTCCATCAGTGTTGCCGTTTTGGCCTGGGGGTTACGCGTGGGGAAGAAAAACAGAAGAAAGGCCATGAAAATCGCCACCGTGCCGTCATCAATCAGTTTCGCAGTGGGAAGCAGGTTTGACCATCCAGGTATGGTCATAAATCCCAAAACAAGATTTTTTCTGAACACCCATAATAACGCCGTTATAAAAAAGACCATGGCAACAACCTTTTCTTCGTAGCTCATGGGCCCCAGGGCTTTGTATTCATCATTCACAATCTTTGGATCCACCTTCAGGTGCTCTGCCGGCCGATAGATGAGTTTTGTAAGCACAACCCAGATGGTAAGCACCATGCACACAGATATGGGAACCGCCATGATCATCCAGATGCCAAAGGAAATGGGCGGGGCTTCAGGAAATGTGAGTTGAAACGTACGCTGCAGTACAAGGTTGGGAGGGGTTCCCACCAGGGTGGCCATACCGCCCATGGATGCAGCATAGGCAATTCCAAGCATTAAACAGAGTGCAAAACAGTGGGTGTCGGCCTCACCAAACTCTTCTTCCATTTTCAGGATGATGGACAGACCAATGGGAAGCATCATGATGGTGGTGGCGGTATTGGACATCCACGCCGACAAAAAGGCGGAAGCGGCCATGAATCCCAGGATGATTCTGGAAGGCCCTCCCCCGATGGTCCGTATGGTCAAAAGCGCCAACCGTCTGTGCAAATCCCATTTCTCCATGGTCAGCGCAATCATGAAACCGCCGATAAAAAGAAAAATCGTACTGTTAAAATAAATGGGTGCCGTTGCCTTGCCTGCTAAAATGCCCATCAACGGATACAGAATCATGGGAAGGATGGCCGTACCTGCCAAAGGGATCGCCTCAGTGATCCACCATATGGACATGAGCAAAGCAATGGCAGCCATGCGGGTCACCACCGGCTTTCCCGGCACAAAATCAAAGGACAGGACAAGAAAAAACAAAACAGGACCGAATATCAATCCAACCATTTGCGCTTTTGATCTCGTATGTTTGCTAAATTTCATCTTAAACTCTCCTCTTCTGTTTTATCGATGTAAAATCCTTGTGGGGGATCTTTACGGGAAACAGGTTTAGTAACATATGGGAGTTACAAGGTCCGCCATCTGGAGTTCCATGGGTCAGGAGTGTATTATTGCACTTTTGTTAGGCTTAGAAAGGGGGCCAGATATTGTCAAAAGAATGGAGCCTGATAAAAGATTCAGCCTCCAATAACACAAGCCTGCCCCCGATCATCAAAATTGAAGTCCGAAAGTTGAGATAAAAATTAGAGCAGACTCAAACTGAAATGTCAAGGGTCGCCATTGCCCCAAATCCACTGCCTGTTTTTTTATACCCCTCTAAAAACGATTTAAGGGATTTTCTACGCGCCTCAACCGCTAATCGTTTCTCCAAATGAAATGAATCTAAATATAGGCACAGTAATTGTTGCCCCGATGACAACTAAAGGACGAAACTACCCAACAAGGGTCATGCCTGTCTGAGTTTTTTTCTTCATACGTGAATGGAAGCACGCCTTGAGTCATTTTTTTAGGTGGTGGATCAAGGTTGCAGGTTTAAGGGCCATGCCCTGGCAAAAAGTCTTTTTAGGATGGACTTTCTTGACAAGCAGTCATTGGAGGCGAGGGTTCGTGA
Source organism: Desulforapulum autotrophicum HRM2 (assembly GCF_000020365.1). Taxonomy (NCBI): domain Bacteria; kingdom Pseudomonadati; phylum Thermodesulfobacteriota; class Desulfobacteria; order Desulfobacterales; family Desulfobacteraceae; genus Desulforapulum; species Desulforapulum autotrophicum. The sequence continues at coordinate 883,662 of NC_012108.1, read as the reverse complement.
TGGAGGGTTGATGGTTTTCACCGGTTGTCATTTCAGCAATGGGAATTCCCAGTGCGGCGCCCAGGAAAAAAGGATAGGGAACGGCCGAAAGGTTTTTATCTGAAAGGATATGGGCGGCATCTTTTCCCTGGTACTGGATCTGGCAATGGGTACAGGCCGTGCAGATATGGGCAGCGCCTTCCCGACTGGCGGTTTCCGCCTTATGGGTAATCATTTTCAGGGCCAGCGCTTCATTGTCTTTGGCCACTGGGCTGCCGCAGCACTCTGTTTGTTTTGACCAGTCAATGGCCTCAAGGCCCGTGATATTCACCAGTGTCTTGAAGATTATAGGTGCAGAGGGGTTGTCAAACCCGGTGACGGAAAAGGGACGCAGGGCGTGGCATCCATGCTGGAGTGCTATTTTTTCAGGTGCCAGGGGCCTTGTGATCTTTTTTTTCAGGGTGTCGATCCCAATGTCGTGGTACAAAAATGAGAGCAGATGTTTGATCCCGGCAGGTTCCCCTGGGGGGGAACCAGGGGAACCTGGGTAAAAAAGCCCCTGGTCTGCCAGCAACCGGTCAATTTTATCCCGAAGCGCTTTTCTGTTTTCGTACCAGTACAACCCATATTTAAGCTGACCAAAACAGCATTGGCAGGGCGTCATGATGTCCAGTCCATATTTTTGGGCCAGGACCAGGTTCTTTATGGCCGAAAAAACACTCACTTCAAGGTTTTTGCCCCGAGATGGGTTCCCGCAGCAATTAAACGGCAGCCGGACAAGGGTCACCCCCAGTGCGGCCATGATCGCCTCCACTGCCTTTCCATAGGACTTGAGCGAAAAAGTAATTTGACATCCGGGAAAATAAGCCACTTTCATTTGTCAGCCCCCCTGAGAGGTTAATCGAGTCAATTTAATCTGCTCTGCCCTTTTCTGCCCCTGGACCCGAAGCTCAAGAAGAATGTCCGTGATCCGTATGCCCTGGGGACACAATTCCTGGCAGGCATAACAGGTAAGGCAATTCCATACCATGGGGGATGCCGTGGCCATCTCTTTTTTCCCCAGCCGCAACAGGTTCATCACCTGGTGGGGCCCCAGGTCCGTTCCATCAGGATCATAGGCCACCACGGGACAGGCATTGGTGCAGATGGTACACTGGACGCAGTTTTCAAAGGCCTCCACCTGGTCAGCCAGACCGAAACAAAAAGTATTGGTGTCCGGTTCCTGTGAAGGGAAAGTTATTCCTGTCCACTGGTCAAGGGGGGTGTCAAACACCTGGGTATAATTATCCGGACAGCCTAGATGTTCCATAAGGGAATCAGCCGATTCCCACAAACGAACCAGGTCAATACCTGCCGGGCAGATATCCCCGCACCTGCCACACCGGGCACAATCATCATTTCCCGACCGTAGAAGGACCGCGGTTCCGGCGTCCCCTATCCCTTTTTCTGCCATGGTCCGGATGGCCTCAATTTTTACATGGGGCAGAATTCCAGCATTGCCCGTGATCTGATAATTCGGGTACACATTGCAGACCTGTGAACAAAACCTGCAATCTGTGCAGGCCGTGAGGCTGAAAAAATCCAGCCCCTCACCCCCTTGTTCCAGGGACTGGGGCGTAACCCGCTTGCGGCTGCTTGCCACGGGAATGGCGATCAGGTGAAACATCCGGGTAAAAGGAACCAGGGCCAGTAAAACAAGGGCAATACCAGCATGGAGCCAGTACAGGAATTTGTCCACCCGGAACCGGGCCAGTCGGTTGCCCCCCTCCCTTACAAATCCTGCCAGGGAAGTTGAGACAAAAGCGCTGTCAGGCCTGTCGTGGCAGTCCATGCAGTATTCCTGGTTTAAATCGCTGCCCGACTCAAAAACCCTTGCCTTAAACGTCGTGTCTTTGACCACCAGGTGATACTCCTGAACCCAAAAGCCCTTTAAATCCATGAGTCCGTTTTCTTCGTCCAGTTCGGAATAGTCTGCCACCATCTCGTCAAACCGGGGTTCAGATATGATCTGGAAGGATTCCAGCAGAAACCCGGATCCCACAAGGGCCAGGATCAACAGGGATGCACTTATACCGGGCCTGTTTATATGAAAATTGCCTGGCCTGAACCGATTCATCCGGCGAAGCAGAAAAAGGATACATCCCAGACCGACAAAGACGCCCGCAAGATTTCTCAAAAACCTGAAGGGTGCAATTCCCGGCTGATACCAATAAAACAACCCCGAAGTCACATCATCCAGGGCATGGACGACCAGGAGATAGACAAACCCGGAAACGACCAGAAAATGAACCAGCCACCTCAGTTTTGCTGCCTTGAACAATTTCGTCTGGAATACCGTGTTCAGCAGCCCTCCCCGTACATCAAGGTCAAATTTCGCCTTTTCCTGGAACGCCCTGCCCTTTTCAACGAACCGGCCTGCCCCTGGAATGGACCGGAAACGATAAACAAGACCTGCCAGAAAAATGATCAACGCACTGCCCAGGAGGATTCTAAATATCATGATTCCACCCCCCAGTTTTTCCGACAAAAACCATCCACTGCAGTACAGGCAGAGACCAGGGAAACCCCGGCCCCGGATTTAAGCCGCACCCAGTCATTGTGGGCCAGAATACTGCCAACGGCGTAAAGATGGGAAAACACGGGCTGGCCCTTGGCGTTGAGGGGCCTGAATCCCGGGTCTGTTTCAACTCCGGCCTGATTGATTTGATGGCCCTGGCGGGCTAAAAAATTGGTTTCGTGCCAGAGGTTGCGCATTACAGGCTGGTGCACGTTCAAGTTAAATACCGGCTCCACAATCCGGTCCCGGCGGGCGTGGAGGCCGTTGCCCAGAAATCGTCCCGTGGCAAGCACCACGCCCCTGGCAGAGATAGACAGGCTGCGGCTGTCAGTGGTACCGGTACAGATAAATTTTTTACCGTTAAATACAGGATCTTTGATCATGATATTGCTTAAAAATGTCACGCCTGACGCGGCCAGCAACCGATCAAAGGCATTTTTCAGCCGCAACCCGGGAATGGAGGGAGGAATACCCGGAATTTCAAACAGATCCAACCCGATCATGGTTTCCAGTTTTTTCTGGAGACCAAGACTGTCATGGATACCGCAGACAGCCGGCATCCCCGCAATATCGGCTTGATCTGAATAGGCAAGCACCTGACTTGCAAAGACCTCCTGTACCCGGGGATCTTCAAACCGTTCGGCCAGGACAAGGGGAGGGATGCTTGTGTTGACGCCCGGGATTTCAACACTCAGGGGAATGACATGGGCCAGGCGGTTCTTCACCTTGGCTGCCACCTGACGTGCGCTGAATCCCTGGAGGCCTTTGATATCAATCACGAGCAGCCGTTTTTCATCCCCCAGAAGATGGGTCCCTTTTTCCATGGTTTTGGGCACCATAAAACTGGGTTTCATCGTTCCCAGGGAAGTTAGCACCGGAAGGTTCCGGCCAGGGGACAGATGATAGTCAAGACCTGCCTTGCCCAGAACATCCTTTAAAAACCCAAAGTATTGAACGATCTGTTCATGACGGGCGCCCCCATAAGGATGGGCCGAATTATTTGCCAGGAGCCAGGCAAGCCCCTGGGCTGGATCGTCCAAAGAACCCTGTGCATCCATGGGATAGACCCCCAGATAATCCATGAGCCCGCTCACCAGAATCAGCCCTCCGGAGTTTCCGGCCAAAACCGTTCTCAGCCCAAGGTGGGCTGCCCGGACAGCCGCCACCATACCGGCCAGGCCCGCTCCGATGACCAGAAGGTCACAATCCATGTCCCTGTGTCCGTTCATCTTTGCCCTCCTGTTGGCTCTCCGGTTTGATCCCCTGACTCATATGGGGGTTCAAGTTCAAGACAGAACAGACCGCAATGGATCATCTCCTTCAGGGAAGACTGGCCAAGGACGGTTCCCCACAACAGGGCATGTTCCCCCTTCCACCGTTCATTTAAGAAACGCCGGAGCCCGTCGGCCCCCTGGGGCCCTTCCACCTCTTCCTGGTTGTACAGATGGGACAGCACCCGGACACTGCAGAAAGCGCCCTGGCAGGGACCTTTACCAATACGACTTCTCAGGGCAATGGCCAAAAGGTCTGGCTTTGCCCAGTTTTTCCGAATGGTGGAAACAAGGGAGTCAATGGCGCTGGCCGGTACCATTTCACATTCGCACAACAAAGGGTCTCCCTTGGTCCGGGAGAAAAACTTCTGGCCCAGGGCAACCCCTGGCTCGGTCCATCCCCCTCCTGCAGTTCTGGGAAGGATCAAATCCCGGGTTTGACAAGCAGCAGAAATGCCAAGTTTGCCACAGACCATGTCTGAGGTTCTTTCCGCCATCAACCGGAAGGTGGTCAGTTTTCCCCCGGTAATGGTAATAAAATTATCCACCCCGTCCCTGGCATGATCCAGAAGGGAAAACCCCCTGGACACGGTCCGGTCATCCCCCCCACCTGCACTGACCAGGGGGCGGACCCCGGAATAGGCCCTGATAAACCTGCAATGCCCCAGGGCCGGTATCATCGGTTCACCCTGGTCGATGATCATGTCCACCTCTTCAACGCTGGGAAAAAGGTTGTCTGGAGATGCCGTTCTTACAGATGTGGTGCCAAGGATGGAAACCACACCGCCGGGCATGAGGATATCGCCGTTGCTGGGATGTCTTAGACGATTAATGGCCCGGGTTGCCATTCGCCTGCCCGTGACCAGCAAACTGCCCTTGGAATAGACCATGGGGATATGAACCCCGGCCCGGGCAGCCACACAATCAGCCCAGGCACCTGTGGCACTCACATAGATATCGGCCTTGATGACAAACAATTCCCGGGTTTCCATGTTCAAAATTCGGGCACCCGCGATACGATGGTGTTCAACGATAAATGATTCCAGCCGGGCATGGTCATAATATTGCCCGCCCCGGTTCAACGCATCATTGAGGTTTTCAATGGAAAGTTTAAAGGGGTCAATAGCCGCATCGGGCACCCCAAAGGCGGCGATCAAATTAGGGGACAAACAGGGTTCCATCTCCCTGACCTCTTTTAGATTCAGGGACTGGCAAGGGATACCCGAACGCTGGCACAGGCCGGGAAAATCAGCGATATACCCCTCCTCATCCCCGGATACCGCCACAAAAAGTCCACCGGTATCTTCAATACAATGGGGGGCTATCTGTTTTAAAAGCGACCCTTCTGCCAGGCATTCCATGGCAGCCTCGGCATCGGTATAGACATATCTTGCGCCAGAATGTAAAAGCCCGTGATTTGCTCCGGAAGCGCCGGCATTTAAATCGCTTTTCTCAATGAGGATAAGCTTGACTCCGCGAAGGGCAAGATCCCTGGCAATACCAGTACCTGTTGCCCCGCCTCCGATCACCAGCACCTGGGTTTCGATTGTTTTTTCCATTGCCGTTCCTTTTTTGTCCAGGAAAGCGGTTATCAATCATCCAAACGTCATGAAGATTTAAGATTCAAAGATCAGGTCCCCCACCTAGGGATATCAGCAAGTGTTGTGCCAATTTCTAAAATTCTTACCCCCAGGGCCCCTATTCCCTTATAATCGGTTGACACGTGGCCACAAAATTCGGGAAGAAAGCATCTCCATGGGCCACGGCAAACAGAGGGGCGATCCGCTTGCCCTTGTCCATCCACAGGTTGATCCCTGGAAAATGAATGCGATATTTTTTTACAAGATGTAAAAAGAGCTGACAATTTCATGGCCACAGATCTGGGCATGGACTGCACCTGACCTAAAATTTTTCCTTGACATCCTCCATTCGAATAAGTAACTATCACTTACCATAATTATCAACATGGAGATAAGACTATCTTCACACGACAACAAACTGATATAACATACAATAAGTCAACAACGGGGCAGGTAAATAAAACATACCTGAAAGGCCCATGGAACAGTTAGGGAATCCATTTCCACCGGGAAAGAGAAAAATCCTCAAAGCCCTGCGACACCTTCTGGAGGAGAGACACTTCGCCTCTATTACCATTGCAGAGATTGCCAGAACCGCCGGGGTTACCGAAGGGCTGATCTATAAATATTTCAAGGATAAACGGGACATCCTTCACCAGGTGCTGTCCGTCCATTACGAAGACTTCCTCGCCCAGATCCGGCGGGATCTTAAGGGCATCGACGGCCCCCTGAACCGTCTCCAGAAGGTGATCTGGTCGTGCATCGACCGCTATGCCAACCACCGGGTCTTTGCACGAATCATTCTCCTGGAGGTGAGAAACAGTGACGACTACTTTGAAAGCAAGGCATACCAGCAGGTCAGGATCCTCAACAAAATCATCATGACCCTCATTGAACAGGGTGTAGCAGCAGGCGAAATACGACGGGATATCCCCGCCACCTTTATCCGGAATACCATCTTTGGCGCCATCGAACACTCTTGTATGAACCGGGCCATCTTCAACAAAGCCATTTCAACGGACGAGACGGCCCGGCACATAACCGATTTGATTTTTAAAGGCATCAAACCATAATAGAACAGGGGGACAGGAAAAAGCATGGCAGAACAGATCGCAGACCAGCGGGACATTGAGTTTGTTCTTTATGAACAGCTGGACACAATGGGCATCCTTGCATCGAAAAAATTCAAGGACATCAACAAAACCATGGCAGACATGGTCGTCAAGGAGGCAAGGACCCTTGCCATTAAAGAGATCCTTCCCACCTTTACCGAATGCGACCGACAGGGCGTAAACTTTGACCGAGGATGCGTGACTGTTCCCGAGTGCTTTAAAAGGGGACTTGACCTCCTTCGCAAGGGAGAATGGGGCGCCCTTACAGCCGATCCTGAATTCGGGGGCCAGGGGCTCCCCCACACCATTGCCCAGGCAGCCCTGGATTATTTGATCGGTGCCAACTACACCATGATGGTCTATGTGATCCTGGGACATGGTGCGGGCAAAATGATCGATTATTTCGGCACTCCAGCCCAGAAAGCGCTCTTCCTTGAAAAGCTCTACACCCTTGAGTGGGGTGGATCCATGCTTTTGACCGAACCCTCTGCCGGATCTGATCTGGGAGCTCTGACCACCACTGCCACAAAAAACGACGATGGCACCTACTCCATCACGGGCAACAAGATCTTCATCACCAACGGCGAGCAGAACCTTACGGATAACATCATCCATCCGGTACTTGCCAGGATTGAAGGCGCTCCTGCCGGTACCCGGGGTATCTCCATCTTCATCGTTCCCAAAATCTGGGTCAACGAGGACGGCAGCTTTGGCGAATCCAATGATGTGGTATGCACGGGCGTTGAAGAAAAGATGGGACTCCACGGAAGCCCCACATGCAGTCTATCCCTTGGCAGCAAGGGCCAATGCCGGGGATTTTTGCTGGGCAAGGAAAACCAGGGTATGCAGATCATGTTCCACATGATGAACGAGGTACGTCTGGAGGTGGGAACCCAGGCAGCCACCCACGCCTCATGTGCCTACCTCTACGCCCTTGACTATGCCCGCACCCGATGCCAGGGCCGTTCCCTTGAAACAAGCCGGGACAGTTCAGCCCCCCAGGTCCCCATCATCCAGCACCCGGACGTCCGTCGCATGCTCACCAAGATGAAAGCCCATGTGGAAGGCATGCGAAGCCTGCTCTATTACACGGCCTTCTGCATTGACAAGGGCCATTGTGCAGACACCCAGGCGGAAAAGGATCGTTACCAGGGTCTCACTGAAATTCTCACCCCCATTGTCAAGGCCTATTGCAGCGAACGGGGCTTTGACGTGTGCGTGGATGCCATGCAGGTATTTGGCGGTTACGGCTATACCCGGGAATACCCCATGGAACAGCTGGTCAGGGACTGCAAAATCTGCTCAATCTACGAGGGAGCAAACGGCATCCAGGCCATGGATTTCCTTGGCAGGAAACTGACCATGGCCAAGGGCGCCTTTCTCACATCCCTTGTTGAAGAAATTAAAAAAACTGGCCAGAGGGCAATGGAGACCGAAGGGCTGGAGATGATGGGAGAAAAAGTAACGGCTGCGGCAGAATTGCTTGAAACCACCTGCACAAAAATGACCCAGGGTATCAGGGGCCCACAGTTCAAATCCACCTTTGCCTTTGCCCATCCTTTGCTTGAAGCCACAGGGGATGTGATCATGGCGTGGATGCTGCTGTGGCGGGCAAACGTTGCCCAGCCCTCCCTGGATGATATCTTGAACAAATCAAATGCCAATTCACTTGATGAAATTTTAGCAAACAACAAAAACGCCGCCTTTTACCATGGCAAGATCACGACTGCCGAATTTTTCATCAACACTCTTTTACCGGCAACCATGGGAAAGCTTAAGGCCATTGCCCAGGGAACGAACCCTGCCGTCACCATGCATGCCAACTCATTTTAAACCCATAAGGAGACAGAACAATGAAGGAAGTTGTAATCGTTTCAGGATGCAGGACCGCCATTGGCGGCTTTGGTGGGACACTAAAGAATTTGAGTGGGGCATACCTTGCCTCAATCACCATGAAAGAAGCGATCAAACGGGCCGGGATTGATCCGGCAATCATCGACGATGTGCGGTACGGCACCTGCATTGAATCCTTCGACACCCTTAACACGGCAAGGGTGGCAGCCCTTCTGGCCGGTATTCCAGAAACCATAACAGCCGTCACGGTCAACCGGGTATGCATCTCGGGCATGGAAGCCATGATTTCAGGCATGGCCATGATCCAGGCCGGCATGGCTGATGTCATCCTTGCCGGCGGCACCGAACATATGTCAAGCGCCCCCTATGCCGCTCCAGGAGCAAGATGGGGATGCCGCCTCCAGGATCAGACCCTGGTGGACACCCTGATCCACGCCCTCCACTGCGGATCCCATGTGATTCCCCATCCCGAAGACGGACCGGTTGACGAAACAAAGGCGCCCTTGAGCATGTTTGTGGGCAAGCCCTATATCATGGGCCACACGGCCGAGTTCATTGCCCAACATCTGGGTATCACCCGGGAAGAGTCCGACCAGATCGCCCTGAGAAGCCACAATTCAGCCGAACGCGCCACCAGCGACGGCTCGTTTGCCGAAGAAATCGTGCCGGTTCCCGTTCCCCAGCGAAAAAAAGATCCCATTCTCTTTGACAAGGACGAACATTTCAGGCCCGGCATGACCATGGAAAAACTTGCCAAGCTGCCCCCGGCCTTTGTGCCCAAGATCGGTACAGTCACGGCAGGCAACGCCTCGGGACTCAACGACGGGGCAACCGGCATGATCATCATGTCCCTTGACCGGGCAAAGGAACTGGGTCTCAAACCCATTGCCAGGATCAAGGCGGTTTCAAGGGGAGCCTGTCACCCCTCGGTCATGGGCCTCTCTCCTGTTCCTGCGGTCAAAAATCTGATCAAAAACAGCAACCTTTCGTTAGAAGACTTTGAGCTCATGGAAGTCAATGAAGCCTTTGCGGCCCAGTACCTTGGTTGCGAAAAAGAACTTGGCCTCAACCGGGAGATCACCAATGTCAATGGATCTGGTATCGGCCTTGGCCACCCCGTGGGTTCCACGGGTGCAAGAATCGTTGTCACCCTCATGCATGCCTTGAAACACAGAAACAAGACCCTTGGCATGGCAACCCTGTGCGGCGGCGGCGGTGTGTCCATGGCCTGCGCCATTGAAATGATCTAAATCATACGACCTGCACACCAGGAACTGACGGCTTCACCTTCAGTTCCTGGTGTAAAAACAGACATCGCCAAGATGAAACATATCAACCCGAAAATTCAGCTGAAACCGCCTTTATGGCATAGGCTTTCCCGTTGCATATTCAACAGCCTTCTCAGCATGTACAGTGGTGGTATCAAAAAGTCTTACCCGGGTATCTGACTGATTGACCAACATTCCAATTTCTGTGCACCCCAGTATAACCGCCTCAGCACCTTGATCTGCCAGGGAACCGATGATGCGCAAAAACGCAGCCTTTGAATCCGATCTGATTTTTCCCAGGCAAAGCTCCTGATATATTGTGTCATGAACAATTTTTCTGTCATTATCATTGGGCACCAGGACATTCAGGCCATGGGTATCCCTTAATCTTCCCCTGTAAAAATCCTGCTCCATTGTAAAAGAAGTTCCCAGCAGGCCAACGGTTTTTATCTGTTCACCAGCAAGGGTTTCTGCCGTTGCATCAGCAATATGGAGAAGGGGGATTTGAATGGCTCCTTGAATTTCAGGGGCAACTTTGTGCATGGTATTTGTGCAGATGAGGAGAAAATCCGCACCTGCTGACTCCACATTTTTTGCAGCTTCTGAAAGAATTCTGGCTGTGCCGTCCCAGTCTCCAGCCTGTTGCAGTTTTTCTATGGGTTCAAAATCAACACTGTACAGAACAATTTTTGCTGAATGCAGACCGCCAAGGGCGTTTTTAACCCCCTCATTAATGGCACGATAGTAATTAAGCGTACTCTCCCAACTCATACCACCTATCAGACCGATTGTTTTCATACCTTTGTTCCTTTTTCCTCGACGCCTGTGAAGGCGTTGTCCATTGGAAAGACGTTCAAATATAAATTGAATATCTCCATTCCGGTCAGCGACATTTTAAACTCCTTTTTTTGGGATAAACCCGACTATTGATCTGAGCCGGGTATCAAATCCAGGGCCTGCTGGATATGGTCGACAAAGATATCAACAATTTTTGGATTATAGCCCACACCCTTTTCTGTGACTGTAACGGCAATATCGCGTTCATTAAACGCATTCTTCCAGGAATCTTCATCACCGTTTAAATCCTCTGCCACATGGACACCTGCCACGAGCATCAAAGGGATCAACGAGACCTGGCGGACACCGGATCTGGCAAGTTTTTCAATGAGCAGGTCCTTGGAAGGCTCCTTGTCCACAACCCCCACATGGATGCCAGGGCCATATTCATTTTTCAAAATGGTATCCAGGGCAAGATATGAGGTCCAGGCCGGATGATCGGTTCCATGGCCGACCAGGACAGTTGCCTGTTGGGGGTCAGAGGATATCTCCAGCGAAAGGGCCCTGCTGACCTTTAGATAATCATCATAGGCGGTTAAAAGGGGCAGCCCCATGCTGGTTCGAATGTCGCTCTGGTCAGCATCTCCCACCAGGCGATAAAATTCATGGCCCCAGGTCAGGTGCATGGACTGGACAACGGCCCAGGGATATCCCTGCTCAAAAAGTTCGTCTAAAACGGTTGAAGGATGCTTGACCTTAGCTGCAGAATCACCCTTGAGCCTGTGGCGGACAATTCGGGAGGTATAGGCCCATCTGATGTCATGGTCTGGAAATTTTTCCCGGACAATCCCGTCCATAAAGGCATAGGTATCCAGGGCCCTGGAGGTGGTTCCAAATGCAGATAAAACAATAGGTGTTTTCATCATCTAATACCTTATCAAAGATGTTGATGAGATGGACATACACCTCACCGGATTTAGATCGAATCAAAAACGGTTGAATGATCTTGGTGTCCGCAGTTGTATAGGCATCAATCTTATCTTTTCGGGTGTTGTCCGTGTCTGTAAACTGGCTGCGGCAGGAACGCACGGTACATTCAACTCGGGTCGTGCCTGCAATTTTTGATAAATGATGGAGGGATTTAATCCCCCCATCATATCGGGTGCTGAATGATTACTTTACTCGTTGATTATGTCCTTGATATGCTGGCCATAGATCTTGACCCATTGATCATTTTCGCCCAGACCTTTGACAATGCACTCAACAGTTATACCCATTTTCGTAAAAATCGTTTTCCATGAATCCTCTTCGTCACTTGCCATATCATTATTGGCATGGTCACCGGCAACAACCATCAACGGTTTTAAAACAATTTTTTTAACATTGGTGTGCTTGAGCCCCTGGGTAACCGTATCCAGGGAGGGGAAACCTTCAACGGTTCCGATAAAAATATTTACATCTGGATACATCCTGCGCATCTGGTCCTGCAGTTCTGCATAGACCCCAGTGGAAAAATATTCATTTCCATGCCCCATATAAACAAGAGCGGCACCACGGGATTTAGCATATGCAACATCTTCGGCAAGGGCCTTTGCAGCGATTTCAATGTCTTCATGGTAATCAGGGCTCTTTCCAGGCTCACCAAGGGCAGGCCTTCCAAGGACAAGTTTATCAAAGGGCATGAATTTAGCTTTCAGGGTCTTTATGCTGTTAAAGCCTGCAACATAGGATTTAAGGTCAGCAAATTCTTCACCGGCATAAACATGGGTGGGTTGAACAACAATGGTTCTGTAGCCCTCATTTTGAAGATCTGCAATGGTTGCAAGGGGATTTTTTATATACAGAAATTCTTCTGGGACGCCCTTATTTTCCGATTGAAAGGCCGTATCCGTTTGACGTTCCTGCCAGATTTTTCTGATGATATTGGAAGTAAATGCGTGCTTTACAACAACCCCTGGATTCTCGTTTCTTACCAATTCACCAATGTTGATAAGTGATTTTAACGCATCTGGATATGAGGTACCGAAACTTGCAAGCACAATGGCTTTTTTCTGGGATTCCGAGGCAGAAGCAACAGACGTCAATGCGAGCAAAACAACCAATGAGAAAATAAAACAACCGATTTTCTTAATCATTTTTAAACTTTTCCTTTAAAAAAGAGACCCTGATGCTCAACACAATTCATATCTGCCCGCCTAAATAAAAATCATTTCAAACACGTACCAGGTCATAAAAATAAAAATTCCCTGCCTTGAAATCAAGGCAGGGAATCCCGTATTGAAACCCCTGATGTGATCAGGGGATCCTTTTTCCCATAAATAAACGATCCGTCCCATTCCCGGTCCATGGAAATAGAGACAACTCTCAAGGCAGGTCTTCTGACTTTCGGATCATCCTATACGCATGAACTTCATGCAAACCGCGCCTTCCCATTTTTTAAAAAAACAGTGGCAATTTGCGGTTTTCGTCCCCGATTACAGCGACGGGCTCGTTCCTGAATTCCACAGGATTCCCATTTTAAGCTGTTGAGCACCTTAAAAGCGGGCTGCAAAAAAACGCTGCCCTTTCTACGATTGATAGTAATAAGAGCAAAGTTGTTTTTTTGTCAATAAAAATATGACTGATATTTTCTTGACACCCTTCTGTCTCCTTGATACTTGAATCGGTGAATCAGGTACCCATTTAAAATGCATGGGTAAAAAGGGAATCCGGTTTAATTCCGGAACGGGCCCGCCGCTGTATACGGGGACGAACGCCAGAGAATGCCACTGTGGAGCGCCATGGGAAGGCCTGGCAAGTAGAATGATCCAAAGTCAGAAGACCTGCCTGATTCACAGGGATGAGATACCCATGGTAACGGGATCCATCAGTGATCATAAGGACAGAAAGGGAAGCCCTTGATCGATACCCATCGGTTAGGGGCTTTTTATATTGAACGTCCCGGCCACTTGAATTTTTTATATTTTTTTTAATCCGATTGCTTTTAAAGGAGGCAGAAGAATGAAAAGAAACATGGTGTGTCTGGCAGGTTTGTTACTGTGCCTGTCCATTGCCCAGACGGCAATGGCCGAAGAAAGAAGTATGGACATGGACGAGATGGTCGTCTCGGCCACCCGTACAGAAATATCCCTGGATAAAGTAGGCGGAAACAGCGTCACGGTCATCACATCCGACGAAATCCAGGCAAAGCACCTGAACAGTGTGGCAGAATTACTGAAAACAGTACCAGGTATCAGCCTGGTTTCCAGCGGTGGTCCCGGCACAGCGACCTCTGTGTTCACCCGGGGGGCTGACTCAAAGAACACATTGATACTCATTGACGGCATCATGATCAACGATGTTTCCGGGGCTAGCAGGGGGGCGGATATTGGCAATATCAATGTGGACAACATCGAACGGATCGAAGTTATTCGTGGGGCCATGAGCGTCATGTACGGCAGTAATGCCACCGCCGGTGTCATCAACATCATCACCCAGAAAGGAAAGAAAGCACCTTCTGCGTCGGCAAAATTTGAAGCAGGCTCCTATGGCACATGGAAGGCTGGAGCCAGCGCCGCGGGTGCAACAGACAAGGTCAACTTTGCCATTTCAGCATCAAAGACCCGGATCGACGGTTACTCCGTTGCCAACGATGCGAACAACGATATTCCCCAGGGGACAAGCACCGACGAAGATGACGGGTACGAGAACATGACCCTGTCCGCCAATGCAGGTGTTTCCATCACAGACGATTTTAACATCAGCGCAGTCCTGCGCCATATTGACTCGGACGTGGACACGGATGCATACAACTGGGGCGGCTATGCTGAAGATGGTGATGCCAATACCGACTCCAGGCAGACCTTCGGCAAGGTAGACATCAACAATAGATTTTTCAATAACTTTCTGACTTCAAAGCTCACCTGGCAGATGAGTCAGCAGGATAGAGATTATTTTGAAGACGGTGACAAAACATCCACCTACGATGGTGACACTCAAACCGTTTCATGGCAGGGGGACTTAAACTTTAATTCCCACGTACTCTCCATTGGTGCATCCTACTATGAAGAGAGCATGGAATCAGAGTCCTTTGGAACCTGGGCGTCAAAGTTTGATGAAAAAACAGTGGATACCAAAAGCTACTGGATCCAGGATCAATTCCTTGCCGTGGACAATCTGGTTATCATTGCTGGCGTGCGTGTGGATGACCATGAAACCTTTGGCAATAAGGCAACCTATAGAGTGGCACCCGCCTACACCATCTCCGCCACCGGCACCACCCTCAAGGCAAGCTATGGCACAGGTTTCCGTGCACCATCCCTTTACGAACTGTATGATCCCAACTATGGCAATGCCGATCTTGATGCCGAAGAGAGCGATGGATGGGATATCGGCCTTGAACAAAAGCTCATGAATAACACCCTTACCATGGGCGTCACCTACTTTTCCATGGATTATGACAACCGCATCGACTTTGACACAACCACCTGGACATACACCCAGGCCGATGGTGAGACCCAGACCCAGGGTGTTGAATTTTTTACCGGCTGGGATCCCATGGACACCCTGGGATTCATGCTCAGTTATACCTATACGGACACTGAAGATCCAGATGGTGAGGCGCTGGTTCGCCGTCCTGAAAACAAGGTATCTTTGAACACCCGGTATGGATTTCTGGACAAGGGCCTCTTGAACCTGGAGGTTCAGTGGGTGGATGACCGAAAGGCTTCCTCCTCTGCATACGACAAGAATGGCAATGCCGTTGGCACCCTGGATGCCTACACCCTGGTTAACCTGGCAGCCTCCTGGACATTCAACGACCATGTTGAGCTGTTTGGCCGGGTGGACAACCTCTTTGACGAATATTATGAAGAGGCTTTCAGCTACGCCAGGGCCGGTGTGTCCGCCTATGCCGGTATCAAGCTGACCTATTGATATGGATGTCCCACCTGCAGCAGGAGTAAAACAATGAACAAAAAAGCATCAATGACGACATTGAAAGCCATTATCATGGTTCTGATAATGGTAACAACTTCAACTGCAGGTGTGGACATCACCGATAGCCGGGGAAGGCAAGTCCATTTTGACACTCCCCCCATGCGGGCAATCTCCATTGTTCCGTCGATTACCGAGATCATCTGCAACCTGGGGGCGGCAGAATCCCTTGCGGGAGTGACTTACCACAGTTCCCTGCCCTGCCAGAAAAGCCATAAACCCATCGTGGGCGGCTTCTCCTCCCCCAGTGTTGAAAGGATAAAAGCATTGAACCCCGATGTGGTGTTTGTCTCAGGTTTTCAAGAAAAAACCGTGGAACAGCTGGACGCCCTGAACATCAAAACCCTCTGCCTGGACATCACCTCCTATGACCAGGGCATTCAAAACATTGAAACCCTTGCCCGTATTTTTAACAGGGGAAAAAACGGCAAAACCCTGCTTGCGGCCATGGAAGAAGACATGGCCGTTATTGCTGAAAAACTTGCAAAACTGGACGGCATGGAGAGAAAACGGGTCTTCAGGCTCATGGGCCGGGACCGGGTGATGACCCCCACGGCCAACGCCTTTTTAAATCAGCTGGTAATCCGTGCCGGTGGTGTTCCCATGGCACCTGAAGGGGATGGCATGGTCGCTGAAGTCAGCCTGGAACAATGGCAAAAGTTCAATCCCCAGGTGATCTTTGGATGCGGGGAGGATAGAAAGGCGGCGGAAAAATATTTCAACCGACCAGGATGGAAGGATGTGGATGCCGTCAAAAACAACCGGATCCTCTACTTCCCCTGTGAGATGACCTGCCGTGTTTCCACCTATACCGGTTACTTTGTCCAGTGGCTGGCAGCGTCCATTTACAACGAAGCGTTCTTCACCCCGGGCAACCAGGTCCATCCGGATGAACTGCTTACGAGTGAACCCATCCCCATCCACCAGAACCTGGTCAAGGAAAGCCGCAGAGTAACCAGTCGCATTGCCGATTTCAAGCAAAAAACCCTGGTCATTGATTTTACCACCCCCCAGGAGGTGCTCTCCACCCTGGAGGGGTTTAAAACAGGAATAACCACGGTGGCCAACCACTATCTGCCACCGCCTGCCTGGAATATGCCCCATGGTGCAGATCTGGCCCCGGTGATATCCCGCATACTCACCACTGTCAAGAGGGACCCCGCCTCCTCTGCCCTTTTAATGACCGGGGCAGACATGGACCATCTCACGGTAACGGATAAACTTTACCGTGATATGACCGTCACGGCCGTTGTCACCGCCGGTGTCTGTTCCAATGCCCAGCGGGCCTCCCGTTCCACAGGCTATTGTTATGAGCCCGGAACCATCAACATCATCCTCATGACCAACATGCGGCTTTCCCATCGGGCAATGACCCGGGCCATCATCTCGATCACCGAAGGAAAAAGCGCTGCCCTGGCCGATCTTGACATCAGAAGCACAGATGATCCCCTTAATCTCCAGGCAACGGGCACTGGAACTGACAATATCATTGTGGTCCGGGGAGATGGCCCACCCATTGACGGTGCCGGCGGTCACACAAAAATGGGGGAACTCATTGCAAAAGCCGCTTATGACGGTGTTAAACAGGCCATATTTCTACAAAACGGTCTACTCACCAGGCGCAATGTGTTCCAGCGCCTGAAAGAACGTAACATCACCCTCCAGACCCTGGCCAAAGATTCGGACTGCCAGTGCTGTAAAACCCGCCCAGATTCCACCATGGCAGGCGAGCTTGAAACCCTGCTGTTAATGCCTGAATATGCAGCCCTCGTGGAACAGGCATTTGCACTTAGTGATGCCGTGGAACGGGGACAATTGAACAATCTCCTGGCCTTTTCCTCCACGGTAAAAACCATGACTGAAAAAATTGCAGGCCACCCCATTGAGAAGATCACGGCCTTTGAATCCACCCATTTTCTGCCTGAACCCCTGGAAATGATTTTTAACGGATTAATTAGCGGTATTGCCGCACGCCACAACATGGCCATGTAATTCGCAAACGTTACCTTAACCATCAGGTAACGTTTTGATTGCGTTACTTTCCGGGACAGACGCCGCTGTTTCAAGGGCTACACTTATTTTTTTCGTAGACCCCACATGTCCTGGCAGACACAACCAAGCATGAAACTCGATAATACAGGGCAGGCGATCGTACCATTCCGCCCTTTTGGGTTTCCCTGACCGGAACGGTAAACGTCGAGAGGATTTTTGCCCCTCCAGACTAAAGCGCAGGAACTGCGGGCTAAAGTCCTCAAACGACCTGCGCTTCTTAACGCCTGGAAGGGCAAAAATCCTACCCCCTTTGGTTTACAATGTTCCGGTCAGGGCGACCAAAGAGGGCTTGAAAGTCGAGACTTTCACAATGATATTTAGACGGGAATTTCTTATATCCGGCACGATTATTGATTTATCAACTTTACGTCTATTTTTAAAAGATTTGCAAACAGACTGACAAATATTTAAAAAGGGCGTAACTTGAAAAGAAGACAAGGGTAACATCAATAACCAAATACAAGGAAACGATCATGGAAGAACACTCTTTTAAGAATACAGCTATCGTGGCCTGTGGAACCATGAGTCCTGAAATAAACCATCTGGTTAAAGAAGGTTTTCTGGATACCGACAACATTTTTTACACCACCCCCGGGCTGCACCAGGATATCAATGAACTTGAAGCCCAGTTGATAAAGTTCGTCGAAAAAGCCAAGGCCGTTGCCCGGGGTGTAATTGTTGTTTACGGTGGCAAGTATTGTTATGTCAATCCAGACAACCCGACACGTTTAATGAAAAACATCATTGAAGAACAGGGCATTAACGTCACACGAATCGAGGCGTCACACTGTATGGGCATGCTTGCCTCCGACGATGAAATGAAACAGATAACAGCTGAACTTGCCGGTGGTGAACCAGTCTGGTTCATGACCCCGGGCTGGGTAAAATTTCGAAAAAAAGTCTTCAAGGGCTGGGACAAAGGCTTGGCCAATGAAAATTTTCCCAGGCATACAGGGGGAGCGGTTGTTCTTGACGGCATTGGCTATCTGGACCAGTACATGGGCGAAAATCCGGAAGAGTTTCTTGAATATTGCGACTGGATGGGCATTCCCATGCAGGCATACCCCATCACTTTGGACCGGTTTAAAGGGTTGCTTACGGATCAATTAAAGGTGTTGAACCAGAAACTGACAAGCTAGTGACTGACCGAAAACCCGTGTTTGGGCGGCTCGAAGAGTAGCTGTGCTCACAAAAGTATCCATGTGCAAGGCGCAAAAAATTCTGAAACCGGAGCGTACTTCTGTACATGAGGGTTTCAGAATTTTGAAGCAACGCCGCAGATGGGTGAGTTTTCTTTCAAACGCTAAATATGAAGAATTTCAATATCAGTGTCAACAATCCGGGCAAGCCCGATTTCATCGGCCAGATTCAACACCTTGTCCACCTTTGAATTGATCAATCTTGAGTCGTTGCCCGTCATTGAGAATCCAATTTCAGCCCACAACAGGCTGTCGTTATGGTCGGTTTCAGCAATGGAGATATTAAACACGTTCTTTATCCGGCCAATAATCGCCTTGATGATTTTGCGTTTTTCCTTTAACGAACCCACACCATACAGCTTGAATTTAATTTTGCCCGTTCCAACAACCATGACTATTTCCTTGACCCGGTTTAAATATTCAGACAATAACTATCTGACTACGTTTTAACATAAATCGAACCAGTTTTCCCTTATTAACTCTTCAAGGGATCGCCCATGAAAAAAGGCAATAGATATATTAACCCTGCCATACAGGAGGACGTATCATGGTTCAACCATCCACACCCCTCTCTCCAGAGGACAAGGATAGGTACACAAAGATCAATAAAGAGAACATTGAGTTCATCATGAATCGGAACAACCGGATCAACCGCTGGGTCATTGCCGACATGATCCGAAGATCCGCCTACCACTTTCCTAACAAGATAGCCCTGGTGTTCAAGGAAATGGACCTGACCTACACCGAACTTGAGCACCAGTGCAACCAGACAGCCAACGCCCTCTCAGCCCTGGGTGTCAAAAAATATGACCGGGTTGCCATCCTTGCCCACAACACCCATCACCATGTGCTCACCTGGATGGGATGCGCCAAGATCGGAGCCATCTATCTTGCCGTCAACTACCTGTTAAAGGACGATGATATCGCCTATTGCATCAACCACTCGGAGAGCACGGTCTTTATTATTGAGGACACGCTTTACGATCAGGTTAAAACCGTGCTCGATAAGCTCCCCACAGTTAAAACACTGATTTGGTCTGACCAGGGTGGGGGTCAAGAATCCCCGGAGGGTTTTCTCAACTTTGACGACTGGTACAAGGCCCAGGACGACACAGAACCGGATGTAAACTTAAGGATCGAAGACCCGGCCCAGATGACCTACACCAGCGGTACGGAATCCCTTCCCAAGGGGGTAATCATTTCCAACCAGGCCCTCATCGCCCAATACATGGGATGTATCATTGACGGAGACTACAAGGCAACGGACATTAACATCAATGCCCTTCCCATCTACCACTGCGCCCAGCGGGACGTATTCATGAACCCCATCTTCTGGATCGGGGGTACCAACATCCTCATGGGACCGGACATCCCCAAAATCCTGGAAAATATCGCAATCCACAGGGCCACCACCTTTTTTGCACCGCCCACCGTGTGGATCGGTATGCTGCGCCACCCTGATTTTAGCCGGCATGACCTGTCAAGCCTTGTGAAATGCTACTATGGGGCATCCATCATGCCAAAAGAAATCCTGAGGGAGATGCTCGACTGCTTTCCCGGAGCCGGGATCTACAACTACTATGGCCAGACCGAACTTGCCCCCTACCACACCATCCTCAAGGCCAAGGACGCCCTGAGCAAAATCGGATCCGCCGGCATGGGAGGGCTCCACATGGAGACCCGCATCGAAGATATTGACGGCCGGGAAATTATCCGCAAAGACCTTGCCGGCGAAATCTGTGGCAGGGGCCCCCACGTCATGACCATGTACTTTAAAGAGCCGGACAAGACAGAAGCAGCCATGCAGGGCGGATGGTTTCACTCCGGGGACCTCGGGGTCCTGGACCAGGAACGCTACATCACCGTTGTGGACCGAAAAAAAGACATGATCAAGACCGGTGGCGAAAACGTTGCCTCCCGGGAAGTTGAAGAGGCCATCTATCTTCATCCAGATGTGGAAGAAGTGGCTGTTGTCGGTGTATATCACCCCAAATGGGTGGAAGCGGTCACGGCCGTTGTCAAACTCAAGGCCGGCAAAACCGTTTCAGAAGCGGCGCTCATGGCCCACTGCAAAGCCCATCTCTCAATGTTCAAGGCCCCCAAACGAGTACTTATCGTGGACGAACTGCCCAAGACGCCCACGGGCAAAATCCTGAAGCGTAATATGCGGGAAAGTTACAAAAAATTGTTTGAATAAAACAGGGTGGGGAGGTTTCTTCCGGAACCTCCCCCCTATTTCTAACCCTCCAGCTCCATGGCCTCTGTATACGAGCCGGACCGGGCCGCACCATTGCACTTGGCCCTGTGATAAAACACTTTTTGTGCCTTGGACTTATTTTCCGTCTGACCGGCCCAGGCTTTAAGGGTCGTTTCCTGAAGGGCGCGACCATAGGAAAAACTCAATTCCCAGGGAAAGGAACCCATGGCGTTCATGGCATTGAGATGTATGGTGGCAAGTTCGAAGCTCTGCCCCCCGGAAAGAAAAACAATGCCCGGAACTGCTGCAGGCACGGAACGTTTGAAACAGCGAATGGTTGCAGCTGCCACGGCCTCCACTCCAGCCTGGTCCGGGCAGGTGTCTCCTGAAGTGACCATACTGGGTTTCAAAATAATACCCTCGAGAAGCACCCCATGGTGATCAAGGGCCGTGAACAGGGCCTTGAGGGTTGCCTCAATAGTTCGCTCGCAACGATCAATATCATGACTGCCGTTAATGAGCACCTCTGGTTCCACAATGGGAACAATCCCTGCCCGCTGGCACATGGCTGCGTATCTGGCCAGGATATGGGCATTTGCATCAATGGCAAGGGGGGTGGGTTTGTGATTTCCAATGGTTATAACGGCCCGCCATTTTGCAAACCGGGCACCCAGTTTCCGGTATTCATCAAGCCTGGCATCCAGGCCGTCAAGCCCCTGGGTAACCGTTTCGTTATCCGTTCCCGGAAGAATTGTAAGTCCCTTGTCCACCTTGATGCCCGGAATGATTCCCTTCTCCTCAAGGATTCGGGTAAAGGGAACGTTGTCCGAAGTTGACTGCCTGATGGTTTCGTCAAACAGGATAACCCCACTGATGAACGCCTCCGCCTCCGGGGTAGTAAATAAAAGCTCCCGGTAGAATCGCCGGGTCTCTTCAACGGATTCCACCCCTATAGTCTGAAATCGTTTGGCAATGGTGGCGTTGCTTTCGTCTGCTGCAAGTATCCCCTTGCCCTTGGCCACCATGGCCCTTGCCGTTGATTCAAGTTCCTTTCGTAATCCATCGTCCATAATCGAATGGTGTATCATCCTATTTCTCCTTTGATTTACGGTGATTAATTTAATGCAAGTCCCGTTTCTACGGATTTTTTCTGCTGGGCGTCAAACAAGGTTTCCACAAGTGACAAGGCAAATGCAACGGCCGTTCCAGCCCCCCTGCCCGTGATCAGGTTACCATCCCGGACAACGGGCAAATTTGAATGGTTCCTGTCTTTAAGCCGGTCCTTGAACGAAGGGTGGCAGGTAACCCTGTGACTTCCAACGAGTCCATGGGCCTCAAGCACCACGGCCGGGGCAGCACAGATTCCAGCGTACAGTCGATCTTGGCACACCTGTTTCTTGAGGATATCCGCCAATACCGTTGAATCCCTGAGATGTTCAACACCGGGAATGCCGCCGGGCAGGACCACAAGGTCGTAGGTTTCTTCCATGCAATCCTCAATCAGGCAGTCTGCCGTGAGTTGAATACCGTGGGAACCAACCACAACAGGTGAACCCGATACCGATGCCACGGTGACCAAAGCCTTTGCCCGCCTCAGGATATCAATAATTGCAACGGCTTCAAGGGGCTCCGTGCCGTGGGCCACGGGAACCAGAACTTTTTTACCCATGGGACTCTCCTTTATCATATGGAAAGATTATAGACTGGGTTATTATGCCTTTTTTCTAGTTCCGATTTCAAGTTCAATCTCAAACAGATCCCAAATAGCACCCCTGGATGGGATGAAGATGGACGTAGCCCCTATCTTTTGATGCTCTAATGATGTAGAATGAAAAAGATTCGGGAAATTTCCCTTACAAATCAATAAGAGGCTGTATGCTCTGACATCTTCTGCCACACCCGGCAGTCCCTTTCTCTGTCATACATGGACATTCAGGAGAAATCGTGGAAACAGAAAGAAGGCATGCGGCCCATGCCCTGGGAAAACTCTTTGCCCAGGTTACAACATCCCATTTAGAACCTCTTTTTTCCCAGGAAGGAATTAAAGCCGCCCTGATTCAGATCATGGCCCTTGCACAGGACATGGTGAAAAACATAGATGACGCACAGACCTGTGCCGGAGTGGAATGCGGACCGGGTTGCAGCTATTGCTGTTATACCCAGGTAAAACTCACCCCTGCTGAGGCATTGTTTGCCTTTTCATGGATTGCCCGGGAATTTTCAGACCAGGACCAGATTCTTTTGTGGAAACGCGTTGACAGCAACCGACGCTTGACTGAAGGCCGGTCCCTGTCAGCCCGGGTCAAAATAAAAGAGAGCACCCCGTGTATTTTTCTCAAGGATAATAAGTGCAGCATCTATCCGGTTCGGCCGTTTATCTGCCGGTCGTGGTCATCCTACAGCCGCAGGGCATGCAAAGATGCCTTTTTAACGGGAAACCACACATCTGAAATAGAGACCTCAACCTCAAGCAACTTTGTCTTTTCCCTTGCCAGGCAGAGCATTCAAAAGGTATGCCTCAACCATGGACTTGAGTTCCTTCCCCTGGAACTGCCCAAGGCCATGGACTGCTGTCACACCACAGCAGTCCCCTTTAACCGATGGCTCCAGGGAGGACATGTGTTTGAAAAAATTGTCCCCCATCCTTGAACACGATTGCACGCCCCACCTGCCTTGAAACCACTCCTTGATTTTGACTTTTGGCTTAAATTTGGGTATGCTCCAGCCAGTAGATATGAAACATCAATGGTTGACTCTTACCGGACATGGTGAATACGAATATGGGCAAAACGTTTGACAGCGAAATAAAAAAGTTAAGAAACAATATTGACAGTATTGATCGGCAAATCCTGGAACTTATCTCCCAGAGACTCGATCAAGTCCGGCAGGTGGTCGCCCTGAAAAAGATCCACAACGTTCCTGTATACCACCCGGCAAGGGAAGAAGACCTGATTTCCAAGCTGCGCAACCAGGCTTCAACAGCAGCGGTTAACCCCGATTTCATTGAAGAGATTTACCGGGTTGTCCTGAGAAATTCCAGAATCGAACAGACCGGGCAGATGAAACAGCAGGCCGTCAAGGCCGGTGCCAATGTCCTCATCGTCGGCGGTGCAGGTCAAATGGGACAGTTCTTTGCGGCCATGTTCCGTTCATCGGGCTATACGGTCAGGATCCTCACGGAAAACAACTGGAACGAGGTTGAAACCCTGTGCCGAGACACGGACCTGGTGCTGATCTCCGTTCCCATAAATGTCACCCTTAAAACCATTCAGCGGATCACACCCTTTGTGCCACCCACTGCCGTCCTTGCAGACATCACAAGCATCAAACAGGCACCCGTGGATGAAATGATCAAGTATTTTAAAGGTCCAATCATCGGCCTTCACCCCCTGTTTGGCCCCTCCTGCTCAACCCTTGACAAGCAGATCATTGCTGTTGTCCCGGGAAGAGACAACCCGGCCTGCCAATGGCTCGTGGACCAGCTGACCCTGTGGGGGGCCATACTTGTGAGCTCCACTGCCGAGGAGCACGATGAAATCATGGGCATGGTCCAGGCCCTTCGCCATTTTGCCGCCTTCTGCTTTGGCCAGTTCCTCTGCCAGCAAAAAATAGACCTGGAAAAAACCCTGGAATTTTCAAGCCCCATTTATCGCCTGGAGCTTGGCATGGTCGGCAGACTCTTTGCCCAGAGCGGCAACCTTTACTCGGAGATCATCTTTGCCACTCCCCAACGAAGA
This sequence comes from Desulforapulum autotrophicum HRM2, assembly GCF_000020365.1. Classification (NCBI taxonomy): domain Bacteria; kingdom Pseudomonadati; phylum Thermodesulfobacteriota; class Desulfobacteria; order Desulfobacterales; family Desulfobacteraceae; genus Desulforapulum; species Desulforapulum autotrophicum. Next base: position 859,105 of record NC_012108.1, on the reverse strand, counting down.
GACATGTTAAAAGCCTATGTCTCATCTGTCAACGAACAGATTACCCTGGTGGACAACAACGACAAAGCCCTTTTTGAACAACGGTTTTCTAAGATTGCCGACTGGTTCGGTTCGTTCAGCGAACAGGCCATGCGGGAGAGTGACTTTATCATCAATAAAATTATCGAGAGGTTTTAAGCTGCCAACGATTCGACCATTTTTATCATGTCTTGTTTTCTTCCTTCTCTTTTTCCCATCCCTCCTGACCCTGGTTCCAGACCTTGACGCCGCCGACAACAAACAATCTGTGGTGCTTCAACTGGCATGGAAGCATCAATTCCAGTTTGCAGGATATTATGCCGCCCTGGAAAAGGGCTATTATCGAGATGCTGGACTTGAGGTCACCCTTGTCCAGGGAGGAGAGGGCCGTTTTGCAAGGGAAGAACTCCTTGACGGAAGAGCCCAGTATGGTGTGGCTGGTGCCGAACTCATTCTCCACAGGGCAGGGGGTGATCCCTTTGTGGTCCTGGCCCCCATTTTCCAGCATTCTCCCTCCATCCTTTTGATTCGGGCCGATTCAGGGATTTCAAGTTTTCAGGGCCTTGTGGGTAAACGGGTAATGCTCCTTCCAGGAACCAAGGATGCTGACATCCTGGCGGCATTTCAAAACGAAGGCATTGATGAAAGTGAATTTATCCGTCTGGATCAATCCTATGATCTGAACGATCTCATTAACGGCCGTACAGACTGTGTCTCTGCCTATTCGACCAATGAACCGTGGCTTCTTGAGCAGGCGGGCGTCAAGCCGGGCATACTTTTGCCCCGGACCTATGGAGTTGACTTTTACAGTGACTGTCTTTTTACAACAGACAAAGAAATCGCCGCACACCCCGATCGTGCCGCCCGCTTTTTAAGGGCAAGCCTCCAGGGATGGGAATACGCCATGGCCAACCGGGAAGAGACAATAGACCTGATCATTAACAGATACAAGGTCAACAAATCAAAGGATCATTTACGCCATGAATCCGAGGCAATGGAGAAACTCATGCTGCCCGATCTTGTTGAAATCGGACACATGAGCCCTGGACGGTGGCGCCACATTGCAAACACCTATGCCGCTCTTGGTATGCTTGACCCTGAATTCGACCTGCAGGGTTTCCTCTATACCCCGGATGCGGCAAAAGACCATTCAAGGCTTCGCTGGACCGTTTTTATCCTTTTCATGGTCAGCCTGGCTACAACAGTAATCGCCATAGCCCTTTCCATCTTCAACAAAAAGCTGAAAAAAGAATCCCTTGAACGAAAACGTGCGGTCAAGGCCCTTCAGGAGAGCGAAACAAAATTCAAGGAATTCATGGCCCACTTTCCCGGGTACGCATTTATAAAAAACGGTGCAGGCAAATACCTCTATGTTAATAAGGCGGTCAGCTTTGGAGCAAATTCAAGCCCAGAACAGCGGCTTGGTAAAACAGACGATGAGATTTTCAGTCCCGCTGTTGCAAAGGTGCTAAGAGCCAACGACGCCGAGGTGCTGGACACCCTTCAATCCATTGAAGTCCATGAAAAAATTACGGATGAAGAGGGTCATTATCGGACAACCCTGGTGGTCAAGTTTCCCATCACCAGAGAGAGAAACGCCCCCCTGATCGGGGGCATTGCCCTTGATGTGACCGAAGGCCAGGAGATGCAGAAAATGCTGGTTCAATCGGAAAAGATGCTCTCGGTCGGCGGTCTTGCCGCCGGCATGGCCCATGAACTGAACAGCCCCCTGGGCGGCATCGTTCAAAGTGTACAGGTGATTCACAACCGGTTTACACGGGATCTTCCTGCCAACCGCAGGGCTGCCGAGGCACTCGGGCTTTCCATGGAGGCGATCAAGGCATACATGGAAAAAAGGGATATCCTCAAACTGCTTGCATCCATAAGGGAAGCCGGCGCAAGGGCTGCCCATATCATCGAAAACATGCTTTCCTTCAGCCATAAACCCGGTGGTCATTTTTCCATCCACAATCTTAGCGACCTGCTTGACAACACGGTTGAACTTGCTGGAAACGATTATAATTTAAAGAAACAGTATGATTTTAAAGACATTGAAATCATGCGGAAATATGACCCCACCATGCCCGGCGTGCCCTGCGAGGGTAACACCATTCAGCAGGTGTTTCTGAACATCCTCAGGAACGGGGCTGAAGCCATGGTTGAAGCAAGGACAGAACAAATAAAACACCAGGGGTCAGACCTTGGCATCTCCAAAAACAGGTTCACCCTTCGAACAAAACAAGAGACCGACATGGCCTGTGTTGAAATAACAGACAACGGCCCCGGCATGGATGAAAAAACAAAGCAATGCGTCTTTGACCCCTTCTTTACCACCAAGCCCATTGGCACAGGCACAGGTCTTGGTCTTTCAGTCTCATACTTCATAATCAGGGAAAACCACGGCGGTGAAATGGAAGTGAGATCTGAACCAGGCAGGGGAACCACCTTTATCATCCGCCTGCCGTTTCAAACACCTTCCACCGGGTTGACCGTTTAAACCTTTATTTAGTGTTTGAACGAAAACTCACCCACCTGCTGCATTGCCTCACAAAGCTACCAAATCATAAATCGGGCCTCACGTACAACAGTACGCTCCGGTTTCAGCTTTACTCACGCCTTGCATCCGGGCAAGTTTGTGAGCATAGCTCCTCTTCGAGCCATCCAAACACGGGTTTTCGGTCAGGCACTAGTTAAAAGAATGTTGCCAACGCCATCTTTTATTGATAATAATTTAATATTATCCATTCAACTTTTGAGTGACAAACAAAATCCCAGCATTCATCCGACGATGTTACAACCTCAATTCCCGTGGGTACGACACCAATTAAAGGAGGCGTTATGTCCTTTAAAGGATCGTTAGACTCCAGTTCTAATTGACTCGACTTTCGGACTTCAACTTTGATTATCGGGGTCAGGGTGATTCACACCCGTTCATTTCATCCATTCAACCAAAGGAGGAATTCTATGAAAAACCAGATTGCAACAGTATTGGGTGCGGCCCTGGTGCTGGCAACGACGTTCACCGCCAATGCAAGCGTGGGTTGCGTGGACTGCCATCAGAAATTATCACCGGGACAGGTAATGGACTGGCAGTCCAGTAAACACGCAGAAAATGAAATAAGCTGTGCAGATTGCCATGGGGATGCCCATAAAACAGCAGAGGACGCAGTAAAGGCAAAGCTGCCGGACGAGAAGGTGTGCGGCGAATGCCATGAAGAGCAGGTAGACCAGTTTTCCCACGGCAAACACAATTTCGGCTGGAAGTCTTTGAATGCCATTCCGGCAACCCATATGGCCCCGGATGAACTGATCGAGGGGGGCCGGGGATGCGGCGGCTGCCATAACATGGGAATAAGGTCCGACGAGGAAAAAAAAGAGCAAATTCGCAAAGGGTACCGATATCAGAACAATTCCTGTGACGAATGCCATACCCGGCACGCCTTTTCAAAGAAAGAAGCCTTGAATCCACGGGCCTGCCAGCAGTGCCATATGGGGTATGACCATCCACAATGGGAAATGTGGTCCAGCTCCAAACACGGCATACGCTGGTTTGCAAAACAAAATGGCGATCTGCCTGAAACTGCGGCAGCGCCCACCTGCCAGAACTGCCATCTGCCCGACGGCAGTCATACAAATGCCACGGCCTGGGGCTTTCTCGGGGTTCGCCTGCCCCTGCCCGACAATGCCCAGGCTGCCGCTGACAGGGTCACAATACTCAAGGCGCTTGGTGTCCTTGATCCTTTAACCGGTGAGGCCACACCGATTCTTGATGCGGTTAAAGCGGTCCGCATGGTCAGGCTGGACCAGGAGTCCTGGCAAAGAGAACGGGACAAGATGCTCAAGACCTGCACCCAGTGTCACTCGCCTAAATATGTGAAAGAACAGCTGGACATGGGTGACGCCATCATGTCCAAAGCCGACCGGCTCATGGCAGATGCCATTGAAACCATTGCAGCACTCTACAAAGACGAAATCATTAAAAAACCAAAAAATTACCCGGCCAATTATCCTTTTCTGCTGACCTTCATGCATACCAATGGCGAGCCCTGGGACAAGGACCTGGATAAACTCTCATACATCGACCAGGTGCTGGTGCAGATGTACATGAAACATCGGATGCGGACCTACCAGGCCTTTTTTCATGTAAACCCGGATTATGCGTACTGGTACGGCTGGAACGAGATGACCAAAGATCTTGGCGAAATCAAGGAGCTTGCCAAAAGTATGCGGGCGCAACATCAATAATTCATGCTCCTGTGCATTGCCTGGGCGACTTCGGCACCAGGCGATGCACATAATTTAGCAAAATTTACCACAATGATCGTTGGTAACAGATAAAAAACAACCGGGAGCGTGACAGTCTGGAAACATGCATTATCTTATCTGTCACGGCAGGATTTGACAACCTGCCTTTAACTGACTTTTCTTGATTGTCCGCTTTTGGAAAAACCCCTTTCTTTTTAACCCTTTTACCCGTGTGCCATGACCACAAAGACACAGCGACCTTACACTGAGCCTGGAAGAAAATTTGATTGAGGACCTGGGGCGTCAACCCGCAATCAAACCCATGGATTCCAATGGAACGATAAAAACAACATTTTTAATTAAATATGGATGGTCAAGCAAAAAAATGATCGAACAATCAAATGATGAACGAGAAAAAAAGACAGCAGTCCTGTTTTCAGTGCAAACTTATGGCGTCTCCGATGAAGAAAACGACTCATCGCTGCTTGAGCTCGGACGCCTGGTTAAAACCATGGGCCTTGAGGTCGTCGCAACCCTGACACAACGCCGCCCAAAACCGGAAACCAGCACCCTGCTGGGCGCAGGAAAATTAAAAGAATTAGCAGACTATACCGGCGGCACCGGCATTGTTGAAGGATTCAGCCGAAAATCAGAAGATGAAACCCGGGACGACATGGACGAAGCCTATCCATCCGGCAGTCCCACCGGCATATATGAAAACCGTTCAAACGATGACCCAATGGCAAAAAACAGCGTGCACGCCAATGTTGTCATCTATGATGGTGAAATTACCACAAAGCAACTGCAAAACCTTGAAAAAGCCACAGGTGTTGAAGTCCTGGACCGGACCGGTGTAATCCTCGAGATATTCAGCCGTCATGCCAAAAGCCGGGAGGCCTTGATTCAGGTGGAGATCGCCAAGTTGACCTATCTGGCACCACGGCTGAGGGCATCCCATATGGGAGGAGATCGTCAAGGCGGCGGGATTGGATCCAAGGGTGCAGGAGAGACCTCCCACGAACTGGACAAACGTCGTATCCGAGACCGCATCTCCGAATTAAAATCCCGCCTTGTCAGCATTCGAGACGAGCAAACCCGACGACGCAGCCGCAGGAGAGAAAATTTCCAGGTCGCCCTGGTCGGTTATACCAATGCGGGCAAGTCGTCTTTGATGCGCAAACTGACCGGTAGTGATGTACTGGTGGAGGACAAATTATTTGCAACCCTTGACACCCGTGTGAAAGCGTTGCAGCCCGAGGCTTACCCGCCGATACTGATCTCGGACACCGTCGGGTTTATAAAGAAATTACCCCACGATTTAGTGGCATCTTTTCAATCGACCCTTGATGAGGCCCTGGCCGCTTCCCTGCTTTTGTTTACAGTGGATGCCTCTGATCCAGCCTTTCGATCTCAATTGACGGTGACGCAATCGGTGCTCAAAGAGATCGGTGGTGAAAAAATTCCAGGCCTGCTGATCCTGAACAAGATTGACAAACTCACAACCGGGGCCCTTGAAGTCCTGCGTCATGAATTTCCCCATGGAATCTTCATCTCAGCCCACAACCCAAAGGATGTCGCTTTGCTGCGGAAAAAAATCCTTCAGCATTTCCAGGAAAATATGATCGAAACGACCATGGTGATCCCCTACGACAAAGGACACATCCTAGGACAGTTAAGAACCAAAGCCGGCATCATCCAGGAATCCTACGATGAAACAGGCACTGAAGTAAAATTCAAAACATCCCAGGAGACTTTAACCTGGTTGGAAAAACAAATGGCTTGAGCCGTCCAGAAACATCCTTTTCCATCTGAAGCCTGCCGTCACCCCGGCAGGCTTCAGCCCTGGTCTGCTTGCTTGCTCACCTTCTCCCGGAATGCTGGTTGACAAATACTTTCCGCTATATCGTTAAAGGTTTCAAAAGAGACAACTGACTCATCTGCGGCGCACAATCCAGCGCAGGATTTTGCCTGGGGACAGGACCAAATGCCTTTGTGACCTTTTTTTGGAAATCTTCATTGGTACATCCATCAATCCCCAGTCGAATAATTTTTGTTGCACGCACAGTGAATTCACCATGCCCAGCCGACTCATAGGCGACTTGATAATCAAGACAGGCTGAGAAAAGAACATTTCTCAAATTTTCAGGCCTTCGCCCAGGGGCAGTTCGAGCTGAGCCGAGACGCTCCCTGTATGCTCGGTGTTTTGCCATCATTTCCGGAGTTGCTGGAAGGAAACGCGCTCTTACATCTCCTGCACCGGTTACTGGTTTCCTCGTCATAAAGGCCCTGGTGATTGATCCCGAATGACAGCAGTCAATAAAACAGGTCACGTTGACACCCTGGGGTATATTTGCGAAAACATCAGCGATATCATCATCGATGACAAAGGCTCCTGCGGCAATATCATAGGGGCACAGTGCTTCATCTTTAGGCCCATTGGTCCCGTCCACTTCATCTCCGTCGAGATCGTCAACTTCGGTCCCATGCCCTGAAAACTGGAAAACCAGAACATCTCCTGATTTGCTGGTTGATATTAATGCACTTAACCCAACGAGAATTGCATCGCGTGTGGCTGCTGCATTCTTAAGAAAAGACACCTCAAATCCCAACGCACCCAGGGCTGCTCCCCATTCATCAGCGTCAGCCACACAGCCATTGAGAGGCGCTGTGGGATAATCGTCAATACCGACACAAAGCGCCTTATAGTTACTGGCAGGTTCAGTCAGGTCAGCGGGCGCAACTATCGTTTCTGCATCTGCTGTCGTTGACACATCCGATGCAGGCGATGGCTTGCAGGGGTCCATGGGCGGGCGGAATAAATAGTCAAATTCAGGTGGCATCCAAATGGGTTTATCCCAGAAATCGAAAAAACCACGCCCAATGGCTTCTTCTGGGAAATCAATAATATTGTTCCTGCCAAGAATGCGCCGGGCAACACTGTTCATGGTTGGACGGTCATTATCGAATCCACCATGGGTTTTTGAGGTACTTGCACTGCTCCCTGTCACAGTCTGGGAAACCGACCAGACAATCTCAGCTTTGTGTGAGACGCATCCCTTTAAACCAAAAAGTTTTGCTGTCTCAGAATCTTTTCTCAAGGATTCTTCAAGCCCAAGGATTGATGTTTTCCGCTTATTTTCCAGGGCATAATAGATTAAGTAAAGAAGCGATTTTTGATAAATCTTTGCAACCGAATCATCTTTCTCCCAATCTTTTTTCATGGTAAACATGGTCAGATAAGAAATGTTGTTCCCGATATGAGCAAGAAGTCGTTCTTTGAATTCATCGACCCGGATGGCCGGGGCAAGAAAATATAGGCCGGCAAAGGGAGGAACACCCTCGGCAAAAGCCCTGGGCAAGAACCAGGAATGAAAAATTGACCCAGCACTATGCCCAACTGCATACAATTCTACGTTGCCTTGATGTTTTTGACAGAACGCTGCTACTTTTTTCGCAGTATAGGTCGCACCACCGCTGTCAACAGAGGCGAGACGGCTGCTTTCTTTCATGGCCGACCATATCTTTGCCCCGCCAAGCGTACGGGCAAGCGCCTCTATGGCTGGATCGGTTGTATAGTCCCAAAAATCCCTGGAAACACCCCTTTCAGCCGCCATGCCCCTGGCACCGGAGAGAATTTGTCTGATCGCATCAAAAAACCCCGTTTCCCAGACAAAATGAATTGGATAGATGTTGTTTTTCTTCCACCACTCCACCTGCAAATGGGCAATCCACAGACCGTCGCTTTCGGAAACCAGCCCCCCGTGCGCCCAGATCAAGAGTTTCAACGGTTGGTTATTGACCTTGGCGTTGGCCAAAGCGCGTTCCATGTGCTCCTCAAAAATTGCATCAACATCTTCCTGAGTGGTTTGGAAAATTCCCTCACTGGAAAATTGGCCTTGATTAAGATTGATGACGTGGGGGCGCAATGCGTCCAGCTCCTCCGGAGAAAGCTTTTTGCCACCACCACCTCCACGGGTTGCACCAGCCCCAGGCACAGGGACGGTTATGCCGTCCAGCCCGGTAATCATCCGAATCTGCTTAAAGGTCATCTCCGATTCATCTGGCTCGGCATCAGCAGGATCACTGCCACGTGCACGGGTGCAGGACCAGGTTTGCAGAATTTCTACCAGGCGCGACTCCTCCTGGGAACTCCTGGTTGATCTTTTCTGTCTGCCATTCCCTGGCTGGGCATCCAAGGCGGCCAAGGCATCTGCTATTTCAGCGAGAAAATCTTCATACACAATGGCACTGCCCGGGCAGGTTTTCTGGTCAGTCATGGAATTATGAAAGCGCAAACTTTCCAGACCCAAACCAAATTTTTTCTGCACTCTGGCAATGACTCCAACAACGACTTCACGTTGGATCCCTTCAAACGGATCGCAACCCTTGTCGAAATCACCGATGATTTCAAACATAAAAGGTCCAGAGACCCGGTTGCCATTATAACCCCTCGCACTTACCGGCTGGGCGTTCCAGTCCCGTCCCGTCCAGATCGTCCCATCGGGAGCTATCGAGATATGCTGCGCAATATCGCTCCAGCCATTTTCCTGGGTGTGATAGCGCCACATCCCTTCAATTGATCTCTCCCCCTTGTACTGGCTGTGATTGGGACGCCAGGTGTGATGCATGTGAACCGCATCTATTTTCCTGGTGAAATGAAAACGATCGAGCAGGTCGGTAAATTCTTCTAACGTCAACGGATAGAAAGGCTTTGCCATGTTGCTCCTCCTTTTTTCTATTTGATTGCCGTACAGATTCTTTCTTCAAGCTGTTAACCCTAGACTGCTCTTTCACCCGGCCTGGATGATCAGCATGGCTGCAGCCCAGATACTGTTGTCAGAATATTTTTCATTTACTTTTCTGCGAGTTTCAAAAAAGGCATCCGGTAAAGACTTGTTTTTCTCAAAAAGATTTTCATATAAAAGCATGGCATACTCAGTGGCCTTATCATCATCAATGGGCCAACGAAAACCAATGATAACCGGGATCAGCTGCTGGGCAAGGCGCAGAACAAAATCCGCACCGGAACTCTGACAACTGCTGAGATAGATCATTTGGGTTTTGTTCCTATAGCGAAGGGTATGGCAGAAATTATCGCTTTTAACAGGAATGGGGGTTTCCTTGCCTGGGTAGAAAAAATAACCTGTTTTGGAAACAGGGTCGAAATAGGAATGACCTGCGTAATGGATAAGATCCCATGTCCTGTCCGTCAGACACTCCTTGAGGTCGTTCCAAAAGTCAGATTTCTGCTTTGGCACAACCATATCCACATGATTAATTTTGAATTTCTTCTTATTAATGTGGAGATAATCACAGATACTATGTGTTTCATTCAATACCTCCGGCAATGGAGGCAGATGAATTTTGTTACCATTGTTGATGTTTTTATCGACCACATCACCGGCGGCATCGGCAGCGATGATCAGACAGTTAATCGAAGGCCGTTCATTGACATTGTCGACAAAAAGGATATCTGAACTTCCACCGATCGGGTCACCCATCTTTACTGATCGAAAAAGAGGAGATTGCAACATGCGATAGTCTTTACGTTCATCTAACACCGCCTCAAGAACCAGGGGATAGATATCTTCTTCAACATCAAAACGAATTGTAATGTTCTTTTCATCGCTAACCTTCGTTTTTAAATAGTTGAACTTTTCGTGGAAAGCTCTATTTTGTTCAAAAAGTTCCTTCAGAATTTCATAGCCAATCGCATGTAGTTTGTCCTTCCAGTCATCTGCTTGTTCGATATGGTGAGACTGGTCAATGAGGGTGGTAATTTTTTTCATGTCGATCTGAAAATAGTCCGGAGACGGATCAAATTTAAAATTTATGCCCCTCATGGTACCTATAAAATTTCCCTTTGGCTTAAGATAGATATTTACCTTGCCTTTCGGCAGGTCCTTCAGACCCTGGCTTTCTTCAAGAAGAAACCTGCGACACAATTCCTGTAGATCTTCATACATACTCTCGGTGCCGTTTACGATAAATTCAACGTTTTTCATGCGTTGAACCTCTCGATGAACCTCGCTATCAAGGGCGATCAGAACACAGGGAACACCGGTACCTTCATTGCGGAGTTCCTGCAAAAAAAGAAGACCACGTTTTTCAGCCGTATTAACCGGAGTTTTCCTGTTTTCGGGTATATGGACATGACAGACCAGAAAATCATATCCTGCATCACCCTTCATTTGCATATTTGATTTTGCTTCCTCAACATTGCCTGCACCGTGGATTACCGACTCATGGTCTTGTGTATCAAGAAAATCTTGGATGGTTTGCGTTATTTCATCTCGCAGATTCAAGTCTTGTATCACGACCAAAATGGCAAAAGTCATAGCAAGCTCCTTTCCTTTTCAGCTTTGAATTCGATGTAATATTCACACACATCGCCTTGACGTTCCCTCTTATAGGTCGCTCCTTCATGGTTTTCGATAAAAGTACGAATAACAGCATCTCCTAAAGCCATATCAGATATGGTTTCAGTGAGTTGGGCACTGGCCTGGGTACCAATTTCGGCAGCAGTACTTGGCAATTCAGGAACGATGCCCCGCAATTTTATAGTTATAGTGCCGTCATGGTAGCCAACGCTGATTGTCACCTGACTCTCTTGACTGGCAGCCCGCAGGAGATAGGAAATAATGGTTTCAAGACAAAAGGTGAGCTGAAAAATATCTACCCGCAGCAGCGGCAGATCAGGTTCTTTAGTGACAAGGACCTTTTGCCACTCAGAATCTGGAAATTCCCCAGGCAGCAATTCAAGAATTTCTTCAATATCAGCAAGTAACGGCTGATATGGGACTAATCCCTCTTTTTTATCATAGAGTACCAGTCTGTCATAGGTGAGGGTGAGTTTGCGCAACTGTTTGAGTGCCTTGGACAGGGTGTCTTGGCGATCTGCCGGAGAAGTCTCACCCTGGAGACGTTTTATCCATTTAAAAAGAAGAGAAAGGGGGGTTTTCGTCTGAATGGCGATCTCGTAATAAAGCTTGCCAAGATAATCAAGTTCCTCAAGACGTTTAATCTGACTGAGGTCTCTGGCAAGCAGCACCGATCCACCACCAACCTCCTGGGGTAATTCAAATGTGGAAACATAAACAGCAACGACAGTACTGTCTTTATGGCCCAACTGTATTTCCTGGCCAGAAATTTGCCCTCCCCTCTTCAACCATTGCCAATCATCCTGATTAACAAATATTTTTTCTAATGAAAAATTTATCATCTCCATCTCAGGATAGCCAAGCAGTTTTTCCACTGCAGGATTAACCTGTCTGACCTTCCACCCGTTGTCGATTACAATGATTGCATCTGATGCCAATTGCAGGATCTCTCGCAGGAAATGATGTTGAAACGCCTTCTCGAGAATAACACCGATTTCCCCCAGTACAACCTGCAGTTCTTCCACCTCATCCGAAGAAAAGGCATTTTCCAGGGGATCCTCGATATTCAACAACCAGAATACTTTTCCATAGGCCATGATCGGCACACAGAGTTCGGAATTACTCTCACTCTCAAATCCCTGCAGATAATAGTCCTTGATATCCCTATCCTCTTTGACATTGCCCGTAAATATCGGCTTGCCGGTCAGATAGACATGACTCAGCACCCCCTGATCATATCGTTGTTTATAATGGGGTGGAAGGAGGTAGTCTGGGTCATCATCTTTAGCCTTTTGGCTTAAAAGATGGAAGCGATAAACACTGTCCCGCTCATCTATTCTAAAGATTGAAACATTATTCCATTCATAAAAGCCTACCAGTTCAGAGGTGATCAGGTTGGCAACCTTGTGCATATCTTCACAGGCAGCAAAGATTTTCTTGATAAGTTTGAAGCGAAAGGAAAGTTTTCTCTTTTCTTCAAGGTGGAGGGTCGCAAGAATTGTTTTAACCAGGGGTAAGGACTTCAGACGCTTCTTATCCTCTTCCGTAAAGGCTTTTTTCCCCCGTCGAAAAAAAGTGACCGCGGATACGAGGCGGGAACTTTGGTCCTCTTCACGGTCCCATATGGGACAGCGGATTATGGAATACAACTCTGCTTTGAGGAGCTTTCTTATTTCTGGATTTTCCTTTAATGCTTTCCATTCCGGACGGGAAAGAAAATTTTCAAGATCAAAGATATCGTCGCTTGCCCTATGTTCAATCCACCGTTTCAAATCAGGTGGCATCACCCACCATCTAAATCGTTGTTCCTGTTCAGGCGAGCAGAAAAGAGATCGGACATGATGCAGATTTTTACTGTAAGCAGAGATGACGACCAGATCAAATGGGCAAACGTTTGCTATTTCATCGACAAATTTTTGCAAAAGGTCCCTGGTATCATTGCAGGTCGCGATATGATAATTAATTTTCTCAGCCGCATATTCAAGCTCCAGACTGCGGAGTATTGCCAAACTCCCCGTAATTTGCCCTCTTATGTTTCTCTCCGGCATTGCGGCTATCATCACAGGTACTCGCTGACCATTGTCCCTTCGTGTAATTTCTATTTCATATTCACTGGCTGTTCCATTTTCGAAACGTTTTTTCATTTGACTTTGTAATATTTCACGATTTTTCCTATCCGGACAAAGACTCTCAACCGGGATTCCCTTCATATTGCCGGAGAGACCACACATCTTATGGGCACGTGGGTTGGCGTAAATGATTTCGTAGTGGGTATTGGTCTTGAGTATTCCCAGGGGTGACTGTTCCATGACCTGCATCGTACTCTCCATTGGCCCTGAAATATCTACCATACCGGCATAGCCGCCATGATGGCATCCCGAGATCATTATTGGCGCCAACTCAGTACCCACAGGGACGCAGGCACCATCGGCCCGCTGCAAATTGAGGACCATTAATTTTGGAGATTTCTCACCGTGAAAAGCCAGAGATTCGTTTATCATCCGCTGTTCCTGCTCATCAAACAAAGCGGATAGGGGCTGATTGAGCAATTCCTCCCGACCGGCCAGCTGAAGCATTTTCGGATTGGCATACACGATCACCCCATGCTCATCAACCTGGCAAAAGGCTCGACCACCATGCTTCACCACCCGTTCGTAGACAATGCCGGTCTTTTTTATTATGTGGTCGGTAATTTGCTGCAGATACAGCCAGGGAAGAAGTTCCTCCTGACCATTGGCGAACAAATCTGAATTGTCTTTAACAACAATATTGATAGCCATCAAAAGACACGACTTTTCTAAAAGAAAATCAGCAAGAGAAGATTCCGGCAGACGCAAGCGGCTGACAATACGATCAAGTGAAGCGTCAGTGGCAGAACCTTTAAGAATTGATTCGAAGAGACAGCACAGTAGATCATCGGGGTCGCCGGCATCAGCAAGCAAAGATTCGGTGCTGGATTTGTTCACCTCCCTGGCCCTGGCCAGAAAGTCCTTCCAAAGAGAGACAATTTTGTCCCGTTGATCTTCAAGAAATCTGACGATTTCAGAATGTTTTTCCGGCACACTGGGATCGAGTCTCAATATGCACCTCCTCGTATAAATCAGAGATTTATCTTGAAGGAGAAGGCCCATGATTTGATCATGGGCCCAAAACATTTGTTCTACTCCCTCATTAATTTTGCGTAAGGGTCACCATAGACCACATAGGACAGCCAGGTCATCTCTTCCATATTCTTTGCCGCTTTTCGTGCAGCTGCGACGGCAGTCATCATATTGTTGCCTGCAAGAAGCTGTTTATAGAGTGTTTTTGAAAAATCCAGGGCCGAACTGTCACCTACAGACCAATGGGTACTGATAAAGGCACCTGCTCCGCTTTTCACAAAAGCCTTGGCAAAACCACCTGTTCCGGCGATATTGTATCCCTGCCTGCCAACCTGGCAGGCGTTAAGAAAGACCAATGGGCCGTAAGATTCATCAGGTTCCTGCAAATCAGCAAATGCTTCAACCTGTGAAGACAGCAGGTTGTCCTGCCGATAAGAACCATTCTTCATTTTCCCTTCCATCAGCAGGCCGGAATCCCAGATTAAATTTGGATTTGCCAGTCCATGGCAGGCAAAATGGAGGATATCAAAACGGCCCGGTTTCTCAATGGCGTCTAAAACCTCGCTGCTCACAGGCGAGATGGCATTTGCCGAAAGAACTTCGGTCAGCATTAATTTTTCGGCCTGGGCCCCAGGCAGCTGATAGCCGGAAGCCGGCGGGTAGTCAGGAATGACGTATAAAGCTTTGCCGTCACGCAAGCGAAGCTTTTGTGGAGGAAATTGACCGTCCTCTGCGAGCCATCTTACCAGACCTTTTTCCGCCAGAAAATAGCTGTTCCGAACCGCTTTTTTTCCCGGTTCCTTCAGGTAGGCAAGCTCCCATGGGATAAAAGGCTCATCTGAAAAAACCTGAATTGTCTCCAGGCTCTCCCGCTCTTCCCAGAGTACTTTTCTCAGGGCCAGCGGAATAAGTTTATCAAAAATCTCTACCCCACGTGCCTGCAGCTTACGCATGAATGTATTGTATTCCAATTCATCATCGGCCCAGAAATTTTCCAGATCCTCATACAGATTTTTAATATATTCCTTTCGCGCATCCTGATTTTCAAAGGGTTGGGAAGTACATGTGACAAATTTATTGAGAGAACGTGATTCAAAAAGGAAATGAAGCACCTGTTTAAGCCCCATTTCACCTTCACGAATATACAGGACATTTGACAGTTCCGGACGATCATCAACAGGCGTCAACTCAGCTTCTGCGATGGTCTCTTCGACAATTTCACCACTCACCTTGACAACAAAACGCGGATAAAGTTTAAGATTGGCAATTGGCCGATTTCCCTGGCGGACAATGACGTTTACTTCCCCGACGCCCTCATTTTTAGGCATAACATCAAAAAACAGCAATGTCTCTTCTCCCTTTGCAGGAACAGGCACTTCAAGGCGTGATTCTCCACTTGTAATACAATGTCTGCGTGCCAGAATCTGGACGATCAGCGCCTTATCCACCTGCACGTTTCCACCGCCAGAAACACCAATTTGTCGAATAATCTCATCCCGGCTTAAGACCACCTCGACTGTCGCCTTTTTACCAATCACAGCTTCTTCAGGCATGTTTGCATGTGCATTACACCAGACTGTTGGTGGTTGCGCTGATAGATCTTCCATACGTTGATCAGGTGTGGAGAGAACAACCCCTCTTGTTGCACCACGCGACATGGATCTGGCCGTCCTCTCCAGACCTCGTTGGGGAGAAGTGTTTCTCTGACTGGATCTGGCAGGCTGAGGAAGGCTTTTCAATTGAGGAAGATCTACTTCCTTCTGCAGCTCTTCCGAAGATAAAATCTCGGGAGGTGCAACAACACCAACCGGCCCGGTATGGGCAAAAATGACTGAAGCATACCTTCCGAGTTCCAGGCCAGACCGGCTGCTCAGTTCATTTGCATTCCCGACCTCCAGTGCATCTTCAAGTGAAATTTCCCGTGCATGATATTCATGTAAATCCAGTATTTCGACAAGGGCATCTTCCTTGTTGGGATGGGAGGCAATCCTCTCATTCAATATTTTTCGTGGAATACCATAATGGAGCAATTCACCTTCAAAGGGGCGTTCAACGATAACAAAACGGGCATCGTCATTCTCGAGGTTTTTTTCCACTTCCTTGACACTGAGTTGTCCTGGAACAATCTGGAAATCATCACTCACCGCTTCTTTCCACCAACTACGTGGGGCATTTTTGGCGACTGCCCGGTTTGTCTGAATCAGGCCCAGCCACTGTGAACATTGACGGGCAACCTGGGGCTGGCTGAAAT
This sequence comes from Desulforapulum autotrophicum HRM2, assembly GCF_000020365.1. Classification (NCBI taxonomy): domain Bacteria; kingdom Pseudomonadati; phylum Thermodesulfobacteriota; class Desulfobacteria; order Desulfobacterales; family Desulfobacteraceae; genus Desulforapulum; species Desulforapulum autotrophicum. The sequence goes on along the minus strand of NC_012108.1, from coordinate 843,110 downwards.
AGACAGTATGGTATATCTCACCATTTTTACCAAATGGGAGTTTTTCCAGAAGTTTTGCGGAACATACCGGGTCAATTACAAACATTGAGTCCGTATCCACAACAAGGTCATTTGCTTCACCCATCAGCCTGTCGACCAAACCGTCAGCCACCTTGATGACCAGGCGTTTCCCTAATTCACCACGGTATGTGGCCTTATCCGGTTCAAAGTCAGAGCCGATTGCATAGTAAGAACTTGCCCCAGGGCGGGTCCGAGTTAAAGGCCTGGTATTAATAGCCGTCACAAACTGCCCCCCTGGTTCCATGGCAGACAGTCCAGGGACAGCATTATCCTGGACTGCATCCTGTGCCATATATTTAACTAAACTGCCAATGGTCTTGACGGACTGCCTGAAAATCACCATGGGAAGTTTGGCATTGGGAAGTTTGCCAAGCAGGCGACTGGCTCCTGCCAGTATATTTGTATAAGAATCCACCAGATATTTCCAGTTTTCATCGTTGGCAAGTTCAGTCCCCCCATTGGTACACGCAACAAAAATAGCTTTTCGAAAGGCCAATTGAGTCTTTTCAAAAGGAACGATCTGTTCGGTAAGATACCGGTAAACAAGTCCCCCCCGACTAAAAGAAATAGCGTCTATCTCAATACCTTTTGATTTTTCTAATAATTTAAGCAGCTCGTCGAATAAATTTTCAGCATTCTGTGCGGGTGTTTCAGCAAGAGTGTAGTGGTCGTAACCAAGAATTGCGTCATACTGATCAAGTGCCAAGCCAAGAAAACGACGCCCCGCCGGCTGCTCTGTCAGAGCGCCATAACTGCCAATTGTGCTACTGAACGTACCATGTACCAGCAACAGTATTCTGGCTGGTCTATCGTGGGGTAGTTCCACGCTTAAAAAATCTTCTTTATGGTACCAACCATTGGTATCTTCATGGGAAGTAATAATGACAGGGCCTGGTTCAACTCCTTTTTCAAGGCGTTTGGATAGTGCGCCAACAGCTTTTTTTACCGCGAACTTGAGGATAAAACCTTTAATTTTTCCTTTAATAAAATTAGTAACCGGGCCGCGGTGGACGCGGCTGCTACCTCGCTGTCTGGGGGCGATACCATCGCCAACAGGAATTCGAAATAAAGCTGTTTTCTGATAGACACCACCTGTTCTTCCACGTTGTTTCGGCCCCCTGTGCAAAGCTGTCTTTCCAGCAAAATGCCATTCGTAGGTGCCCTCCTGCTCAAGCAGCAGAATCGCACCCTCATCAGGTTCCAGGGTGACGTTTATTTCCATTTCATCTGGTTTGGCAGATACACCACGCCGCTTTGTCTGTTGATCCTGTTCACCCAGATCAAGGCTGAAACCATCCAGTATATGGTAGTCTTGTTCTGCAAGATCCTGCGGTTTCGTTTCTGTCAACGCAGTCAGCAGCGTTTCAAGCTCCTGGTTAACAGAATCCGTTTTTGTTTCCAGACCCCTAAGCCGTTGTTTACCAGGAAGAGAGACGTCATTCAGATCAGATGCGGTATCAGGAAGGATAAAAATAATCTTTCCAGCGGAACGAGTGATTCTTTTCATTGGCACCTATTCTCCATTTGTCTGGTTATAGGCCCATGATCAAGAAAGCCATGGGACATATTTTATGAAAATTTCGAATGCACACGAACAAGAGAAGAGCACCCGAAGCAGGCATCCGAGCACGATGAAGTCACACAAAGCAAAAAAGCCAAATCACCTTTTTCAATGGCTGGATTCTGGCTCAAAGAGGGTCTGCATCTAAATCTGACAGATCAGGCAGCGGCGAAATTGCAAAGGCATACAAAGAAAAAATAGTCACATGATTAGAATGATTTTATAATATAATGGTCTGCAAAGTCCAGCTAAAAGGCAAAGGACCGCAAATTTTATAAAAAGACCGAATTCCCTTGCTCTTTGTCCCACCTACCGCGTTGCACCAAAGCCCCAGTAGGTCGGCTGCATTTTCACGACTTGCAGGGCAGGCGACTTAACCCTCAAAATCGGTAATTTATTTTGAGCGAACCCTCCGGGAACACCCTTTGACCTGATCTGCTGCGTTCCCGGACATTTGCAATAGACGACTACAGCGGCATGTCCGGCGCCTTGCATATCCGGCCAAAGGGTGCTGCAACTTTTAGGGATTATTCAAAACAATGGCTTTCTCGTGCTGCACCATGCAATGGAGTGTCGTCATTTAAAGGCAGGATCGGATACTCCCGTATCGGTTCTTTTTCGAAGATTGTCCCGGATCAATGCTTTTATCAGGGCAAAACCCATGAGAACCATAATAAGGGAAAAAGGCAGCGCCCCCAGCAGCATGGCCGATTTCATGGCATCAAGGCCGCCAGCCAGGAGCAGGACTGCAATGACCATCGCAATGGTTGTTCCCCAGAAAAAGATATGCCTTTTCCCTTTTTTCTGATCATCCCCACCGGATAATATGGTGTTGATAATCAAAATGCCTGAGTCCGCCGAAGTTATAAGGTAGGTCATTAAAAGGACAACGACCATCAGGGTCATGGCCTTTGCCGCACCTGGAGTCAGCATCACTTTAAGGGTGGCAAAGAGTTGCGATTCCTGACCGGCATTTAGAATGGCGCCTCCGGCCTTGCCTGACAGTTCAAGACCAATGGATGTTCCACCGACAAAGGCAAACCAGATAAAACACATGAGTGCCGGTACCACCATGGTTCCCATGACATATTCACGGATGGTTCTCCCCCTGGAGATTCTGGCAAAAAACAGTCCGACAAAGGGGGCAAAGGAAATCCACCATGCCCAATAAAAAACAGTCCACTCGAGCGATTGCCATTTGTAGAGGGTTGCAGCAGGTTCCACATCGGCATTCGGCCAGTAGGTCAGAGCCTGGACAGGAAAGTTGATAATATAGTCCATAATGCCCAGAAACAATGATTTTATGGCCACGACTGGCGAACCAAATATCAGAAAAAACGCCAGTAGTGCCAGCGAAAGCACCATATTCAGGTTCGAAAGCCATTTAATCCCTTTGCCCACACCTGAAGCGGCAGAGAGTATGGACCCGGCCATGATTAAAAACAAACAAATGAGCATGGCTGAATTTGTTGGTGCGCCTTCAGCGTTCACCATCCAGTCAGCACCGATCACCAGGTGCATTCCAGAGGAAAATTGCGCAATACCGAGTCCGATTGTAACGGCAATACCGAGGATGGTGGCAATGACAGCCGTGATATCCACGACATCACCCAGGGCCCCCTCAAGTTTCCTGCCAAACAAAGGGGTAAGGCCCGAACGAATCGTCAGGGGTAGATTCCGGTTATAGGCAAAAAAGGCAAGGGTAAGCCCCACAAGTCCATAGCATCCCCAGACTGAAAGCCCCCAGTGAAAAAACGACCATTTAAAAACCGAACGGAGGGTCTCCTGTGTTCCGGGTGCCACAGCACCGATGATGGTATCAGGATTGCTGACAAAATGATAAAGGGGCTCGGCCGTTGAAAAGGTGAGCAGCCCAATGCCGATGCCTGCCCCGAACATCATGGAAAACCATGAGAACGTACTGAACTCAGGTATGGCGTCCATACCGCCCAGCCGAACTTTACCCATTGCGGGAAAGGCTGCCAGCACCAGACACAGGATGACAAAAAATGCCATGGAATAAATATACCACGGCCCAAAGGCTTCAAAGGACCAGCCACGGATTTTCAATAGAACAACCCCTGCCTGGTCGGAAAAGACTGCGGCCCATAACACCAAAAGAGCAACAATGACTTTGGATCCAATGGTCGCGATTCGATTAAACCCCTTGTAAAATCCGTTTTGCGCGAGGGAAATTCTAAGAGTAGTCATTGGTGGGGGAATAGTCATTCATCTCTCCTTATGTTAGGTTATCGTATAATTTTGAACACCAGGACTATAAGCAAAAGGTATGCCGACAACGCCAAAAGCCGACCAATGGTCTGCATGGGGCAAGCAAATCCGGCAACAATGACCTTTAAATTGTCCATAGTTGAATCAAGAGTGCTCCTATGCTATAACCCCTTAATCTCACGGACCTGTTTTTATTAAGGATATTGCCATGGCTATACAGCACAATTCATCTGCCCCTGCCATACTGGATATGGACCGTATTGATTTTCTTTCGGTATTGGACCGGCTGGATGACGGGGTCATCATTACAGACCTGAACGGAATCATTCTTTTTTACAACAAGGCCCAGTCCAAAATTGACGACATCCCATTGGACGATGCCATGGGTAGGAACGTTACCGACATCTACGAGTTGAACTGCAGAACCTCCATGGTCATGCAATGCATTACCCACAAAGCCTCGCTTAAAAACAAAACCTTTTTTTACCGCACCTGTTCAGGCAAGGTGATCAACAGCATTACCTCGTGTTACCCCCTTTATACAAAGGGACAGATTAACGGTGCCATCTGCTTTGTAAAGGATTACGAACTGCTGCGCAGATCCACACCCATGCCTTCCCGGGACTTCTTTCACACGAACGTTGGCAACGGCACCCGGTTCAGGTTCACGGACATCATCGGTTCCAGCCACCAGCTGAAAGAGATAATCAGCATTGCACAGAGAGCAGCAGATTCTCCCTCCCCCATCATGATTCAGGGGGAAACTGGCACAGGCAAAGAACTTTTTGCCCAATCCATCCACAACCATGGCCCAAGACGGGAAAAGAAATTTATAGCCATCAACTGTGCTGCCATTCCCCACGATCTTCTGGAAGGCATGCTTTTCGGCACCAGAAAGGGGGCTTTCACCGGTGCACTGGACAAACCCGGCCTGTTTGAAATGGCCCACGGCAGTACGATTTTTCTGGATGAACTTCTGGCCATGCCCGTTAACCTTCAGGCCAAGCTTCTCCGGGTCCTCCAGGACAAGCGGGTCCGGCGGCTGGGTTCCTCAAAGGAAATCCAGGTGGATGTCAAAATCATTTCATCCGTAAACCAGAATCCAAGAACCTCCATCAGTGAAAAGAAACTGAGAACAGACCTCTATTACCGGCTGGGAGTGGTCATAATCAAAATCCCCCCTTTGAGCCAGAGACTGGACAGCATGGGAGAACTGGTGGGCCATTTCATAAAAAAATACAACACCCGCCTGGGCACCAATGTAAAAACAATTTCCAAAGAGGTGATGGAATTATTCCATGCCTACCAGTGGCCAGGAAATATAAGGGAACTGGAGCATTTGATTGAGGGTGCCATGAACATGGTCGGCCAGGAAGGGGTCATAGGAATGCAGCATTTTGGGCCAGGCCTGGACGGACTGGAAAAGATGGATCCTGCCTGTTACGACCCGGAAACCGTTTTATTCAATGCCCTGGGCGCCCGTTTAGTGCCGTCGGTCAACGACACTGCGCCCCTGGTGGCGGAAAACTTTATTCAGGCCCAGAAGCAACAGGAGGAAACAGCGATAAAAAAGGCATTGCACCAGGCCAACGGGAATGTAACCCAGGCCGCTATAACCCTGGGCATTTCCCGGCAACTTCTCCATTACAAGCTTAAAAAATTAAAAGTCCGCCGTATTGATTTTATCCGCGACCCAAAACCCTGACCCCCACATCCCATGTCAATTTCTTTTCTACTGAAAAATTTCTTTCACCCCTTCCCCTGCAAAAACTGAAAAACTTTTTTCACCCTTTCCCTCGGCAGGCTCCTGCCACAGCATTTGAGGAACAAACAATAAAATTTGTACTTTAAATTCAAGCATTTAAAAAAATACTTCTGCGCTGGTATGCAATCTGCATTCTGCTCTAAAAAACCCGGGACGTTCTTCGACATGACCGGATAATGGAATAACATCATTTACACAGGAGTTAAATTTTGGACAAAAACACACCCGCCAAGCCCTTTGACCCTTTTGTTTTCTGGATTTCAGCCTCTGTAACCGTTTTATTTATCCTCTGGTCGATAATCTTCCCTGAAAACATGACCACCGTCATTAACGCCGTATTCAGCTGGACCACTACCAAATGGGCCTGGCTTTATCTGCTCACCGTATTTTTGCTGGTATGTGGTTGCTTTATTCTCATGGGCAATAAATACGGCAGCATGAAACTGGGCCTTCCCCAGGACAAGCCTGAATTTTCAAATTTTTCATGGTTTGCAATGCTTTTCGGATCTGCCATTGCCGCAGGCATCGTGTTCTGGGGCCCAGCTGAACCGGCTTACCACTATATGAGTCCGCCCCCCTATTTCGGCGGTGAGGCCCTGACACCGGCCACCGGCGCCAATGCCATGACCTATTCGTTTTTCCACTGGGGCCTGAGCGCCTGGTCCATTTACGCCATGCTCACCGTCGGCCTGGCCCATGCCTGTTTCACCCAGAATCTTCCCCTCAGATTCTCCTCTGCCTTCTACTATGTGATCGGTGATAAAATCTACGGCATCTGGGGAAAGGTCCTGGATATTTTTGCAGTTTTTGCAACACTGGGGGGACTTGCCACCACCACCGGGTTTGTAGCTCTCCAGCTGTCTGCGGGTCTGAAATACCAGTACGGCCTGGCCCTGGGAGACGGGTCCACCTACATGATCATCGGGGTACTCACCGCCATTTTCACGATTTCCGTGTATACGGGCATTGAAAAAGGGGTGAAATTCATCGGTGACGTCAACATGTGGGTGTTTGTTGCGGTCTGGTTCTTTGTCCTGGTATTCGGACCGACTATCTTTCTCATCAACCTGACCACCAACGCCATTGGCCAGTATCTCCTCCACTTCATTCCCATGAGCCTGTTCACAGCCCCGGGTTATGAAGGGAACTGGATCGGTTCCTGGACCGTATTTTACTGGGCATGGTGGATGAGCTGGGCTCCGTTTGTAGCCGTTTTCATTGCCAGAATTTCCAAGGGTAGAACCATCCGCCAGACCGTTGCCGCCACCCTGATTCTCCCCACCCTGGGCAACTTCCTCTGGTACGGGGTCGTCGGCGGTGCCGGCATCCATTTTGACGTAACCAAAACCCTGAGCGAGCATGGGGTGGAAAGCGCCATTTTTGCCATTGCCCAGAACCTTCCCATGACCGGCGTTTTATCCATTGCCCTGATCTTTCTCATTGGCACTTTTTTCCTTACTTCGGCAAATTCAGCCGCCATATCCCTGGCCATGTTCGTATCCGGCCATGAAAACCCGGGCAAAAACCTGCGGGCCTTCTGGGGCATTGCCCTGGGGGCTGTGGCAGCAGTCCTCGCCGGTGGCGGAAGCCTCAAGGCCATTCAGACAGCTTCCATTGCAACGGCATTTCCTTTGATGTTCCTTCTTCTCATGGTTCTTTACGGAACCTTCAAGGGATTGAACCAATATATAAAAACAAACAACCAGTAACATGCCCGTCCCGGATGGTTCACCCTTCCGGGGCACCGACCTTTTAAAAAGGAGATAAAAAAATGTATGATCGCATGCAGGAACTGACCACCGCACAAATGGAAAAAATCCATGACGCTGCCATGGATCTTCTCAAAAACACAGGTGTGGCGTTCAATGACAAAGAAGCCGTGGAGATTTTCAAATCCAATGGGTTTAAAGTGGAAGGCACCAAAGTCTTTTTTGAAGAATCACAAATTCAAAAGGCTCTGAAAACAGCACCTAAACGTTTTACCGTCCATGCCAGGAACCCTGAGAAAAATGTGGAAATAGGTGAGGACGATTTTGTCTTCCTTCCCGGTTATGGTGCTCCCTTTGTCATGGATGCCAGGGGCAACCAGCGCCAGGCCACAATGGAAGACTACGACAATTTTTGTAAACTTATCCAGACCTCTCCCTATATTGACATGAACGGCTGGATGATGGTGGAACCAGCTGACATGCCCCACGAGACCGTTCACCTGGATCTCAACCTCTCCAACATGCTGCTCTGTGACAAACCCTTTATGGGCAGCCCAACATCCAGACAGGGCGCCATTGACGGGATTGAAATGGCCGGAATTCTCTGGGGCGGAAAGGAGAACATCAAGGACAAGACCGTATCAGTCTCTTTGATCAACTCCCTGTCCCCCCTCCAGTTTTCCGAAGAAATGGCAGGCTCACTCATTGAACTGGCCAGGTACAACCAGGCCTGTGTTGTCGCATCCCTCATCATGGCCGGCGGCTCTGGTCCTGTAACGCTTGCCGGAGTGATTGCCCTCCAGAATGCTGAAATTCTGGCCGGCCTCACTCTGGCCCAGCTGGTACGACCAGGAGTACCTATAATTTACGGATCAACCTCCTCTGCCATGGACATGAAAACCGGAGCCCTTTCCATTGGTGCACCGGAGCTGTCAAAAAACATTCACATGGTGGCCCAGATGGCCAGGTTCTACAACCTGCCCTCCAGGGCAGGCGGCGGGCTCACAGATGCCATGGCCATGGATGCCCAGGCCGGTGTTGAATCAGCCCTGGCCCTTGAAACGGCAGCCAGAAGCGGAATACACTTCATCCTCCATGCCTGTGGAATCCTGGGATCATACATTGCCATGAGTTTTGAAAAATTCATGGTGGACGAAGAGACCTGCGGTCTGATCCGTTCCATGCAGAAACCTTTGGAAATAACCGACGAAAGCATTGATATTGACATAATCAAGCAGGTGGGGATCGGCGGCCAGTACCTGACCCATCCCAAGACCTTCAAACTCTGCCGGACTGAATTTTTCACGCCCTCCTTGATGGCACGCCAGAATCCCGATGCCTGGCTCAAGGCCGGCAAAAAATCCATTGAAATGATAGCAGAAGACCGGGTTACCAAACGCCTTGCAAGCTATGAAAAGCCAGAGATTGATCCCGAGATAGAAAAAGCACTTATCCAATATGTTGAAAAACGTAAAAACGCATAAGGAGTATAAAAATGACTGATTTCAATGCAATGACAGAGGCCCTGGTATCCTGTGATGCCGAAAAACTTACCGAACTGGTCAATGCAGCCATAAAAGCTGGTGAGCCTGCCAGCAAAATTCTCAACAAAGGACTCATTGCGGGCATGGACATTGTCGGTGAAAAAATGGAAAACGGCGATATGTTCATCCCGGAAGTCCTCATGGCAGCCCAGGCCATGGGCGCGTGCGTGGAAATCCTCAAACCCCTGCTGGGTGAAGGAGAGGGCGCTGCAGGTGCCTCAGTGATCATCGGAACCGTCAAAGGTGACCTCCATGACATCGGCAAAAACCTGGTGGCCATGATGATGGAAAGTGCCGGCCTTGAAGTACACAACCTGGGTGTTGATATATCCCCTGAAAATTTTGTCGAGGAAATCAAAAATAAAAACGCCCAGATTGTCTGCCTTTCTGCCCTGCTGACCACCACCATGCCGGCCATGAAACAGACCGTGGACGCCATTGTGGAAGCGGGCCTGAGAGACCAGGTCAAAATTATGGTGGGCGGTGCACCCGTGACCCAGGCCTTTGCCGATCAGATCGGTGCCGACGGATTTGCAGCAGATGCCGGCTCTGCCTCTAAAATGGCAAAATCCTACGTCAATTAAAGCAGGGGTGTAAAGGATTCAGAAATAAATAATTCCTCAATATTGCTTGTCTTTCAGCTCGTCTTCTGCGTTGCATCAAAGGGCACATATTACAATATGCTCCCTTTGATACGCCTTGAATACGAGCTGAAATCCTGCACCATATTTGTGGATTTATTTACATCTGAGCCCCTAAAGGAGAGTTACAATGTTTGAAGTAATTGGAGAAAGAATCAACACCTCCAGAAAACGGGTCCAGGCAGCCGTGGCTGACCGGGATGCAGATTATATCATCAACGATGTAAAACAACAGCAGCAGGCCGGTGCCAAATTTATAGATGTGAATGCCGGTGCCCGCATTGGCCATGAAGAAGCGGATATGCGCTGGCTGCTGGATACGATTCAACCGGTTTGTGACATTCCGCTGTCCCTGGACAGTCCGGATCCGGCCATCCTTGAAATGGCCTTTGCCATGGTCAAAATGCCGCCCATGATCAACTCCATTTCCCTGGAAAATGAGCGATTTAACGCCATGATGCCCTTTCTTTCCGGAAAAGATTGCAGGGTCATTGCCCTGTGCATGGATGATGCCGGCATGCCCGGCTCTTCGGATGATATCCTGGGGCGGGCCAAAACCCTGGTGGACGAGTTGAACAAAATCGGTATCCCCACGGCCAACATCTATGTGGATCCCCTGGTACAGCCCATTTCCACTGAATCCAGCAAGGGGGTCATGGTATTGGATGCGGTCAGGGCCATCAAAGCCCAATTCCCTGAAGTCCACATCACAGGAGGGCTGTCCAATATTTCCTACGGCCTTCCCCAGCGCCACATCATCAACCGGACCTTTGTCTCCCTGATGATGGATGCGGGCATGGATTCCGCCATTATAGATCCTTTGGATAAAAAAATCATGGCCACCATTAAAACAGCAGACATGCTGCTGGGTCATGATCAGTTCTGCATGAATTACCTTAAAGGGGTCCGCGCCGGCGCCATTGAAAGTTAAACAGATAAAAGCCAGATAAAAAACCTGATAAAAAACCCTGCTTCCAATGGCTGAAGCAGGGTTTTTCATTTACAGACCTGAAGTACTTTAGAAAAACAATGAACATATCCATACGTGTCGATTATTTTGTACAAGTGGAGAAAGCACCCTCGTTTTCAAGGTGAAGTTCACTCAAATTTCATCTGCAATTCCATTTCCATGCCGTCATCTTTGATTTTGACAAGTTCAGGATAATGTTTTTTGAACACATTGATCATGCCACGGTTCTCTTTGAGTACCACAGCTTTAAAACCGATAAAATCGTTTTCCTTTGCAATGTTTTCCAACTGCTTCAACATAAAAGAGGCGAGTCCCAACCTTTGATAATTCTCTCCCACCACAAAGGCAACTTCTGCGTACTTATCCTGACTTTCTTCGGCATAGGAGGCGACTGCCACAATCTCTTTATGGCCACCTATGGGTATTAAACCGATTAGGGTCATGTTTTTGCGATAATCTACATTGACCCGGATTTTTTGGATTTCTCGACGGGGAAGCACCCGTTTTCTATAAAAAAAACGACGATAGATGGTCTCCTCATGAAGGGAGTAGAAAAAATTTCTAAAGTCAAACTCATCTGCAGACATGAGGGGTCTAAATCCAATGGTTCGGCCGTCCCTTAAGTTGAATACGGTTTTATAATCTTCAAGAAAAAGCAGGTCATCCTCACTGGGAGGAAGTTGGTCGGCAAAAATGAAATGCTGTTTCTTTGCATGTTGAATCAATTCATCCCTGAATTTCGGGTGGGCTATCTGGGCAAGCTCCATGACCCTTTGATAAATGCTTTTTCCCTGAAGTTCGGCGATGCCGTACTCCGTCACCACAAAATTGACATCTCCGCGGGTGGTTGCCATACCAGCGCCTTCACTCAAGTGTGAGACAATCCTGGACAAACGACCATTTTGAGCAGTTGAAGGGAGGGCTATGATGGAAAATCCATTTTTTGACATGGCACTGCCCCTGATAAAATCCACCTGATCACCGATACCGCTGTAAAATTTATATCCCACTGAGTCCGAGTTTATTTGACCTGTCAAATCCACCTCCAACGCTGAACTAATGGAGATCAGATTGTTGTTCATGGCGATCACATTGGGATCATTCACATATTCGGATGGAAGCAGATTAATCAGAGAATTATCATCCACGTAATCGTACAGTTTTCGGGAGCCCATGCACAAAGAGGCCACCACCCTTCCCGGCATGTGATTTTTCTTTTTGCATGTCACTACTTTTTGTTCCAATAAGGGCAAAAATGCATCTGTAATAACCTGAGTATGGATTCCGAGATTACGTTTATCCTTTAAGTAGAGCAGTATTTCATTGGGCAGCGTTCCAAATCCCACCTGGATGGTTGCATTGTCACTGATCAGTTGAGAAACGTAATGGCCAATTCTTTGGGCCACATTATTATCGGGATAAATTGTAGGAGAAAATTCCAGTATCGGTTCATCATGGAAAACGAAATAATCGATTTCGTCGATGTGAACACTGCTGTCTCCAAGGGTTCGAGGCATTTGTGCATTCACCTGGGCGATGACAAGGGTGGAATTGGCCATACCGGCGCGGGTGATATCCACCGAAACCCCCAGGCTGCAAAATCCATGTTTATCAGGAGGACTCACCTGAATCAGTGCCACATCAAGTCCGATTCGTTTGCTGTAAAATAATCTCGGAATTTGGGACAGATAGGCGGGAATATAATCAATTTTTCCCTCAAAGGCTGCCTTTCTCATCTCCCGGCTGATAAAGAAGAGTTTGAGGGAAAATCGTCCTAAAAATGAGGGCTCATCCACATACCGGGACAATGAAAATGACAGCATCTGATAGATCAGGATGTCCTCAAGCGCTTTATTGGATACCATGGTGTGAATCAGATGCTGCGGTTCTCCGCAGCCGGTCCCGATAAAGATACGACTACCGATTTTAATTTTGGAAATGGCAGATTCTGCCGTCATTATTTTATCAGGGCAGTAGGAATCAAGGTTCACGGCATGCCTCCTTGTCCGTAATTTATCGCATAAAGAATCAATACGCCGTTAAATTTCAATAATGGAATCATACAACTGTTGTAAGAGTAACACCTAAAAGTTGCATTCCTGGTATAGAATTCGAATCGTTATTATGCAAGACTTAAATTTTGGGGGCCTGGTCCTGGCTTCACTCAATTATATACAGGAACAATAGAAAGGAGGCTAAACTTGATCCGTAAAAAAAATGGAAAATATCAAATCGACAAAGGCGCTTTACACGGCCCAGGAATCATACTATTTTATCCTGAGCCGCCGCCTGGGATATTACAGGCGGTTGTCAGATATGGACGATGAACTCACCCATGGGTTTGTGGACAAACAGGTGCAGAAAATAAAACAGAGTGACCCTGAATCCTTTGAGACGGTTTTCCACAACCTTCGGCGGCAGATCATTTAAATCACAGCCCAGGGTTGTGGAAAAAAAGGCAAATTTGCAGTAGTTCATACTTCACCTCAACAATTGCAATAACCATTTAACAAAAGACGATATGATGGAAAACCAACAAAGATTAAAACTGAAAGAAAATATCAAAGAGAAACTGAAACCGATAAAAAAGACTATCGAGTCCTATGAACTGCTGATAAAGCCGGTTTCCCCGGATAACGCCATTGGTCGGCTCACCCGCATGGAAGCAATCAACAGTAAAAGTATGAATGAAGCCGCTTTAAAAAGAGCCAGAATCACACTGTCAAAGCTGGAACGCGCGCTTGCCAGGATTGGTTCCCCTGATTTCGGCTTGTGCAGCGCATGTGAAGAGCCGATTCCATTTGCAAGATTAATGATCTTGCCTGAAACCGAACTGTGCGTTAAGTGTGCTGGAAATATGGGTAGTTGAGATCACCATGCCTTCGTGCCTTAGGGGCTCAGAAATTTTAAAATACACCAATAGGGTGCTGGATTTTAATTTTTCCGAGTCCCTTACCCCATCATATTATTAATGACAATCTTATGGGATTTTCCAAACGCCATGACCTCCTGGGGTTTGAAACCGCCTGTTTCATAAACCTCCATAAAGGCGGGAATCGAAAGCATATAGAGGATATAGGAGAGATGTCCGGAATATCCGGTATTATCAAGTTGCTGCAGGGCTTTAATGGATTGGTCCGCGACTTCCATGGCCTGGCGATTCACTGCCGGGGGATTTTCCTGGGTGCATACATGGATGGAATAGATCCTGCGGCAGGAAAAAGGTCTGACCTCGTAAATCATGCAGGCATTGTTCTTCATCAAAAAGGGACAGGGAACCGTGAGCCCTTTTTCCCTTTTTTTAATTTCCTGCTGGAAACTTTTGGTCAAACTTTTCTGGCGGGATCTTGAAAAGTCCTTCATGGCCTGACGGATGACAAGGCCTTCTAAGGTGGTAATATCTATGCTGCCGGCCTCTTTACAGCAGAACCCGCAACCCTTTGAACAGGAGGCATCTTTTTTAAATTCCCCGGTGCTTTCAACAAAATCTGAATATATTTTGCCAAGCCCCGGTATTTTTTCTTTCATATGCATGGTCTGTGTGTCCTGTAAATGGACGTCCCCTTAATATTGCCATTAATTTTCAAAGCCGCCATTATGGAGCAATCTTCCAAAAGAGTAAACATCAAGAATTAAAAGTATGTGAATCGGAAATGGGAGAACGGCGGGGTAAGCTGGATATGATTTATTGATTTTAATTGGCATAGCCACAGGCTATCAGGCCGATGCTCGGCGCACATAATACCTGAGAACACCTGATATCACCGTTTCTGTAATATTTTTCTTTGGCAACGCATTTTTATTCTTCGGTACTTATGACGAATTCCGACATGCCGGCTAAGACGACATCGATGCATTCGGCCCGTACTTTTACCAAATCATATTCAGAACGGTTGATTTTGCGGCAATTTCTGTACATGTCAATAAACCGATTTAGCAACTTTTCCCCCTCTTCCGGCTCCATAGCGACCAGCGCCTCGACAAAAGAACGGGGGCCAACCTGAAAATGCTGATAGTCAACCGGATAGTTCCAATATCCGCCCCAAACGAAAAATCCGTGCTCCGCAAACAAATCAACAACATCCTCAGCCATGCCCTGCCGTCTTGGCTTACCCGGACGATGATTCAGACGATTAACTGAATAATGCGCACTTTTCACCGGGCTGATCAGTGCTGTTCCATCTTCAGATATGTCAATGAACGGGTTTTGCACAGGATTGATATCTATTGCGGATCCGTATGCGTGAAGTGACCAGCGTGAACCGACCGCGACAGCTCTTCCGTTGAACGCGGATTAGTGACGCTCTCTCCTTTTCACCGAGTGGAACGCCTCATTGGTTAATTTCTGTGCGGAAACTGTCCTTTTCCCCAATCTCGTCTTAGAGTTGAATTTTTCCTTTCCCGATGTTTCGAGCTTAAATTGACGCAAAGCAAAGGCTCCAACCATCTGTGGTTCATCTGGAACAAGGATTTTTCTTTGAACTATATCTTCAAGCAGGCTGCACATGCATGGGTTGTTTGCCACGCCGCCTGAATGTTAAGATGCGAATACTCTAACGCCTACCCCCCAAATCGTTCGCAAAATACTATAACGCTATGATTAGGGCAGCCCGCCGCAAATACCCCGCCAAATAGAAAATAAATCATACCCCGCTTACCCCGCCGCTTTTACGACAAAATCAATTTTTAGGGCTATATTTTCATCCAGATTTAAATTTGGAGAAAATATAATGGCAAAAAGTTCAAGTGGAAAACGCCCCTGCTGTATTTGCCGCAAATGGTTTAAGCCGGATGTCCGCCAAAAAGGACGACAGACAACATGTGGAAGGTCTGCCTGCAAAACTGAACAGCACCGAAGAAACTGTCAAAAATGGAACAAAAAAAACGGTGAATATTTTAAAAATAACTATCTGGGTAAAAAATTAGAAAAGATTGAGGAAGAATCTTCTAAGGAATTTAAATCCAGCATACCTCCCCATGAACACCCCCCGCCCAACTGCCTGGCAAAGCCCGTATTGCCATATGAAATTTTAGAAAACGAGTATGGAACAAGAAATATGATCGTCATCCAATATGTAGCTTGGCAGATTCTGAATCAGTCATACGATTCAAAAACTGCGTTCAGATAGGGGGGGGGTGTTTATGGATAAAAACCTCGACTAATCGAATCGGAGTTTCAAGACGCATCATAGACTTAACCAACTGTAATTCATTGATATCCCAACAAAGTAATCGACTTAGGGTTTTAAGACGCATCATTAACCTAAACCTCTGTAAATAAAGGAGATACGAACAGACTAATACATAAGGGTGTTTAAGACACAACAGACAAGGATGGGGCTATTATAGTAGTTTAAAAATAGGATTTTTACACCTTGCCTTGAGCTTAAGGCAAAGTGCCTTGATAACCCCGACAAATGTGAGGACTCATGCCAAAAAAATTTTCATCCCAAGAGTTGTTTGAATTAAGAAATTTTATCCCTGTGGAGATGTTGATAAGGGAGCAACTGGAAATGCCATCAAAAATCAGTGAAGGCTTTTTCCGTTTTCTGTGCCCGATCTGTAATGAATTCCAGACAGCCATAAACCCAGCCACCAACCTGGCCCGGTGCTTTCGATGTGAAAAAAACTTCAACACCATCGATCTTGTGATGACTGTTCAGAGAATCGGGTTTAAAGAGAGCGTTCTGTTCTTAAAACGCCTGATGGTCAAAGTTCCGAATCAGAACAAAGATGCCAGACAGGGGTTGCAAAATTTTATCGGAGGCATCGGCCAGACCATGCCGGGAGGATTAGGATAATGGAACAGGATCGGTTGACCCGTCTGGAGAATCTTATTGCCCGTAATCAGAGTCGTTTCCATGAAATAGGCAAAGCTCTGAAAGAGATAAAAGATACCCGGCTGTATAAACTCAATCTTTTCAGTAGTTTTGAAACTTATGCCAGAGTGCGCTGGGATATGGGCAGAGCCCAAGCTTATCGCCTGATAGAATCCTATAAGGTTATCAACAATCTGTCTCCAATTGGAGACATTCTTCCCAACAATGAATCCCAGGTGCGCCCCCTGGCCCCATTGGATCCCATCGAACAGCGTAAAATATGGAAGGCATTTTTAAAAACCGCCATGGAGATAACCGCACCAAACATCAAACAGTTCATTGATTCCGCAAAAGAAAACGACACCGGCAGTAAAGACGAACCTGTGGATTTAACCGATCAGGTCAGCAAAGCCTATATGGATGCTGTCCAGGCAATGCTTGACCAGGTTCGACTGGCCCAACAGGATCACTGGCAAAAGACATCTCGCCAGGCTGGGCTATTGTGGAACCGGGTCATTCGGGAAAAAATATTGACAAGGGAGAACGGCAATGGACACGGATAACCTGAAGGTCATACCTACTCTGACGCTTGATGACCGTTTCAATCTTTTGCTCCATAAAAAGATCATGAACAAAAAAGGCTCGGCCAAACGAGCAAGTAAAAAATATTACAAAGATCAATATCAAAAAACCGGCATTATTCCGGGGCCACTCCTACTTGTGGAAAAGAAGGTCATGGAGGGCCGCAAGTGCAGTGGACGTCCCCGTTCTTTCTCCGAACAGGTCCGCAGACGTTTTATAGAAATGGTAAAAGAGTCGTGTGATCCGTCAAGCCAACGGTTCATCTTTATTACCCATAAGGCAAGAACCATTAAAAATTATCACCACTGGCTTGAGAAAGAGTTCAAAAAGAGGATCTCCATCCATGCCCTCAGGCACTGTGTTTACCGTGAAAACCTCAAATCATATTTGAATAAACCAGATTTCGAGGACGATATTCCGGTCAAAAATAGTTTTAAACCAGAACCGGTGTTTGATCTGATCCAGATGGATGGCTGTATTTTTAGATATTTTAAGATCAGAAACGACAAGGGTCATTGGCAAAAGCCCCAGGTCATAGAATTTTATGATACGGGCTCTCGTTATATGTTTGTCCTGGATGCGTATTTTTCCGAAAGCAGTTGGAACTCCGTGAACCTGTTCACCAAATTTTTACTGGATAGGCCATTTCCCCAAAAAAAGATTCGTATCCGGCCGGATAATGCCAAGGGCTTTTTAAATCTTAAGCGCCCCATCAACGACTTGAATTTGAAACATTCCACCCCGAACGGGTTTTATATGGAACCTGATTTCTCAAGGATCCATGCTCCCAAGGATAAGGCTCACCTGGAATCATCCCACCGCAGCCTTCATAATTTTGAAATCCGAATCATCAAGGCGTTTGAAAAAAGGATCGTAAAGACAGAGCCCGGGTACATCTTCAAAAAAGGAAAACAAGAAAAAATCACCGTTACCCTCCTTGATATAAATTTGGATGAGTTAAAAACAAGCTCACTTATGGAGAAATATCGCCATGAACACAACTGTACACGCCACTATTTCTCTGAAAAAGGAAAAGTCAGTGCCTGGGTGCCGGATAAAAAGCTCACAGACTTTTTTAAAACATTTACCAGCACACTGACCTTTTGTACTGATCAGGTCAAGGAGCACATGAAATATGGATTTAGAAAAACAAAAGCCACGGTATCAAAGCAGAAGACCATCAGATTTGAAAATCAGGATTACTATGTGACCATGGGTGTAGACAAGTTCAGCTCCCATAAAAGTACACCCGTTCAGATATCCAGATACAATGACAAGCTTTTCCTTTTTGAGCCCAGGGAGGATGGTATTTTTTGGGGAGAAGCCCTTGCCCGAAAGCCCTTTGAAAAGCCGTTAAAAGTATTGACCATATTGCCGGACAAAAATGAGCTGGATCAGATCATCGCCTTTTTGGAGCACAACAGCATGGTCGTCGATCGGCCCCTCCTGATTAAAAATTATAAAAAAGGTCTTTCCATGCCCATGGCAAAGCAAATCCTTCAGCATAACCAGAAAAGATACACCACCTATATAAAAAAGATGCAGCAACCCACGAATATAAAAGGGGCAGTGCTGTTCAATGCTTTTATTCTCGATTGTGAAAGCCATTATCGAAGAATCCATGTGGCACCGTATGCGTTTTCTGGAGAAATATGACATGAAACGAAAAGAAGATTTTATAAATGACAAACGCCGCATTTCTTATCTGGGGGCCACATATAACCGAATCTATCGTAGGCAGAGCGTCTTGATCGAGGGTGATTATGGCGTGGGTAAAACCCGTTTCTTGAAATTGCTGCAACCGAAAAAACTTCATGCCGTCTGGGTGGAGTCACTGTTCAACATACATGAAACCCTGGCATCGATTTTAAAGAAGCTAAATTACGACACAATCGCCACCTACCGGCGAACCCCTCAATATTTGGAAATGATATGCAGTCTGTCCAACTGCTTTATTTTAATCGACGAGGCAAACGATCTTGATCCCCGGGTCTGGCCCTACCTCAAAAGGGTTATCGATGCCGGTGTTCCCATTGTATTTGCAGGATTACCAAAGGTGAGGACCTTTTTAACCCGCGAGCATCCAGACATCCTCAGCCGCTTGAAAACGCTTATTCTATACCCGATTGTGGTAGAAGATTTCATTGTCGAGTACAAGGATATTGAACAGGAGGCCATTGAACAGATTTATATGACGACCAAAGGCGATATGAGAAAATTCAGAGAAATTTGTACAGACTGCAGGGACAGAGCAAAGGAGTTGAAATACACCTTTGTTGACATCAATCTTGCCTTGGAATTTCTCTCTGATCTTCCTCCTCAATAACGAACATAAGGCACATGGAAAAATTTCACCAAGAAATAATGTGAGGCCAGAAAGGACTGATTTTGCTGTTCTAAAACTTTAGATCGTCCAGATTAGATACCTCGGACAAGATAATTAAATCAGGATAGACCATTACGCTTTTTTAGCGAATGGTCTATTTTTGTTTACAACTTCTCAAACTTCATTGACTGATTTTTGAAATACACATTCCGTGCAACACTGCTATAAAATAGCATTAACCTACTGTAAAAAATGATATTTATTTGAAGCGTTAGAGTATTTTGCGAAAACACGATTAGGGCCAATGCTATGCAAGTAGCTGATTATAAATGTTATTGAGGCCTTTTTTATAAAAACAGGGCAGATAAAAAGCGTTAGAGTATTTGCATCTTATCACCTGAAAACACAATGGGGCAAGCCTCGGAAGAGACCCTTTTTAGCATACCTGCGGCCCTTTTTTATTCTTCGGTACTAATGCTGATGGTTCTTCATCGTCTATGGACCCGGCTACCCACATAAGACGGAACAGGCTTTAGAATCAAGGTTTTCAAAAGCAACAACAACACAGGTTTGACACACCCATGTTTTTTTAGGAATCAATCGTTTTCGGTAAGCAATGATTTAATCAGTTTTACCCCCATGGCAGCATTAGGGGCATAGCCATCTGCGCCGATTCTGGCAGCAAAGGCGTCTGATACTGCGTCACCTCCGACAATCAACTTGATATCACCATTAACACCATTGCTTTTAAGCTGATTCATGACCTGGGATATTCCCGGAAGTGTGGTGCTGAGACTTGAAGAAATGCAAATCATATCTGCTTTTTCTCTGATCGCAGTTTGTACAAAAAGCGGTATGGGTACATCTCGGCCCATATCAATTATCCGAAAGCCAAGAGGTGTCAGCATCAATTTTAATATATTTTTTCCTATATCATGGATGTCTCCTTCCACCACACCCATGACGATTACCTGCTGGCGGACATCCGGGGCAGGTATGCCGCCGGAATTGAGAATACTCATGGTAGTATCCAGCAATTTCGATAAATCAACCAATTGAGGTAAGATATATTCCCCTGTTTCATATTTTTCACTTACAATTTCAAGCCCTTTACAAAGACCGTCATGGACAAGCAGATGGAGATTTATCTTCTTTTCAGATGCCTTGACCGCCCATGATATAGTGGCTGTTTCGTCCATGGCGGCCACTGCAGTGCATAATTGCTTTATGATATATTTTTCGTTAATTCTTGCAGGCATTCTTTGATCTCCTGAATTTTTTATGGGCAGTACAACTCTGTTTAAACCCATAATTGGATTTTTTTATAGGGCGAAGGAAAATTAAATAAGTTTAATCTCAGCACCGGTCACCATGGGCAAGGGTCAGAAAATTTCACGGACCCTTATGGGAAATTTTTTAAAGCGCCCTTTCCATTTCCCTATCAGAAAACTTTTCAGCTTCGATTTGGCATCCTTAGCCTGTTGCCGTTCCTGATAGCATGAAGGCAATTCCTCCTGGGTATAAATTTCCTGGATATCCAGCCAGGTGTTTGGTGCTATTTTTGCTTCGAGTAAATAGAACGGCTGTTGTTTAAAAATGGAACTACAGATTACTTCACCCGTATGTTTCCCATAAAATTGGGCTGAACAAGCCTCCACCTGTTCAAGCCCAACTCTCTCAACAGAGCATTTAATTGTTGCCGCTTCCTGCATTACAATTCTACTGCAACCAGTGACAAGCCCAATTTATTTTCCAAGGATTGGATTTTTTCAAGCGTATTTTTATCCACCAAAGACGGTTTGGATTTATGGCAAGAAAAGGCAAGAACAATGTGCCCAGTTTCCTGCTCAAGTGTTTTTATCTCTTCGATATCCTGTTTTTTCAGATTGGAAAGAGTACAAAGCATGTCAACCTCCTTGATGAGTTATGGTAAAGTTAACCTTATTATCATCCAGAAGGGTGTTGATTACAAGAATGGAAAAGTAACAGTTTGATGACGGGAAAAAACCGTTATTCTGTATCAGACGGAGTTAGTTTAAATGCAGTAAAAATGTATTTAAATTGGTTGCAGTATTTTTCAAACCCAGTTTGTCACGCAGATTGCGTCGATGGAAATTAACAGTGGTTATGGAAAGGTTTAATAAATCAGCAATTTCTTTGGAAGATTGGCCCTGCTTAATCAATGAGGCAATCTTTAATTCCTGCGGGGTAAGCACGGCCTCAAAATTTGAAATATGGCGCAAAAATGGAGAGGCAATATTATTCAACTCCGATTCAATAAGACTGATTATTTTTTTTTCTTTGCCCGAGGGATTTAATTTTTTTAACTGGTCAAAGGACGGAAAAATCGTCTGTTTAAGGTTCTGAAAAAAAGTCTGTTCCATTTCCTTAAGGTCTTCATCCCGATGACGCAGCAGAGCTCTTAACGCCGCATTGGCTTCTTCAAGCCCAAGGGTTTTCTGCTTGAGCTCGGCTTCCCTTTGCAGCAGCTTATGCTCTGCTATTTTGAGTGGCGTGATGTTTTCATGGCTGACAACAATCTGTAAAGGCTGTGACCCTGCAACCCGGACGGCTCGCATGTAAAACCAGCGTTTATTCCCTGGAGAATGGCAGGGATAATCCATGACAAATTCATCAATATCTCCTTTGATGACCTGCCTGATACCCATTGCAACCTGGGCAGCACTTCCCGCTGTTTCACCATTGGCAGCATCACATATTTTAAGATAATTTATATTGAGCATATCCGGTCTCATACCTGGGTTGTTGGATATAGCGAATTCCCGCCAGGCTTTATTGGTATCTATAATAATACCATTTGAGTCAATGATGGCAATGTGGGCGGATAATGAATTAAGGATGGTTTCAGCATATTGTCGTGTCATAGGTATTTTTTTAAAACCTCTCGGATGGCGGCATCTAAATCCCGCCGGATAATAGGCTTGTGGATACAGGCATCAGACTTCAGAGCCGGTTGGTGGCATTAGCTGTAACCAATTTCTTTATAACTGCCACATATGCATAGTCTGTATGCCATGTAAATGGACGTTCCCCTAATATTGCCATTAATTTTCAAGGCCGCTATTATGGAGCAATCTCCCAAAAGAGTAAACATCAAGAATTAAAATTATGTGAATCGGAAATGGGAGAACGGCGGGGTAAGCTGGATATGATTTATTGATTTTAATTGGCATAGCCACAGGCTATCAGGCCGATGCTCGGCGCACATAATACCTGAGAACACCTGATATCACCGTTTCTGTAATATTTTTCTTTGGCAACGCATTTTTATTCTTCGGTACTTATGACGAATTCCGACATGCCGGCTAAGACGACATCGATGCATTCGGCCCGTACTTTTACCAAATCATATTCAGAACGGTTGATTTTGCGGCAATTTCTGTACATGTCAATAAACCGATTTAGCAACTTTTCCCCCTCTTCCGGCTCCATAGCGACCAGCGCCTCGACAAAAGAACGGGGGCCAACCTGAAAATGCTGATAGTCAACCGGATAGTTCCAATATCCGCCCCAAACGAAAAATCCGTGCTCCGCAAACAAATCAACAACATCCTCAGCCATGCCCTGCCGTCTTGGCTTACCCGGACGATGATTCAGACGATTAACTGAATAATGCGCACTTTTCACCGGGCTGATCAGTGCTGTTCCATCTTCAGATATGTCAATGAACGGGTTTTGCACAGGATTGATATCTATTGCGGATCCGTATGCGTGAAGTGACCAGCGTGAACCGCCCGCGACAGCTCTTCCGTTGAACGCGGAACTGTTATTGTCTGCCATTGAAGCCTGATCGTCGCCGAGATAAGCTTCCATGGGGCGGGCTTTCGCAATTACAAAGTTCTGCTTCAGCAGATCCTGCATCAATGCTTCAACCTTAGGGGCCAGGAGATCAAGAACAACCAGTGTTCCGTCATTACATATTACACCGTTTTCATTCAGATAGCTGAAACAGACTTGGCTCAGTCGTTCACAGGGCACAGGATTGACATCTGTAATTACCTTTTTTGCTTTTAGTTGAGCACAATCGGTTTTGCTTAAAGAAGCAATTTCAATCGGCCGCCTGCTCTCCGTGGCAATGCACGCTGTGGTACTACTGATGATCAGTACAAAAAAACAGAGCCGTGCCCAAAAATTATCTAATAATCGTACCCGCATTATTCTCACCTTTAGATACCCAGCCGCTTCTGCGAAATTGCCTTACTTGGGCTGGTATCCAACTAAAGAGACATTATTCTTTCATTATTCTGGATATCATTTCCTCTCGTTCTCGATCCGAAATATATGGTTTCAACTTTACATTGAGAATTTTAGCCTCACGCTCTCTCTTTCTTGAAAAAGCCTTGTTTGCCTTGGAAAGGAGATCATTCAAATCACATGGTTTTAATAAATAATCGAAAGCGCCACACTTCAATGCTTTGACTGCCGACTCAATTGTAGCGTGTCCGGTAAGCATGATGACTTCAATTAGGGGATACTTTGCCTTGAGTCTTTCCAAGATATTCATGCCATCCATATCCGGCATTTTAATATCAAGGACAATGATATCAATGGTGTCATTTTTTTCCAATTGATAAAACGCTTCATTTCCAGACAAAGCACAATCAACAACGAACCCTTTTAATCGAAGGCGCTCAGCAATAGTTTCAATAAGAACTTCCTCATCATCAATCAAAAGAAAGTGCATTGAGAACATAGCCCCCTCCATAAATATTACCTTAGCGTTGTCATGAGTTTATCACAAGGTTCTGTCATAAGATGTCGCAAGTGCATACCCTTAAGAAATAGACCAACTGATTTGTTGCCCCTTCACTGCCAATCAGTTCCTTTTCAATCATTAGTTTAAGATCACGCTGCAAACTGCATCAGTTTACCTTTGGACAAAATTCTTTATAATCCCGAATAGTCCGTCTGTTATACTGGAGAAGATATTCAATTGCTTTTGTCTGTCTGTCTTTCATTCAAGTTGTGTTTCAGTGTAAAACTTCACGTCATATGACCTGTTCTCCATGTTAGAATTCGCCCCATAATTTTGTATCCGCCAGTAAAAGCCAGGGTCAGCCGTTTTACCCACCTTTTTGCGGGTAAAATCGGCTGGTTTTATTTGCTGAAAACTGTTTTTAATAAAGCTAATGTGATTCTTTAACTTTCTGGGCAGTGTAAAGTGACCTTGATGCAGAATTTACGGAAATATTTTTTGATGCACACCAGATGATCAATTCTTTAACATCAATATCTATCTTTTTTATTACTACCCCAGGAGTATCGAAATTTTTAACGAACTCCTCTGCACCTTGCAGCCATTCTTCAAAAGTTTCTTCTAGTTTATCTGAGTCTTCTGAAACCTCAAGTAGTTTATCCCATTGAGATTTTCGGTACCATGCAAGGCCGGAAATCATGGTACCCTTTCTTTGTTTTTTATTTTTCATTATTTTTCCTTTCCAACACGAAAACAACCGGTGAAATCCGGTTCATTTTCCTTGTTGACTTTTTTAAGAATCTCCCTTTTTCTGGCAAAGTTCCAGCCGGAAATCAGGGGCAGGGTCGTCGATCTGCTTCAAAATTTGCCCCAGGGCTGACCTTAAGGCCTCCTCGGGCACTGGATGGTAAAAGGGCATGGTCAGCGCCCGAGCCGCAGTCAGCCCTGCGCCCACAGCCCAGGATAAAAGATGGGCCATGTGCTCGCCGGCCGGTGCCATCAATTCTGCCCCCAAAAGCCTGCCGTTTTTTTTATCGGCGTAGATCCGGGCAATTCCTGCGGCCTTGCCCAGAATCATCCTGGCCCGTCCAAGTTTCTCCCATGAGGCCTTGCCCGTCACAAATTCCACTCCCCGGGTTGTCAGCTCCTTGTGGGAAAGGCCTGCGATGGCAATATCCGGGGATGAGAAGGTGATGGCCAAAGGGGTGCGTTTTTTAAAGCAGGAGATACGCTTGGCTGTGGTGTTGTACCCGGCAATAGTTCCGTCATCAGCGGCTTCGTGGAGGATGGGCTTTTGGCCGTTGACATCTCCTGCCAGGAATACGGGCAAATCCTTGATCTGAAGGGTGCCGGGATCAAAGGGAGGCATGCCTCTGTCATCCAGTTCAACCCCCAGATTTTCCAGGCCAAGGTCCTGGATCACGGGACGGCGGCCAGTGGCCAGCAATATCCGGTCAACCGTCCATTCGCCGCTTTCACATCCCACAACAACCTTATTTCCCAACCTGCGGCGGATGTCGGCCGTACCCAGCTTGATGTTCATCTCCTTTGAAAAATGCTCAAAGGCATAGGTCTGAAGGTCAGGGTCGGTCAGACCGCCCGCAGTTTTGCGCCGGCTGAAGGCGATGATCTCCACACCCAGACGGTGCAGGGCCTGTCCCAGTTCGATACCAATGGGGCCCAGGCCAAACACCGCCAGCGATCCGGGCAAATCCGCAAGTTCAAAAAACTGGTCCGTGTCAATGATAAGGTCCTTGTAGGGCTGCCAGCGTTCCGGGATCCACGGTTTTGAACCTGTGGCAATGATGATACGCCTGGCTCGGATTCTCTCGTCTCCCAGATCCAGGGTATTGGCATCGATAAAACGGGCACGCTTTCGGATCAGTCGATCTGTGAAGGTTGACATCTCCTGGATGACACCGTCGGTAAACTCGTCCCGGAGCATCCGCACCCAGGCCATGATCCGGGAATAGTCCGGCCGGAGGGCGTTTGCCCCTGAGATGCCATATTCGTCAAAAAAGAGACACTTGTGAAAATTGTTGGCCACTGCAATGAGCGCCTTGGACGGCATACATCCCACCCGGGCGCAGGTAGTACCCAGGGGACCGTCATCAATGATCACGTAGTTGTCGGTTTTCTCAGCAACAAACTCCTGGGCGGTCAAACCGGCAGTACCGGCCCCGATAATAGCCACATCAACTTCTCTGGTCATGACTTTTCTCCAATATTAATCGTAAAAACGTTCAACATCTCCTAAATACTGGCCACGGTCCGGATTGGGAATCCATCTGCCTGGTGAAAGTACAGAGGAAAACAACTGAATTCAAAAGCCCCCCATGAAACTGATCCAGATTTGTCAGATTTTCAACAATCACCATATCCGATCCAGGCAGAATTTTATGGATGGGATGGGTAAGGTCAATGCGTGTTGTCATAATAATTTTCAGGAACTCCTATAAATATCTTTTACATATTTTTCAAACCAAATAGGTCTGTTAAAAAGGACATAAAGTAAAATCACAGCCGTAATCGGAAACGGGATAATCAAATCAGCAACGGATAGTAAAATCAGATATATCAGTATTTTAGATTTTGTTTTCATATTTTATTTTTAAGATCCTTCACAGCGTCTTTCAAAATCTCCAACACATTGCCGCCGGTTTTTTTTGCTATAGTGTGGGCATCATCAACAATTTTTACAGCATGGGCGGATATAGCATTCTTATCTGGTAAAGCGATACCCGCTTTCTCATATTTCCAGGCAAGAAGCTTTTTCGCAAAAGCAAACTCTTGCTTTCGAACCAATCCATTCTTTCCAAAAATGGCCATGGGCTAAATCCTTTTGATGACATCAGAGACAAAGGCTTTGATGGTCTTTTTTCCCGATTAATAGAAAATGTTTACATGGATAAATCCCGAACTCACCAATATTTTATGACCCTCTTCCATGGCAGCTTTAAGTTTTTCCATATGCCTTAGTGTAGCAATCCCCCCCTGTAAGTCACTCATTTTTTTAATCCATGCAGTCTTTTTTTATCAAAAAAGATAGGGCTGTGCACCAACAGCCTGTCCGTTCCCATGGGAAACCGCAATAAATTGCGGTTCTGAAGTATCTCAAAAGACAACGGCCGGCTTATATCCTGGAATCGTATGAGCCAGTGCCGTTGTCAGTGAGTCAGTGTTTTTGAAATGAAATGAAGGAGGCCGGAATTATCATGAACAAAAGATTGCAGGGTGGCGGTGCCGGTTGAAGTAAAAAGCCAGGTAAAGGCCCCGCAATTCACCAGAACCGTTATCCAGAATATGAGACGAAAGGGTTGCTTCCGGGATTTGTGGCGTAGTTTTTGTTGGGCCATGAAAGCACCGGGCCATCCACCAATGAGTGATAGAAGATGCAACGTATTTTCCGAGGTTCGCCAGGCCCCTTTTCGGGCAGCTGATTTGTCCAACGCATATACGATGAAGGTGATCAGGCTGGCGCCCAGGTAAAGAGCCAGAATCATGATGGGAATTTTGGCTGTAAAAACAGAGAAACAAACAACGCCAAGAAAGCATGCGGCACCAATGACTGAAAGCCCTCCCTCCTTCTTTTTGATCTCCGGAGCTCTGTCATTATCGGGAAGAATGACTTTTACAGCGCATGGTCTCCCTTGTTTGTCAACGGACAAAGAATAGGTTATGGACTGATTGATCGCTGGTCTACGATTATGGGGACTGCAGGATTTAATATGAAAAAAAAGTTGTTTGCCGCCAGCATTGGGGGTAATAAATCCAAAGCCCTTCTC
Source organism: Desulforapulum autotrophicum HRM2 (assembly GCF_000020365.1). Lineage (NCBI taxonomy): Bacteria > Pseudomonadati > Thermodesulfobacteriota > Desulfobacteria > Desulfobacterales > Desulfobacteraceae > Desulforapulum > Desulforapulum autotrophicum. Next base: position 815,399 of record NC_012108.1, on the reverse strand, counting down.
ATCGTTCCATAATGTAATGTTTCCTCTTCTTAACATGATTTCTAACCGTTCTTAAGTAACAATGTTAATATTTTAATGGTGTGATCAGGTATAATGTTAAGCTCACCAGCTCGTCTGTGTGCAGCACGAAAATCACCGGTGAAATCCGGTGCATTTTTAAGTTGGGGTGGACATTTTATTCTTTCAGATATGGGGGGACCAATTGAGTTTAGTAAAATCAGCTTTAAAAAAATCAAGCGGCAGGATCAAATGTTTTGACCTCCCTTTCCAACCTGTCTCCTAATTTCATTTTGGCTATTTCAGTATCATAGTGAACCTGAATTCCCGTCCAGAAATCAACAGACATTCCAAAATAATGCGCCAATCTTAAAGCAGTATCCGCACTGATTCCTCTTTCACACCGAACAATTTTATTTATCCGCATAGCAGGAACGCCTATATCCTTAGCAATCCGATATTGGCTTATACCCATTGGTTTTAAGAATTCTTCAAGTAATATTTCACCAGGGTGTGTAGGGGGAAAATCTCTCATATTAGTACCTCCTTAATGATAATCAACGATCTCAACACTATGTACGCCATCCTCTTTCCATTCAAAACAAATTCGCCATTTTTTATTTATACGTATGCTGTGTTGTCCCATCCGATTGCCACTGAGCGTTTCCAGCCGATTTGCAGGCGGCACTCTAAGATCATTTATTTCTGTTGCTCTATGAAGCATGATTAACTTCCTTTCAGCCAGCCTTTGTATATCCTGTGGCAATTTTTTAGAAAAAAGGCCATTAAATATAGATTTGGTTTCTTTGCATTTAAAGTCTTTTATCATGGTTAATATAGTAACCGATAAAGATAATATCGTCAAGGGGTATGATTTTAAAATTCAGACAGAGTTAATTATTCAAAATAGTGGCTTAACTTCGTGTGTACAATACCGGGGGAGGATCAGGAGAGCCTCTTGGATTCCTCGGAACGCTTTAATCGGCAATGATAAAATATGCATTATTGGGTTCTCCAAAAAGCAATGAACTGAAAAATATTACCAGATTTTGAATTTCAGGTAATTTTAAGTTAAGTTTATACAACAAATCAATTTGATTTATTTTTTCCTTAAATTTTGGTGAACGCCTAAATGAGCTGACACAAAAGCCACCTAATACTTTAAATTTACGACAAATCGGCTCGGCTTTTGTGGTCAGCTCTATTTTTTAGTTAAGCTTTTATGGCATTCATCTTAACCATGTTATTATGTGTGTTTTTTTTGTTGTGCAATTTTAATTTCTATATCTCATTTGAAAAAATTACGGGATAATTCATTAAGATTAAACTCGATAGGATTAGTTTAATATCAGCATCCTCGATGTTGCAGTAGCTACCAGATCATTTTTACTGTTAAATGCTTGTGCATCTAAAATGAGGTATGACTTACTTTTATTGATGACCGATGCTTTTATTATTATTTCTTTATCTTTTATCGTAATTGGCCGTATGAAAGTTGTATTTAGATCAAGGCTTGTGGCTGGTTTTTTCGCAACAAGATATGATAAAGGACCGAAACTTAAATCAAAAAACACAGGTAGAAAGCCTCCTAAAATAAGTCCTACCGGATTATTATATTTTTCATAAAGTGGAAACTTCACTTTAATTGACTCTTCTTCAACATATTCTATAAGTTCTGCATTCATTTCTTTAGCACTTTCTGGTGGCAGAGTTAACATTTTTCCACCTTCCATTTCAGCCATAATCTTATAAATGTTTTTAATTTTCACTAATATCTCCTTAATTTTTTATGGCTGTCACAAGCCACAGAGCCAGTTTTTTTCTGAGTAATCTGTTGCTGCTGTATGTAACCCGGAAGGGTTATGGATTTAATGACCCACAATTAAACTTACTTTCGCTACACCCTGATTAAAAAAATAGCAAGCATGGGATAATATTAACGGCGGAATTTTTTACTGAGTGCTTAGGACAGGAAGGGTAAACTGGGGATCTGTCCACCTGTGGAATCTTTCGAAATTTCCGAATAAGGTGGGGAATACGCCCATCTCTTTCCGGTCCTTCTCCGGTACTTTGGCTTGAATGGAAAGCTCTTAACGCAACAGGAGGTGCTTGTCAGGAGGGGCAATAGAGGTTATTCCTGCGCCCACATGCAAAGTTCGTTATTGCAGTTCCATTTTGTGGACTTTTCCGATTTCGGAGTTCTTGCATTGCCTGGTTCTGTTTACGGTTCGTGGAGATGATCAAAACGCTACCTGGAAGAGATGCACGAGAACCAGACCCTTGTGGTCCAGTCGGGCCACCCACTGGGGCTGTTCAAGTCAAGCCCGGACAATCCCCGGGTGATCATCACCAACGGGCTCATGGTCGGTCTCTACGACAATCTTCTTGACTGGGAAATTGCCGCCCAGATGGGGGTCACTTCCTACGGTCAGATGACGGCGGGCGGCTGGATGTACATCGGTCCCCAGGGCATTGTCCACGGCACCTATAACACCCTTCTCAATGCGGGTCGAAAAATGTGCAGGGTTGCAGACCATGGAAACCTTGCAGGCCTGCTGTTTGTATCGTCCGGTCTTGGCGGAATGAGCGGTGCCCAGCCCAAGGCCGCCAAAATAACCGGGGCCGCCTCAATCACGGCAGAGGTGGATTACTCAAGGATTGAGACCCGTCACCGCCAGGGATGGGTGGACCTTGTGACCGACAGCCTGGAGCAGGCCGTTGCCATGGCCCAGGCGGCCATAAAAGAAAAGAAGAACACCTCCATCGCCTTCCACGGCAATGTAGTGGATCTGCTGGAATACATGGCCGCCAAAAGAATCCGGGTGGACCTTCTCACAGATCAGACCTCCTGCCATGTGGTCCATGACGGGGGGTACTGCCCCCAGGGAATTGATTTTGAGGAGCGAACCCGTCTGCTGGCAACGGACCGAAAGCGATTCATCAGCCTTGTGGACAAGAGTCTCAAACGCCATATCAAGGCCATCGGCCGACTGGTTGACCAGGGCACTTTTTTCTTTGACTATGGCAACGCCTTTCTCAAGTCCGTATTTGATGCAGGCGTGACCGAAGTGTCGAAAAACGGCATGGATGCCAAGGACGGCTTTGTCTATCCCTCGTATTTTGAAGATATCATGGGACCGATCTTTGATTACGGGTACGGCCCCTTTCGCTGGGTCTGCCTGAGCTGTGACCCCACAGACCTTGATCGAACCGACCAGGCAGCCATGGAATGCATCGATCCTGCCCGCTGTCCCCAGGACAGGGACAACCACATCTGGATCCGGGATGCAAAGAAAAACTGTCTGGTTGTGGGCAGCCAGGCCAGGATTCTCTATTCAGATGCCCAGGGCCGTGTCACCATTGCCCTGAAGTTCAATGAAATGGTGAGGAAGCAAGAGATCGGCCCCGTGCTCCTGGGACGGGACCACCATGACCCGGGCGGTACGGACTCACCCTTCCGTGAAACCGCCAACATCAAGGACGGCAGCAATGTGTGTGCAGACATGGCCACCCACTGCTTTGCCGGGAATGCGGCTCGGGGCATGTCCCTTGTGGCGCTTCACAACGGCGGGGGTACGGGCATCGCCAAGGCCATCAACGGCGGATTTGGACTGGTGCTCGACGGATCAAAGCGTGTGGACGAAATCATAGAATCTGCCATGACCTGGGATGTCATGGGCGGGGTTGCCCGTCGAAACTGGAGCCGCAACCCCAATGCCATGGCAGTGGCGGCTCGATACAACCTGGAAAACACGAACAAAGATCAGATCACCCTGCCCTTTCAAGTGGAAGATTCCCTGGTGGCCGAGTCAATGAAAGGCTTATTTTCTGATTGATATTGACGGCTTTAAATGATATCGTCGTTGGCTCATTGGGAAGGGGACTTCCCATAATTTAAAGGGGACAGTCTCAACCCTGTCCCTTAAACCGGCGGTCACAGCTCCCGCCCCAGGACCGAGAATTTTGCGGTCCTTAACAAAACTGGAGGCCCACCATCAACGAACTCCTCTGGCTTGCCATGCTTGCCGTCAACTTCAGCTTTATCATTCTCATCTACCGTTTATTTGGCAAGACAGGCCTCTACGCCTGGATACCCATTGCCGCCATTGTCGCCAACATCCAGGTGGTCAAACTGGTGGAGATCGTCGGCATTTCAGCAACCCTTGGCAACATCGTCTATGCCTCCTCGTTTCTGGTGACCGACATCCTGTCTGAACTCTACGGCAAACAAGAGGCAAAAAAGGCCGTGTACCTGGGCCTTTTCTCCCTGGTGGCCATGACGGTTCTCATGAACATGGCCCTGCTGTTTGCCCCGGCACCTGACGATTTTTCCCAGGCAAGCCTGAAAAACATCTTTTCGTTCATGCCCAGGATTGCCGGAGCAAGCCTGGTTGCCTATTTCATCTCCCAGTCCCACGACGTGTGGGCCTTTGAATTCTGGAAAAATCGATTTCCTTCCCCAGGGCACCTGTGGCTGAGAAACAACGCCAGCACCATGGCCAGCCAGTTCATTGATTCCAGCCTCTTCACCCTTCTGGCCTTCTGGGGCGTGTTTCCCACCCAGGCCCTGATTGAAATCTTCTGGACAACCTATCTTTTAAAATGGGTGGTGGGTGTGGCAGACACGCCGTTTCTCTACCTTGCCAGGGGATGGCATTTGGGAAAAAAGATCAGAGAGGCCTAGGACCCCAGCTGAAATTCTGCACCGTATTTGTGGAATTATTTACATCTGAGCCCGTTAACGGCCGAGCCTTGCACTTAGATACCCGTCAATCATGAGGTGAATAATGTGGTGGATGACGCACACTAAAAGGGCGATTCCGAATTCACTGAAATAGGTCACCTGGATCATGACCGACAGGGCCAGGGTCTTTTGGGAGCCCATGAAGACAACACTTTCATAACGTCCCTTTTCTAATTTAAACCATTTGACCAGCAGGAATGAGGCACCCAGAAGCAAGGCGTGGAACACGGCCACCAGCACGGCAATGGACCAGAAGGCGGCCCCCTGGCCCAGAAGCACATCCTTGGCCCCGCCAAGGGAGATAAACACAATTCCAAGGATCATGAACTGGTTGACCTTTTGAAATCCGCCCATATTCCTTGCCTTGAATACCCAGGCCTTTAAAATCATTCCAACAATCAGGGGAACGAGAACAAGCACCAGCAGCTTGAAAATAATGGCCCCCTGGTCAATGTTGAGGGACTTTTCCTGGTTCAGCACAGGCAAAAGCAACGAAAGGGTAAAAGGAATGGTAAAAATGGCGACAAAATTCGAAAGGATGGTCACAAAAAGGGCATGGGCCATGTTTCCGCCGGCGGCTCCGGTCATCACAATACCCGAAGAAAGGGTGGTTGGCATGACCGCCACGATAAAAAGCCCGATGACCACACCGGTATCAACGGGCAGATATGAAAGGGCCAGGGCAGCCAGGGGTGCGATGACAACAATGACCGCAAGTGCCAGAAGGGTCGAACGGACATCCCTGATTCCGGCCCTGACCTGATGGCTTTCGATCAACAGACCTGAAAAGATAAAAATCAGAAAAATCATCACATCCGGGCCATGGTTGTCCTTTAACACCATTCCCATTTCCGACAAAAGGTTGGATTTGTCAAAAACGACCGCAACAAACACAGCCACAAGACTGATCAGGAACCACTGTTTTTTTATCATAATGGAGTCAGGCTTTCCTTGTTTTCATAGTTATGGCTTTATTTATTGTCGTTGTTTACGACAACACACCATAAGTTGCAACCCAAACCTGTGCCCCAAGGCTGCCTGGTGAATGCATGCCCCTCCCTGGACACCTCCAGGGGGTTACAGATGAACCAGCACAACTTGTTTTTTTTAGAATCTGCCTTACTATATAAATTGTCACGACAAGGCCAGCAACGGCCTTTGATGACAGATACCAACAAACGTATTATCAAATAATCTATCCTTAATTTGAGGAGATTTATATAATGGAAAAGTCAAAACATGAAAAAAAACGCGTGGCTGCAGAACTATGCTCGTGTATGGACGATGAAAATTCCACCCTTCACCTTGAATTTACCATGCCCGGTGTGAAGAAAAAAGATATCGATCTGAAACTCAACAATGACAGTTTCAGGCTCAGGGCTGAAAGGGGGGATGTTGAATATGTTTCCACGGGCTCTTTCTGCTGCCCGGTGGAAATAAAAAGCACGGAGGCCAATTATGAAAACGGTCTCCTTCTTCTGAAGATTCCTTTGAAGGATCCATGGAAGGATTCTCACAAAGTGTCAATTCATTAATCACCCAGCTTGCGGCAGGCCGGTGTAAGATTTTGCCGAAAGCCGGCCGCAACTTTTAAAAAAACAAGTCAAAACCAGCGCTTATACAGGGTGGTTTTGACTTGAATCGTTTCAGGGCATGGGTTTGGTCAAGGGCTGGGCAGACTCTGTGGTGGGCAGGGCAACGGTAAATGTGGTTCCCCTGTCTTTACTGCTGGCCAAACGGATATAGCCGCCCAGTTTTTTAACGATTCCCCTGGAAACGGACAACCCCAGTCCCGTGCCCTTGTTCTGGGTCTTGGTGGTGAAAAAAGGCTCAAATATCCTGCCCTGGATATGCTCGGGAATGCCGGGGCCGTTGTCCTCGACAGTCACAAGCACAAACCGGGACGCGTCATCTTTTTTAACGTGAATCTTGATTTTACCACCCGGGGACAAGGCATCCACGGCGTTGAGAATCAGGTTGACAAACACCTGTTTAAGCTTCTGGTCATCCCCGTGGATCAGGGGAAGATGCTCGTCACAGGCAAGTTGCAGATCCACCTTGGCAAACTTCACCTGATTGACAACAAGGTTGGTCGAGTCCCTGACGATCTTGCAAAGATCAAGGGCCATGATCTCGGTCTCGCCTTCCCTGGCAAAATCCAGCAGATTTTTCACCACCTTCTGGGCCCGTTCCGTTTCATTGATCACATCATGGACCATCTCCATCTTCTCTTCATCCGGAAGGGTCTCAAAATCCTCAATGAGCATGGATGCCGTGAGCAGGGTGTTGTTCAAAGGATTGTTGAGTTCATGGGCCACCCCCGCCACAAGGGTGCCGATGGCCCTGAGCTTGTGGGACTCGAGCAGGACATTGTGCTTGTGGTCCAGTTCCTTGGTCATGTGGTTGAACGCTTCGGCCAGCTTGGTAAACTCATCCTTGTATTTTCTGGCCGGCATGATCGGTGTAAAATCCCCCTCTCCAATGCGCCGGGTGTATGCCATGAATCGGTTCAGGGTCAGCAGCAGCTGCCGGGTTAAAAAAGTCAGGACAAAAACCATTAAAATAAACAGGGCAGACATGAAATAAATGGGAACACGCTTGGCCAGCAAAAACATCCGCTTGGCCGAATGCTGCTCTTTTTCAACAAACTCCTCGGCAAAGGAAACCATCTGGCTGCCAAAATTTCGAAGCATGGGGACAATGGCCTCCCGTTCCTTGTCATCCTTTGCCGAACTCAGCAGGATCAGCTGGTCGTGGTATTTTGCCATGAACGAGACCATGGTTTTAAAGTGAACTTTACCAAGGATTTTTTCAATTTTTCCGCTGTTCTGGGTCAAGATATCATCGGCTTTTTGAAGCGGCTCCAGGGCCTCCTTGAGATCGGTTTTGTAGAGCAGATAATTCTTTTCAAATCGCCGGGCCTGCTGAATCTCAACAAGATAGTTGTCGGCTATTTCGAGGAACTCAATTTTAGTCTCCACCTTTGTCAGTATCCAGTAGGACCACCCGGTCACGGTAAACGACAAAAGGAAAAACAGCGAAAAAGAAACCGCAACCTTGGCCCGGATGCTTATGGAGGGGCGCTGGTGGAGGGGAATATTTTCCGGGTCGCTGCTGTAATTGACGTCCGAGTTGTTAATCTCTGTTATATGTGTGTCCATTAAGGATGATTTTCCTCCTGTTGTTTTTGGATCTGTTTTTCCGATTTGACCGGCCTGATCTCTTTTTGAAAAAAGGCTGAGTGCCATTATTGGAATGACTGGATCCTAGAGAAACATCTTAAACTCCCCGTTGGCAAAATAGTCTGCATACCGCTTGATGTCACTATCTCTTTTAAGGACTGCATCCAGCTGGCGGGCGCAGACCATGAGCAACCCCAGGCGTTCAAGGGCCCTTTCAGAATCCTTCCGGGGATAACGCCTGAACCAGGCAGTGACAAGATCCGTGCTGCGGTCCACGCCAAAACCCTCCTGGCGAAGCACCCGTTCCAGGAACCTGGCCCGTCGGGCTCTGTTCTCATCACTTGCCCCGCCACCCCTGAACCTGAAGTGAACATGGTTGTGTTCCGTGCCCGGCCCCACCATGGCATCCACCATGGCATAGTGATAGTCAAACCGGGCATTGAGGTTCATGTAGTCACCGGCAAGGATGGCGTAATTTTTCTCTGAGGTACGACGGGGGCCCCGGTTTCCGCCAAGAACGGTCTCCTTGAAATCCGACGGCATTCCCCGCATCTGTTTTTCCCACCGCTCGGGCCATGCAAGCCGTTTGTCCATGATCCCCTGCCACAGGGCTTTGAACGGCACGGATGCCACATTTTCCGGAGTCACTTTTTTCAAATGTTCCGGAATGGTGTTGTCAAGGTCGATGAGTTGAAATTTGATGGGTAAATCCGTGACCAGTTTTTTGCTCTTTTTGCTCCAGCCCCGGTCCTGCCTGTCGCCGAACCCAAACATGGTGCGCACGGCCATTTCATGCATGAAGCGAAGGGTATCATGGACGGATCGGCATGCACCGGCTTTGAATGAGGAGGCATCCGGGTCCAGCAGGTTGAGGGCAAGGATCAAATCGTACAGGGGACCGGATTTTTTCTGCTGACGGTTTTTCCTGGCAATTCTTGCCAGGACCCGTTCCCGGATACCGGGCCATCTCACCCCATCGTACACGGTTCTTTCGGTGGCATTGACGCTGAGGGTATTTTTCTTTAAAAGGTTGTGTGCAGTTTCTCCCATCCGGAATATGGATGGCACGGAAAATTCCCGGACAAGGGTTGCCAGATGGCCCACGGGGCTTCCCTCCATGACCAGCAACGCCGCTATTTTGGGAAGCACGGCCCCAAGCTCGGGCCGGGGATGGGCAACCAGGACAACGGCCCCTTCAGGAATCTGTGACAGTTTATCCCCGGGTGTCCAGAAGACCAGGGGACCTTCAGCCCGTCCGGGAAATATGGTTATACCCCTGGCAAGGATGGGCAGGCTCTCTTTTTTAATGGTCGGCCTTACCGATGCCGGGGTTCCATCCCCGGTGATGTTAAGGGGCCGGGCCTGTAAAAAACGGATTTTACCGGTTTTATCAATGGCCCATTCAATATCAAGTTCATGGCCGAATCGATCGACCACATCCATGGCAATCCGGGCAATTTCAAGAACTTTTTCCTGGGGGATATACCCTGCAGTACCGGGGTTTTCACCATCCGCTGCGGGCTTGACTTCTTTTGCCCCCATGACCTGGGTGATCAACGGCTCTTTCCCCTTTGCGACCATGAAGGTATCTGCCTGCTCCTCACCGGTTACCATACGGTTGGCAAGCCCTTGAACGGTGCTGACCACCAGGGTGTTAGCGTCTGGATTCCGGGTGTCACAGGTGTGCACCACACCGGCTGATGCGGCATCCACCATGGGCATGAACAAAACAGCCATGGGCGTATCAACTTCCCGGAAATGATGGTGGGTCCGATATCGAACGGCCCGGTCGGTAAATCTGCCAGCCAGGACATTAAGATAGGCATTGATGCAGTTTTCTTTTTTAATCTGCAGCTCACTGTCAAACTGACCGGCAAAGGAATGAACAGAGTCTTCACACACAGCCGAAGACCTGACGGCCCACAGCCGGGTGGAAAACCGCTGCTCAAAAAGTTCCATCTGCTCGACCATGGCGGTTTCGATCTCTTTACACACGGTTGATTCCCGTATCAGCCGCCGGATGGTTTCTGTCCGGGATTGAAAAAGGTCCTGGTCCTCGATTACATCCAGGTCGGTCAGGAGCAGTCGGATGCGGTCATGGAGATGGTTATCCTGGATGATTCGGTTGTATGCCGCGGTTGTGACCACAAATCCCGGGGGAGTCAGATCCTCAAATTCACGGCCAAGCTGCCAGATCCCGAACGCCTTGCCACCGATGACTGCAGGGTCCGGTGGCAACTCGGACGCAGAAGCCGTGGTTGCCATGGGATCAAGGGACACCACAAAGGGTTTATGGGCCGTTGACCGTTCTGCATCCGCATCCAGGGTCTTGTCGAGAAACAGCCCATCGGCCTGGTAACGCAGTCGAAAAAGGACCTCATACAACTCTGAATAGCTGTTTCCAGTCATGAGGTTGAGCTCCTGGGCCATGAGCAGGGCCTTGGTGATCAACATCTGGATAGGCAGTTTGATCCTTGGGTCATAGTGGCGCATGTGGTTTAAGTCGGCTTCAAGATCACTCAGGATCTGAAGGGCATTGCCGTTTTTATCAAGCAGGGACCTGAGTGTCTCATATTTAAATCTGAAATCATAATCCATCGCATAAACCTCATTTTTTTTGGACTGAACAGACATATCGATCCTCCTTCATCAATTAAGTTGTAACATCAGCATCCCAGTTCTTTGGATGCACGTTTGATGATTTCCCGGAGATCCACGGGTTTGAACGGTTTGGCAATAAAATCAAAGGCGCCTTTTGACAGGGCTTCCCTTGCAATCTCAACGGTGGCATACCCCGTGATGATGATGACCTTTGTGGTGCTTGATCGGGCAAGGACCTTTTCCAGGATTTCAATTCCATCCATTTTTTCCATGCGGATGTCGGTCACAACAATATCAAAGGGCATTTCATTAAACCGGGCCAGCGCCTGTTCACCATCTTGAAAGGTTTCAACCAGGTCCCCTGTTTTTTCCAGGGCAGGTTTGAGCCGTTTACCAACGATATCTTCATCATCAATAAGCATGATCTTCAGCGGTTTGTTTGGCATTTGTATTTCCCCGTTAGAAATAAAAGGTTGATAATTCATCTCAACGTTAAAGCAACCCACCCCAGAGGACAGGTCGTTTCGTTGCTCCGGCTATGCCGGTTTTATAAGAAACTTGCTTCGATCGGTCGGCGGAAACGGGTGTTGCCCTTCACTCATTCTCCCAGGCCGTCCATGGCCTGCTCCGAGGGAAATGGCAACTCCTTGGACCTCGTGTCCACCGTTGCCATTTAATCCGTTCAGGGCAACACCCGTTCCCACCAGCCTAATACTGTCGAGTTTCATGTTTCGTTGTGGCCGGATACCATCCCTCGCTCCGGCCGTGCCGGTTATTTGAAAAGGGTGTGGCCAATCATCATAAGCTCCTCTTCAAGGGCTTGGGTTGAAATGTCCAGACGCCATGCAAACTGACCATAATCTGTTCGTTCAACATGGAACCCCGGCGAAAGAAGATTGTCAAGCCCCATGGATTTGTCTGCGAAGATGAAAATAAAATCCGATTGCGCCTCTCCGCAGGCAAAGCTTTCCAGACGAAATTTAAAATCGGGTTTTACCCGGTTCAGGCTCAACTGGTGCTCGCTCACCCCTGCAATCCACTCCGGTGGATTGTGGGTCTTGTCCGTTGTTTCTCCGGTCTGCTTTGCCTTTGCATCCTTGAGCAGGTAAGCCAGGGGCAGACTGATCCCATGGCGGGTGGGACGCTCTTGTTTGGGCTCAACAGCCCCGTCTTTCCATAAATCAACCAGGTAGATCCCCAGGTCCCCTGGCCTGCCGGGCCTGGCTTTTAATCCGGTCAGTCGTTCCATGGCTGCCATGGATTCAACCCCCTGAATTTCTCCAAGGCCGCTGTCCATGGATTGGATCACCTTGAAAAAAATCTGCTCCATAAAAGCCATTACCGTCGGATCCTGGGTCGTCTCTTTTCCATTGAACCAGTTAAGGGCGTCAAACAGCAGTTGATATTCCGGATCCGTTGACCCTGTCGTTTCAGGGGCTTTGGTATTTTTGCCCGAAGGGTCCAAGGTCAAAAGGCGTCTTGCCCTGAGCTTATGTGCGTCATAGGATGCATAAAGCTCCTTCCCACTCGCCGGTGCAAGCACGCTGGCATCGTAGACCATCATCCCCAGGCGTTCCACCACGGCGTCAATGAGGGTGGTCACATAGTGACGGTCAAAGATATATTCACCAAGGGATTTTTCCCGGCCGTCGTCAAAAAAGGCAAACAATGCCCTTGCATTTTGCAGAAATTGTTTGAACCGAATGGTCTGAAGGCAAAACTGCCTGATCTCCGGTTCCTTCTGTCCCATTTTTTTCAGTCGTTCCAAGATGCTCATCACACTTCCTCCTCTGGTATTCCGGCAGGGCCGGGAAACAAAGACTTCTGGCCCACTCAAAAACAACTTTACATTTTGGAGGCCAGTTCATCCAGCCCTGCCACGTTGTGAAAATTCGGTGTATTTGGGACCGGTGGATTCAGTGCTCAACCGGCCCGGGCCCGCTGCCCGATGAAGACGATTCCATGGGAATGCCAAGGGCCTCGGCAGCCTTATAGATGATTTTTCTCAAATCGTCCGGCCTGAAAGGCTTGGCGATAAAATCAAACACCCCTTTTCCCATGGCTTCACGGGCAAGGTCGATTTTTGCATAGCCCGTGATCATGATCACCTTGGTGCGGGGCCACGTTTTCTGCACATGGGCCATCACCTGGAGCCCATCCAGCCCCTCCATGCGGATATCGGTCACCACGATGTCAAACTCTTTTTCATCAATTCTTGCCACTGCTTTTTCCGGGTCTTCAAACACCTCCACACAACAGCCAATCTTATCAAGGGCAGGTCTAAGACGCCTGCCAACAATGGGCTCATCGTCCAGCAGCAGGACTTCCAATGGTTTTGCCATTTTAATCGTTCTCCTGAATATGGTTTAAATATTTTATTTCACATGAACTTCCACATACCGGACGCCGTCAACCTTGCCGGCCATCTCTTTGATCAATGCAATCCGCTCTCTTTTCTGCCGGTTGGATGCCTTTGCCGTCACCACAACGGAGCCGTCGTGGGACTGGACGTTAATATCGGTCATTGAGTCTAAAAGGACCGTATTGACCCTGGCGGCAAGGGCCAGGTCCGACAGGCATTTCATGGAATAGGTCATCACTTGAAATTTCCGGTATTCTGCTGCGCCGGCTATTGTTCTGACCGCTTCTTCCGGATCGATCTGGTCAAGGTTGATCACCAGATCATACTGGGAGAGGTCTGTTTCATCAAACCCATAGGCAGCCATGGACCATTTTTTGCGTTGTTCCAGTTCAGCGGCGCAGCAGCGTTCAGTTTTTTCAAGGGAGAGCCCCCGGTGTTGAACAATTTCCTTGATCACCCGGTTTTTTCCTTTAAGGATGCGGACCTTCATGGCATGGGATACGCCGGTAACATAAAGGTGGGCCGCCACGCCATGGCAGACAATATTGTCTTTTAAAAGCCGGTCAAGGACCTCTGCTTCCAGGCAGGACAGGGCATAACGCCACTGTTTGGCCGTCATTTTTTTAAACAGCGAAGGGGTTGTCTTCAGGGCTTCATCCAACTGGTCAGGATCAATACCATGGGCCGATGCAACTTCGGCCAGGATGTGGTGATCAAGGGTTGTAAAGCCCATGGTTTCAGCGACTTTCTGGGCAATAATTTCTTCTATTTCCCCTGTATCCGCGGAAATAATAATGATGGACATGATCTTCTCCTTTGAGATTCCAGTCTTTTATCAATGGGATTTCCCACATCAGACCGTTAGATGGCATCCAGTGGGAATTCGACGCCGGCATGGGTTTCAAGATGGTTTATCCCTTTGATATTATTACGGATATTGTTAAGCTTTTTGACAAGCTTCCCGGAAGCTGAATCCCTGCCTTTCATATAAATCAACACATTACCATATTCACAGGCCACACCAAGGTTTGGGAACTCATCCACAAGGGCGGCCTTGACCCGACAGGCCACAGCCAGATCCGCTATTTCCTGCCGTCCTTGTTCAGTGGTTTGTAAGCCTTTGGTGCCTGCCGCCTGGCAGATGAAATCCACGGCATTATCAATGGAAAGTTTGTCAATGCAGATGCTTAAATCATAAAGTGCGGTATCCCGGGTATCTTCGCCATAGAGGGAACGGGTCCATTTGCGGCGCTGGCTGTCATCTGCCAGGATCAGAGAACGGGCCTCCTGGGGGGAAATTTTATCCCTTTTTACCATATTGGCAATGCGACCTTCAAGATTTTCCGTGATCCTGACCTTAAGGACATGGGGGATACCCTTGAGCAGCAAATGACCGGCCAGCCCGTGGTATACCAGATTATCGTTAAGGGCCCGTTCCACCAGGGAAGAGCGAATGTAGGCAATATAGGCATTTTTGCTGCGGCTGTAGCGATCCAGGATTTTAGGAGCATCGTGAATGGCGTTGATGAGTTTGATTTCAGGCACGTTAAAGTGATTGGAGGCGTCCAGGAGTACGTCCCTGCTGATGATATCAAAGTTGAGGCGCTGGGCCACTTTTTCAGCAACGGTTTTCCCCATGGAATAAGAGCCACGGGAGATCGTAATGATAGACATAATAAAGGTTCCTTTCCGGAATTAGCGGTTAAATGCCATAGACCAGGCTGATCATGGCGATCATGACAACCAGAAAAACCACACTGACCAGGGCGCCTGCCTTGATGAAGTCAACGGTTCGGTAATGCCCCGGGCCCATGTAAAGGGCATTGACCTGGTGGGTGGGCAGCATGAATGAATTACTCGTGGCAAGGCCGACCACCAGGGCCGCCATTCGGGGATCCGTGTGGGCAGCAATGGCCATGTTGACAACCAGGGGAACCAGCAGAACCGTTGCACCGACGTTTGAAATCACCAGGGTGAACATGGTGGAAAGCAACCCGATAACGGTCAAAAGAACAATGGGGGAGACATCCCCGATGACACTCAGGATGGTATGGGCAATCCATGCGGCAGCACCGGTTTTTTCCGTGGCAATGCCAAGGGGAATCAGGCCAGCCAGGAGAAAAATGGTCCGCCAGTCAACGGACTGATAGGCTTCATCAATGGTCAGAACCCGGGAGAGAATCATGCCCAGGGCCCCGGTCATCAGGGCCACTGACAGCTGAATTTTAAGCCCCATGATCATAACCAGGGCCGTGATGAGCCATAGTCCTGCCCATAGTGCCTTTTCAGGCCGCATCTCCTCTAAATCCGTGGGAAGGCTGAAAAGAAGCCCGCCTTCCTTCTGCAATGCACCAAGGCGCTTCCAGGTCCCATGGAGGGTGACCACATCACCGATCTGGATGACAATGTCATCAATTTTGGCACGATAGGTCTCTTCCTGGCGGTAGACACTCAAGGGCGTCACCCTGAACCGATCCTGGAAGTTAATCTCACGCAACGATCTTCCGGCAAAGGGGGAACGGGGGGCAACAACCGCCTCCACGGATCCAGCCGCATCACAGCCAAGACGTGTTCGATAGGTTTCCAGCTCCTCTTTCAGGTGAAGGCCCAGGTCTGTGGCCATCCTGAGCACATTTTTTTTCTCACCGCAGACCACAAGATCAATGCCCGAGCGGATCTCCATGTCAGGAAGGGGAGAGATCACGTGGTAATCAGGTGGTTCGGTAATGGCCACGACATTGAGCAGATACCGCCGTCTCAGATCTTCCACGATGATGGGATCCCGGTAATCGATAAAATCATCCGGGGTTTTCAATTCATAAATTTCAGTTGCGGTGACGGCTTTCTCCTCTTGCCCGTCTTCGGGTATTTCAGGGGAGGCAAAACAGAGATTCTGGGGCTCATCCTTGGTTTCACCCTGGGGCAGGATAAATCGACCCAGGAGAACAAAACAGGTGATGCCGCTTGCCACAAGAACAAGACCGATGGGGGTGACATCAAACAGGCCGAAGGGTTTTAAATTAAACGGGGCCAGAAGATCATTGAGCAGAATCAGGGGGCTGCACCCCACCAGGGTAATAGTACCACCAAGGATGGCGCTGAAACCCACGGGCATGAGCAGCCGCCCCAGGGGGATCTTCTGCATCTTGCTGATTCGCTGGATGGCCGGCAGAAAAAGTGCGGCAGCACCGATGTTCTGCATAAAGCTTGAAATAATTGCCACGGTCACCGAGATGGCAATGATGATCCTGGAGGCACTGTTGCCGGCAAGGCGAAGCACGGGCGCCACCAGTTTGTTGATCATCCCCGTTCGGTCCAGGCCCGCACCAATGATGATAACTGCGATAATCGAGACCACGGCATTGCTGCTCAGGCCCACAAAGGCTTCCTTGGGCGTCACCAGATGAAGCAGGGGAAGGGTGACCATCATCAGGATGGCGACCACATCCACCCGGACCCACTCAACGATAAAAAGAAAGATGGCAAGTCCGATCATGGCCATTACAAGGATCATATCAAGGGTTAAAGGTTCCATACGCACTCCGCTTTAAGATTAATAGTTCCACTGTTATAGTTTGATATGAAGCACCCTCTGAAAGATCGCAAACAGAGGTGTGTATCATTCGTTGTGGCCAGAACAGGTACCTCATTCCGGCCGTGTCGGTTTATGTTCATTCTGTCTCTTTTCTGCTCACGGTTAGAAGGGGACATTCAAGGCTTCCCATCACCTGGGAAATCCAGTGACGCCGGCTCCCCCGACCCTTGTCCGGCAGGTCATGGCCGCTGCCCCAGATGATTGACTGAAACGGGGGGCGGTCTGCCAGAAATTTCAGCATCTCCTGGGCCGGGTTCCCAATTCGAAGGGCGGAATTGACTTCAATGCCCTCCTGGATAAAGGGCTGTAGGCTTTCTGACAGGCGTTTCCCCATCCGCAGTTCAATATTTCGGATGGTGTTTCGTTTGGGGGTGATGGCTGTGCGGCCTGCAAAGGACATGGGTACGATGATCAAAAGCGTAACCGTTGAATCGATACGCTTGGCAAACCTTCGGGCATAAACCAGGGCCTCGGAAAGAATCTTTTCATTTTCAAACACAAGTAGAATTTGACGAAACATGGTTTGCCTCCTGGGGGGAGTGATTGCAAAAGGCCTGCCAGGTTTGATTAAATACTTAAATGCTTGATTTTAAAGATAATTTCTTATTTGCTTGAATTGAAAATCGGGACTGGGATGTTTCAAGATGCAACATAAATTCAAACCAGGAGGGGAAAACAGCACGGACAGGGTTGGGGATTGTTTTGTTGCAGAACCGAACACATCCGTTGCAAAAAGCTAGGACTGACCGTATTTTTTCATTTTTCGCCACAGGGAGGCACGGTCAATGCCGAGGATCTCAGCGGTTTTCGTGCGGACACCGCCGGTGATCCGCAGCAGGTGGGCGATGTAATCCTGTTCCAGTTCAGCCAGGGTCATCAAGGTTTCATCGGGTAATTTATAGCTCTGAAGTTCAAGCTCAATAAGGTCCGGCGGCAGGTCGCACACACGGATCACATCTGCCTTGCACAGTGCTGTTGCCCGCTCCAGAATATTTTCCAGCTCCCGCACATTTCCAGGAAATGCATAGTCATGCAGCAGGGCCATGGCCTTTTCTGAGATGGCCTTGATCCTTCGCCCACCCCGGCAGTTTAGACGGTTAAGGATGTGGTAGGCAAGAAGCGGGATATCCTCTTTTCTCTCGCTCAGCCCGGGCAGCTTGATATTCACCACATTAATGCGAAAATAAAGATCCTTCCGAAACCCGCCCTGGTTGACTGCGGTCTTTACGTCAACAGCCGTGGCGGAAACAATGCGGACATCAATGGCAACGGGCCGATTACCCCCCACCCGCAGGAGCTCGCCCTCCTGGAGTACCCTGAGAAGCTTCACCTGCATGGATTGGGGCATTTCACCTATTTCATCGATAAAAAGTGTCCCTCCGGTGGCTGTTTCAAGTAATCCGCAGGTTTGGGTGTCAGCACCGGTGAAAGCCCCTTTTTCATGGCCGAACAATTCGTTATCCATGAGGGTTTCGGTCAACGCACCGCAGTTAAAGGCCACAAACGGCCCTTTTCGACGATTGCTTGTGTCATGAATGGCCCGGGCCACAAGTTCTTTGCCGCTTCCAGAATCACCGGTGATCATCACATTGCAGTCTGTCGGCCCAATCTGCCCGATGATGGATACAATTTCCCTTATTTTGCTGCTCTTTCCAATGATGACCGGCATTTGACCGGACTCAGAAACCATGCCTCTCCATTGGTTGAGGTCAAGGGCCTGGTTCACCCGGTCCCTTACCTGGGTCGGGGTAAAGGGTTTTTCAAGGTAATAAAAGGCACCTTCCTTGGTGGCCTCAACAGCACCATCTAAAGAGGCATAACCGGTAATGAGGATCACCTCTGTGTCCGGGAAACGGGCCTTGACCCGGGTCATGAGATCCATTCCGTTCATCAACGGCATCTGAACATCGCTGATCACAAGGTCGCAGGGAGCCTGTTCAAGATGCTGCAAGGCACGCTGGGGATTTGAAAAGGCTGAGACACCATACCCCTCCTTTTCAAGAATCCGCCTCAGCTGCTTGAGAGTAATCGGTTCATCATCGATAATAACAATACGGGGTTTCATCCATTTCCTGCTAACGTTAAAAGGGCAGAATCAATTTTATTGACCTTGCCCTTTTTAGTCTTTTATTTCAATGAATTTATTCAAGACGTTGAAATTGACACATCTTTTTTTCCGATTTCCTTCCGCCAGGATTTTTTTAGTGGTGTGTATCAAGACTTATCCCTATTTGTAATGTCCTTTACCTCCCCGTCCCCCATTACAGATACACATTGGGGGAACAGGTGTTCTTCCATGTCCTGCCATGTAACGATACCGAATTTCAAATTAAAAACATCGTTTTTTTACGGTGTTATAGTTATTATAAGTTATTTTAACCCTTAAAAATATTTTTTTTCATATCTATTTGACAATTAATAACCATAGCCTTTAGTATTACAAGTAATTTTCTATACCCAGTCAATTACAGAGAAAAGTGAGAATAAACGGCCTGCCGGGGAGGGGTATCTGCCCAAAGCCACAAAAAGTTTTGAAATGCCTCCACTGATAATGCTTTGAAGGGCATTTCCTATAACTGGCACGGCCGAGGCGAGGTATTTGCTTTCGGCCACAATGAATATAGAAACTCGACAGCAGAGGTGGACGGGAACGGGTATTGCCCGCAGCGGATTAAACGGCAGCGGTCAGCATGGACGCTGAAGGAGCTGCCGTTTCCCTCGGAGCAGCCCAGGACGGGCTGCGAGAATGAGCGGAGGGTTATACCCGTTCCCGTCTACCGGTCAGACAAGAGTTTCATATAAAAAAATCGGCATACCCGGAGCATGGTCTCCGCTCCGGCCGCAACAAATGATACACGCCTCTGATTGCAATGCTTCGGTGGGAGTTTCATATGAAAAAGAAATAAAGGGGAAAGAATGAAGACAGTTCCCGTGCAGGAAGCCGTTGGTATGGTATTGTGCCACGATCTGACACGTATTGTACCCGGGGAGTTTAAGGGACGCGCATTTAAAAAAGGCCATGTGGTCCAGGAAGAAGATGTCCAGACCCTTCTTGAGATCGGCAAAGAACACCTCTACGTCTGGGAGGCAACCGAAGGGCGTATCCATGAAAACGAGGCTGCCAGTCGCATTGCCACGGCCGCGTCCGGACCGGGTATCCGCCTCACCCAGGCAAGTGAAGGCCGAATTAACCTTATTGCAGACAGGGACGGACTTTTAAAAATAAATGTCCAGGCCCTGAACCGTATCAACAGTATTGATGAAATGGTATTCGGTACCCTTCACACCAATCAGCAGGTCACCAAGGGCAGAGGTGTGGCAGGTACAAGGGTGGTTCCCCTTACCATTAAACAAGATAAAATCGAACAGGTGGAAGAGATCTGCCGCCAGGTGTTCCCCCTGGTTGAGGTCAAACCGTTTCTTGCCAGAAGTATCGGCATGGTAACTACTGGAAGTGAAATATTCAAAGGCCTGATCAAAGATAAATTCGGGCCGGTTCTTGAAGAAAAATTTAACCTTTTAAACAGTTCCATTCTACGACAGATCCTGACATCAGACGATCGTGAAATGACAACAAAGGCCATTAAAGACCTGGTCAATGAAGGCGCCCACATGGTGGTGGTCACCGGCGGCATGTCCGTTGATCCCGACGACCAGACACCGGCGGCCATCCGGGCAACCGGTGCCCGGGTTGTGACCTATGGATCTCCGGTTTTCCCGGGAGCCATGTTCATGCTCGCCTACCTGGGTGATGTCCCCATTGTCGGTCTTCCCGGCTGTGTGATGTACTACAAGGCCACTATCTTTGAACTGATCATCCCAAGATTGATGGCAGGAGACCCGGTCACCCGGGAAGACATCTCGGCCCTGGGCCATGGGGGCTTCTGTGAGAACTGTCCGGAATGCCACTATCCTGCCTGCCCTTTTGGGAAGAATTAATCGTAAACTAAAATTTATTTTTATAAAAAAGGAGAAACTGGGATGTTTAAAAAGACACTCATAGTCAATGGGATTTCCAGAACCATTCTGCACGACCCCAAAGCCACCCTGTCCACGGTTCTGAGGAAACAGCTGATGGTTCTCGGCGTCAAGGTTGGATGCGATGCGGGCCAGTGCGGAGCCTGTAATGTGATCATGGACGGCAAACTAATCCGGTCATGCATCACCAAGATGAGCCGTGTTCCCGAAAATGCCGTCATCACCACCATTGAAGGAATCGGAACCCCTGACAACCTGCATCCCATCCAGCTTGCCTGGATACGCCATGGCGGTGCCCAGTGCGGATTCTGCACACCTGGGTTCATTGTCTCAACCAAGGCCCTGCTTGACAGCACCCCCAATCCCAGCCGTGAAGATATCCGGGACTGGTTCCAGAAGTATAAAAATGCCTGCCGATGCACGGGTTATAAACAGATTGTGGACTCTGTCATGGATGCAGCAAGGGTTATCAACGGGGAAATGACCAAGGAAGAACTTGCCTTTAAAATTCCTGCTGACGGCCGCATCTGGGGAAGCAGCATGCCCCGCCCAACCGCAGTTGCCAAGGTTACCGGCACCTGGATGTTTGGCGCGGATCAAGGCGTTCTCATGCCCGAAGGATCCCTGCACCTGGCCCTGGTCCAGGCCGAAATCTCCCATGGAAAGATTCTATCCATAGACACCTCTGAAGCTGAAAAAATGCCCGGCGTCGTCAAGGTCCTGACCCATAAGGATGTCAAGGGTAAAAACCGCATCTCGGGTCTGATCACCTTTCCCACCAACAAGGGAGACGGCTGGGATAGGCCGATTCTCTGCGATGAAAAGGTTTTCCAGTATGGGGATGCCATTGCCATTGTATGTGCAGACACCAAGAACAATGCCGAGGCTGCCGCAGCCAAGGTCAAGGTTGACCTTGAGCAACTTCCCGAATACATGAGCGCGCCTGCAGCCATGGCCGACGATGCCATTGAAATCCATCCAGGCACGCCCAATGTTTATTACATCCAGAAAATTGCCAAGGGCGAAGAGACAGCTCCGATTTTTGAAAAGGCAGATTTTGTCATGGAAGGTGACTACTATGTGGGCCGCCAGCCCCACCTTCCCATTGAACCGGACGTAGGCTTTGCCTATACCAACGAGGATGGAAAGCTTGTTATCCACTCCAAATCCATTGGCCTTCATCTGCACATGTTTATGATCGCTCCGGGACTTGGCGTTGATCCTGAAAACATGGTCATGGTCCAGAATCCCACGGGCGGTACCTTTGGTTACAAGTTCAGCCCCACCATGGAGGCGTTGCTGGGTGTGGCAGCCATGGCCACGGGAAAACCCGTTCATCTGGAGTACTCCTACAAGCAGCAGCAGCAATATACGGGCAAGCGTTCTCCGTTCTTCACCAATGTTCGCATGGCAACCGACAAACAGGGCAAAATCCTGGCCATGGAGACTGACTGGACTGTTGACCATGGTCCCTACTCTGAGTTCGGCGACCTTCTGACCCTCAGGGGTGCCCAGTTCATCGGGGCGGGCTACGACATTCCCAACATCCGTGGCGAGGGCAGAACCGTCTGCACCAACCACTGCTGGGGCGCAGCCTTCCGGGGCTATGGCGCACCTGAAAGCCAGTTCCCCTCCGAGGTACTCATTGACGAGCTTGCCGAGAAAATTGACATGGACCCCCTGGAATTTCGCTTCAAAAACGTCTATAGAAAGGGTGCCACCACCCCCACTGGATGTGCACCGGATGCCTATTCCCTGCCGGACCTCATCGACTTGATCCGCCCAAAATACAAGGCTGCCAAGGAAAACGCCCTTGCCGCTTCCACCGACGAGATCAGCCGGGGTGTCGGCGTTTCCGTTGGCGTGTATGGATGCGGCCTTGACGGACCTGATACGGCTGAAATTGATGTTGAACTCAACCCGGACAACACGGTCACCGTTTTTGCCACCTGGCACGACCATGGCCAGGGAGCCGACAGCGGGGTCCTTGGCTCGGCCCACGAGGCCCTGCGGCCCATGAACATCCGTCCGGACCAGATCCGGCTGGTGCTGAACGACACAAGCCTCTGCCCCAATGCAGGCCCTGCCGGCGGCAGCCGTTCCCAGATGGTCGTCGGTCAGGCCATCCTCAACGGATGCCAGGCCCTGGTTGCTGCAGCCCAGAAAAGTGACGGGACCTTCCGCAACTATGACGAAATGAAGGCGGACAAGATTGCAACCAAGTGCCACGGCAAATGGTCCGCACCCTGCGCCAATGGAGACGAAAACGCCCAGGGAGATCCCCTGGCAGGATACATGTACGGGGTGTTCCTGGCCGAAGTTGCCGTTGAAAAGGCCACGGGTAAAACCACGGTTGAAGCCATGACCATTGGGGCCGACATCGGAGTTATCAACAACCGTCTCACCGTGGACGGCCAGATTTACGGCGGGGTTGCCCAGGGAATCGGTCTTGCCCTGACCGAGGATTATGAGGACATCAAGCGCCACTCAACCCTTGCCGGTGCTGGATTCCCCTATATCAAACAGATCCCGGACAAGCTTGATATCATGTACATTGAAACCCCCCGTGACCGTGGACCATTCGGGGCCGCAGGTGTGGGCGAAATGCCCCTGACAAGCCCCCATGCCGCCATCATCAATGCCATCTACAACGCCTGTGGGGCAAGGGTGAGGGATCTGCCCGCCCGCCCGGAAAAGGTGCTGGCTGCAATGCCCAAATAACCAATCCGGCCGGCCCATGGTATATGGGCCGGCCGCATCAGTTTTTTTTTATAACCGTCACGGCCGGGGCAGATATCATGTTCCGGCCATGCCGATTATCCAGAACAGGAAAAAAATGGACCAGAAAGAACTGCGCCAGGTGGAAAAACAATGTATTCAGGAGGAGGCCCCGGCCTGTCAATCAACCTGCCCCCTGCATATGGATGTGCGCACCTTTGTCCGCCAGATCAGCCTTGGCAGGTTTGATGATGCCTGGAAAACACTGGCAAGAACCCTGCCCTTTCCAGGCATCCTCAGTCGGATCTGCGACCATCCCTGTGAAACCCACTGTTTAAGGGAAGAACTTGGGGGTGCCATTGCCATCGGTGCACTTGAACGAGCGTGCGTGCACCAGCCCAAGCCCAGAATCCGAACCATCCCCATACCGAAAAAAAACCACACCATGGCCGTTGTTGGGGAAAATTTTAATGCCCTTGTCACGGCCCTGGATCTCTTGAAAAAAGGGTATGGCGTCACCCTTTTCACCACCGGCAATCAACTGGGGGGTACCCTTTGGAAAATAGATGAACGACTTCTTCCCAAAGGGGTCATCCAGGAGGAGCTTGCCATACTCGACACCCTGGGGCTCAAGATTGAGACACAGAGAATTGACAACAACGTTTCAGACCTTTTCCAGGCAGGCTTTTCAGCCGTTTATATCGACCTTTGCAGCCCGGATGCAGCCCCCCTTGCCCAGGGGAAAAGACCGACCGAAAGGACCTTTGCCCTGGAACACGCCGGAGTGTTTGCAGGCCCGGTCCCAGGCCTCGATGGCCAAAACCGGATATCACCCATTGACCAGGCATTCCAGGGAAGGGCTGCAGCCCTTTCCATGGAAAGGTACGTGCAAAAAGTGAATCCAATCGAGGGGCGGGATGATGAAGGGCCCTACCCCAGCCGGCTCTTTACCAACCTTGAGGGAATCACTCCCCTGGCCAAGATGCCGGCCAACAACAAAACAGCAGGTTACACCCTGGAAGAGGCAAAGGTCGAAGCAAACCGCTGCATCCAATGCCAATGCCTTGAATGCGTCAAGGTCTGCCCCTATCTCGCCCACTTCAAGGGCTACCCCAGAAAATATGCCCGGGAAATTTACAACAACGCCACCATTGTCCTTGGCAACCATGCAGCCAACGCCATGATCAACTCGTGCAGTTTATGCGGTCTGTGCACCGAGGTGTGCCCGGAAAACTTCTCCATGGCAGATCTCTGCCTTGGGGCCCGCAGGGATCTGGTGGAACGAAATAAAATGCCCGTGTCGGCCCACTGGTTTGCCCTGGAGGATATGGCCTTCAGCAACTCAAAGCAGTTCATGCTCGCAAGACATGCCCCTGGAAGGGAAGCGAGTGAATTTGTTTTTTTCCCGGGTTGCCAGCTTGCCGGGTCAAACCCGGAGCAGGTGATCCAGACCTATGCATTTCTGCGCAACAACCGGTCCCAGAACACGGGCCTGATGCTACAATGCTGTTCTGCTCCGGCTTACTGGGCCGGTGATCAACCCAGAACAGAAACAGCCATCGCCCTGATTGAAACAAACTGGCAGCAGCTGGGCAAACCTGAAATGATCCTGGCCTGTTCCTCGTGCATGGAGATGTTTAAACAATACCTGCCCCAGATAAAGGTCACCTCCCTGTGGGAGATCATGGACAGGGGGAATCTTCCCGATCAGATGCTGGGGGGAGTTAGCGGCGGAAAGGTATTGGGAACAATCCCGGCCATGGCCCTGCACGACCCCTGCACCACCCGCAATGAGCCACGGGTACACGAGGCTGTCAGAAGCCTTGCAGCAAAGCTTAACATTCCCATCCAGGAGCTTGAGTTAAGCCGGACAAATACCGAATGCTGCGGGTTTGGCGGCCTCATGGAAAACGCAAATCCAGAGATGGCCAAAAAGCAGATTGAACAGAGGCGCTTGGAAAGCGATCTTGATTTTCTAACCTATTGTGCCATGTGCCGCAACCAGCTCAGGGGAGCAGACAAACGAACCGTCCATATTCTGGATTATCTTTTCCCCGGCAAAGAATCTCCTGAAGACCCAGCCGCACGACCCAGGACAGGACTGTCGGAAAGCCGGAAAAACAGGGAACGACTCAAGACGGATCTCCTTGACCGACTGTGGAACCAACCCCCTATAGAAAAAGACCTTTTCCCCCTGTGCATGACACACGAAATAAAGACAACCCTTGAACAGCGGCGGATTTTGAACCAGGACATCCGAGCGGCCATTGCCCATGGCGAAGGGACAGGAAAAAAAATGCTTAACATTGACAACGGTCATTTCCTGGTATCCCACCGCCCGTCCATGGTCACCTTCTGGGTGGAGTACTCAGTGGTCGACACGGGGTATCAGGTCCACAACAGCTATTGCCACCGTATGCAGGTGACCCGGGAGCGACAATAATATGATCACCAACCTTGGCATCCGAGAAAACAAAGATTGGAAATGTCTGGCCTGTGATCAGCTGCTCAAACTTGACAGGGTCACTATCGAATATATGAACGGCAGTTTCACGGTGGAACTTCCCTGCTGCCCCTGTTGCGGCATGGTCCTGGTGCCAGAAGAGATTGCCGTGGGTAAAATGCTCGAAGTTGAAAAACTGCTGGAGGATAAATAGGCCATGGACAGGATTGCTGTAACCCCCCTTTACAAAAACCCTGCACTTAAACAATTGACCAAGCCCGTACTTCGGCCCGGGGGGCTTGAGCTGACCCGGGAGTCGGCCCGGGCATGTGATCTTCACCCCGGAGACCGGGTTCTGGACGTGGGGTGCGGATATGGATCAGCCGTAAGGATGCTGACCAACGAATTTTCCGTCAATGCCTGGGGGATTGACCCGGATATGGCACTGCTCCGATCCCATGGGACATTTACTGGGCCCCAGGCAAAGGCCCAGGCCCTGCCCTTCAGGTCCAGCAGCTTCAAGGCCCTGTTCTGTGAATGTGTGCTGTCGTTGACACCCGACATGGACAAGTCTCTTGCCGAGTTCCGGCGGGTGCTTGAACCCGGAGGAACGTTGGTGCTCTGCGATATCCATGTGCGGGAAAAAAGATACAGTGAGGAATTAAAACAGATTCCCCTGGCCTGCGGGTTCAGGCAGGCAGTGGAGCGGGAAAATATGGAAAAAAGGGTCGAAACAGCAGGCTTTGATCACCTTGAATGGGAGGACCTGTCGTTTTTATTGACCCGGCTTGCTGGCGAGATAATTTTTGAACACGGTTCCCTGTTGAACTTCTGGTCCAAAATCTTTGGCGGCCCATGCAGATCCTCCCACCATACCTGTGAGGCCATCCGTGCAAGCCGGCCGGGATATTTCAGAATTTTTGCAAAAAAAATCAGGAGAAACGATGAGTGACACCATGATGCGCATGATCCCTTTGCAGGCTGAAGGGTATCCATGCAGCCAGATGATGATGATCATGGCCCTTGAAGAACAGGGCCGGACAAACCCGGGCCTGGTTCGGGCCATGGCAGGACTTGCCAAGGG
Organism: Desulforapulum autotrophicum HRM2; assembly: GCF_000020365.1. Taxonomy (NCBI): domain Bacteria; kingdom Pseudomonadati; phylum Thermodesulfobacteriota; class Desulfobacteria; order Desulfobacterales; family Desulfobacteraceae; genus Desulforapulum; species Desulforapulum autotrophicum. Next base: position 788,695 of record NC_012108.1, on the reverse strand, counting down.
AATGGGAACAAGTTCCGGCTCCTGTGGAGCCCTGGGCTCAGGCACCTGTATACTGGCCCTTTATGCGGCAAGGGGAGACAGAGGTGAACAGGCCCTGGAAAGCTATGAACCCATGCTGGCCCAATTGAACGAATGGTTTGAACAGCAGACCCGTGATTATGGCGGCAGCCTATGCCACCAGATAACCGAGGAAAAGGCCGGTTCCCTGGAGATGGCCGGCCGATGTGGCAACCTCATCGCCGCCACCTATGACCGGGTAATGGAGATCCTTGTGGAAAACGGCATAGACCCTTCTGTTTCAAGGGACGAGCCCTGAAAATGCACCCTGGACAAACCCGGGTGCTTGCCCATACCCATAGCCTCTGTCCCCACTGCCTGAAAAAGATTAAGGCCCAGCGGGTGCAGCGGGGAGACTCGGTTTTTCTTGTGAAAGAGTGCCCTGACCACGGCCCCATGGAGACTGTCATCTGGCAGGGCAAACCCGGGATCGAACAATGGGTTAGGAACAAAACCCGGTCAGGCCCGGAACGACATGCCACAGCAACACACAAGGGATGCCCCTTTGACTGTGGCATCTGCCCCCAGCACAACCAACGGACCTGTACGACACTGATCGAAGTAACCCAGCGTTGCAACCTCAACTGCCCGGTCTGCTTTGCTGACAGCAACAACCTTATTCCTGATCCCGATCTTGACGAAATCCAACGATGGTACAAACGGATAAAAACGCTGACCAATGGCCAGTGCAACATCCAGATTTCCGGAGGAGAACCGACCATCCGGGACGATCTTCCCGAAATCATCCGCATGGGCAAAGCCATGGAGTTTGGCTTTATCCAGGTCAACACCAATGGCCTTCGACTTGCAGAAGATGAACCTTTTTTGATCCAACTCAAACAGGCCGGGCTTGACAGCCTCTTTCTCCAGTTTGACGGAATCAATGACACCGTTCACCTGGCACTCAGGGGAAAACCCCTCCAGAAGATCAAAGAGCGTACCATAGCTCTGTGCCAGAAGCACAACCTTGGCGTAGTACTGGTGCCCACCCTGGTTCCCGGGACAAACGACTCCCAGGTGGGAGAGATCATCCGCTTTGGCCTTGAACGTTCCCCCCATGTCCGGGGCGTTCATTTCCAGCCCATCAGCTATTTTGGACGCTTTCCCAACCCCCTTGAACTTAAACAACGAATCACCCTGCCCCGGGTAATCCAGCACATTGAATCCCAGGCCGGAATGGACCCATCCTGGTTTCGCCCCCCCGGCTGAGAGAATGCCCTGTGCTCGTTCCACGGCAATTTTGTCATCATGCCAGATGGACGGCTGACCCCCCTGACCCGCCACCAACCGTCAACAGCGGTTGAAGACGGTTGCCGGGGTGCATCCGGAACCATCGGTTTTATTGCCAGACAATGGGCCTCTCCTTCGGCGAAGGAGCAGCAATATCAACAGGGAATTCCTTGTGATTATCTGGCAAAAAACCCCATGGATCTTGGGATTTTTTTAAGCCGGTTAAAAACCCATATGTTTTCAATCTCGTGCATGGTATTCCAGGATGCCTGGAACCTGGATCTTGAACGGGTTCAGGATTGCTGCATCCATGTGTTTTCACCCGACGGCCGACTGATCCCCTTTTGCATGTACAACCTCACCGACGTCGATGGCAGGAGTCTTTATCGAAACCATGAATATTGACATCACCCCCCTGGACCGCTGGATCGTCACCAGGACAGCATCCCGGTTTCCTGGAGAGCCTACCACTGGAATTACCACACAACTGGAAGCCTACCAGCTCTGGATGCTGAAAAAAACGCTGACTCTGGCCAGGGAGAAAAGCCCCTTTTACCGGAATCATTTAAAAGGAATCAACCTGGAAGACCTTAGATCCGTTCAAGACATCCGGCAATTGCCCTTCGTCTTTGCCCGGGACCTGGCAGACCACGGTCTGCAGATGCTGTGTGTCTCCCAGGGTGAAATTGCAAGGGTGACCACCCTTCAAACCTCAGGCACCACGGCCCGTCCCAAACGCATCTTTTTCACACAACATGACATGGAAAATACAGCCGAATTTTTCACCCGGGGCATGGCAACCCTTGTCAAGCCGGGTCAACGGGTAATGGTGCTCATGCCCGGCCCCAACTTCGGATCCGTTGGTGAACGGGTAAAAACAGGCCTTAGCCAAATGGGGTGTTCGACCCTTGTCAACGGATTTGTGGATAACCCCGGCAGTGTGGTCAAAAAAATAGCAGCGTTCAGGGCGGACTGCATCATCGGCCTGCCGGTTCAGGTACTCAGCCTGGCCCGATCCTCCCGGGCCACAGCCCATGGATCCTCCATTTCCACCAACAGGATCAAGAGCGTCCTTTTAACCGGGGATTATGTGCCCCTGTCAATCATCCGGGCCATCAAAGAAATCTGGCACTGTCCAGTTTTCATCCATTATGGTATGACTGAAACAGGTCTTGGCGGCGGAGTCGAATGCCGGGCCCAAAGGGGATGCCATCTGCGGGAGGCGGACCTTTTTTTTGAAATCATTGATGAAAACGGTTATCCCCTGCCATTGGGACAGGTGGGAGAGGTCACCGTCACAACCCTCACCCGAACAGGCATGCCCCTGATTCGATACCGCACCGGGGACAGGGCCTGTTTTCTCGAAGATCTCTGCCCCTGCGGATCACGCCTCAAACGCCTGGACAGGGTCCGGGGAAGGAGCGTGGTCAGGCTTGGCAGCCAGGAAATCCGCCTGGATGAAATGGACGAGGCTGTTTTCAAGCTGGATAACATGGTTGATTTTCAGGTCACCCTGGTGGAAGCAACGGTTGCAACAGCCGGGATTCACCTGTTGAATGTCGAGTTCTGGTCGATCCCGGATAAGGTCCAGGGCCTGGAACGTAAGATAGAACAGGCCCTTTACAAGATTCCGGCCATCCGACACCTCATGGATCAGGGTGAGTTAACAATTAACAGCATCTTTGCTTCTAATGCAAAACTTTTTTCACGGCCCATTAAACGAAGCATAAAGCAAGAAAGGATAAAGAAAAAAATAAATGTCTAAAAACGATAAGGCAGTTTGGGAAAGTTTAAACCAGGGTACCCCCGTTGTCATGGCCACCATATTGAGCAAACAGGGGTCAGCACCCAGATCTGCCGGAACAAAGATGGTCGTCCATGGGGACGGCAGCATCAGCGGAACCATTGGCGGCGGGTGGATCGAGGCAAGGGTGCAGGACCTTGCCGGAACTTTTTTCAAGACCCGGACCGGCGCATTGATTCAGGAATTCACCCTGGATGCCCGGGCATATGCAGACATGGACATGGTCTGTGGCGGTGATGTCACCCTGCTGCTGGAATACCTGCCGGCCACGGCCCTGAACCTTGAATTTTTCCAGAAACGCATGGACCTTGAGGCCGTGGGGCAGAATGGTTTCCTGGCGAGCAGGCTTGCTAAACAACCGGATGGAAGCTATACCGTGGATCGTTTCCTCATCTCAGGCCAGGAACAGACAGGGCCCTTTGCCCTCAGTCAGGCATCCCTGATCCGGCTGTCAGACCAGGCAGAAATGATGCGATCACCTGGCCTGATTTACCTTGACGATGGGACCTTTTTCATCGAACCCGCCCGGTTCAACGGCACCCTCTACATCCTCGGGGCTGGCCATCTTGCCATTGAAACAGCCCGCCTTGCCGCCCATACGGGATTTAAACCCATTGTCATGGACGACAGAAAAGAATTTGCCAACAACCAACGTTTCCCCATGGCCGACACCCATGTGCTCGACAATTTCGATGGCTGCTTTGACGGATTCACCATCGGGGAGGGCAGCTACATCGTCATCATGACCCGGGGACATCTCTACGACCGGACCATCCTCGAACAGGCCCTTGAAACCCGGGCCACCTATATCGGCATGATCGGCAGCAGATCCAAGCGAAAAATCATTTATGACTATCTCCTGTCCCAGGGCGTATCCCAGTCACGTCTGGACACGATCCACGCCCCCATCGGACTTGCCATCAATGCCCAGACCCCGGAAGAGATCGCCGTGAGCATTGTTGCAGAACTTATCCAGGAAAGGTTCAACGCCGTATGAAATATTCAGCCCTGATTCTGGCCGCAGGTTTTTCATCCCGCATGGGCAGATTCAAACCCCTCCTGCCCCTTGGAACGACAACGGTTCTGCAACGGGTGATATCGATCTTCCAGACGGCCGGGGTCGAGGATATCCGTGTGATTACTGGCCACAGGGCAGACGATATCGAACCGTTTGCAACGGTTATGGGGGTAAAAACAATATTCAATGCCGATTTTAAAAACGGAATGTTTTCGTCGGTACAAACAGGGGTCCAGTCACTTTCCCCGGAAAGATCTGCCTTTTTTGTCCTGCCCGTGGACATTCCCCTGGTGGCCCCGGACACCGTCAAGGGATTGCTTGCCGCCTGGGAGGCAAACAGGCCCGTTGTTGCCTATCCCATATTTCAGGGTCGACGGGGTCACCCTCCCCTGATCTCCATGGGGATCAGGGATCATATTCTCAACTGGTCGGGCCATCAAGGATTGAGGGGAGCACTTGAAGCCCTCGAAGATCCTGGCCTTGAAGTTGAAACAGACGACAGATACATTCTCATGGACATGGACCGGCCCGAAGATTACGAACAGATACAGCAGTGGGCGCAGACCCCTGACCATCCAGCCCGCTGATGATATTCAGACATCCATAGGTCTGGTCAATGGTAAACAGATCCTTGAGCGCCTTGCCCAGGAGATCACACAAAATCATCCGGTTGACCCCGGCATGGGCCACGATCAGGCTGTCACCCCTGTTCTGGCGGGCAATTTTCTGAAACGCCGGCACCACCCGGGCAAAAAGGTCTGCAAAGGATTCCCCTCCAGGGGGCCGGTAATTGACCAGATCCTTGCCCCGGGCCTCCCAGGCCTGGGGGCAATCGGCCTTGATCCGTGCAAAGGTTTGTCCATCCCAGTCACCCAGGTCGATCTCCCCTAATTCGTTAACCCGTGTAATATCATGGTCTGCCTGTCCCGTTACAATCCGGGCAGTCTCAACACACCGCGACAGGGGGCTTGAAAAGACGTGATCAATTTTGATATCAGCAAAATACCCCTGCCAGAACCGGGCCTGGTCAACCCCTTTTTGACTGAGTTCCACATCTGTCTGCCCGATGAATCTTTTGATTTCACTGCCTTTAATTTCACCGTGTCTCAACAGATAGATCATTCAGCACCACCATGATGTCCTGCTTTAAAATTCTGGAAAGTTTCGCCCGTATAATGCAAAAAGTTTCAAGGCGATGGCCAATGGCTTGAACCGCCTCAGGATCTGCACTGAAACGGATCAATTTTTTATTGAACCGCTCTTCAACATCCAGGCAGAATCCGTCATTGACGGTCAGTTTGTCTGCAAAATAAACGATCTCCGATTCAGTAACGGGCCCATCTGAATCGCTGGTTAAATCCATGTGAACGGCAACAATGTCTGCCACCTCTGGAAATCCAAGATCCTCCAGAATTTTGCCGCCCCTGACGGCATGATTGGGCTGTTTTCTTGCGATATCATGGAGAAGTGCCCCGGCATTAACCAGATCAACATTCAGCCGGGACGGTGTTTGATCCAGGAGTGAGCAGATTTTATCGGCTGTCCGGGCAACTCGCACACAATGCCGGACAATTCGGTCATCGGCAAAAGGACTGGTTTCAAGCAATTCCATGCACTTTAAAGGTTCGGGTATCTGCATCTTTTTGTCAGTTAGAACTTATCGTAAAAGATCATCTCATCCTCTACCCCGAAGTCGTAAAGTGCCCGGATAATGGCGTCGATCATGGGTGGAGGTCCACACAGGTAGTATTCAATCTCCGTTGGATCCTCATGGGTTGCCAGATAATCGTCACAGAGAAAGTTGTGGATAAACCCCGTGGGACCTGTCCAGTTGTCCTCAGGGTCGGGGCTGGAAAGGGCAATGTGGTACTTAAAGTTTTCATACCGTTGTTCAAGATCCTTGAAGGTCTCATCGTAGAACATCTCTTTTTTGGACCTTGCCCCGTACCAGAAAGAAATCTTCCGATGGGTGTGAATTCCCTCCAGCTGTTGAAGGATGTGACTGCGAAGGGGGGCCATGCCGGCACCTCCACCAACAAAGCACATCTCATTTTCAGTTTCCCTTGCCATGAACTCACCATAGGGACCGCTCACCTGCACCTTGTCCCCGGGCTTGAGGCTGAACACATAGGAAGAACCAAATCCAGGGGGAATACCCTGGGTGCCCGGCGGCGGGGTGGCAATCCTGACGTTCAGCATGATGGTCTGGTTGTCATAGGGGGGATTGGCCAGGGAATAGGCCCTGAACCCAGGTTTTATACCTTTTGCCCTCAATTCCATGAGGTTGTATTTTTTCCATTCACTCACATATTTGCTTTCAATATTAAACTCTTTAAAGTTTAAATCATACTCGGGCACGTCGATCTGGAAATAGGCGCCAGCCTTGAAATCAATGGGGGTTGCGGGTTTGAGCACCAGTTCCTTGATAAAGGTTGCCACATTATGGTTTGATACCACTTCGGCATCCACCTTTTTAATGCCGAAGATCGATTCCGGCAGTCTGATTTCAAGGTCGTTCTTGACCTTGAGCTGGCAGGCGAGGCGCTTGCCGGCAAGCTTCTCCTTGCGGCTCAAATGGCCAAGCTCAGTGGGAAGAATGCTTCCGCCGCCCTTGATCACCTCACATTTACACATGCCGCAGGAGCCGGAACCACCGCAGGCTGAAGGCAAAAAGATCTCCTGGCTGGAAAGGGCCGACAACAGTGTGGGGGTACCGGCCACCTTGATTGAATGGTCCTTGTCATTGTTGATGACAATCCCATGCTCGCCCTTGGTTGTCACCTTGGCTTCCACAAAGAGTAACACCATGACAAGGGCAAGGATGACGCCCGAGAAGACCAGTATGCTGATGAGGTAGATCAATTATCGTCTCCTTGATTTTTTTTACAGGGTAATCCCTGAAAACATCATAAAGGTCATGGCCATGAGCCCTGCAACGATCATGGTGATGCCGAATCCCTGGAGCCCGACAGGAACGTCGGCGTACTGGACCTTCTTTCTAATGGCGGCCATGGAGACAATGGCAAGCATCCAGCCCGTGCCCGAGCCTGCGCCAAAGACCATGGACTCCACCAGGGTGTAGTTTCTCTCCACCATGAAAAGGGAGGTACCCAGGATGGCGCAGTTCACAGCAATCAGGGGAAGAAAAACGCCAAGGGCCGCATATAGAAGGGGGGAATATTTATCAATGACCATCTCAAGGGCCTGGACAATGGCGGCAATGACCGCAATAAAGGTGATATACTTTAAGAAACTCAGGTCCACATTGGGCAACCCGGCCCAGGCCAGTGCCCCGGGTGCCAGCAGTCCGTGGTAAACCACCCAGTTTACCGGGCTTGTGACGGTGAGGACAAAAATTACGGCAAATCCCAGGCCCGTTGCTGTTTCAATGTTTTTGGACACGGCAATGAACGAACACATGCCCAGAAAATAGGCCAGGAGAATATTTCCAATAAAAACCGAGTTAATAAAAAGACTGAACAGGTCACCCATTGCCTACTCCTTTATATGATTATATGAAACTTGTACCATTCCGCCGACCAGAGGAAGGTTTTGCCCTCCCCCCGGTCGCCTCTGTTGTCGAAGATTCAAGTTTCATGCTTCGTTGTGTCCGTGAGCCCATATTCCGCTCCAAGCAGGCTGCTTATTTGTTTTCATGGGAGACGCCCGGCAGACTGTTTTTCAGCCAGACCAGAAGCCCGATAATAAAAAAAGCGCCCGGTGCCAGCACCATGAGCCCCATGTTCTGGTACCCGGCTTCTATCATGAACCCGGGAATAACGGGTATGCCGAAGATATTGCCCGACCCCAGAAGTTCCCTGATAAAGGCCACAGCCACAAGGATAAGCCCATATCCTATACCGTTGGCAATACCGTCCACAAACGAGTCCCCCGGGGTGTTGGCAAGGGCAAAGGCCTCGGCCCGTCCAAGGACGATGCAGTTGGTGATGATAAGCCCCACAAAGATCGATAGCTGCTTTGAGGTGTCGTAGAAAAAGGCCTTGAGCACCTCGTCCGTGATGATGACCAGGGAGGCAATGATGGCAAGCTCCACAATGATCCGGATGTTTGAGGGGATCTGTTTACGCAGCAACGAGATGGTAAAACTGGAACAGGCCGTGACAACGGTGAGGGCAACGGCCATGACAAGGGCCGTTGACATCTTGACCGTAACGGCAAGGGCCGAACAGATGCCGAGCACCTGGAACGCCACTGGGTTCTCCCGCCAGATGCCCCGAACCATTATGTCCAATCGGTTTGATTTTTCTTTTGCCATGGGAATCCTTTTATCTTTAAATGGGTGGTAGCCTTATTTTTTTACCGGGGCAGGTTCTGGGGTGCCTGCACCTTTTGGGATCAGGTCATGCTGCCGAAAGGTGATCGAAACGGCATCATACTTGACCAGGGTGGATTTAATGCCCTCGGAGAGGTACTTCCCGGTCAGGGTGGCCCCGCTGATGCCGTCCACATAATTTTCCTGTTCCGATGCAGGCAGATTTGCCACTTTACCCTTGGCAATGCCCACCGAGACAAACTTGTTCTGGGCGTTAACGATCTTTTTACCCTTGAAATTTTTCTGAAACCAGGCACTTTCAATCTCTCCGCCCAGCCCCGGGGTCTCTGAATGGTTGAAGATTGAAAATCCGGACACGGTCTCACCGTCCGCCTTAAAGGCAAGATATCCCTGGATCTTACCCCACAACCCCCGACTGTTGATGGGCAGGATATACCCCTGGATACGGCCGTCACTCTTGTACAGGTAGAGGTGCAGGGCATTGGGATCCACTTGTTCAAGAATTTTCCCCTGGCTGTCCACAATTGCCTCCTCAATATGGGCGTCATAGAGGCGGTTGATTTCATCCTTTGAAGGTTTTTTACCCGGCTCAACCAGGTTGGCAGCCTTGAGAAGGTTAACGCGTTTATCAAGGGCGATGTTCTCCTGCTGAAACCCCTTTAAACCGCTTGCCGCACCACTGATGAGCAGACTGCATACAAATGAAACCAGCAGGGCAAAACGAATCACATTTTTTCGGCTGTTTTTATCCGGTCGGGTTTCAGACATTGGGAATCCTCTTTGATGATTTATATTTAACCACCCCATGGTCCAGCAGTGCCGAGAATACGTTCATGAAAAGAATGGCAAGCATGGTGCCTTCGACAAAGGCGGGGTTGACCACCCGAATCACCACCGTGAGAAAACCAATGAGAAACCCAAACATCCAGCGACCGGGATTGGTCCCAGGCGCAGACACGGGATCGGTGGCCATGAAACAGATGCCGAACAAAAACCCGCCGGCGCACAGATGATAAAGGGGACCAGCATGGCCCCAGGTGCTCGCATTGCCCGGGACAAGGTAGAAGGCAAGGGATGTGGCAACAAGACCAATGATGCCACCGGCAATAATGCGAAAATTTCCAATCCGGGTAATCACAAGGAAGGCGCCGCCCAACAAACAGCACAGGGCCGAGGTTTCACCGATGCTGCCCGGCACAAACCCCCAAAAAAGGTTGGTCAGGGAAAAACCGGCCTGGGACAGGGCCTGGGTGATCGTCCCGCCGTCAACACCGGTTGTGGCAAGGGCCGTGGCACTGGAAACAGCGTCCACGCCGTTTGTGCCTGCAATCCAGACATTTCCAGACATGGAAACCGGGTACGAGAAAAAAATAAAAGCCCGGGCCGTGAGGGCGGGATTGAGAATGTTTCGGCCGGTTCCGCCAAACACCTCTTTACCCATCACAACACCAAAGGAAATGCCAAGTGCCACCTGCCACAGGGGAATGGTGGCGGGCAGGGTCAGGGGAAACAACATACCCGTGACAAAGAACCCTTCGCTGATCTTGTGTTTACGCACAACGGCAAAGAGAATCTCCCAGAAAAACCCCACCACATAGGAAACCACGATGATGGGCAGGACATACCGTACACCCAGGAGAATGGCTGCAACCACATCCAGTTGCTGGCCCCGGGCAATGCCTGACTGGAGTCCTGTATTGTAGATGCCGAACAGGATTACAGGCACCAGTGCCACAAGGACAAAAGTCATATAGCGTTTAAGGTCCAGGTTGTCCCGGATAAAGGGCATCACCCGGTTCACAGGCGACGGGAAAAAGAAAACCGTCTTTGCCGCATCAAACAGGGGCTCAATCCTGGCAAAACGTCCAGACCCTGTAAAATGGGGCTCGGTCAGATCAAAAATTTTTTTTATGGGGTTCATTGTTTATCCTTATAAAGGGCGTCCATTCCATGGCGCAGAATCTGGGCAAGCTCGATCTTGGACGGGCAGGCATAGGAACACAGACCGCATTGACAGCAGTCCAGAAGACCGCACTCCAGGGCGTTTTCAATCTCATCGCTCAACAGGGCCTTCATGATGAAGTTGGGCATGAGATCATTAGGACAGATCTTTTCACAATAACTGCAGTTGATGCAGGCCCTTACTTCCCCGTGGCGGGTGCAGTCCACCTCCTTGGGCTCGGGAAAAAGGCAGGAAAGAAAGGTTTTTGAAACCGTTGCCTTGGCCTTGCCCGGACGGATAAACCCTAACAGTTCCTCACCGTCCGGGGTATCGATGAGGTTGAGTGTATTTTCAAAAAACCCCAGGTGATCGTCAGGTTCCACGATCCTGCCGTTGAACCGGCCTGTGGTGATGAGGCTCCTGTCAATAAAATCGCCTATAAGGGCTTTGACCGGGGCCCCCTGTCGGGTCAGAATATGGGGACGATGTTCCCTGCCCCGGGTGACAGTGATGATCTTTTGGGTGGGGTATCGGCCGGTCATTAAAAACCTGGCCATCATGACCAGGTGATCTGCGGCGATGCACCAGGAACTGTTTTCTGCTGAATCTTTTTTGAGATGGTAAAGAACGGCACCGGGATTCCAGGCAGGATAGATGTCGGGCACCGTGTGGGTAACCGAAGACTTCACCTTTCCCAGCCGTTCAAGGCTGCCCTCCCTTACCGTTACAACGATCCTGTCGGACAATCGTTTCAACACCTCAAGGCCAAAATGAAGTGCGGTCTGCTCTCGTTCAAACACAACACCCGGATCAGGGGAAAAAGGATCGTTTCCCGAAAGGGAAACAATGATCATGGAAGGGGTGTGGCTGGCGTCTGCCGTGTCCATTGCCGGGAACTGGCGAAGGGCCTGCCACATCCCCCCCTGTTTAAGGCGTTCCACAAGGACCTGCCTGGACACTTCGCCAAGCGCTGACAGGGAGATCGGGTCAAACTCAACAAAATCCTCGGCACCTTCAAGGCTGATAACGACCTCGTGCAATCGCCTGCGTTCGCCGTACACGATTTTCTGAATCACGCCCGTGCCCGGTGACACATATTGTACGGATTTATCCCGCTTGTCATAAAACAGGGGGGCCCCAGTCTGGACCCTGTCACCCTCCTTGACCATAAGTTTGGCCCGGATATGGGGAACATCCATGGCGGATAGACCAAGGGTTCTGGGATCAGAAAGCTCAATGATGCCAATGTCAGGCATGCCGGCAAGGGGAGTGGTAAATCCTTTGGAAATCTTGATCTTTTCCATCAATTAAATTCCATTCGTTAAATATGTTTAAAACCTGGGTGACAGCATTTCCGGGAAACGACCCTGCTTCGATCATTCAGGTCATTTTATCAAAAACATAGTTAATATCAACCCTATTGTCTAAACAGAGTCAAGGAAAAGATCGGTGCTCAAATATCTTTCTCCCGTGTCGGGCAGAATAACCACCATGAGTTTTTCCCTGTTTTCCTCTTTTGAGGCAAGATCGATAACAGCCTGGATGGCGGCACCCGACGAGATACCGCAAAGGATGCCTTCGTCCCGGGCAAGCTGTTTTGCCTGTTTCATGGCATCGGCGGATGCCACCTGGACAATCTCATCCACAAGGGAAAGATCAAGAACCTGGGGAATGAACCCGGCCCCGATACCCTGGATTTTATGGGGTCCGGGGGCGCCACCGGACAAAACAGGAGACTCAGCCGGCTCCACGGCAACAGCCCTGAACGACGGCCGCCGCTGTTTGATCACCCCGGCGACGCCGGTGATGGTGCCGCCGGTGCCGACCCCTGACACAAGGATGTCAACCTTTCCGTCGGTATCAATCCAGATTTCTTCGGCCGTGGTTTTTGCATGGACAGCCGGGTTGGCAGGGTTGGAAAACTGATCGGGCATAAATGCATTATCGGTCTCAGCCACAATGGCCCTGGCCTTTTCAACGGCACCTTTCATGCCAAGGGGACCCGGTGTCAGCACCAGGGTTGCCCCCAGGTGTTTCAACAGTTTGCGTCGCTCCACACTCATGGTTTCAGGCATGGTGAGAATCAGTTTCAACCCCTTGACCGCCGCTGTAAAGGCAAGGGCTATACCGGTATTCCCGCTGGTCGGCTCCACAATGACAGTGTCTTTGGTGATGAGCCCCTCTCGTTCAGCGGCCTCGATCATGGCAACACCAATGCGGTCCTTTATGCTGCCCATGGGGTTGTACGCCTCGACCTTTCCCAGAATTGTTGCATGGTACCTGGAACTCAAACTCTTTAAATGGACAAGGGGTGTGCATCCCCAGCCCTTTGTAAGATCAGATAGAATATTCATTTTCCCTCTCCTTGTATCGATAAATAAGCCTGGGGGTTTCAATAAAAACCTTGGTATCGGCAGGGATGGATTCGGTGATCCAGACGTTTCCGCCAATGACCGACCCTCGTCCAATGGTTGTCTGCCCCCCGAGAATGGTGGCCCCGGAATAGACGATGACATCATCCTCAATGGTGGGGTGGCGCTTCTTTCCCTTGAGACTCTTGCCCGAACCCGGTGGCAGGGAAAGCGCTCCAATGGTGACGTTCTGATAGATCCTGACATTGTTGCCAATGATGCTTGTCTCGCCAATGACAATACCCGTCCCATGGTCAATGACAAAACGCCGTCCAATCCGGGCGCCGGGATGGATATCGATGCCGGTAAGACTGTGGGCATGCTCGGACATGATCCGTGGCAGCTGGGGAATCTGAAGCTGATGAAGAATATGGGCAATCCGATACACGGTGATGGCAAAGAGCCCGGGATAGCTGAAGATCACCTCGTCATGGCTTTTGGCTGCAGGATCACCATCATAGGCCCCCCTTACATCCTCGGCAAGGGCCTGTCTGACTCCGGGCACCTTTTCAATGACGGCCAGGGCCATCTCCTGCCCTCTTCTTTCACAATCCGTGCAGGCCTGTCCATATCTAAGGCAGTCATGGCGCATGACATGCACAATCTGCTCGGACAGAATGTCGTGGAGCTCGGAAATATTCTGGCCCATGCAGTAAGCAAGGTTAGCTGCATCAAGCTTTTTTTTCGAGAAATAACCGGGGAAGAGAACCTCCCTGAATTTATCCACCATGACCTTGACCGAGGTGGAAAAATGGATAGGCTCATCCCCGATGTGGGCAAAGCAGGTCTCATCCTCCATACTGGCAAGGACGGTTTCGATTACACCGGGAAGCTTTTCCCTGTGCTCGGATATGAATTGATGTTCGCTCTTGCATGCAGCGTCGCTTGCGTTGAGGATCTCCATTGTCGGCTCCTTTAAAATTGGCATAATGTAAAATTACTATACCACAATGTAGGCATTGTCAAGCCAGACAAAAAAGTTCCCCTGGTTAATCTTCCATATCCTTTTCCATGAAATTGAACCAGTATCCGCTGCCGGTTGCATAATCCAGTTGAACCTGAACCACCTCCACATGGCGCTGTTCAATCTCATAAAACTTCTCGAGCATCTCCCTGATGGGGCCCTGGGAATTTTCGCAGGCTTTTTTATAAAAACGGCTGGTTTCAATTTCCAGGCCCAGGGCTGCATTCAGGACCCGCTTGACATCGCCGAGCATCTGTTCTGGAATCCGATCTTTCATCTGCTCAATCCCATCATCAACCACTGGCGAGATGTCGGATTTCAGGCTTTCAATGTCAATCTCTCTTTCCTGGGCAAGCAGATCCAGACCGTGTTCCAGAAAATCAATGTGGGATTGTTCATCATCGGCCAGGGCCTTAAAAATGGATTTTCCCCTGTCATCGTCAATGGTGTCTACTGCGGACAGATACAGATCTCGAATCTTTCGCTCATAGATCAATGCATTTTTAAAAATATCCTGGGAATTCATATTGCCTCCTTGTTCGGACCATTCCGGTCTTCAACCCAAGGTCCAGTTAACACCATCTTACCTGTTTGCCTGTTTGATATCCAGTCAACGGGTCAGATATTTTACATGGATAACCCCATGGAAATTCACGATACAGGCATGGGAGAAATGACATTGTATATATATCACGAATCCAAGCCATTCACCAAAGCAATTCTAATTAGAATTGCTGCCAAATCCATGTTGAGCTTGATCTTGACCTTAATATCCTGTAAATATGAATGTTTTTACCATTGACATGAGGAGGAATAAACCATGAGGCTCTTTGACAGCCATTGCCATATTAACGATCCCTGTTTTGAAGAAGATTTTGACCCAATGCTCGAGCGCGCCAGCGAGGCCGGGGTTAAGGCCATGATGATAGCAGGGGTCAGCATTGAAACATCTGAAAAAGCCATCTGCCTTGCCCGAACACATGGCAATATATATACGGCCGTGGGCATCCATCCCCATGATGCCGAAGGCTGCACCTCTGAAACCATCGATACCTTAAAGGAACTTGCCCAGAACGACTGCGTAAGGGCCTGGGGAGAAATCGGCCTGGACTTTAACCGCATGCACTCGCCGGCCAGTGTTCAGGAACTATGGTTTGAAACCCAGATGGCCGCAGCCGAAGATCTCGGCCTGCCAATGATCTTCCATGAACGAGACTCCATGGGACGGTTCCAGGAAATGGTCAAGGCCTTCAACTTCAAGGCTCCCCAAGGCGTTGTCCACTGTTTTTCAGGAACAAAAGAAGAAATGTTCAGCTACCTTGACCTTGGCTTTCACATCGGCATCACGGGTATCCTTACCATCAAACAACGGGGGGCCGAACTTCGCAGACTGGCCCCCATGATCCCAGAGGATCGCATCCTCATCGAAACGGATGCCCCCTATCTCACCCCTGCCCCCCGGAAAAACAAGGTGCGTCGAAACGAACCCGCCTTTGTAAAATTTGTAATGGAACGGCTGGCCGAGGTTAGACAGGCGGATATTGAAACCTTGTCTGAAACCGTGTGGAACAACACCTGCAAGCTTTACAATGTTGACCGTCCTAGCGGATCATAAGACGGGATACAGCCTTTTCCAGGCCATCCAGGGAAAGTTCAAACATGGGAAAAACCGAAGAAATGGCCATGATGGAATGGGTATACCCCCACATGGACTCCTGCACGGGATTGAGCCACACACAATGGGCAAAGGTTTCAGCGATGAAACGCAGGCGCTCAATGCTCGGCTTGCCGCTCCTGCCACTTACGTGGATGGAACCGTCGGCAGCCATGAGTTCATAGGGTGCCATGCTGGCATCCCCAAGAACAATGAAACGGGTTTCAGGATCACGTCGGGTAAAATCATCCACCCGTAAGGGCTTCCGATATCGCTGGGGGTCTTCCCACACATGGTCGTAGATGGTGTTGTGGAAAAACACCGTCTTGACCTCCTTGAACTGGGCCCGGGCATAGTCAAACAGGGTCTGAACCACGGAGATGTAGGGATCCATGGACCACCCCCCGTTGTCAATGGCAAGGATAATCTTGAGGCGGTCCCGCATGGATCGATCAAAAACAAGCTCGATCTCACCGGCATTTTTCATGGTTTTGTAAATAGTGTCGTGGATGTTGATCTCGTCCCTGGGACCGGTGGGCACCATGTTGCGAAGTCTTTTTAAAGCTTCTCCCACCATGGCCTGAGTTAACGGCCCCCTTGCAGAGTAGTCCTTGTAACGCCGCTCGTTGGCAACTTTTACAGCAGACTTGTTCCGGGACTCTCCACCGACCCGCATACCGCCGGGGTGGTAGCCCGAGTGCCCCACCGGGGATGTGCCGCCCGTGCCGATCCATTTGTTTCCACCCTCATGGCGGCCCTCCTGGTCTTTGAGCCGCTGTTTGAAATAGTCGATGAGTTCATCCGGGGAGAGATCGGCAAGTTTGGCCGGATCAATACCAAGGGCGTTGGCCAGCTGTTTGGGATTTTTCAGCCATTCGTCAAGCATGGCCCTTGCCACCTCATCAACCTCAAACCCACTGCTGTCGGGGAGCGCGACACCTTCAAAGCAGAAGGCAAACACCTGGTCGTAGAGATCAAAATAACGTTCACTCTTAACCAGAACGGCCCTGGCCGTGGTATAAAAATCATCCAGTGTTGAGACAAGCCCCCTGTCCAGGGCCTTTTGAAGGGTTAAAAAAGCCGTGGGTGAGACAGGAACCCCCACCTCCTTGAGCTTATAAAAAAATGTGATGAACATGGTCCAGCCCTCTCCATATTTATAAGAAACTCGTATCATTCCGTCAACCAGAGGAAGGTATTGCCCTCCGCTCATTCTCGCAGCCCGTCCTGGGCTGCTCCGAGGGAAACGGCAGCTCCTTCAGCGTCCATGCTGACCGCTGCCGTTTAATCCGCTACGGGCAAAACCTCCCTCTGGTCGCCTCTGCTGTCGAAGATTCAAGTTTCATGCTTCGTTGTGGCAGCAAGCCATAAGCCATACCCTGCTCCGGCCATGCCGACTAGAAAAGCCGCCGCCTTGGGGTGAGGCTTCTTGCCCGGTCATAGTCCGGACTTTTCTTGAACAACACCCCGAGAAAGGGGAGTTCTCCCTTGATAAGGTCCCTGGACTTAAAGTCTGGATCGGCATTCAAGGCACGAATCCAGTTAATCAGCTCCCTTGTCGCTGGTTTTTTTTCAACCCCGTCCAGTTCACGCATGGTAAAAAATGCGTTGATGGCATTTTCGGCAAGAGTCTTGTCGATATCGGGAAAATGAATGTCAATGATTTTTCTCATCATTTTAGGATCGGGAAAGGCAATGTGGTGGAAATTGCACCGACCCAGGAATGGATCGGACAGGTCCTTTTTGGCGTTTGAGGTGATGATGATCACAGGCCGGTTCACGGCCTTGATTGTCTGGTCGGTCTCAATGATGTCAAACTGCATCTGGTCCAGCACATCCAGCATATCATCCTGGAAATCGGTATCGGCCTTGTCGATCTCGTCGATGAGAAGAACGGTGCGGTGGGGTGCGGTAAAAGCCTGGCCGATCTTGCCCATCTTGATGTAATCATCGATATTGCTCACCTCCCGCATGGAATCTCCAAAGCGGCTGTCGTTGAGGCGGGTCAGGGTGTCATACTGATAAAGGGCTTCAATAAGCTTCATGCTGGATTTCACATTGAGCACAATCAGAGGCATATCAAGACTTTCGGCAATTGCGTAGGCCAGCATAGTCTTGCCAGTTCCGGGCTCGCCCTTCAGCAGAAGCGGCATCTCAAGGGCCATGGAAACATTGACGATTCCTGCAAGTTCACTGTCAAGCACATATTTGGTGGCACCGGAAAATCGTACATTTGACGGGCTGTTGTGTGTCATGGGAACTCCTGTTAAAGGTTGCACAAAAATATTATGTTTTAAATTCATATACCCCGCATCTGATAATTTTTCAATGATTAGAGCACTAACGTTTTTAGATGTAAAATTTAATCCCGGGTTCCAGGTCATCCCATCTCATTTGGTTTGAGCCTGAAAAAAAACCGGCACCCGCCCCCATAAAAATTTCTGGAACAACTCCAAAAGGCATGAACAAAGCATCTGGAATGGGAACGCTTCTAAAACATTGACACTTCACAAACACAATGGTATCTATTTCATTTGATTTTACGCAACAGGCAACAAAATATCATAAAAACAGGAGTAGGTGATGATTGGTGGACTTGGAATGCCAGAACTGATAATTATCCTTGTGATTATCCTCATCATATTTGGAGCGGGAAAACTTCCTGAAATCGGCTCTGGAATAGGAAAAGGGATCAAGAATTTTAAGAAAGCAACCCGGGATGCAGAACTTAACGAAGGCGACAAGGACGACAAGGAAAAAGAGCAGGAAAAATTGGACAAGTAGTATCCCGTCAAGCCTGACTCACCGGATTTCAACCTGGAGCCGCAAATTTTGTGCGGCTTCAGGTTATGCCACTTCTCATTTATTACGTTTTTGTAAATTTGATTCCTTTAATGTAATTTTTTTAAAGCAATCAAATCCTGGAATGCAGTACCGGCGAACCTCTGACCCCGGGCACAGAAATTGCTTATACATTCTCCAGTCGTGCAGTTATGACTCTATCGGCTCAACCATAATTGTTACAAAAACTTCCAGGAGACCATGGATAAACTTGATTCCCAGCAATTAATAGAACGACGCAATGTCCTGGTAGAGCGATTTCTGAAAAAAAGACAGCCCGAATTTCTTGTTGCCTTTACCCAAATTCTGGATGAATACTTTCAGACGGTCTTTACCAAAAGTGACGCAGCCCGAACCATGCTGACCAACGGCAACCCCGTTGCCCTGATTGCCCTTGGCGGGTATGGTCGCCAGGAGCAATGCATCCATTCTGATGTAGACCTTCTTGTTCTGTTTGAAAAAAAGATTCCTCCAAACGCCGACGATCTGATCAAGGAGCTTGTCTACCCCCTGTGGGACGCCCGCCTTGAAACAGGTTATGCCGTCCGGACCATCAAGGAGTGTCTCTCCATGGCCTGGGAACAGTTTGATGTGATGACAACCTTCCTTGACGCAAGGTTCATCTGCGGCGCTTCCCACGTCTACCTCCTGCTCATGGAGCGGTTCAAAAAGGAGCTTAACAGGCGCCACCTTGCCACAAGCCTTACCCGGCTGGTGAAAAACGGAGAAAAACGCCACACCGATTTTGGAGATTCCACCTATCTGCTCGAACCCAACCTCAAATCCGGCCACGGCGGGTTAAGGGATTACCACACCCTGCTCTGGTATGGGCGTATCAAGGCTGACATAAAGACCAGAAAAGAGCTTGAACACCATGGTTTCCTCTCCCATGACGAATTTGAGACCCTTGAGGAAGCCCTCAATTTCATCTGGCAGGTCCGAAACATGCTCCACTATCTGACGGGCAGAAAATGTGACCAGCTCCATTTTGATCACCAGGTGGAGGTGGCAAAACAGCTGGGCTATCATGATAAAAAGGGTCTGGCCGGGGTTGAGATTTTCCTTGGCGACCTTCATACCCGCACCGACTTCATCAAACAGATCACCCAGGTGGTGACCGAAGACATCCTTTTTACCCGGTCCCCGCGCTTCGGAAAGCCACGGATCAAACCGACCAAGCACCCCGGCATTATCATCCGGCAGCGAAGGCTTTACTTTTCGTCGGTTGAGGAGATCCCCTCTCACCTGGAGCTTCTCCTCAAAATCTTTGTGGAGAGCGGACGACTCAAGATACCCATCTCCCTTGAGTCAAGGCGGATTGTTGCCGACTTTGCCCCTCTAATTGACAAAGGCTTCAGAGAGTCCCCGGCCAATGCCCGGGATTTTGAAAAAATCCTCGCCTCCTCCCTGTGGGAGTTCAACGTTCTGTTTGTCATGCTGGCAACCGGACTTCTCGAACGGTACATACCTGAGATGTCGGCCATCGCCAACAAGATCCAGTACAATCAGTACCACCTTTTCCCCGTGGACAAACACTCCATACGCTGTGTTCAGGTGATCAACGGATTCAAGCGTCGGAAAAAAGATTCTGAAGCCGATTTATACTCAGCTGTTTTCAATGAGGTCAGAAACAGAAGAATTCTACTCCTTGCGGCGCTTTTCCATGACATTGGCAAGGGAGATCCCGCCTCTGAACATTCGACAAAGGGGGCTCAAATAACAGCCGTTATTTTAAAACGTCTGGGGTACAATCCCGGAGAAATCCAAGAGGCGGTTTTCCTGGTACAAAACCACCTGTTTCTTGTCAAAACGGCCACCAGAAGGGATATCAGCGATGAGGAGACGGCCGTATTCTGTGCAAGCAAAATAGAAACAGTCAGCAGATTAAGAAAACTCTACCTCCTGAGCGTCGCAGACTCCATGGCAACCGGATCCAAGGCATGGAACGACTGGACCGAAAACCTCCTGCGCGATCTTTTTTTAAAGACCCTCAACATCCTGAAAAAAGGGGAACTGGCTTCAAAAAAAGCAACCCGGGTTATTGAGGCTAAAAAAGCGGAGGTTCTGGCACTCAAACGCGACGGATGGAGCGAAAGCAGCCTGCTCCGGGAACTTGACTCCATGGCCAACCGCTACCTCCTTCATATGGCGCCCGACGTTATTGTTGAGCATTTAGAGCTGTTCAAAAAGCTTGGAAATAAAAATTTCACCTGGAAAATCTCCCGGGAAGCCAACTCAGACGTCAGAACCGTGGCCATCTGCGGAAGAGACAAGCCCGGGTTTTACTCCAAACTTGCCGGTGTCTTTTTCCTTAACAACCTTAACATTCTGGGGTCCCAGGCCTTTTCGTGGGGCGGAGAAATTGTACTCGACATATTCAAGGTGACCCCTCCGGCCGACCGCATATTTGAAGCGGAAAAATGGGAGACCGCCGAACAGCAACTATACAAGGCCTTGGACGACGACACCTTTCTCCAGCGACTCAGGTCAAAGATTCCAAAAACACTTACCCCCCCCAAG
This sequence comes from Desulforapulum autotrophicum HRM2, assembly GCF_000020365.1. Lineage (NCBI taxonomy): Bacteria > Pseudomonadati > Thermodesulfobacteriota > Desulfobacteria > Desulfobacterales > Desulfobacteraceae > Desulforapulum > Desulforapulum autotrophicum. The sequence goes on along the minus strand of NC_012108.1, from coordinate 767,960 downwards.
GGAAATATCCTCAGACCCAACCTTGTCAAAATAGACAACGCTACCTCAAGTTTTTTTACGATTATTGAGGTCTTTACCTATGACTTCCCTGGCCTGCTCTTTGCCGTAACCAACGCGCTGTATCGCCAGGGGCTTGATGTCCGCATGGCCATGGTGGCCACAAAGGTGGACCAGGTGGTGGATGTATTTTACGTTCGCTCCATGGAAGATAACAAAATTCAATCAGACGAAAGGGCAGAACAGGTCAAACAGACAATTTTAAAGGCACTTCCGAAAATAACCATGGGCACGGAATAAAGCCATGCCCGACAATAAGGAGATTCTTAATGAAAAAAATTGAAGCAATTATAAAACCGTTTAAACTCGATGATGTCAAGGAGTCATTAAACGAAATCGGAATCCATGGCATGACCATCACTGAGGTCAAGGGATACGGCAGACAAAAAGGACACAAGGAGATTTATCGTGGCGCCGAGTATGTGGTGGACTTTGTGCCCAAGATCAAACTTGAAATCATTGTTGACAAGGAGAGGGCCGATGAAGTAGTGGAAACCATATGCAAGGCCGCCAACACGGGTAAAATCGGCGACGGAAAAATCTTTGTCATGCCCGTTGAACAGGTCATCCGGGTCAGGACAGGGGAAAAAGGGATCGAAGCACTATAGAACCCAATTCCAACACACAAAGGTGGAGGCAAGAGATGAAGGCAAAAGACGTTGTTGCAATGATAAAAGAAAAAAACATCCGAGTAATCGATATCCGATACATGGATTTTCCAGGTACCTGGCAGCATTTCACCGTCCCTGCCTGCGAATTTACGGAATCCTCGTTTGAGGACGGCTTTGGATTTGACGGTTCAAGCATGAGGGCCTGGCAGAATATTGACAACAGCGACATGATCGTTGTGCCGGATTCTTCCACGGCCGTAATGGACCCCTTTTTTGAAGTTCCCACCCTGGCGGTGATCGGAGATATTCTGGACCCCATCACCCATGAGCCCTATTCCAGGGATCCCAGGTACATTGCAAAAAAGGTCGAACAGTACGTCAAGAGCACGGGTCTTGCCGACACCATCTATGTGGGACCTGAACCTGAGTTTTTCATCTTTGACAATGTGCGATATGCCTCGGAAAACAACGCCAGCTTCTACGAAATCGACTCCAAGGAGGCCATCTGGAACTCCGATCGTGATGAAATGCCTAACCTGGGCTACAAGATCCGCCACAAGCACGGCTACTTTCCCCTGCCGCCTTCAGATCAGTACCAGGACATGAGAACCGAAATGATGCTCACCCTTGAGGATCTTGGCATTGCCATGGAGTGCCAGCACCATGAGGTTGCAACGGCCGGCCAGTCTGAGATCGACCTGAGGTTCTCAAGCCTTGTCAAAATGGGGGATCAACTGGCCTGGTTCAAGTATGTGCTGAAAAATGTGGCTGCAAAGTACAACCACTCGGTCACCTTCATGCCCAAACCGTTGTTTGAGGACAACGGGTCGGGTATGCACACCCATCTTTCCCTGTGGAAGGAGGGAAAACCGTTGTTTGCCGGCAACAAGTATGGCGGGGTATCTGAGATGGCATTGTTTGCCATCGGCGGTATCATGCACCACTGCAAGGCGTTGTGTGCCATCACCAACCCCACCACCAATTCTTACAAGCGCCTGGTACCCGGGTTTGAAGCACCCATCAACCTTGCCTACTCAAGCCGTAACCGAAGCGCTGCCATACGCATTCCCATGTACTCCCAAAACCCGAAGGCAAAACGCATCGAATTCAGAACACCAGACCCCTCGTGCAACGGATATCTGGCCTTTTCCGCCATGACCATGGCCATGATCGACGGCATCCAGAACAAGATGGACCCAGGTGATCCCATGGACAAGAACATCTACGATCTGCCACCTGAAGAGCTGGCAGAGATGGGATCGGCCCCGGCTTCCCTTGAGGAGGCCCTGGATGCCCTTGAAAACGATCACGCCTTTCTGCTCAAGGGCGGTGTCTTCACAAAGGACGCCATTGAGCGCTGGATCAAGTACAAACGCGAAAACGAGGCAAAGGAGGTGAGCCGTCGGCCCCATCCCCATGAGTTCTTCCTCTACTACGACATTTAGATAGTATTTGAACGAAAACTCACCCATCTGCGGCGTTGGTGCAAAATTTTGCAATCCTCACGTACAATAGTACGCTCCGGTTTCAAAATTTTTTGCGCCTTGCATATGGGCAAGTTTGTGAGCATAGCTCCTCTTCGAGCCGTTCAAAAACGCGTTTTCGTTCAAACAATAGATTGATCCCAGATTTCATAAAAAGGGCCGAGAACAAAAATCCCGGTCCTTTTTGACATCCATCACCCAGGCGCTACCCAACCAAAGGCCCCATGGAAAAAAAGCCCTTCCAGACCACCAACGTCGTTCTTCTCTCATTTTCACACTTTGTCCATGACATTTACACAAGCTTTCTTGCACCCCTTCTGCCTTTGATCATTGACAAACTCAGCATCAGCCTCGGCCAGGCTGGGGTGCTGTCTACCATGCTCCAGTTACCCGCCCTGCTCAACCCCCTGATCGGCGCCCTTGTGGATAAAAAAAGACTTGCACGTTGGCTTGTCATTCTAACCCCCAGCCTCACGGCCGTTCCCATGAGCCTTGTGGGAAATGTGGACTCATTTGCAGCACTCTTGTTTCTATTTCTCCTGGCAGGGACCAGCGTGGCCCTGTTCCATGTACCAGCCCCGGTTCTCATCTGCCAGGCATCGGGCAATCAGGTGGGCCGGGGAATGAGCTTCTACATGGCAGGCGGCGAGGCTGCAAGAATGCTCGGACCGCTGATTGGCGTTGGTTTTGTCAGCCTGTTCGGCCTGGATCACTTTTATCCGGTCATGCTCTTTGCCATTGCCACCTCGATCCTGCTCTTCCTGAAACTCGCCCCGGTGGAAATAACGCCCCCACCCGCAAAAAAAGCAACTTTTTCCTCAGCATTTACCATTCTCGGGCCGGTCCTTGTTCCCCTGGCCGGCATCCTTTCGGCCAGGGCCTTCATGCATTCGGCCATGGCCGTGTTTCTTCCCGTATTTGTGGAACGGCAGACCGGGAACCTCTGGCTTGCCGGATCTGCCCTTGCCTGCTATGAGGCCATGGGCGTGGTCGGTGTTCTTACCAGTGGAACCTTGAGTGACCGCATGGGCAAGCGCCGCATTCTTTTCATTGCCCTTGCCGCAGCCCCGGTCACACTTCTGGGTTTTGTGATGTCAACAGGCGTCATACGTTTTACCATGCTCCTTTTGACCGGCTTCTTTATCCTCTCAACAACACCCGTGATGCTGGCCGTTGTGCAAAAGGCAGGTAAGGAAAGTCCCGCTGCCGCAAACGGTCTATTCATGATGGTTTCTTTTGTGGTAAGATCATTCACCATTGTGGCGGTGGGCATCATCGGCGACCATACGGGCCTTGAGACCATGTATGTAATTTCGGCCCTGGCAGGATTTTGTGCCCTGCCCTTTCTCGCAAAACTCAAGGTCTGAACACCATGTACAACACCTATTTCGGTTTTAAGGAAAAGCCCTTTAAACTTGTCCCCAACCCTGAATTCCTCTTTCTCGGGAAAAGCCATGAAGAGGCCCTTGCCCACCTCACCTATGCCACCACCCAGGGAGATGGGTTTGTGGAAATAACAGGGGAAGCCGGTACGGGCAAGACCACCCTGTGCCGTGTATTCCTGGAAAACCTTGATCCAGGTGTAGATGCCGCATTTATCTTTAACACAAACCTGGATGCCCTGGGGCTCTTAAGGGCCGTCAACAAAGAACTCGCCATTGACGCCACAGCCGACACCCCCACCGAACTCGTTGAAACCCTGAACCATTTTCTCGTTGAAAACAGCCGCCGGGGAAGATCGGTGATTCTTCTCATTGACGAAGCCCAGAATCTCAGCATCGAAACCCTGGAACAGCTAAGAATGCTCTCCAACCTGGAGACCACAAAGAACAAGCTGATCCAGATCATCCTGGTCGGTCAGCCTGAACTTGAAACGCTTCTGGGCTCCCATGCCCTTCGCCAGCTGGGCCAGCGCATCAACCTGAGCTGCCGCCTGCTGCCCATGAGCCTCAATGAGACCCGGGCATATATCAACCACCGCGTCAATGTGGCATCCAGAAGAGAGGCCAATCTCTTTGCCCCGGGTGCCCAACGGTCGATCTACCGCTATTCCGGAGGCATACCAAGACTGATAAACATTGCCTGTGACCGGGCACTGGTTGTGGCTTACAGCCAGAACCGCCCCAGGATCGCACGGTCCACGGCAAGGCTTGCCATCCACGAACTTTCATCTCGCGGGCAAGGGCGACGGCCCGCCCTGGCAACGGCTGGAAGATTCTTACTCCCGGGGCTGATTGCCCTGGTGATAGGCCTCCTGGTTTTCCACAGGCAGATTTCGTTTCTTCCTTTTTCTTCACCCCCTTTGTCTGTCCAGAACGCCCAGCAAAGCACAGGGACAGACGTTCCAGTCAACCTCCCGTTATCAACGCCGTCCCCAACAATGGACACGCTTTTACCGATTGTTCCTGGAATCAAAAAAAAGGTTACACAAGGCCCGATCCGATATCAAAAAACCGTTCGGCACTACCTTGCTGAAAACAGCCCCACCGCCACCCGGGAGACCACCCTGGGTCGTGTAATCTCAATATGGAAACAGCAGATTACCCCCACCATCACCCCCATGGTCAGCCAGATCCAGGCAGACCATGACTTTTTCAAAATAGGGGCCATGGAACAGGGATTGGCGGTAATCCGCCTTAAACAAGACGTTTCAATAATCAAGGCACTCAACCTGCCCGTTATCCTTCCCTTTATCCTTCCAGACCAGAACACGAAGGGCTACCTGCTGGTTTCAGCCATAGCAGACCAGAACGAGTGGATCATCACGGCAGGAGAGGCTCTGGACGCCTGCAGAATCCTGCCCGAAACGCTTGCCCCCTTTTTAACCGGGATGGCCTATATCCCGTTCCGGGAGAGCCCAGGGCTAAGCGGTATCATCTCAAAGCGTTCCCCTGGCTCCCAGATTATCAACCTGAAGCTTCTCCTGAAAGCCATTGGGTTTCAAGGCATCAACCTGACCGCTGATTATGACGACAGGGTCAAACAGGCCATCATTGAAATCCAATCAGAAAACGGAATCACCGTCGACGGGCTTGCCGGCCCCATGACCAGGATCCTTCTCTACAACAGGGTAAGCTCATTTTCCACGCCCCATTTAAGGAGTCCAGGCAAACCGTGAGCAGCATATTAAAGGCCCTTAAAAAACTTGAGCAGGAGACCCTGGAGGAGCAGACAGAACCCACACCTGCCATGGGCCTGAATATCCGACCGGAACGAAACCGCCGGAAAGAAAAAACCCGCCGAACAACAAACAAAACAACCCCGTGGATCTGGATCATTTTCCTGACCCTGCTTTTCATCGGCGCTGGCACATTTGTAACCTTTTTTTTCCATGGCCCTGGAACGGTGACACCGGCTCCACCCAAAACAGCCCAGGCCCCAGAAACGGCTCCCATTAAAACAGAGGCAAAACCAACACCCGACATTGCCGTTGCCAGACAGCCAAAACCCCCTGCCCCGGTAGCCCAGGCAGAACCATCACAGCTTCCTTCCCCAGCACCCCATGCCGCCCCACTCCAAAGGCCTGGGTCCAGACATCAAGGCTTGTCACCACAACTTTCCAAGGCCATTCCCCCTTCCGAACCTTCTCCACCGGCCATGGGAACCCTTGATTCTTCACCACAACCACCTGCCCCCAAACCCAATCAGGTTACCGGCACTGAAATTTCAGTCATGGAAGACGCAAACCTGACAATCAACGCCATATCCTGGTCAACGGTTCCTGAAAAACGCCTTGCCGTCATAAACAGCATCCTTGTCCGGGAGGGACAGACCGTGGGAGGATTTCGCCTGGTTGAAATTGAAGAAGACCAGGTGATTGTAGAGCAATCCCAAAAAAAATGGCGGGTGATGTTCAGGCTTCGGTAAACGCCAGAAATGATATTCTCAGTTATTGGATTTTAAACTTTGGCCCTTAGGGTCATGGAAACTTTGCCCAATCCAGGGCACCGATTTTTGAGTATTGCCGGGTGGGGTTGTGATCAACCCCACCCCGGCAATACTTGCTTCATCTGTTTATCGATGTTTCAAGTCAATCCGCTGCCTTTAAAATAATCCGGCAGTCTGCAACGGTTGCCCCACACCCCTCCTCGTGAACCAGCATGGGATTAATATCCATTTCCATGATCTCCGGATTGTCCATAACCATATCGGAAATGCTCACCAGGGTTTTTTCGATCGTTTCAATATCAGCTTTGGGTTTACCCCGGAAGCCCTGCAACAGCCTGTAGCCCTTTATTTTCTGCATCATTCTGCGGGCTTCATTTCTGCCAATGGGGGCCAGACGGAAGTCTACATCCTTAAATATTTCCACAAAAATACCCCCTAGACCGAACATCAGCAACGGCCCGAAAATCGGATAGCGATTTACCCCCAGAATGACCTCTTCGCCGGGAGTTGCCATCTTCACCACCAGAACCCCGTCGATAATCGCCTTGGGATCATACGCATTGGCATTGGCAATAATCTGATCAAAAGCCTTTTTGACTTCCCCATCGGAGTTAAGGCCCACCATTACACCCTTGGCATCGGATTTATGAAGAATCTGGGCCGATGCAATTTTCATGACCACCGGGTATTTCATTTCCGATGCCAGGGCAATCGCCTCTTTGGCTGTTTTGGCCAGTTTTGTGGGCAGAACGCTCATCCCGTAGCATTTCAGCAACTCAATCCCATCTAATTCACCCAGCCGTGTTTTTCCTGCGTCAAGACACCCTTTAATAACTTCAGCCGCCCGCTTTTTGTCATGCTTTAATTCATACTGTTCAAGGTGCTGTCGGTTCAACCATTTGGAGAACCGAAACAATGCAGCAAAGGATTTGGCTGCATTTTCGGGGAACTTATACACCGGATAACCATATTCCTGCAGGTATTTCACCCCGGCTGACACATCAACAATGCCCATGAAACAGCTCAAAATCGGTTTGGAGGACCGTCGGGCAACCTTGACAATGGCCTTGGCGGTGCCCTCGACATCAGTCATGGACTGGGGTGTCAGGATCACCAAAGCCCCATCCACTCCATCGTCATTGATAACTGCAGCAAGGGCGTTTTCATAGCGATCAAAGGCGGCATCCCCAATGACATCCACCGGGTTATGAATATTGGCTGCCGCCGGCAGATGACTGGCCAGTACTTTAATGGTTTCATCACTGAATTCGGCCAGCGTAAGCCCTGATGTCATGGTCATATCCGTTGCCAAAATGCCAGGACCGCCCGCATTGGTGATAATGGCCACCCGATTTCCGGCAGGCATTTTTCGAACTATTTTACCCAGTGCACTTTCTTTTTTACATGCAAAGGCATTGGCAAAATCAAACAATTCATCAATGGTGTCCACCCGAATGATACCGGACTGTTCAAAAATGGCATCGTACACCGCTTCGGAACCTGCCAGTGAACCGGTATGGGATGCCGCAGCTTTTGCCCCGGCACTGGTTCGGCCGGACTTGATGGCCAGTATGGGTGTGGGCCGGCTTCCTGAGGTGATCTCTTTTACCGCCTGAATAAATTCCGGCCCCCGCCCCAGTGCTTCCTGGTAGATCATGATAACATCCGTATCCATATCCTCATGGAGGTATCGCAACAGGTCCAGTTCATCCACGTCGGCCTTGTTGCCGATGGAGATAAATTTTGAAAACCCGAAATCACGATTCGCGGCAAAATCAAGAACAGCGGTGCAAAGTGCCCCACTCTGGGAAATAAAAGAAATATGCCCTGCCTGGGGCATTCTGGCTGAAAAACTGGCATTCATCCGAACCCCGGCAAGGGGGTTGATAACCCCCAGGCAATTGGGCCCCACCAGACGAACCCCTGCAGCCTTGCACATGGCGATGAGTTTGTCTTCCATCTCCGCACCTTCTCCGCCCACTTCACGAAAACCGGCGCTGACGATGACGATGCCCTTGACTCCTTTTTCAATGGCCTGGGCCACGGATGTCAGGGCCAGTTTGGGAGGAAGAATAATAATCGCCAGTTCCACAGGATCCTCTATGTCCATAATCGTATTATATGCCCTTACACAGAGTATGGATTTGGATCCCGGGTTTACGGGAAACAGCATTCCAGTATACCCCCCCTTGAGAATATTGGCAAAAATATCATGCCCAACCTTTCCCGGTGTTGCCGAAGCACCGACAACGGCAATAGATTGTGGTGAAAAAATAGCATCAAGTCTTTCCATATAATGAACTCCTTATGTTTAAATTTAATTTCAAATGCGGCAACACTTACCGCAAAACAAACCTTCCGTAAAGCAATTTACAAGCCAACGTATAATCATTTCTTTTTAATCCATTAATATTTCAACAGGTTAAAAAAAATAAGGGCGAACGGCCTCAAATTTTGTATGCCAGGTGTCAAATTCTTTTACAAGGTGTAACCCAGCCGGTATCAATATTATAGAATAACATGGAAACAGACATATCTGTCATTTATCAGTTGATTTACCGTATTGACAAGACCCCAGATTTAATGATAATGGTCTTCAAAATTTGTTTTCCATAATGCTTGCCCCAAAGGGCATTCAAGGGAACCCGGTGAAATTCCGGGACGGTCCCGCCGCTGTAAGCGAGTACCGGTTTTTGCACAAGGCCACTGAAGTATGTTTTAAAATGCTTTGGGAAGGCGCATCAATCGGGTTGATCCGCAAGTCAGAAGACCTGCTGTATGGAAAAATAACCTTACCCAGGAGAGATGGTAAATCCCAGGGCTGACACCTGTCGGTTCCGGGATTTTTTTTGCCGGAACCCTTGGAAAAAGGAGCTTTTAATGAAAACACAGATAGAACTTGCCAGGGACGGGATCATCTCCAGGCAAATGGAACAAGTGGCAGCAGACGAAAATTTCAACCCTGAAATCATTCGCACCCGGGTGGCCGCAGGCGAGATTGTCATTCCCTGCAATCCCAACAGAACCAATCAAAAAGTGGTCGGCATCGGCACCGGACTCAGAACAAAGATCAATGCCTCCATCGGCACCTCGTCAGATATCTGCAGCATCGAAAATGAGGTACAAAAAGCCATTGCCATTGAAGAGGAAGGGGCAGACACCCTTATGGAGCTTTCCGCCGGCGGCAACCTGGACAAGGTTCGCCAGGAGGTGCTCAAGGCCGTCAATCTCCCCGTTGGAAACGTTCCCCTTTACCAGGCGTTCAAGGAGACAGGCCGAAAATATAACGATCCCTCAAAGCTTGACCCGGAATTTCTCTTTGACCTGATTGAACGTCAACTCAGCGACGGGTTGAGTTTCATGGCCATCCACTGCGGCATCAACCAGTACACCATCGAACGACTCAGAAAACAGGGTTTCAGGTACGGGGGACTGGCCTCCAAGGGCGGCACCTTTATGGTGGCGTGGATGGATGCAACCGGCAAAGAGAATCCCCTTTACGAGCAGTTTGACCGGGTATGTACGCTGATGAAAAAATACGATGCCGTCCTCTCCCTTGGCAACGGCATCCGGGCCGGTGCCATCCACGACAGCCACGATCGGGCCCAGATGGCCGAAATGATAATCAACTGTGAACTTGCAGAGCTTGGCCGGGAACAGGGATGCCAGATGATGGTCGAAGGACCGGGCCATGTTCCCCTGGACGAAATCCAGGCCAATATCATACTTGAAAAACGCATGAGCGGCAACGCCCCCTACTATGTGCTCGGTCCCATTCCGGCAGATACGGGTGCAGGATACGACCATATTACCTCAGCCATAGGTGCTGCCTCCTCCACCTGGCACGGGGCAGATCTCATCTGCTACATCACCCCTGCCGAACATCTGGCCCTTCCCACCGAGGCAGATGTAAGAGAAGGGGTCAGGGCCACAAAGCTTGCCGTCCGCATCGGAGACATTGCCAAATATCCAGACCGCAGGGAAAATGAGCGTCTGGCATCCATGGCAAGGCGGGACATGCGATGGGACGACCTTGAACAGCACCTGCTCTTTCCTGACATTGCCCGAAAAACAAGGGCCAGCCGTGCGCCCGAGGATGGAGGGACCTGCACCATGTGCGGTGACTTCTGCGCCATGAAAAAGGGAAATGAAATTTTCAAAGACGATATTAAAAACGACAAGATAGCCCCTGGAGCATAAAGCTATGAAAACCTTAGAAAGAGCCATGGCAGCCATCCAGCCGCCCGATACTGAGATCTATGAACAAGCCCTTGCACGCCTTGCCCAGCAGGCCAGACCCGCCGGAAGCCTCGGCGTTCTGGAACAGACATCGGCAAGGCTTGCAGCCATCGCAGGCACCCTTGACGTCCACCTTGACAAGAAAATGATCATTACCTGCGCCGGTGACCACGGGGTTGTGGACGAAGGTGTGAGCCTCTTTCCCCGGGAAGTGACCCCCCAGATGGTCATGAACTTTGTCAACGACGGTGCGTCCATCAACGTGCTGGCCCGCCATGCAGGTGCCGCCATCAAGGTGGCGGATATAGGCGTGGATTTTGATTTTGATCCGGACCTTCCCATCTTCCACAAAAAGGTAAGAAAGGGGACGTCCAACTTTACCAAGGGTTCTGCCATGACCCGGGCAGAGGCGATTGCCTCCATCAACGCCGGTGTGGCCATTGTGGACGAGCTGTTTGAGCAGGGCGGGGTGGATCTGCTTGGCACAGGCGACATGGGCATCGGCAATACAACGCCATCGGCCGCCATCATTGCTGCCTTTTCCGGAATTGCCCCTGAACAGCTCACGGGCCGGGGAACGGGCATCGACGACGCCATGTTCGCAAACAAAATTCAGGTAATCCGCAAAGGACTTGAGGTCAATCAACCAGACCCCAGGGATGCCATTGATGTTCTTGCCAAGGTGGGTGGATTTGAAATCGGCGGGCTTGCAGGCCTTGTGATCGGGGCTGCAAGCCATGGCATCCCCGTGGTTTGCGACGGCTTTATCTCCACGGCAGGCGCACTGATCGCCTGCGAGCTTGTACCCGCTGCAAAGGCGTATCTGTTTGCAAGCCACCGTTCCATTGAACAGGGCCATTGTTTCATGCACGACCGCCTGAACCTGACACCACTGCTTGACATTGGCTTCAGGCTCGGGGAAGGAACAGGCGCAGCCCTGGCTTTTAATCTGCTGAGCGCCTCAACAAGGATCCTTGCCGAGATCAAGACCTTTGAAGAGGTTGCCATTAGAAACGAAAACAGATAGAATCTGTCTGCCCCCGTCCATGGCGGGGGCAGGCTTATTCGCCCATGAGATCCCCACAGTCAAGACCACATTTTTCCTCAAGACGCTCAACCCTCAACTCAAGCTTCAGAAGATAGGTTTCCATAAGCTCCATATACTGGGCAAAGGTGTAGGAAATTCCAAGCTCCCTGGTTTTAGACTCAAGGCGTTCCCTTAAATCTTCAACCGACTCCGTTTTCCGTTCTTCAAGTGTTGGCATGATACCTCCCTTGTGACCCCGCTAAAAATTGATGGCTCCCGGTGTTCTCGGGAACGGCACAACGTCACGTATGTTGGTGATGCCGGTGATGAGCATGAGGAACCGCTCAAAACCCATTCCAAACCCAGAATGGGAAACCGTTCCAAATCGTCTCGAATCAAGGTACCACCAGTAATCTGCCTTGGAAAGTCCCATCTCATCCATTCTGCGCTCAAGATGGTCAAGGCGTTCTTCACGCTGGCTTCCACCGATGAGCTCTCCAATCCTGGGCACCAGAAGGTCAACGGCCGCAACGGTTCTTCCGTCGTCGTTCTGGCGCATGTAAAAGGGTTTTATATCCTTGGGATAGTTGGTGAGAAACAACGGTTTTTTAAAATACTCTTCGGCAAGGAAGCGCTCATGTTCAGACTGGAGATCCATTCCGTTGTCCACGGGAAACTCGAATTTTCGGCCCGACTTCTGGAGAATCTCGACACCCTCGTCATAGGTGACCCTTTCATAAGGCTGTTCAACAAGGGTATCGAGCATACCCCCAAGGCTTTTATCCACAAATTTGGTAAAAAGCGAAAGATCCTCGGCACAATGTTCCATGACATGGCGGGTCAGCGCCTTGACCAGCTCCTCACCGTGGTCCATGTTGCCGTCAAGGTCACAAAAGGCCATCTCAGGCTCGAGCATCCAGAATTCAGCCACATGGCGGCTGGTGTTTGAATTTTCCGCCCTGAAGGTGGGTCCAAAGGTGTAGACATCGCCCAGGGAAAGGGCAAACATCTCAGCAGAAAGCTGGCCTGAAACGGTCAGATTTGCCTGGGTGCCGAAAAAATCCTCGTTGAAATTCATCCGTCCCTGTCGGGCAACCTCGGCTGGATCAAGGCTTGTCACCCTGAACATATCCCCTGCCCCCTCACAGTCCGAGCCTGTGATCACAGGCGCTGAAAGACAATAAAACCCCCTGTCCCGGTAAAACATATGAATGGCCTGGATCACCTCGGAACGAATACGGAAAATGGCTCCGAACTTGTTCGTCCGCGGCCGCAGGTGGGCGATGGTCCGCAGGAACTCATCTGTATGCCGCTTTTTCTGAAGGGGATAATCTTCAGGTGAAAGACTTATGATTTCAACCTCCCGGGCCTGGACCTCCCAGCTTTGACCCTTACCGGGGGATGCCACAAGGGGGCCTGTAACACTTATGGCTGACCCCGTGGTTATCCGCTCAACCTCAGGGTAATTGGCAAGATCCGCCCCTGCAATGATCTGGATATTTTTCAGGCAGGAGCCATCGTTGACCTCCATGAACGAAAAATCCTTTGCGTTGCGTTTTGTTCTGACCCAGCCTTTTACCACCACACTGTCCATGGCTGTTTTTGATCCAAGCAGCTGGTTTATCTTTACTCTCTGCATCATTCACCCCTTGTCCCTATCGATCAGGAGAACACATTAAAGGATATCTTCCCCAAGTTATCGTTGCTTTCTATTTATTAAAATGAGATAGTAACTACTTTGTAAAAATACACTAAAACCATACAATTATAAAAGCTTATTACCATGAACAAAACAAATATTCAAGAGATCCTGCCCCTTGTGGAAATGCCCAGCCGTTACCTCGGCAATGAGGCCAACACCATCAAAAAAGACCCTTCAACCGTTGATCTCACCTTTGCCCTGGCCTTTCCTGATTTATATGAAATCGGCACCTCCCATTTTGGTATGCAGATCCTGTACACCATCCTGAACCAGGAACCAAAGATTGCTGCAGAACGGGTATTTACCCCGGCCCCGGATATGGAGGGCCTGCTCAGGGATCGACAGATCCCCCTTTGTTCCCTTGAGTCCAGAAAGCCCCTCAACACCTTTGACATCATCGGTTTCAGCCTTCTTTACGAGCTCAACTTCACCAATATTCTTACCATGCTCGACCTTGCCCAAATTCCCTTTTACGCGGACCAGCGGCCGGACACCTTTCCCCTGGTCATTGCAGGCGGCCCCTGCGCCTTCAACCCCGAACCCCTGGCCGATTTTTTTGATCTTTTTGTAATCGGGGACGGTGAGGAAGTCATTGTTGAAATTTCAAACAAAGTGATGGAATGGAAGGCCACTCAAAAGGATGCCGCATCAGAACCGGGCGCTAAACAAGCGCTTCTCAAGCGGCTTGCAACCATCCAGGGCATCTATATTCCCTCTTTTTACCGGGCAGACTTCAACGACCAGGGGTTCCAGACCCTTGAGCCGTTGTTTCCAGAGCACGCCACGGTCAAAAGGGCCATCCTCACCGACCTTGCAAAGGTCCCCTTTCCCACGGAACCCATTGTCCCGTTTGGAAAACCGGTCCACGACCGCCTCAGGCTTGAAATTGCCAGGGGGTGTTCCAGGGGGTGCAGGTTCTGCCAGGCCGGCATAATCTATAGACCAGTGAGGGAGAGAACCGTCCCAGACCTTGTGGAAATCACCCGAACAGCCATGGCGGCAACGGGTTACAGTGACGTCTCACTCCTGTCGTTGAGCACTGGAGACTACAGCGACCTTGCGCATCTCATGGAAGAGCTGCTTGCCATTAATTCCGATCAGTGCACAGCCATATCCCTGCCGTCCATCCGGGCAGGCAGGCTCACCCCGGAGCTGATGAGAATCATCAAACGGGTAAAAAAAACCGGGTTCACCATTGCACCCGAGGCCGGCACCCAGAGACTCCGGGACGCCATCAACAAGAACATCACTGAACGAGACATTGTGGATACGGTGACCAACGCCTTTGACCTTGGATGGCGCATGATCAAGCTCTACTTCATGAACGGGCTGCCCACTGAGACCCAGGAGGACATCCAGGGCATCTGCGACCTTGCCCTACGACTTGCAGCCATCAAACCCCAGGGAAAGGGAAAGGCCAGGGGCAAATCAAAGGCCAACATCAACCTGAGCTTTGCCACCTTTATTCCCAAAGCCCACACCCCGTTCCAGCGCTCGGCCCAGATTTCCACCCAACAGTCCATTGACAACCTCAACTTTCTCAAAAAGAATCTCAGACATCCGGGCATCAACCTTAAATGGCAAAACCCCGAGATGAGCCTTTTAGAGGGGGTCTGGGCCAGGGGAGACCGGCGCCTTGCCCGGGTTCTTGTTGCGGCCTGGGAAAAGGGATGCCGTCTGGACGGCTGGTCGGACATGTTCAACTTTGACCTATGGGTGACAGCCTTTAATGAAACCGGGGTTGACCCCGCCTTTTTCACCACAAGGGAACGATCCGCAGACGAACCCCTTCCCTGGGACCACATTGACTGCGGTGTATCGCCCCAGTTCATGGAAGAGGAGTTCCAAAAGGCCCTGACACCCGAAACCACGGCTGACTGCCGGGAGAACGGGTGCATGGGGTGCGGCATCTGCGACTTTGAAACCATTGAACCCGTTGTCCACCCCTGTGCACCACCTTTAACCGGGGCTGCTGTGTCCGACACACCCATGGCAAGGCCTGGTGACAACATGAACCTTGCCAAGTATCGAATCTATTACTCCAAGCTTGGTGACGCCCGGCACTTCGGTCACCTTGAACTTGCCAAAATCATGCGCAGGGCCATTAGAAGAACCGGCATAAAAGTTGCCTATTCCAAGGGGTTCAATCCGAGTATGCAGATGTCGTTTGACGACCCGCTGCCCATCGGTATGGAGAGCCAGGAGGAGTTCTTCAACATCACAGCCGAGGCCACAACAACCCCGAGGCAAATTGTCACAGGGATTAACAAGGTCCTGCCCAAATCCATCTCCATCACCGGATGTGCACCCCTTGCCGCCATCCGGAACAGCCAAAAGGTCAACCCGGAAACGACCTACCGCATCACCCTCAACGGCGACACCTTTGACAGTCAGGAAATTGATGAGTTCATGACCCTGTCCGAATTCCAGGTGGAAAAGACAAGCTTCAAGGGCAAACGACGCACCATCGACCTTCGAAAGGTGACTCAACGGATAGATTTTCTTGATTCATCACACATTGAAATGGTATTAATAAAGGACGAGGACCGAACCATTCGGCCAGCCGAAATTCTCACCACGGTCCTGGGCCTCCCTGAAAAAGCTGTCCAAACGGCAACCATTGTGAAACTCAAACAGGGGAATTCCATATGCTGAAAGAGCTCGTTGTAAATGCCGCAGAACATGAAACCCGGGTAGCCCTCCTTGAGAACGGCACCATTGCTGAACTTTTCATCGAACAGGACGACGAGTCCAATATCACGGGTAACATATACAAGGGAAAAATCCAGCGGGTGCTGCCGGGAATGCAGGCGGCATTTGTAGACATCGGGCTTGCCCAGGCTGCCTTTCTCTACGTGGACGACATATACGACGAGACCAGCCAGGAGCTTGCCCGCCGGTTTGAACAGGAAAGTGATGCCGACCCCAATGATCCGGATCTGAAGCCCGTGGACGACACTCCGATTCCCATGGAGTGGAAACCATCGTTCACAACCGAGGCAAGCATCGAAGATCTTGTGACCGAGGGCCAGGAAATCCTGGTGCAGATCTCAAAATCCCCCATCGGCACCAAGGGCCCACGGGTGACGGCCCACATCTCGCTGCCTGGTCGATTCATGGTACTCATGCCCACGGTGGACCATGTGGGTATATCCAAACGAATAACGGCAGATTCTGAGCGGACAAGACTCAAGGAGCTGCTGACCAGCGTTCGCCAGGACAACTTCGGCTACATCTTCAGAACCGCAGCCCAGGGCATCGATGAGCAGCGCCTGAAAAAAGAGATCGCCTTTCTCACAAAAACCTGGGAAAGCATCCAGAAAAAGAACAAGACCTCGGCAGCGCCGACCCTGCTCTACCGGGATCTCACCGTGACCTTCAGGGCCGTTCGGGATCTTTTGACGGACGAGGCTGACAAGCTTGTCATTGATTCAAAAATCGGCTATGAAAGCGTGCTGTCTTTTCTGGACAAACTCATGCCCGACATTCACGTTTCCGTGGAACTCTACCAGGGCAAGGAGCCCATATTTGACGCCTACAACATTGAGGGAGATATTACCAGGGCATTAAAAAAAAAGGTGTGGCTCAAATCCGGGGGTTACATCATCATCGACCCCACCGAAGCCCTGGTGGCCATTGATGTTAACACGGGCCGATACGTGGGCAAACACAACTTTGACGAGACCATCCTAAAGACCAACCTCGAGGCGGTCAAGGAAATTGCCTACCAGATCCGACTGAGAAACATCGGTGGCATCATCATCATCGACTTTATTGACATGAAGCGTACACAGCACAAGGAAAAGGTGATGAACCTTCTCATTGAGACCCTGAAGCGGGACAAGGCCCAGACCAATGTACTGCCCCTGAGCGAACTGGGCCTGGTTCAGATGACAAGGAAAAGGGTAAGAAAAAACCTCACCCGTACCCTTTGTGAACCCTGTTTCTACTGCGGCGGAGACGGTATGCTCCTGTCCAAAAGGTCCATCTGTTACAAGATTCATCGGGATCTGATGAGTGAGGCCAACGACATCATGGGCAATATGTTCACCGTCAAGGTTCACCCTGAAATTGCCCAGTTGCTCCACGGAGAACAGGAACATTTAATCATTTCCCTTGAGCGGGAGATCAGGCGGCCCATCACCATTTATCCCGACCCCCAATACCACATTGAGGAGTACCACATTTTTGAAACCCTGGCAAAATAATCCATGGGTCCAGACATGCAACTATTGTCAATGAAATCTTGACACATCTCGAATAATGCATTAAGATTTGATGTTTATTATGGCAGTTTAGTACGGTGGGAAAGCCGCCGATAGTTATTTTGTTTTTTAAACCTGTAAGGATTTATACCTCATGAAAAGAACATTTCAGCCCAGCAGAATCAAACGCGCAAGAAGACACGGTTTCAGGAAAAGAATGTCCACGGCAGCCGGCAGGCGCATTGTAAACAGCAGAAGAGCCAGGGGAAGAAAAAAGCTTACCGCTTAGAAAAGGCTTGAGAATTGGGCAGCTATTCGTTCCCTAAAACTGAACGGCTCTTAAAAAGGGCCGACTTTTTAAAATTATCCAGATCTGGAAGAACAAAACAGACACGGTATTTCATTGCAGCCATGCTCGGGTCAGAGACAGACACAACCCGCCTGGGCATTACTGTATCCAAAAGAGTAGGAAACGCAGTAGAGAGAAACAGAATAAAGCGGATTGTCAGAGATTATTACAGACTAAACCGAGATACGATCTCAGGAAACCGGGACATCAATATAATAGCAAGAAAATACGTGGCCTCCCTCAACAACCGGGAAGTTAGAGATGAACTTGGCAAACTCTTCAAAAAGATTGTGAGATCTGATGGTTAAGCGGTCAATACTGTTGCTCATCAAGGTATACCAATACTTTATTTCCCCCTTAACAGGGCCGACCTGCCGCTTCTATCCAACGTGTTCCCAATATGCATTTGAGGCTGTCATGATCCATGGCAGCCTTAAAGGCTCTTGTCTTGCAGTAAGGCGCATCTTAAAATGCCACCCGTTCCATCCCGGCGGTTATGACCCTGTTCCCTGAACCGAAACCTCTGATGAAAACCCCTCTCTTGTTTTTTCCATTTAATCCATTAGATCTGGGTTGAACAACATTTTATTCATCACATTCATCACTGGGAGACAAGATGGACGATCAGAAACGGCTATTCACTGCCATTATCCTTTCAATAGTAGTTATTGTAGGGTGGAACTTTTTCTTTGTAGATTCAAAACCTGTACCGGAAAAACCGGACCAGGCTATCGTATCAAATGAACAGCCAATGGCCGGTAAGGGCGACATAGCCCCCATTACCGATCCCGCACCGTCCCAACAGACAGAGATCGACGCAGCTCAACCCCCTGCTACAGCGATCCCGACTCGAAACGCAAGAACCATCCAGGTATCAAACCAGTTTTACAACATTGCCATCTCAGAGACGGGGGCAAAGGTCAACAGCCTTACCCTGAATGCATATAGGGAGACATCTGAGAAAGACTCTCCCTTGAAGGAAATGGTCTCCCCGAACCTGACCGGAGGCCTGTTTGGCGTTTCCCTTGACGGGAAAAGTATCCCGGGCCTTGAAACAGCCTTGTTTACAGCCCAGACGCCATCCGACCAGCTCAATCTCGACCAGGGCAAAAAAAGCCTCACCTTTACCTGGACCTCTGCCCAGGGAGTTGTTGTTGAAAAGATCTTCACGTTTTCGGCAGACAGCTACCTCATCGGGTTTGACCTTGTGCTGAAAAACAGTTCAGGTATGCCCATGAAGGATTCTTTCATGGTCGAAATTCCCGGCATCATTGATGAAAAAAACGCCCGTTTCTCGTTTGAAGGCCCCACAACGCTCATCAACGATAAATTAGAAGAAATCAAAGCCAAAAAGATAGCGGAGAAAGACACCTACGAGGGACAGATTCAGTGGGCGGGCTATACCGACCGTTACTTCATGTCCTGCCTGATTCCCCAAGCCCCCACCGAGGCAAAGGTGAAACTGTCATTTGACAGCCCCGTTGTAACAACCCGCTATGTCCAGTCCATGGAACGCCTTGACCCTGGAAAACAGGTCACCTACTCGTTCTCTCTTTTCATGGGGCCCAAGAGCCTAAAGCTCCTGAGCAGCTATGGCAACAACCTCAAAAAGGCGATCAATTTCGGCTGGTTCGACATCCTGGCCAAGCCCTGCCTCATGGGTATGAACCTCATCCACGGGCTTATTCCCAACTACGGCATCGCCATCATGCTCTTAACCCTGCTCATAAAGCTGATCTTCTGGCCCCTTGGCACAAAGAGTTATCGATCCATGAACGACATGAAAAAACTCCAGCCCCTGATGATGGAAATGCGGGAGAAGTACAAGGGTGACAAGCAGCGCATGAACCAGGAAGTGATGGGACTGTACAAGACCTATAAGGTCAACCCCATGAGCGGCTGTCTGCCCATGATCGTCCAGATGCCCATCTTTTTTGCCCTGTACCGGATGCTCTACCAGGCCATTGAGCTTCGACATGCTCCGTTCATGTGGTGGATCAACGACCTTTCAGCCCCGGACCGGCTATTTCATTTTGATTTTGCCATTCCCTTTATGCAGGCACCCTATGGCATACCCGTGCTGACCATCATCATGGGTGCAACCATGTTTCTCCAGCAGAAGATGTCTCCATCCACGGGCGATCCCACCCAGGCAAAAATGATGATGCTCATGCCCCTGTTCATGACCTTCATCTTCATCAACTTCCCTGCTGGACTTGTTCTTTACTGGCTTGTCAATAATGTGCTCTCAATCGGACAGCAGTATTACATTCAAAAGAAATTTGCGTAACCCCTTGGAGGTAGAATGAAACAGACACAGGAATTTGAAGGAAAGAATGTTGAACAGGCCATTGAAAACGCCTGCAAATCCTTGAATGTGACCAAAAAAAAACTATCCTATGACGTAATATCCTCAGGCTCCTCCGGTATTTTCGGCATAGTGGGTGTCAAAAAAGCCAAAATTCGCGTTTCCCTGCCCGACAAAAAGGGTGGGTCAACCGGGGTTGGCTGGGATTCTTTTGAGGGTGATGACCTCGAGGGGGTGATGTCCATTGTGGATGAAGCCTTTGCTGAGACACCAGCAGCACCGGCTGAAAAACCAGCCGAAAAGCCCCAGCAGCCCCCCCGGAAAAAGCCTCAGAAAAGCCGGTCCGTGAAAGCCGCCCCACCGGAAGAGGAAAAAGGTGTGCAGTCTCTGCCTGAAGAATCCGATGCCGTTGAAGCCGCACCCCCTGCAGAAGAAAAGGTTCAGCCGCCAAAAAAAGAAAAAGCCCGACCCCAGAAAGCCAGGAAACCCCGGGCTCCCAAACCTGCCACGGAAGATCTCCCAAAGATAAACACCGAGACGGAAACGGATGAACCTGAAACGGAAGACAACGATTTTAACGAAGATTTTGACGAAGAAATCGACGACCGGGATGAAGGATATCCCCCCAAATACAAGGATGAAATCCCGGTTGACGTATCAGAAGCGTCCACTGCCCTTGGCGTTGAGACCCTCCAGCGGATGGTTGATCTCATCACCACGGACTCAACGGTTGTTGCCACCACCGACCAGGACCGACTGCTCTTGAGGGTTGAAGGCGGCAATTCCGGTGTTCTCATAGGCAGAAGGGGCCAGACCCTTGAGGCAATGCAGTTTCTTACGGACAAAATCATCAACCGCAAGAGCGAATCCAGGGTGAGACTCAAGGTCGACATTGAGGGGTACATGGAGACCCGCAAAGCCAACCTCCAGAGCCTTGCCCACAAAATGGCGGACAAGGCAAAGAAAACAGGCAAACCCGCGACCATTAACCAGATGACAGCCCAGGACCGGCGTATTGTTCACATTGCCCTCAAGGACGACACCCGGGTCAGAACCCAGAGCATGGGTGACGGCTACTACAGACGGCTGGTAATCTTCCCGAAAAAAGGGACCTTTAAGAAACGGCGGCCCCCCAGAAAACAACCATGAAACCGGATACCATAGCCGCCATTGCGACCCCGCCGGGAAGGGGCGGGATCGGAATCATCCGGATATCGGGTCCGAAAGCTCTGGGCCTTGTGCCCCGGTTTTTCGGAACAACCCCCGTGGGTCCGTCACCTGATCTCACCCTGGTCTCCCACACCATGGTTCACGGCTATATTTTTGACATCAAAACCGGCTATGTCATTGACGAGGTGCTCCTGGTCACCATGGAGGCACCCAGGTCCTACACAGCCGAAGATGTTGTCGAAATCCAGTCCCATGCCGGTCACCTTGCCATGGCCACCATTCTTGACCAGGTCGTGTCAGCCGGCGCCAGGATTGCCGAACCCGGTGAGTTTACAAAACGGGCTTTTTTAAACGGCCGCATTGACCTTACCCAGGCCGAGGCCGTGGCTGACATCATTAATGCCAGGACCGCCGGCGCCCTTAAAATTGCCGCAGCCCAGGGAACGGGGGAATTAAAGGATGCCATCCATGGAGCAAGGGAAATCCTCATCGAACTTCTCGCCCTTCTGGAAGCAGCCATTGACTTTCCCGATGAAACCCAGGATCTGGTTCCCAGTGACCAGGGAATCGTCCGGGTAAAACAGGTGTTGACCGCCTGTGAAAAGTTCATTCAAACCTACGAAGAGGCCCACTTTCTAAGGGACGGCATTAAGCTTGCCATCTGCGGACCGCCCAACGTGGGAAAATCGAGCCTGATGAACCGACTCCTTCAAAAAGAGCGGTCCATTGTCACTGAACTTCCCGGAACCACCCGGGATCTCATTGAAGAGACCCTCAACATCAATGGCATCACCTTTCTTGTCTCGGACACGGCAGGTATGCACCAGACCGATGATCTGGTGGAAAGAATCGGCATTGAACGGGCCAAAAAACACATTGCCGCTTCAGACCTGATCCTGTTCATGAAGGGCGCAGACAAGGAAATTTCCGAAAGCGAGCTTCAGTCCATTGTTCCCAAGGATAAAAAGGTGATCCTGGTCATCAACAAGATCGATCTAATTGAGGGAAAAACAGCAGGCAGTGCAGGGGTTGAAAAAAGCCTTCCCCCTACCCTTGCCCAACTTCCCCAGGTGAGGATTTCCGCCCTTAAGAACACGGGAATTGATCATCTTCGCAAAACCATCACCAGACTCTCCATGGAAAACATTGGAGAGGCCTCGTCGGTGGTGCCCAACCTGAGACACAGAACGGCCCTTAAACGGGCCATCAAGAGCTTGAAAACCGCAGAAGCAGGCTTTTTGAACGGCCAGAATGAAGAAACCCTCGCCCTTGACATCAGAAGGGCCGCCGATCTCCTGGGTGAGATCACCGGCAACACCGCGGGCATCGACATCCTTGACACCATCTTCAGCAACTTCTGCATAGGAAAATAGAGGAAAAAGACATGGCTATTGATTTTAAAGAGCATTTTGAACGATATGAAGAACTGGTCGCAACCGTTGACAAAATTTTTGCACAGGTAAAAGAACAATTTCCCAAGGAGGTTTTCTGCAGGGAGCGTTGCAGCGACTGCTGCTACGCCATGTTTGACCTGTCGATCATCGAGGCTATATACATAAACCACAAATTCAGGGAAAAGTTCAAGGGTACCGAAAAGAGCGCCCTGATCGATGAGGCGGCAAAGACCGACCGAGCCATTGTAAAGATCAAAAGGGATGCCTACAAGGAGTTCAAGAGTGGAAAAAACGAGGTGGACATCCTTGGCAAAATATCCATGGAGAGAGTTCGCTGTCCCCTTCTGGGTGCCAACAACATGTGCATCCTCTACGAGTCAAGGCCCATCACCTGCAGGCTTTACGGCATTCCCACCTCAAGCGCCGGCATGAGCCATATCTGCGGCAGAACCAACTTCAAGGAAGGGGAAAAATATCCCACCGTAAACATGGACGCTCTCTATTCAAAACTCCAGCTCATTTCAGCTGAAATGACCCGGGCCATCAAATCCGAAAACATCAAAATGTGTGAAATGCTTGTTCCGGTTTCCATGGCCCTGATCACGGATTTTGATGAAGAATACCTTGGGGTGAAAAAAAATGGATAACTTCACCCCTGAAGAGATAGAGGCAAGAAAAAAATTCATCTATGACACCATGGGCAAGCGAGGCAAGCGGCAGATCGACAAAATCGGCTATGAAAACTGGGACCCCACCCAG
Organism: Desulforapulum autotrophicum HRM2; assembly: GCF_000020365.1. Lineage (NCBI taxonomy): Bacteria > Pseudomonadati > Thermodesulfobacteriota > Desulfobacteria > Desulfobacterales > Desulfobacteraceae > Desulforapulum > Desulforapulum autotrophicum. The sequence goes on along the minus strand of NC_012108.1, from coordinate 744,767 downwards.
ACCCCCAAGGACCCCATCGAGATCCGCAGGGACGGCACCAAACGGACCTCCCAGCAGCTCATCCAGGAGTTCCTCCAGCAGGCAAGCCACGACGATTATTCCAACTCCTTTGCCCAGGGTGCCTTTGAGATGTGCCTTGGCATCATCAACAAGGAGGACAAGATCCGGGGCATGTACGAGTTTGCCCAGTGGTACACGGAACTGCTGAAAAAAGAGGGCCATGACCCGGTCTTTTGACTCCTGTAATGACCCCTGTGTCATGCAAAGGGCAAAACAGATAGCAACCGAGTCGGAATTCAGAATTACCCCCAGGGATTTTACCCGCCGCCTTTCCACGGATACGGGCATCACCCCTGGGCAGGCAAAAAAGGTTCTCAAACATCTGGTTTCCACCAACGAACTGACCTACTCCTACAACTTTGGAGCCACCCATGTGGAACCCTCGTTTGCAAAGCCAGTAAAGGTCACTGCCCACTTTGTCCTGAGCCCATGGGAAACTGAAAATCACTCGCCCCCAGACCAAGACACCCTGGTGGAGATCGTTATTGCACCCGGCATCTCGTTTGGGTCGGGCAGTCACCCCACAACCAGACTCTGCCTTGAAGCCATTGACCATGCGCTTTTGAGTTCCCCCAATGCCAGCCCTTCCGGCAGGGCGGCAGATGTGGGCACAGGATCAGGGGTCCTTGCCCTTGCCCTGGTAAAGGCAGGATGCCATTCCTGTCTTGCCCTTGATACGGATTTAAACTGTGTGTCTGAAGCCCTTAACAACGTGACCCTGAACCACCTTGATGACAAAATAACGGTAACCCCCGAACTTCTTAATGGTTCCCATGGCAACTTCAGCATCATTGCTGCCAACCTGAGATTTCCCACCCTGAAAGATCTTGCCGGCCTTTTTCTCACCATCACTGACCCCCATGCCCTCCTGATCCTATCGGGCGTCAGAGCCACGGAGCTTGACGATCTCATCCACCACTACGGTGACCAGGGCTTCACTGCCACCTGGACCAACAGCGAAAAAAACTGGTCGGCCGCTGTCTTTAAAAAGACATGGAAGCCCTGACCCAATATGGCCTTGCAGGGCTTTTTATTGCTTCATTCCTTGCGGCAACAATTTTACCCATGGGTTCTGAAGTGGTGCTGGTGGTGCTCATTGCCGGCGGTCAGGATCCAATCCTTTCTCTGATCGTTGCCACCACGGGCAATGTGCTGGGCGCTGTTGTGAACTACCTCATGGGTTTTTGGGGTGGCAGGTTTTCCATGGAAAAAATTTTCCACACCTCGGAACAAGCCTTTGAAAGGGCAACCCGCCGGTTTAAACGCTACGGCCCCGCCACCCTGCTCTTTTCCTGGGTGCCTGTGATCGGCGATCCCCTGACCGTTGTTGCAGGGGCACTCAAGATCAATTTCACACTGTTCCTTGTCATTGTGACCACTGGAAAAGCCCTTCGCTATCTTGCCATTGCCGTCGCCCTGGCTAGCCCATTCAAATAGGCGTTGACTTAAAAGAATACGAGGATAGTTTCTCCTTGCAAAGTACCAGAACAATCAATATAAAATCCATGTCAGGAATAAACGTTATTCCCCTTTTTACGGGGAATTATTGACAAAACCCTTTTGGCCATGCAGATAAAGAGTCCCCATGATAAACGATTATTTTCTTGACCCTGGTGCCATGCCGCACCATTTTAGATTGCCAGTTCCTCTGAGTTCAGCACCGACCACCCTCTTTTTTTTCCAATCAGTAAAAATACTGCGTTGGCCCTGATATCCGCATAAAGTTTTTTTGACCCGATTAGATTTTGTATAAGTTTTTCTGGAATACACCGCCTGTTTATATGGTATTGCTTAACCTGTGGCAGTCTTTTATCATCAATCTGAATTTTTCATACCGCAGATCCAAATTATTAATCTCTATTTTCCCAATCATGCTTTTCCCCCTATGCTCTATAGCTATGCTCCATATTTTTGAACCTGGCCATAACAAAAACACCCAAAACATAGATTGCAGGCCAGTGTGAAAAACATATTCCCTTCGCTGGTTTCTGCAACGAGAAGGTGAGAGAGAAGAGAACTTGACATAAGCTCTTCCTTTCTCTTCAGAACTGCTTTTATTAATAAGTCCAGCCCCCGAACAGTTGCTGTTCCCGTTGGATGGGCGGATCCAAAAGATCCAGGGGCTGGTCTGCATGGGTTGCCGCAACGTCAGCATGTTTTTGTTGGATGGGGTATGATTTTCCGCTCTATGTTTATATTTTTCATCACATTATTGCATTTTTTCAACAAATATTTTATCCTTTATTCCCAACCAGACGTTAATGATACATTTATCTTCATCGTAGAGTTAACTATGCCCCAGCCAACAACACATAAACTCGGAATCTATCAGCCGCGTAATCCTAAGGCAAGCGCATATTACAAGTGTGTTGAGAGTCATTTTGAAGAACTGGAACGGGCATGGGATGACATGTATGCTTCCCGGTATGGTTTCTGGCGGACATACGTCATGACTGTGATTTTCAAATACCTTGACTGTGGTGATCTTCATATGGGGTTTGCCAGGGTCCGTTGTGAAGAATGTGGCCACGAGTATCTTCTGGCGTTTTCTTGTAAGCGCCGCCAATTTTGTCCATCTTGCCATCAGAAAAGGGTTGTAGAATATAGCGAATGGCTGTTTACCAATGTCTTGAAAGATGTTCCCCACCGGCAATGGGCCCGTTTTATATAATTTGGCAGCATCCCCAAACGATTACGGATCTATTTTCTCTATGACCGCAAATTATTGGCAAAACTCAGCATCTGTGGATGGAAGGTGCTCAGTGCCTATCTAAAATCAGCTGTTCCATATGATGGTGCTGTTCCCGGAGCCAGCATTGCTGTGCAAACTTACGGTGATTTTCAAAATTTCAATCCACATCTCCACGCCATAGTTTCTGACGGCTGTTTTATAGACGACGACAGTTTCCGAATGGCACCAGCATTCATGCTTAAAAACCTGGAAGAGGCCTTTCAGTATGAAGTATTGAAAATGCTCAAAAAAGAGGGAAAAATAAATGATGCTGTTATCGAAAACATGCTTTCCTGGCATCATACTGGTTTCCATGTATATATTGGTGACCGGATTTATCCAGAGAATAAAGCTGGTCTTGGTAATCTGGCTAATTACATTATCCGAGCCTGTTTCTCCCAGGAAAGAATGATCTATATTCCAGCAGAAAAATCAACAGACGGTATTGCCAAAGTGATTTATACCTCTAAGGACAGAAAGTCCCGGAAAATTTTCAATGCTCTGGACTGGTTGGCTCAACTGGTGACTCACATTCCCAATAGATACGAACAAACGGTTCGCTACTACGGTTTCTATTCAAACAAATCAAGAGGTTTAAGAAAAAAGGTTGATGCTGATGATAATATCCCGGCTATTGTGCCCAATGCGATCTCTTCCAAAGAATTTCGGCAAAATTGGGCTCGGTTACTTCAGAAAGTGTATGAATTTGATCCTTTAATTTGCCCAAAATGTCAGGGGCCTATGAGAATCATCAGCTTTGTTGAAGAAATCGAAATTATAGAAATAATTTTACGACACCTTGGGCTTTGGGATATACGCAATCATGACCCACCACAGCCTGATCCGGTTTATAGCTCTGAATTGATTTACGATGATTCAGACTCCCAGGTTCCAGCCTTTGACTATTAGAGCTGATTTTTAATGAAATTGAAATTTGGAATTACTGGTGAATTATGCCCAAAATCATCAGAAATTTGATGATTTTTGATCTTTTTCAATAAAATTCAGACTATTTTCATCCCTCCACTTAATGCCTATTTTTTATTTCAGGAATGTTTTGACCCAACCGGGTACTGGCACAACATGTTGTGCCAGTACCCGGTTGGGTGCATATCTCAACCTTTTAATAATTTTTCATACTTTTCTTGACTAAAAGCATCTTCCTATCTGTAACGATTTGGGGGTAAGGCGTTAGACTATTCGTATCTTAACAGTCGGTTAGTTGATATTCTTCTCATCCTGAATGGTGGAGATAACGTCACCACCATTCACCAGCTAAATAAAATGAGCCCCAGTCGCGATATTGAGGAAAGACTTTACGAGTGACCACCTGCGCCCCGTAGAAGGCGTCGCAACGGTTATAGCCGTTGGAAAGCTGCGTATAAAACGTAGTGAAAAAAACTTCTGATGCTCTTGATTCAACAGGCCACAAGGTGCCGACGACAGCAGCAACACCTGCACTGAACAGTGAAGTTATCATGCCACGCAAATTGTCTGCACGGTCAATACGCCCAAGCGCAGTTTCGCACGCACCGAGAGAGACGATCTCCAGACTGCGAAGATCCGTTTGTAGTATTTCATAGGCATACAGGCGGCCGTTTTCCTCATCCTCCACAGGATGGAGGACCAGCATTTGAAATGCCGGGGCATCAACATCCATCGCACCATGAGTGGCAATGTGCGTGTATCTGCTACTCTGCAAAGTATCGATGACCTTGGTCTTGGTGCATTGAGCATCAAGCAGTGGAACAGTATTCAGCACCTCGGCAACTGCACGAGCTTCTGCGACAGCCTCCGGAATAGCCTGCCAGCCTCCTGCTTCACCGACAAAGCCAATCCCGACAGATGCAGAGATCTCAGGATTCGCCGATCCAATGTGAGATCGTCTTGCAGTGGAAATTAAGGCAAGATTTGGCAGGTAAGTGACAGCGAAACTGTCAATAATAGGGGCACCTCCCACGCTGAACAAATGAAATGGCAGAAAATGAAGGGCGTCATGCGGTGCGACAATAAGGTGATTTTTTCCTTTTAATAATAACGACCCAAGCGTCTTTTCCGTTACTGCATAGAATGAGCTGAGGCCCTGCTGCAAAATAGCCCCCGCGCAAAGCCCCACATCGTTATCTCCCGGATCTTCCAGCAGAGCACTGCGCAGTTCGCCGACCTTGCAACCAAGCTGGGCGCGAACGGCGGTTCGTTCTCCGTCGAACCAGGATGTCTCGTCCTGCAAATCCTCGTGGACATGAACATGAGCTATCGCTTCCTCGCGGGTAACAGCGAGGCAGTAAACTGCATCCCGGCCGTCGGAAGACTTACCCAGGTAGACGATCAGCAGTGCCGATCTCGAGTCAAGTCGCTGTTGAATTTGAGGGAGTGCAACCGGGGTGGAGCAGGTCGGAGGCATGTGGGAAGCCATACTATCAAAGATTTTTCCATCAAAGGTCATTTTCAGATTTGCAAATCTCTCCCACGACTGATCCCCGTCGTAATAATCGCCCCTTATGTAACTCGACAACCACAACTCAAAGGAGGCATCACCACTGGTGAATTGTCCCTGGTATTTCTGATCGGCATGGAGTGCTTTTCGAGCTTCATCAACCTTTGCGAGGATTTTTCTGGATTCCGGTGTATCGCCTGTAACCACAGCGGAAGGTGATGTCAGAATCGCCGCGGAGCGCCTACCTTTGGCAATCTGCCAGACCAGCGTGAGAAGAGCGTTATCTCTTTCAAAGAAGACCAGCGTAAGATGATGACAGATCGACCTTAACACCGCCTGGCCTGGATATCCCATTGCCAGCTCCGCCTGTAAGGACTTGGTGACCAGAGCACTGAGTATGGCTTCTGAACTTTCTGAATCATGGACAGCAGCTATATCTTCCAACCGTTTCAGCAGGTCAAAAGCATGTTCCGAAAGCCCTGCTTCAAGCATGAATGCAAGTGCATTTCCATAAGCCGCGGCAGCGCAAGCCAACTTTGCCGGCATCGCCTTCATGGAGTTGCTGCCGATACCCAGCCACAGGTGCGCCTTGAGATACAACATTACTTTCAGAAAACGCTGATGCAGACCCGGGGCAAGCTCCAGACTGCGATCAAACATTGCAAGACCGGAAAGTTCATCGTCGGATCTCATGGAATCCGAAGCCAAACCAATGAGACACATGGCACGGACTTCAATGCTCTCGTCCATATTCAGCACACGCTCTACTGAGTGTATTCGCTCATTCGTATTCACTCCTGCACGTTTAGCAACCATCACAAACAAACTGAAAACTTGATTGTAGAATTTGCTTCTGTGTACTTCCACCGGTTCTTCCACCATGAGCTCATAGCCCTCTTCGGCTGTTTTCAATGCTGCTTGCGGATCGTAAAATCGCTGGAAATCGAGGAGTGGAATGACAATTTCAAAGGCTTTACTTTTCCCGAACTTTGCAATCCAGGCAGATAATGGTATGGAAAAGATCTCCTCTGCCTTTTTCGAATCAATCTCAAAATTCTGTCTCAAACCAGAAACGGCAAGGGCAAGCCAGCGGGCAGGGTCCTGCATGGGATCGAGAGTATTAAGGGCATCTGCCAGAAGCGATGCGTCAAAATCACCCTGTTGCAAGCCTTCTAACCAGCTCTTTGCCTGGTAAAGAGCCTTCATGCTGTCACTCAGCTGATTCCCTTCAGCCAGCTGTACCGCATTCTCCAAGAAATCCTGGGCAAGGACAAGGGCCTCCTCAATATTCGGAAGCCCTTCAATTGAGTCGGGACCGATTTCCTGAGCAGTACGGGCAAGCCACCTATGGTGCTCTATTTCACGATTTTCAAAAGTACGATGCGCTGTGAACGGGTCCAGATTGAGAACACCCAGGTCATGAAACGTCTCAGCCAGGAGGGTTTTCTCCCTGACGGGGTCGATTGTTTCCAACAACCAGTCACCTCCGTTCATAGCGTCGACATAGGCACGGCCTAACGCCATATGGAAGAGAACACAAGCAACGGTCACAATGCCTTCCTTTTCCGCCCGAATACGAGCCATCCGGGCTTCAGGTCCGGTGACGGCCCGGGCTGCGGCCAGCAGGATCCGGTGCTGCATCAATCCTTCGCGCCATCGGCCCCTGAGCGCATTTCGGGCGGCATGAAAACCGAAGGCATGCGCGTATACGGATGTTAAATGACTTGTGACCTCTTGGGAAGCGGCAATTTCCAACGCCCTGTCCAGACGAATCTCACCTGTTGCAGCAGCCTCATAGATTTTCTCCAGAGGGCCGTCACCGAGTGGATAATCACAAAAACTGGTTTTGGAATTCGACATTACCATTCCTCTCCGCCGAGTTTGATCAGGATGTTATGAGCTCATGTTTTCCATTGCGGACAGAACCAAACCTCTTATGTATGGGTTATTAAGCCCTTTCAACATATTGTTTTAGCCTGAGTCGAGTCACTTTCAGGTTAATAATTAATCTGTCGACAGAGTTGCATATGGATTCCCGTAGACAGTGTACGCAAGCCAGGTCGCCTCTCCTTCCTGTTTCGCTGCCAGGCGGGCGGCAGTCGCCGCTTTGCCGAGGTTGTCGTTCTTGAGCAATCTCTTATACAGCATCTCCGTGAACTTGCTTGCCGGCAAATCACCTACGGACCAGAGAGTCGCAACTAACATTCCGGCTCCCTGCTTGAGAAAAGCCCTGGAGAAACCGCCAATGCTGGTCATCTTGTAGCCAGCGCGACCAGCCTGGCAGGCATTCAATGTCACTATCGGCCGGCAGCCATTGTCGGCAACGATTCCTGAGAGTTGTTCTATGACAGAAACCCGCAACTTCTCCGTCACATAGTTGGCACCTTCGATGCGACCCTGCAGGAGGAGTTCAGCACGGTTGATATCCACTGAAGATGCGAAGCCATGGCAGGCGAAATGGAGCAGGTCGAACCCATCTTTTGACTCCAGAAATTTCCGCACCGGCGCGATATGGGGTTCAACCAGAGTGGCCTTGAAAGAACTTTCAAGAAAATCCACCTCCTTCTCGGCTTCATCAAGCTGGTATTCAGGATGGGGATAATATGGAATAACATAATGACAGCGGCCCTCCCGGGCTCGAAGCTGAACGGGCGGCCAACCGACATTATGCAGCCAGCGAATCAAACCGAATTCTCCCAAAAAACGTGTTTCGGGCGGAAGACCGCTTTTGGGCGGTTTAAAATGCACAAGCTCCCAGGGGATAAAAGGTTCCTCGGCCAGTACCATTATATTGTCAATCTGATCACGATATTCCCATAAGGTGTCCTGCAATTCCTCGGGAAACAGCTCGTCCCATAGCCCCGCCCCCACCTCCCGAAGCTCCTGTTGAAACTGTTCGTAATCCTCTTTATTGCTCAGATAGCGCTGTTCTATATCTTCATATATTTCGGCAATAAAGTCGCTGCGATCACCTTTGAATGGTTTCGATTCCCAGCTCCCGAGTACCCCGAGGTCGGGAGCCCTGAGAATGAACTGGTAGAGCCATTTTCCCCCGCGTTCGAGCTCGAAAATGCTCAATTCATGCTCTGGCTGCGGCCCCGGCTCCTCCTCGATTACCGTTGCCTCCTGCGGTCGACGGACAGGCGGACGTGTCCGAGCCGCGATAATAGTGGTCTTGAGAGAAAGATTTACCAGGGGCCTTACACCCTGCCTGACCCTCACGAGTATTTCTCCCTCCCCTGCGTCGGTAGCCTTGACATCAAAAATCAACTGTTCCGGCTGCATGTCCTCAGGGACGTCAATTTCAACGCGAGTTTCCCCGGCTGCCATGAAATTTTTCTTTGGAATCAGCTCAACCGTCAATTTGCGATCAGTCTTTACGGAAATCTCTCCCTGTGCCGCCACTGCTTTCGTTGCCCCGATAATTTCCCGCGACAGGGTGACATCTAAAGATGTAACCTCCCCAATCACTACCTCATCATCCATTTCCGCCAAGGCGTGGCAGGTCACTGCAGGAGGTAAAACTGGTGTCGGCTCGGAGATGATAGCTCCCGCATGTCCACTCGAATGGCCCCTTGTTCTTCTCACAGATACGCCATCTGAACGATCAAATGCAAAGTCAACTGGTAGGGAGACCGAGTCAATCAAATTTCTAAAGAGAGGCGGCTTGCTGTGAACAAACCTTGGCATGACCCGCCGGGCTACAACCAGGCCTTTGTCATCGATCGGAGAGCTGACTTGGTCAGCCAGTAGAACCAGATCATCAACCGACGTTGCCAAGACCTCTGATTCCGCGACACCGATCACCCTGCCGTCTTCCAACCCGATTACTCGCTTGCTGCAGGAACGTTGGGCGCCTTCATGAGATGGAGGCAAAGCATCAACAGGGCCCTCTGCCGAAGCCTCTGTTTCATGCAACCCTAGCGAATCCATCAGAATCGCCTCCGGCTGCTGGGAGGCCAGTTCGATCACTTCCTCCGCTGCAAAAGCGTAATGAAGTATTTGCTCATCCCACTGCCGCTCAATTACAACATAGCTTGGAATATTACTCTGGATCCGTTCGAGGGTATCCATACCTGAGTCTTCTGCTAGGGCCACCAATACATCGTGATCCAGACGGGCAAGGGTCTTTTCAGGTATTGCGACACCTCCCGCCTTGACACCCCTGATTCTGGCCGGGCTCGCAACTTGCGGAAATTCCAGGTCAAACCAGCGTGCCAACGCGTTCGTAACCTGCGGCTGCAAAAAGTAGTTGGTATGGAAGACGATGCCGTTTTGCCCAAAATCCAGTGAATCTTTGATGTAACGGCCAGACTGAGCATCAATATGTTTCATCGAACTGAGATTGACCACCAGGTCATTTGATGTTCCCATCAGCTGATCGACAACACCATCGGCAAGTGCGAGGAGCAACTGTCGCGGCAGCTCCTTGAGATTTTCCAGCGCGCTTTTGGCATCAAAGTCGGAGGTGACAGCGTAATACCTGCTCTCTATTGCGGTTGGCTGGCCAGGCTGGCTCTGATTTAACTGATGAATGAAATCCCCATCTGGTTCCATTGCGGCCAACCCAGGAACAGCCTTTTCCGTAATAGCTTCATCGACCAGGATTTTTGCAAGCGAACCGACACTCTTCAGCACCCCTCCCATCAGTTGTGCAGCAAACGTGGCCTGAGGAAACATTGCAATTGCCCGGCATGCACCCACGGCCAGATTTGTGTATAAATTGATCAGTGATTTCCAGTTGTCTGGCTCCGCCAGTTCAGTTCCCCCATTAACGGCACCAACGAACACCACCCGCTCAATCTGTATCGGTATGGTTGCAGCCGGTAAGAGATATTCAATTAGGCTGCGAACCGTAATGCCACCTCGACTGTGGCAGACTACGTCGATTTTCGCAGGTTGCAGCCAGGTTCTTGATTCGAGCCCCTGTAGTAGCGCGGTTGCGTTTGCGAGAGGATCGACACATAGGGTCTGGTGGTCAAAACCTATAACGGTGTCGTAATTGGCACGGGTAGCCTGCAAAAAACTGCGTCCCCAGGGCGTTGCCCCCAAAGCACCAAATCCACCTGTCGTGTTGCTGAATGTTCCATGGACAAAGAGAAGGATGCGTGCAGCACGGTGTTCCGGCAATTCAACAGTTGACAGATCAGGTAATTCCGGCCACTCCAAGGGATTGTCGCTATCTAATGCGACCCATCCTGTGCGCACTTTGCGTTCCAGGAACGCCGCACCGTGTTTCAGTAGAAACCGTCCCGCATACTTGAAAACAAAAGCCTGGACATTTTCCACAATCAAGTCGCCCAGCCAGCCACGCTTTTTCTTGCCCCCTGTGGAGGAAGTTCCAAGAGACAGCTGAAAAGTTACTGTTCGAGCGCCCCTTTTGCTACTGTGGTGACTAATTTTCGGTTCCGTCCCAGATAGAGGTGGTTCTACCCCGTCAAAATGCCAAGTGTAAAATCCATCCTGTTCAAGCAGGACCACCGCATTTTCATTGGTGTCCAGATCGACTTCAATTGTCGCATTATGCGAAGTGAATTTGCCGAATCTCCTTTTTACTGGCTGAGAAACTGGCGAAGTCGCAATGGGTACAGTACCAACCAGAGTCATATCCTGGTCAACGAGGGAATCGATGATTCCACTCGTCTCCTGATCGTCCATTGTATTCGCAGCACCAGGAAGAGGGACCACACCCGGTGTACGTTGCCTAACCCCTCGCCTTCCTTTCTTGCCAGGCTTTTTTTCTGAGAGGGTCAGTCCTTCCGATAAAGTAACACATAATCCTGATGGAAGTTTAATTGGACCACTCATAAGCTTTCCTCCTATTAGAGGAATTTAATATTTATGTCTTGGTTCAACGAGAATTGGAGTCTTCCACTAATTAGTGTTTGACCGAAAACTTCAAAACCCTTGTCTTTAGCGGTTTTATGAGCCACCGCATGAGTTAAAGTTCTTACTAAAACACAATTTTAACTTGACTTTTACTCGTTTATACTTTACAGTAAGCTACTTGAATAAATGAATTTAATTGAAGATATTACTAATTAATAAATATCTTGCTATTCTAATGTTTGCAAAACTTCGAGGTTCCTTTGCGTAAAATTTTCGATCCACAACTGACATTCGGACAAACTCCAATCGAGGATATCAAAATTGATATGAGATCCAGGGATGAGATCCCCAAGCTTCTTTTGGGTCTTAAACACATCTATTGTGACAAAGAACTTCGCCAAGCAGTTTTTGACATCCTTGAAACCGTGACTCCGGAAAGGGTAAATTCCAAAAACGGCCATCCCGGAATGGATTTATGGAAAATTCTTGTAATGGGAACCATTCGACTCAACTGCAACTGGGATTATGACAAACTTCAAGAAATTGCCAACAACCATAAAACCATGCGACAAATGCTCGGGCACGGGATGATGGACGATGACAAAACATACCCGCTTCAGACTTTGAAGGATAACGTCTCACTTTTAACCCCGGAAGTCCTTGATAAAATAAATACTCTGGTTGTCAAAGAAGGTCATAAACTCCTGGTAAAAAAAAAGACCAGACGTTGATGGGACGCTGTGATTCCTTTGTTCTTGAGACGGATGTACACTACCCTACCGATATCAACCTATTGTTCGACGCAGTCCGAAAAATGATTCAAATTGCCGCCATGATCAGCCAGGGACTGGGGATGACCCTTTGGCGACAGTACGATTATAATATACGCTCGTTTAAAAAACTCTATCGCATCGCCCAAAAACTAAAGCATTCCACTTCAAAGGATGAAAAGAAAAAGGCCCAACGGAAGCAGTTAATCATTGAAGCCCACGCCAATTATATCGAATCTGCAGAGAATTTTGTCAAAACGGCAAATTCTACCATCGAACACATTGTTTCAAACGATCCAGCCTGTCTGGCAAGGATAGAAGAGCTGAAAACGTATATCGATCATGCCAATCGGCAGGATTAGACAGCGTGTTATAAAGGGTAAAAAAATTCCGCATAATGAAAAGGTCCTCTCACTTTTTGAACCCCATACGGAATGGATCTCCAAAGGGAAAGCCGGTGTTCCCCAGGAATTGGGGCTGCGGGTTTGCATCCTGGAAGATCAATATGGCCTAATTCTGCACCACCAGGTTATGGAAAAAGAAACTGACGACAAGGTGGCAGTTGCCATGGTCGATGCCGCTCAAAGCAAGTTCCCAAACCTCAAAGGGTGCAGTTTTGACAAAGGTTTTTACAATCCTGGAAACAAGAAGGCTTTGAAAGACAATCTCACCCTTCTGGTGCTTCCAAAAAAAGGGAAGCGAAACAAAGCTGAATTTGAAGAAGAAACAGCCGAGGAATTCCGCCGATCCAAAAGAAAACACTCGGCAGTTGAGTCCGCCATCAACGGGTTGGAAAACCATGGTCTGGACCGATGCCCGGATCATGGTATTCATGGTTTTAAGCGGTATGTCAGTTTGTCGGTTCTGGCAAGGAACCTCCAGATTATCGGGCACCATATTCAACAAAAGAAGCTAAAACGAATTCAACGTAAATCCGGCTAAACCAAAACTGCAGAGAAAGAGGACAATTTGAATAAAAAAGAATAGTTACGTCCAAAATAAGTTTAAATTGTCAAAGATCATCAAAAAAGAACCACACCTCGCATAAAACTTTGATGAAGTGAACATCAAGGATTTATGAGGACACCCGAAGGCCTCTCAAAGGGGTTTTCGGTCAGACACTAATTAAATTAACATACTCGAGCGGAGGTAAGCAACATGAAAAGGAAGAGAAAAAGCTACACCCCGGAAAAAAAGTAACCATTCTGAAACGGCATTTGGTTAACAAGTTTGCGGTATCGGATCTGTGTGATAAATACAAATTGCAACCAACCGTGTTTTACCGGTGGCAGAAAGAGTTTTTTGAGAATGGAGCGTCGGCCTTTACCCGAGATACGATGCGACAAAAGAGCGAGGAGAATGATCGGATAAAGATGCATTCTGGCAGTATCAAGTAACTATCAGATAGGCTCGATGACGATATTTCCAGAGAGAAGGACTTGTCTGTTTTCACGGAATTATATGAGAATGGAGTAGTTGCAAACCATAGATTACCAAAGATCATCTTTCACAGCGGTAACGCACACCAACCTGAGACGCTACTGTTCTTAAAGCTATAACTTGCCTCAGAAACCTAATAATAATAACTCAACTTTCTGAGAAGTAAATTCATCTCTATTCCCCTTCCAATAGGGGCGTTTGCCGATTGGAAAGGCCGAAATATACAAGTGCTTCACCCATTATCAGGTCGAGCATGGAATTTATGATCTTCTCAGACAAGTTATGAACCTTTCGTAACGTAGCCATGGCTAATTGCATTATCCTCGTTAGTGCATCAAGGAAAGTTATGTTGGCCAATTCTTCATTGCAGGCTCTGAATAAATCTCCAAATGATCGTTGATCAACGCTTTTCCTTTGGAACAGACTCAGAATATTGTATCTGGCCATTACCAGGGAAGTGTGTCCGATCAAACCATCATAGTTCCGGATTTGGATCTCTTTAACCAGTTTTAGATGCTGTTTGCACATTTTAAAAAATACTTCGATATCCCAGCGTTTACCGTACAGCCTTATTATTTCATCATCTGCTTGTTAAGATGCGAATACTCTAACGCCTACCCCCCAAATCGTTCGCAAAATACTATAACGCTATGATTAGGGCAGCCCGCCGCAAATACCCCGCCAAATAGAAAATAAATCATACCCCGCTTACCCCGCCGCTTTTACGACAAAATCAATTTTTAGGGCTATATTTTCATCCAGATTTAAATTTGGAGAAAATATAATGGCAAAAAGTTCAAGTGGAAAACGCCCCTGCTGTATTTGCCGCAAATGGTTTAAGCCGGATGTCCGCCAAAAAGGACGACAGACAACATGTGGAAGGTCTGCCTGCAAAACTGAACAGCACCGAAGAAACTGTCAAAAATGGAACAAAAAAAACGGTGAATATTTTAAAAATAACTATCTGGGTAAAAAATTAGAAAAGATTGAGGAAGAATCTTCTAAGGAATTTAAATCCAGCATACCTCCCCATGAACACCCCCCGCCCAACTGCCTGGCAAAGCCCGTATTGCCATATGAAATTTTAGAAAACGAGTATGGAACAAGAAATATGATCGTCATCCAATATGTAGCTTGGCAGATTCTGAATCAGTCATACGATTCAAAAACTGCGTTCAGATAGGGGGGGGGTGTTTATGGATAAAAACCTCGACTAATCGAATCGGAGTTTCAAGACGCATCATAGACTTAACCAACTGTAATTCATTGATATCCCAACAAAGTAATCGACTTAGGGTTTTAAGACGCATCATTAACCTAAACCTCTGTAAATAAAGGAGATACGAACAGACTAATACATAAGGGTGTTTAAGACACAACAGACAAGGATGGGGCTATTATAGTAGTTTAAAAATAGGATTTTTACACCTTGCCTTGAGCTTAAGGCAAAGTGCCTTGATAACCCCGACAAATGTGAGGACTCATGCCAAAAAAATTTTCATCCCAAGAGTTGTTTGAATTAAGAAATTTTATCCCTGTGGAGATGTTGATAAGGGAGCAACTGGAAATGCCATCAAAAATCAGTGAAGGCTTTTTCCGTTTTCTGTGCCCGATCTGTAATGAATTCCAGACAGCCATAAACCCAGCCACCAACCTGGCCCGGTGCTTTCGATGTGAAAAAAACTTCAACACCATCGATCTTGTGATGACTGTTCAGAGAATCGGGTTTAAAGAGAGCGTTCTGTTCTTAAAACGCCTGATGGTCAAAGTTCCGAATCAGAACAAAGATGCCAGACAGGGGTTGCAAAATTTTATCGGAGGCATCGGCCAGACCATGCCGGGAGGATTAGGATAATGGAACAGGATCGGTTGACCCGTCTGGAGAATCTTATTGCCCGTAATCAGAGTCGTTTCCATGAAATAGGCAAAGCTCTGAAAGAGATAAAAGATACCCGGCTGTATAAACTCAATCTTTTCAGTAGTTTTGAAACTTATGCCAGAGTGCGCTGGGATATGGGCAGAGCCCAAGCTTATCGCCTGATAGAATCCTATAAGGTTATCAACAATCTGTCTCCAATTGGAGACATTCTTCCCAACAATGAATCCCAGGTGCGCCCCCTGGCCCCATTGGATCCCATCGAACAGCGTAAAATATGGAAGGCATTTTTAAAAACCGCCATGGAGATAACCGCACCAAACATCAAACAGTTCATTGATTCCGCAAAAGAAAACGACACCGGCAGTAAAGACGAACCTGTGGATTTAACCGATCAGGTCAGCAAAGCCTATATGGATGCTGTCCAGGCAATGCTTGACCAGGTTCGACTGGCCCAACAGGATCACTGGCAAAAGACATCTCGCCAGGCTGGGCTATTGTGGAACCGGGTCATTCGGGAAAAAATATTGACAAGGGAGAACGGCAATGGACACGGATAACCTGAAGGTCATACCTACTCTGACGCTTGATGACCGTTTCAATCTTTTGCTCCATAAAAAGATCATGAACAAAAAAGGCTCGGCCAAACGAGCAAGTAAAAAATATTACAAAGATCAATATCAAAAAACCGGCATTATTCCGGGGCCACTCCTACTTGTGGAAAAGAAGGTTATGGAAGGCCGCAAGTGCAGTGGACGTCCCCGTTCTTTCTCCGAACAGGTCCGCAGACGTTTTATAGAAATGGTAAAAGAGTCGTGTGATCCGTCAAGCCAACGGTTCATCTTTATTACCCATAAGGCAAGAACCATTAAAAATTATCACCACTGGCTTGAGAAAGAGTTCAAAAAGAGGATCTCCATCCATGCCCTCAGGCACTGTGTTTACCGTGAAAACCTCAAATCATATTTGAATAAACCAGATTTCGAGGACGATATTCCGGTCAAAAATAGTTTTAAACCAGAACCGGTGTTTGATCTGATCCAGATGGATGGCTGTATTTTTAGATATTTTAAGATCAGAAACGACAAGGGTCATTGGCAAAAGCCCCAGGTCATAGAATTTTATGATACGGGCTCTCGTTATATGTTTGTCCTGGATGCGTATTTTTCCGAAAGCAGTTGGAACTCCGTGAACCTGTTCACCAAATTTTTACTGGATAGGCCATTTCCCCAAAAAAAGATTCGTATCCGGCCGGATAATGCCAAGGGCTTTTTAAATCTTAAGCGCCCCATCAACGACTTGAATTTGAAACATTCCACCCCGAACGGGTTTTATATGGAACCTGATTTCTCAAGGATCCATGCTCCCAAGGATAAGGCTCACCTGGAATCATCCCACCGCAGCCTTCATAATTTTGAAATCCGAATCATCAAGGCGTTTGAAAAAAGGATCGTAAAGACAGAGCCCGGGTACATCTTCAAAAAAGGAAAACAAGAAAAAATCACCGTTACCCTCCTTGATATAAATTTGGATGAGTTAAAAACAAGCTCACTTATGGAGGAATATCGCCATGAACACAACTGTACACGCCACTATTTCTCTGAAAAAGGAAAAGTCAGTGCCTGGGTGCCGGATAAAAAGCTCACAGACTTTTTTAAAACATTTACCAGCACACTGACCTTTTGTACTGATCAGGTCAAGGAGCACATGAAATATGGATTTAGAAAAACAAAAGCCACGGTATCAAAGCAGAAGACCATCAGATTTGAAAATCAGGATTACTATGTGACCATGGGTGCAGACAAGTTCAGCTCCCATAAAAGTACACCCGTTCAGATATCCAGATACAATGACAAGCTTTTCCTTTTTGAGCCCAGGGAGGATGGTATTTTTTGGGGAGAAGCCCTTGCCCGAAAGCCCTTTGAAAAGCCGTTAAAAGTATTGACCATATTGCCGGACAAAAATGAGCTGGATCAGATCATCGCCTTTTTGGAGCACAACAGCATGGTCGTCGATCGGCCCCTCCTGATTAAAAATTATAAAAAAGGTCTTTCCATGCCCATGGCAAAGCAAATCCTTCAGCATAACCAGAAAAGATACACCACCTATATAAAAAAGATGCAGCAACCCACGAATATAAAAGGGGCAGTGCTGTTCAATGCTTTTATTCTCGATTGTGAAAGCCATTATCGAAGAATCCATGTGGCACCGTATGCGTTTTCTGGAGAAATATGACATGAAACGAAAAGAAGATTTTATAAATGACAAACGCCGCATTTCTTATCTGGGGGCCACATATAACCGAATCTATCGTAGGCAGAGCGTCTTGATCGAGGGTGATTATGGCGTGGGTAAAACCCGTTTCTTGAAATTGCTGCAACCGAAAAAACTTCATGCCGTCTGGGTGGAGTCACTGTTCAACATACATGAAACCCTGGCATCGATTTTAAAGAAGCTAAATTACGACACAATCGCCACCTACCGGCGAACCCCTCAATATTTGGAAATGATATGCAGTCTGTCCAACTGCTTTATTTTAATCGACGAGGCAAACGATCTTGATCCCCGGGTCTGGCCCTACCTCAAAAGGGTTATCGATGCCGGTGTTCCCATTGTATTTGCAGGATTACCAAAGGTGAGGACCTTTTTAACCCGCGAGCATCCAGACATCCTCAGCCGCTTGAAAACGCTTATTCTATACCCGATTGTGGTAGAAGATTTCATTGTCGAGTACAAGGATATTGAACAGGAGGCCATTGAACAGATTTATATGACGACCAAAGGCGATATGAGAAAATTCAGAGAAATTTGTACAGACTGCAGGGACAGAGCAAAGGAGTTGAAATACACCTTTGTTGACATCAATCTTGCCTTGGAATTTCTCTCTGATCTTCCTCCTCAATAACGAACATAAGGCACATGGAAAAATTTCACCAAGAAATAATGTGAGGCCAGAAAGGACTGATTTTGCTGTTCTAAAACTTTAGATCGTCCAGATTAGATACCTCGGACAAGATAATTAAATCAGGATAGACCATTACGCTTTTTTAGCGAATGGTCTATTTTTGTTTACAACTTCTCAAACTTCATTGACTGATTTTTGAAATACACATTCCGTGCAACACTGCTATAAAATAGCATTAACCTACTGTAAAAAATGATATTTATTTGAAGCGTTAGAGTATTTTGCGAAAACACGATTAGGGCCAATGCTATGCAAGTAGCTGATTATAAATGTTATTGAGGCCTTTTTTATAAAAACAGGGCAGATAAAAAGCGTTAGAGTATTTGCATCTTATCATCTGCTATGGTAATATCTGTTGATAAAAAGGCGAGCCATCCTCGTTTTTTATCACAGGGGACAAATATGACTCTGGCTTTGTTCCCGTCAGGTAACCGAACAAGGACACTGGCCTTAACTTTGGCCTTCCCTCTTTTTTTCTTTAATTTTCCATAAAGGTCACTTAACCTGAGTCTCTTTCCATTGTACTCGTAAAACCATTTTGGATGATCCTTAAGCATGCAGATAATGTGGATATGCTTGCGAAGGCTCGAAATCACCGAAGGCATTGAAAACCAACTATCCATTACAAGATACTTCGCCCTGATACCAGTCTTGAGGGCCTTTTTTACCATTGGTTCCAGATGCATTGTGGATTTTGTTATCGCTTCTTTGCGGCGTTGATAACCGCACGTTCTTTTATCAATATCTGGATTGATTTCATTGTATCGATTCTTTTTGTTTGCTGATGATAACAAGGCAAAATCAATCCCGAGAAAACTGTTACCATCTGACCAGCCAAGAGTAAGCAGCCTGAAGCCTTTTAGATATTTGTGAGTTGCATGATCATATACACGGGAAAGAAGTTCCACTTTTTTGGAACGGCTTCTGTCGTATGGCGAGTCATCAAAGATAAGAACCTCTTCAGAAGAATTATCCAGAAGACCCTTAATTATACAATAAATTCGGCTGCTAAGAAGAGTTGTAAACCGTCTCCAGTTATAGGTGGGCGAATTTAAAAAGTCATACACGGCATCTTTTCCGACTCCCACTTTTTTATTCCGCACTACGCCTTGGAAGAAGTTTTTGCCAATAAACGCCAGATTGAAAACGATAGTGAACAATTCCAGGGGAGAAGCACCTTTGGTTTTGACTATACCTGAATTGTTGAGCATGCTTCCAACTTTTAATTTGGAAAAATAGTTACCAAAAATTCCGAGCTTTTCAGGATTTATGGTTTGATTTTGATATTCTGTCGAGGTAATATGCATTTTGATGAGATTCCTATCTTTGATTGTTGTTTTTTAGGGGTAAAGAACACGTATCATAGGTAGTGAATCTCGTCAATATTAATAGTTATTTCAAATTGTTGTATTTTTAAAATTTAGAGTGACTAAACTCCGAAAGTTGAGATAATAATAAAAGGTGCTATTGACCTTTATGAAAGCCCAAATAACCTAACAAGAAAGAATCATCCCACAATCCGAGATTATTCCAGAGAATCAACCGTTATAGTTGCTCCATTTATACGATACTCGATAGTCTTTTTCTTTCGAATCTGATGACACTACGAATTAGCTCAAATAGCTCTGTGTAAAGTGACTCATTTATCGATGTGATCCATGAGAAGGCCGGCACCATTGTTGTGGCAACGGGCCTTGAACCCTATGACCCCCGGGCCATGGACGAGTACGGCTACACCCGGTTTGAGAATGTGGTGACAAGCGTTGAGTTTGAGCGCCTTGTCAATGCCGGCGGCCCCACCCGGGGAGAGCTTGTGCGTCCCACTGACAGAACCCTGCCAAAGGAGATCGGGTTTGTCCAGTGCGTGGGGTCCCGTTCCCGGCGAAGGGGTGGGGAGCACTGCTCGAACATCTGCTGCATGAACACCATCAAGAGTACCCTCATCCTCAAGGAGCATTATCCGGATATGGATATCAAGGTGTTCTACATGGATATCCGGGCCTTTGGAAAGGGGTTTGAGGCGCTCTACAACCGAAGCCACAAGCTTGGGGTCAAGTATTTGAGGGGCCTTCCCGGTTCTGTTGAGGAGCTTAGCAACGGATCCTTGCGGGTGGCCGTTGAGAACATGGCAACGGCTCGGGTGGAATTCCACGACCTTGGCATGCTTGTCCTGGCCCTGGGCCTGAATTCGGCCAGGTGCACCCAGCAACTCCAGGAGATCCTCGGTCTCCAGCTCACCCCGGACGGATTTTACCTTGAGGCCCACCCAAAGCTTTTGCCCCTACAATGCCATCACCGTGGATGTCAAGAAAAAAACTCCGGCCATTGTCAACACGGCGGCCTGTGCCGGGTGCGGCACCTGCGGGGCCGAATGCCGGGCAGATGCTATTGTCCTGAACCATTTCACCGACGCCCAGATCAACGCCCAGACCGATGCCATGCTCGATATCCGGCCTGCAGAAAAGATTGTTGTGTTTGCCTGCAACTGGTGCTCCTATGCCGGGGCTGATTTTGCAGGGGTGTCCCGACTACAGTATCCCCCCAATGGCCGGCTGATCCGCACCATGTGCTCGGGCCGGGTGGACGAGAAATTCATCTGGCGGGCCTTTGAACATGGTGCCCCCGTGGTGCTGGTGAGTGGCTGCCACATCGGGGATTGCCACTACATTGATGCCAACCACTGGACCGTCAAACGGGTGGAGCGGATTCATAAGAAAATGGTAAAAAAGGGCATTCGCCCCGAGCGGCTCCAGCTCTCGTGGATCAGTGCGGCCGAAGGGGTGAGGTTCGCAAAGGTATGGAACAGCTTCGCCAAAACTGGTCGGCCGCTGTCTTCAAAAAGACATGGAAGCCCTGACCCAGTACGGCCTTGCAGGACTTTTTATTGCTTCATTTCTTGCGGCCACAATTTTACCCATGGGTTCTGAAGTTGTACTGGGGGTGCTCATTGCCGGCGGTCAGGATCCAATTCTTTCTCTGATCGTTGCCACCACGGGCAATGTGCTGGGCGCTGTTGTGAACTATTTCATGGGTTTTTGGGGCGGAAAATTTTCCACACCTCGGAACAAGCCTTT
Organism: Desulforapulum autotrophicum HRM2; assembly: GCF_000020365.1. NCBI lineage: Bacteria > Pseudomonadati > Thermodesulfobacteriota > Desulfobacteria > Desulfobacterales > Desulfobacteraceae > Desulforapulum > Desulforapulum autotrophicum. Next base: position 723,585 of record NC_012108.1, on the reverse strand, counting down.
GAAAGGGCAACCCGCCGGTTCAAACGCTATGGCCCCGCCACCCTGCTCTTTTCCTGGGTGCCTGTAATCGGCGATCCCCTGACCGTTGTTGCAGGGGCACTCAAGATCAATTTCACACTGTTCCTTGTCCTTGTGACCACTGGAAAGGCCCTTCGTTATCTCGCCATTGCTGCCGCCCTGGTTAGCCCATTCAAATAGACATTAACTTGAAAGAATATCAATGCTACATGATAATCATTACCATTAGAAAACGCCCCAACGCCTGGCCATCGTTAAAATTCTTGCCGTAAGTAACGGCCATCCAAGTGTTGAAGATATCCATGATCGGTTTAAACCTGACTTTCCGACAATGAGTCTTGCCACGGTATACCGAAATATTGTACAGATGGGCACTGATCCCTTTGCACGCATGGCCATGGACGACGAGGAAACCGTCGCACTCATCGCTGGCGGACACACCTTTGGCAAGTGCCATGGCGCAGGGGATGTCGCCCTGATCGGTCCTGAACCCGAGGCCGCCGGCCTCGAAGAACAGGGCCTGGGCCTCGGCATCCACCTTCCGCGGCTCAGACAAGCGCGGCAGGGCAAACAGTGCACGCATCCGTCTTGCACCCCAGAAGGATTGGACAGTCAGCCAGCCCGAGCAACTTGCAACGGTACTCCAGACCCTTGAAGGAATCCAAAAGGCGTTCAACAGCGCCCAGGCAGGCAAAACAAGGGTTTCCCTGGCAGATTTGATTGTCCTGGACGGATGCGCCGGTGTCGAACAGGCATCCCAGGACGAAAAAGCGCTACCTGAAAGTTTCAGGTACTATTTGGATATTGATCTTTATGATCTTGGGTTTCGCTCATTTTTGTACGCCTAATTTTTTTTTCCGACCACGAAGGAAAGGTCATAGGTTTTTTCTGGCAAATCCAGAAGCGTTAAGATTCTTTTCTGTAAAGCCGTCAATTCTTCAACCACGACACCGGAAATTTTTTCTCCCTTTTCTTCGATCAAAAGGTGAAGGCTGTCAAATTGTGAAAGCAATCGTTCTGCAGTGGGGCGTTTTGTCTTCATTTTTGGATTTCCGGGAACAAGCCCTGCAATAGGTTCATCTGCTTTGGATAACTCCCTGCGGACGACAAATTCCATCAGGGTCAATGCCTGAAGGGCAATGGTCAACATTACCATCAAGCCTTTGATTCTTTTCTGCAGACGTAAAAATAAAGGCAGTACAGGGATATGCCCTTTTTTTAGTCGATGGAAACCCCGTTCTACAAGCCACTCATCCCTGTAGTATTGTGTGCTTTGGTTAAGCGTCATACTGTTTTCGTCAACATTGGTTGCAAAGATCCGCCAACCAGCCAACGCTTTGAATTCTTCAATCGCCTCTTCATTTCGATTTACCATTAAGTCCAAATTCAGGACTTCCACCATTTTGAAAGGGGTGTTTGGCCCTGGGCGTCCTCTACCAATATATTTTTTCTGCAAGGTTACGGAGTCGTTGATTTCAAGATGAAAATAGGCCTCAACGTTACATGCCTGCAATATCTTTTCGGCTTTGAGCTTAAAAGAATCTACGGAGTCGTTGGTCTTTGCCTTAAGTTTAGCCAATTTGCTTTCGGCTTTGTCCAAACGATCTTGAAACGATTTTTTCCGACGCTGCGCATGGCTATTACTCAGGCTAACCATCCATCTTTCCTGCCATCGATGAACTGTTCCGCTTTCGAGCTGTTTTTCCATTTGCTGATTCACGACAAATCCCTTGCCTACCACCCGTTCGTTTTGGTCTTCATCTTTTGGGAGCAACACAATCTCTTGAAAGGCTTGCCCAGGGTTCAAAACCAACTCTTTGATAAGACGGGGAATCTCACCGGTCATTGGTAATGGAAAAAGGTAATATCCTTTTTCATGATCTATTGCAGCACGGGTTTCAAGGGCGGCTGCCTTGCAATCTGCAATATACAAAAAATCAGGGTTGCCGATGGTTTTCACCATACGCTGCCAGGCTGGGAAATAGCAGGGGTCATCAGCACGGTTCCCCGGAAGAGTTTCGCTTAAAATGGGAACCCCAGACGGGTCCAATGTTGCAAGGCCTTGTTTGAATTGAAGAAGATCTGGCCGATGATCTTTGCTGTGACCAAATTCCAAGATACCGTTCTTTCTGCTCTCTGGGTCATGGTACACATTGAAAGCCGTGGTGTCATAGCGAACAATTTTTGTCGGTAACTGGTAAGCACAGATAATGCCTTGCCCCATCTGAATCTGAAACTCTGATATGTATTCGTCGTTTTCTCCAAACACCTGTGCAAGTTTCCCCAGGCGGTCGTCTGTGGCATCTTTTTCACCCACGTTCCAGCCTGTCACACGTTCTATAACTGTTTTATGTTGATTTGCCCAGGATTCCACCCCGTAAAAATGATGGGTCAAGGAATGCAACACATAGGTTACGAACAAAACCGTCAACTGACCATAGCTGAGACCGATCCAGTTACCATGAGCAATAAAAATACTGTCAATTGTTTTTTGAACGTTCATCTTTTCAAGGGTTGCGATGATAAGCGGTATCGTATCGATTCTCTCAATTTTTGGGGCCATCATAAACCTCCAGGTAATGGGTTTTATGATGACCATGACACGGCTGGCCTTAATTGTCCAGTGCAAAGAGCCTCGTTAATTCAAATACCTCTAAAAAATAAGCGAAAGGTCAGTATGATGATATTGATTAATGAATAAAGTACCGAACTCACGTATAGGATACTTTCACCCCATACGCTCCAAATCAGATCCTTCTTTTACTGAAAGGAATTCAAACATGGCCTGTCAATTAAGTGAAATAAACATCCCCTCATCCACCCCCGGGGTGGACCTGTTTGCCAAGGCAAACCCGGTGACGTCACCCCGGGCTGCCGTCCTCATCGTTCATGGCCTGGCCGAGCATCTGGGACGCTACGACCATGTGGTGGATCAACTCAACAACTTCGGCTACACCGTCTACCGTTTCGACAACCAGGGACATGGCCGCTCTGGTGGTGAACAGGGATTCATAGACGATTTTAACCAATTCATTGATGATGCAGATATCCTGGTGGAAAGAATCATACGGGAGAATCCAGGGATTCCAGTCTTCATGCTCGGCCACAGCATGGGAGGATTTATCACTGCCGCCTATGGGGTTAAATACCCGGGTAAACTGACAGGTCAGATACTTTCAGGAGCGGCTGTCACTGTGTTGCCCCTGTTTAAACCTTTCCAGGAGATCGACTTTGAAACCGAGCCCCGGAACAAGGTTCCCAATGAGCTGTCCGTCTTGATCTGTCGGGACAAGTCCGTGGTCGAGGCCTATGACAATGATCCCCTGGTGCTAAAGGAAACCTGCCAGAAACTCCTGGGCGAAGTTTTTATCAACGGAGCCACCTGGCTGACCCAGGCCCTGGCCGGCTACCAGTATCCCTGCCTGATCCTCCACGGCGGCGACGACCGGATTGTAACACCGGAGGCATCCCAATACATGTACAACACCATTTTATCAACGGACAAGACACTCACCCTGTACAAAGGATTTTTCCACGAAATTCTAAACGAACCGGGAAATGCAAAAGTAATTGAGGATATCCATCAATGGATTGACCAGCGCATTCAATAGATCCGACCAAGGCCCAAAAGGCCAAGCACCCGGGCAGGGCTGCCCGTTCCCCCGTTCAGGGGCAGTCCCCCGATCACAAGCATCGCACCCACAGCGGGCAAACCATCAAGGCCTGCCAGGCATTCAAGGACAATCTTGTCTGCCCTGAAGATGGCACCACTTGCCTTGAATGCCCCGTCATTGCCCGGGTCAATGCCGTGGGTATCTGTGCCAAGGCCTGCAATCTTTCTCTCCTCGACCAAATGGATCACCGCATCCCTGCCAAAACCCGGCCAATGCATGGTATTTTCCCGATCCAGACCAAAAAACGAGCAGGAATCATTCCAGCGTTCCTGCCAGCCGGTAAAGAGAACCACCAGGCTACCCAGGGGAATTTCCCCGTACACAGCTTCCCAGGCCGTCACATCCTCAACTGTAAGACAATAATCCCTGTCCTGGCAGGTTTTGGCGCGGATATCCATGACCACGGCCGGAACCACCAGCTCTTGCGGGGTGAACATTCCAGCATGGCGGCCGCCTGGAACAAAGGTGTTGGGGGTTGACCAGTGGGTTCCACTGTGTTCTCCCACAGCCAGACTATGGGTCAGATACCCATCCTTTTCGTAGGATGCCCGGGCAGCAAGCTTGAATTCAGAATCCCCCGGCCAGATGGGAATATTTTCATCCAGGGGATGGGTCAAATCCACGACCTTTAGACCGGCATTTCCCCCCCTGAAAATATGTTTGAGAGATGTTTTCACTAGGCCTCTTTTACCCCTGCCGAATAAATTAAGGCAAACGGGTCACTGGATCATCGAGTTGCTAAGAATCCTGGTAGGCCCGGCATGGACATTCGGGTTAAAAAAACCCTAGGGTTAATCGTATTAACAAGGTTACCGTTAACACAAATACAGGCCGGAAACAATCAAAACCCTGTGGCGGTTATTTCTGCCGGTGTTGCAATCAAAGGGTACAGATCAGAGAGTTTCTCCTTGCAAAGTCCCAGAACAAACAATATAAAACCCATGTCAGGAAGAAACGTTATTCCCCTTTTTTACGGGGGATTATTGACAAAACCCTTTTGGCCATGCAGAGAAAGAGACTCCATGATAAACGATTACATGATTTATGTAACTATAGCGATTACAATAACCGCGATACCGGGCCCTGCCGTTGTCTTGACCATAAAGAACAGTATGAGATACGGATATAAAATCGCCATTTTAAATATCCTTGGCAATTTCATGGCCATGGTAATATTAGCAACCCTGTCTGCCGTTGGTCTGGGAGCGATCATACTTGCCTCTTCATCCTTGTTTTCTGCATTAAAAGTGCTGGGTTGCATTTATCTTGTCTATTTAGGCATTAAAGTGTGGAGAACACCCCATACAGATAAAAACATCCAACCCCAAAGTAAACGAAGGCAGACAAGGGCCCTTTTATCCGTGTTTAAGGAGGGGTTCGGGGTCGGCATCTCCAACCCCAAGGCCATAGCCTTCTTTACCGCGCTTTTCCCTCAATTCATCGACCCCGCAAGGTCGTTTATTCCCCAGTTTTTAATCTTGATATTGACCATCGAAGGAATCTCCTTTCTTGTATTATCAAGCTATGCGCTCTTATCCGCTGTTGCTTCACCCTATTTATCCCAGAAAAAACCAATGACTTTTTTCAATAAATTAACCGGCGCAGCCTTTATTGCATTTGGTCTTGCCTTGATATACGAAGATTGAAACCCAGGGGGTAAACCCGTTACCCCCCCCCACCAACGGAAATGGTTTTGGGCAACCTAACGTCAGCCATGGAGGAAAAACACCGTGGACTTTCAGCAAAAAGATTTAAGGGATTTAAGACGAGCAAAGGCCCTGCTTGAAAACCCGGGCATTGCGGCAAAACTTACAAATCTGATCGGCATACCCATTGAAAAGGGATTCAAAATGCTGCCTGCCAATTGGCATGCAAAAATTGGAGAGATCGCCCAGGTGGCATTGACTAAAGCGGCCCATGCAGCTATTTTCACAATGAAAAACACTCCGGGTGAAGCCTCCTCAGATTTCTGGCATAAATTTGCAGTCGCAGCAACAGGGGGGGTTGGCGGTTTTTTCGGATTGCCGGCAATGTCCATGGAATTGCCTGTTTCAACGACAATAATGCTGCGATCCATAGCGGATATTGCCCGAAGTGAACAGGAAGACATCGCCTCAGAGGCAGCAAGACTTGCATGCATAGAAGTTTTTGCTTTAGGCGGCCCAACCTCAAACGATGACGCCTCTGAATCAGGTTATTTTGCAGTTCGAGCCGCTTTGGCCCAATCAATCACAAGGGCAACTGAATATATAGCGGAAAAAGGCGTGGTTGAAGAGGGTGCCCCAGCCCTTGTCAGGCTTATCATCCTGGTGGCCCAGCGTTTCAGCATTCAGGTTTCAGAAAAGGCCGCCGCCCAGGCGATCCCGGCAATCGGTGCTGCCGGAGGTTCCATTATCAACACCTTGTTCATTGATCATTTTCAAGATATAGCCCGTGGCCATTTTATCGTACGAAGGCTTGAAAGAAAATATGGTGCTGAAATGGTGGCGACCGCCTATAGAAATCGATGTAAATAGACATGCATACCACCTAAAAGTTCCAAGGGCCCTTTGGCCGGATATGCTGCTGTAGTCGTCTACTGCAACTTTCAGGTACTAAAGAACTTCGCGAACCGGGCCCATCAATTTCAGGTCAGGATTGGGACAAAATTTTATTTGACTTTCCATTTTTATATTACTATACCCGAATATGCAGAAAAAAATTAAGGTCCGAATACCTGCAAAAATTTTCTATTTTAAGGACTTGAATCTCAATATAATCGGCACGGCCGGAACGAGGTATGGCTCAGGCCTCAACGAATTTTGAAACACCATCATTGACAATGCTTTGGCGAGTGTTTCATATGAAGCATATAAACATAAAATCGATGGCAATTAGTATTATGAAATACTTTCAGGTATCGATTCTGTTCTCTTTATAAATAGTCACATTTAATTTTTTAAAGGAGATTCATTATGTCAGATTTTTACATTAATATGTTTTTGGATGACGAAAAACTCAAAAAATTTGAAGCTGCTGGATTGACCGACCTCGTTCAAGAAATAGATGGAAAAAAAGCAGCCCAGGTCGGCATGACCAAGAAAGACCAGAAAAAATTAATAAAAGGCTTTGAAGGCTTAACTTTTGACGCGAACAATGCTTGCGTACTTCCTGAAGAAGGTGAGAAGACCTTAATGAATATTATATTGGACATGCAATCCTTGGATGTTATGAAATTTGCAATTACAAAGCTGTACAATCCTCTGGCGGGAAGGGGTATTTCCGGAAGGGGCATGAGTGGGCGTTAACGACTTATAACCACTCAAAATTCAGCCCCCTGTGATCGCCACAATGTTCCCCATTTTTACGAAATTTTCTTTAAATTATGGGGCGGCCATGGTAGTTTAAAATAAAATCCCTTTCAGGAGGCAAGCATGTCCGAAAACGTCAAACAGATCCTGGAACGGCTTCAACCAGATGCCTACGTGGATAGATATGGTCAGGTTTATACGGACACTGGCGATTTCATGCGGATTACCGGTGGGGATATAATTGTCCTGGGCAATGAACATTACCTGGTACTGCGGGACGAAGTGGAGCGCAGCTTCGGAATTGAAGATCCGAAATTCTGGGTCAAACGATGCCGTCACCTTGAATCTGGGAAGCGTCAAATTCTCAAGCTTGTTTTCCATGAAACATTTTCTCGCCAGCTGGGGGAAATAAAGATTACGTGTTACCGAAGCCCGCGAAAGGAGGCCCGTATCCTTGATCTTGTGCGGGAAGACTTTCGATTCATGCAGGGGTTTTCGACACAGGATGCTGCAGGTAATAACGTCCGGGTGCTGGATGTCATAAGGGGCAAACGACTTGATCAATGGATACACGAACTCGATCTGGACCATGAAACATATTTTCACCAGTACCTGCCCCAGATTCTGCCCAAATTTATTGTTGCCTGTGAGGCAATAGAATCTTTGCATGCCAGGGGGGAAAAACACGGAGACATCCGGCGGGATCATCTCTGGGTGGAAAGGAGTACAGGAAATTATGTCTGGATTGATTTTGACTATACCTTCAGCTTCCAGGAAAACCCTTTTGGGCTGGATATTTTTGGTCTGGGAGGGTTACTTTTATATATAGTTGGAAAGGGATTTTACTCCCAACTGGACATTGCAAATCTATGCGCCGATGGCAAAAAAGCCCCTGAATTTAATGGGGGTGATTTTTTGCTGGTCTTTAAAAACAGACTGGCCAATCTGCAGAAAATATTTCCCTACATCCCTGAATCGTTAAACTGGGTACTTATGCATTTTTCAGGCAGTACAACGGTTTATTATGAAACAGTGGACGAATTTTTAAGGGATCTGCGTCCTTGCCTGCAGCAAATGTCCTGATACGCCAGACTTTAACATATGCTATCCGTTACGCTGGCAGCAGGGCAGCAAACATTTTCCAGGAGGATAGATATGGGTATCAACAAAATTCTCGTTGCCATTGATGGGTCTCAAAATTCACGACGCACCATTGATTATGTGGCAGCTATCATAAAGGACTGCCCGTGGTTTACGGTGAAGTTGCTGTACATTGAGCAGTCGCCTGACCGCGATTTTTTCCCCGATGACGATGCCTGGAAACAAGCGTGTGTCAAACGGCGACAGGAGATGCATGCGTTTCTATCTGAAAGTCAACAGATGCTCATACAAAAGGGCGTTGCACCAGAAAATGTGCAAACAGATTATATTGAAAGCTGCCACTCACCCCTGGGGGAGACACCCCGTTACTGCAGCCAGGGAAACAGTATTGCCCTGGATATCCTGAACATTGTAAAGCAAGAAGGGTTCAAAACCGTGGCAATCGGCCGCCGGGGCGTATCCAAGGCAGAAGAGTTCATGTTCGGCAGTGTTTCCAACAAAATTATCCATGCAGGTAGGGACTTTACCCTCTGGGTGATACAATAGGACAGGTGTATCGCCAGCAAAAGGCATCTTTCAAACATTTTTTATTGAACGACCCCGGTAAACAAAGTTAACCGCACAGGTCGGAATTTTTCAATCACTGCAGAATGCTTGAAAAAAACATGATGCTGTAATGGTAAATAGGATTTAACGCTCCCCCCTTTTGTAGGGCTCACCAAGCATCTCAGGGGCGTTGAGTTTTTTGTTGCCCGTGAGGCTCATGGCCAGAAGAATCAAAAGTGTGGCAAGGTAGGGCAGCATGGCCAGAAAATTGGGCGATATGCCAAGGGGCTGGAGCAGGTACTGGAGAACAAAGATACCGCCGAACAAAAAGGCGCCAAGGATGGCCCGGCCCGGGTTCCACAGGGAAAAGATGGTAAGGGCTATGACGATCCAGCCCCTGCCGGCCGTCATCCCCTCAATCCAGGATTTGGAGTAGGAGGTGGACAGATGGGCCCCTGCCATGGCGGAGAAACCGCCGCCGATGATAACGCACATGTATCGGACAAGGGTGACGTTCACCCCCTGGGTTTCCGTTGCCCTGGGGTTTTCCCCGGTGGATCGGACCTTGATGCCAAGGCTGGTTCTTTCAAGGAAAAACCAGGCGCCAAAGGCAAGCAGAATTGCCATATAAAAAAATGGGGTCTGGTCAAAAAAGATGGGGCCAATCACAGGGATGTCCGACAGATAGGGAATGGCAAAGTCGTTCATCTTGATCTCAAGGGGTTTGCCCACATAGGGTTTTCCCAGCATGCCCGAAAGACCAAGACCGATCATGGTCAAGGCAAGGCCCGACACCACCTGATTGGCCTGGAGAGTAACCGACGCAAAGGCGTGGATTACCGATACCAGCATACCGGCCGCAATGGCGGCCATGAGTCCCAGCCAGGGATTCCCCGTAGTATAGGTGACGATAAAGGCCACCACTGCCCCCACACTCATCACCCCCTCAACCCCAAGGTTGAGAATCCCCGAACGTTCGCAGATCACCTCACCCACCGTCCCCAGAAGCAGGGGGGTTCCAGCTACCATGGTTCTCTCAACCACTGATATAATTACATCTTGCATCTATCTATCCCATTTTACGGTAATTTTGTTCTTGAAAAAAAAGTCGCCCATGATCAGGCAGACCAAAAGAATGCCGTTGACAATCTGAACCGTTGCCGCAGGCAGTCCAAGGGAGATCTGTATGGCGTCGCCCCCCACCAGGATTCCGGCAAAGAAAAGCCCGGATACAATGGCGTAGAGAGGATTGAGCTTGGCAAGCCAGGCCACGATAATGGCGGTGAACCCATACCCCGAAGAGATGGCAGCAGGATAGGTGAGATAGTGATGAATACCGGCCACTTCACCGACTCCTGCAAGCCCTGCCATACCGCCGCTCACGGCCATAACAATCAGCGAAGTTTTAAAAAAATTGATCCCGGCATATCGCCCGGCATCTGGATTTTCTCCGATCACCCTTACCTCATAACCGAACCGGGTCTTGAAGACAGCGATCCAGAGAATAACGGCAAAAGCCAGGGCCAGAATCAGGGTGACATAGTGGATTCTTGAACCGGGAATAACCCCAAGAATGGCCGATTCAGAAAGATTATCCGTGCCGGGAAACCCGAACCTTGATTTTCCCTTCCACGGCCCCACAATGAGCAGGGTGACAAGCTCAGCGCAGATATAGTTGAGCATCAGGGTGGAGATCACCTCATTGATGGAAAACCGAATCTTCAGAATGGCTGGAATCAATCCCCACAGCGCACCACCAACAAATCCTGCTGCAAACATCAGGGGAATGATCACAAACGAAGGCAGGTGGGGCCCCCAGGCAAGACCGACCCAGGTGCTTAAAATGGCACCCATGAGAAGCTGGCCCTCGGCCCCGATGTTCCAGAACCTTGCCCGGAAAGCAAGGGTCAACCCCCCGCCGATAATGACCAGGGGAATGGCTTTGGTAACCGTCTCCTTGAACCCATACATGGAACCAAAGGAACCAAGAAAGATCTTTGAAATGGCAAAAAAAGGATTGACCCCACAGGCAACAAACACAAGGCCGATGGCACAGAGTCCTGCCACAAGGGAGACGATGTTGGTCAACAAAGACCGTAAACCGGTGGTGGTTTCCCTGTCACTGACTTTTATTCTTAACATAAAGTTTTATCCTGAACGCTCAATTGGAGCTGCCGTGGCAATTGTTGATCAAATTCTCATGGATCCGGCCATCATGAGCCCGATGTCGGCAAGCCTTGGGTCGCCGGAATCAAGAACAGCCGTGAACTCACCATCAAAAATAACGGCAATCCTGTCGCACAGCTTCATAACCTCCTCAAGATCTTCTGAAAAAAGAAGAATGGCTCCCCCCTCCCGCCGCCGGGTCAAAAGCTCTTCCCGGAGGTACTCAGTGGCGCCCACGTCAAGGCCGTAGGTTGGATGGGAGGCCACAAGCAGCGGGGGTTTTTCACTGATCTCACGACCCAGAATCAGCTTCTGGATGTTGCCACCGGAAAGATTCTTGGTCTGGACATCAATGGAGTGGGTGGAAACCCTGTAGCTTTCCACAAGGGATCGCGCATGGTCCCGGATCTGGCTGTATTCAAGGAAAATTCGTGTGGAGAATTTATCCAAATGATGCTGCTTGAGGATGGCGTTATCGTAGACAAAAAGCCCAGGGGCAATGCCGAAGCGAATCCGCTCTTCGGGAATGTGGGCAAGGCCTGCATCATAAATGCGCCTCGGGGACATATTTGTGATGTCGACCCCCTTGACCAGCACCCGGCCAGACTCAATGGTCCGGATACCGGTAATGGCCTCGGCAAGCTCCCTTTGACCGTTTCCGGCAACGCCTGCCACACCGAAAATCTCGTTGGCGTACACCTCAAAACCCAAGTTCTTAACGACAAGGGGTCCCTTGTCCCCTTTGACACAGATATCTTCAACCTTGAGGATGGTATCGCCCCTTGGCAGGGGTTCTCTTTCCACATTGAAAAAAACCTCCCTGCCGATCATCATCCGGGCAAGCGAACGTTTGTCCGTGGAGGCCGTGTCTGCACTGCCGATAACCCTGCCCTTCTGGATCACCGTAACCCGGTCACAGATCTCCATGATCTCGTCAAGCTTATGGGAGATGATGATCACCATGTGACCCTGGGCCTTCATATTCTTCAGAAACTGGAAAAGATCGTCGATTTCCTGGGGAGTGAGCACAGAGGTGGGCTCGTCCAGGATGAGAAGGTCTGCCCCGTTTAACAATGCCTTGATGATCTCCACCCGCTGCTGCTCACCGGCGGAGAGCTGCCAAATTTTCTTGGTGGGGTCAATGGCAAAATTAAACTTTTCGGCAAAGGCAACCACCTGTTCCCGGATTCTGATCTTTGGAAAAAAAAACGGGGTTTTTTCATACCCAAGGGCAATGTTTTCAAGCACCGAGTGGTTCTGAATGAGCATGAAATGCTGGTGCACCATGCCGATTCCCTGGTGGATTGAATCCAGGGGGGAGCTGAGTTTCACCACCCGTTCGTTGATCAGGATCTCACCCCCATCCGGCTGGTACAATCCGTAGAGGATGTTCATCAACGTGGTTTTTCCGGCCCCGTTTTCACCAAGGAGCCCAAGGATCTCACCTGTCTCCACGGTAAGGCTGATGCCCTGGTTAGCCGGAATGCCTTGAAATGACTTACAGATATCCCTCATTTCAAGTTTTTTGATCTTTCTCATATGACTCCTGGGACAAAGGGGCTGAACGCATGTCTCAGCCCGTGGCCCTTTTTATATGAAACTCGTGCCATTCCACCGACCGGAGGCAGGTATTACCCTCCGCTCATTCTCGCAGCCCGTCCTGGGCTGCTCCGAGGGAAACGGCAGCTCTTTCAGCATCCATGCTGACCGCTGCCGTTTGATCCGCTTCGGGTAAAACCTCCCCCCGGTCGCCTCTGCTGTCGAAGATTCAAGCTTCAAATTTCGTTGTGGCCGGGACAGACACCCTGCTCCGGCCATGCCGGTTATTTGGGAATGGCACTTTTAACGTTGTCCACAAAATACATGATGCTGAGTATGTCGTCCTTGGAAGCCCGCTCTCCTTTCTTGACCTTGAGCACTCCTGTGTTGTCCGTAATCGGCCCGTCATAGGGATCAAACACCTCCACACCCTCTTTCATCTGGGCGTACCGTTTCAGGACAAGATCGTACACAGACAATTTGCCAAGATCCTCGGTGGTCACCTGGATGGCCTTGAGTTCTTCCACAAATTTGGGGTTGATGATTTCGGTCTTGCTGCCACCAAGGATGGCGGCATCTTCACCGGCAAGCCACCAGACATCCTCGTTGGTCCAGGTATTTTTGTAGATGTCCTTGAGGATCTTCACATACATGCCGCCCCAGTTCATGAGCTGGCCAGACACAACAGAATCCTTGCCATAGGGCTGCATGGGGCTGTAGTGACTGAAGGTATAAATCTGCTGTCCCTTTTCCGTGTGGTCCTGGCCTACCTCGATCACGGCCGGTGTGTCCTCTGTAAAGGCCAGGGTGTCACACCCTTCTCCGATGAGGGATTCTGCAGCCTCCTTGGCCTTGTCAGGTCCATACCAGGCATAGGTCCAGCGCACGTCCACCTGGGCCTTGGGATTCACCGCCTTGATACCCAGGGCATAGGCGTTGATGTGACGCACAAGCTCTGGAATGGGGAAGGCACCCACATAACCGATCTTGTTGGTCTTGGTCAGGGCGCCGGCCATGAGGCCGTTGAGATAATAAATCTGGTAAAGGTCGCCGAAATAGGTGCCCACGTTGTCGGCCCGTTTAAACCCGGAACAGTGCATGAAGGTCTTGTTGGGATATTTCTTCCCGGCCTTGATTGTATCGTCCATGTACCCGAAGCTTGTGGTGAAGACCACATCACACTTTTCTTCCTGGATCAACCGGTCGATGATCCTGGCGGAATCCGACTCGGACACAGACTCGATGTAGGTGGTCTCAAGCCAGGGAAGCTCTTGTTCAGCAAACAGCCGCCCCTCGTCATGGCCATAGGTAAACCCATAATCCCCAACAGGCCCCACATAGACAAATCCTGCCTTGATCTTCTTTTCGTTGGCAACTGCAACCCCGGAAAGAAGGGCAAGAGAACAACACAACACCAGCAAACGCTTGGCTAAATGCATTTTGTACACCCCTTTCTTATTTCGATTTAATGAACTTCCTTAGATGTAATAAATTTTCTTTAATACGATATTATACCGGTTTCCGTCAACCATTAATGATCTGAAATTGTGAGAACAACGCAAGCTGCTCCCATCCAACCCCCGGCCTGTTCATGTGCAGGGGTTCCATAGAAATCGATTATTTTTTTATCGACAAATCCTGCAATGTATGATTACTTGATGAATTCGCTTTGCAAAAATCTATCAAAAAAATGAAAGAAATGGGGAAACAATGTCTCAAGAATTGGAACTTCTGAAAAAAAACACTATTTTCAGCTCCCTTGAACCGGCCGATCTTAAACATCTGGGATCACTAATGGAGCCCTTTGACGTCCAAGAGGGAGAAACCCTTGCAAACAGGGGAGAGGAAGCTGCCCGGTTTTTTATCCTGGCTTCAGGCACCCTCCTCGTTGCCATGGATGGGGGCAAAGCCCTTGTTATGGAGCATCCCGGTGATTTCATCGCCATGGAGATCCTCTCATCCAAAGGAAAATACACAAGCACTGTCAAGGCCCTGGAACAGGGTCTGGTGTTTGCCATACAACGAAATGATTTCATTGCCCTGATCCAGGAAGATTCCCCCATGGCCGACCAGATCATGTATCAGTGGAGAATCTTTCTTGAAGATACGGCGCCGTTTGTGGAGCAGGAAGAGGCAACCGGGTTTGAGTATCATTATTAGACGGAGGTTAAGATCTTGTACGGTATAGAAGCTATTGCGGCAAACAACGGATGGGCGATCTCTGTGGTGGGCATATCCATCGTCTTTACAGGCCTTGTACTCCTTGCCCTGTCCATTTCCCGGATACATAAACTCCTGGGCATCTGGGACAACCGGGGCAATATCCAGTTGTTCAAAAAAAAGCCCCCCAAGACCACGGAACCATTGCCCCCACCCTTTACTGAACGAGAAAAGGGATCGGCACGCCAGTTTCATCTTTTGATCCAGACCATGGACGATCATTTCTCCCTTCAGCAACTTCTCCATCTGGCAGAAATCAGCGGCCTTGAACGTCCCCATTCTAACCTGAGCAGACTGATTAAAACCAAAATCATCACGCCAGACCTTCACGGTCTTTATCTTTTTGACAAAGAGACGTTCAACAGGTTCATATTCTGATCCAAGCAACCAAAAGATAGGAACAAATAGAGGAAGACATATGGAGACTCTTTTTTTAGATTTTTTTCACAACACAGGTTTCTTTTTGTGTGACTACCGCAACCTGATCATGATCATAGTGGGAATGATTTTCATCTATCTTGGTATTGCAAAGGATTATGAACCTTTGCTGCTGGTTCCCATCGGGTTCGGCATGCTTATGGGAAATATTCCCGTATTCAAAGGTTTAGGACTTGGCATCTATGAAACAAACAGTGTGCTTCACTATCTCTACTTTGGTGTCACCCAGGGGGTCTACCCGCCCCTGATCTTCCTTGGCATCGGTGCCATGACCGATTTTTCCACTTTACTGGCTCGGCCGGTGCTCATGCTCCTCGGTGCCGCGGCCCAGACAGGTATCTTCATCACCTTTCTCGGGGCGCTGGCCCTGGGTTTTGAACCCAACGAGGCGGCATCCATCGGTATTATCGGCGGTGCAAACGGACCCACGGCCATCTTTCTCACGGCAAAACTTGCCCCCACACTCATCGGGCCCATTGCCGTTGCCGCCTACTCATACATGGCCCTTGTTCCCGTAATCCAGCCGCCGATCATGAGGCTTCTGACCACCAGGAAAGAGCGACTCATCCGCATGGAAGAGCCCCGGGAAGTGACCAAACGGGAACGAATTCTCTTTCCCATCATCGCCTTTCTGCTCTGCTGCTTTCTGGCCCCTGCGGCCCTGCCCCTCCTGGGGATGCTCTGCTTCGGAAACCTGTTAAAGGAAGCCGTTGTGACCGAAAGGCTTGCCGTGACGGCCAGGACAGCCATTATTGACTCGGTAACCATCCTGCTTGGTGTAACCGTGGGTGCCAGCACCCAGGGCGACGTCTTTCTCACCACCAAATCCGTGGGTATCTTTTTCCTTGGTGCCCTCTCGTTCTGCATTGCAACTGCATGCGGGCTTCTCTTTGCAAAATTCATGAACCTGTTTCTCAAGGAAAAAATAAACCCCCTTCTGGGTGCCGCAGGCGTATCCGCCGTACCCGATTCCGCCAGGGTGGTTCAAATCGTGGGTCAGAGGGAGGATCCCACAAATTTCCTGCTCATGCACGCCATGGCACCAAACATATCCGGGGTCATCGGTTCTGCCATTGCAGCAGGCGTTCTCTGGAGCTTCATGTCCTGACATAAACATACACGGAGGATTACCATGCTTGAAACTCAAATTGAGGATCAGACGCTCATTGCAACGCTGGTCAACGGCAAAACCAACGCCATCACCCGGAAGACCCTGGACCGGCTCAAGGCCGCCGTGGAACAGGTCAAAACCGACGAAACCATCAAGGGTCTTGTCCTCACGGGCAGCGGGCGGTTCTTTTCCAGCGGATTTGATCTCAACACCTTTATGGGGTTTGAGACGCTGGACCAGGCCGTTAAATTTATCACCTATGCCGACGAGGTCCTTCTGGACCTGTTTCTCTGCCCCAAACCTGTGGTATGCGCCATGAACGGCCATTCAGCCGCAGGCGGACTGATCCTGGCCATGGCTTCGGATTACAGAATCATCACTGACCATCCTAAAATCAAGGTCGGCATGTCAGAAATCAAGATCGGGGTTCCCCTTTCCCCTGCCCAGAGTGCTGTCATGCGGTTTGGACTGGACAGTGACAAGCGGTTCAGGGATGTCATGTACTTTGGCGAGATGATCGATGTAAAAACAGCCCTGGACCGGGAAATGGTTGATAAAATTGTACCGGCAGACGAACTGATTAAAACAGCCAAAGCCATTGTCTCCCTGTGGATCGACACCCCGGCACGCCCCTTCTGCCGTCTCAAGGAAGAGCTTAGAATGGAGACGGGTAGTCATATCAGAGCAAGACTTGAAGACACGGGCTGGCACCATGCCCTGGACTGCTTTTCAAAAAAAGAAGTCCGGGATACCCTGGCCTTTGTCCAGTCTACCATGGAATAACCGGCATGGCCGGAGCAGGGTATCTGCCCTGGCCAAACCCCTGCTTTGCAACGCCTGCTGAAAGATCCCCCCCTTGCCATATTCAGTATCGGACCTATAATAGATAGTATTGTCTCCTGGAAACCGATGGCCGGTCTCCAGCCGAAAAACCAGAAACAAAACTGGAAATGTGGAGAATGCCTTTTTTAATGTTAGACAACGATATAACTCCCAGACACCACACAGACAAAGAGTTGTTTGCCCTTGGTCGCCAGCTTACCATAGAATATTACGATTGTGCCCCGGGTGCACTGCTGGATCCCGTTGAAATTGAAACCGCCTTTTTAAAGGCTGCCGATGAGAGCCATGCAACGGTGATCACTTCCTCGTTTCACAAATTTGAACCCCAGGGCGTCAGCGGAGTCGTCATCATTGCTGAATCCCACTTCACCGTCCATGCCTGGCCCGAGCACAATTATGCAGCCGTGGACATCTTTACCTGCGGCGACAGCATTGACATCAAACGAGCCGTGGATTCGCTTACCCTTTCCCTTGGTTCAGCCCATGTGGTTGTCTCGTCCGACCGAAACCGGGGACTCATCCCCTATGGACCCAGAAAAAAAACCGTGGATAAAATAATTGACACACCGGGTCTCTACCCCATCTCATGGAAACAGGAGGTCGAACAAAAGGCTCCCTGGGGGGTTCTCACCTCGGTGGATCTATACGAATGCGATCCAGACCTGCTTGAAGATGAAACCCGCATCAGCCAATTTGTCCATGACATGTGCAACCTCATGGCACCGGACAGCCCAGACGGTGATTGCGGCGTCACTTTTTTTGGCAAGGAAACCGATGTTTCCGGATTCACCATGACCCTTCCCAAGTCAACGGCCCTGGTTTCAGGCATTATTTCCAGGGCGTCCAGCGCAGCCTACATCGATCTGTTCTCCTGCAACTTCTATGAGCCCCGCCAGGTTGCCGAAGCCTCCCTTGCCTGGTTCAAGGCCTCAAACTACAAGCTGCACCTTGCCCTGCGGCAATAATTTTTCTTTCTGGAGCATGACGCCATGAATACGATAATGAACGGATGGTTTTCCGAAATCTGCCCCATGTGGCGGGGTATGGCCCTTTCCGTTGAAATTGAGGAAACCCTCTACTCTGCTGCAAGCAAGTTTCAGCAAATAGACCTGTACATGACTAAAACCTATGGAAAAATGCTTGTACTGGACAACATCATCCAACTCACGGAAAGGGATGAATTTGCCTACCATGAGATGATGGCCCATGTTCCCCTGTTCGCCCATCCAAACCCGGAAAAGGTGCTCGTGATAGGGGGTGGCGACGGCGGCATACTCAGGGAAGTTGCCCGCCATGAATGTGTCCGACAGATTGATTTTTGCGAGATTGATCCCGATGTAATCGCCGTTGCCAAACGTTTTTTACCAACCACGGCAAAGGGATTTGACGACCCACGGGTGACGGTTCACATTGGAGACGGCAACGCCTTTGTCAACGCCCGAAAAAAAAGTTACGACGTCATCATTGTTGACTCCTCAGACCCCATCGGTCCTGGCAAAGCCTTGTTTGAACTGCCGTTTTACAAGGCTCTCAAGGCTGCACTCAAAGACGGCGGCGTTGTTGCAACCCAGGGGGAATCATTTTTTATTCACACTGAGTGCGTCGACAACCTCACGGACATCACCCAACAGCTCTTTCCGGTCCAGGCTTACGCATACATGCTGGTCCCCTCCTATCCGGGCGGCCATCTCGGCATCTGCCTTGCCTCCCTTGGACCAAAATTGACGGTACCCGCAAGGCCCATCCCACAGGAAATTCAGCAGATGCTTGACTACTATTCACCGGAAATCCATCAAGCATCGTTTGTTCTGCCCCACTTCATGACCAAACGTTCCAAAGAACCATTTGCACCACCCCGGACAAAACAAGCCCCTGACGGACAGGAGTCCCCAGTTGAGATAAGAATCGTCCAGAGCGCCCCCCCCCTTGAGATCATGGCCCTTTACAAGGATGCCGGATGGTGGAAACAAGCCTATGACAGCGACACCTCGTTTCTGGACACCCTAGTCCAGAGTTCAGCCTGTTTTGCCGCAGCCTTTGACCATGGCACCATGGTCGGCATGGGCCGTGCCCTTTCCGACGGGATGAGCGATGCCTATATCCAGGACATGGTGGTTCTCAAACAATATCAACGACAGGGTATCGGCCAACGCATTGTCCGTGCACTCGTGGATCGTCTGACAGAACAAGGGGTTGACTGGATTGGCCTCATCTCCACCCCGGGCAACCAGAGTTTTTACAAGGGCATGGGATTTAAACCCATGGAGAACCACACCCCCTTTGAATTCAAAGGATAACCGGACCGAATTGACCATGGCACAGAATCTTTATCAGGAACAACCACTTCCTTCTTTCAAATCCGTTGAACTCCAGGACAGGAATACCATAACCAGCTATACCCATGCATTTGGCCCAATGAGCTGTGAGTACAGCTTTGCGAACCTGTTCGCCTGGAGAAATATCTATGACATTTCCTGGACCCTTGTCCACGAACGACTTGTCATCCACGATGGGGTAGAAGGATACACCCTCATGCCCATTGGACCGTCCATGGCGCCCACCGAACTTGTCGAGCTGTCCCTGTCCCTTGTTGCAGCCGGAATGCCCGGCGACATATCACTTGTACCGGCAGAGTATGTCATGGCCCATCCCGAGTTAAACCGCGACTACACCCTTGTTGAGGACCGAGATTTTGACGACTACCTCTACACGACAATGGCCCTTGCAGAACTCAAGGGAAGAAAACTGCACAAAAAGCGCAACCTTGTATCCCAGTTCAACAGGCAATATCCCGATGCCCGGATCAAGACGTTGACACCGCCGGTGAGAGCCCTTTGCCTTGACCTTGCTGAACATCTTTACCAGGCGAATGCCACCATCACCCGCACTGTTTCAGAAGAGCACCGGGCAATGAACGAGGCGTTCAACTATTTTGATGCCCTTGGCCTTGGGGGAATCGCCATCCTTGTCCAAGGCGCTGTCAGGGCCTTTGCCGTGTTCAGCCCCCTGAATGACACCACCTACGACATTCACTTTGAAAAATCAGACCATGAGTTCAAGGGTGTGTCCCAGGCCATCAACCATGCTACCGCCGTCCATCTCAAAGAAAAATGCCGCCTGATCAACCGGGAGCAGGACATGGGCATTCCAGGGCTCAGGCGGGCAAAGCTCTCCTATGGGCCCCAGAGGCTTGTCACAACCCTTACCTTAAAGCTGAAGCAAACCGGGGAGGCCCAACAACCAACGCCTGACCCCCGTTAAACATAGGCCAAAAGCCCTGGCCTGAAATGTTCAAATTCAGCAGCTCCCGCCAGGGCATCCTGTTTGTCCATGGGGGCATCCATGGTGGTTTCACCGATAAATCGATCAAAAAACGGCCCGATCATAGCGGGGGTTAGAATAACCTCCCCAGGTTGAATCTGACGTTCAATGAACACCTTTTGCCTGGGGTTGAGTCGAATCTCCTGAAAGGGGTGTCGATAGGAGATGGCCTGCCTGAGGCTGGTGTTCACATACCGCACTGCCAGACTTAAACCGGAAAAATCCAGGTATTCCCAAAGGACTGACGAGAACAAAAGCCGGTCCCTGTTCTGGGACACCTGCCAGAGCTGCGGGTCACAACCGGCCAGGATCAACCGTTGATCCATGTTTGCGATGGCCTCGCTTGTACCCAAAAGGGCCATGGAGCGGAGATAACCTGTCCGGGTCACATCCTCATACCCCTTTTTAACCATCAAGGCGTTTCGCCTGCGGCTGCCTGCCCCCTGGAACTGGTGCCGGTAGATAAACGAACAGTAATTCACAGGAAGACTGATCCTGTGCTCAAGGGTATAGGCCATGATCTCAAGGGCGGCAAGCTCGGTTTCAAGTACGGCCACACCCGGTCCGTGGACAAAGGTGTAGTTCCTCTGGATAAATTTCTCCCGGTTGAAACCGGTGCAGCGCAGCTGGTGAAGGTTGAGAAAGTTCACCCCCATGGCGTCAAGGTCCCTGACCACCCTTTTCAGGGTTTCAACATCTTCTGGCACCGCCGGGATCTCCACGGTCACCCGGGGAATGATGCCAACGGCCATCCTTACCTTTTCAAGGTTGTAACGGACAGCGCCAATGTCAAAACGGATCTCGTCAAGTCCCTCGTCCCTCAGAATTTTCAGCTTATCTTCGGTAATGAGGATGCCGTTGGTGTACATCCAGATGTACAGGGAGTTTCCGCTGCGGTGCCGCAGGGTCTTTAAAAAACGAACCACCCGGTCAAACGAGAGGGTGGGCTCTCCGCCGCTGAAACTAACCCCCTTTATGTCAAAGGCTGACACATAATCCGCATAGGCTTCAGGCGCATTGAATTCAAGGTTGCCCGTGCCGGGAATCGACCTATGTTTCTGGGCCGACGGACAGTAAAAACAGCTGGCATTGCACAGATTATTGACAAAAAGACAGGACCATGCCCCTTCGCCACAGAGTCGGCACCCCGGGGAAAGCTCACCGGTATGGGGTTTTGTCTGGGCAAACCGCCATTGGGCACGGTCACCGGTCCTGAAGATCGAATCAAGGATTTGCTCCCGTTTTCCTTTGGCCGCAACGGCTTGATCACGGGTCAGCCAGCGCATGGCATCATAGGTGTCCCCGCATTCCCGGCGATTTTTTTCGATAAACATGGATGGATCAAATTTCATGGTGTACCTTGTGGATTAAAGATTCAGGCAAAAGCGCATATGTCAAATCATACAACCTGTAACCCTTGGGGAGGAATGGGTACAAGTTTGCTCTGCTAACAGTTCCATGAAAAAAACGCAATCAAAAATCAGGGGTCCCTGCTGCCTGCAAACACTTGTGTTGAAAATTCAGTCAATTGGGGATATGATCATGGAAAATTATCCTCCAAAAAGCAGGAACCACCTAGAGGGAAACGCTGATATGGAAACGCTGATATGGAAACGCTGATATGGAAACGCTGATATGGAAACGCTGAAAATCGACAGGTTTGAATTCCTGGCAGCCCCATGGCCCATGGACACAGACAAACAGACCCTCATCCTTGTCCATGGGGCAGGTATGAACTGCCATTCCTGGGAGCCCCAGGTAGCAGGCCTCTCACCCCATTTCAACACCCTGGCCCTGAACCTTCCCGGCCGTGGCACCTCCCTTGGGAAGGCAAATGCATCCATTGAACAGAATGTGGACTTCCTTGTTGAGTTCATAGACAAAAACCAGATTAAGATGCCCATTGTCTGCGGCATCTCCATGGGCGGCGCCGTGGTACTCTCCCTGCTTGCCCGAAACCTCGACAACATCAAATCCGGTATTGTCATAAATTCCGGGGCAAGGCTGCGGGTCAACACCATGCTCTTGAAATCCATCCAAAAGAATTACACCCGATATCTCAGCACCCTGGGTCAGTTTGCCCTGTCACCGAAAAACAACTCGCCTGAACTCATTGACGCCCTTGGTCCAACCATGGTCCAGGACCCTGGGACAACCCTCAAAGACTTCATGGCATGCAACAGCTTTAACCTGATGGACGATCTCCATCGCATCACCAGGCCGGTCCTTATTTTAACGGCATCCGACGATGTCCTCACCCCGGCAAAATATGGAGAGCATCTGGAATCAACCATTACCGATGCCCGGCGCCACAGCATTGCAGATGCAGGGCATCTTTCTCCCATGGAACGCCCAGACGCCGTAAACCAGGAAATTAAAAGGTTCATCAATCACCCATGAAAAAACCCACTAAAACCAAAAGCCTGGTAATGACTGCCATTGCAGCAATGGTGGTCTGTTTTTATCTTTTTGATCTTAAAGCATATGTTTCCCTCGATTTCATGCGCGAAAGCCTTAATGCCTTCCAGGCCTATTACGTCAACCACCGGGTTGCAACCATAATGGCCTACATGGCGGTCTACATAGCCATGGCAGCCCTGTCCCTGCCCGGGGCCGTCATGCTCACCCTGCTGGGCGGCGCTTTGTTCGGCACCCTCCTGGGAACGGTTCTGGTGTCGTTTGCCAGCACCATCGGCGCAACCCTTGCGTTCCTGGTCTCACGATTTCTGTTCCGGGAGGCCGTACAGCGACGATTCAAGGAAAAACTTGACGCCATCAACCGAGGGGTGGAACAAGACGGCGGTTTTTATCTGTTCACCCTTCGCCTGGTACCTGTTTTTCCCTTTTTCATCATCAACCTTGTCATGGGCGTGACACCGATTTCTCTGCCCCTCTATTACGGTGCAAGCCAGATCGGAATGCTGCCGGCAACCTTTGTTTATGTCAATGCAGGCACCCAGCTTGCCGGGCTTGAATCCATCCAGGGCATTCTATCGTTCAACCTCCTGGCAGCCTTTGCCCTGCTCGGCATCTTACCCCTGGTTGCCAAAAAAGTCACAGCCATGGTCCAGGCAAGAAAACAGCTGGCCCCATACCCACGGCCCAAACAATTCATGTACAACCTTGTGGTGATCGGGGCAGGATCTGCAGGGCTTGTATCCTCGTACATTGCCGCAACGGTCAGGGCTAAAGTGGCCCTGGTCGAGGCGGACAAAATGGGCGGAGACTGCCTGAACACGGGATGTGTCCCCAGCAAAGCACTCATCCGAAGCGCAAAAATAATGGCCCAGGCAGCAAGGGCCCAGACCTACGGTTTTGAAAAGGCAGACATCACCTTTGACTTTTCCAAGGTCATGGAACGGGTCCATGATATCATCAGAACCGTTGAACCCCACGATTCTGTGGAACGCTACACCCAGCTTGGCGTGACATGCATCAAGGGAAGGGCCAGGGTGATCTCACCCTGGGAGGTTGAGGTCAATGGCTCCCGTCTCACCACAAGAAGCATTGTCATTGCAACGGGAGCCCGGCCCATGGTGCCGGATATCCCAGGGCTTTCAACCGTTGACTATCTCACATCGGACACAGTCTGGCAGCTCACAACCCTTCCCAGACGACTCCTGGTCCTCGGCGGCGGCCCCATTGGATGCGAACTCTCCCAGGCATTTGCCCGGCTTGGCTCAACCGTGACCCTGGTCCAGAGGGGCCCCCGGATACTCAACCGGGAAGATCCCGAGGTGTCTGAACTGATCAGGCAGACATTTAAACACGAAGGTGTTCAGGTACTCACAGACCATTCAGCCAGAGAAATCATCCACACAGACCAGGGATCTGTCCTGGTCTGCGACCATGGAGGTGTGGACAAAAAAATTGAGTTTGACACCATTCTCATTGCCCTGGGACGGGTAGCCAATACCCAGGGAATGGGCCTTAAAACCCTTGGGCTGGAGATGTCAGACACAGGAAAAATCAAGGCCGGAAATTTCATGGAAACCAATTTTCCCAATATCTTTTGCGCCGGTGACGTGGCAGGCCCCTATCAGTTTACCCATGTTGCGGCCCATCAGTCCTGGTATGCAACCGTCAATGCCCTGTTTGGGATGTTCAAACGATTCCGGGTGGATTACAGCGTTATCCCCTGGGCCACCTACACAGACCCTGAGGTGGCCCGGGTGGGCTTGAATGAAAACGAGGCAAAGCAACGAAAAATCGACCATGAGGTCACTGTTTACAAAATCGAAGATCTGGACAGGGCCATCACCGATTCCGAGGCCCGGGGATTTGTAAAGGTCATCACACCCCCTGGCAAGGACAGGATTCTGGGCGTCACCATTGTGGGCAGTCATGCTGGTGACACCATTGCCGAGTTTGTTCTGGCCATGCGACACGGTCTCGGGCTCAACAAAATTCTTGGAACTATCCACATCTACCCGACCATGGCCGAAGCCAACAAATATGCGGCAGGCCAGTGGAAAAAGGCCCATGCACCCGAAAAAATCCTTGCCTGGGTCAGGCGGCTCCATGATTTTTTGCGCACCTGAGTCTGCAATCTTTTGATATTAATGTTTGACGAATTAAACTTTCGCAGATACAAATAGGAGTATTGCTGGCAATAATATTTTATCAACCTAGATGTTTCTTTAACGTACGACAAAAGGAGACGGTCAATGAAAGTTAAGGTTACTGAACAGTGCATGGGCGACAGACACTGCAACGAACTCTGTGCAGAGGTGTTTGAGTATGATGAGGATCAGCTTCGTTCCACGGTTAAATTTGACGTAATCCCAAAACATCTGGAAGGGATTGTTCGCCAGGCGGCTGCTGAGTGCGGGGCCGACGCCATTGAAATCATAGAAGATTAAATCGGAGACACCCATGGTCGCATTTCGGGAAAGCAAAACAGCAAAAAATCTGCTTATCTCGTTCTCTTTGGAAACCCAGGCCCGAACCCGGTATAATTTTTTTGCAGACCGGGCCCGGACTGACGGGTACATCCAGATCGCCAGGATATTTGATGAAACAGCCGGGCAGGAGTGTGAACACGCCCTGCGTTTTTTTAAATTTTTCAACGGTGGAGATCTTGAAATCACATGGACCTTTCCAGCTGGGGTAATCGAGGATACCCGATCAAACCTCTTGTCTGCGGCAGTTCTTGAGCACCTTGTTCACACGAGCATGTACCCGGAATTTGCAAAAACAGCTGAGGACGAAGGTTTCCAGCGGGCCGCAGACACCCTGAACGCAATCAGCGTAGCCGAAAGGCAGCATGAAAAGATCTATCGCGGACTTGCCGCAAACCTTGCACGGGATCAGGCATTCAAACGTCCTGAACAAAAGAAATGGCGATGTTTGAGCTGCGGCTACATCCACCTAGGAGAAGAGGCACCGGACAAATGTCCTGCCTGCGTCAAGCCCGTTGGATATTTTGAACTCGTGTGCGAGAACTGGTAAATTAGGAGAAAAAATGAAAATAGTCAAAATAGTGATTATGGGCCTTGCCATGGTGGTATCAATTGCCGTGATCGGGGTTACTGCAAACACCATGGGAGCTGATAAATTTGCCCTGGACGGCGGTGGCAAGGGAGAGATTGATTTCCCCCACAAACTTCACCAGGAGACCCTGGGCGACTGCAAGGCCTGCCATGACGTTTTTCCCAAGGAACTTGGGGTCATTAAAAAAATGAAAACCCAGAAGACCTTGAAACGGAAACAGGTCATGAACGACACATGCATCGCCTGTCACAAGGCGTACAAGGCTGAAGGTAAGAAATTCGGCCCCATACGCTGCAACGAATGCCACAAAAGATAAGTTAAACAAATGAAAGGGGACAGATAATTGATCTGTCCCTGATCAATTAAATGCAACCATGTCTTTGCCCTCCTCATCCCAGAGTTTAACCCGGAGGCAGGCAAGACTTTTCATCATGGTTATCGGCTCTTTAGCCTGCAGGGCAGGAACAGAACCATAGCATTGCTTCAGGTTATAGTTTGGAATTCTGGGACTCAGGTGATGAATATGGTGATACCCGATGCTGCCTGACAACCAGTTCAAGATTGCCGGTAATTTATAGAATGAACTCCCCTGCATGGCCGCATCCAGAGGCGTCCAATCTCGCTTCCGGGCCCAGTAATTTCCCTTGAACTGGTGCTGGACGTAAAACAGCCAGATACCGCCTATTCCGGCAATCCACAGCACGGGGATCTGGATCATGAGATAGGTTTTCCAGCCCATCACCGCCCAGGCCCCACCCCCCACGGCAAGGATAAGAAGATCGGTCAGAATAACGCTCCTGAGCGCTCTGGCCCCTCCCCCCCGGGTGGGAAACCTGTTGCCCACAAGAAAACTCAACAGAGAACCAGCCACCATCAGCACAAGGGGATTGCGGTAAATCCTGTACTGGAGCCGAACAAGGGTGGATGCAGATTCATATTCCCTGACGGTCATGGTCCAGATATCGCCAAGCCCCCGGGCATCCAGATTTGCACAAGTTCCATGGTGACGAAGATGGCTGTAACGCCAGTCTTCATAGGCGGTGAACACCAAGACCCCCAGAAAATGCCCCCAAAAAGTATTGGCCCCCTTTGAGGCAAAAAAAGATCCATGGACACAGTCGTGGAACAAAATAAAAATCCGAACCAGAAACCCTGCAGCAACAACACCCAGGGCCAGGGTCAACAGATAAGAATACCCCTGTTGAATGGATTGAATCATCAAATACCACAACGAGAAATAGGGGATAATCGTTGAGATTAACTGCCATACTGTTTTTTTCTTGTCGCAATTGCGAAAAGCCTTGAGAAGTGGAAACCAGTCCGGCCAGACTCGACCGGATGGTGCTTTATTCCCATGGCTGTCAATAACTTCAGAAACAACCATTTTGGATCCCTCCGTTCTTTATTGTTTAAACGATCAGGCTATGGCTATCTGGGTCATGATTCTATCAGGTCATGGCCCTATCAGGGAAAATGCCGTTTCAAGATCGTTCATAATATCATCGGGGTGTTCAAGACCGATGCTGATGCGAACCAGGCCTGGGCTAATGCCGGCCGCCTTGAGTTCTTCGTTGGAATAAGTGGCGTGGGTCATTGTGGCCGGATGCTGAATCAGGGTTTCACAGTCCCCGAGACTCACGGCAAGAGTGCACAGGTTCACATTGTCCATAACGATTTTTCCCGCCTCAAGTCCCCCTTTTAGATCAAATCCCAGGATGCCGCTGAACTGTTTCATCTGTTTTTTTGCAAGCAGATGTTCGGGATGGGAGGCAAGCCCCGGATAGTACACCCGGTTAATCCGGGGATGTTTTTCAAGCCAGGATGCCACCTTTAAGGCGGTGGTGCTGTGGCGGTCCATTCGAATGGCAAGGGTTTTCAAACCCCTTAAAATCAGCCAGGCATTAAACGGGCTCATGCTCGGCCCGAAATGGTCCATGTAGTCTGCTTTAATCTGCTGGATCCACTTTTTTCCCCCCACAACAATCCCACCGATGATGTCGCCGTGGCCCCCAAGATATTTGGTAGCCGAATGAACCACAATCTCGGCTCCCAGGGCAAGGGGCTTCTGAAGATAGGGGCTTGCAAAGGTATTGTCCACCACAAGGGGAATGCCGTGCTGATCGGCAAGGTAGGCCCACAGCTCAATATTGATCACGTCAAGGGTCGGATTGGCCGGCGTCTCCATGAACAAAAAACGAGTCTGCCTGTCAATAAGAGCATCGACCCGGCCCAGGGTGTTGGCGTTACAGGGGGCTATGAACCGTGGCTCCATGTGATAGGTCCGCAGATGATTGTTGAAAAGGGCAAAGGTGCCACCATATACAGCGTTGCAGGCGACAAAATTATCACCCGGGCCTGCCAGGGCCATGGCGGTCCCTGCAATGGCTGCCATGCCGGACGCCGTTGCAACGGCGGCCTCACCCCCCTCTAAAAGGGCCAGTTTTTCCTGAAAAAGATCCACGGTTGGATTTCCTATCCGGGTATAAACGTATCCCCCTGCACTTCCGTCAAACACCCCTGCCCCATGGTCTGAATCCTCGAACCTGAAGGTGGATGTCATGTGGATGGGAGGTACCAGGTCCATGGTTGTGGTGTGGGAATGTTCAATGCCGTGGACAATGTGGGTCTCTTCTGAATATAGATGCTTTTTCTTTGACATAAGCCTCTCCTTTACTGTTGATTTAATGGAGACGTTACATCTTGTACCACTATCCGGAATTTTAAGGCTCAATGTCAATGAAAATTTTCAGCTTGATATGGAATCTGCAACGGTGGTATGTTTAAATTTTTTTGGGGAAGCCACAAATACCTTGGTTGATTACCCAGCTCATTATCATTTTTTCACAACAGGGGAAACAAAATAAACCCTCCCCGGACAAAGGAACTCTAATGAATGAATGCTCCCAGGGAAACGTGCTCGACGAACTTCTGACTCTGCTTGATCTCGAACCCATTGAACAAAACATATTTCGTGGGCAGAGCCAGGATCTTGGATTTGGCAATGTCTTTGGGGGCCAGGTACTTGGCCAATCCCTTTCAGCGGCCTCAAAAACCGTTGATCCTCTTTTCCAGGCCCACAGCATGCATGGGTATTTCATGCGGCCCGGGGATGCCACAAAACCCATTGTTTATACGGTGGACTGCATCAGGGACGGAAAAAGCTTTACCACACGAAGGGTGGTGGCCGTTCAAAACGGGCGGGCCATTTTCTCCATGTCCGCCTCTTTTCACAAGGAAGAAGCAGGCTTTGACCACCAGGAGACCATGCCCGATATTCCAGGACCCGACGGAATAGAGCCTGAGCTTGAAATGGCCAAACGGCTGGCCAAAACATCGCCGCCCAGACTGTTTGACCGGTTGCTTTGTGAAAAACCCATAGAAATCAGGGTGGTCAATCCCGTGAACCCCTTTGATCCCAAGATCATGCCCCCGGAGAAATTTGTCTGGTTCAGGGCCATCTCAACCATGCCCGAAGACATTGCAACCCACCGGTACATGCTGGCCTATGCCTCGGATTTCCACCTGGTATCAACCTCACTCTACCCCCATGGAAAGTCATTCTGGACAACGGACATGCAGGTGGCAAGCCTTGATCACGCCATATGGTTCCACAGATCATTCAGGATGGACGACTGGCTCCTCTACGTGATGAAGAGCCCCAGTGCCTGCAAGGGGCGGGGAATGAACATCGGCAAGGTGTTCACCCGGGACGGACACCTTGTTGCCACGGTGGCCCAGGAAGGACTGATACGCCGGATTAAACCTTGAACCGGCTTAACATCTCCGTAAGACCGGCTGCGAAATCGGTGAGTTTCATTGCATTGTCACTGACCTGACGACTGCTGTTTGTGACATCCTGAACATTCACGTTTACGCCGGCAACATCCACTGCCATCCGGGCAGAAGTCCGGGAAGACTCTGTAATGGTTTTGTTGGTGTCATTGACACTCTGGACAGCTTCGGCAATATTCTGTGCAATCTGGCTTGAGGTAACGGTCTGCTCCTCAATGGCATCGGAAATCGCCGATACAATCTCATCCACCTCCCTGATCACATTGGAGATCTCTCCTATTTCCGTGACTCCTCCCCTTGTTGATTGTTGAATTCTGGTGATTTTTTCCGCAATGTCACGGGCCGCCGCATCCGTCTGCCCGGCCAGGGCCTTAATTTCGGTTGCCACCACGGCAAAACCCTTACCGGCAGACCCTGCACGGGCCGCCTCAATGGTGGCATTCAGGGCCAAAAGGTTGGTCTGACCGGAAATCTCGGAAATCACCTCGGTCACCTGCCCTATTTCCTCTGCCTCGGTGCCAAGGGCATGAATCTTCAAAGAGGCACTTTCAGCCGCTTCCACGGCGGACCGGGTAATCGTTCTTGCTTTCCCTGTATTTTTTGCAATCTCATTGACCGTGGCGTCCATCTCCGCCATGGCGGCAGTAAGGATGGAAAGGTTGGTGGAAGACTGTGTTGCACACGATGAAATGGACGAAATACCCTCGTTCATGATTCTTGATCCAGTTGCCACGGACTCGGATTTTTTGGATAGATCTTCCGCACCAATCTTGAGTCTATCGGAAATAATAGAGAGATTTGAAACGGTTTCATTCAGGGTGAATACCCCTGTTGAAATATCCTTGAAAATACCGGAAAGGCCAGCTACCATATGGTTCATGGCAGCAGCCATGTCACCGATCTCATCTTTCTGCCTGATTTCAAGAACATTTGTAAGATCACCCCCGGCAATGGTCTGAGTAAACTGAGCAGCTTTTTTCACGGGACCTGAAACCTTTCCCGAAATAATGAGACCAAGAAAAAAAGCAACAGCTATTCCTCCAAGGGTTGCAGCCAGCAACAACGTCGCGGCCCTGGCCCTTTCCTTTTCAGCCCCCCTTTCAGCCCTATAAATCACCTTCCGGGCCGTGGTGATAACCTGATCCAACTGCCCGGAAAGTGTCTCTCCCATGGCGATAATTCGTTCGTCAATGGTATCGAGCAGTTCATAATCATAGGGTTCTGCCGATAACTGCTTCAACATCTGTTCATAGGCCACCTTAAATCCGGAACGAAAATTTTGTTCATGGAACACCCCTGCCTCAGTCACAATGGTACGCAACCCCGTATCTGTTGCCGGAAAAATAATTCCTGTTTCTAATTCAGCCCCCTGGAGAATGGCATTTTTATAAAGATCAAACCGCGCGAAATTGGCCTCATGCTCCTTCCACATGGCATCAAGCTCATCGGTATCAAGGGCTGCCATCATTTTCATGACAACAATGGTATCCTGGGCAACGGTAAGCTTCATATTCAGGCAGGACGCTATGAGGGGTGAGGATTCAATAACAACCCTGAACTTGTCTCCCAGGTTTTTCATGCCGCTGTAACTGACAAGGCTGACAAAGGCCGTAATAAATGCAATCACCATGAATCCAGCCATCTGTTTAGCCCTGATCGTATTGAATCTGTGCATCTACCCTCCTTAATATTATCAGTCCGTTACGGATCAATCCCTGATGATGATAATTCTCTACCCAGAACCTTGTTGGAAAGTCAAGAAAAGGGGCGATTTCCAATCTGGCAGGGCAACTAAAGGGCTATAAACATTACAAAAGAGGTGCAAACAGACGTGCCAGGGAGTTTCTCAACTGGCTGGGTCGGCTGATCTTGTCGTAATCTGCCCGGG
The DNA here is from genome assembly GCF_000020365.1 of Desulforapulum autotrophicum HRM2. Lineage (NCBI taxonomy): Bacteria > Pseudomonadati > Thermodesulfobacteriota > Desulfobacteria > Desulfobacterales > Desulfobacteraceae > Desulforapulum > Desulforapulum autotrophicum. The sequence continues at coordinate 692,145 of NC_012108.1, read as the reverse complement.
TGAACTCCCGGCAGAACTCAAGGTCCTGGTGGAACATTGCAACGATCTTGCCCGCCAATATTTCATCATACATCAGCGCATTAATCTCATAGTTGAGCTGAAAACTGCGGATGTCCATATTGGCCGTTCCAACTGAACAGCACTTGTCATCCACCACAATGGTTTTGGCGTGCATGAACCCCCGGGTGTAATAAAAAAACCGAACCCCGGCCGTAAGAAGATCCCCGATAAAAGTCAGGGCTGCCCAGTAGGGAAGTCGTTTGTCAAGCAGGCCCGTCAAAATTATCCTCACGTCAATACCGCCCAGGGCGGCTGTTTGAAGTGCCATGACAATGCTGGCATCTGGAATAAAATAGGGCGTATGGATGTATATGGAATGCTCGGCTGAAGAGATGAGCAAAAAATAGAGCTGCTGGATCGACTCCCATGCGGAATCCGGACCTGAGGTTGTAATCTGAACATGGACCGGCTCTCCCTCCATGGTGTCAAAGGCGGTATCGCTCTCCATGGTGAGCTCTTCCCGGGTCGTGTTAAACCAGCTGACGTTGAATACCTCCTGAAGGACCGCCACAGCCTCCCCCTGTATCCTCAAGTGGGTGTCCCGCCAGTGGGGAAATCGTCTGCCCCCGTCAATATATTCTTCGCCCATGTTCATCCCACCAAGATAGCCGGTGGTCCCATCAATGACCACTATTTTTCGATGATTCCGGTAATTCAACGTATGAATCCGCAAGGGGGACGCAAAATTAAAATAGGGGTAAATTTTTATTCCCATGGCCCTGAGTTTCCGACGGTACCTGCTGTTAAGGTAATTTCCGATAACATCATAGAGGATACGCACCTCAACCCCCTGGGCTACCCGTTCTTCGAGTACCTGGACCACCTTTTGGGAAAGATAATCGTTTTTCCAGATAAAGTATTCCATGTGGATATACCTTTGGGCCTTTTCCAGGTCTTCCAGGAGTTGATCGAATTTATCCCGGCCGTTAAAAAAAACCTGAACCTTATTTTTCGAGGAGAGGATCGAATCGGAATTTCTATACATCAGGCGGATTATTTTTTTTTCCACAGGAGTGACATACCGGCCCAACAGCACATCCATCACCCATTTCTGCCGCTCGACCATGGCCCGTCCCTGCCCGGCAAGACGACCTTCAAGATTCTGTCGCAACAGGGTTTTCCGAACCTTTTTGCGCATCCCCCGACCAAACAGAAAGTAAAACACAATACCCACAAAAGGAAAAACCAGAAACACCAGAAGCCAGGAAAGGGTGGTTGCCGTTTCCCTGTTGTCCAGCAGCAGATAAAAAATGGTAATAAAAATATACACATACAGCAGGACGAGCAGCACAGCTCTCCAGTCGGCCATATGTCTATGCCTGATCTTTCAGGGAGAAATCACAAATTAACGGCAGATGATCCGACAGCCTGACCCTGGGCACATCAAGGTCATGGATGATGATTTCGGGGCTGTGGAGGATGAAATCAAGCTCCATCCGCGGCACCCTGCTGGGAAAGGTTCTAAGCCTGCCGGTATTGGCACTTTTAAGGCTGGTGGCCTCAAGAAAGGGGGCAAGTTCCCTCTGCCCCAGGAAGCTGTTAAAATCGCCGGCCACAATCACTGGTTTTTTCTGGCCATGGATGAGCACCTGGAGCTCCCTGAGTTGATTCTGCCTGTGGGCGTATTTGATGGAAAGATGAACCAGGAACACCACACAGGTATCGAGTTCCACCTCCATGACAAGACGCTTCACGCCCTGGTCAAAATACAGAAATTTTTGACTCAGGATACCGTTCTTTGAAAGAAAGGCATTGCCCTGCCATCTTACAATGGGCAGATGTTTTGAAAAAAGGGGTCGGGTATACTTGCTCTCAAACAGAAAAGAGTGGCCGAGGACACCGGCAAGCTGACTCGCCTGGTTAACCCCCCGGGATCGTCTGGAACCGCCGTCCACCTCAATGAGTCCCACAATATCCGGATCAAGGGATTCAATGAAATCGGTAATTGAACCAAAATGACGGTCTGTCCTGCGGGTGTAACCCCTATAGGGAAACGGCGTGTGAAACCGCCACCCTGAACCTGTGCCATACCGGATATTGTACAGTACGAATCTATATTTTTTTGACATATCTCCAGGTGTTTCTAAAAATCAGTTTTGTCAGGACGATCAAACATCATGGGAGGGCGCCCCTGTCTTCGCCTGACCCAGTCCAATGCCTTTCTCAAGCCTTTCACCATTAAGAGTCGACGTTGAAGGCGTCTCTTTCCTGGAAAACTCATGATAAGAAGCCCGACAAGAATTGTCAACAGGCCCTGTCCCGGGGTGACCAGCATGACCATGCCAGCCGCCACAAAAACAAACCCCAGGCCATTTCTTACGACCAGCATCAACAGGCTGACATGGCGCGGTCTGCTCCGAATGAAATAATCGGCCGGCATTTTGCCGATAATCCATGGCACCGCCACAAGGGATCCGAAAAAGGTCACAAGGGAAACGCCGGACATGACCATGAACAAAACCGAATGCCCGGCCATGGCCACTACCACCTGGTCCATGAACATCTAATTATTATTCCCCTCCCCCTATCCGATGATCGAATGGAGCACCTCATAATGGTTAAAGGGCGGCATGACACAGGCGCCAGCAAAGGATTCCCTGGCAATGGTGAGCATTTTTGAGGCATTGGAAGCCCCTTCAGCCACGGTATCTTCAGCCAAGGCCATGGCAGAACGAACCGATTCAGGCACGGCAATTCCGGCCACCCGATCATGGAGGAAAACGGCATGTTTCAAGGTCCTCAGGGGAAGGATCCCCAGAATGACCGGAATGCCCAGCCCTTGGGTTGCAACGGCAATGCGCTCGGCAGAAGCCCTGTCATACACAGGCTGGGTCACCACAAACCCGGCGCCTGCGTCAACCTTTTTCCTGAGCCTGTCAACGGCCAGGTCAAACCCGTTGATTTCAGGATGGCTGTCAAATACAACCCCGGTGTCCATGCCGGACTGAACGGCCATGGCGGCCAGCTGAAAAACGTTAAGGTCGGAAACCGTGGAGGTTATCTTCCTCTCCTTTTTAGCTACCATGTCTCCGGTGGCAGCCAGTACGGTATCAATGCCAAGGGCCTTTGCCCCCCACAGCTGGCCCTGGAGGCTGAGACGGTTATGATCCCGGGTTGTGCAGTGGAGAATGCTGGGTTTACCCGTGCGTCCCTGGATGAGCGAACACATGGCCATGGCACACATGCACGGCTTTGCAACGGGATTGGTGGCAACGCTGAATCCGTCAAATCCAAGGCCTGAAATGGAGACAAGCTGTTCCAGCAGGGGCTCTGGATCAAAACCTGCCGGGGGAACCACCTCCACTGTTATCTTGAATCCATCTTTGGCTGTCATGAAACGTTTTTCCATGCTATCCTCCATTTTTATATGAACTATCCACAGAAACATTGCAAATGCCCATCAACTCAAGACAAAATCTTATCATATTGTGAGCCATGGAAAAATACAACTCCTATGAAAAATTAAGCCAAGACCAGGTAGAGGGAAAGGATTACCGCATTCGTATCCACCAGGGGAAAACCTTGACAGCCGTCATGGCCCCCCATGGCGGGGGAATTGAACCGGGAACCACTGAAATTGCCGAGGCAATTGCAGCAGGCGACCATACCTTTTACACCTTCAGCGGCATCAAACCCAGCGGCAACCAGGTGCTGCACATCACGAGCTGCAATTTTGACGAACCACGGGCAGTCGCCATTGCCCAACAGGCCCAGACCCTTATAACCATCCACGGGTGCCGGGAAAATGAAAAAATAATTTTTCTGGGCGGCCGGGACAGAGCCCTTTTGGCGAACCTGGAACGGCAACTCGTCAAAGCAGGCTTCAATGCAAACGCATTCAGCCGCTTTCCCGCCGTCAGCCCCCGGAACATCTGCAATCGAAATCGCCGAAACAGGGGTGTTCAGTTCGAAATCTCCCTGGGGCTTCGCCGAACCATGTTCAAAAAAATTTCACGACTTTTTCGTAAAAAAACAACCCCGGTCTTTGACCTGTTTGTCAGGACGATAAGGACCTGCCTGAATCACCATCAGGATCACCATCTGTATCTTTCGGCCCCAGCAAACCACAACCCGGAAAAAGCGATATCAGCAAAGGTTAAGCCGATCCATTAAGCGTTCCAGAGCCTCAATGGGTATGGACTCGACCACGGCCTTACCGATACCCGCAAGCAGCACAAAATTGATGGATTCACCCTGGCGTTTTTTATCCCGCCGCATGGCGTCCATCACCTTGCCCCGGTCAATTGTAAACCGAGTGGGAAGGTGGAGATTGCCAACAAGATTTTCAATGCGCTGGGCCGCTTCAGCGTTTAAATAACCCTGTTCAACAGAAAGGGCCGCAGCCACCACCATGCCAGCAGCCACAGCCTCACCATGGGGAATCTTGAGAATTTTCTCAAAGGCATGGCCAAAGGTATGGCCAAAGTTCAACTTACGGCGCTCCCCGTGCTCGTGTTCATCCCGGTTGACAATGGCGGATTTGATCAGGACAGAATCATGCACCATGCGCTCCACAGCACCGGGGTCAAGTCCCAGAACAGCTTCACGTGAGGTTTCAAGGAATTCAAACAACGCCATATCCTCAATGCAGGCATGCTTTATAATCTCACCCAGTCCACTGGCGATCTCTCGTTGTGGAAGGGTTTTCAACAGCGCCATGTCGCAGACAACAAATTCAGGCTGATTAAACACCCCAACCATGTTTTTATATCCTGAGAAATTGACACCGTTTTTACCGCCCACACTGGCATCAACCTGGGAAAGCAGGGTAGTCGAAACAAAGCCAAACCTAAGACCCCTTAGATAGGTTGAAGCCACAAAGCCCGTGATGTCGCAGACAATGCCCCCGCCAATGCCCACAATGAATCCCGAACGGTCCACCTCAAGTTCCACCAGGCGTTGAAAAATAGTCTGAACCGTTTCAAGGGTTTTTATGGCCTCACCCCGTCCGATCTCGATCACCGGACAGGCGGGAAATTGATCACCGTACAGGGAGCGAACCTGGGAATCGGTGATGATGATGGTTTGTTCAGGAATATAGGCCCCGAGGTTTTCAAGGCGCTCGCCAATGGCAAGGCAGGAACTGCCGTTACGCCCTGTGATATCAATTTTTTTCATCAAAGGTCTCCAAAAGGATTGAAATTTATATTCCCACGCCTCAACCGTTCGTCTGTTTCAGCTGTTCATGGGCAAACAGGATGAGTTCTTCTGTGGTCGCCCATGAGATGCACTCGTCGGTCACCGACACCCCGTAGGCAAGCGCCTCAGGATCAGATGCACAGCTCTGGCTGCCTTCGTTGAGATTGCTTTCAAGCATCATTCCCACCAGGGAGTCATTGCCGCCCAGTCGCTGGTTCAGCACATCCTTCCATACCACGGCCTGGCCTTCAAATTTTTTCCGGGAATTGGCATGGGAGCAGTCCACCACGATGGCCTGGGGAAGTTTTCTTGCCTTGAGCTGGGTCAGGGCCTCGCCAATGCTGACACAGTCGTAGTTGGGTCGTTCCCCTCCCCTTAACACAATATGGACCCCGGGGTTGCCCTTGGTTTTAATGATGCTGGCCCGGCCCTCGGGATCAATACCGAGAAAACTCTGGGGTGATCTTGACGCCACCATGGCGTTAAAGGCATTGACAAGACCACCGTCCGTGCAGTTTTTGAATCCAACGGGCATGGAAAGCCCCGAAGCCATCTCCCGGTGGGTCTGGGATTCGGTGGTTCTTGCGCCAATGGCGGCCCAGCTGACAAGGCCTGCAACATACTGGGGGGTAATGTGATCCAGCATCTCGGTCCCTGCAGGCAGCCCCATGCCTGTTATGTCCAGGAGCAGCTTGCGGGCCCTTCTCAGCCCGGTAATCATATCACAGGAGCCATCCATGTTGGGGTCATTGATCAACCCCTTCCAGCCCACAGTGGTTCGTGGTTTTTCAAAATAGACCCGCATGACAAGATAAATCTGATCTGAAACCTTTTCGCTCAGCCGTTTAAGTTTGTCAGCGTACTCCAGGGCCGCTGTCTCATCGTGGATCGAGCAGGGTCCTGTCACCACCAGAAGTCGGGGATCCTCCCTGTTGAGTATCCTGCTGATGGTTGCACGGCTTTCAACCACTGTTGCCGTAGACGCATCCGTCATAGGCAGTTCTTCTTTAAGGTGGTCAGGGGAAATCAGGGGTTCAAAGGATAAAACGTTTACATCATGGGTCTGTGGCATGGTACGGTCTCCTGTCAAAGGTTAAGTTTAAAAGGGCCGTGGAGCAGGAGCTTCTCCACGGCCTGAAACAAAAAAGCCGTGGGAGTTATGCCCACGGCTTTGATCGCTTTGTTCAATTAAAAGAGTTCAGCGCACCCCGGGCAGACCTGAGCTATAAAAATAAAACCAATAATAGTCTACAAAAAAGTGAGCCACGGAATTCTTCCTGTCGTTTATATTAATGCCTGTACTCGGGGATCTTCCAAATTCTCTTCCATGATCCCTACATGAGGCGTTTGATGATGTCAAGGCCTTTTTTTTAACAATTTTAATTTTGGAAATCAGCATGGGATGGAACAAGGGGATACCGATTGCCCCAATAGAGCAAACCAAATTCATATAACCCACATGTCCTGCGGACACAACGAAATATGAAACACGATGATACAGGGCAGGCGATAGTACCATTCCGCCCCCTTTGGTTACCCTGACCGGAACGGTAAACGTCGGAGGGCTTTTTGCCCTTCCAGACTAAAGCGCAGGAACTGCGGGCTAAAGTCCTCAAACAGCCTGCGCTTCTTAACGCCTGGAAAGGCAAAAAACCTACCCCCTTTGGTTTACAATGTTCCGGTCAGGGAAACCAAAGAGGGCTCGAAAGTCGAGACTTTCATAATGATGTTTCGACATGAGTTTCTTATAAACCGGCACAGCCGGAACGATGAATCTGCTCTGGCCTCAACGAATTTTGAAACACCTTCATTGACAATGCTTTGGTGGGTGTTTCATATAACCCACATGTCCTAGCGGACACAACGAAGCATGAAACTCGATAGCAGTAGGTAGGTGGGAACGGGTGTTACCCTGAACGGGTTAAATGGCAACGGTGGGCATGGACGCCCAAGGAGTTGCCATTTTCCTCGGAGCAGCCCACGGACGGGCTGCGAGAATGAGAGAAGGGTAACACCCGTTTCCGCCTACCGGTTTGGATACAGGGCAGGCGATAGTACCATTCCGCCCCTTTGGTTACCCTGACCGGAACGGTAAACGTCGGGGGGATTTCTGCCCTTCCAGACTAAAGCGCAGGAACTGCGGGCTAAAGTCCTCAAACAGCCTGCGCTTTTTAACGCCTGGAAGGACAAAAATCCTATCCCCTTTGGTTTACAATGTTCCGATCAGGGAAACCAAAGAGGGCTCGAAAGTCGAGACTTTCATAATGATGTTTCGACATGAGTTTCTTATAAACCGGCACAGCCGGAACGATGAATCTGCTCTGGCCTCAACGAATTTTGAAACACCTTCATTGACAATGCTTTGGTGGGTGTTTCATATAAAAACCGGCACGGCCGGAACGATGGATGACATCCAGTCACGGTCCTGGTTCAGCCAACGGTCAAGGACGGTCCCATGGCGGAACGATGAATTTACACAGACCAGCCCTGGAGGGGCCAAAAGAAACCATTGAGATTACAGATGGTTTTATGATATATTTTTAATCTTTATTTCACAGGCAACCATTGCCGGCCGTCTTCAGTAACGCATGGGCCGGTTTAATAGCTATAATTAGGAGAACAAGTGCATGGGCCGTTTTGAGGAATTTGAGCTCCCCATCAGAAAAATCCGCAACCATCCATTAACCTTTGAGACCCTCATTCCACGAGATTGCAGTCTTTTCCAGGATGTGCGGCGTTACCAGAGCGTGACATCACACCTGGACGTCCGGGTTATCAATGTTGACGGCATCATCACCCTGGAACCGGACATGGCACCGGTTCCAATGTCCAAACTCACCCCGGTTGAAAAAAAAGAATTCGTTGACTACCTCAAGATCCGGGTGACCCGGGGGGACAATATCGGCTCCTTCTGGGCCTTTTTCAGACCCCAGGATAAAAAAGGTCCCGTTATTGCCTATGGTGCAAACATCGTCCACAGGGATGCGGGTACAGGTCAGGAAAGGGCCCGGGCACTTTTAACCCTGCTCCAGGGAAATAAAATCAAAGCCAGGAACCTCAAACAGATTCTGACCGTCCTGGCAACGGTGGCTGTTGTGGCGGCGGCCGGGCTGGGTGTATACAAATACCTCTATCTTGAAAAAAGATTTCCCTTTAAACCCATGGAATTTGCCCTTGACTCGCCTGAAATGTCATTTTACAGGACCGTGTTCCCCCAGGTTTTTGCGTGGAAGAACGATGAGAGACCCTTTACCAAAAAAATAGCCGACGACCTGCTGCGCCCCGAATATGTCACCCAGCTCCTGGCATCCATGGACCAGAAATTTTACCAGGAGGACAAGGCCGAGGACAACAACAGGGCCTATCGGCTTGCCCTGTTTGCCTATTTTAATTACAACCGGGACGTGGCAGCAGCCATGGAACGTTATGATCTAAAGCTTAAAGGGACCCAGTTTGAGATGCTCGCCCGCATCTATTCATGCAAACAGTCTGGATACTCGAGCAATATTTTCTACTTCAAGGTGGGGGATCTTGATCTCAAGCACGCTGAAATCTCTAAATTCCTGACAACAAACATGGTCACCTACCGGGACTACATCAAGCTGCGTGACACCAATGAATTTTCAGACCTCCTGGAAAAGGACGGGATAAGCTACAAGCTGAAAAATTTCCTTGAGGACGTCTACACCTTTACCCCCCTGAGGATCGCAACCCCCCTCAAGGACATGAGCTGGTACCTTCTGACCCGGGCGGAGGATGGCGGCCAGCTTGATTTTGCAGCATTTCTCAGGCAGGACAAGGCTACCATGATACCCCAGCAGCTGGGTGAAATGCTCCTCAACGGCAAACTGCCAAAGGATATCACCTGGTTCGGTCTTACCGAGGCCCAGGCCGCCGAGTTAAAGTTGTCAGACGCCTCCCTGACCTATTTCACAAAGACCATGGGTCAAACACTGAAACTTGAAGTGCTTAAAAATAAAATATCCAGCCTTGGCCTCAAGCCTGTCTCAAAACCAATGCCCGTCACCGTCCACCGTGAACTGCTCATGGGAGATTCAAAGGGGAAATACGGCATCCAGTGTTATGACCCCATCACAAGCCTGGTCCTTTCCAATCTGATCTCTAAATCCTCGTTTGAACGGAACAACAACCTGTCACTCAAGCGCGACCCCATCCAGGTTAACACCACCCTGGTCCAGCTTTCCAAGGATGATAGTTTCTCCACCCAGTCCATTAACATCACTCCTGGAAAATATGGAATCATCAAGCTGTTTGAACCCCAGGACAGCTTCCGGGGGAAATTAAACGACGGTCAGGCAGTAACTTTTGAAAAAGCCACGGTCAATCTTTTTAATCCCTTTTCATTTATGGTATTTAAAGACAGCATTACCTTCAGCTTTAAACACGACATCACGGACATGGAAATTGATCTGGGCAAGGATCAGCTTAAGATCATTAAATCCAGTGACGGGAATTATCAGATTGTCCAAATAAATTAGAAGAATCAAGGAGTACCCAATTAATCTCATGAACGCCGATCAAAATCGTTTAAAGGAGCTATACCAGGAAATCGAGTCCCTGGTTCATAAACTGTCCAGGGTGCCTGAAAACCACCTGGAAAAAACCAGGGAGATCGTGGCGCTTTGCCGTGGGGCCCTCAAAACAGTTCCGTCGGTGGACACCCCCGTGTACATCCACGTTACAGGTACAGACAAATCCTTTAAGACAAGCTTTCTGCTGGACCTTTTCGACAATGATGAACTCAGATCGCTCTTTTCCGTCAAGATGCGTAACACCTCTGAAAACACAGCCGTTCCCTGCCTTGTGACCCCCTCTTCCCAGGTGGACGGCGTGGTCATCAGCCAGTTATGCATCTCAACCGGTGCCATCATGCGCCAGAACCTCAACCAGAAACAGTTTAACCGCCTCTATGACCTCTCCAACGGTGCAGAACCCGACGACTATCTCCTCCAGGTCGAGGTGCCTGCCCGGGAAACCCCCATGACGATTCCCGTCATTGAATACCCCGGTATCAAAGAGGGCGCCGATGCCATGGACCGGCAGAAGAAACTCCACCAGACCTTCCAGGCCAACATGCTGGCAACCCTTGTGAAATTTCCCGGCATTCTCGTTGCCTGCTTTCAGCACAAAATCGCCATTCCCCCGGGCCACCCCATGGACGCCATCCTGAAAAAATATGGAACAGTTCTCAAAACCAGCTATGCCCACCACAAGCTCCCCCTGGTGCTCTCCATGCAGGGAGAAAGCGCCATTGCAAGCTATTGTGGAAATACCAATGTGGAAAACGATATTGCCGGAGACTTTAAGAGTTACAGGGATTTTGAAACCATTGTCCAGCTGGTCAACCCCTGCAACCAGGACTACCCCGTCACCTTTGGCGACCAAGGTCCCCATGTGGATGTCTGGATACGAAACCTCTCCCGATACCAGAACCTGGAAGAGATCAAAGAGCAGGTAACTGTTGACGGAGGAATCGCCTGGTCCAGGCACCTGCTCAAGGCGCTGTGCACCTCACCCCACATCCAGGAAGCCCTGAACAACCTGTTCTTAAAACCCTGGATCCTAGAGGCTTCGGCCATCCATGCCAGGGCCATGGACTGCTTCCATGACATCTCAAACTATGACGAGGTCGAAGAGATCAAAGAACGGATACGCCAGGCCATCCTCAACGACACCTACCAAAGCCTGCGGCAATTTTTCAAGTCGGAACTGGGTTATGCCCATGAAGGCATCATTTCAAACCACGACGAATTCTGGACAACCATATTCTCCCAGTACCTGGAGCAGTTTTTCCGGGAATCGGGCCGAAGCAAGGCCATTGCCGGAATCATCTGGGAAACCCTGCGCCAGCGCCTTGACCCCGACAACAAGGGTTTTCTGGGCACACGGGAGGCGGATCTTCCCTATATCATCATGAACATGGCAGAACTCTATGTGCCCAATGCACTACTCAGGGGGGACTATACCCTCATGGAAAGAAAGATGGAAGAAAAGACCATGGAAGAAGAGAACCTGGCGGAGGTAACCCATGCTGTTTAATTTATTCAAACGAAAAAAACCCGTGATTGACCCGTTCAACATTGAACTTGAAGACGATGACAAGCTTTACTACGAAACCATTGCCGGCAGGACCCCAAGGGACATAAAAAACCATGAGGAGTATATCCTGTTCATCGACTTCGGCTCCTACCGCACCTCGGTGCTCTGCTGGCCGTGCAGCTTTGGCCGGGACAAAATCACCGACTCCTGGCAATATGTGGTCCACTGCAACAACGGACTCCACGAAGGATTTCCATCGGCATTCATCAATCCCCCGTCCGGAGACGAACGCGATTTTGCCTTTATTTCAAACATGGGCGAAGAAAACGTAAGTTCAAGCCAGATCGTTAAAAGCGCCAAGTATGTGTTTGCCAGCAAGTTTGCCGCCTACAAAGGAAATGTGCCCCAGTTCAAACTATACATCCGCAAGGTCCTGGAAGAGAGTTTCAGATACATTACCGAGCCAAAGGAAGGCAGGCCCTGGAACGGACCTGCCGTGCCCATTATCACGGAAATCCGTGTCACGGTGCCGGATCTGTTCATTGAAAACCTCAGAAACGGCTACCGGGAAAACATCTATTCCGTATGCATGGACCTTGCCAACCATAAAAAATGGAACCAGCTATTTCCGGGCAACCTGCGCAACCTCAGAAAAACCTTTGTCAACATCTCAGCCGATGAAAACGGTGCCTGCGAACTGTACTTTCTCAACCTCATCAAGCATATGCCCTTTTGGGAACTTTCCAGCGACAAGGACCGCATCCCGGATTTAAAAGAGGTGGAGTTCCTCTTTTCCCAGGACCGGCTGAGACACCAGGACAAAAAGGACCTTAACTTTGTGGTGTGCCACATTGACATCGGCGGGCTCACAACCGATGCCAGCGTCCTTTTGATCAACTCCTACCAGGATTCCGACCTTGGCATCACAACAGCCCTGAAACGCAAAGAGTCTTTTTCAGAAAAAAAGGCCGGTGAATACTTTGCCGAACTCTATGCTGCAAATAGATTGCCCGAGGACGAGGACCCGTGGTGGGAATCAGAAAGGTTCATCGCAAAGGATTTTTCACGGTTCCTTGAAATCCTGTTCGGCAAGCAGGCAGCCCTTTTAACTGAATGGCGACGAGAAAAAAAGCTGGACGGCATCTATTTTCTCATTTCCGGACGGCCCACCAAGGCTAAACTTTTACAAACCACCATCCAGCGCCACATTCTCAAGGAATTCAACAAGAACGAGATGCTCCTTCTGCCGGAACACTGCCTGTTCATGGCAGACTACCACCATGTGGGCAAGAACCCGGATGGTGAACGGTACGCCAAAAAGATCGAGCATTTTGAAAAACTCATCACCCTTCTGGGCAATGTCTACACCCTGTACGACGGGTATGAAATCGACTTCGAAGACCACAAATACTATATTTCCCTGGATGTGGACACCCGGTCCACCAGACAGATGGAGGTGGTGCCGGGCAAAATTTACAACCTGGAAGAATTTGAAAACTACCAGAAGGCGGCCCAGCGGAACAACGTCAACCACCTTGCCTTTACCCGTATTCCGGCAGGGGAGAACAGCACCCGGTTCCTGACGGTCAAAAAAATTGCAAGGCAGACAGCCTACCCTGTTATCAAAGTTGCCGAAGCAAAGGATTATGACGCCCAGTCCTGGATCATGCCCTCCCTTGTGATCACCAACCTTGAACAGAACGAACAGGCCTTTGACCTTGCCTGGTCGTCCCACATATAAGGTTTGCATTGCCAACGGCTCTGGAAGGCTGAGAATCTAATCTTCCCCCTTGTAACGGAAAGGAGTAAAATCAAGAATGACCGAACGATCTGATAAAAAGGACAAAAAGCCACCCCAAAATATGCCCCCTGAAAACCTGCTGGAAATTTTGAACAGCACCCTGGGTGGATTCAACCTGGCCATGGGGCTTTATTTTACAGAGGCCACCCTGACCCGGCTGGTGGCCAGGGTGCCGGTCACCGACACCCTTTACCAGCCCTATGGCCTTGTCCACGGTGGGGTTTACGCCGCCATGATCGAATCCTTGTGCAGCTCAGGGGCTGCCCTCAATGTCTTTGACCAGGGTAAAAGCGCTGTGGGCATTGAAAATTCCACCTCGTTTCTAAGGGCCGTGCGATCGGGGGTGCTGACATGCACGGCCACCCCCCTGGTCATGGGACGGCGCTCCCATGTGTGGGAGGCATCGGTCTGCGACGACCAGGGACGGCTAGTGGCAACTGGCCGAGTCCGACTGATGATCCTTGAAAAAGGATCCCAGGCCGCAGGGGCAAAGGTTGAACTCGCGCCTGACCATGGGGGGTGACACAGACAGTTACCCCCCCAGGGAGGCCCCATGGGATTTACGGCCTATAATAATCTTTTTTTTCAACTCTCAGGCCTGGACCTTTAACGATAAAGTCTTCATCCCAGTCTCTGTTTAACAGCTTTTCAATCAAGACAAGGCTGCCGTCAATCGTTTTACAGGAAAGCCCAAGCACATCCTGGATTTCAGAGATATCTTCGTCTATTTCCTCAAGGCGGTAAGCCCCTGTGTCTATGATGTCAATATTGCGGTATCCCCTGTAAATTCTCCGGTACAGGTCTTTGCCCTGATCATCTCCGTATTTTTCCTTCAAGGATCTGATGTTGAGTCCTTCCATTTGATTGAAGGTTCTTATCCATCCCCTGGTTAAAAAAACAGCCATGTCCCTTTCATTCACATGGCTTCTGGAACAGTTTCCACCAAGTAGGATGGAAATGCAGTCTTCAGCCCTTGGCAGTATTAAAGAGGATGATTTAGTTTCAAGGTTCTCTGTTCCGCCGCCGCAGAAACCATAGACGAGAATTATATCTTCATATAGACCGTCGTGCTTGTTTATTTCTATTTGAAGATTCTCACGCAGATTTTTAGGTGAGGTATGAAGCCCGCCGTTCATCCACACAAGATCCATTTGTATCCCCGTATGCTGGATGAGCTTTTCAAGTTCTTCCCTTAGTGTTTCACATGCTATGAGTATTGATTTTTTCATTATTCCTCTCTTTGCTGCACCCACGGGCACTCAAGACAAAAGCCCACAGTGAGTAACCAAATATATTCCCTCAACATAAAGGGGTCAAAACAATTCCAACACAGTTCAAGCCCACAGACAGCCACTGCACTATCACTCAGCCATCAAAAGCCAGATACCTGCCACGGCAACCAGGGCACCTGCAAAGGCCCGCACTGAGACCCGTTCCTTGTGGAGATAAATGGAAAAGGGAATGATGCACACGGGGGTCATGGACAAAAAGGTTGACGCCACACCGGTTGACAGGTAATGAAGGGTCATAAGGGAAAGGGAAACCCCGAGGAAGGGACCGACAAATGCGCCTGTGGCGGTATAGACAAGGGCCCGGGTGTTTTTTACTGCCTGAAAGACCCGGCCCCATTGTCCTCTTAAGGTAAAGAACACAACAAAACAGACAAATGCGGCAATGGCCCGGATCTGGGTAGAGGCAAAGGCGTCCAGATATCCGGTATCCGTCTGCATGCCGGTTTTGCTCATGACATACCCACAGGCCTGGCCGAACATTCCGCCGACCCCGAACATGACACCCTTGAGGGTCACAACCCTTTGGTGCAATGAATTACCGGTAATACCCGACGGTTGTTTTTCAAGGATGACAAGGCCCACACCCGAAAGGGTAATGACCATTCCCACCCATTGATGGATCACATAGGTTTCATCCAGGAAGGCCCATCCAATAAGGGCTGACACAGGGGCGGCAAGGCTGAATATGAGCATGGACATTCTGGGACCGATTTCAACCAGAGCCTTGAAAAGAAAGATATCCCCGATAAAGAAGCCGATGATGCCGGACAGGCCCAGAAAAAACCAGGATCGCAGGGGAAAATCAAGGGGAATCAACGTGTTGTTTTTAAAAAACAGGAGCAGGCTGAAAAGAACCAGGGCCGTGACAATCCGGATGATATTAACCGGTGTGGCCCCCACCCGTTTGGATGCCGCTTCAAAAAACTGAACACTGATGGTCCAGCATAATACAGTACTGATGGCAATAAGCTCTCCGGTATAGGGCATGGACTTTTCCTGTGGTGTAAAATAAAAGGCATAGGTAGATGAGATACGGCCAAATTACAAGGAAAAAATAATGAACCCCACGAACAATAGTATGAACCCGTCGCTGATAAAAACAGATATTGATCTTTATGCGGGCCAGGAAAAACTCAGGGGGCAACGCCTTGACATGGCATCGGCCACCCCCCAGACATCGACCCTGGTTTTTCTCCATGAGGGACTGGGCAGCATTGCCCAGTGGAAGGCGTTTCCCGCAGCCCTGTGCAAGGCAACAGGCTGCCCTGGTTTTTTATACGAACGGCGTGGCTATGGCATTGGGGCCCCTCCCCCAGACCCGGATTCACACCAGTGGCCCATGGATTACCTTGAACAGGAGGCCCGGATACTGGATGGAATCCTGGAACAATGCCAGGTGGAACATCCTGTTTTGATCGGCCACAGCGACGGGGGCACCATTGCCCTTCTCTATGCGGCAACCCATTCCACAAAGCTCAGGGGCGTAATTACAGAGGCAGCACACATCTTTGTTGAAGACGTGACCGTCAAAGGGATCCAGCGGGTGGTGCAGATATATGAAACCCTGGACCTGAAGGCAAAACTTGCCAGGTACCATGGAGAAAGAACCGACTTCGTCTTCCAGCGCTGGGCCGACCGATGGCTTGCCCCCCTGTTCAGATCCTGGAATGTGGAAAAACACCTTGCCGCCATCACCTGCCCCCTTCTCGTGATCCAGGGGGAAAAGGATGAATATGCAACCCTTGCCCAGGTTGACGGCATCAAGAACGGGGTTTCCGGGCCTGTTGAGATAAATATCGTGGAAGAATGCATGCACGTTCCCCACCTCCAGGCAAAAAAAAAGGTACTCAAGGTAATGGCACGGTTTATCGCCTCCCTGGGCCCTGACCGGTTTTAACTATTTTTTCTTAAACCGGGTTCGCCACCCGCCTATGGGCGTATTGATAGGCTTTAACACATGGCTCATATCCCGTGCCGGTTCCACAATGTAAAATACATGCTCGTCTATTTTTTTTGCCTCGGCCAGGATCCATTTTAAATCCCGGCGGCTGCATGCAAGGTAAAGTTCGCTGATGGGCCCCTTCATTCCCTCACCCGTATACACGGTTACGGGCTGGCCCTTTGCCCTTAGAAATTCAGCCATGGCAGTGCCGGCATTTCGTGTGAGCAACTTCAAGATAACGATGCCAAAGGCCAGTTTACGTTCAACAACAATGCCGAGCACATTGCCCGTTGCATACCCAAAGGCATAAAACGCAATCAGGATGGGTCGATCATTGAGCTGGTTGATAACAGTGCTTGCCACCAGTATCCAGATGGTGATTTCAAACAGCGCCAGCACAAAGGAGATGGCTGTTCTCCCCTGAACAGTCATGATCGTTCGAACGGTCCCGATCGAGACATCGCATATTCTTGCAAAGAACACGAACAACCCTGTCAAAAAGATACTGGATTCCATATTATTTCCAAAAGTTACAATTCAATCACATGGTCGGACGGCTAAGACAGATCACAAAGTAGTCGTTTGCCGCATAAAAGGCAATTGAAATATCCCTCTGACCCGGGGCCTGCCATGTAAACCCATGACACCAGCATGGAACAGTCCAGTGTTCAATAATTTTTTTTCTGTTATCTTATTCACATAATTGAGTAATTTTTTACACAATTTATAAATTCAACCGTGGGAAAGATCTGTTTCCCATCAAATTTTTAAAAGCATAATAAGCATGAATTTCAAATAGATATAAAATTCAAACAAATAAAAACACAGGGTTGTACGCTTTATGCATTCTTTCTAATTTACGTAACGTAGACAAAGGAGACAGGCACCATGACACCCGGTTTAAAACAGATTTTAATTCTAATTGTGACCATATTGTTAATCGTTCCGGTAATGACTGGCTTTTCCCAGGCGTCCCAGGCAGAAAGAACAGATACACCCCTGTCTGCGACCGTCGGCACAGACAAGGCAGAAACACCCACCGCCATGATCATTATCGGCATCAGCCTTATTCTCGTTGCAGGCATAATGAGAAAAAAACTGAACGGGAACATAACGTCAAACACCGCCATATCAGGGTCAAAGCATTTATCAGGTTATGTAAGGCCCCTGTTATCCCGTTTAAACACCATTTTTTTCCTTTAATTTATACAGATAAAATCCATTACACACACCCCTTTAAGCGAGACCGACCAGCTTAGGGACTCAGAAATAAATAATTCCTCAATCTTGCTTGTCTTTCAGCTCGTCTTCTGCGTTGCATCAAAGGGCACATATTTCAATATGCTCCCTTTGATACGCCTTGAATACGAGCTGAAATCCTGCACCATATTTGTGGAATTATTTACATCTGAGCCCCTTAAAGGGGTGATTTTTTTTGCTCAACCCTGGGAATAGACGATTCGATCGGCTGAAAAATGCTTCTGGATCCGATTTTCCTGCTCAAGTAAATGCAGATGGGAGATGGCCTCGCCCGTGGCAAACCACTTCTGGGCAATGGGAAAATCTTCCCAGGAGGCGGCCCGGATCTCCCAGGTCATCTGGGAGGCAGTGCCATAGGCGTCAAAACTGCCCTTTGAAAGAATGGTTTCAACCTCTTCAAGGCGCCTCTGGTGATGGATCTTGAGCTCGTCTATTCTCTTCTTAAGATCGGTAAAAAGCGTTCTGTGACCGGGCACCACGAGATCCACCGGAAGATTGTACACCTTGTCAAGGCTGCAAAGATAATCCTTTAACAGATTTTCATCCTCCTCCCAGCACTGGATGTTGGGGGTGATGTCCCCCAGGACATGATCTCCAGCAATGAAGATTTTATTTTCCGGCTCATAGAGACAGATGTGCCCGAGGGTGTGGCCCGGGGTTTCAATCGCGCGAAGGGTGTAATCACCCACACGGATCTCGTAATCGTCGTGGATCACCTGCATGGCAGGCTTCCACATGGAACCGTGCTTGAACCCGGGATGATTCTCCAGGGCAGCGCGAAGCTGTTCTGCCGGAAACCCGTTGACCTTTGCGGCCTCAAGCATGGGCTCCCACCCCTCCCAGGATTCCATGAGTTCAGCCTCGGGCCGGTTGAAATAAATCCGGGAATCAGGGGTGATCAAGCGGTGGAGCAGACCAAAATGATCAGCATGGAAATGGGTGATAAAAAAATCGGTCCTGTTCAGATCAATGCCAAGCTCGGTCAACCCACTGGTCATGGCGGCAAAACAGCTGTCATGGTTCAGGCCCGTATCAATGACAAGATTTCTATCCTTGCCCTTAAAAACAACTGAGTTGAGGGATTTAAGCGGTGTTTCCGGCAAAGGGATTTTGATGCAGAAAATATTGTTTGCGAGTTTCTTGATCATTTTAAAATGTCCCGGCTGTTTTGGCAGTTGAATTCATATTAAATCAGCATGGCCGGAGCATGGTATCTGCCCTGGCCACAACGAATGATGAAACACCTCTGTTTGCATGCTTCGTGGGTTTTTCATATAACCGGCATGGCCGGAGCGAGGTATGGCTCCGGCCTCAACGAATTTTGAAACACCTTCATTGACAATGCTTTGGCGAGTGTTTCATATAAAAAAAATCCGTGGTTTTCTTTTCATGTTGACAAAGCCCAATCACCGATATTATTTATACGGAAAATGTATAATTATCAAACAGAAAATATGAATTTTACGGCGTCCTGGTGGTGGCATCCCTTTTTTGCAAGCGCTGCCCGCATACTGTTTTCTGTCTGACGGTTGACAAAAAAAAGTTTAAACAACCCATGGAAAAAGTTTACGTAATCCATGATATTATCGGGTGAATTCAACCAGCACCGGAAAATGATCCGATGGAAAATGCCCTGAAAACCTTTCCCTGACGATCTTCTGGTTCAACGGGGTGATACCGCCCCGGTATAGAATCCAGTCAATATGCCCTCCCCTGTCCTTGCCAGTAAAGCCGTGGAAGGTATAGGCGTGGGCATTTTCAAAGGCATCCTCAAATCCGTTGTCCAGGAATACCCTGTGGGCTGCTCCCCCGGGGATCGAATTAAAATCACCTGTAATAACCGTGGGCAAATCAGTCAAACTCCCAGGAGAGAATTCAGACAAAAAATCCACAACCAGCCCGGCACTCAGGGCCTGCACCGTCTCTGCAAAATCAAAGTGGGTGTTTGCCATGACAACGGCCATGTCCCCCTGCTCAAACTGCCCCAGGGTACATTGTCTAGGCCAGCGGCTGCCATCCAACCGGCTCTCCTTTTGGGGCGTTCGACTCAGAAACAAGTGGTTCGCCGCCTTGCAGGTCCACTGCTTCCGGTAAAAAATCAAATTGTTCTGCCATAACTCAGGAGACGTATCCCTGCGGCCGATAAAGCCGTACCCGTCCAGCAACCGGCAGAGAAAGTCGGCCTGGAAATTGTTCACCTCCTGGAATCCGACGAAATCAGGCTGATAGTGCTCAAACAAAAGGGGGTAACCCTTTTTCCGATTTTCCCAGCAATCAGGGCCATCGTCGGCCAGGCCAAATCGAAGATTAAAAGTCATTACTGAAAAAGAACCGGGATCTGTCATGTCTGTCTCCTTGGATTAAAATCACGGGGCTTTTGCATACAACCTTGACAAACAACCCCTTTTTTCCCTATATATATACATATTTGCAACCAAAGGCACACAGCAAAGGCTGGGGTATGAAATCAATAGACATGGGCTCAATCGGCAAAAATTTATCCCTGCTGGTACTGATTGCTGTCCTGCCGGCCCTGGCGATTATTCTGTATACGGGTGTGGAACAGCGACTGCATGCCATTGGGAATACCAGGGAGCAGGTACTTCTTGTCACCCACACAATGGCCGAAATTCAGACCGACATTGACAGATCTGCCCAGCAGATCCTTTCCACCCTGGCCATGCTTCCACAGGTCAACAGCCTTGACATCAAAAGCTGCAATACGATTTTCAAGGCCGTGCTCGGGCAGAATCCAAACCTCCAGAACATTACCTTGACCAACACCCAGGGGGAGGTCCTGGCATCGGGCCTCTCGTTTAACTACTCAAACCTGAAAGACCGTAAACATTTCCAACAGGCCCTTGAACGAAAAAAATTCAGCATGGGAGAATATATTCTCTCCCGGGTGGGCAAAAAAACGCCGGCCATTGCCTTTGCCTATCCGGTACTCGACAACGGCGGCAATCCCACGGCCATTTTGACCACGTCAATCTCCCTGGCCCGGTTTTCCAGCTTCTATGACGATCTTGAGCTGGATGAAGACACATTTATCTCCATAACCGACCATCGAGGCGTCAGGCTGCTCTACTACCCCCCCAGGGAAGAGACAAACCCCGTGGGCAAGTCAATACAGGCAGCGGCCTGGAAGGCATGCAGCCGGGCACTTACACCCGGCATATTCATGGAAAAAGGGTCAGACGGGGTACGCCGGATTTTTGCCTACCGACCGGTTCAGCTATCGTCTGAAGCCACACCTGAATTTTACATGTGGACGGGCATCCCAGAAGCCAAAGTCCTTGGGCCGGCCAACGCCATTCTGGCAAGGAACCTGCTGCTCATGCTGGTGGCTGCCGCAAGTGCACTTCTGGTTTCCTGGATCATGGGCAAAAAAGCCCTGATTACACCCATAAAGGAATTGGTCGCGATGGCAGGTAAATTTGCCAAAGGAGATCTTGAAATACCGGAAAAACCAGCCTTTAAATCAGGTGAACTTGGTACATTGACCCAGGCACTCCACGATATGGCAGCAAGCCTTGCAATAAACCGGAAAAGCCTGGAGCAGAATGAAACACGACTGCGCCTTTTAATGGACAGCCTGGATGCCGTTGTGTATGTCAAAGACATGGACACCCATGACGTTTTGTTCATCAACCAATACGGCAAAAAACAGATCGGCGACATCACCGGCACAACCTGCTGGCAGACCATGCAGAAAGACCAGAATGGCCCCTGTTCCTTCTGCACCGACAAATACCTTTTAGACGACCAGGGCGACCCCCAGGGGATATATACCTGGGAATTTCAAAATACAATCACGGGTCGCTGGTATTACATAAGGGACCGGGCCATCAAATGGATAGACGGTCGCCTGGTCCGACTGGAAATCGCAACGGACATTACAGAAAAAAAAGAAACCGATGCCAAAATAGCCGAAGAAAGAGAACGACTGGCAGTGACCCTGAGAAGCATTGGCGACGGGGTCATTACCACGGATACCCAGAGCCGGATTTGTCTCATGAACACAGTTGCCGAAACCCTTACCGGCTGGAGCACCACCCAGGCAGCCGGGCGGTCATTGACAGAAATTTTCAACATTGTCGACATGACAACCGATCAGGCCTGTAAAAACCCCGTTGAAAAGGTTCTGGCCTCGGGAGAAACGATTAACATGGCATCCCCCATGACCTTGATTTCAAAAAACGGGGACAGGAAACACATTGCCGACAGTGCTTCCCCAATCCTGGACATGCAGGGCAATGTCACTGGCGTTGTTCTAGTTTTCAGGGATGTCACCGAGCAGCTTTGTACGGAACAGGAACTGCGGAAAATCACAAAACTCGAATCAATCGGCGTTCTTGCCGGGGGAATAGCCCATGATTACAACAATATTCTGTCAGCTATCATCGGCAATATCCAGCTCACCCTAATGGATTCAAACCTGACGGACAGAACACAAAGATTTATCAAACAAGCCCTGGATGCATCCCTGCGTGCAAAAAATCTGACCATCCAACTGCTCACCTTTTCAAAGGGCGGTCGACCTGTCAAAAAGACCGCATCCCTTGTCCGCTTGATCAGGGATTTTGTTGATTCGACCTGCCGGGCCAGTAACATCGCCTGTCACTGTTCCTTTCCAGATGACCTCTGGCCTGTGGAAATTGACAGGAGCCAGATGGGCCAGGTGGTCCAGAAGTTGATTCAAAATGCCTGCAATGCCATGCCCAACGGCGGCACCATTGAGGTGTCATGCCAGAATGTGAGGTCCAGCCCAACGAAACACCCGGACATTGCCCCCGCCTCCAACCGGGTGGAGATGAGCATAAAAGATACAGGCGTAGGAATTGCAGAAAATTTACTCGACAAAATATTTGACCCCTATTTTTCAACAAATCAGCCGGGAAGAGGTCTTGGACTTGCCATATGTCATTCCATCGTGACCCAGCACAACGGACAGATCTCCGTGAAATCCACCCCGGGAAAAGGATCAACCTTTACCGTTCATCTTCCCGCCTCAACACAGAGGTCAGAATCCACCACCCAAAGGAAAAAAAGCGTTCAGGAGGCAAGAAAATTGCGGATATTGATAATGGACGATGAAGAAATGTTGCGGGATCTTACCAGGGCAATGCTAACCGACCTGGGACACGACACCTTTCTTGCCAAAGACGGCGTGGAAGCCATTGAAGTTTATAAAAAAGCCATGGACAACAACACCCCCATTGATCTGACCATCATGGACCTGACCATTCCCGGAGGCATGGGAGGAAAAGAAGCCGTACAAAAGCTGCTGAAGATCAATCCAAAGGCAAAGGTCATTGTTTCCAGCGGTTATTCAAACGATCCGGTAATGGCAGACTTCAAGGCCCATGGTTTTTGCGCGACCCTTTCAAAACCAAGCCGGCTCGCTGATTTCACAGATCTCATCAACCGATTCACGGATCAGGATTTAACCATTTAAAATAGTGGGCCTTTGGTGAAACGCGGAAGAGGGTCTAAAAGGCGAGCATTTTTATTGTGGCCGGATCAGATAGCCTGCTCCGGCCATTCTGGCTACTACAACTTTTCGGCCAGGACCTTTCCATACTGCTGGCAGGCCTTTGTACCTTCATCTGTCTTCATCATCGCTTCAGTTAAGTTTAGGGGGCCAAGATCCACCATATCCATTTTAAATACATATAGCATGGTATCAAAAATCATGGGAGCTGACTCACCGCTATGGGTATGGGAACCAAAGGCTCCTCCAATTTTACCCGTTAGATTGGCCTTTTCAGCCAGAAAGAGAAACTGTTTCATGCCGGAGGTCATATCCTTGTGGTAGGTGGGACATCCAAAGATAAATCCATCAAAACCGGACAAAGCCTTTTCATTTTTAATGGCCGAAGTTTTCATCAACGTCGCTTCATGCCCACCCATACGAATCCCTTCAGCCAGATAATTTGCCATTTTTTCGGTAACACCGGTTCTGCTTACATAGGCGATCATTACTTTTTTCATGTCTTCCCCTTTTAAATTTTAATGTTGCAGATAGTGATAGATTGATTTGGATATCCCCAATTCCATAATTCCATGGGGTCTGTTTTTACACAATCCTTTAATATAGCAAAATGAATGCCATTTTTTAATATTTCAGAGACCACAAACCAAAAAAAAGACAACCATGCCATAAACAACCAATAATATAGGGTTTTTCGCAACAGACGATTCTACGATAATAATTTTCGTTTTCTTACCAAGGATAAATTCAGATGCCCACAGACAGATCTGTATCATACAGGCAAACAAAAGTGTCTCACAAGAACAAAAGGGTTTGATCAGAATCTGTGTCAACAGCCGTGAACCACGGGCTTAAGTCATCTGCTTTATCCCGTTGATTAAATCCCGGGCCGTTAGAGCGGCATCACCCAGCACCATGATGGTTTTCGGATTTTGATACAGACTGTTTTCAACCCCGGAATACCCCGGCTTTTCATCAAAATTACAGACGATGATCTGTTTGGCATCCTGGGCCATGAGTATGGGCATTCCCGAGAGAGGCGTTCCTTCAACCGCCATGGCCGTGGGATTTACCACGTCGCAGGCACCAAAGACAATGGCGACATCTGTCTGTAAAAATTCAGAATTGATCTCGTCCATCTCATAAAGCTTGCCATAATCGACCTCTGCTTCAGCCAGGAGCACATTCATATGGCCAGGCATTCGACCGGCCACGGGATGGATGGCAAATTTCACCTCCTTGCCCATACCTTCGAGCAGGGATGCAAGCTCAACTACCTTGAACTGGGCCTGGGCCATGGCCATGCCATACCCGGGAATCACAATGATTTTTTCTGCAGCCACCAGGGCAGCCAGGGCTTTGTCCAGAAGATTGTCTATATCAGCCAAGCCTGGAACCGGGTCTGCAGCAGTTCGGAGTTCTGAAATACTGTCCTGGGAAAGACTCGCCTGGGAAAGACGCCCATTGATCTCTTTCAGAGTCTTTCGGGCATCTCCGAAAAGCATCGTCGTACGGCTATCAAGATACAGGGGGTTGGCAACACCGGAATAGCCGGGTTTATCGTCCAGATTACAGCACACCACATGTTTTGATTCCTGGACAAGCAAAACAGGCATCCCTGAAATGGGTGAATCGTCCACGGCCATGGCCGCAGGATTCACCACATCACTGGCCCCGATCACAAGGGCAAGGTCTGTCTGGCTGAATTCAGTGTTGATGGCATCCATTTCATAGAGCAAATCATAGTCAACGCCTGCCTCGGCCAGCAGCACATTCATGTGACCGGGCATTCGACCAGCCACGGGATGGATGGCAAACTTCACCTGCTTGCCCATGGAAAGCAGGTGTTTTAAAAATTCAAGCACTTCAAACTGAGCCTGGGCCACGGCCATGCCATACCCCGGCACAATGATTATCCTGCGGGCGTTTCCAGCAATTTCAACAACCCTTTGCAGCGTATTTTCCGAATCTGAATTTTGGTCCGCCCCTTTGGCTGTTTCCCCGCCCTGGTCTGTTTCATCCATGGTCACAGCCGCTTGTTCAGGTTCAGCCAGGGGCTCAGGCTGCAAAACCGGCCGAACCTTTTCAACCGGAACAAAAATCCGGAACAGACTGCGGTTCATGGCCCTGCACATGACATGGGTCAATATCGACCCCGAGGCACCCACCATTGCCCCGCAGGAGATG
This sequence comes from Desulforapulum autotrophicum HRM2, assembly GCF_000020365.1. Taxonomy (NCBI): domain Bacteria; kingdom Pseudomonadati; phylum Thermodesulfobacteriota; class Desulfobacteria; order Desulfobacterales; family Desulfobacteraceae; genus Desulforapulum; species Desulforapulum autotrophicum. The sequence continues at coordinate 666,910 of NC_012108.1, read as the reverse complement.
AGCAATTTGCTCCCAATTATCATGCCGCAGAATGCCGCTGCCATGCCAGTCATTGCATTTAACAAAGAGATGAGAACGGGCATATCAGCCCCGCCAATGCGAATGGAAAAAAGAACACCAAACAGAACCGACAGCATAATAATTGCCAGATAGCAAACCACCCGACCGCCTGCAGGAACATACAAGGCCGCAACCATGAATAAAACAATGGCGGCAAAATTCACCATGACAAGCCAGGTATGACGAAAAAAAACCCTGGGTTTCTGAGCCAGGGTGTTGGACAACTTTCCACAGGCGACCATGCTGCCGCTGAAGGTTACAGCTCCAATGGCAAGCCCCAGAACACCTGAAACCCCATTGATCATTTCAAGATGAATCCCTGTCCGCATGAGTTCGACAAACGAGATACAAAAGGAAGCTGCCCCTCCAGCACCGTTTTGAAATGCAACCATGGCGGGAATCTGAATCATGGTGATCCGCCTTGCAACCCAGTATCCAAGACCAGAGCCCACCACAAGGGTCGCCGTCACAACATGGAGATGGTAAATACCGTTGCGATAAAGCACAAGACCAGCCCCAAGGGTAAGGGCAAAGGCCGCCGTAAGGTTACCCAGTTTTGCCCAATGGGGCCAGCGGAAAAGCCAAATGCCCAGGATAAGGATTCCAATCACTAAAAAATCAAGGAACAGGTTCAGGCATTCGTAAGTTTCACCCATGGCGATCAACCCTCCCCTCTTTTTTCTTGAACAGCCTTAACATCCGGTCCGTAATGGCAAAACCGCCCACAAGGTTGAAGGCGGCCATGACAAACGCAACACCACCAATGACCTGCTCTGTGCCCGTTGATTTAACGGAAAATAAAATCAAGGCCCCCAGAATGGTTACGGCGGAGATGGCGTTTGTCATGGACATGAGGGGCGTATGAAGCAGTGTGGGAACTCTGGAGATGAGAAAATATCCGACGACAAAGGAAAAAAGAAAAACCCCCAGCATCAATAAAAGGTTGATCATTGGTTTAATCTCCACAAACAGTTGATTATGACTTAGTGGCTAACCGAAAACCTGTGTTTGGATGGCTCGAAGAGGAGCTATGCTCACAAACTTGCCCAGATGCAAGGCGCAAGCAAAGCTGAAACCGGAGCGTACTGTAGTACGTGAGGATTTCAGGTTTGTGCAGCAACGCGGCATATGGGTGAGTTTTCGTTCAAAAACTATGCTAGACCCATGGCCTTGAGGGTCCCCCTATGAAAGAGTTTGCCTTTATGGGTAACCAGGGCACCCTTGACGATCTCATCGGTCATATCAAACTCTGACCCTACCCCTTTGAACAGGTTTTCGACAAAATAGTAGAGGTTATTGGCGTAGAGCCAGGACGAATGAACGGGCAACGACCCCGGAATATTCTTGATGCCGCAGATGTAGACACCATTATGGTAAGACTCTTTTCCAGGAACGGTCGCGGCGCAGTTTCCCCCCTGGTCAATGGAGACATCAACGATAACAGATCCGGGCTTCATGGATTCAACCATTTCCCGGGTGATAATATGCTGGGCAACCTCCCCTGGAACAAGGGCGCTTAAAATAATGATATCTGATTCCGCCACCAGGGGGGCCAGCTGTGTACGTTCCTTTTCAAGCCACTCCTGGGGCAGCGCCTTTGCATACCCGCCCTGACCGATGGCAAGTTCAGGGGGCACATCAAACCCCACGGCCTTGATGCCCAGGCTTTCGGCCTCTTGCCTGGCATCTGGGCGGATATCAACGGCCTTGACCACTCCTCCCAGCCTCTTTCCCGTTGCAATGGCCTGGAGACCGACAACACCCGTACCGATAACCAGAATATTGGCCGGCTTTATCATGCCAATGGAGGTTCCGATCATAGGAATGAATTTTGGAAAATTGGCTGCTGCAATGATGATGGCCTTGTATCCTGTGATTGCGCTCATGGATGTCAACGGGTCCATGCGTTGTGCCCTTGAAATCCTGGGGATGCCGTCCATGGTAAAAGCTGTGACTCCACGGGCCTGGAGTTTTTTCACATCCCCATGATTTGAAGGGGCTGCTGGATGCAGAAAGGTAATCAATATCTGATTTTCCCTGAGCATGTCGATTTCATGCCGGTTAAAGGTTTCGTTGAACAGAGGCTCTTTGACTTTTAAAATAATATCCGCCCTGGCAAACACCTCGGCAGCATCAGCAACAATTTCCGCCCCTGCCTGCTGGTAGGTATCATCATGGGCAAAAGCACCCATACCGGCTTTTGTTTCCACCAGTACATCAAAACCAAGCCCCTTGAATTTCCCAATGGTTTCCGGAAGTGCCGCCACCCTGTTTTCCTTGGCCATTATCTCTTTTGGTATTCCGATCAGCATATTGTACCTCCCTGTCATTTTTTTAACCCCGGTTAATAGCCTGCCTGATCCCGGCCACTGAATTTTGCAACGCATGGTGGAACTTAGGTGGTTCCGGAGAGGCGAGCAAGGCCTCCATTTCAACGATGATTTCACGAACAAACGATTGTAAGATATCCAGGTCAAATTGCCTGTTATCAATGATTTTCAGTATCAGCTGTTCAATTGCGTCTGCAGCAAGGATCCTGACATCATAATATAGATCATTGCGTTTTATTAACAAAAGAATCTCCCGGGCCAGATCAAGATCTGGATTTTTCACAAAGGCCAGGGACTCGATGGCAGCTTCGCGCAGACGCCAGTTCTGGTCAAACCTGAGCAGGCGAATCAATTGCTCCTGCCATTGATCAAGGGCCCCACCTTGTGTCAGCAGATCAAGTTTTTCCAGCACTACTCCCCAGTCGTTTAAGTTTCCAAAACCGTTGCTTGTCATCGTTTTCTCCAACTTGTTATGGCGTTAAACACAATCCGTCCCGGGCCCTTTCCACACCCTGGACCTGGGAACCGTTAACAGCAATGGTTATGCCAGGGAACCCGGCAAAGCATAACCTACTTAACTTAAAAGAAATATAACAAACAAGGAAGATCCAACGAGCCCATAAGAACCGATGCAGAATGCAACAAGTGTTGCACTCTGCATCGTAAAAAAGGAAAATGGATTTTGAAACCCGGGGGCGAATCTTTAAGTCGTTATAAAACTTGAATCCCATCGGCCATACGATTTAAATTTGATTTCCTGCTTTACAAATAATTATCCCTGTCCATGAAAACAATTTGGACTGAAATAAGAATACAACCGATATTGTTGTGAATCTTTATATGAAACACTCACCGAAGCATTGTAAACAGAGGCGTTTCATCATTCGTTGTGGCCGGTGAAGATACCTCGCTCCGGCCGTGCCGGTTATTTAAAATGACAGCCAGGTATTGGATAACTATTATTGAGTTTATTTGTCGCTATAAATGTCAAAGTCCGGATAATATTTTTGGGCACATTCCGGGCAGATACCGTGGCTAAATTCGGCTTCAGAACGATCATGAACATAATCGGCAACATCATGCCACTTGCCATCATCATCTCGTATTTTTTTACAATGACTGCAAATTGGCAAAAATCCGCTTAGGGTTTTTACATTTTCCAACGCTTTCTGCAATTCTGTAATCAGTCGTTCTCGGTCTGTCTCAGTCTTTTTACGTTCAGCAATTTCAACCTGCAACTGTTTATTTACACTTGTTAACTCACTGGTTCGTTCTTGTACTCGATGCTCCAAAGTTTCAAGGGTCTTGCTCAATTGCCAGGCCATTTGATTAAATGAATTTGTCAGTGACCTGACCTCTTTAAAACGAGTATTGTTCTCAATTTTCTCCCACCGGCCCAGACTCATCTCTTGAGTCGCTCGATTAAGTTGCAAAATCGGATGGGTTATTTTTCGTGTTATCACTATCCCCAAAATCAAGGTTCCTGCTAATATAATCAAGCTTACTAATATTGTGGCCCGAGTATTAGCTTCTACTGCCCCCATCAAATTTGATTCTGAAATAGCAATGCCAATGAGCCAATCTAAACCATATTCATCAGCAAAAGGAGTAACGCTCAAAAAATATCTCTGTCCCTCAACTTCAAGTTCCATCTGCTGTTTACTTGAAATCTGATCAATATTGGTAAATTGACGGTTTAGATAATTCGCTGTTTCAGAAATTAAAGGACTTGTACTGTCCATGGCTGACACCCTTTCCAACAGAACTTCCGACCCGCTCCTCTTTTCATGTAATAGCGGCTCTGACACAGATGACGCCACCAATAAGCCAGTCCGCTCAAGGATGAAGATTTGTCCGGTATTTATCGTCCTGATATTTTGTAAAAATTGTCCAATATACTCCAACGATAATGATGAGAGTTGCACCCCCAACAACTCCCTGGTGTTATTGTAAACCGGCAGCACCGCTGAGATGCCAATATTGCTTTGTGTGGCCCACACATAAATGGGACTCCAGGTTGGACCATTTGCCTCAACTGCAACTTGATACCAACTACGTTCCTGTGGCTGATAATCAGGCACAACCGTGACAATTTCAGTGAGTTCTCCCTGTTCATTCAACAGGTAAACCCGATAATCGTTGTTCAGACTCTTATCAACAATGCCACTTTCAAAGCTTCCGTCGCTTCGACGTCCCGCACCCGTGAATTCACCTATTTCCGACCCAAAGGCACAAGTCGTTACCGAATCAAAGGCTTGAATTTGATTAAGAAAATGTGTTCGCTGACTAGTTAAATCTCGTGGATCCACCAGACCACTCCGGATTGCATCAGCATTAATTTGATTGAGGGCCTGAGGCTTGGCTAAAAAATCATTGAGGGCGTTCTCAACACTAGATTGAATCGAATTTTGCATTTGATTAGCCAATTTTTTGGCGGCTTGCTGTCCATTACGAAAAGAGATATAGCCAATCAGGCTTGTTGTTACTACAATAAGAATAACGAACATTAAGATCAACGTGGTCCCAAAACTGATTTTTTTTTCTTCTATGTGTAACAAATATTATCCTCCCTTCCTCAGTCATCATCCACTATATTAAGCTCACAAGCTTGTCTGTGTGCAGCGGGCTGTTAACAGGCAAGAGAAAAATGGGGGTGCCCATCATCAACTTACCGCTGTAATTTTTGCTGTACTTTGCCGGTCACAACTAAATTGGAAATATGGTTGATAGGTTAATTTCAATTTTATACAAATCTGGAAACTCAACCATACTTACATCAAGGGCAATCACCTTCCATTAAAATTTTAATGATGTATTATCATGACATCCCCAATCCACCACCTAAAAAAAAGAAAAACCCCGTTTCGCTTGATGGTTCAAGCAGATAGAGTCTTTGTACGAACAGAAAACTATCATCAACGGGGTGAAACAAGTTATGACACAAGGCGTGCTTCCATTCAAGTATGAAGGAGAAAAAACTTAGACCGGCATGACCGCATTGGCTGGCCTGCCCGTCTATCTCGACTTGGCCAAAGTAATCGGATTGTCCAAATCCATCCAAAAACATCTGAAGGTAAGAGAGAACTCACAAGAATAGACCGACCCCCAGATGGTTTTGTCTTTGGTGCAGCTCAATCTGGTCTGTTGCGGGTGGGTTCTCCCCCTGACAGCTTTAGAAGAACCAGTTTGGGAAGTGTCTTACAAAACCACTCAAACTGCTCCGTCAACATGTCATCGATCTGGCGGTCTTTGTCCTAGCAGACGTTGCAGTGCATATTACAGCGCACAGTGACATCCATCTGAATCGATGGTTAGGTTTTTTTATCATACAGACCCCAGCCTTCCCATGATTTGGGAACAACAAAGTTAGTTTTGAGAAGTATATTAAGTCGAGTGAATTTCACTTGTCTTTCTCTAGGTTTTTTTAAACTATTGATTGTATCGATTGGTTTGAGTTATGTAAGAAAAAACCGATTGGAATGGCTTATAAAAAGGTTGGAGGCTTTCTTTTGTCGCTATATTCGGGTATAGAAAGAGCGTGCGAGTTAAATGAATTCAGGTTGGAGCGTTTTCTGTAAACTGTTCTGTGGTGTTCGTCGACACGGGCAGCGCGTTGGTTATCCATCCCAAATTTTCCAAGAGTTGAAAGATCGGGAGGCTGAGTTTCAAATGTTTGGAAACGCCCGGACATCCCCTCGGCGGCGTCAACTACCGGTTCGAGGAAGAAGCGGTCTGTTTCACAGGCGACACGCTGCTTAAAGGTGGAACGTCCCGCTCCAGCCGCGAAAAAAAAGCCCCCGAATCATTTTTAGAGGGGTATACAAAAACAGACTGTGGATTTGGGACATCCGAAACTATTCCATCTAATCAACCATTGTGATAACGATATAATTTTTCATATTAACCGGCACGGCCGGATTGAGCTATGGCTCCGGCCTCAACGAATTTTGAAACACCTTCATTGATAATGCTTTGGCGAGTGTTTCATATAAAAAAAAGAAAAGGAAAGTTTATGAAAATTGTTTTTCTATATGAACATCCTACCTGGTCTAATACCTTGATTGAAACATTTCGATCCAATGGTATTGATTTGGAATTGATCAATGTTGCAGACCTTTCTTTTCATACGGCCAAAGGGCGCCCTGATTTTGATTTCGCTGTCAATCGCATTAATATGATGCCGTCTTCTGGAAGAAATTCATCAATCGTTTTTCACACGCTTCATTACCTGAGTTGGTTGGAAAGCATGGGGGTAATTATTGTCAACGGCAGTCAGGCACACTTTGCCGGTGCCTCTAAAGCGCTTCAAAACGGACTGTTCACAAAACTGGCTCTCCATTGCCCGCAAGCTGTTGCTGTCTATCAGGCTCAAGATGTTTTAAAAGCCGCTAAAACAATAGGGTTCCCTCTTATTATCAAACCAAACATCGGTGGTTCCGGAAACGGAATTACCCGATATAACTCCTATCATGAACTGGAAACCGCTGTTAAATCCAATAAAGTCGATCTGGGTATTGATGGAACTGGCCTGGTTCAGGAATATATTCATTCCGATGGATACGTCTACCGGGTTGAAATTCTTGGTGAGCGCCTATTCTACAGCATCAAGCAAAAAATGATGGCGCACACCTTTAACTATTGTGCTGCAGACGGTTGTTCGGTGTCTCAGACGCCAGAGAATAACGATTCCTCTTTTGAATATTGTGCTCTGAACCAGGGAAACCGTATTCAGCCGTTTGAAGCCGATGAAAAAATTGTTGCACAGGTAATATCCATTATACACAACGCTGGTGCTGATCTTGGTGGTGTCGAATACCTGATGGATACCAAAACTGGCAAGCCCTGTTTTTATGATTTCAATCCCTACTCAAATTTTGTCTCTAATGGCCAGGCTTTGCTTGGTTTTTCACCGGAGCAGCGATTTGTTGACTATATAAAAGACATCTACTCCAGACGAATATCCAATTGAGCATCTTACCAAGTTCAAACGGGCAAACCGATTAACGCTCTCAGCCCGTATCGAACCATGGGAACCCTGCTCTGCACAAATTGATCATCATAACGATGACGGTTTGCAAAAGGTCCCTGGCAGCGGTGGCAAGTCCATTTAAAAAGGCTGAATCCGGGAATATATAAAAAAATTGTATTATCTTTTTTGTACTTAAACGTTGCTTTTTTTTATGAAGGATTTTATAAAACCCCTTTTACAAGCGTTTAAATAGCATAAAAAAGTAGGAGGATTTCAGCAACACAGGCATATTATGAGATTAGTTTCTAACCCCGGAGAAATAATTCAAATCGATACCGACCCAATCGGAGTAGGCGTCGAGCGAGTCTGTTATGTGCACCCCTACGACTCAAACAACATCATTAAAATCTCCAGAAAAAAAACGCTTCAAACAACCCGAGAGATCAAATATTACACAAAACTGATCAAACGGAAAAATGTTTCATTTGATCATTTGCCAAATTTTTATGGCACGGTCAAAACCAACCTGGGAGATGGTTTTGTAGTGGAACTGATCCGAGACTATGACGGCGAAATTTCAAAGTCATTAAATTGGCAATTAAAAAATGGTTTGCCTTTGACTGCCCTGCCTGACTATCTCGATGAATTGAAAAATTATTTTCTCAACAATCTGATTATATTCAATTATGATATGAGAGCGAATAATTTATTGTTTCAGAAAACATCAGAAAACAACGCCAGGCTGGTCCTGATTGACGGATTGGGCGATGTTGTATACATAAAATGGCTAAATATGTTCCCGTCTCATGTGAGGGAAAAAATACATAGGCGATTTGAACGGTTTACCCGAAAATTGTATTCCGCGTTCTCGTAAAATCAGTAATTTGTTTGGATCAGGACAGTGTTTGGTCAACCACTACATAGGTTTTACGCTACTTCCTGGCAAGAGAATCCAACAGCCCATGACTATCTGACTTGAGAAATAACATTTCCTCATGAAAAGGCACATCCGGTAGTATATTTTTTAACTGGACAGAGAGTCATATTTCCGTTATGGAACAATAGCGGAGGGGAATGAAATGAAACCAGTCAAGCAGCAAACCTTTTGTGGTCGAACGTTCACCGGTGAAGAGATCTCGTTGATTCAGGAAATCGTTGACACCTGTGATGGAATCAGCCGAACGGAGTTGGCACATACCGTATGCGAACTGCTGGAATGGAAAAGGCCCAGCGATCGGCTGAAAGCCCGGGAATGTACCGAGTTTCTGGAATCGCTGGAATCCAAAGGCATACTGGATCTTCCAGAGAAACAAAAAAAAGGTCAAAACAATTCCCAGAAGATTGTTCCTGAAATCCCATCTCTGCAACCCTTCAGCACCCTCAGTGGCAGCGTGGAAGAATTCACACCCCTTGAAGTACAGCGGGTTCAAAATCGAGACCAGAGGGATCTGTTCAAGGAACTCATGGGGCGCTATCACTATCTGGGATATGCCATGCCCTTTGGCGCAAGATTACAATACCTGGTTTATGTAAACCGGCCCCGTCGAGAGGTGGTGGGTTGTATTCAGTTTTCAAGCCCTGCCTGGCGCATGCGTGCCCGGGATGAATGGATCGGATGGACAGAGGCAAGGCGTAAAGTTGCCTTACAGCAGGTGGTGAACAACAGCCGTTTTCTGGTGCTGGCACGAATCCAGAATTTAGCAAGCATGATTCTTTCGTGTACCCTTCGGGAGCTTAAGGTCGATTGGGAGCGGCAATATGGTCTTCAACCGATGCTGGTGGAGACTTTGGTGGACCAGGAACGTTTTCACGGTGGGTGTTATCGGGCATCCAACTGGACGGAATTGGGAAAAACCTCGGGTCGAGGACGCATGGACAGGGCCAACAAGTGCCATGGTGCCCATGTGAAAACAATATTGGTGTATCCCCTGGTAAAAAATGCAGCTCACCAGCTCAGGGGAGGCAAAGGATGAGTATGAACCAAGCATCGACCCAGTCGTTGTGAAGATGATGTCTGTGGTTTTGATGGCATTGATCGACCCAATGTGAGACCCCATGATCAAAAAAGAGAAACAGTGTTTGCCACAGGGGTTATCAAGGGGGCCTGCCGCCATCTTGTAAAGGATCATATGGAGATAACTGGAACAAAATGGCGGCGGACCAGCGCCAAAGCTTTACTGCGCCCGCGTGCCCTGCGGAAGAGTCCTCCTGTTACTATCAAAAAAACACCCACCTGTAATTGCGACAAAATTGCGTCATTCATAGCGTAAGGCATCGATGGGATTTAGATTGGCGGCTTTACGCGCCGGATAAAAACCAAAAAACACCCCAACGGCTCCGGTAAAAAGAACGGTTATCAGAATAACTGTGGGGTTTACCACCGCGCTAACCCCCAGCAATTTGCCAACACCCCAAGCTGCACTTAAGCCGGATAAAATACCGATCAAGCCTCCAAGCAGGCTGAGGATGGCGGCTTCGATAAGAAATTGAGCCAAAACATCAAGGGGTCGGGCGCCAATGGCGAGACGAATGCCAATCTCCCGGGTGCGCTCGGTGACGGAGACCAGCATGATATTCATGATACCGATCCCTCCCACAAGCAAGGAAACTCCAGCGATGGAGCTGAGCAGCAGGGTCAGGGTGCCAGTTACGCGGGTGGCTATTTCGACAATTTCGGTCTGGTCACGGATAATGAAATCATCCTCAGCATCGGCGGCGAGTCGGTGCTCAGAACGCAGCAGGGTTGTCAGCTCCTCCTTGGCCGCGTCCATGGCTTCGGAGCTGATGGCGCTTGCCGATATATCGTGAATCGTCTTGCCGTTACTCAGGCGATATAGCACAGTGTTGTCGGGAGCGAAGATGATATCGTCCTGATCGTTGCCCATGGACGATTGCCCCTTTTCGGCCATCACGCCGATCACTTTAAAGGGCACATTGCGGATGCGTAGACGCGCCCCGACGGGGTTCTGGTCTGGGAACAGTTCATCGGCAACTGTCTTACCTAGTACCGCGACCTTGGCCCGTGTTTTACTATCCCGAACGGTGAAGAAGGACCCGTTTTCCATCTCATAATTACGGATCGACAGGTAGTTGGGGGCAACACCGGTGATCGTCGTGCTCCAGTTGTTGCTTCCGGCGATCACCTGCCCGGTGGCGCGAACTTCTGCGGAGACCCAGCGCAGCCGAGTCGCATATTTCTCCAACCGGACGACATCATCCATTGTCAGGCTCGGCCGCGATCCGGCGCCACCACTCACGCCACCTGAGTCCACGCTACCCGGTCGGACCATCAGCAGGTTGGTTCCCAAGGAGGCGACTTCCCCTTCGATATCTGCCTGGGACCCCTCGCCCAGGGCGACCATGGTAATCACCGAGGCGACGCCAATGATAATGCCGAGCATGGTCAGCAAGCTGCGCATTTTATTGCGGGCAATGCTCTTCAGTGCGACCAGGATCAACTTATGCCACCGCATCAGACACCTCCCCATGCAGCTCTACCAGGTCGGTCTGAGCATTGCGTGGCTGAGGGTTGATTTCATCGCACAACAGCACACCGTCACGCAGTTCGATCAGACGCCCGGCATATTTGGCGACCTCTGCTTCATGGGTGACCACCACCAGCGTCAAACCGTCGCGATTCAGCTTTTGAAACAGGGCCAGAATTTCCAGGGTCGTGCGACTGTCAAGATTACCGGTCGGTTCATCGGCAAGGATAATCGGCGGGTCAGTGACCAGCGCACGGGCAATAGCGACGCGCTGCTGCTGCCCGCCGGAAAGCTGGTTCGGCTCATGGTCGAGGCGCTCACCCAGACCGACACGCTGCAACGCTTGGATGGAGCGCGCTTGAGGATCGGCGACCGAACGGTGACGATCGTAGAGCAACGGCAGTTCGACATTCTCCAGGGCCGTGGTGCGTGGCAGCAGGTTAAAGCCCTGAAAAACAAAACCGATCTTGGTATTGCGCAGGTCGGCCAGCTGCTTCCGATTCAGGGTCTCGACCGACATGCCATCAAAGCGATAGTTGCCACTGGTCGGAGTGTCGAGACAACCAAGGATATTCATCATCGTCGATTTACCGCTGCCCGAGCTGCCCATGATGGCGACAAATTCGCCCCGGCCGATCTCCAGCGAGAGGTCATCCAGTGCCCTGACCTCAACCTCCCCCAAGGAAAAAACCTTGCAAATGTGACTGAGATTGATCTGTGCGTCACTCATGGTCGCGGCCCTCCACCAGATCCCTGCTCCGGGCCACCTCCGCCACCCGACGGTCCTCTCTGCCCCTGGTTCATAAAATTGAACAGAGAGAATCCCTTTTCTTCAGCATCTTCTCCCTCCTGTTTCATGCCAATGGCAACCTGCATTCCGGCAGCCAGTTCGCCTTCGGTGATCTCGGTCAACAGTCCGTCGCTCTCTCCCGCAGAGATCTGGATCGGCTGCAAGTGGCCATCGGCCTGCCGGCTGAAAACCTGGCTGCCGTCGTTACTATCGCGATTTGGATCGGGTGTGAAATTGAGCGCGGCGACCGGAACCAGCAGGGCGTTTTCAGACTGGTAAACAACAAAGTCGACGGTTGCCGTCATACCCGGCATCAACCGCCCTGATTCGTTGGTTGCATCGACGATCACCGTGTAGGTCACGACGTTGTCCACTGTTTCCGGCTGCAACCTGATTTGGCGTACACTGCCGATGAAGTTTTGGTCAAAATAGCTTTGTACCGTGAACCGTACCGATTGCCCCTGGCGGATCTGACCGATATCGGTTTCATCGACCTGGGTCTCGATCTGCATGCGTGACAAATCCTCAGCGATCAAAAACAGGGTCGGGGTGCTCAGGCTGGCCGCAACCGTTTGCCCGGCATCAACACTACGATCAATAACCGTGCCGTCGATGGGTGAACGAATCACCGTATGCTCTAAATCGATCTGGGCCTGCTCCAGGCTGGCCTCGGCTGATTGCAGGGAGGCTTTTGTCGTATCGACTGCCGTTGTTATGGGAAGAAATTCCTGTTCTGAGATGTAGCCCTTATCAAAGAGCGGAGCGTTCCGACGGAACTCGTCCTCTGCTTGTTTTAATTCTGCCTGGGCTTTGAGTACGTCTGCCTTGGCTTTATTGACCGAGGCGGTGAACGATGATTGATCCAGTCTTGCCAGCACCTGACCTTTTTTGACCTGGTCATTATAATCGACCAGCAGTTGCTCAATTGTCCCCGAAACCTGAGTGCCTATTTCCACCGTTTCCACGGCAGCCAGGGTACCAGTGCTGGTTACGAGGACCTCAAGCTTTCCCCTATTTACCTGTGCAAACTTGAATGATGGTTTTGTCCTTGATGACTCCTGGTGCATCCAGGCCCACCAGACAAGAATCGTCAGGGATAAAACCCCGATTAACACGATAACGGATTTGATAGTTCTTGAGGTTTTTCGTTTTGCAATCATTCTAACTTTTCTCCAATTCAAAAGCAGCGAACAGCGGTTTCATGTTTCCAAGATAGTAGGCAAGAGCAACCTCTTGGGTAATCAAGTTGTATTTGACCTCTATCTGGTCAAACGCCGCGGTAACGTATCCAGTTCGTGCCTGGATGAGCTCCACCAGGGTTGAAGCGCCCACTCGGTAACGCTCTTCATAGGATTGAAGCGATTGGCGAGCAAAGATCAGTTTGCTTTGGACAACCTCGACCTGTTGCTGCGTGGTTCGATACTCTTGGATTGCCTGTTCTATTTCGAGGCCGGCTTGCAGCTTTTTTTGCTTGAGCGTTAACTGTTCATTGCGCTGCTCTATGCCCGCCATGGCAATTTCATTGCGGGCCAGATGACGGTCGAAGATGGGAATAGTCAATGAAATACCAACGGTTGCATCGAGACTGTCATCCTTTAGTTGCTCTGAGAATGTTTCATCACCCAAACTGTTGTAACCGGAACTCAATTTGGCAAAGAGATCAAGCTTTGGCAGTTGGCCGGCCCTGGCTTGAAGAATCTGCTGACCAGCGGCTTCAATCTGGTATTGTTGGGCTTTGATATCAGCCCGTTCGTTCAATGCCGCGACACTCAGCCTTTCAATGTCTTCATCCGTCAGCACCATTGACCAACTGTCAAAATCGAGGCCAGCGGCCCGATAATCGATCATCGGATTCATTCCCATGGTCTGCATCAGCAATAACTTATTATCGTTGAGGCTCTGCTGTGCCTCAATCAGCTCCAGCTGGGCCTGCTTGGTTTCCGCCTGTTGTTGATAGAGGTCGCTTAAAGCCAGCCGCCCGGCCTGTTGAAAGGTTTCAATCTGCTCCAGTAGTTTACGGTTCTCCTCCAAATTGTCCTCTTTAACCTGGATCAAAGCCTGACTGGTGAGAACCTGCACGAATTTGGAAAAGGTCTCAAAGACCAACGACTGTTGCTCACGGGTCAAGTTTTCCTGCACAGCATTCAACTCAAGTTCAGCGTTTTTCAACCCGGCACTGTCAGCAAACCCGTTGAACAGATTCAGCGTTGAGGTCAATTCCGTAGAGAGAAACCAATCCTCTTGAGCAGAATTTTGTCCAGCTACCGCGGCATTCACGTCTGGATAAAAATCTGCCCGTTGTTGAAAAACAGAAATTTCGCTGGTTTCTACCGTATTCACTTGCTGAGCTAAGCCGGGGTTGTTCTTCAATGCGATGCGCACCGCCTGTTTAAGAGCAAGAACCGGCCCAGCTTGATCCTCGCAGTTCCCCTGGCATGGCAACGCCAAAACAATGAAAATGATAAAAATTACCGAGCAGATTCGAAAATACATAGTTTGTGACTTATCTTGCTTATCCATAAATTAAAATGCCAATTTGAAAGATGAATACGCTTCTCTCCCTGAGTGACTCGGGAACTGTTCGTCCAATTGGCTGATTCAATTGTCGCTTGCACTGTTGATCATCATGACCTCCAAACAATAGTTAGGGACTCGGAAACAAATAATTACTCCATCTTGCTTGTCTTTCAGCTCGTTTTCTGCGTTGCATCAAAGCGCACATATTTCAATATGCTCCCTTTGACACGCCTTGAACACGAGGAGTGGGGGTGCGTTTGGTTTAGGACCTTCGAGAAGACTGTCTGTTGATGGAAATTCCGCCAGTCTCCGACTAGCGCCACTGTGTAACTCCTAGCTTTTGGGCATCAGCTTTTGATCCTGTCGTTCATCTGGCCGAGGCGGGTGGCGAGGATTGAAAACGTCTCGGATGAGCGCCTGAAATTTTTCAACCTGCTCGGGTTTAAAAAGGTCCTTCAGGGCCAGAACGTTCTGAAAACGAAGATATTCCAGCTCTGTGTGTTTATCCCCGATCACTTCCCCCAGATGCTTTACTCTCTCCATATCAATGGGTGAGAGGAAAGCAGCTTCCATAATTGCTTTTTTCAAGTCAGCGATGTCATCCTCTACAATTTTCATCTTGCCTTGATAGCGTCTGCGCAAATCATCAACTTTCTGGGCCTGAATGTCCGTAAGGTTCAACTCTTCCTGCAAAAAGCGATGCGCCGGTTCAGCACCGGGAGAGGGCCCGAAGAACTGCCAGCCCATTATTCCAAGCCCTGCCACATTAACGATGATCAAGAGCACGATTCCCCAGTTGAGAAGTCTATTTTTAGTAAAAATGGTCATGGTTCCATATCCCCTGATGTTCAATTGCAGATGTCATCTTGTAATGCCCATAAGTTACAAGATGAAGGCGACATCTCCAGTTTCTCTGGTCAATATATATTCCTCTGCAAATGCTGTCTGGTTGCTTTCACGCTGTTCAGCCAAGGTATGGACGGTAAAGATCCCCGCTGCCAAATTAAAGCCCAACAAAAGCAGTAAAACTGCAGGACGGAGGTCGCGCATGTGAAAGCGCAGAAAAGCAGAACCTGCTTTATTTTCTTCGTATTCCCTGATTCGCACCTCTAGGTGAGCATGCAAAAATGGATGCACGTCAATATCTTCAAGCTCAGCCAGTCGACCAAGAGTGGCGTTTACTTTTTGTTCAATCTTCTTTGCTTCATACATTTCCTGTTGCTCCTTTCACCAATTCCATCTATCAACCTTAGACAACACATGTCAGCAAGAACTTGCGCCATAAATCAAAAATATTATTTATGCGCTCCATAGTAATGGAAAAGTTTTTTCTGCAGGTTTTTCCGCGCCCGAAAAATTAACGATTCCACAGATGAAATCGTCGTATCCATTATGGCGGCAATTTCGGCATACTTTACCCCATCGTATTGACTAAGAGTAAAGGCGATCTTTTGATTTTTCGGCAGCGAGTCAAGTGCCTGTTGTAGTACCTGAAACTCTTCTTGTTGTTCAAGTTCCTTTTCTGGAGTTGTCACAGATGCGCTTTCGAGCCCCGCTTCCTCCTTAAAGGTCAACATGTCACGAACCTGCTCGAAACGGGCTTTACGCTTTCTTTTTTTCACAAAATTTAACGATCGTGTTACTGCGATTCGATATACCCAGGTAGATAATTTTGCCTCTTGTCGAAAAGACCCTAGAGACTTATAGACTGCCATGAAAACGTCTTGGGTGACGTCCCGTGCGTCCTCTCGATCGCTCAGAAAGCGATAACAGATATTTGTAACCCTGTGCTTATACTGATCGACCAATTGTGTAAAGGCGTCGGCATCTCCACGTTGAAAACGTTGCAGTAAGTCGTTGTCTTTCATTCAATTAACAATCGATAATCTGTGATACATAAGAGCCGCACCCTTTTAATTTAACTTTAAACGATTCATGATGCGCCACAGGGTTGATCGATCAATACCCAGGAGTTTTGACGCCTGCGTCTTGTTGTGATTGGTCATCTCGAGTATCCGGACGATGTGTCTTCTGCTCACCGCCTCCAGGGAGGTCGTCTCCATGGAGAATGGGGATGGATCCAAAACCGTGCAGGGTTCGATCACAACCTGGGGAAGGCTGTCAGGGGTAATCTCCTGGGTGAGTTCAAAAAGAGTTGCCCGTTCAATTATATTTTCAAGTTCCCTGACATTGCCCGGCCAGGAGTAATTTTCCAGCAGTCGAAGTGCCCTGGGGGCAATTCCACGGATGTTCTTATTGTTCTGTGCGGCATACTTGGTTAAGAAATGAGCGGCCAGCAGGCCGATATCCTCCTTACGTTGGCGCAGGGGCGGCAAATCAATCGTAACCACATTCAACCGATAGTAAAGATCCTTGCGAAAACCACCTTGTTCGACCATGGCCTCAAGATTTTTATTTGTTGCGGCAATGATCCTTACGGAGACGATTTTACGCTGAAAAGAGCCCACCGGCTGAATTTCCCCTTTTTCCAATGCCCTTAGAAAGGTCTGCTGAAGCCCCTGCCCCACATCCCCGATCTCGTCAAGGAAAAGGGTCCCTCCGTCTGCTGCCTCAAACAGCCCTCTCTTGTCTGCCACAGCACCGGTAAACGCCCCTTTCACATGTCCAAACAGCTCGCTTGCCATAAGGTCTTCATTGAGTGCCGCACAGTTGACCGGCAGATAGGGCTTTAACGCCCGGGCACTGTTAAAATGAATGGCCCTTGCAACCAGTTCTTTGCCCGTGCCCGTCTCTCCCCTGATCAGCACGGTGCTCCTTGACTCCTTGACCCTGTTGATGGTTTTAAAGACCCCCATCATTGATTCACTGGTGCCGACAATATTCTCAAAAGTGTATTTTTTCTCAAGCTGCTGCTGCAAACGAAGGTTGTCCAGAAACAACCCTCGTTTTTCCAGGGTTTTTTCCACCACAAGCCGTAGTTCCTCCATGTCAAAGGGCTTCAGGATATAGTCTTCAGCACCCTGTTTCATGGCTGAGACAGCCGTGTCAACCGTACCGTATGCCGTAATGATAACAAAAAGAATGGTGCGGTCATACTGCTTGATGGCCTTTAAAACCTCCATGCCATCCATACCCGGAAGTTTCAGGTCAGATACGACCAGATCAAAACGGGTCTGCCGGATTCTTTCCAGGGCTTTTTCCCCGGAATCGACACTTTCAACAGCATACCCTTTTTTTGAAAGAATATGGAGCAACGCCTGGTTCATTCTCTGATCATCTTCAACAATTAATATCGTGTATTTACCCATGGGGCTCCTGTTTTACTCTGCCTGTTCAGTGGGCAATTCCACCGTAAAAACCGTTCCAGGGGTGCTGGATTCATTTCCTGTTGAACTGATGACCCGAATATTTCCCCCAAGTTTCCTGACCATTTCATGGCTGACAAACAACCCGAGACCGGTTCCCTTGCCCCGTTGTTTGGTTGTAAAAAAAGGGGTAAAGACCTTGGCCCGCTCCTCCTTTGGAATCCCGGGTCCGGAATCGGCAATTTCGATTTTTATGATCCTTAAAACCTTCACATGGCGGGTCTTTAACTTTAACACGCCACCCTGGGGCATGGCCTCAATGGCATTTGCAACAAGATTTGTCAAAATGGATTGAAGAGTGCTGGCATCGACCCGGGCTTTGGGCATTTTTTCTTCCAGGACTGTTTGAACGTCTATCTTACCGGACACACAATGGGGACCTGCGATGCCCATTAGTTTGGTCAGGGTTTTATTGACATCGGCAACCTGGGCGTCATTTGTGGAGTGACGGGAAAAATCAAGGAGATTTCTTATGATTTTACTGCCCTGGTGGATTTCCTCAACCACCGTGGAAAGCCTTGCCTGGATATCCTCTGTTTCGCACCCCGCCTCATTGAGCTCTTCGCTTGCAATCTGGGTGTAGAGCAGTGCATTGGCAAGGGGAGTATTCAACTCATGGGCAAGTCCCGATGTCAAAAGGCCAAGGGAGGCTAACTTTTCCTTTTGTATCACCTGGAACTCCAGCTCTTTTTCGTATCGATACTTAGATTTTAAAATATTAACAATAAGGGTTGAGATGATAAAGGCGAGGCAAAAAACAATCAATGCCGTGAACAGACCATAACCAACGGCCTCCCTACCTAACGCATTGATACGATTGAGAATTTCCGCCATATCCTGATCGGCAATGACATACCAGGGAAACCCGTCAACCTTCTGGTATGCCTGCAATACCCGCTCTTCCCGATAATCGGTTGTTTCATAAATTCCATGGGGTGCCTGCCCTGGGATGGCGGCCATTGAAATGGAATCCCTGAGGGCTACAGCCCCAAATCTAGACGAGGATAAAAACCTGCCGTGTTCATCTACCAGATAAACCTCCCCTGTCACTTCGATGTTGCTTTTTCTCAACAGCGCCCCCATGGGTCTGAAATCAACAAGGGCACATAAATGGCCGCAATCTTCCCTTGATCTGACGTTCAAGGATGTGCAGATCTTCAACACGGGAATCTCCTCCTGGTCAGTGGACATCATGGTCACTTTACCAAGGGTTGTTCCCGGTCCTGGGCTGCTATTTTCTTCCAGGGCATCCACCGACCCACAATCAAAGGAAGAACCGAGGCTTGTGAACACCCTGCGTCCAGACAGGTCCAGCCCGGAAAAGGCAATAAAGGGGCTGTAGTCCTCGGCCATCTGTTCAAAATGGTCCTGGAGCATGGTGACGTTTAAGCCAAAGAGACAGACAATATTAGAAAGGACATTCATGTCATTGACCCTTTCCACCATGAATCCATTTATTGCCTCTGCATTTCTTTTGGCAAACCCCTTTAAATAAACGGACGATTTTTCCTTGATCATGGTTTCACCCTGGGAAATCATCTTGTAACCAAGGACAGCCATGGGCACCAGGGAAACAAGCATGAATGCGGCGATCAGGAGCATCCTGAGTCTTTCAAAATTCACTGTTCATCCCCTTCCCCCTTTACCAGGTCATCAGGTATGCTGTTCAACCCATTGTCACTCTCAATACCATATGAACGTTTTAAATGGCAAACTTTGCTGGAACAGTGCTGCCGTGGAAGAGGCACATCAGCCCTTTTTTTTAACATCAAAATATATTGACACACTGTTTTGCATATGAAAGGTTAATTCAAATTTAAATATTTCATTCTCCTTATGAAACATTTTCGACAGAGCCATGGGATCTTTTTTATCACTTCTTTATTGAAACTTGAGGTTATGGACAGACTAAGCCAGGCACTTAATAAAAATGTCAAAATAATGAAATCCAGGGTAAGCCATTATGCCATACTTGGTGTTATTATTGCTTTTATTGCAATTATCCTGGCCACCCTGCTCTCCAGCCATTTTCAATATGGCGAAATCAATTTAACTACCATTTTGGAATCACAGAAAAACAATGTAACGCTCTGGTTCATGGATGCCATGCCCTTTGTCTTTGCCTTCTGGGGTCAATATACAAGTTCCATCATGGCCTATGAGGCCAGCACTATGATCATGGACCAGACCGCAGATTTAAGGGACCTGACCGTTGCCCTTGAATACAAAGCAGCACATGACGCCACCCATGATATTGTAACGGATCTTCCCAACCGAATACTCCTGCTGGACCGTCTTGAACAGGCCATCCAGGCAGCCAGACGCCAAAAATCTACCCTGGCACTTTTAATTTTTGGTTTTGATAA
This sequence comes from Desulforapulum autotrophicum HRM2, assembly GCF_000020365.1. Classification (NCBI taxonomy): domain Bacteria; kingdom Pseudomonadati; phylum Thermodesulfobacteriota; class Desulfobacteria; order Desulfobacterales; family Desulfobacteraceae; genus Desulforapulum; species Desulforapulum autotrophicum. Next base: position 647,067 of record NC_012108.1, on the reverse strand, counting down.
TTTTAAAGAGATCCATGACACCCTTGGACATTTCAGCAGCGATCGACTTTTAAAACAAATCGTATCCAGACTACAGGGTGTCCTAAGAAAATCAGACACCCTTGCCAGAATGGGCAGTGATGAATTCGCCATTCTGTTACCCATGGTGGAAAATAAAGAAGCGATCATCAACATCATTGGAAAAATCCAAAAAACATTCATAGAACCCTTTTCCATTGAAGGACTGGGACTTGAAGTTCAGGCCTGCATCGGAATTGCCATGTTTCCCCAACACGGCAAAGATGTGGATACCATTCTTCAACGAACCCATGTGGCGCTCTGTGCGGCGAAACAGGATATAAAAAAATACACCATTTATTCCAATGGCCTGGACAAACACAATCCCCATCACCTCACCATGGTGGGGGAACTGCGACAGGCCATTGAAAATGATGAACTGGTTCTCCATTTTCAACCCAAAATCAATATACAGACACGCAGCATCAGCGGCGTTGAAGCCCTGGTTCGCTGGCAGCATCCTGAACATGGTTTTCTGCCGCCGGATGATTTTATCCCCATGGCCGAACGGACCGGGCTTATCAAGCCGCTTTCCATCTGGGTGTTGAACCATGCCCTGAGCCAGGGCGAAAAATGGCACCAGCAAAATTTCAAACTGAGCATTGCCATAAACCTGAGCCCGGCAACCTTTTTGGACCCGGAATTACCGAATCTCATCATCGGGATGCTTTCCCTTTATGACATTCCGCCAAATTTTGTTACCCTTGAAATCACGGAAGGGTCCATGATAAAGAATCCTGACCTGGCAATGGAAATCCTGGAAAGGCTCACAAGCAAGGGGATCAAAATATCAATAGATGATTTTGGTACTGGCTACTCTTCCCTGGTCTATCTGAAAAAAATGCCGGCAAGTGAAGTTAAAATTGACAAGTCATTTGTCACGGACATGTTGAAAAATGATAATGATGCTGTCATCGTCAAATCCATCATCGACCTTGGTCATAATCTAGGCCTCAAGGTCGTGGCAGAGGGCGTGGAGGACAAACAAACAGCAAATTATCTAAAAACACTTGGATGCGACCTGCTCCAGGGCTATTATTTCAGCAAACCATTGAGCAGTGATGATTTTTTAAACTGGCTGCCCAAGAATTAAAAAAACGTCTACTGCAATCCAGTAACTTTGGCGGGGGCCCGAATGTCCAGACATGGCATGCACTTCGACGGCATGACACCTAAAAGTTGAATCCTTTGTTTTGAGTTTTGAAAGATACCTTGTTATAATACCACATCGACATATTTCCATTTTAACTCACTTTTCCGTGAACTGACCTTCTGGCATTCAAAGCAATGGCCTCGGATACCCTGATCCGGTCAGATAAAAGTCTCCAATAGCAATAGTCGCTTGCTAAAGTTTTTTTCCCCGTCCTTTTTTAAACTGCGAATACGACGGGAAAGTACGTAAGCGGTTAAGTTCTTGATTTCTACCCATGGTACGATTAAAAATCGGCTGTTACACGCCAACTGATTTTAAAAAACTTTGCGTTGAAATTCTTCCATACGCCCATTATCCCCTTATAGCTTACTTCTCAGCAGAAGTTTATTAAAAAAATACCGCTGTAGTATTAATGCACGCCAAGCATGCAAGAACCTAACTGGACATTGCTGATAAAAAATAGGTGGTGGATTTGGGTTGACAATCATGAGCGAGACAGATATTTATATATAAGTTACTAACTTATTGCTCGTTAAAGAACATCCCCCTTTTCCCTGTGCTTCACGAGTATCAACTTTTTGATCTCATCTCCGTAAATTCACAGCACTTTTTATTTTCACACCTTGAGCTGTTAACACATTGGGCCACCGAATTCTTTTTAGCCGTGATAACCCCTCTATTCTGTAGGGTGTCTTTTTTAGCGATTTTAAGAAGCCAGGTGATTGTGGGGAATTCATGATTGATAACCATCAATCCTGGAGAGGAGGTGATGCGATAGGTTGATAAATATAAAGTTCATATGGGCCAGAGTATTGTAGGAGGCGTTTTTCGCTGAGTTGAGACTTCTTCATATGATATCCTTTTTAATTCTCCTGCAAAAATGTAGTTAGCGGTGGAGATGGACACCGACGGTAGATTTCAGCTCAATTCCAGGCGTTAGAATAGGGCTGTTGATCACCCAAATCAAACGGGAGATGACTCCCGGCCAAAAAATAAAGGAGGATATAATGCCAATACCCTACACTGGTGAAGAATTCACGTTTTATAATCCAGATGGCTCAGAGGTGCGCGTTCGCGGCTGGGGGGATCAGTTTTTCGCTGTCTTTGAGACACTGGAGGGTTACACCGTTGTCAAGGATCCAAAGTCAGGCTTTTATCACTATGCAGAATTATCCCCTGACAAAAGCACACTCCTGCCTGGCCGAATTCGCGTTGGTGATGTCCCACCAGAGCAGCTTAGCCTGCCGCAGCATTTACAAATTGATCGCCAGGCTGCTAAAAAGCAGGCAAGAGCTGCTGAAGAAGAGGCTGGTGTTCGTCCTCGATGGATGCAGCGCAGAGATGAGCACCAACAAAAAAAAGCGAGGATGGCACCTTCGCCAGACGACGAGGACCCGTCTCCTGCCACTGTGGGCAATTACGTGGGCCTGTGTCTGCTCATTCAATTTCCAGATGTCCCCGGCACAATTGATTCAGGTAAAATAGACAATTTCTGTAATCAAACAGAATATTCGGAATTTGGCAACAATGGTTCTGTCCGCGATTATTTTTATGATATCTCAGATGGAAAGTTGACCTACATGAACCGAGTTACAGCCTACTATACTGCAAACCACAACCGCTCACACTATACGAACCCCGCAATTTCTTTTGGTATGCGGGCACGGGAATTGATAATTGAGGCTCTGAACGATCTGAAAAACAAAGGTTTTAATTTTAGCCAACTGACCGCAGATGGAAGCGGCTATGTCCGTGCCCTGAATATTTTTTACGCAGGAGCAAGGGTCAACAACTGGTCAGAGGGCCTTTGGCCACACTCTTGGGCGTTAGCATCTCCGTATACGGCCAGCAGCAACAGAAAATTTTCCGATTACCAGATCACCAATATCGGTAGTCAACTCACCCTGCGTACGTTCTGTCATGAAAATGGACATATGATATGTGATTTTCCAGATCTCTATGATTACGGAGGGCAATCATCGGGGGTCGGGAATTTCTGCTTGATGTGCTCCGGTGGCTCAAATGTCAATCCGACACAAGTATGTGCCTATCTCAAATATGATGCAGGATGGGCTTCAAAGCTCACTAATTTGGGCCCTGGCATGTCCGTTAACGTATCCTCCGGCAAAAACGATTTTCTGATTTTAAAAAAGAGTAACCAGACTGAATATTTTATCATTGAAAATCGTCGGCAGAACAAGCGAGATACTGCCCTGCCGGATGAAGGGCTTGCAATCTGGCATGTTGACGAACTAGGGAGCAACGACAATGAGCAGATGACCTTGGCAAAACATTATAAATGTTCTTTAGAACAGGCTGACGGGCGACTTGACCTTGAGAGAAGAGCAAACAACGGGGACAGTACCGACCTTTTTGGAGCGCCTGATTACAGAAAGTTTGGGTTTTCAACGACGCCGAACAGTAAATGGTGGGATGGCTCCGCATCGGGATTGGAGATAACCAATATTTCCGCCCCCGGGGTCACGATAACCGTCAAGACGCAGGCACTTTGGCAAAACAACAGGGAAGTCCTGCGCACCCACGCCAAAAATAGCACGAAATCAGCCTGGGCATATTTCAAAGGTGATAGTGCCTGGAATCAAGTCAGTGCCAGTACCACGGACGGGTGTACCAATTTGTTTTTTACCTTATGTGAAGGCCTGGCAAACAATCGTAAAGTCGATGTATTGATCAAAGACGGAAAGATAATCCAAGCGACCTTAAAATAATTTATAATTTACCGGTGGGAGGTAACAAATATGTGGCATAACAATAAAGCAGTCGTCAGAACACATGTAAAGAATGGCAGCCAACAGGCATGGGCAATCGTACAGGGAGTAAGTAGTGGTTGGCTGAGAATCAAACCGGCCGTAGCCGATGGTGTGAGCAATCTCAACACGATATTAAGCGTTGCTCTTGCCAATAATCGCAAGGTTGATGTGTATGTTGTAGGAAATGAAATTTCCCAAGCGACCTTACGATAGCCTTGACATCCGATGATATACAACACGCAGAAAACAGGGCTGTTGCCTATGGGCAATTCAGCTCAAACCTGCAGAGGAGGTGTACAGTGATCCCTGAGATAACCATCAAGATTTCATTCAATAACCAGACGGAAGAACCTGTTGATGTCGGAGGTGCAACCTTTACGGCTATTGACATTTTGCCGCCAGAGTTGCCCCAGGAAGCGGTAGAACCTAACATTCCGCCTTTTCCGGAAATGGATGAAAGTTCAATAGAAGAATCATTGACGATTGATCTATTGCCACCGGAAAACCTCTATGAGGAAGAGGACGTTATTGCACTGCCTTCTGACCCTGATGCAGGGGACCACTCACCATAAATAGGTGTGGCGTAATAGCGTAATAATGTAGTAGGCGATTCCTGTATCTTTAGATGACTGTGGGAATCGCCGCTAACATTTCTACTTTTGTTGCTGATTCTTTGTAAAGCACGGTTTCTGTGTAATGCGTATTTTGAGGTCAAACGGCATTCAAATTAATTAAAGATTGACAATAGTCCACATGTAAACATCTATGGTTTATGTGTGGACTATTTTTTTGGGATCGATTTTTTTTAAAGGTAAGAAACGTGTCTGAAAATACCCGCCTAACTGACAAACGGACTTTTTATAAACTCAACATGTCCCAGCGTGTTTTGCTGAAATATGTCGATCGTGAAATAACAAACAGGCTTGGTGTTTCGGTCTTTCAGACAGCTGTCCTGTTTTATCTATTGAAACACGATGGATGTCTTTTTAAAGGATTTAAGCAGAGCGTTTTTCCAGAATAAATCAGCTACCACAACGCTTGTAATACAAACCATAGAAGGGAGTTTGTTATAAAGGGTGTTAAAACCGGTTTAAAAATCATGCGCGCTATAAAACCCATCTCCCGGAAGCTTATGGACTCACCCCTCCTGTCGGATAAAGGACTTGCTCCGAACCAGGAGCCAGAGACTGCCACAAACAGCGCCCACAATGATCTGCATGAGGCCCAGACTTGAAATCAGGTCACCAGTTTCAAGGGAGATGATAAACATGCCGATACTGCCCATGAACAGCCCCATAAAATTAATCAGGGCGGCCGCAGCACCGGTATCCGTCTGCTGCTGGAACAACAGCATATTGGCCGTCGGGGGACGCAGCAGGCTAAGGGAAACCGTGGCCGCAAGCATGGTCAGCGCAAAAAAGACCGAAGAGGAACTGCCGGCCACGTCAAGCAAAATCCCGCAGACGATCAAGAATGCAAAACACCCTGTAATGATATTGCCTGGAGAAAACCGGCGTGACAGCTTGAGGTATAGCAGGGGACCAGCCAGTGCCCCCAGAGCGTTAAAGGCAAAATAGAAACTGTAGAGCGTCTCTGTCATCCCAAAAACCTGGATATACACAAAAGAGGAGGCCGCAATAAAAGCCATCAAAGGCAGGGGGGCCATGGAAAAGACCCCCAGCAAAACCGAAAATCCGGGATTTTTCAAGACCACTGCCAAACGCCCAAGGGATTGGATAAAAGAACCTGAATAACGTTTTTGAAGGGTCTCATCCAGGAGCAGGGAAAGAAAAAACGCAACGATTCCCACGCCAGCCAGCACCCAGAAAATCGCATTCCAGGACATGAATTTCATCAAGGCTGCCCCCATTACCGGTGCCACCACCGGCGCCACCACCACCATGGACATGACCACGGCCAAAACAGATTCCCGTTTACGGCCGGAATACATATCTTTGACCATGGCCGTTACCACAGCCTCTGCAGCCCCGCCCCCAAAGGCCTGAACCACTCTGGCCAGGATAAGCTGCCCGATGTTGACGGAAAGGGCACATCCAATACTGCCAAACACATAAAGGCCAAGGCCTATCAAAAGAATCGGTTTCCTGCCGTACTTTTCACTCACAGCCCCCCAAATCAGGATGCCCAGGCCAAAAAAGATCAAAAACAGACTCAAGCTCAAATTGATAAGGCTCTGACTGGTCTGCATCACATGCATCACACGGGGAAGGGCCGGCAGATAAAGGTCTGTGGATAAAGGAGGAAAGGCACTGAGCAGGGCCAGCATGACCATAAGCGTACGGTCGCCAAAAACGCTTTGTTTCTTTTTCATTTTGATAACGCTCAATATTCAATATACATTTCAATGATGTGCTTGATCGGATTGAATTTATTCCTGGAAAACCCGGTTAAAGGGAACCATTACGTCTGCTGTTTGATCCTTTTAGGTGTGATATAAAAGTCAGACCCCTTTTTTGTATTGGGTGCAGGTCGTTGGATAAAGGTTCTGTTTGAGTTTCTCTTTTGAACCTGGGGAACCCCTTAAAAAGTTTTCAAAAAGATTGATCAGGCCGAATTTATCTGTCTGAATTTTGGTTTCGGTTTCTATATCCCTTAAATCAATAAAAAAACTGGAAAAGAGACCAGGTATGTCGGTGAGAATATCTGTATTGAGAAAATTGTTCCAGTGATAGATGGAATGATAATTTCCCTTTGTTTTTTTTATAAAGAGCGGATTGTTCTTTAAATTTGTCAGGGTTGAAGATCTGTGGCAGCTTTGAATGCAGTCTTCATCAATGCAGTCTTTTTCACATCCAATAACTTGGCGAATCAGGCATTGTCTACTGGTCATAAGTAAAATCGGGTGATAGATGCTATAATAGAGCTTGAAATCTTCAGGCGGAATCATGCCTCTGATCTGAAATCTGCTCAGTTCATTTGAGATAAAAGAGCCATGGCAGTTAAACCGTTCTTTTAAACATAAAAGGCTAAAGGAATTGGCAATATTAAGATAGGGCCCTGCTATCCAGGAGATTCCTTTTTTACAGGCCTCATGGGCGATTCCAGTATTGTTCGTCACGATCAACCGGGGATGCAGCTGGTCAAGAAACGTCACCGCAGCCGCGTAATCGTCTCCGATTAAGATGGAAGGAATCCAGGGGATCAATTTCCTGTTTTTTAGAAAAAGGTCCATGCATGTTGCCTGTTCTTTTTTGAAACCATTGGGCAGTTGAAAATAAATGTCGGCTGAGGTCTCATTGGAAAGTGAAATATCCTCTTTGGATGATATGAGTACTGCCAGTGTGGGATTTTCTAATTTAGGTTGTTTTTTTAAAAAAGGCACCGCAATGGGCTCAATCCTGTGCCTTGAACCATTCAGTATGAATAAAATTTCTTTCTTCATTGAAGAGAACCCATTAAAAGATATGAAAAGATCCCTTTCAAGACCTGCTGTGTCCAAGTCCTCAATGTAATATTCCGTATCGTTTATGGCGCTCAGGCGTACTAATAAATCATCGTGATCCAGGGTTTTAAAGTCACTCTTCTTTTTTTTATGGTTTTTTTCCAAAACAACGGCTTCATGTTCTGGATGGGAATCAGGCCTTCCCAGGTTGGTTTTTGCAGCATTTACAAGATCGCTTTTTGAAAGAACCTCAAAGGAAGTTTCGGGTGTTCTGACAGATATTTTTAAAGGGGTACCCCGTCTTCCGGAAACCGTCAGGGTTAAAGGTGCCTTTGAGATGATTACAGAATTGATCTCATTGTTCACAACGGTTTTTATTTCTGTTTTTTCTTCAAAAATATCTTTCTGACCTTTTACCCTTTTTCTATCTTTGGAAAGATTATTGACTTCAATCAGATGTTTGATGGAATTATCACGGGGGTTATCAATGAACATTGACTTATTAATAGATCCCCTTAAATAGTCGTCTGAAAAATCACGGTTAAACACCTTGTAAAAATCACTGGTGTCATCACTGATTTTGTCTTGGGTGTAAAAGCGATGGAGTTGTTTTCTCCAGGAATTGACCACCGTATATACATAGTCAGATTTCTTTATCCGTCCCTCAATCTTCAATGATGCAACCCCTGCATCGTATATCTGCCTCAGGTCCAGGTATGCACAATTGTCTTTGAGATTAAGGGGAAATTTTTTACCCTGGGGAGTGGTTATATATCGGTCTCTACAGGGTTGGCTGCATCTGCCACGATTCCCGGAATTTCCTCCCATCACAGAACTCATATAACACATACCTGAAAAGGAGATACATTGGGATCCGTGGACAAAGACTTCGGTCAGGACATTCTGTTCATTGGCCTTGGTGGCCAACGCCTTGATCTCCTTTAAATTTAACTCCCTGGAAAGATTGACCCGGGCTGCAGTGAGGCTGCTTAAAAAAGAAATCTGGCCTTCATTGTGGGTTGTCAACTGGGTGGAGGCATGGATTTCAAGCGTTTTAAAATAGGTTGACAAAAGATATAATAATCCCAGATCCTGGACAATGACCCCATCTATTGAAGTGTTTACAAGTTTGTTCAGCAAATTTATGAGAAGGGGAATTTCACTACCCACCACCATGATATTAATGGTAAGAAATACTTTGCAGGTATTCCGATGGGCAAAATTTAATATCCCGTTGAGATCCTCAAAATTAATATTGGTCGCACGACCCCTTGCATTGAATTTATTCAGACCACAGTATACGGCATCAGCCCCTGCTGTTATTGCCGCTTTTATTGAATCCATGTCTCCACCGGGTGCCAGCAGCTCCATTTTTCTGTTCATGGGATGAAGTTCGTTTTGATTATCACACAAGGATATTACGGGGTTTGAATGGATAGAAATGGTATCATACTCCTGTTCTTTTTGCCCATGCAGGGCACTTATGGAAAAAGGGGACCATACCATGAAAACACATCATATTCCAGCCTGGGTTCAGTTTTTCTCTATACTTGAAAACATCCTCCCCTCCGGGCAGGCCCTGCCCGGAAACGGCAATAAAGGGGTTGTAGTCGCCTGCCGAAAATGCCCGGCAACGCAGCAGATCCGGTCAAATAGCGCTCACCCAGGGTTTCTGGTTTTTAGATTTGAAATCAGGAACAATATGTTGTCCCGGTACCCGTCAGGGGTCATATTCCCAGGCTTTAATAATTCTTCATACTCTTCTTGACAAAAAACGTCTTCAGGCCCTAATATGCCATATGAATTGCTTACGACTTTGCAAATGCCCAGAGATCAGATTTTCAAAAAATTATTTACACCAAAGTCGGAACAATGTACCCTGAGCCATAATCAGAATCTTCAACGAATTAAAAATCAATTCAGAACAGCTTGTCCAGCAAAGCCAGGCAAAGCTGAAAAATATGTCATATTGTGCCTGCTTTGCATGGCACAAGGGTTTCCGGCTTTGAAAAAGGTGTTATAGGCGCTTGCAGCACGTTCAAGAAATTGACGGACCATGGGTCGTCAGAATAAAATAATTGAACGCACATATGAGAAAATGATCAAAAACCAATGTAACACAGAGGAGAAGAAATCATGAAAAAAGCTTTGATTTTATTAATGATAATCGGTCTTGTGGTTTTTACAGGATGTGGCAAGGACGATAAGGGCGAAGAATCTTCCGCAGCCATTGAAGAAAAAGCCGGCCAAACAGTTGAATCCGTTATGGAGAAAACCGGACAGGCAGTCGAAACAGTAAAGGAAAAGACAGAACAATCAGTGGAAACAGTGGAAGGGAAGACTGAAGACGTTGTAGAAGCAGCGAAAGAGAAAGCTGAAGATGCGATGGAAGCTGCGAAAGAGAAAACTGAAGATGCGATGGAAGCTGCAAAAGAAAAGACTGAAGATGCTGTCGAAACTGCAAAGGATAAGACAGGTCAGGCAGTTGACGCTGTAAAAAATAAAACAGGCCAGATGGTCGAAACCGCAAAGGAAAAGGTCAGCGACTAAAGGACCGAACCTGTTAAAAACTGAAGATTGAGAATCTTAAAGGCAGTGTTAAACAATAACACTGCCTTTTTTGCTTCAAACGGTCTCAAGAATCTGATAAATTTATTTCAAGCATCAATTTTTCAAAAAAAGAACCGCCCCTGCCCCACATCTGTCTGATCAGACAGTCTTACTCCAAAAGAACTGTTATATGGAAAGCTGTATCTAAGGTTGGTATTATCTGCTTTTTCACACATTACACGCCATTTCTCCCCACAATGTTTTGCTATGATAGCGTTGGTTGTTGAAACAAGGCATGGTGACATAGGGCAAGTCAACACCCGAATGAAATTGTTAAAAACTTAATTCAGGAGAAGTAAAAATGATCAACAATACGCGTAAATTCATGGCGATGACCGTGGTGGGCGTCTTTACCATTTTTTTTATGGCGATGGCCGTGGTGGGAATCTATAACACCTTAAATATGTGTGTAGGAGAAGCCTTTGTAGGGCATCAGGGGCCCCCACCCGAAGCCGATACCATCTGCGAGGGAAAATCCGTCGCAGATGCGGCTGGATTTGAAAGTCCCCACGGGAATAGGGTGACCGGAACCTGTGTAGCCGACGTTGACCGTCTGTTCCTTTGTCCAGATAATCTGCCCAATGGCTAAAGGCCAGTCAATCCAAAGTTACAACAATTACCACATTCTGGATAGAAATGATGGTAACGATAAAAAACAAAGGGAAAAAAACAAAAAAGATGATCAAATGGACTTGTTTAAAAAAAAACGGGTAGTCATTCAAAAGAAATAAGGTTACAAGCCAAGTTGAGATGAGTTGAGTTGTTATGAGATGTCTGATTTCCAAAATTTTTAACTTTTTCAACACCCTTTAAACGTTTTGGTTCCATTCTCTTTCGAGAGTGTATAAAAATTTTCAATCCTTGTTGTCGTGGATCAGGCATTCCAGGATATTGACGGAGCCTGACCCCGGTATTGTGACGAGTTTCAATCCTTGTTGTCGTGGATCAGGCATTCCAGGGATGCTCCGGTTGCTGGCCTGGTTCCGTCATAAAATCGTTTCAATCCTTGTTGTCGTGGATCAGGCATTCCAGGTTTCATCTTTAAGGGCTGACAGCTCCCTGTATACATGTTTCAATCCTTGTTGTCGTGGATCAGGCATTCCAGGCTTGGTGGGTATGCCAAAGGCGGTGTGATAGATCGATGTTTCAATCCTTGTTGTCGTGGATCAGGCATTCCAGGATACCATCCAGATCGTCAGCTTGAGACTCATACTGTTTCAATCCTTGTTGTCGTGGATCAGGCATTCCAGGCTGACGCTTTAACGGGTATTGATGTTCAGGTTTCTGGGTTTCAATCCTTGTTGTCGTGGATCAGGCATTCCAGGATTTCAGTAACTTACCCACAACCCACACCACCAAAAGTTTCAATCCTTGTTGTCGTGGATCAGGCATTCCAGGCCACAACGTCAACTCTGCCCAAAGCGCCCCACAGTGTTTCAATCCTTGTTGTCGTGGATCAGGCATTCCAGGCTGCGTCTATCACTGAGTTTGGCATTGGAGTTTTGACGTTTCAATCCTTGTTGTCGTGGATCAGGCATTCCAGGCATTGATCAGCCCCGGCTGACCCGACACAGCAAAAGTTTCAATCCTTGTTGTCGTGGATCAGGCATTCCAGGATTGATCAGCCCCGGCTGACCCGACACAGCAAAAGTTTCAATCCTTGTTGTCGTGGATCAGGCATTCCAGGAATCCTTGGCGTGACGGCCACGCCGCAGAGGTCGGAGTTTCAATCCTTGTTGTCGTGGATCAGGCATTCCAGGGTATTTGCTCGGGATGTTTGATTCTCTGCGCATAAAGTTTCAATCCTTGTTGTCGTGGATCAGGCATTCCAGGCCAGATATTTCTCCTGCTCATCAGTCAGTGGCGAGTTTCAATCCTTGTTGTCGTGGATCAGGCATTCCAGGTGGCCACCCGCCAGCAGCGCCTTGCGATCCAGCGCCAGGGTTTCAATCCTTGTTGTCGTGGATCAGGCATTCCAGGATCGTTCTGTCTCCTTGGTTCGTGTCAGACTTTCCCAGTTTCAATCCTTGTTGTCGTGGATCAGGCATTCCAGGCATTGATCAGCCCCGGCTGACCCGACACAGCAAAAGTTTCAATCCTTGTTGTCGTGGATCAGGCATTCCAGGAATAGAAGCATCTTTTGGGGGAATGTGGCTCAAAAGTTTCAATCCTTGTTGTCGTGGATCAGGCATTCCAGGAATTCCATCCGTTTGCGTCATTCCGTGAAAGAAATTGTTTCAATCCTTGTTGTCGTGGATCAGGCATTCCAGGAGGAGGTTACTATTTGAATATGAAAAAAATACAGAGTTTCAATCCTTGTTGTCGTGGATCAGGCATTCCAGGGGTGATTGAGCTTGCAGAGAACAGTCCCCACCCCAGGGGTTTCAATCCTTGTTGTCGTGGATCAGGCATTCCAGGTCGTAGACCTCGACGGGATTCGCACCAAGTTTAAAAGTTTCAATCCTTGTTGTCGTGGATCAGGCATTCCAGGTCAGAGCCGACAGAATCGCAGCCGTTGTTGAGGCCGGTTTCAATCCTTGTTGTCGTGGATCAGGCATTCCAGGAAGCGTCGGAAACCAACCCGGCACCGACAATAATCACTTGTTTCAATCCTTGTTGTCGTGGATCAGGCATTCCAGGTGGCTCAAAATAACAGGCAAAGAAGGGGATGCATAGTTTCAATCCTTGTTGTCGTGGATCAGGCATTCCAGGGGCTGAAACCGTCTGCTCAAACCCTGTTTCATTTCTGAGTTTCAATCCTTGTTGTCGTGGATCAGGCATTCCAGGGGGAGTGGAGAATTACGAGCCCGGCACTTATACCCTTGTTTCAATCCTTGTTGTCGTGGATCAGGCATTCCAGGATCTGGACGGTTGTGTTTGATCTGGTGGATGTGTTTAGTTTCAATCCTTGTTGTCGTGGATCAGGCATTCCAGGCATAGTATCGCCGTTTTTCTGATTCGGTGTTGTTGGTTTCAATCCTTGTTGTCGTGGATCAGGCATTCCAGGGAGGAGCGCTTTCATATCTTCGCAATCTCGTTTTTGGTTTCAATCCTTGTTGTCGTGGATCAGGCATTCCAGGCCCATTTTTTTTGTCAATCAAATTGATTATGGTTTGTTTCAATCCTTGTTGTCGTGGATCAGGCATTCCAGGTGCCCTGCCCTGGTTCGCCGGGGTGGGGTTTTTTTTGTTTCAATCCTTGTTGTCGTGGATCAGGCATTCCAGGTCATATATTGCATTGAAGAGTGTCAGAGACTTTTCGAGTTTCAATCCTTGTTGTCGTGGATCAGGCATTCCAGGAAAGAATGTGGTTCCTAAGTCTATTTTGTCGTCAAGTTTCAATCCTTGTTGTCGTGGATCAGGCATTCCAGGAAAGAATGTGGTTCCTAAGTCTATTTTGTCGTCAAGTTTCAATCCTTGTTGTCGTGGATCAGGCATTCCAGGTTACCGTCAACAGCTTTACCGATTGAATCACCAACGGTTTCAATCCTTGTTGTCGTGGATCAGGCATTCCAGGACGATGACCGATGTCTCTACTACTGTGATTGATTCTTTGTTTCAATCCTTGTTGTCGTGGATCAGGCATTCCAGGCCCTTTAATGACGCAAGACATGCAGTCAATTATATGATGTTTCAATCCTTGTTGTCGTGGATCAGGCATTCCAGGCCTAGCACCATTATTGGCAGCAGTGATATAAGTAGTTTCAATCCTTGTTGTCGTGGATCAGGCATTCCAGGCATATTGACGGACCCTGCCCCCGGTATGGTTACAAGTTTCAATCCTTGTTGTCGTGGATCAGGCATTCCAGGATCAATGGGGCTTTCGCTGCATCCTCTGTACAATAAGTTTCAATCCTTGTTGTCGTGGATCAGGCATTCCAGGATAAAATAGAACCTGCCCCTCAGCCGGAGTCATCTGTTTCAATCCTTGTTGTCGTGGATCAGGCATTCCAGGATATATGATAGCTCGGCAATGGTTTTCTGATCGCTGGTTTCAATCCTTGTTGTCGTGGATCAGGCATTCCAGGTATAGGAATAGGCCACAATCTAACCGACAATGGATGTTTCAATCCTTGTTGTCGTGGATCAGGCATTCCAGGAAACGGGCTGAGGTCGAGCTTGAAAGGGCAAAATGTTTCAATCCTTGTTGTCGTGGATCAGGCATTCCAGGCATCCATTTCAAACGCCTCTTCGAGCTCGCGTTTGAGTTTCAATCCTTGTTGTCGTGGATCAGGCATTCCAGGACAAGCCACTGCATCCCCATTGGCATAAGTTGTGCTGTTTCAATCCTTGTTGTCGTGGATCAGGCATTCCAGGATTTTCGGTCAGCAGGTAATAGGATGCGTGAGAAGTTTCAATCCTTGTTGTCGTGGATCAGGCATTCCAGGTCAAAGTCTTCATACCCACATAATGGGCAATAGATAGTTTCAATCCTTGTTGTCGTGGATCAGGCATTCCAGGGGACACAGGTATCAGTATTAAAGCGTGATGACGGATGTTTCAATCCTTGTTGTCGTGGATCAGGCATTCCAGGTTTAGAGTCCATATGGACGCAGATAAGTTCGATTGTTTCAATCCTTGTTGTCGTGGATCAGGCATTCCAGGAGCCAGGGCCGCACGCAACCCGGAAGATATCCCAGGGTTTCAATCCTTGTTGTCGTGGATCAGGCATTCCAGGAAACCGGGCACCCTTTGCAGTCTTCCCAAGACCTAGTTTCAATCCTTGTTGTCGTGGATCAGGCATTCCAGGAAACAGACAACAATCCTGAGATATCAGCTTGTCCTGGTTTCAATCCTTGTTGTCGTGGATCAGGCATTCCAGGTCCGTAACCCCCTCCCACCCGGTAATGGTGTAATCGAGTTTCAATCCTTGTTGTCGTGGATCAGGCATTCCAGGCAAGGGGTTTTACAAGGGTTTTGGTAATGGGATCAAGTTTCAATCCTTGTTGTCGTGGATCAGGCATTCCAGGCCGCAAGCAAGATGGAGGAAGATATAGACTGTGCCTGTTTCAATCCTTGTTGTCGTGGATCAGGCATTCCAGGTACTTCTATAGATCCATGCGATTCATTGACAATCATGTTTCAATCCTTGTTGTCGTGGATCAGGCATTCCAGGATTGCTGCGGATAGGTCGTCCCCGTACTGGGCAATCGGTTTCAATCCTTGTTGTCGTGGATCAGGCATTCCAGGTTGTTTTATTTTCTCCTTTTTCGTTTTGCGGACGGCGTTTCAATCCTTGTTGTCGTGGATCAGGCATTCCAGGCAATTTTGGAGTCTGGTAGAACAAAATTAAACCAAGTTTCAATCCTTGTTGTCGTGGATCAGGCATTCCAGGCATCTCTTTAAGCAGGTTGACTCCGGTTTCACGGTGTTTCAATCCTTGTTGTCGTGGATCAGGCATTCCAGGCGTCCCGCGCCATCCTCAACATAGGATGATGAAAAAGTTTCAATCCTTGTTGTCGTGGATCAGGCATTCCAGGACTTCTTTTGCATCTTCTGGAGCATCTGGAAGTTCGTTTCAATCCTTGTTGTCGTGGATCAGGCATTCCAGGGGACGCACAGCAGGCCGTCACCACATATAATATTTGTTTCAATCCTTGTTGTCGTGGATCAGGCATTCCAGGCCCCAATCTCGCTAAAGGATACCGAGCACGTTATGGTTTCAATCCTTGTTGTCGTGGATCAGGCATTCCAGGCACCCCGCAACGACAACGCAATCGCAACCCTTATGGTTTCAATCCTTGTTGTCGTGGATCAGGCATTCCAGGTGGAGAGATCCCCCGGAAGAATGCTAAGTCTACGACGTTTCAATCCTTGTTGTCGTGGATCAGGCATTCCAGGTTTGGCCGTGCAATTGGGTGGTGTGCTCTCTTTTGTGTTTCAATCCTTGTTGTCGTGGATCAGGCATTCCAGGCCAGCCGCCCTGGTTTCAATCAGGCTGCCGTCTTTGTTTCAATCCTTGTTGTCGTGGATCAGGCATTCCAGGAAAAGCGCCATCTGCATTACCGCCTGATTCCCTAGTTTCAATCCTTGTTGTCGTGGATCAGGCATTCCAGGACAAATGTCGGTTTTATTGAGTTTCAGCAATTCAAGTTTCAATCCTTGTTGTCGTGGATCAGGCATTCCAGGTTCCATAGATTTCCATGGAGTTGGCCCCGCTGGAAAGTTTCAATCCTTGTTGTCGTGGATCAGGCATTCCAGGTAAAATATCTGCTCCGGCATCCAATGCGGTCTGGGGTTTCAATCCTTGTTGTCGTGGATCAGGCATTCCAGGAAACCTTCACTCGTTTGCTCAGTCTGCTGATTCAAGTTTCAATCCTTGTTGTCGTGGATCAGGCATTCCAGGCCACACCGATGAACAGAGACCACTGCCCACTCGGGTTTCAATCCTTGTTGTCGTGGATCAGGCATTCCAGGCGCCTGGTCAAACCCGATTGACGACACCCAAAGTTGTTTCAATCCTTGTTGTCGTGGATCAGGCATTCCAGGGGGTACTTTTCACGATGATGACGGTGATGGTTTACTGTTTCAATCCTTGTTGTCGTGGATCAGGCATTCCAGGTTTGATGGGGTCCGCTATGCTTTCAATTACAACGTGTTTCAATCCTTGTTGTCGTGGATCAGGCATTCCAGGTTCTTTTCTCCGAACCACCGGTGAGCCTCGTCCACACGTTTCAATCCTTGTTGTCGTGGATCAGGCATTCCAGGATTTGATGGGGTCCGCTATGCTTTCAATTACAACGTGTTTCAATCCTTGTTGTCGTGGATCAGGCATTCCAGGAAGTATATCTGATTGTTCTTATTATGGCGGTCTTTAGTTTCAATCCTTGTTGTCGTGGATCAGGCATTCCAGGAATAAAAATGGCTGTTGCAGGGATAGGAGCAAAATGTTTCAATCCTTGTTGTCGTGGATCAGGCATTCCAGGTTCATTTTGCGGACGTTTTGCGGACGCTTTCACCTTAGTTTCAATCCTTGTTGTCGTGGATCAGGCATTCCAGGTGTTTTTTCGTCCTCAGTTTCAGTCGATCAGCCTCACGTTTCAATCCTTGTTGTCGTGGATCAGGCATTCCAGGTTGACGTTGCGGAACAACTCGGCTTTGAACTCCTTGGTTTCAATCCTTGTTGTCGTGGATCAGGCATTCCAGGCATCAGAAAACCCGACATCTATTCCCTGTGAGGAGTTTCAATCCTTGTTGTCGTGGATCAGGCATTCCAGGTTCATCCTGTTATATCTATCTTTAATAACAAATGTTTATACAAATTTTCAAAGAGCAATTTTTTATCTATTAGAATATAATGCATACAGGTATTCCACATTTATCACCCACCAATAGGACCTAAACGAATTGATTTTATATCTTATTTTATTAAAAACAAACAATAAAGAAATATTTTCAGACTACGAAAACGCATAATATTCACTGTTCTATCCTATAATGGACATACTACAATTTCACACACATATTTTATTAAAGGTACAATCTGAACATCGCTTTTGGGAAGCTGTTTTTTTAGGAAAAAATCCTGATTTGATAATATGCAAAACGTTTTCAATCATACTTTTTATTTCAGCTCTGTCTTTATCGGTAAAATCAAATTCAATCAACTTGTTTTTTGACCTTGTATAAACGATAAACGCTTTCCGGGATTTACGTTTATAATTATCTTCAATCAGCAAGGTATAACAAATAGCCTGAATCTTATGCGTTCTATAATTAATTTCTTTATATTGTGAATACTTATAATCAAGAGAGGCCATTGTCCCGTCGGAAAAGGTTAAAACTTCATCAACGATCCCTCGAAGATGATACCGATCCGAAGCTAGATAAACTTCTGACTGTTTTTCAATAATACCAAGTTTTTTCCTAAGATACTCTTTGTTTGCAGCGGCTTTCTCACGGTGAATATTTCGTCCCTTGACCACCTTAAAACGGTTGCCTTCTCTCTGTGGAATGTCTAAAGAGAACATAAAATAAATAAAACGAGGACAAAAGGTATATTCAATAAGTATGGAAGGCGTTATCAAAAGTTCTCTTAAGTTCTGGGGTAAACAATCTTTCATTTTTCTAAAATTCTTTATTTTTAAAAATGGATATCAAGGCTCTTTTCTCCCAACCAACCCTTATTAATAGAATACCTTTTTTTATCTCCAATAAATTCATGTGGGCAGACTTGTATTTCAACGTTTTTATAAAAATCTTTCAAATCAACGACTTCATCTCTGGAAACGTTGATGACATATTGGGATATTTCTTTAAAAACACCTTTTAATCTGCTTCTGTAGTTCATTTTTTCTTCAAGGGAGATACCTGGATGTTTTAGCGCTTCATAAAGGCTCTCTATTTTATAATAAAACTGACTGTACAAACCAACTTCAACTTCAATAAAGACTGAACTAAGGTTTGGAATCTCTTTCATATAATTGTCTATAAAAAGATTGTGTACCGTTTGAAATTTCAACTCCTTCATGGGGGATAACAAAATAGGATCTGGAGGGGTTCTTTCTATTGCCATTTGAAAATATTTTTTAAGAATCGGCAGGATTTCATTTTCTTCCATTTGAGACTGAAACAATTCAGAAACTTCTTTTTTTAATAAATCATTCCCATGGTATGGGCTGAAACCGATCTTATTTGTGACCTGAAGCACTGCGCCAGTTTTTGTCCCTTCTCTGTTAACACGGCCAGCGGTTTGGATCATACTGTAAAGAGGTGCAAACTCTCTGATACCAAAATCAAAATCAAGATCAACACCAGCCTCCACGACCTGGGTCGAAACAAGTAGCGTTTTCTGGTTGTTTTTCAATCTATTTCTGATATTTCTTATAATCTCAGATCTATGTTTTGGAATGAAATTGGTATTGAGAAAAAACAGCTCTGAAGAGTCGATAGAATGTTCCAATTCATTATACGTTTCTAAGGATAATTTCTTAGTATTTAAAACACATAACAGAGAATTGACGTTTTCATAATTTATCGTTATCGCCGACCAAAGGGACTCTGGCGTATTGATATCAGTGTCAATCTTTAATGAATATCTATTGTTGAAATCCATTGAAAAATATCGGTTATCAAGAAGCTCTGCTATCTTTTCAGATGGTATAAAATTCTTGATTGCCGGAATCGTTGCGGACATAATAACAAAATCGATATTAAAATGTTCTGAAAGATAGAGAATTGTCTTGATCAGATCCTGGATTAAAATTCGTGGGACAGCTTGAATTTCATCCAGGATGACAACTGAATCCCGAAGTGTCCAGAATTTTATGAGATCCCTGTTTTTGTTGGAATAAAATGCATTGAACAGCTGATTGAATGTCGTCACGATAACCTTGTCTGAAGACCATGACATGGCTATGAAATCATTTTGCTGACGGCCCAAAGAGTTCGTCTCTTTTTTTTCATCTCCTTCCGAGCTGCCATAACTCTTGGAGCGTGTCAGGTGATGAAACTTAAGCAAATCATCATCATTGATGACCAGACCATATTCTTCATATGTTTGATCAATGATGGAGGTCATGGGCAAAGCATTTATAATTCTCTTTTTGTTTTTATCCCGACAGATTTCAAGGGCAAGGTGCAGAGCAGAAAAGGTTTTCCCAATACCGGTGGGAGCTTCTATAATGTATATCTTTTTATCCCTGTTCTCTCTGTAGTTATCCAAAATTTCATTACGTGCCTGATTTCTTATGGATGCCATCTTATTTTTTTTCGACTCGATCAGTTTGATGAGGCGTGAAAGATACTCTTCCCAGCAGGTCTCATTTTTTTCAGAAAAAGACTCTTTAAAAATGGCTTCGTATTTATCTGAAAAGATTAACCTGGAAAAAACATCTTTCACAAGAAAATAGTTTTGGATCAAGTTTAACTTATTCTCCCTGACAATATCATCCAGATCAAAACCATCACAGAGATTTCTCATATCAATATCCGACAAAATTGATGCCCTATCACAAATCACCCTTATTTTCTCTTCAAGGCCGGGATCCTTTTCCAGCAGGTCCTCACTGAATGCCAGTTTATAGTAGAGAAAGTCATGGACATCTTCAAGGTCTCCATGGTGCTTCAGAATGGAAAAAAAGACAGCAAAGGTTTGCGGCGTCAGCTGACAGTTTACAAACCAAAGATATATTAATGCACTCTCCAGAGCATGGGTCGTACCTTTTTTATGATCAGGATCATTCAGATAGTTCTGAAATTCATCCGAAAGCTTTCCCAAATCATGAAACATTGCAGCCTTCCGATGGGTATCATCATCAAAAGAGGCTGCAATATTCGACAAGTGCCGCTGCAGGGGGTAGTCCGGGTGGGAGCTATAGTGTTCATCAATATTAAACGAACTCACAATAATAGCTCCTCACCTTGGTCACGATTGCATGGACTTGTGTCTTGCCTGACAAGGTGATCTGTTTGTCACAAAGGATGAAATTCTTATAATCCCGATACTCTCTTTGGCCAACGGCCTTTGTTGCCATGTAAACATTTGTATATTTTTTCCCCTCTTCAAAGACGATTTTCGAAGGGTTTAGAGTAAAAGAATCCAGACGCTCTGACTCCTCCAGGGACCATTCACAATCGACATAGGTGTAATTTGCAGAAAATTCACTGTTTCCCATGTAAAGACTGAATTCTGAAAAATGATTTTCAAGGGAGTGCAGAATCTCTTTCTCATATTTAAAATCATGGATAAAAACCAGATACTCCGGCGCAACTAACAACTCCCTGAATATCGGTTTAGGGGACGTGAAGCTCTCATTAAAAACCTTACTGCAACTTGCTGAGGCTTTTTCCAAGGTCATTGATTCCGATTCAATCTTCCCACCTATACTTCCCAGGAGCTTTTCCTCTTTTTTGGTAAGATCAGATTCCTCTTCCAGTTGCTCTTTTTCAAAGAGAAGGTCTTTTTGCTTTTTACCGCTTTCAAGATATTTTTTTATGGCATTGAACTTTTTTTCAGATCCTTTTGTGTAATTAGCCACATAGTTCTGGACAAAGCTCTTTTTCCTCACCGGCTTTTCAAGCACAAGGGAGTATCTGAAATTAAAAAATTCCGGGTCGTTCAAATAATCATTATAGTCAATGCCCAGAATTGCGGCAAGCATCCCTCCCACAGTTGTCTTAGGAGGGATAGGGAATGTCATATTCTGGGTAATTGTCAAGGGATCCCTGAACACTCCAAATTGACTCCATAATTTAAAACAGAACATAGGCACCTTATTTGTTAATTTTCGTTACCAAGGGATGCAAATTCCACCTCATCAATTATTTTAACGCTGTTTATCTTCTCAAGCTCGGTCCTATATCTTTGCAAAGAGTCATCGCAGACCACATGGACAGTATCGATAAAACGATCAGCCTTGTTAATTGCAGAAATCAGGTTTGTAAAATCAATATCTATTTCATCAAGCCCCCGGATCATCTCGCTCTCTTCGTTTCTTACTTTTACAAGCTCGTTGATGAGTCCAATGAAATAGCTGCTGTTCTCCTTGTAAACAATCCTGATAAGAAGCCTTGATTTCTGGCCCTGCTTGCTCCTCGTATTGATCAATTTTGTTCCAAACCAGAGGGAGTCGAGCATCTCTCTTACATCTTCTTCGCTGGTGTTTGCCCTCACTGCCTGCAACCTGTTGATAGTTCCATACATCGCAAAAAGTCCATATGGGATATAGTTGTCTGCACGAAAAGTTTTTGTATATTTAGCCTCCCCATCTTTGCCTTTTGTTGCAAAGCCTCCCGTCCCTGGCTTGAGAACCGTTTCTGTTTTATTTAAAGATTTTGTCCAGGAAAACTGCACAGGTCCGACCAGCTGGATATTGCTTTTGGGAGCTACCCCGCCAAAGAGCCGGTTATCGATGCATGTTAAAAAAACGGGTAAGTCCTCTTTCAGATCACTCTGGTCCTTTATCTGCTTAAACCTATCTTCAGCGTTTTGGCCTCTTTGAACGATCTCTTCGTTGTTTATATAAATCAACTTTTTTTTTCTATACTGAAGATCATCCCGTATAGTTCTCTTGACCCGGACATCGCTGACAATAGCCTTTTCATCAACATCATCGAACCTAGGGGCATTGTCACTGGCCATATCACCATTGGGATTGCACATGGTTGCATCCCAGATAAAAAGAATCTCACTGTGTCTGGCTAAATTTTCCATTTATTGCTCCTTTTCGGTTATATTTTTGTTTTGCACTTCGTTTGCCTGTTCTTCCTTTGAAAATTTTCCATAATCGTCAAATCCTGCAACAAAGGCATAGGATATTTTTGAGCTTGACAGGCCGCCAGCCTTGGATTCAGGAGTTTCATGAGCAAGCCTGCGGACTTCAGAATCGTTCCTCAGATTAAGTTTAAGTTTCTGCTCGAAACGAAAAGCCATTTCAAAGATCCTGTCAAGATTTCTATAATTTATGATCTGACCGGAGAGCCAGTTTTTAAAGGTCGTATTTTTCCTACTGACCGATGAATAAAAAGAGCTATTTATTACGGCCTTGGCATAGGCTCCAATGAAATAGGCCTTTTGAATTGCAGGTTTTCCATAAAAACCGATGTTGTCTGTCTTGTTTCTACAGAGAAACAACTCATTAAAGGATCGTTTTATATCCGACATGGCATCACTCCTTGATTTTATTGATTACATTTAAGAAATCGATCATCTTTTTTTCATGGAAGGTATAGGTTTCAGGATAGTTGATCCAATCCTTTACCCCGTTATTGATCCTTTTTTTATGGCCATAATCATACTCCCTGTGGAATTCAAATCGCTGCAAAAGATCTTCCATTGCTATTTTTTCATCGGTCAAAAGGAGACGTGCAAGATGCAGGCGCTCCTGTAATATCCTATTTTTATTTTTCAAATAGGATTTATTTACCACAAAATAGAGTTCATCCCTGTTGAAATAATTCTTAAGGTGGGTTTTTTCACGATCTTTCATGTCAGAAAAGGTGTTATCTTCAATCCTGTATTGTTTATCCTTCATGGTATCAACAAGATGGGCAAGCCTGCTTGGAATCACATCCTCAATGGAGCCCTTAACTTCAAAAGAGAGGTTGGTTCTGTTTATCGCAGTAAAAACAAAATCAAGGGTGACGAAATTTTTCAAATCCCCGAGATGATTTGCCTGTTCGTTGAACTCAGTTATAATCCCTGTATCAACAGCCCCTATTTTCCCCATTACCGCCTTATACTCTTTATCCAGCCTGTCAAAGGCAACACCCAGTTCTGTATTTTTCTTTTGCTTAGCTCTCTTTTTCTTAAGCTTCTCCAGGTCTGCTTTCAGTTTTTTTTCTTCATTTCTGAGATCCTTCAACTGACCGGACTTGCTACCAGTTGCCTGGTTGGCCCGGACCAGTCGTTTCAGAACAGTTCCATAAATTTTCCTGTCATTAAAAAGAAGATTCGGGATAATGACGTACTCCAAACCCTTATAAAAGAAGACCAGTTTGTCGAGGATGTAAATCCAGGCGAACTTAATATTTCTTGCGCTCTCAAGGGAGAGGGGGAGATTTTCCCGAACTCGAAAATTGAGGGAGTCGTGGTACTGATCATAGGAAAAAATCCTGATTTCAGGTCTGTACCCTACAAGGGATTCCTCGTTTATAAAGGCATCATAGCCTGGTCCCGCCTCCTTGAGCTTGGTTACTGGTTCGTTATACCAGTTGTTCCAAATTTCCGGCATCATTTCAAAAAAAGTTCTACGATTAATGGAAATCCAGAACCAGTACTCTCCCCCCTTGATCTCCCCCAGAGATTTAAGGGCTTTGTGGTCTGGATTATCATTAAAAAAATCGAAAACCGCTTGTGACAGAATTCGGTTCTCTTCATTGGCAAAACAGAGAACACTGCTTTTTATGGTGTTTACAAGCAGGGAGAGTTTATCCCTGATCGTATTCTTCTCCGTTAGTTGCAGCTGCAGGTTTGGATAGAGATAGTAGATTCCGTTTCCCGCGCCTCCTATTTTTTTGGTAAAGAACATCTTTGTTTTCGAGATGGCCTCCGGCCTTATCTCTAGGGAAACGATTTGATTTCCTTTAATGGTGAAATCAAGGTTCACATAGGAGGGCACAACCCCATTGCTGAGACTGCCGTCTGTTTGAATGACCTCTTTAATATCTTCCTCACAAAGCACACTTCCGATTTTCCATAATTTATGGGCCAGACTCATATTTGACACCTCATCCTATAGTAATTTTTTAATGGTTCCAAATCCCCTTGAAACGGACTTACCAAGCCCTGCATAATCGGGAACCATAAAGTTGGTTTTAAAAATCCCCTTAAAACCTACCATGGAAGTCCCCTTCAGGGTTACTTTGGTCTGTTTGAGCTGAAGGGCGGTTCTGATCCTTTGATCAGGTTCAAGGCGGACATCAAGATATTTGGCCATGGAGAGGATGTTTCCGGTGAGTATCCGCTTCAGAAGTTCATTCTTCTCCTTCTTCTCCTTCAGGGAGGCATAGGTTCTGTGGTTCATCTGGTTAAGTCCTATCCAGGGAGAGAGGAACTCGTACATATACGTATCAGTTGAAAACCCGAATTCACAGCTTTGAACTGCAAGATCCTTTTCTGCCACCGGGATCGTCCTGCCGTCGATGACAATCTCATCCGTTGCCATAAAAATATCTGCAAAAACCTGAACGGCCCTGTCAGTCAAAGCAATTATGGCAGGAATGTTGTCAATGAGCTTGAACTGAATCAAGGGGTACCTGTATATGGGCCTGCCAGAGCCTGCATCGTGGTTGTGGATGAGATCATGCTCCCTGAACATATTGCCGATATATCCCCTGAACTTATGGATCTCGG
Organism: Desulforapulum autotrophicum HRM2; assembly: GCF_000020365.1. NCBI lineage: Bacteria > Pseudomonadati > Thermodesulfobacteriota > Desulfobacteria > Desulfobacterales > Desulfobacteraceae > Desulforapulum > Desulforapulum autotrophicum. Next base: position 622,280 of record NC_012108.1, on the reverse strand, counting down.
AAGTGTTAAGCCTGATGTTATTGAAATAGAGAATCGAACGTTTCATCGTTAACATTCCTTGCTAAAAAAACTGTGACAAAATCTCATCATTGACCATCTTCCTATCAAACCCCTGCCCCAGAACCCGAACCTTCTGAAAATCTTCCTGGCAAAAGGGAAAAAGGTAGACACTGTCCGTTTCAGGATTGATCACCCCATCGCAGATCTCACCAAGCTCATCGAACCGGTTGCTGTCGAGTCTGCCAAGGAAAACGCTCTTCTGAACCCTGATGAGTCCTGTTTTTTTAAACTCTTTTGCCAGAAAGTTACGGGTTTTATCTTCTGTGATATCGTAGATTATCCACGCAAGAGTGCTCATAGTTTCTCCCTAAAACTCCGTAATGGAAAGCCAGTCAGGCTTTTTCATCTTGTCATCATCGATCATATAATTGGCAAGTCTGTGGGCCTCATGGTGCAAAATATGTCGGCGTTTCACGTTTTTCCTGCGGTACCTGACCTTTTCCTCCAGATGTTTGTCCATGGCTTCTACCACTACAGGTTTTCCATTTTTATTAAGGGAGACTGAATGTTCGTACATGTCAAAATAGTCGTCCTTCATCTTCCTACCGGTAAAAAGATAAACAGCCGTGGTTTCGGCAAAAATCCTGAAGGGTTCTATCAGGTCAAACACCAGGGATTTTTTATTGTAATTGTCCGTGTGAAGAAACCCGATGAAAGGGTCCAGTCCAGCAATGATACATGCCTTTTCCACCTTTCCATAGAGCATGCCATAGCAGTAGTTTAAAACGGCATTGAACGGATCCTTTGCCGGTCGCCTGGATCGACCCTTAAACCTGTATTTTTCCGGCATTGCCCTGGCAAGCACCTTGAAATAAGCCCTTGCCGAGGTCCCTTCAAGCCCCATGATGGTATTTCGAAGATCAATGACATTTTCGCCGTCTGTTACCTCAAGGGTCTGAAGAATTTTCTCAATGGCCAGAATGGTGTCTATAAAGCGATGCTCCTTACCCGGCCTTGCATTTTTCAGGGTTTTTAAAAACTTTACCTGATTCCCTATCTTGTTTTTGATCAAATCCTTAACAATCATAAGACCGCTGTCATTTTGATCCATTTCAAGCTGCTTCCTTCGGATAAGAGCCGTGCTCCCCATCTTTGCAAACCAGATGCGGCCAGTGGGATCCCCAAAGGCATCCAGAAAGACCATATCTATATTGTTTTCAAGGGCAAGGTTGATAGCTTGGGTGGTAATCATTGCCTGATTTGTTATGACAAAGGACTCGACCTTCCTGGGGGAAAGATCGAGGCTTCTATCCTGATTCTTGAGCCTGAAAATCTCATTCTTCTGGGTAAGATAGGTTCCTGGAGAATGTATGTATACCTGCATAGTTAATTTCCCAGCCTTGTTAACGATATCCCTATTCTAAACACCCAAGTATGACAAAATATGTCCACTCAGCATTTTTTATTTTAGATAGCCTTCCATTACTTTTTTCAATTCAAGAACGACTTCATCTTTTAATGTTTCTGGCTCTATAACCCTGGAATGAATACCAAACGACATGACCCAGCGTTTTACGTCCTCCTGTCCAAATGTGGTCATCTCAAAGAGGATACCGCCATCGTTCAGGTCCGTTATTACCTGATTCTCACACCAGGTTCTTTCCATGATATACCGTGCCTGACTTGGAGAGAACCAAAGTTTAACATGGATCTCAGGACCACGAATCAAACCAAACGGCCTGTTAATAAAAGAAACAGGGTCAAAATCCCGGGGATATTCAAATTTTTGTCCCATTGGTTCAACATTCTGGAAACGCTCCACGGCAAGAGTTCTGTAGTCAGTTTGCCTCCTTTTTCTCACCAAGGCGTACAATCCCCCCCTGCTCTTAAAAAAATGAAGCGGATCTATCTCCATTATCCGAATTTCATCATCCCGAAACACATGGTAGGCGACACGGCAACTCTCATTATTAGCCATGGCATTAAACAAAGTTTCGATGATGTCCTCCTTGCCGATGTAACTCTTTTGATATGTTTCCTTTGTGATGAAAACCTTTCTGAGAGCACTGATATGCGTCTCTGCCTTCTGTGGGATATAGGTGGAAACCTTCTGGAATGCGGATTTGACATACCTTTCTATCTCAGTGCCGTCAAAGAGCCCAGCTTGACTTTTCAAAAAATAAAGAGCCACAAGTTCAGCGTAGGAAAATTTCAGATCTGGAATTGAAAAATTATTGATATGATGGAGCCCATCAGGAATGACCCGCCATATTTTTTCCTTTCCGCTGGAGGCATTTTCATCATAAACGGGAAAACCGTATGCCTCGAGTCTTTCAATGATGCGATAGGCGGATCTTGGGGAAATATTCAAGCAAAGCGAAATCTCTTTTTTGGTTGTTCCCTGGGGGCGTGACATGAGGTCAAGAGTCCTCAGGATCTGAAATATGGTTTTACCAATCATGTGCGAAACAACTCCCAATATCGGGCAGACCATCTTTTTTTCGTCTCATCCCAGAAGCTTACAATCGTGGGCCAGCCCTGTTATCCCTTACTAATCAGCGATAAATAGCGCAACCCCTATTTTTTGAAATAAACAGTGTCCGTCCGGATTTTTAAACAGCGTTCCCAAAGTCAAACCCCTTGACACAGGGGTTGTTTACTGCAATAACATTTGAATAAAAGCTGTAAAACTTAATCAAAAGATATTGGATTCAAAAGGGTCGGTTTCAATCAGTTAACCGATGTTTATTTACAATAAAAAAGGTCGATTAAGGAGGAGTGTTTAATGAAATCAGTTAAATTTGTTGGTGTTCTACTGATGGCAGCCCTGTTCTTAACTGCAGGAATGGCAACAGCCGATACCCTGGAAGATGTCAAGGCAAAGGGATTTATCCAGGCAGGTGTTAACGGGGATCTGTTCGGGTTTGGAAAGCCGGACGAAAAAGGGGTTTGGCGAGGCCTTGATGTTGATACTGCAAGGGCCGTTGCTGCAGCCGTTTTTGGAGATGCCAACAAGGTAAAATTCACCCCGCTGACCGCAAAAACCCGGTTCACAGCCCTTCAGTCCGGTGAGATTGACGTTCTTACCCGGAACTGTACCCAGACACTGACCCGGGACACCGACCTCGGCCTTGATTTTGCCTAGGTGAACTACTACGACGGCCAGGGATTTCTCATTTCCAAGAAACTCGGTGTCAAGGATGCCAAGGAACTTGACGGGGCCACAGTATGCGTTCTTCCCGGAACCACCACAGAACAAAATGTTGCTGATTATTTTCGCGCCAACGGCATGAAGATGAACCCTGTTGTTATTGAAAACACGGCAGAACTTGCCAAGGCTTTTTTTGCAGGCCGCTGCGATTGCCTTACCTCGGATGCTTCACAGCTTGCCGGCACAAGGGCCGTTGCGCCCAACCCCGATGATTACATCATCCTTCCCACCATCATTTCCAAAGAGCCACTGGCTCCTGCTGTCCGCCACGGTGACAACAAGTGGAAGGACGTTGTCAACTACTCCGTTCTTGCCATGATCAATGCTGAAGAACTCGGCATCACCTCCAAGAACGTTGATGAAAAACTCAAGAGCACGGATCCTAAGGTTCAACGGTTCCTGGGTGTCTCTCCAGGCAATGGAAAGGCCCTTGGACTTGATGAGAAATTTGCCTACAATATCGTCAAACAGGTGGGTAACTATGGTGAAATGTTTGAAAGAAACGTTGGCATGGACACCCCATTGAAAATTGAGCGCGGTCTGAACGCTCTCTGGACAAACGGTGGTCTCATGTACTCGGCTCCTTTTAAATAATCCACGCACCAGGAATAAAAAAACCGTATGATCGCAGTGCCCGGGACCAGCAACTTGCAGGTCCCGGGTTCTGCATAGCGAAAGGGTCCCATGGAAGCAAACTCCCCAGAAAAAATTCCGTTTTTCCGCGATCCGGAAAAACTTTCGATTTTATACCAATTCCTCAGTATTGTAGCCGTAGGGCTTGTGAGCTATTACCTGGTATCCAACACCCTTGCCAACCTTGAACGACAATCCATTTCAACCGGCTTTGGATTCTTTGAAAGGGAGGCCTCCTTTGAGATTGGCGAATCCCTGATCAAATATTCTGCTGCCGACTCCTATGGGCGAGCCCTTGCTGTCGGATTTCTCAACACCTTGATCGTATCGTTCATCGGTATCATTCTAACGGTAATCCTCGGCACGATTCTCGGCATTGCGCGCCTGTCATCAAACTGGCTGGTATCAAGACTATCAGCGATTTATATTGAAGTGTTTCAGGATATCCCCATCCTGCTTCAACTTTTTTTCTGGTACGCCTTCTTCTATGAAATGCTGCCCTCCCCACGCCAGGCCCTGAACCCTTTTTCAGGCCTGTTTCTCTGCAACCGAGGGCTTGTTTTCGGCATTCCGGAATGGCACCCAGCCTTTAAATTCATGGCTGCTGCCCTGGTTCTTGGCATTGTCATCGCCCTTGTCCTTAAACGATGGGCAAAGGCAAGACAGGAGCGTACCGGCCAGATCTTTCCGATCCTTAAGGTCTCCGCTCTCCTTATCATCGGACTGCCCCTGGTGGTCTGGCTGATGACCGGCATGCCCACCAGAATGAATGTTCCCACCCTCCAGGGATTTAACTTCAAGGGCGGCTTGAGCATCAGCCCGGAATTTACAGCCCTGCTTCTGGGTCTTGTACTCTATACGGCAGCCTTTGTTGCCGAAGTTGTCCGGGCCGGAATCCAGTCAGTAAGCAAGGGACAGACCGAGGCGGCCCTGTCCATCGGCCTCAAGCCGACCCACGTGCTTAATCTTGTCATCCTTCCCCAGGCCCTGAGGGTCATCATTCCGCCCCTGACAAGCCAGCTGCTCAACCTGACAAAGAACTCTTCCCTGGCCGTTGCCATCGGGTATCCTGATTTTGTATCCGTTGCTGGAACAACCATCAACCAGACCGGGCAGGCCATTGAAGGGGTTGCCATGATCATGATTGTCTACCTGGTATTCAGCCTGTCGACATCGGCGTTCATGAACTGGTATAATAAGCGGATAGCGCTTGTGGAACGATAATTGAGGACGGACAAATAGGGCTAAAATCAAATGAATGAGATCAATACCAAATCACCGGCTTCCACCGTCAAACCCCCCATCACCAACATCGGGGTTATCGGCTGGGTCCGGGCAAATCTTTTTAACGGAGTGCTCAACTCCATTTTAACCCTGGTGGTCCTGGCCCTGCTGTGGCTCACGGTACCGCCATTTATCAAGTGGGCCTTCATCGACAGTCTGTGGACATCTACGGGTGCCGAATGCCAGGCCATTGACGGGGCCTGCTGGTCGATCATCCCGGCAAACCTGAGATTCATTATTTTTGGTTTCTACCCCCATGACCTTCAGTGGCGGCCCCTTGCCGCGATGGTTCTTCTGGTTGCTCTGCTCTTTTACAGCCAGGATCGGCAGCACTGGAAAAAACACCTGATTTACGCCTGGGCCATCGGGCTGTTCACCATGGGATTGCTCTTAAAGGGAGGCATCCTCGGGTTTGAATCCGTTGAAAGCAACAAGTGGGGCGGACTTCCCCTGACGCTGCTTCTGTCCGTGTTCGGCCTGACCGCTGCCTATCCCTTTGGTGTTTTCCTGGCCCTTGGCCGCCAGTCGAGAATGCCCGTAATCAAAGCATTTTCCGTGGTATACATCGAACTGATCCGGGGAGTCCCCCTGATCAGCCTGCTGTTCATGTCGTCCGTGGTTTTCCCCCTGCTTCTGCCCGAAGGGGTGACCCTGAATAAAATCCTGCGGGCCCAGGTGGCCATTATCATGTTCACCGCCGCCTACATTGCAGAGGTGGTCCGCGGCGGTCTCCAGGGCATGAACCGCGGCCAGTACGAGGCGGCCGAATCCCTGGGACTGAACTATTTTCAGACCATGCGGCTGATCATCCTGCCCCAGGCCCTCAAGATTGTGATTCCACCGTCGGTGAGCATATTGATCTCTGCCTTTAAGGACACCTCCCTGGTTGTGATCATTGCCCTCTACGATCTGTTAAAGACCACCCAGACCACCCTGTCCCATCCCCAGTGGATGGGCTTTTCGGCCGAGGCCTATATTTTTGTGGCCCTGATTTATTTTGTCTGCTGTTTTTTCATGTCAAACTACAGCCGACGCCTTGAACGGGAGTTGGACACGGGACTGTAACCCTGTAAACCCATTGCCATGCACCATACAACAATCCAGGAAGAATCTAAGATGAATAAGATCCAGCCAGCAAATTCAGAAACGGACGATACACCCATCATTGTAATCAAAAACATGCACAAATGGTACGGCGAGTTCCATGTGCTCAAGGATATAAACCTGACGGTGGGTAAAAAAGAGCGAATTGTCATCTGCGGTCCGTCGGGATCGGGAAAATCCACCCTGATCCGGTGCATCAACCGCCTTGAAGAGCACCAGAAGGGAACCATTGAAGTCGACGGCATGACCCTGACCAATGACATCAAAAACATTGAAAAGATCAGGGCAGAAGTGGGCATGGTGTTCCAGCACTTTAATCTTTTCCCCCATCTGACCATACTTGAAAACCTGACCCTTGGGCCCATCTGGGTGCGAAAAACGCCCAAAAAAGAGGCTGAGGAGACGGCCATGTTTTACCTGGAAAAGGTGAGGATAGCCGAACAGGCAAAAAAATTCCCAGGCCAGCTCTCCGGGGGTCAGCAGCAGCGGGTGGCCATTGCCCGAAGCCTCTGCATGAAGCCCAATGTCATGCTGTTTGACGAACCCACCTCGGCCCTTGACCCTGAAATGGTCAAGGAGGTGCTGGACGTCATGATCAGCCTTGCCACTGACGGCATGACCATGATCGTTGTCAGCCATGAAATGGGTTTTGCCAAAAGTGTGGCCCACCGGGTGCTGTTCATGGATTCAGGCCAGATACTTGAACAGAACAACCCTGAAGAATTTTTTAACAACCCCCAGAATGAACGAACCAAACTCTTCCTAAGCCAGATCCTGGATTGATGCTATCCATTCAGAATAATTGAAGCGTCCACGGCAACGGGCATACCATCCATGGGGATCAGGGGATTGATATCAATCTCCCTGATTCTCTTGTTTTCAAGTCCCAACTGACCCACCCGGACCAGAATCTGGGCAAGAGCCCTCCGGTCAACACCAACCCCTCCCCGGAAACCATCAAGCAGTTTGCAGGATTTCATCCGAGCTATCAAGGCCAGGGCTTCGCCCTCGGTAAGGGGGGCCACGCCAAAAACCGTATCACCCAGAACCTCGGCAAGCACACCTCCCATGCCACACATGACACAGACCCCGAACTGGGGATCCCGAATCATGCCGACGATGAGCTCAAGCGCCTGGGGAACCTGCTGCTGAACAAGGACCGTTCCCCGGCCATCCATGGCAGTTAAAAGCTCGGCGTACACAACCTCAACCTCCTGGGCGGATTTGACGCCCAGGCGGACAAGGCCCGCCTCTGTCTTGTGAACCATTCCCCGAAAAATCCCCTTCATGACAACGGGAAACCCATGGGATTGGGCTGCCGCTAGAGCCTCTCGTTCGTTCAGGGCCATTGTTTCGTTGACCACGGGGATCCCCCGGGCCTTGAGAATCGCCTTGGACCGGTTTTCATCGAGCACACCGGTTTGATTATCTAAAGATATTGGCATAATTGCCGGTACCGGATCTGGATTCAAGGTTTCCAGGGTATCATGGACAGGAACGTCCGCCCATGGATGATGCTCCATGAATGCAGCAAGACATTCCACGGCACGATGGATTTCACGAAAGACCGGAAGCCCAAGCTGCTGGGCCTTGATCTGAAATTCGTGAACGGCGTGCCGTTCACCGGTCAACCAGCAGACAAGGGGTTTTCCAACCGATTTTGCAGCCGAGACCATGAAATCCATGTCCGGCTCAAGGGCGAATCCCCCCACAAAATTGTGGACAAAGACCGCATCCACATGGGGATCTTGGCATACGGCCTCAAGGCAGGCGTTATAAACAGATTTAGCTCCGTGGATGATCACCCCGGGCCAGAGGTCAACAGGATTGGCTGCGGGCATCCAGTCGGGAAAGACCTGCTGAATGCGTTCACAGCTCTCCGGGGAAAGGTCGGCCAGTTCAAGTCCGGCATCTTCAAAAAAATCCGTTGAAACAATACCGGCACCCCCACTGTAGGTCAGGACGGCCAGCCGTTTGTTCCGGGACGGCTTAAGGGCGGTAAACGCACCAAAAGTCCGGCAGATGTCCATCATCTGGTTAAAATCAGTGGCTGCCACAACATTGCACTGGGCAAGGGCACCGCTCACCACAGCCCCGTTGCCTGCAAGGCTTGCCGTATGGCTCATGGCGGCCCGGGCACCCTTTTCACTCCTGCCCCCCTTGAGCAACACAATGGGCTTGGTCGATTTCCGGCACAGGTCCATGAACCTCGGTCCGTCGACAATGGACTCCAGGTAAAGACCTATGACGGCGGTATCATCGTCCGCCATAAGGTATTCAAGGATATCACTCTCATCCACATCCATCTTGTTGCCGATGGAGCAGGATTTGCTGATCCCGATACCACCCCGGGTCATGACATCTATGAGAAAGGCTCCTGCCAGCATACCGCTCTGCACGATCAACGAAACGTTTCCAGGTGTCATTCCCGCATCCCAGATAACGGTTTCCACCGTTGAAAAAACCCGTTTATTAACGGCATCCACAAGCCCCATGCAGTTGGGGCCCCACAGGCGGATTCCTGTTTCCGAAGCGATCCGGACAAGTTGATCTTGAAGCTTACGCCCCTGTTCGCCGGCCTCTGAAAATCCAGCCGACTGGATCATGGCCCCGGCAATGCCACGATGGGCACAGGCCTGTATGGTCGGAACAACCAGGCTGGAAGAGACAAACACAACGGCAAGATCAACGGGGTCTGGGACATCAGAAACATCCCTGTAGCAGGTCAGCCCCTCTATTTGTTCATACCTTGGATTGACGGGGTATATTTTTCCGTCATACCCGTTGAGCATATTTTTAATGATGAGATTACCGCCCTTACCAGGAGAAGGTGTTGCGCCGACCACGGCAATCCCCCTGGGCTTGAAGAAAAATTCCATGTAAAATCTCCTGTTTCACTGATCAGATTTAGGATGTAAATAGTGCATATCGTGTTTTGAGCAGGGGCACAACTTAAAAAGGCCAGCCCAAGGGTTTTGGCCGGCCTTTTTAAGAAAAGGAGAAAAAAGATGAAATTAACTGTTTTGTTAATCTGGTTCTAAGTATTAGCAAAGAGCCTGCCAACACATAAAATATTTTAATAAAATCTTAACCAAAATGCATAATACACTGTAATAAATGGATATTTTTTATTCAATCCGACCAAGCCCATAAACAATCCAGGCCATGGAGACCCTGCCAGCGTCCTTGAAAGTTTATTTTTTTGAACCGCTCCCAGGCTAATTTTACCAAACAAAACCGCAACCACCTGTAATTAAATGATAAAATCCGTATATCCATAGGTTTAAAATTATGAACCACAGGCTTTCCCTTTACAAACAAGACCATGATTGATAAGAAATCGTTGAAAATTCACTGCAAAAAGGAGATTCTGCAAAAAATGACCCCGGGTATCAAAAGCGCCAAAAAGGCCGGGATAAAGTATGAGATTCTCACCTATGACCACGATCCCAGGACCACGGCCTATGGAGAGGAAGCCGCTGAAAAACTGGGCCTGGACCCGGAAAGGGTCTTTAAAACCCTGGTGGCTGAGGTGGATGGATCAACCCTTGTGGTCTGCGTAATTCCTGTTTCACGCATGCTTGACCTGAAGATGGTTGCCAAGACCCTGAAAGCCAAACGGGCCGTGATGGCCGACAAAAACAATGTCCAGCGTACCACCGGTTATGTTCTTGGCGGGGTCAGCCCCCTGGGACAAAAAAAAAGGCTTCAGACCCTTGTGGACAGTTCAGCCCTTGACCATGAATCCATCCTTGTCAGCGCCGGTCGCCGGGGAATGGATATTGCCCTTGCCCCCCGGGATCTGGCCAAGCTGACCACCGGCACATTTGTTGACATTGCAAGGTGATTATCGTCTCTTTTTTTTAAGCCCCAGGCGCCGCATGCGCGAGGCAAAGGTCGACCGGTTCAGGCCCGAATCCCTGGCCGCCCAGGTGACATTCCAGGCGTTTCTTTCAAGGAGATAAAGGGCATAGGCCCGTTCCACCTCAAGCCAGGTATAGTCCCCAAAATCAATGCCCGGAGTTTGGGCCCCATCAACGGGCGAACTTGTCGGGAAAACAGGGAATTCATCGCCTCGGCCATTGGCAGAGCCCCTGTCAAAATTCAGGGGAATGGCATCGGGATCAATGGTGTCGTCATCGGTTACCACCGTCAGGTATTTGATAAGATTTTCAAGTTCCCGGATGTTGCCCGGCCAGGACCAGGCCGTGAGCCTTCGCATGGCAACAGCACCTACCCGTTTTGGCGGAACCTTGGCCTTTGCGGCCTCCCTTGCAAGAAAATGTTTAATCAGGAGGGGAACATCCTCCCTGCGGTTTCGAAGGGGCGGCAAATCAATGGGCAGAACGGCCAGGCGATAGAAAAGATCCTGGCGAAAAGTATTTTCGGCAACCATTTTTTTAATGTCCCTGTGGGTGGCTGAGATGATTCTTACATCCACATGAATCACACTTGTGGATCCAAGGGGTTTGACCTCATTGTTCTGGAGAACCCTTAGAATGCTTGCCTGGATATTCATGGGCATATCACCGATCTCATCCAGAAAAACAGTCCCCCCGTCGGCCGCTTCAAACAACCCCTTTTTATCCCGGACAGCACCGGAAAAGGCCCCTTTCTTATACCCGAAAAGCTCACTTTCAAGCAGGGTTTCAGGAATTGAGCTGCAATTTTGAACCAGGAAAGGCATGCCCCGTCGAAGGCCCGTGTGGTGGAGCTGTTCGGCCACGAGCTCCTTACCCGTGCCGCTCTCCCCCGTGATCAGCACATGGAAATCAGATGCGGCATAGCTTTTTACAAGGGCCATAACCTCAGCCAATACCCTGCTCTGACCAATAATGGGTGCCCCTTCCTGGTACTCCTTGAGGGCTGTTTTAAGACTTTCGGCCTCTTCCATCTTTTCCCTATACAGCACGGCATTGCCAAGGGCCATGGATCCGATATCCACCAGGTTCTGGAGGTGTTCAAGGTACTCCTTATCAAGGTTGATCAGGTGCTTGTCCGGGGTGGTGTCGATGATCTGAACAGCCCCGTAAACAGAGCGATCCTTCAAAAACAGGGGAAAGCAGAGGATCAGGCTGCTCTTTACCCTGAGATTCTCTTCCAGGTCCTTAAAATGTCGGTCATCGTTTCTGGGGTCAGATACCGCCATTTGTTGATTTTCGATCACCCAGCCGACAATGCTTGAATGGCGGGTGCTGATGGAAACCCCCTTAATGCGCTCCTGTTCCGACCCAAGGGCTTCGATGCAGTGGTAGCTGTTGTCTCGCTTAATCCAGATGGATCCCCTGTGGACATTTTGAAGCTTTAAAAGGGCTTTGAGAAATTTTTCCTGGAGAATCTCAGGTTCCAGCTCTCCTGCAAAGGACTTGAACAGATCAAATGACGCTGCTTCCATTTTTCCACCAAAATAAACATGTTAAATAAAACCAATTAGACAAAATAAAACACCCATCCATCAGATACCAACATTACCCGGTCAGCCAAAACGGTGTTCTAATCGCTATACTAAGCATAATACGCCAGTATATCAACCATTTTGTCCGTTTGGCACAAATAGTGAAAGATAATCAAATGCGGGGCCACCAGAAAAGAGCAACAAGGAAAACCTGCCCCCATTAAAAGGAATATTTCAATGGAACATAAAATAGTCATCGACAATCTTGACACGGCAACCCTCATCTGCCCCGGGTGTAACCGGAAAAGAACCCTGCTGCTCACCCAGTACAAAATAGAAAAACCCGTCACCCGCATAAGATACCGGTGCGGATGCAAAGAAACCTTTTACGCCGTGCTGGAACGCAAGGGCCAAACTGCCAGGGAGATGAACCTTGTGGGAACCTGCACCAGCAGAGAAGAGAAACATTGGAGTGGTCGAATGACTGTCAAACGGCTCAACGCCAAGGGCGTCACCCTCATGCTCAACATCCGGCAAAAAATCATGGCCGGAAACAAGCTTCTGCTTGAATTTGTCCTGGACGATGCAAAGCAGTCCATCGTAAAAAAACAGGTGGTCGTAACAGCCACGGACGGATCCTATGTCAGCGCCGTTTTTCTGTCCCAGGAGCACTTTGACAACCTTGGACCCTACCTTTTTTTCAACAAACTCCTGGGCTGAAGCAAAAAATTTCCGGATAGGCTCGTTTGAACAAGGCTCGCATAAACCGCCCCTAACTCGTGGTTGACCGAAAACCCGTGTTTGGACCAAAAATTGCCCATATGCAAGGCGCAAAAATTTCTGAAACCGGAGCGTACTACTGTACGTGAGGATTTCAGAAATTTGCAGCAACGCCGCAAATGGGTGAGTTTTCGTTCAAACACTAACTCATGGAATAGGGGTCCACATCAATTCCAACAGTAACCTCCCTGTTGGCAAAAACCTTTTTCTCGGCCAGCATGGCCCGGACAAGCCTGTTCAACAGGGTTGCCCGGGGACTTTTCAACAGGATCTGCCACCGGTAGCGCATGGCGATCTTTGGAATACCCGCCTCAATAGGGCCGAGGATCTGAACCAGATGACCATTTTCACGGTCCTGGTCAACCAGGCGCTTGCACTCTTCGCCCACAAAGAGGGCATGTACCTTAACCTTGTCCTTATCGAGTCCCGAAATTTTCAGCTGAATAATCCTGGAGACCGGTGGATAGCCAAGCCCCTTTCTAAAAGGGATTTCCTTATGGTAGAATTCGACAAAGTCCTGATTTTTGGACGCCTCAATGCTGAAATGTTCAGGATTGTAGGTCTGCATGACCACCCGCCCCTTTCGATCCCCCCGCCCGGCCCTTCCCGCCACCTGGGCCAGGAGCTGAAAGGTCCTCTCTCCTGCCCTGAAATCGGGAAAATTAAGCGAAAGATCTGCACAGATCACCCCCACCAGGGTGATAAACGGAAAATCATGGCCCTTGGCAAGCATCTGGGTGCCGATGATTATATCCACGGTTCGATGCTTCACCTTTTTCAGAATGGAAACCATGGCCCCCTTTTTAGAGCCAGTATCCTGGTCAAGCCTTGCCACCCTTGCGTCCGGAAAAAGAACCTGAAGCATGTTTTCAATACGCTCGGTGCCAAACCCCAGGGGTTTGATCCGTCGGGCATTACAATTGGGACAGGGCTGATTCATGGACATGGAAAATCCGCACAAATGGCAGCGGAATTCGTTTGTGTCCATGTGCAGTGTCATGGTCAGATCGCAAAATTTGCACTTCACCGGCTCATTACACGCCTGGCACACGGGATAGGTGGCAAACCCCCGACGGTTCAGAAAAATCAGGGCCTGCTCTCCACGCTCAAGGCAATGGCCGATCCCCCTTGAAAGTTCGGGAGTAATGATCCGCTCTATACCCCTGAAGTCCTTGTAGCGCTTGAGGTCCACAAGCTCTATCTCAGGCAGGGGATGGCAGTTGACCCGTTTTGTCAGCTTGAGTTCCTTGAATCTTCCCTCGCACACATTGTAATAGGATTGCACAGACGGGGTTGCCGACCCCAGGACCACAGGGATGTTCTCAATTTTGGCCCGAACCACGGCAATGTCCCGGGCGTTGTAGCGAAGGCCGGTCTCCTGCTTGTAGGAGGTATCGTGCTCCTCATCCACAATGATGATACCCAGATTGTTGATGGGAGCAAACACCGACGACCGAACCCCGATGACAATGACGGCATCCCCGGTCATGATCCGGTTCCACTGGTCAAGGCGTTCCCCCATGGTCAGGCCACTGTGGAGCACAGCGATCTTTTTGCCAAATCTTGCCCGAAAACGCCGTTCGGTCTGGGAAATCAGGGAAATCTCCGGCACAAGCACCAGGGCACCCTGCCCCCTGTCCATGGCCTCGGTCACAAGGCGCAGGTAGACCTCGGTCTTGCCACTGCCCGTAACACCCGAAAGCAGATACCGGGAAAATCCCTTGTCCATCTCCGAGATCACCTGGTTCACAACCCCTGCCTGCTCGTCCATCAACTCAGGGGGCACGTCGGGATCCACCGGGTCCCCCAGGGGGTCCCTGAACACCTGACGCTCGATGACTTCAAGGTAGCCTGCCCCGGCAAGAATCTTCACAAGCTTCGGGGCCGTGGGCACCTCCTGCTTGAGAAGGGTCAGGGAGATTTCGCCCTTTTCACGGACAATCTCCAGGATCTGCCTGCGTTTGGCAGACATCCGCTCCATGGGCTCCCCCTGTCCGGTGGGCAGGATAAATTTCTCAGTCTTCATCTGGATCTGATCTTTTTTCAACCGTGCCGCCTGCTGGATCACACCCTTCTGGATCAATCGCCTGACAAGGGCCGAAACAGATGGGTTCTTACCCCGTCCCACAAGACTCTTCACCGAGACAGATCCTTTTTTTTTCAACAGATCCACAACGGCCTGTTCTCTGGGCGAGAGATCAGGCAGGTCAGGCAGGTCAGGCAGGTTTCCAGGTTTTTCAACAAGGGAGAGAAACGAAACGTCATACCGGTTCAGCCCCTTTGGAAGTGCAGCCTTGATCACCTCACCCAGGGGATGGATGTAGTAGTCAGACACCCATCTGAACAATTCGATCATGGCCGGAGGAAAAAGGGGGGCCTCATCCAGAAGTCCCTGGATGGGTTTTGCCTTAAATTCAGTGTTTTCATGGCCCGGGCCAAGGACATAGCCCGTAACCCTTCTATTCCCAAAGGGAACCAGCACCCGCATACCCGGAATTGCCTCGGCAGCAAGATCCAAAGGAAGGGTATAGGTAAAAGTGCCATGGACAGGAAGGGCAACGGCAATCTCGATAAAATTCTGATTTTCCATTCACCCCTTTCACCACAAAACCATAAAAAGATCAACCGCGCACTCATTTTTCTTGACTATAGGATCTGTTTTTTCCTATGTTTAAGGGATTTATCAATCAATCGCAAATAATTTATAGACCAAGGAGGAATAATGGCTGTTTACGTGGAAGACCACCCACTCATAAAGCACAAACTCGGATTGATGCGCCAGAAGGACATTTCCACAAAGGATTTCAGGGATCTGGCATCCGAAGTGGCAGGACTGCTCACCTATGAAGCAACCCAGGATATGGAAACAGAGGTCGCAACCATAGACGGCTGGGCAGGACCTGTTCAGGTCGAAAGAATCAAGGGTAAAAAAATCACCATTGTGCCCATCCTCAGGGCAGGGCTTGGCATGATGGACGGGGTGATCAACCTGATCCCGTCGGCAAAGGTGAGCGTTGTGGGATTTTACAGAGACGAAAAGACCCTTCAGCCAGTTCAGTACTATGTCAAGACAGCAAGCGCCATGGACGAACGTATTGCTCTGATCCTGGATCCCATGCTGGCAACCGGCGGCACCCTCCTTGCCACCATTGAACTGCTCAAGGCGTCCGGCTGCACCAGAATCAAGGGACTCTTCCTGGTTGCAGCCCCGGAAGGGATAGAAAAAATCCAGAAGGCCCATCCCGATGTGGACATTTATGTGGCGGCCATTGATGAACGCCTCAACGAAGTCGGTTACATCCTTCCTGGGCTGGGTGATGCCGGGGACAAAATATTTGGCACCAAATAATCATTTAACCATCAAATAAAGGAAGAGGACAAGAACACATGTCGGAAAGCAGCCATTCATCAACAGACTACAATTTCCAGATCAAGGACGCCCTGCTGGGAGCCCAGATGCTTTTTGTGGCATTTGGCGCCCTGGTACTGGTCCCCCTTCTCACCGGCCTCAACCCCAATGTGGCACTTTTCACCGCAGGTGCTGGCACCCTTATTTTTCAGGTAATCACCCGGGGAAAAGTCCCCATCTTTCTTGCCTCGTCCTTTGCCTTTATTCCACCGATCATGTATGGGGTCAAAACCTGGGGAATTCCCGGCACCATGTGCGGACTTTGCGCGGCAGGCGTTGTTTATGTCCTGTTAAGCCTTCTCATCCGGTGGCAGGGAAGTGGCATCGTCAAACGGGTACTGCCCCCCATTGTCACAGGTCCTGTCATCATGGTCATCGGCCTCATCCTTGCCCCTGTGGCAGTGAACATGGCCATGGGCAAAACAGGCGATGGAGCGTTTGTTCTTTTTCCCGAACGAACGGCCATGATCATCTCTCTGTCGGCCCTTACGGCAACGGTTCTGGCATCCCTCTTTGGCAAAGGATTCATCAAGCTCATTCCCATCCTATGCGGTATTATTGTGGGTTACATCCTGTCATTGATTTTTGGAATCGTTGATTTTTCAACTGTTTCTTCAGCACCCTGGATTGCCATGCCCCATTTTACCCTGCCGGAATGGAACCTTCAGGCTATTTTTTACATCGTACCCATTGCCATTGCCCCTGCCATTGAACACTTTGGTGATGTGCTTGCCATCGGCAGCGTCACGGGCAAGGATTATGTCAAGGATCCCGGCATCCAGAACACCATGCTCGGCGACGGCATTGCAACAAGCCTTGCCTCGTTTCTGGGCGGACCGCCCAACACCACCTATTCCGAGGTGACCGGCGCCATTGCCCTGACCCGGGTGTTTAACCCCGCCATCATGACCTGGGCGGCCATTGCAGCTATACTTCTTGCATTTGTCAACAAATTCGGCACCTTTCTCCAGACCATCCCAGCACCGGTGATGGGCGGTATCATGCTGCTGCTCTTTGGTGCCATCATGGTGGTCGGCCTCAACACCCTTGTAAAATCAGGTCAAGACCTTACCGAGGCAAGGAACCTAACCATCGTGGGACTCATCCTTGTCTTCGGCATTGGAGGAATGAGTTTTTCCGCAGGAGAATTCACCCTCCAGGGCATCGGCCTTGCCGGCATCATCGGCGTTGCCATGAACCTCATACTACCCGAATAACCGCCATGGCCGGAGCAGGGTATCTGCTCCGGTCACACCACATCATCCCCGATAGCGCATGGCAAGTCCCTTGAGAAAATTTCTCAAAAACTGATCCCCGCACTCCTTGTAGTTCTTGTGACCCGGTTTGCGAAACAGTGCGGAAAGCATTGCTTTTGAGACATCCTTGCCGGCAAGCTTGAACACGGCCATCATATCCTCCTCCTTGAAGTTAAGGGCGATCCTCAGCTTCTTCAGGATGATATTGTTGGTCAGGAACTCGGGAGACTGCAGGACAGCCCCTTGGGAGCCACTTTTCTCTCCACGCTCATGGACAATCAGCCCATTCAGAAACGCCGTCATGGAGGAATCATCAAGGAGCTCAAAGCCCTGCTCATCCTCCTTTTTAAGCATTGCCCCGATTTGATCCCGGTCAACGGTCTCTCCTGCCAGCCCGAAAATCGCAACCAGCTTTGATTCGCTTATGTCCATGGCATACCGGAACATTCGTAAAATATCATTGTTTGTCATGTTTTTACCCTTACATAAAAATCCATAAAATCCATAGTGCTCCCCAAGAGCATATCAAAATGTCTGTTTCAGCTCCAGCAATTATAAATATGTCCACGGGATGCCCCCAACCGTGGACATCAGGGGAGGAATAGCTTGACACAGGAGGCAATTTGTTTAAAAAGAGGGGAAACATTTATAATTGATACCCCCTAACCCAAAGAGAAAACCGTGACACACCCTACCGCCCCTCCCTCCGTGGGTGAAGTGGCCTTCAAATACGGCACCATAAACAAGCAGCAGTTGGACCGGCTTCTTGAACTTCAGGGTGAAACAGGAGGTTCCTTTGCAGCACTCATGCACCAGGAACAAATGGCCACACCCTACCAGATAAACCTCATTGAACTGCTACAGGAATTTCTCGTTCTAAGGCAGCAGGGGGAAAAATTCGGCCAGATTGCAGTCAAAAGAGGGTTTGCAACAAAACAACAGGTGGATCTGGCCCTTAAAAAACAGCTCAAACAGTTCCGGGAAGAAAAAAGCAGACGAATGATCGGGGATATTCTTGTTGAATCCGGCGTCATCACTGCTGGGCAAAGACAAATCATTGCCGAAGAGCAACGGCAGATCGAAGGTGACAATCCAGTGCCCCAACAGGGCAGGGACAGTCTGGGAAAAATGGCCCTTACCCATGAAGAGCGTCGTTTTCTCATGATCAGAAACCAGGACAAAACCTTTGCCGCCACAGTTATCCAAAAAGGGTTTGCAACAAAGCAACAGGTGGATCGGGCCATGGAGACCCAGATCAAGGCGTTCAAACGGCACAGGGCCGTGACCCTTCTTGGGGACGTCATGGTAACGGAGGGCTTTTTGACCCCTGGGCAGTGCAACCTCATCCTTGCCGACCAGAAAAGTTTAAACGTTCCTGATGATCAATCAGAAGACATGAACCCATCGGAAAATAAAATCAATATCACCCTGTCACCGGATGCCATGGAGGCCTGGGCCGAGATACCAGAGCCAGGGATATCACCCGCCACCCTGACAATACTCAAGGCAGCCATGGAGACAAAAGGGATAAGCCACGGAATCCTCAGGGCAGAAACCCTCCAGTGTTGCCTGGACAAAGGCCTGCCACGCTTCATCCTGGCCAGGGGGAATCTTCCAGTTGTTCCAGGGACAACAAGGGTAAAATATCTCTTTGATGTGGACGCAAAAGAACCCATCCGGGTGAAACGGGGTGATCTCCTTGCAGAACTTGAAAAAATTGAGCAGGCCGTCCCCGGGATTGATGTTTTCGGTAATACCCGGGGAAAAGCGCTTCCCCACAGAACAGAGCCCTCTGTTTTTAACTGCGGCAAGGGGGTAAGGCTGGCAAGGGATTGCACCCGGGTCTTTGCAGCCGGCAGCGGCACGCCGTTTGTGTCTTTGCTGGGACAACTCCATGTATTTCCAGCCGTCAATGTCCTGGACGATGCTGACATGAAATTCGGCGCCATCGAAACCCATGCGGCCCTGACTGTTTCAGGGATTCTCACCGGAGCGTACCCTGTAAAGGCGGGAACGGTAAAAGCCCGGGAAATCAGGGATACCCGCCTTGAAAGCCTTGGCGACATCACTGTTTCCATCGGCATCACCAATGCCGTCATCAAAACCCAGGGCAATGTCCGTGCAAGGTACATACACAACTCCACCATCGAGGCCTTTGGAGATGTTATTGTGGACCATGAGATCCTTGATTCCACCATTACCATCAGCGGGCGCTGCCTGGCTCTGAAAAGCCGGATCATCGCCTCCACGGTATCGGCAAAAGGAGGCGTATCAGCCCTGGGTGTGGGAAGCGATGTGACTGAACCCTGCCATATCAGTGCAGCCAGAGAAGAGCACCTGATCCTGGCCCTTGAAAGGATTGAAGAGGATGTTGACCTGGCCGGGCAGGAACTTCGCAACCTTGAAAAAAACATCAAGGATCTGGGGAAAAGCATCGACCAGGTCTTTAAAAAAATGGTCCGCCTAAAGCGGCTCTATGACGCCGCAAAGGCTGAAAAAGCCCGGCATCAAACCGAACCAAAAGATCAGAGCACAAGGACGGCTGTTCTGGTAGCGGCCCTTGACAAAAAGCTTACATCGGCCATTAATGCTCTGAAAAATCTTAACCATCGCAAACGAACCATGGCGCAGGCCCTGGAAAACCTGAACAAACACGAGCCTGCCACAAGGCAAAGGAGTGAATCCAGAGTCCAGGCCCTTGAGCGAAATCGATTTCAGCTCCTGGAGTGGAACCGGCAAAGCCTGGGCCTTGCACAAATCATTGTCAACGGCCCCATGGCCGAGGGTACCCGCCTTTCAGGGCCATTCAGTTCCACCATCGTCATGCAGACCTGTTGCCGG
Organism: Desulforapulum autotrophicum HRM2; assembly: GCF_000020365.1. Lineage (NCBI taxonomy): Bacteria > Pseudomonadati > Thermodesulfobacteriota > Desulfobacteria > Desulfobacterales > Desulfobacteraceae > Desulforapulum > Desulforapulum autotrophicum. The sequence continues at coordinate 602,367 of NC_012108.1, read as the reverse complement.
GCAACATTCACGGAAACCCCCAAGCACGGGACCTTGGAAAAATTTGAGATGGTCTGTAAAGAAACCAATCCCGCCAAAACCTGATCACGGTTTAAAATCTGCCCGGGCAACAAGGGTGTGAACCGCTCCGGAAGACTTGAGGACACTCTGAACAAGATCAATAGAGCGACACTCAAAGGATGCTGAACTGTGGTTCCCAAAGGCATCCATCACATCCGCAATCTGCTGGTGATCCACGGCTTTCCTGAACCGGGCCAGGGTGAAGTGGGGGAAGAACCGTTTCTTTGACAGGGGAATACCGGCCTGGCCCAGATTAGATTCAAGCACCTGATAGATCTCTGACAGATCCCGGTTTTCCCAACCCGCTCCTGCCCATAAAACCCTTGCCTTCCGGGTTGAGGGAAAGACCCCCACCCCCTGCACCTTTAATTTAAACCGATGATGGGCTGCCGCCGTTGTTTGAACGGCCCGGATAATGGACTCCAGATTTTCCGTTGGGGTCTCTCCAATAAATTTCAACGTCAGATGCATGGCCTCCATACGGGACCAGGAGGCCTTGAAACCCCTGTTCTTCAAGGATTTCTGCATCTGTTCAAGAAAATCAACCACCGCCCTTGGCAGGGACAGGGCAACAAACAAACGTCGGGGTGTGTGGTTATCCATGGTGTTCACAGGTTATTCCCTCGCATATTACCCCTTGTTTTTTATCGATCACAAGGTTAATATCAGATCAGTTTGAGATGAATTAAATCAACCCTGCAATGGAAAAGCAATGGGAAAAAGACCCCGTATCCAACAGTTTGCCCCCTATGAAATCTGGGGAAGGGAGATTGAGGCCGATGCCATACGTCAGATGGACAACGCCTGTACCCTCCCCATATCCATCCAGGGGGCACTCATGCCCGATGCCCACATGGGTTATGGACTTCCCATTGGCGGAGTCCTGGCCGTAAAGGATGCCGTCATTCCCTATGCCGTAGGTGTGGACATCGCCTGCCGGGTAAAGATGAGTGTCCTGGATCTGGCATTTGACAGATTCGAGGCCCTACAGGAACCCTTTAGGGCAGCCCTGGAGCAGGGGACAAGATTTGGGATGGGAGAATCGTTTAAACGACCCCATAACCACCGGGTCATGGATGAAGACTGGACGTTCTGCCCAACTGTGAAAGGGCTGAAAGACAAGGCCTGGCAGCAGCTTGGCACCAGTGGGTCGGGCAACCACTTTGCCGAATTTGGACTTCTGACCCTATCTGCAGCAGAGATGGGGCTTGAACCCGGCAACTATCTGGCACTTTTGACCCACAGCGGAAGCAGGGGAGCGGGGGCGGCCATTGCCAAACACTACAGCACGCTTGCCCGCCGCCTCCATCCTGAACTTCCCAAACATCTAAGCGACCTTGCCTGGCTCGACCTTGATCGGTCAGAAGGGCTTGAATACTGGAAGGCAATGGAACTCATGGGCAGATATTCGTCTGCGAACCATGATATCATCCACCAAAGTGTATTGAGCCATCTGGGGGCGGTTTCGGTCCTGACCCTGGAAAATCACCATAACTTTGCGTGGAAAATGCAGTGTGGGGATGAGGAGGTGATTGTTCACCGAAAAGGAGCGACTCCCGCAGACAGGGGAGTCCTAGGCGTTATTCCGGGATCCATGGCCACCCCCGGTTTTGTTGTGAGGGGACTTGGAAACACCCGGGCCTTAAATTCCGCAGCCCATGGGGCAGGAAGGAAGATGAGCCGCAATGCGGCAATAAAGCAGTTTAGCAGAAAGGATCTGAACCGATTCCTAGAAAAAAAAGGTGTCACCCTGGTTTCAGCGGGACTGGATGAAGTGCCCATGGCATACAAGGACATCCTGGATATCATGGCCCAGCAGAAAGATCTTGTGGAAACCATTGCCCGGTTTGATCCAAAGCTTGTCAAAATGGCCGAACCCGACGGAAAAGGACGAAGAAAACAGAAGCGATAATGTTTAAGTTAAAAAAGATTCAAGGAGAAATCATGTCAAAAATATTGAGAATAAACACAACAGATAAAACATATACATTTGAAGAAACACCTGCCGATCTGGCCGGCCTCGGAGGCCGGGCATTGACGTCAAGAATGGTGCTCAACGAGGTGCCTGCCACCTGTCATGCCCTGGGAAAATTCAACAAACTTGTGATTGCTCCTGGCCTTTTATCAGGATCTCCTGCAGCCAACTCGGGCAGGCTTTCAGCCGGTGCCAAATCCCCCCTGACAGGCGGCATCAAGGAGAGCAATTCAGGCGGCCTTGTCTCTCAAAAACTTGCAAAGCTTGGCATCAGTGCGGTTGTGCTGGAGGGCAAACCTGAAGACAAAAAGTTCTCAATGGTCATCATTAAAAATGACGGTGTTGAGATTGTCCCGGCCGACGAATACGTGGGGATCGGCACCTACAACACCATGGAGAAGCTCTGGGATCGATTCGGCAAACGAACCGGTGTCATGTGCATCGGCCAGGCAGGCGAACAGCGCCTCCAGGCCGCAAGCATCCACGTGGCCGATCCCAAGGGAACACCGGGCCGGGCACTGGGCAGGGGTGGTCTGGGTGCAGTCATGGGTTCCAAGGGGGTCAAGGCCATCATCGTGGATGACAAGGGTGCTCCCCGGCTGACCCTGGCCGATCCAGAGGCGTTCAAGGTAGCCAACAAACGCTGGGTCGAAATGCTCACCTCCCACCCCGTTTGCGGTGAAGGCCTTCCGGCCCTTGGCACGGCAGTTCTGGTGAATGTTATCAACGAAGCCGGGGCCATGCCCACAAAGAACTTCAGAACAGGCCGGTTTGAGCACGCCCAGGATATCAGCGGCGAAAAAATGGCTGAAAACATCGAGGCCAGGGGCGGTGTCATTTCCGAAGGCTGCCACCCGGGCTGCGTCATGAAATGCTCCCAGGCATACTATGACAAGGAAGGAAAATACCTCACCTCCGGGTTTGAATACGAGACCCTCTGGGCCTTTGGTTCCCATTGCCTGATCAAAGACCTTGACGACATTGCCATGATGGACAGGCTCTGCGACGACTTTGGCATCGACACCATTGACACGGGCGTTGCCATCGGCATGGCCATGGAAGCCGGCCTCATTGAATGGGGAGACAGCAAGGCAGCCATTGAACTGGTCAAAGAGGTTGGCAAGGGAACACCCATGGGTAAAATTCTTGGCAATGGAACCGCCTTTACGGCCGACGCCCTGGGTGTTGACAGGATTCCCGTAGTCAAACGACAGGCCTTTCCCGCCTATGACCCAAGATCGGTCAAGGGTGTCGGCGTCACCTATGCCACTACCCCCATGGGCGCAGACCACACCGCAGGCTATGGCGTCACGGCAAACATCCTGGCCGTTGGCGGCACCGTGGATCCCCTGAAGAAAGAGGGCAACATTGCACTCTCCCAGAACCTCCAGATTGCCACGGCAGCCATTGATGCAGCAGGTCTATGCCTGTTTGTGGCCTTTGCTGTCCTTGACAATGAGGATGGGGTCCAGACCATTGTAAATCTGCTCAACGCCCAGTACGGGATGTCCCTCACCCCTGACGATGTGGTCAGCCTCGGTAAATCCATCCTCAACGATGAAAAGGAATTCAACCGAAGGGCAGGCTTTACAAAGGCCGATGACCAGCTCCCTGAAATGTTCAAAGAGAGCTTCCCGCCCCACAACACCACCTGGGACTTTTCCACGGACGAGCTCCAGGAGACCCTTAACTTCTAAAAAAAGGTTTGACCGCCGGGGGCAGGTATGACATCTGTCCCCGGCAATTTTTAAGAAGACATCCAGGACGCGTTTCCCCAGAACCATCTTTAGATGACACCTAAAAGGTGCAACTCTTAGATGACAACCACTGCAAAATGCTGCTTGAGGTCTGTCTCATTCACTGCCAAAAGCACCCGCCGAAACAACGGCCCTGTCTGGATAGGCCACGCCCAGGGCTTCCAGGGCTGCCTTGCCCCTTACCGTAAGATCCGTTGTGAACCTGAACTGATCCCGTGGATCCACGGGATACGCCTTCAGCCGGTACTGGGTTGCCCATGGTTTTTCCAGGGCAACCACACTTATGGGCTTTTCCACCTGGAGATAGGAACTGGTCAAAGCCGTATCCTGGAGGGCCTGGATCACAAGTTTCGAATCATGGCGGGGATTGAGATAAAAAGCAGCCGCGCACTGGAGGTTGCGGGAGCCGCCATTGGCATTAAACAGTTTACTGGCCCAGAGCTTCAGGTGGGGGACGACCACCACCGTGTCGTCGGGGGTGACAATCTCAAACGAACGCATGCCGATGGCACGCACTTCACCCTGGGCCTCCTCGATGGACACCCAGTCTCCGAGGCGGTAGGGTGCCTCATAAAGGGTCACAATCCCAGCAATAAGGCTGCTGACATAGTCTTTAAAGGCAAAACCAAGGGCCAGGCCAAAGGCACCCAGGAGGGCAAAAATATTTTCAGCCGTGGGTTCGATTGCCATGGAAATAATCATCCACACGGTCAGCACAATGACGATCAACCGCACAACAGGCACCGAGGCAAGGATATACAAACGGTAACGACCGGAAAATCTTCCAGCCAGCCAGGGTGCGATTCGCTGGGACAGGGTAATTACAAGAAAGGCGATCCCGATAACCACGCCTCCCTTGATGAAAATCATGCCGTTCAAATGGGTGAATATATGCATATCTGGATTCCCTTAAAATGAGTCGGTCAGATACCCCTCGCCGTGGAGATATTTTCTCACCATGGGGTACCCCCCGGGAGAGACGATCCACAGACCGTCAGCCTTCTCGATCAGGCCGGCATCCTTCAGCGCCCAGACAGCCCTTGTGACCCCATGGGTGGAAAAAGGCAGAATTTCGGCCAGGGCCTCCTGGCTGAGGCCGTTGTGGAGCAGCAGGGTGTGCAGAATAATCGATGTCTCAGAACTGACCGGAGCAGTCAGGGACGGGTGGGTCAATTTATCCCACGGCAGTACCCACAGGGTTGTTTCCAGTCCCTGGCAGGTATTCACCGGGGCCTCGTCACCCGCTGCCCTGTCCGGTTCCTGCCTGAGGGCCTTTCGCCAAAGGCTGATGGCAATTCCGGGAATTCCAAAGGTGTGGGCCGCCAGCTGATTCATGAAGGCACCGGCCTGGCCCCCTTCCCTGTCCGCGGGAAATACAGGCTCACCATTATGGGTATGGCAAAAAACAACCGGTCGATTGCATCCGGTCAGGGCCTGTTGATAAAACCACCTGGAAAGCCGCTGGTCGTCAAAGGGCTGGGCCACCAGTGCCGGGGGAAGGCGGCCGGGCAGTACATGTTTCAAGTAGGCAAGGGCCCAGCTGTCACACCCGATAACGCCGGGCCCCATGGCCCGTGTGTTGATCATTTCAAACAGCTGACGCACAAGGGCCAGACCATGGACATGGCGCAGATAGCAACGTTCCAGGGCCGGAAGAACCCAGAGGGTGTCGCAGGTTTCAATCTGTTTGAGCCAGTTGTTGTCCTGGGAGAGAATCTGTTCCGTGGTGGGTTGATCAATGGTCTGCCAATGGGCGGATTCGGAAAGAATCTTAAGGGTTTGTTCGTTGCCCCCGTGGGGAAGTCCAACCACCAGAAAACAGGTGGTTTGATCGGTTTTTTTGTCAAACAGTCCATCCAAAGCCAACAGTTCTTCCAGTTGAACCTTTAAAACTGCGGCCGGCAACTGCCAGTCTATATCGGGCGCTATCCTTTCAGTCAGGGCCCCAGGGATCTGCTCAAGGGCTAACTCTTTTTTCCCGGCCACTTCATCTTTTGTTCTATTCCCCCTGAGGCGTTGCCATAGCCCCTTGATGCCACCCTTGATGGAACTCGACACGGTTGTCTGGGGCAGTGCAAGGTCCGACAGCTGCACATAACGCCAGAACTGCAGCGCCGAATCTACTTTTTCCATGACTTCACCTGAACGAACAAAGTTACCCCCCCCTTTTTCACTGATCACCCACACGACAAAAGAACAGATCTGAGATTGACTTTCTTGTTGTTAATTCCAAGCTTTCTTCTGATGTTCTCCCGGTGAAATCCCACGGTTCTCGGAGCAATAGTGAGAATGAGGGCGATCTCCTTGTTGGTTCGGCCCTCCCTTACCAGGTGGGCGATCTGAATCTCCATGGGCGTAAAGCTTTCATCCATGGCGTTCATGTCCGCCACAAACGGCCTTACAATCTCAAGGAGGTTTGACTCCAGAATACCAACCAGGGTTTTCTGGTCCTGCTGCAGCGGGCCATGTTTCAATTTGTCGACATAGGGAAGGATCAACCGCCGTATTGAGGCGTGAACTGTATTTTCAACCTCGTTCCTGATCTGATTCATCTTTTCCATGAGGGTCGTCATGGCGGAATTGGCCTGGGACAGTTCCTGCCGGCAGCAATGCAATGCCTCGTTTTGCTGTGCCACCTCCATCTGAAGCGTTCGGAGTTCATGGATCAGGCGGAACACCCCTTCAACCGCCGGGGAATCGGAAGGAAAATCATGGAGATTGATCAACGATTCCACCTGAATACGCAATTGATCAAATTTTTCCAATGCAATTTTTTTTGAATTCATGCTTCCACCCCATCTGTCGTCCCGGAATGCCAGGCCGGATGCTGGATATGGAATCAATCAAAAACCAAATACAGGTCCATGTCAAGGAGGTTATGACAATCTGCTTATTTTAAGCAGGACCGCTGCCGTGTCAAGCATCCGGTTGGCATAGCCCCACTCGTTGTCAAACCATGTCAGAATTTTAACAAGCCTCCCACCGCTGACCCGGGTTTGACAGCCATCCACCACCGAAGATCTTGAATCATGGTTGAAATCACAGGAGGCAAGGGGCTCTTCCGTATAACCAAGAATACCTGACAACCGACCCAATGTCGCCTGGTTCAAAATCTGATTGACCTCAGCCACACGGGTCTGTTTCGACATGACCATGGTGATGTCAAGGGCAGATACATTTATGGTCGGAACCCGCATGGATACCGCCTCAAACCGCCCGGAAAGCTCGGGGAGGATGCGATCGATCCCCCTGGCAAGCCCGGTATCAACGGGAATAATCGACTGCCCGGCACACCGGGTGCGCCGAAGGTCATGGTGGTGGTAGGCATCGATCACGGGCTGGTCGTTCATAATAGAATGAATCGTGGTGATGATTCCCGATTCAATGCCAATGGCCTGGTTCAGCACCTTGAGCACGGGAACACCGGCATTGGTGGTACACGAGGCGTTGGAGATCACCCGGTGATGGGGTTCCAGGGTGTGGTCGTTGATGCCGTAGACAATGGTGGCATCCACATCCTCCTCGGCGGGCTGGGAAAAGACAACATGCTTTGCTCCGGCCCTTAAATGTTCCTCTGCCCTGTGCCTTTCGGTAAATGAGCCTGTACACTCAAGCACCACGTCCACCCCAAGTGCCCCCCAGGGCAGACGCTCAATATCAGGTTCATGGGTCAGACGGACAAGGGTGTTGTTCACATGGAGGTCGTTGCCTGAAATACCGACCTCGCCCGGAAACCGACCATGGGTGGTGTCGTACTTTGTCAGGTGGGCCATGGTTACCGCATCGGAGAGTTCATTGATAGCCACAATCTCAAGGGACCTGAAGTGATGGGACTCGTAAAGGGCCCTAAGGACGGAACGTCCGATTCGCCCATACCCGTTTATAGCAACTCTGTAACCCATATGTCTTGTGTATTCTCCAAACCGATCGTTAAAATGGGTCAAATACCACACATTCCTAAAATTGTCACGGAGCGATATAAAATCAATTATAGTTATGGACGTCAGCATGGGGCGTCAGTCGGTGTCCGTTTGCTGAACATTAAGAAACAAAGGGGATCAGATTTTCGGGCAAGGCAAGCCCAATGGGACGCAAACTGTCTGAGGGAGCGCAGCGACCGAGTTTTTGCGGCTTGGGTTTGCCTTGTTCGAAAATCCCCCGGCTTTCTTGGTTCAGTGAACGGACACCGACTGACGCATACCGTTTAAAACTGTAATCAAAATTGCTGTGTAAAATCCGTCTTTGCTTTACAAGGGGTCAACCTTCAGAGTATATAGCCTCAATATGGATACCACCAAAACAGCAGCAGAGATCTGTACAGCCGGTGAAACCCGGTCAAACGATGCCCCCCTGGGGGTTTTTGATTCGGGTGTGGGGGGCGTATCCGTTCTGAAATGGATCCGCCAGCTGCTTCCCCAGGAGGACCTCATCTACGTGGCTGACAAGGGGTACGCCCCCTATGGTAACAAGTCTTCGGACTATGTCCGGGACAGAGCCGCCCACATCACCCGCTTTCTTCTGGAAAAAAGGGTCAAGGCCGTTGTGGTGGCCTGCAACACGGCAACGGTTACTGCCATCACCACCCTGCGATCCATGTTTAAGGTCCCGTTTATCGGTATTGAACCCGGTGTCCGCCCGGCCCTCAACGCCACCCGTTCCGGTGTGATCGGCGTTCTTGCCACCACAGAAACCCTGAGAAGTACTTCGTTCAACGCCTTGATCCAACGCTTCTGCAAGGATATCAGGGTGGAGGTCCAGGAGTGTCCAGGACTCATGGAACAGGTCGAATCCATGGCCTTTACCACCCCGGAAACCCGAAAGCTTCTGGAACGCTATCTGGTTCCCCTGCTTGAAAAGGGTGCGGACACCATTGTTCTTGGGTGTACCCACTACCCCTTTCTTGTTCCCCTTGTCCGGGAAATGGCAGGCCAGGAAATCAGGATAATTGAGACCGGCGAGGCGGTATCCCGCCAGGTGATGCGCATTCTTACCACAATGGATCTTCTAACCACCAGGACAGAACCCGGTTCTACCTCATTCTGGACCAGCGGCGATTGCTGCATCGAAACGGTTATCTCCCAGCTGTGGGGGCAAGCCGTCACAGTGGCCCCCCTTCCCGACAGAACGAGTGTTTGAACGGCTCGAAGAGGAGCTATCCAAACACGGATTTTCGGTCGAACACTATCTACGGTAAAAATTCATTGTGAAGATGAAGACTTGCCTATCGCCCGGAGGGAAGGTATAAGGGGATTCTTTGCAGAACATTAAATCAAAGGGAACTCTGCCATGACCTACCTGAAACTACTCTTAACGGCCATATTCTGGGGCGGCACATTTATTGCCGGAAAATTCCTTGCAGGCGACGTCAACCCTCTGGATGCGGCATTTGTCCGTTTTGCCATTGCCTCGATTTTCCTGCTTGTGATTACAAGAAAACTCGAGGGAAGGCTTCCACGCATACAGGCAAAATTGATCCTTCCCCTGATTCTTCTGGGCGCCACAGGGGTCTTTGCCTACAATATCCTGTTTTTCTCAGCCTTCCACCACATAAATGCAGGCAAGGCCGCCCTGATCATCGCCACCAACCCCATCCTCATCAGCCTGCTGTCGGCCCTTTTGTTCAAAGAGCGGCTGGATCTGATCAAGGGTGCGGGTATTATCATGTCTGTCACCGGCGCCATGGTTGTCATCTCCAACGGCCACCTCACCGACCTTGTCAGCTATGAAATCGGCAGGGGTGAACTTCTGATCTACGGCTGTGTGGCAAGCTGGGTGGCCTACTCGCTGATTGGAAAATCAGTCATGGGAAGCCTATCCCCCCTTGCCTCCGTATGCTATTCGTCCGTGATCGGCACCGTTTTCCTGGGTATTGTCTCGATCTTCAAAGGAGACCTTACCACCATGGGGGCCTGGTCAATCATCGACTGGTTCAGCCTCTTCTACCTGGGGTTCTTTGGTACCGTACTCGGCTTTCTATGGTACTACGAGGGCATCAGGGAGATCGGTCCCATGAAGGCCAGCGTATTTATCAATTTTGTGCCCATCTCGGCCATTCTATTTGCCTGGCTCATCCTGGGCGAACCCGTGACCGCATCACTTCTCGTGGGTGCCGCGCTTGTGGTCTCAGGCGTCTATTCCACCAACGCCTCAGGAATCATCAAACGTTATCTCACGGCCAAAGGATAGACAGGATCAATCCCCATCAAATGCCACAATGGAAAAGATACTGTGGCCGTTAAGCCGGGATCGGCCCTTAAGGTCGGGAAGTTCAACAACAAAAGCACACTCGACAATATGGCCGCCGATTTTTTCCACCAGCTTGACTGTTGCCCCGATGGTGCCGCCTGTGGCGATGAGGTCGTCCATGATAATCACCCGCTCTCCTTTTTTGATGGCATCCTCATGGATCTCCAGGGTGTCTTTACCATATTCAAGGCTATAGGATTCACTGATGGTTTTATAGGGAAGCTTTCCTTTTTTTCTGACCGGCACAAATCCCACATGGAGCTGGTGGGCCAGGATGGCCCCGAATACAAACCCCCTGGCGTCAATGCCCACCACCTTGTCTATGGCCATGTTTTTATAGCGGTCAAAAAAAATATCCGTGGTTTTCCTGTTAATGTCCGGGTCCTGCATGAGAGTCGTAATGTCCCTGAAGGTAACACCCTTTATGGGCCATCCCGGTATTGATCGTATGCTGTTCTTTATGATGTCCATCTGTTCCACCTGGTTTGTTCTCGGTTTAAACCGCATTTTTAAAATTATTTCAACGCTGCGACAGCCGCAATTAAAAGCGCCTTGACCCGCTCTGCATTATTGTTGAACACCTTCAGGACCTCCTCCCAGGAAACGGGCGCCTCATCCTCATTCCAGCAGTCATAGTCCGTTGACATGGCCACCACCCCATAGGGGATAGCTGCTTCACGGGCAAGAGCCGCCTCCGGAGCAATGGACATATTGATCACATCCCCCCCCCACAGCCGGAACATTTTTGATTCGGCCCTTGTGGAAAATCGGGGTCCCTCAATGGTCACCACCGTTCCCCTCTGGTGGACCCTGGCCTTCTGTGCAACGGCGGTATCAAACAACAGCTGCCTCAAATCCGGGTCAAAGGGATCGGCCATGGGCGCATGAACCATGCCATTTTCAAACGAGTCGTGGAAGGTATTTTTCCGCAGCCGGGTAAAATCGATGAACTGGTCCAGGATCACAAGATCCCCCCGGTGAATCTCCTGTTTCAGGCTGCCACAGGCTGTGGTTGCAAGGATGGCCGTTACTCCCAGGTCCTTGAGAGCCATGATATTTGCCCGGTTATTAACCTGACTTGGAGTGATGCAGTGCCCATGGCCATGGCGTGCAAGGATTACCACCTCCACCCCCTTGATCCTTCCGCAGGTAAGTGGAGACGAAGGATCTCCATAGGGGGTTTTCACCGTTATTCTTGTTGCGTCATCAACGATTTCAGGGTCATCCATTCCAGACCCGCCAATGATTCCGACCTTTACCATAAACCCTTCTCCCGGCATGAAATTCGTATTGAGCCCCCCGTGTTCTGCAAACAAGGCGCTTGGCATTTCCCGCTCTCTTTTCTACCTATAAGTTTTAGGTTCTATAGAAAGGGCTCCCCCCTGTCAAGGCAAGAGTGATGCAATATTATCGTTGACCATGGGGGCCACAATGGTATGATGACCGACAAATTTCAGCCCATGGAGGAGATAAAAATGCTTGTGGACAACCAACAGATGCGGCCCATATGGTTTGATGGGGAAAAAAAAATTGCACGGGTGATCGACCAGCGGATGCTGCCCCACAAACTGGTCATAGCCGATCTCAACACCGTGGACGATGTGATCTACGCCATCCAGGAGATGTTTGTCCGGGGAGCACCCCTGATCGGTGCCACAGGCGCCTTTGGTGTGTACACAGCGCTTCTCCAGAACCAGACGTGCACCAGTGAAGATCTGGTCCGTGAATGTAACCGCCTCAAGTCAGCCCGCCCCACTGCCGTAAACCTTGCATGGGGGGTTGACCGTGTCCTTGAAGCCTGCCTTAATGTCAACGTCCCGGCCGACCGCCTTAACGCCGCCAGAAACGAGGCCCTGGCCATTGTTGAAGACGAAGCGGAAAACTGCCGGCAAATCGGCCTTCACGGACTCTCCATCATCCAGGAGATCAGCCGGAAGAAAGGGGGCGCACCTGTCAATATCCTGACACACTGCAATGCAGGCTGGCTTGCCTGCATCGAATATGGAACCGCCACCGCCCCCATGTACACGGCCTTTGATCAGAAAATCGACATTCATGTATGGGTTGACGAAACCCGACCCCTGAACCAGGGATCAAGGCTCACGGCCTGGGAACTTGGCAAGCACGGCATCAACCACACCATTATCACGGACAATGCCGGGGGCCATCTCATGCAGCACGGCATGGTGGACCTTGTGATCGTGGGCACGGACAGAACCACCCGGAGCGGGGATGTTGCCAACAAGATCGGCACCTACCTCAAGGCCCTTGCGGCAAAGGACAACAACCTGCCCTTTTACGTGGCCCTGCCATCGTCCACCATCGACTGGGAGATTGACAACGGCATCACAGACATTCCCATTGAAGAGCGGGACCCGGAAGAAATTCAGTATGTCCAGGGCCTTGACCAGGCCGGCAACCTTGTGAAAGTTCTGGTGCCGCCTTTATCGAGCCCTGCCGCTAACCACGCCTTTGACGTGACACCGGCACGGCTTGTCACGGGCCTGATCACGGAACGGGGAATCTGCCGGGCCACCCGGGAGGATATCCTGGCCCTTTTTCCGGAGAAAAGAGCAACTAAATAGGGCACAGGAATGGTCAAAGCGTTCCGGTTCATTTTATCCTTGACATATACGGGGAAAAATCGTTTAAAACTTCCATGTTAAGTGAAACAGAAAAAAAAGTTATTTCAGCCCTCCAGGGAAACATTCCTGTGTGTGAACGCCCTTATCTGGCCCTTGCCCAGACCCTCGGCATGTCCGAGGAAGAGGTAATCGCAACGGTAAAGGCCCTCCATGACCGGGGCGTGATCCGCCGGTTCGGTGCCACCCTTAAACACCAGAAATCAGGCTATAAGGCCAATGCCATGGTGGCCTGGAAGGTGTCTGAAGAACGGATCGAAGCAGTTGGACCTGCCATGGCCGCCTTTGACGAGGTGACCCACTGCTATCGAAGGGACCCGTCAGGCACCTGGCCCTACAATCTCTACACCATGGTCCATGCTTCGGATGAAGCCACCTGCCACGCCATTGCCAAAAGAATATCCGTGGCTGTCGGTGTCACAGATTACACCCTGCTGTTCAGTAAACAGGAACTGAAAAAGACCTCCATGCAGTACTTTGACTGAGCCGACACACAATCCTCCCCATGTCCTCTGCGTCAACCCATGGATCCACGACTTTGCCGCCTTTGATTTCTGGGCAAAACCCCTGGGACTCCTCACCCTTGCCGCCATCCTGAGGCAGAACAACGTCCGGGTAACCTTCATGGATTGCCTGGATCGATTCCATCCCATGGCAGGGCCAGGAACAAGGGTTTTTCCTGACGGACGGGGTCCCTACCGGAAAACCGAAATCCCAAAACCCGATATCCTCAAGGAACGAGCCCCGGGCCGATATTCCCGGTATGGCATAGATCCTGAATGGTTCCGGACAGATCTAAGACAGATGGACCCACCGGATCTTGTTTTTGTCACCTCCCTCATGACCTACTGGGCTGGCGGCGTCAGGGAAACCATTGCAGCAATTAAAGAGATTTTTCCCGGCATCCCAGTGGTTCTCGGGGGTATCTACGCCACCCTCCTCACCGACCACGCCGTCAAACATTCCCTTGCCGACGAGGTGGTACCGGGCAACGGTGAAAACAAAATCCAGGAAATCGTTTACCGGCATACGGGTTTTTCATTTACCCCCCGCCTGGATCCGAAAGATCTTGATACCCTTCCCCTGCCAGCCCTGGACCTTATTACAAACCTGACCCATGCACCCATCCTCACCACCAGGGGATGCCCCTTTGCCTGCGAATACTGCGCCTCATCCTACCTTGAGCCCCGATTCCGAAGAAGGTCACCGGAATCGGTCTTCCAGGAAATCTGTCATTGGCATAACCAGAGGGGGGTCAAAAACTTTGCCTTTTACGATGACGCTCTGCTCATAGATGCCAGAAACCATGCTGTTCCCCTCTTTAAAGCCATCATCGAGGCAAACCTGAATCTTGCCTTTCACACCCCCAATGCCCTGCACATCCGTGAAATCACAGAACAGACGGCCACACTGATGTTCAAGGCAGGATTCAAGACCATACGCCTGGGACTTGAAACCACCGACTTCTCCCGGGAGCGACGCCTTGACTGCAAGGTCAACGCCCATGAGTTCCACCATGCCGTCACCCTGCTCAAGGACGCCGGATTCAGCCGGGATCAGATCGGGGCCTATCTCCTGTGTGGATTGCCCGATCAGGAAATAGAGGCGGTTGAAAGTTCGATTCTTGAGGTAAAAAAAAGCGGCATTACACCCGTGCTAGCCTATTACACACCCATTCCCCACACCCCCATGTGGGAACGGGCAAAAAAAGCTTCCCGGTTTGACCTGGACCTGGATCCAATCTTTTCAAACAATGCCCTGTTTCCCTGCCTGGGAAAAACCATTTCCATGAAAACTATTTCACAATTGAAAAAACTGACAAAATAAACTATAGAGTGCAGGGTTTTAATAAAAACCCAACCGAAATCTAACAGTAATCTAACAGATGCTAAAAAGGTGACATCGTGGATCTATTGGATATTTTCATTCAGACCATCGGCGGCCTCGGACTTTTCATTCTCGGGATGAAGATGATGACCGAAGGGCTTGAAATGACAGCCGGCCCCAGGATCAAACGAATACTCGGTGCTATTTCATCCAACCGGTTCATGGGCTGCGCCACCGGAGCCGGGGTCACGGCGGTGATCCAGTCCTCATCGGCCACCACCGTAATGCTCATCGGCTTTGTGGGTGCCGGCATCATGACCCTGGAACAGGCCGTGGGTGTCATCCTCGGTGCCAACGTGGGTACCACGGTCACGGCCCAGATGATCGCCTTTAAGCTCACCAGCCTTGCCCTTCCGGCCATTGCCATTGGCGTTCCCATGAAATTTTTCTCCAAACGACGACGTAACCGCCATATTGGTGAAATCATCCTGGGCTTTGGCCTTCTCTTCTACGGAATGACCGTAATGAATCACGGCCTTGCACCCATAAAGAACGACCCTGAGTTCATTGCCTTTTTCACCAGATTTTCCACAGACACCTACCCAGGCATTCTCCTGTGTGTTGCCATGGGAGCCCTTGTGACCATCATGGTCCAGTCATCATCGGCCACAGTGGGCCTGACCATGACCCTGGCCGCCCAGGGACTGATCACGTTTCCAACAGCCATGGCCCTGGTCCTTGGTGAAAACATCGGAACGACCATAACAGCTGAAATCGCAACCATCGGCTCCACCAGCCTGAGCGCCCATCGAACGGCCCGGGCACACACCCTGTTTAACGTACTGGGTGTCTCCATGATCGTGCTGATGTTTCCCTGGTTTGTGAAAATCGTCACGGCCACAACTTTGATGATGGGGGCCGACCCGGTGACGGATACAGTCAACGGAGAGTTTCTCAACGTAGGTCGGTACATTGCCAACGGCCACACCATCTTCAATGTCATGAATGCCCTGTTTTTCCTTATTTTTCTTCCCCAGCTCATCAAGGTGGCCATTTTTCTCTCCCCTCGGGAAAAGAAAAAAGAACGCTACCACATGCCCTCTTTTGACGCCCGGTTCATTGACAGCACCATTGGTGCCCTTGCCAAGGTAAGGGGAGAGGTGGTGCAAATGGCCAAATTCACCCACCGAAGTCTTACGAACACCTGCGAGTGCCTTATTGTCCGGGACGATGACAGGCTTGCTGAAAGGGAGGCCATCGAAGAACACATTGATGACATGCAAAAGGTGATCATCAAATACCTTACCTCAATCTACCAGGGTGAAGTCAACGAGACTGAAGCCAATGAAATCTCTGAAATGATGCGCATCACCAACAACATCGAAAGAATCGGAGACTCCATGGAGAACATCTCCAAGATCCTTGAAAAAATCTATGAAAATAACTATATTATCAGTGATGACGCCGTGGGCAACCTTGTTCGCATCTCAAGCGAGGTCGAGCAGTTTTTCAACTTTGTGATCAAGGAGATGGGCGAACGTACCCCGGGATTCATGGCGATGGCCAAGGCCAAGGAAGATCTTATCGACAGTTTGAGGGAAAAAATGCGTCAGGACCACATTGATCGCCTCAGAACCGATTCCTGCTCCGTTGACGTGGGGGTTCTCTTTATTGCCCTACTCTCCAACTTTGAAAAGATGGGCGACTATTGTTTTAACATCGCCACCAGCATAGACAGCATACAATAAAACGGATACCATGACACATGATTGTTTTTGACCTTCAATGCATTAACGGCCACACCTTTGAAGGATGGTTTGATGACGGACAGACTTTTGAGATCCAGCAGGAGCAGGGAAAAATCCTCTGTCCTGTCTGTGAAACAAGCGTTGTCACCCGGAAACTTTCGCCCATTGCCGTGCGAACCTCCCAGGGGGCTGCAGCCCAGTCAAGGGCCAGGGAGGAGGCAGCCGTCGACCTTGCGGCCAAGGTATCGGCCTTCATAGAAAAAAATTTTGAAAACGTGGGCCAGAACTTTACCAGGGAAGCCCTTAAGATGCATTATGGTGCATCAGAACCCAAAAACATCATGGGGACCACAACGGCCGAAGATGACAAGGTCCTTGAAAAGGAAGGTATTAACGTTATCAAACTCCCCCTGCCGCCCAAACCCGAAGAAAACCTTAATTGATCCACATGGAGGAGCCTCATGGGGCCTTTTCAAAGCATCACCCTCGCCGTCATTTCATCCTTTTTGATCATGGGATGCAATACCCTTGATCTGACAGTCAACTTCAAGGACATCCAGGGACTTACGCCGGGTGCCCCTGTAATCCTGGACCATACCACCATTGGTCGGGTCAAGGAGATACTGCCCCTCAAAAACGGTATCTATCCCACAGCCATTGAGATAGACGCTGATTTTAAGCCCCTGTTGACCGAGCATTCAACCTTTACCCTGATTCCGGAATACCCGGACAAGAACTCAGAAACCGCCCCCCGGACCGTTGTCATGGTGGCCAAAAGCATATCCGGTGGCGCCCCCCTGGGGAACGGTGCCGTTGTGTCGGGTTCAGAGTCCCCTGGGATACCCGAGATATCAAACATGTTGAAACATTTTGCCACAGGGTTTGAATCCCTTAAGGAACGAATCGGCAAAATTCCGGAAAGTCAAGAGTTCAAGGAATTTGAACAATCAATCGACGCCCTTACCCAACGCATGAAGGAATCGGGCAAAGAGGCACAGGATCGCATCAAAAACGACATTCTTCCAAAACTTGAACAGGAATTTGAACGGATGAAAAAAAGGTTTCTGGACCAGCAGGACGAAACCCGGGACAAAGACCGGGACCCCCTGCAGGAACTCGAACCCCTGGAAAAAAAGCTCAACGACCTCAAAGAAATTTAGCCTTATTTTTCCTTTTCGATCAGCCCTTTGACAAACCACCGCTGCATAAAAAGAACAACCAGAACCGGCGGCAGCATGACCAGCACGGCAGCTCCAAGGGCCACATTCCACTCAGGAAGATCGTCGGCCTGGGGAATGAGATTCTGGAGACCAATAACCGCCGTTGTCATCTTGGGATTTGTGGTGATCAACAACGGCCACAGATACTGATTATACCCGTATACAAACTCGATGACCACCAGGGCTGCGATGTTGGTCTTTGACAGGGGAAAAAGAATCTTTCGAAAAAAGGTCATGGGCGATGCCCCGTCCATCTTGGCCGCCTCGCAGAGTTCCTCTGGAACGGTCAAAAAGAACTGGCGAAACAGGAAGGTGCAGGTGGCCGATGCCACAAGGGGAAGAATAAGGCCCTGGTAACTGTCCAGAAGCGACCAGTTGAGCAGCACCTCCACATCATGGCCGGAAATCCAGGAAAGAAGACCGTCAATGTGCAGAAAATCCCACACCGGCTGGAGCGGACCAAGAACGTTGGCTGCAATCTCGTAGGTGGGCAAAATCCTCACTTCCACGGGCAGCATGAGCGTACAGAATACCGAGGCAAAGGCAACCGCCCTGAAGCGGTAGTCAAAGTAAACAATGGAAAAAGCGCCGATCATGGAGATGGCGATCTTTCCAACGGTGATCCCCGAGGCCATGACAATCGAATTGAGTATCTGGTTGCCAAGATCCCCCCGGGTCCAGGCCTGGTGCATGTTGACAAAGAACTGATCCCCGGGAATCAGCGGCATGGGCACCTGGGAGACAACATCCAGGGGAAGGGTTGCGGCGATCAGGCTGTAGAGAATGGGAAATCCCACGATAAATATGCCGACCATGAGGAAGACATAGGTAAAAATATCTAAAAGGGGCGTTTTTTCAACCATAATAGTTATCCGGTATATTGTACTTTCTTTTCAACAAATCGAAACTGCAGAAAGGTGATCAAAATAATCAGAGTCATGAGAACAACACTCTGGGCCGATGACGAACCAAGGTTCAAGCCGACAAATCCGTCCTGGTAGACCTTGTAAACCAGGATGTTGGTCGACCCTCCGGGTCCACCCTGGGTAACAGTGTGGATGACTCCAAAGGTCTCAAAAAACGAGTAGATGATATTCATGACCGACAAAAAGAAAAAAGTGGGGGAAAGCAGCGGAAAAGTGATGGTCCAGAACCGTCGAAACGGGCTTGCACCGTCAATGGCCGCAGCTTCAATGAGAGATTTTGGAATGGCCTGCATGCCTGCCAGAAAAAAGACAAAATTGTAGGAGATCTGCTTCCAGGCCGCAGCCATGGTGATCATGACCATGGCGTCTGCTCCGTTGAGAACCGGATTCCACTCAACACCCAGCCAGCGCTTGATGCCCAGGGCCACCACCCCATAGGACGGATGAAGCAAAAACAGCCACATGATTCCTGAAATGGCCGGTGCCACGGCATAGGGCCAGATGAGCATGGTCCTCACCAACGCCTTTGCCTTAAGGGCGCGGCTGGCCATGGTGGCAATAAACAACCCCAGGAAGATGGAAACCGTTGCCACCATAAGGCTGAAGGTAAAGGTGATGAAAATGGATCGAAGGTAAAGGGGATCGGTGAACAGCTCGATATAGTTGTAAAACCATACAAACCGGCTCTGCATACCAAAGGGGTCGCTCAGGTGGAACGACTGGATCAGCCCCTGGAGTGCCGGCCAGTAGAAAAAGGTCAGCGTGATGATCAACTGGGGTAAAATCAAGAGGTAGGGCAGATATGATGATTTAAAAAAAGATCGTTTAATCATGGATGCAAGACAACCCAAAACCCCCTGCCCCCCAACCGGGAAGAACAGGGCGTTTTGGGTTGATCCTTATTTATTTTCGCTATTTATAGGTTTTTTCAAAGGTTCTCAGCTGTTCGTTACCCCGGGCAACAGCATCATCCATGCCCTGTTGGGGTGTCTTGTCGCCGTTCCACACCTTTTCAAGTTCCTCGTTGATGATATTTCGAATCTGAACAAAATAGCCAATGCGAAGCCCCCTTGAGATTTCCGTGGGTATGGCCCGGTTGAGCTGGGTGATACCCACCTCCTGGAGGGGGTTCTCCTTGTAAAAGCCCTTGGTCTTAAGGTCATTGTAGGCGTCAAGGGTAATGGGGAAATACCCGGTTTCCTTGTGCCAGTACTCCTGCATATCGTTGGCTGCAAGGAACTTCAGAAAGGCTGCAACACCCTTGTACTCCTTTTTGGAGTGGCCTTTAAGCACCCACAGGGAGGCGCCGCCGATGATGCTGTTCTGGGGATTTTCCATCCATGCTTCCACGGGAAGGGGTGCTGCATCCCACCGGAAATCCTTTACCGAAGATTGAAGTTTGGCTATGCCTGAAATGCTGTCCATGTAAATAGCGGCATTCTGGGCAAGGAACTCGGACTTGGGCCCCTGGTATTTCTGTCCGCCGTACATGAAACGATTGTCGTCAGCCCATCCCTTAAGGCGCTCAATGTGATGGACAACCTTGGGGTTGTTGATCAAAAGTTCACAGTCAAGGCCCTTGTAGCCATTGGCCTGACTGGCAAAGGCAAGGTTATGGATGGCGCTGTAGTTTTCCACCTGGGTCCAGGACTGCCAAGCGGTTACCATTCCAGCAGGGGCAACGCCCGAGTCTACGATTTTTTTGGTGATAGCCCCAAGCTCGTCCCAGGAAATGGGCTTTGTCTTGGAAAGAACCGGAATTCCGGCCTTTTCAAACATATCCACATTGTAATACATGATGGGCGTGGACGAATTAAAGGGCATGGACATGAGCTTACCATCGGCGTTCATATAATAGGAGAGCACGGCCTGGAGGTAATTTGACCAGTCGATATCGTAGCCGGTATCCTTCATCAGCTTATAAACCGGATAAACAGCACCTGAGAGCATCATGGTCTGGGTTCCCACCTCAAACACCTGGAGAATGTGGGGTTGTTTTTTAGCCCTGAAAGCGGCAACGCCTGCATTCATGGTCTCGTCATAATTTCCCTTGTTGGTTCCAACAACCTTGTACTCTGTCTGGGAAGCGTTGAACTTCTCGATCATGGTATCAACGGTTTTGCCCCGGGCACTTCTCATGGCGTGCCACCAGTTGATGGTGACAGGTTCTGCAAATACGCCGGCCGGCAAGGCCAGACACAGCGAAACAATAGCATAGATTAACACTTTCCGCAGTTTCATACTATTTTCCTCCTCATTAAAAATTTAAGTTCCTTATTCTATATTCATTAGAGTCTTAAAAACCGTGATCACAGGTATGAGCAGCATCCCTCCCGGCCCAATAAACCGCGACGATATCTATGACAGAATTAATCGGTAATGACAATAGAGTCAAGTTAAAGTTTGATAAAAAAGTCATGGTATAATTTGCGTTTTTTATGGTTTTATGGTTTTTAGAACCATTGTACACTAAAAAAACAAACCATCATGACAGGATGTGGAATGGCTCAACTAAAATTTAACAATGTTGTCAAACGTTATGGAAAAACAGAGGTGGTCCACGGAATCACACTTGATGTCAAGGACAAGGAATTCCTTGTCTTGGTGGGCCCGTCAGGCTGCGGGAAATCCACCCTGCTGAGAATGATTGCAGGTCTTGAAGAGATCAGTGAAGGTACGATTTCCATAGACGACAAGGAGATCAACGATGTGGCCCCCAAGGACAGGGGGCTTGCCATGGTGTTCCAGAACTATGCCCTTTACCCCCACATGAATGTGTTCAACAACATGTCATTCGGCCTCAAGATTTCCAAAACCCCCAAGGCCGAGATTCAGCAGAGAGTGGAAGAGGTGGCCGCAATCCTGGGACTTGAAGACCTGCTGTTCAGAAAGCCCCACGAACTGTCTGGAGGGCAGCGCCAACGGGTGGCCATGGGAAGGGCAATGGTGAGAAAACCTGCCATGTTCCTGTTTGACGAGCCCCTGTCCAACCTGGACGCAAAGCTCAGAATTCAGATGAGGGCCGAGATAAAGCTGCTGCACCAGCGGGTGGATTCGACCATCGTCTACGTGACCCATGACCAGGTCGAAGCCATGACCCTGGCTGACAGAATCGTTGTATTGAAAAACGGTTATATCGAGCAGGTAGGAACTCCCATCGAGCTGTTCTCCAATCCGGTCAACACCTTTGTGGCCGGTTTCATCGGCACGCCGCCCATGAACCTCATTGACTGTGCCATCAAAAAACAGGGAGACCAGACATTCCTGCATTTTCCCGGAGGCCTTGAAATTCCTGTCCCCCCCAAAAACGGCACGGATCTCAAGGATGGCCAACCCGTTGTCATGGGCCTGAGGACTGAAGAGATGATGCCGGCGGACATGAATGAATCCCTTGCAGATGCTTGGAAGTTCGACGGTGTTGTTCTGGTGGTCGAACCCCTTGGCAACGAGACCCACCTCCATATGGATATTAAGGGCATCCGGATTATTGCAAGGAGCGAGGGCCGACGGATCCACCGGCCAAAAGAGGAACTCAAACTTGCCTTGAACCTGAACCAACTCCACATATTTGATGCCGAAACCACCCGGGTGATCTATTAAACGGGACGGCCAGGGTGCAATATCTGCCCTGGCCGTAACGAATATGGAAACTTAATTCTCCTGGTTGGCCTCAAGGATCGGCAGGATCTCATTTAGTACCCTGTCGGCATCCCCGGCAGCAAGACTGCATCCGCCGGCCCCTGCATGGCCCCCTCCCCCGTAGTTTGAAAGAAGTTTTCCCACATTCACCCGGCATTCAGGATTAAAGATCGAATGACCAATGCTGAGAAGAACAACATTTTTATCATGGTCGGCATACCTGATCTTTACGCTTGCATGGGTTTCAGGAAAAAGAGAGTAGGTTAAAAACCGGTTGCCCGACGGCACCTTTTCCATGGAACGAAAGTCTGCAACGCTGATGGTATTGCCATGGACAACCGTGTACTGCTTCAAGATGTCAACGTAGCGAAGATTCTCTTCGACAACGGCGTTGCACCGTAGCTTCACCTCTTTGTCCGACATAACCTCTGCCATGGTGTGGGTTCTTAAAAGGGCAACCAGCCTTTCCCAGAACGGGGGGTCGGTCTGATCCCGGTTTTTAACGGCCATGGAGAGCAGGATGTAGGGGTAGACCTCGGGCCGGAGCACCTGGTCCTCGTTAAGGTCTGCCGCATCAATGATATCGGTCCAATGGATCAGTTCGTCAAAATTCTTTGCCAGACGATCGGACGCTTTGTAGTATTTATAGGCAACGCCTGCGGCGGACGGGGCGATTTCAAAGGCACCCTCTATTTTTTTCCCCTGTTCATTAAATTCGCCGGGTACATTGGAAAAATGGTGATCAAACCAGACCGAACATCGGGGATCATAGGGAAGGTTTGCCATGATATCCCCCTTCCGGATTTCAGCCTCCCGGTTCTGGACCTGGCTGGGTTCGATCCACAGGGTAGGACTGTCAATGGCTTCGGCCTCGTGGATCAGCACGGCACAGACAATTCCATCAAAATCGGGTCTTGTTACTATTCTCATGGGTGCTCACACTTTTATGATTTTAAGGGTTTTAAACAGGGTCACAACAGGCAGTGGCAACCCTGCCGGAAATCTAATTTTTACCATACCTGCCCGGGTTTAACAAGAAGAACCCGTTGCTCCAAATCCGCCGTTAAAGAGACCCGCCCCTGGCAACCCTCCAGGCCCGACCCGTCGAGAAATCCATATCTGGTTGACCATCATCCAAGGAACGATTATGATGAACCCAACTTTCGGGATTGGCTGCTTAAATGGGATCATCAAAGTTGAAGTCCGAAAGTTGAGTGATTAATAATCATATTGGCTGACGGGTTGATGGAACCGTTAATTTGTCCGACAGACAGAGAACCCTACATTACCAGGTAAAACGACAAAATGCTCACCAGCACCAAGAGAACTCCATTCACAGAAAAAGTTTGCCGGACCCTTGAAGTTCATGGGATGGTAACCCCGGGTGACAGCATTCTCCTGGGCGTCTCAGGCGGGCCGGATTCCGTGGCCCTTGCCATCGCCCTTGTCCTGCTCAGGAAAGACCTGGGAATCACCCTTGGTATTGCCCACATCAACCACCTTTTAAGGGACAAGGAGTCGGACAGGGATGAAGCCTTTGTCCAGGAACTTGCCAGGTCCCTGGAGCTGCCCTTTCACCCCCTGAAGATCGACGTGGCAACACTTGCCAGGGAAAGGCAAATCTCCCTTGAAGAAACGGCAAGGGAAGTTCGATACGCTTTTTTCACCGACCTGTGCCGGCACAACGGGTATACCCGAACAGCGGTCGGCCACACCCTTGACGACAATGCAGAGCTGGTTCTCATGAACCTGTTAAGGGGCAGCGGCCCCAGGGGGCTTGCCGGGATTCCTCCGGTCCGGGACCACTGGATCATCCGGCCCCTCATCGGTCATACCAAGGGGGAGATCCTCGCCTTTCTCAGGGAAAAGGCCCAGGCATATGTGGTGGATTCAACAAACCTTGAAACCGTGTTCCTGAGAAACCGAATCAGAAACGAGCTGCTTCCTCTTCTCAGAAAGGAGTACAACCCCAGAATCACGGAAAATCTCAACCGTGTGAGCCGGATCATGGGTGAGGAAGACAGCTGGATGGACAACGAAGCCGGGGCTGTTTTCAAAACGATACGCTTAGAAAAGAAAGGTCCTGGGGTCAGCCTCTGCCTGGACGGCTTCAATGGTCTTCTTCCAGCACTCAAACGTCGGATTGTCAGAAAGGCGATCCAGGCAGTCAAAGGAGACCTGAAACGGATTACCCTGCCCCACGTTGACGCCGTTGCAGCCCTTGCCGCTGCAACCTCTCCGGGCAGGAGCCTGGATCTTCCCGGCCGGGTCCGCATCTTCAAACAAAGTCAGACCCTTTGTTTCAAAAAAGAACCCCTTCCCCTGCGGGAAATCGGAAAAGCCATGAAAAGAGAAAAACACTCCAGGAACACGAAGAAAGTTTTTCTTGCCTAATCACAATTCATGGTTAATATTTGAACGATGTATTTTTTAACCAAATTTAATCTATCAGAAAGGAAAAGACCTTGAATCAGTTTTATAAAAACCTCTCCCTGTGGCTGGTCATCGTGCTGATGATGGTGATGCTCTATAATATCTTTAACCAGCAGAACATGGTAGACACCACCATCGACTATTCAGACTTCCTCGCCATGGTTGATAACGGGCGGATAAAAAGTGTCGTGATCCAGGGCCAGGATATCTACCTGACGGACAACACCGGTGCAAGGTTTTCCACCTTTGCCCCAAAGGACAGCGATCTCATCAGCACCCTGAGAAAGAGTGGAACGGCTATCAAGGTTAAACCGCCCACGGAATCTTCATGGTTCATGTCCATTATCATCTCCTGGCTTCCCATGATCGTTCTCATTGGTGTGTGGATCTTTTTCATGCGGCAGATGCAGGGCGGCGGCGGCGGCGGTAAAGCCATGTCCTTTGGCAAAAGCCGGGCCCGACTCATGTCCGACAAGGGAGAAAAAGTTACCTTTGAAAATGTGGCAGGTATTGACGAGGCAAAGGAAGAGCTCACCGAGGTGGTTGACTTTCTAAGGGAACCGAGCAAGTACACAAGACTCGGAGGCCGAATTCCCAAGGGCGTGCTGCTTGTGGGTGCCCCTGGAACGGGAAAGACCCTTCTCTCCCGGGCCGTTGCAGGCGAGGCAGGTGTTCCTTTTTACACCATTTCAGGATCTGATTTTGTGGAGATGTTTGTGGGAGTCGGTGCCTCAAGGGTGAGGGATCTCTTTGCCCAGGGCAAAAAAAACGCCCCCTGCATCATATTCATTGACGAGATCGATGCCGTGGGCCGCCAGAGGGGTGCTGGCATGGGCGGAGGCCACGACGAAAGAGAGCAGACCCTGAACCAGCTCCTGGTTGAAATGGATGGGTTTGAATCCAACGAAGGGGTGATCCTCATGGCCGCAACCAACCGGGCCGACGTGCTTGACCCGGCCCTGCTCAGACCCGGCCGGTTTGACCGCCAGGTCTATGTGGATCTGCCAGATATCAAGGGCAGGGAAGGTATTCTCAAGGTTCACATGAAAAAAACCCCCCTTGCGGATGAAGTCAACCCACTTAACCTTGCCAAGGGAACCCCTGGATTTTCCGGAGCCGACCTTGAAAACCTGGTCAACGAAGCTGCCCTGCTTGCAGCCAAAAGAGACCACGACAAACTTGACATGATGGATTTTGAAGATGCCAAGGACAAGGTTTACATGGGACTTGAACGAAAATCCAAGGTCATCCGGGAGGACGAGAAAAAAACAACGGCCTACCACGAGGCAGGCCATGCCCTAGTGGCAAGACTCCTGCCCGGCACCGATGCTGTGAACAAGGTCACCATCATCCCCAGGGGACGGGCCGCAGGTGTCACCTGGTTTCTGCCCGAAGAGAGGGATTTCAAGTATAAGGATCAGCTGGAAAGTGAACTTGCCGTGGCCTTTGGCGGAAGGGTCGCAGAAGAAATCATCTTCAAGCGCATCTCAACCGGGGCCTCCAACGATATCAAGCAGGCAACAACACTTGCCAACAAGATGGTGAGGACCTGGGGAATGAGCGACGAGCTTGCCCCCCTTGCCTATGACAAGGGAGATGAACACATCTTCATCGGCCGTGACATGGGCCAGGCAAGGGAATACTCCGAGGAAACAGCAAGAAAAATAGACGCTGAAGTGGCGACCATTATCAGGAGAAGCTATGACAGGGCAAAAGAGGTCCTTGTGGAAAACATTGAACTTCTCCACAAATTGACCGGTCTTCTCCTGGAAAAGGAAACCGTCATGGGCGAAGAACTTGATGAGCTGATTCACTCCATGAAACCTGATTTCAGCCCGTCCTCAAAAAAGTCCACGACACCGATGCCCGAAAAAGCCAAGAAGGATTCACACGAAGAACCGGCACAGCCCGACAATCAGGACCAGGCAACCGGCAAGACAGACCCAGACAACGAGGATCTTCCGAAAACAGACCCATCCGAACAAGAGCCCCCTGAAGTTGTGCCTGACAACGAGCCTGAAAAGGATATGAAAAACAATGATTAGTGCCATGGCGTGGAAGGGATTTAAACTTGATCTTAATGACAACCCCTGTATCATGGGTATCCTCAATACCACGCCTGATTCGTTTTCCGACGGTGGCCGCTACCTCAAATTTGACAGGGCCGTGGACCAGGGCATGGCCCTGGTTGAGGCAGGGGCAGACATTATAGACATCGGCGGGGAATCTTCCCGCCCTTTTGCTACACCTGTGACGGTCCAGGAAGAGTTGGACCGGGTCATTCCCGTAATCGAAGCCCTTTCAACCAGAATTAAGGTGCCCATCTCCATTGACACGGTCAAGGCCCGGGTGGCACGGGAGGCTGTCCAGGCCGGAGCGGCCATCATCAACGACATTTCAGCCATGGAACACGACCCTGACATGGCGTCTGTGGTTTTTGACGCACAAGTCCCGGTCATTCTCATGCACATGCGGGGCACCCCTGAAACCATGCAGATCAAGCCCACCTATGAAGATCTTATGGGGGAAATCACCACCTATCTTGGTAACAGAATCAAGGTTGCCCTTGACGCCGGCATCCGACAGGACAGAATCATTCTTGATCCGGGTATCGGGTTTGGTAAAACACTTGCCCACAACCTTCTGCTCATTCGACACATCGATAGAATCAAGGCCCTTGGCTATCCCGTGCTCATGGGACCCTCCAGAAAATCCTTTGTTCAAAAAATTCTCACACAGGAACTGGGCAGGACCATCAAAGCCGACGACCCTGAGGCGGAACAGGGGACCATGGCAGCTTCCATTGCCTGCCTCATGAACGGTGCCGACATCGTCCGGGTGCATGATGTCAAAACCTTTGCGCCCATGGCCCGAATCACTGGGGCCATCCTGGGACACAACCGCCGGCAAAAGTGTTGATGACCACCACCAATGCCCCCAGGGGATGGATTCCAAATCGGTCCCCAATGCTCACCATTGCAGCGCTCCTGATGCTGCTCTTTTCCTGCTCCCAGGAACCTGTGGAAACCACCCTGCTCCTCCCCCTGGGCTTTTCCTCCCTTCCGGCCAATCTTGTCAAGATTCCCTCCCACCTCACCAATCTTGAAATCAGGATCAAAGGACCGGCCAGGCTGATCAAAAAAGCCGGCCAGGAGGATATGAGCTACCTTGTGGATCTGTTCACGGATCTTGCCCTGGATCCTGCAGGGATGGCCTCCACAATCAAACCAGGATCCTACACCATCCCCATCATGGAGGAAAGAATCCCCCTGAACCCGAAGATTACCATCCTTAAAATCGTACCCACCTTTGTCACGGTTCAGCTGGAGGAAAAAATGGTAAAACGGCTGCCGGTCCATGTTCCCTACGCAGGTGAGGCAGCGCCAGGATTTACAGCCCTTGATGCGGCAACAGATCCCGGAGTGGTGGAAGTAACAGGCCCGCAATCCACCCTTGAACCGCTGATGTTCATCATGACAAAACCCGTTGACATCACCAATGCAAAGGAAGGTTTTAAAAAAAACCTGCCCCTGGACCTTTCCCCGTCAACAAGCGTTGATCCATCAACCGCCATTGTTGTTGCCGATATCCCCATTGTTGAAACCATTACCACCCAAAACTTTAAAAACCTTACAGTTGCCACAATAAACAGCACAAACCCCACAAGCGTGATTCCCCCAACCATGGAAATAAAGGTCAAAGGGCCGGTCAACACCCTTAAAAAAGATGGCATAAAAGAGGCGTTTAAGATATACATCGATCTGGAGGGCCTGGCCCCCGGGGTTTACGTTCGACGGGCAGCCATAACCCTTCCCGTGGGCCTGATGCTTGCCGACACAAAACCTGAACTTTTCACAGTAACCATCAAGTAAGGAAAAACCATGCTGCTGGTAATCGATGTGGGGAACACCAATACAGTCCTGGGCGTATTCAACGGTAACACCCTGATCCAGGACTGGCGGATCAGAACCATCCGGGAATCCACGGTTGACGAATTCAACCTCCTTGCAAAGGCCCTTTTTGTGGATAAGAAAATCGACCTTTCAACCATCAAACGCACGGTGATATCGTCGGTTGTACCACCCATCAACAGTATCCTGGACACCTTTTGCACGCGCTATCTCAACCAGAAACCCCTGTGGATTGATCCAGCTTCCGTTAAAAACCTCATGCCCATCTGCTACAGCAACCCGGCCGAAGTCGGGGCGGACAGAATCGTCAATGCCGTGGCTGCATTTGAGCGTTATAAAACCAGCATGATCATCATTGATTTTGGAACGGCCACCACCTTTGATGCCATATCAGCAAAGGGGGAATACCTGGGCGGTGCCATTACACCGGGTGTGATGATCTCGGCCGAGGCTCTTTTCCAGAGGGCATCCAAACTGCCCCGGGTGGAAATATTCAGACGACCACAGAACGTAATCGGCAAGAACACCATTGACAGCATCAAATCAGGAATCATCTACGGCAATGGGGCACTGGTGGACGGCATGGTGAAAAGGATGTCAAAGGAGATGGGGACAACCCCAAAGGTCATTGCCACGGGAGGGCTGGCAGTCCTTATTGCAGACGCCTCTGAAACCATTGAAATCGTGGATAATGCCCTGACCCTGGAGGGGCTGAGGATCATTGCAGACCAGCCTGTTTTCTCTGAGGGTCAACGCTGATCTTCCGCTGAATCAAACGGGATAAAAAGGGCATGGGCTCCGTTTTCAAACCGCGACTGAACCGGATATTTTCCCTTTTCAAATACCTTTAACATGGACTGGTTGGAGGCAAGAACATCAGCCGTCATCCCCCTGGCACCCCGCTGCCTGGCAAGCCTTGCCAGCATACCGTAGAGATGGGTTGCGATACCCAGTCCCTGGAACTTTTCATCCACGACAAAGGCCACATCCACAAGGGGTTTATCCTTGTGGCGGGCGTACCTTGCCTCGGCAATAATCCGGCCCTGGCCAGGGGGGCCAACCAGTCCCACAATGGAAATAACGTTGCGGTAGTCCACATTGACGTACTCCTGGGTTTTTTCGTGGGGCATGGTCTTGATGGGGGTGAAATAGCGGTAATAAATGGCCCGGTCTGAAAACCGATAAAACAGTCGCCTCATGCCCTCTTCATCCGAAGGCTTGATGGCACGGAATCTCACCTCGGTATTGTTCTTAAAGGTGTGGCGCTCTGCGATGTGGTCAGGGTAAAGCCGGGAGCTTTCATGGATAAATATCTGGTCTGGGTAGAGGAGATTAATTTTCTTTGCCCCTGCAACCAGGGCTTCACGGTCATCGGGGTGGGCAATCTCAATGAGGGCCTGGGCCCGCTCGCGCATGGTTCGGCCGGACAGGGCAGCTATGCCGTATTCTGTTGCCACCATACCCACGGAATCAGGAAAATTGATCTGATTGGCAACCCCCTCAATGTTGATGCGAATATTAGCCTCACCCGAAAGATTGCGACTGGGCAGGGCAAAGATGTTGAACCCTCCCTTGGAAATCTCGGCCCCGTTGAAAAAGTCCATGACCTGGCCTGGACCCGAGGTAACGTTTCCCTTGCCCATGTGCATGGAGATACGGCTTGAAAGGTCCACCTTTCTTGCCGGGATAATGGCTATAAATCGTTTATTGCGGCCAATCTCCATGGGGTTGAACACCTGACCCACGCCCTGGAACTCGATCAGGGGATTTCGATCAAGCCAAGCCATGAGCGCCTTTGAACCCATGGCGTAGGAGGCAAGGGTCTTACCCCGATAACTCTCCTTATACCGGTTGGTCACAGCCCCGCTGTTCATCAGTTCCATTACGGCATCCGTGACAAAGGGAGTGTGAATCCCGAGATCGCGTTTTGATGCAAGGTGTCGCGGCAGGGCCTGGAACAGGGGTCCAAAGCTGAAGGCAAGGCAGGATCCGTCTTCAATGACCGACGCCACATTGGCGGCAACCCTGTCATGGACATCGTCCACGGGCCAGCTTGGAAAATAAAACATGGGTTCGCGGCTTTCCACAAAAAAATCAAACTCGTCAACCGAAACAAAGGTGTCACCAAAGGTACAGGGAACATCCGGGTTGATTTCACCGATGACAAGGGTTGCCTGGGCCATGGCCTGGCGGGCCACATCAACGGCAATGCCAAGGGAGCAGCGGCCGTTCCCATCGGGGGGAGTGACCTGGATCAGGGCCGCATCCACGGGAATCTGGTAATCGTTGATCAGCGAAGGGATATTAGAGAACCGGCTGGGAATAAGGTCCACCCTTCCCGCATTGATCGCCTCACTTGCCACCCATCCGGAAAAAAAGGTTTTCAGCCTTGAGCGATTCGAGCGAAGGCCCTCAATGGAGATTGCGTCCCCGAAACTAACGATTTGAATCAGGGTGAGATCGGCCAGGTTTGCCTCGCTGGATCCCATCAGGGTCTTGACAAGGGTTCTTGGCTCTGCCGCCCCCGTTCCAAGGAAGACATTCATGCCCGGTTCGATCTTTGACAGGGCCCTTTCCGGAGAAACCCGCTTTTTTTCCCACGGTTGACTCACGGCTCAGCCCTTTCCCGTTTTCTTGAGAGAATCCTTGAAAACAGCATAAAACTGCTCATTCTCCTTGATTGCCCGATCGATTATTTTATCCACCTTGTTAAGGCTGGAATGATTGACCACAAGATTGACGCTCTGGTGAAGGGCGGCCATGCTGTCCATGGTGCGATACCTTTCGGAGACAAGGATTACAAATATTTTCCGTCTGGAAGCCATTTCAAGTTGACAAAGGGTGCTGAGCACTCCGGGAACACCGGGACGATCAAAGCCATCGTCCACCACCACAATATCAAACAGGTGATACCTCATATTCAAAAGGGCATGTTCCACATCTTTTGCCTGTTTGACCACATGGCCCATGGTCTCCAATGCTTGGGAAACAACAGCGGCCCCACTGCCCATGCAGACAAGGGATGTCTGTTTGTTGCTATCCACAAAGTCAAAGGGCTTATCTGCTGCATCGTAGGTCCGGGTCGGGGCCATGGACGGCCCTGAAGAATCCGCTGATGGGGAAATCTGAATCCGTTGCTTGCATTTAGGGCAGAGAAACGATGCCCGTTTACCCCTAGGCACTTTGTGATCGGGAATGGAAAGTTTTGTGTGGCACTGGTTACAGACGATATCCATCATGTCCTCTCATATCCATGGTCTATCTCAAGGGATTTGATTTCCGTGGTTGCCTCACCCCGTGAACTTTTAATGAAGTCAAGTCCACGACCTACACTGGACCGTCTTGAAGAATAGGCCAGGGCAACCTCTTCTGTAATTTTTCCCTGTTCATACAGGGAAATAATGAACTCATCAAAGGTAGTCATACCAAAGGCCTTACCCGCTTTCATGATTTCGTAAAAGGTTTTGCCTTCGGACTCACCATTGAGAATGGAATCTTTAACCCTTAAACTGACACTCATAATTTCAAAGGCCGCCACACGACCGCCCCCTGTCCGGGGTAACAGCCGCTGGGACACCACCCAGCGGATGGTGTCGGCAAGGCGGATGCGGATCTGCCGTTCCTCCTCCGTCGAAAACATGCCGATGATGCGGTTGATGGTCTGCCCGGCATCCACCGTGTGGAGCGTGGAAAGGACCAGATGGCCTGTTTCTGCAGCGGAAAGGCCAATCTCCACTGTTTCCCGATCCCGCATCTCTCCCACCAGAATCACCTTGGGTGCCTGGCGAAGGGCTGCCCTGAGGCCCGAAGCAAAGGAATCAAAGTCAGACCCGAGTTCACGCTGGTTAAAGGTCGCCTGCTTCTGGCTGTGCTGGTACTCAATGGGATCTTCCAGGGTGATCACATGGACGGATTTGGTCTCATTGATTTCATCCAGAAGAGCTGCAAGGGAGGTGGACTTTCCACTGCCTGTGGCGCCCGTGACAAAAATAATTCCGTTTTTTTCAAGGGACATCTTATGAAAGGAGCGGGGCAGATCCAGTTCATTGATGGTGGGAATGGTGGTATCCAGTTTTCTTAAAACAATGGCGTAATTGCCAGACCGGGAAAAGATGTTGACCCGAAACCTTGCCCGATCCCCAAGGGCATAGGAGAGATCACACGATCCCTCTTTTAAAAGAATCTCGGTGAGCCTGCGGTCCTGATTGATGAGGTGCAGGGCAAAAACTTCGGTCTGAAACGGTGTGAGGACCTTAAAACCAGGTTCTATTTCCACCGGGACAAGCTCTCCAGCGGTTTCCACCTGAAAGGGTTTCCCAGGGGTCAGGTTCAGGTCTGACACATTTTTATTGCTTTCCAGCATCCGTTCAAGGATATGATCGATCTCTTGTTTGTACATATCACCCTCCTTAACATGGTCCCATTAATCAGGCTTCGGTAAAATCTGCGGGAGCTGTCTTGAGGAAGGGCCTGAACAGCGATTTGTTGTTGGCCTTTCCATAGGCCTCGTCCGGGCTGATCCATCCTTTTTTGTAGAGCTGCATGATGGCATCATCAAGGAGCTGCATACCATACTGCTTACCCGTCTGGATCATGGAAGGAATCTGGTGGGTCTTTGCCTCCCGGATGAGATTTCGAACGGCAGGGGTTGCCACAAGAATCTCCATGGCGGCACAACGGCCCTTTTTGTCAATCCGCTTGAACAGGGTCTGGGCAACAACGGCCCGGATGCCGTCGGCAAGGGTGGATCGAATCTGGGCCTGCTGGGTTGCAGGAAACACCTCGATAACCCTGTCAACGGTCTTTGCCGCACTGGAGGTATGGAGGGTCCCAAAAACAAGATGGCCGGTGGAGGCGGCTTCAATGGCAAGGGAAATGGTTTCAAGATCCCTTAGCTCACCAACCAGGATAATGTCGGGATCCTCACGAAGGGCACCTCGTAAGGCCGAACTAAAAGTCTTGGTATGAAGCCCCACCTCCCTGTGGTTGACGATGCATCCCTGACTTTTATGGACAAACTCGATGGGATCTTCTACGGTGATGATGTGATCCCTTCTGATCCGATTTGCCTGGTCAATAATGGCGGCAAGGGTGGTTGACTTTCCACTGCCAGTGGGGCCGGTCACCAGCACAAGCCCCCTTGGAAGGGAGGCAAGCTTGGAAATGACCGAAGGCAGCCCGAGCTGCTCTGATGTGAGGATTTCAGAGGGAATTTCCCGGAACACGGCTCCGATGCCGTACTTCTGCATGAAATAGTTGGCCCTGTAACGGGCAAGCCCTGGAATTTCATAACCAAAGTCAACATCTCCAGTCTCCTCAAACACCTTGATCTTTTCCTCGGGGGTGATCTCGTAAAGAAGGCCTCTTAACTCATCGTTGGTCAAGAGGTTGTACTTGATCCGTTCAATATCACCGTGAAGCCTCAGCGCAGGCGGCTGACCCGCCACAAGGTGCAAATCTGAAGCGCCCTGGTCGTGCATGAGTTTGAAAAATGCATCGATTTTTGCCATGGATCATATCTCTCTTATTTTAAGTCTATCCCAGGTTGCAATCTACTTCATGCCTGCTTGATAAATCTAAGATTCACATCTGTGGCTTCGGATTCTTTACTCTCCTGTTTACTCATCTCCAGAAGTTTGGCGTGGGATTCTATCACTGATCCAATCTGAACCTCAATCTGCATGCGCTGGCGTTTAAGCTCCGTGATATCGCTGTGGAGCTGTGACAGACGCTGATGGGCACGGTTGAGTATCTTTTCTGCCTCGACCTCAGCATTGGCAATGACAAGCTCTGCGGATTTTCTAGCGTTGAGCTTCATCTGATCAAGCACCTTCTGGGACTGGATCATCACCCTTTTCAGAGACATTTCACGCTTCTGGTATCCCTGGTTTTCAAGATCCAGCCTGTGCCTTTCTTCTTTGATCGTGGAAATTTCCCGATTTAGCCTGGTAACTTCATGGGCCACCTCCTCAAGGAAACCGTCCACCTCGTGGACATCAAACCCCCTGAACCGGGTGTTGAACTCTTTTTGTTTAATGACGGCCGGCGTTATCCCCATTCAACCACCTCTTTTAATTTTAAGACAAGTTGAGGGCCAGTGTGTTAAGGCTTCCAACAACAAAGGTCTGAAGAAAAATAACGATCAGAATGGCAATGATCGGTGAGATATCAAGGCCACCGAGGTCAAAGGGTACTCTTCGTCGAATCTGGTAAAGAACGGGTTCAGTGACATTGGTGATGAATCTGACGATGTTGTTGTAGGGGTCTGGATTGACCCAGGAAAGCACGGCCCTGGCAATGATGATCCACATGAAAAGACTCAGTCCCCAGTCGAGGACCACGGCTATTGCCCTAAAAAAATTTCCCATAATAAACATTTATATAACAATCTCCAAAAAAAACCTAGGGTTTAAATTAACAATACGAAAAAAATATGGGGCCTGTCGGACTAAAAGTCAAGATTTTTTGTCCGGAAACAGGGGCTTTTACCCCGGAAAAGAGCTTGACAAACCAAAACTGATCATCTAGGAATGGTTTAACCATTACAATAGCAAATCTTGGGAAAAAATGTCAGCAAAAAAAGGGCCTTATTTTCAAAAGGCAAAAAAGAACAGGGTGTTCCAGGACGTGGTTAATCAAATCCAGGAGGCCATCATTGACCGAAAGCTGGCCCCAGGTGATATTCTACCGCCGGAACGACAGCTCAGAGAGAGCTTTAATATCAGCAGGGGAACCCTGAGGGAGGCGCTGCGGGTCCTTGAACAAAAAGGGCTTATTGAGATCCGGGTGGGTACGACAGGTGGTTCCATTGTTCGCCAGGCAGGTATGGAACAGCTCACAGAAACCTTTACCCTTCTCATCCGGTCGGGTAGCCTGTCCGTAATGGATGTGGGCCAGTTTCGAACAGGGGTGGAGGGAAAAACAGCAGCCCTGGCAGCCCAAAGGGCCTCGGCCCGGGAGATCAAAATCCTTGAGACCATGCTCAAAAAGGCGGAGCAGCTGAATGCCAGGGGCAGCGATGGGTGGGAGGAGTTCCTCGACATCGACCAGGAGATTCACAAAGAACTTGCAAAAATATCAAAAAATTCATTATACATTCTTGTGAGTGAAATGGTCCATGACAATATCCGTCAGTACTACGACAAATTCCTGGAAAATGTCCAGGGCAGGATGGCGGAAAATTTAAAGGACCTTGAGGAGATGGTATTGGCTGTAAAAAACCATCAACCCCTTGAGGCTGAACGAGTTGCGGAAAATCATGTGCACAAGTTCATCGTCCATATGAAGGAAAAAGAGGCTTTGCTTGCGAATCGTCAGCCAAAGGCGACCGCTAAACCATAACTTGACTTTAACAGGAGAAAGAAGATGAACAAAGTTTTCAGATTGTTTTTTGCATTGTTGTTCTGTTTAGCCCTTTCAGGTACCCAGGCCGATGCATCTGAGACCATCAAGATCGGCGTCCAGGCCCCCACCACTGGTCAATACGCAAATGAAGGCCAGGGGATTGATCAGGGCGTACGCCTCATTGCCGAGCAGGTCAATGCCAAGGGGGGTATCCTTGGACGACAGATTGAAATCTTCACCTGCGACGATGAAGGTACGGCAATGAAGGCTGCCATCTGCGCCAAGGATCTTGTAAACAAAGACGTCATCGCAGTCATCGGGTCCTACACCTCCACCTGTGCCGAAGCTGCCCAGGCTACCTATTATCGGGAAGGGATTCTCCAGACAACCGACGGTACGAGTGACGCCCTTACCGAGCACGGCTACTGGACCTTTTTCCGAAATTCCTTTCCCAACTCTGCCGAGGCAACCTATACGGCCAACTACTTTATCAATGTGAAGAAATACAAAAAAATCGCCATTGTATCTGACTTCTCCTCTTACTCAACGGGCCTTGGCGACTCCGTAATTGGTGAAATCAAGAAACTTGGCGGCAACATCGTATACCAGGGAAAGATCAAAGCCGGTGAGCAGAACTATACACCCGTCCTCACCAACATCAAATCCACCCATCCGGATGTCATCTACTTCAGCGGTTACTACAACGAGGCAGGACTGCTCAGGTCACAGCAGATGCAGCTAGGGGTCATGGCCGATTTCTACGGTTCCAACGCCTGTGACAACCCCGACTACATCAAGCTTGCAGGAAAATATGCCGAGGGGTCGTATCTGATCAACGTCCCCTCCCCCGAACTTCTTCCCTATGACCTTGCCATCAATTTCCTCAAGGATTACAAGGCCAAGTACAAGATGGACCCCCCAAGCATCTGGACCCTTTTAAACATTGACGGCATGCGGGCCATCCTCCACGCCATTGAAGAAACCGGCACCACAGACACCAAAAAACTTGCCGAATACCTCCACACCCTCAAGGATTATCCCGGCATCACCGGCCCCATTGAGTGGGCACCCGACGGAAACAGGGTGGGAAGCGCCCATCAGACCTATGAGTACCAGGCAGACGGTTCCAAAAAGGTCATCTACCCGATTGTCAAATAACCGTTAATCATCCAACAGTGGTCGGCCTGAAAATCGTTCGGGTCGACCCTGGCCAATCATCCGGATCGATTCATAGGGGTCAATAATATGGACATTTTTTTTCAACAGCTGGTCAATGGTCTAACCATTGGCTCCATCTTTGCCCTGGTGGCCCTGGGATACACCATGGTGTACGGCATCATGAAACTGATCAACTTTGCCCACGGCGATCTTGTGGCCATGGCATCCTTTGTGGGGCTGACCGTGTACGACCAGTTCCTTGGCAAAACCACAAACTCCATCCTGGCCGTCATCATCATCTTTGCCGTAACCGGTACCATCATCGCAATGGCGGGCATCGTTCTTGAACGGGTGGCCTATCGTCCCCTTAGAAAGGCACCGCGCCTGTCCGCGGTTGTATCTGCCCTGGGCGCCAGCCTGGTAATCCAGAACGGCATCATGCTCATCTGGGGGCCCAGAATGCGGTTTTTTCCGGCAGACATCCTGCCGGCAATCACCTGGAACATCGGCGGCGTCTATATCAGCTTTATCCAGGTGGTAATTCTGGTGATTTCTCTCCTGATCATGGTCGGCCTCATTTTCTTCATCGACAAGACAAGGGTAGGAGCGGCCATCCGAGCCACCTCCATTGACCATGACGCCTCAAGGCTCATGGGAATAGATGTCAACGGCATCATCACCCTCATCTTTGTGATCGGCACCTTCCTCGGAGCCGTGGGCGGCCTGTTCATCGGACTCTACTACCGGGGTATCAACTTTAACATGGGATGGAACTACGGACTTTACGCCTTTGTTGCTGCCATTATCGGCGGCATCGGCAACATCCCCGGTGCCATGGTCGGCGGCATGCTGCTCGGCATCTTCAAGGCCTTTATTGCAGGCTACGTGTCAAGCACCTGGGCAGATGCCTTTACTTTTACCCTTTTGATCGCCATCCTTGTTGTGAAAC
Organism: Desulforapulum autotrophicum HRM2; assembly: GCF_000020365.1. NCBI lineage: Bacteria > Pseudomonadati > Thermodesulfobacteriota > Desulfobacteria > Desulfobacterales > Desulfobacteraceae > Desulforapulum > Desulforapulum autotrophicum. The sequence continues at coordinate 564,532 of NC_012108.1, read as the reverse complement.
CCACGGGTATCATGGGTGAACGCGTAGCGGAGAAGGTATGATGAAATTTAACAGCAAAACCATTGGATACGTGATTTTCATTATTGCCATGCTGCTCTTTCCCGCCCTTGCCGACTCCAAGTGGCTGGCAATCGGATCCACCTTTCTGATCTTTTCAGTGGTGGGCTTGAGTGAAGACATCATCCTTGGCAAAGGAGGAATGTTCAACATGGGCCATGCCCTGTTCTTCGGCATCGGGGCCTACACCGCGGCCATTGCAAACAAAAGTTTCGGCATCCCCATCCTCTACTCGATTCCCCTTGCCATTATCATTCCTGCCCTATGCGGCATAGTGCTTGCCGGACCCATCATCCACCTCAGGGGCGACTACCTGCTGGTGGCCACCATTGGATTCAACATCGTCTTTCTCCAGCTTGTGGAAAACAACATCTTCGGTATCACCGGTGGACCCAACGGCATCTTCGGTCTGGACACCCCCTCTTTTCTCGGCATGGACCTGGCTTCTCCCACGGCCATCTACTACCTGGGAGTGGGGGTGCTGATCCTCACCTTTTTCATCATGGCAAACCTTGACCGAAGCAAGGCTGGCCGGGCCCTGCACTACCTGCGGCTGGACGAACTTGCCGCCAACAGCATCGGCATCAACACCAGGGGATACAAACTGTTTGCCTTTGGACTGGGCGCCGGCATTGCAGGCCTTGCGGGAGTGCTCCTGGCCATCCAGTACTCGGCCGTAAGCCCGGAGGCGTTCAACTTCATGCAGTCGGTTCTCTTTTTTTCCATCGTCCTTGTGGGTGGCTCCTCGCTGCCAGGGATTCTCATGGGAACCTTTGTGATGTTTGTCCTTCCCGAGATTTTCCGGGATTTTGCCACCTGGAGATACTTTATCTTTGGCTTTGCCATGATATTTGCAATGATCCTGAGACCCGAAGGAATATTTCCGGCCCGGTTTGGCAAGATACCTGAATACTTCAAACGAGGATGAGAAATGGCGCTTCTTGAATTAAAAAATATGACCAAACGGTTCGGGGGCCTCACTGCAGTGGACAACCTCAACCTTACGGTCCAAAGAAATCAGATCTACGGCATCATCGGGCCCAACGGGGCGGGCAAAACAACGGCATTCAACTGCATCACCGGCATCCATCCCCCTGAAGAAGGAGATGTCTTCTGGCAGGGAAAAAAGATCACCGGTGCGCCACCCCACAGGGTTGCAGCCATGGGAATTGTAAGAACTTTCCAGACCATTCGGCTCTTTTCCGAAATGAGCGTGGCTGAAAATGTCATGTCAGGACGCCACTTCAGGAGCACCCAGCGTTTCTGGCACGGCATCTGCCACACCCCAGGTTCACTAAAGGACGAGCGGACCAACTGGCTCAAGGTCAAAGAGGTTCTCGAATTTTTCAAAATCGACAACCTTGCCGCAGAATCCGTGGGAAACCTTGCCTACGGCATCCAGAGAAAGGTTGAGATGGCAAGGGCCCTTGCAAGCGAACCCGAACTTCTCATCCTTGACGAACCCGCAGCCGGGCTCAACGACAGCGAAACCATGGAACTTGTGGACACCATTTATACAATCAGAGACCAGGGAGTCACCATCCTTTTGATCGAGCACAACATGGACCTTGTCATGACACTGACCGACTATATTACCGTAATAAACTTTGGTAGCCCCATTGCCGAAGGCATTCCCGATGAGATACAGTCCAATCCCCTGGTAATTGAAGCCTACCTTGGCAGCGAGGATGACGACGATGAATGATATCATGTTTGAAGTAAAAGACCTCAGGGTCTCCTACGGCAGCATTGCCGCCATCAAAGGAATCTCCCTGAAGGTTAGAAAAGGGGAAATCGTAACCATCCTGGGTGCCAATGGTGCGGGAAAAACCACCACCCTCAGAACCATCAGCCGCCTCCATGACCCCACATCCGGATCAATCCTGTTTAAGGGGGGTGACATCACCCGAACCCCGGCCCATGACATTGTCTCCATGGGCATCAGCCATTCCCCCGAAGGCCGGAGGATATTCGGTATCCTCACCGTGGAAGAGAACCTCATCCTGGGCAGTTACACCCAGAAAAAAACAGATAAAAAGATCCTTGCCTGGGTCTATGACCTTTTTCCCAGACTTGCCGAAAGAAAACGGCAGCTTGCCGGCACGCTGTCCGGGGGAGAGCAGCAGATGCTGGCCATTGCCAGGGCCTTGATGTCAAAACCTGAAATGCTGCTCCTGGATGAACCAAGCCTGGGACTTGCACCCATTCTGGTCAAGGCAATTTTCAAAACCATCAGGGAAATCAGCCAGACCGGTGTGACCGTGCTCCTGGTGGAACAGAACGCCAAGGCAGCCCTCAAACTTGCCAACCGGGCCTATGTGCTTGAGGTGGGCAACCTGGTTCTGAGCGGCACATCCGAAGAACTTCTGGCTTCTGAAAAGATCCAGGAAGCTTACCTGGGCAAAAAAAGATAAGTCATAACAGATGATTGACGAACAACCGGGGAGGCAACTCCCCTTTATAAAGGCGTATTTTATAAAAGGTCGAACCATTGACTTTCATCTAACAACAACCGGCAGGTAGAACAATGACACAACGAAGAATCACCAGCCATCCTGTTCTGGATATTCCCCAGGCACAGGAGGTGTCGTTCCAGTGGAACGGCAGACCACTCACAGGCAAACAGGGAGAGATGATTTCGTCAGCCCTGTTTGCCAATGATATCAATACTTTTGGTCATCATCACAAGGACAAGAGCCCCCAGGGCATGTACTGCGCCAACGGACAGTGCTCCCAGTGCCTTGTCATTGTCGACGGATTCCCGGTAAAATCGTGCATGACCCCCCTTGAACAGGGCATGGACGTCAAAAGCGTGGAAGGGCTTCCCGAACTTCCCGGGGATGACAGCCCCCAGGACTTTGAAGATATCGAGGACCTGACCGTTGAGGTGCTGATCATCGGCGGCGGTCCTGCAGGGCTCTCTGCCGCCATCGAACTTGGCCGACTTGGGATCGAAACCCTGATCATTGACGACAAGGATAGGCTTGGGGGAAAGCTGGTTCTCCAGACCCACAAATTCTTTGGATCCGTCGAAGACTCGTGGGCCGGCACCCGGGGATTTGAAATCGGCCATATCCTTGAACAAAAACTCAAGGAGTTCCCCACGGTTGAAACGAGGCTTGAAACGACAGCGGTGGGGGTTTTTTCCGACGGCATTGTGGGGGCTGTCCAGAAAAATCATTATATCAAAATCAAGCCCCAAAAAATGCTGGTGGCCACCGGCGCAAGGGAAAGAATGCTGGCGTTTCCCGGTAACACTCTGCCCGGTGTTTATGGTGCAGGCGCTTTCCAGACCCTTGTAAACCGGGACCTTATCAAGGCAGCAGACCGGGTTCTCATCATCGGCGGTGGCAATGTGGGCATCATTGCAGGCTACCACGCCATCCAGGCAGGCATTGAGGTGGTTGCCGTGATTGAAGGACTTGACCAGGTGGGCGGATACAAGGTCCATGCAGACAAGCTCATTCGCCTGGGGGTTCCCATCTACACCACCCACACGGTGGTATCAGCCAATGGAAGGGACCGGGTGGAAACCGTCACCATTGCCGAACGCGACGAACGATGGAAACCGGTTCCGGGAACGGAAAAGACCTTTAAGGTTGACACGGTGCTGGTTGCCGTAGGACTTGCCAAGGTCGACGAGTTCTTTTTAAAGGCCAAAGCCTGGGGCATGGACGTGTTTGCCGCAGGAGACGCTGAAGAGATTGCAGAGGCATCTGCTGCCATGTTCACCGGAAAAATCCAGGGGGTAAAAATCGCACAATCCCTTGGAAAATTTGACCAGGAGATTCCAGACGAGTGGATCAAAAAGGCTCAGATTCTAAAATCAAGGCCTGGAAAAGCCATTGAACGGCCTGTTCCGACCATTGAAACTGGGGTGCTGCCCATTTTTCACTGCACCCAGGAAATTCCCTGCAATCCCTGCACCTCGGTGTGCAGCGAGAACATCATTCAAACGGAAAATAATCTCATCACGGGCCTTCCAACCCTTACGGACCCCTCCCTCTGCAAGGGGTGCATGAACTGTGTTGCCGTCTGCCCTGGACTTGCCGCAACCCTGGTGGACTATCGAAAAGACCCGGAACAACCCCTGGTCACCCTGCCCTATGAGATATCAAGGGACCTTGTCAAAAAGGGAAATACCGTCACCGTCACAGATGTTAATGGAGCCCCCCTGGCCCGGGTGGATGTGCAACGGGTGCTGAGCAAAAAAGAGTTTCCCGGCACCCTGCTGGTCCAGGTGAAACTCGACAAAGAAACAGCCAAACGAGCCGTGGGAATTGTTGTTCAGGAAAAGGTGATTCTGCCCGAAGAGGTGCCGGATACCACCGGCATTCCGGACGATGCCGTCATATGCCGGTGCGAGCGGGTAACGGCGGGTGAGATCCGATCGGCCATCCGAAACGGAGTAAGGGACATGAATGAACTCAAGGCAATCAACCGGACCGGCATGGGGGCCTGCGGTTCAAAAACCTGCAGGCCCATGGTGTGGGGGATTTTCAGGGACGAGGGTGTGGATCTCAAACAGACCACGGACAGAATTGACCGGCCCCTTTTTGTGGAGGTTCCCCTGGGCACCTTTGCCGGGGTAAAAGGAGGTAATGATGACTAAGGCCTATGATGCAATTGTGGTGGGTGCAGGCTCAGCAGGAGTTCCCACGGCCCTTGCCCTTGGGCAAAAAGGGGTAAAAACCCTTGTGATCGACAGTCATCCTTCCCCAGGTCAGGGACAGAACAAGCACGCCATCGGCGGCATCCGTGCAACCCACTCAGATCCGGGAAAAATCATCGTCGGTATGCGATCATTAAAAATTCTTTCCACCTGGCAGGAAACCCATGGAGATGACATTGAATGGCTCCGGGGCGGTTATCTTTTCCCGGTCTACAGAGACAAAGAAGAGGCGATCCTCAAGGGATTTCTGCCCGTCCAGAAGCAGTACGGCCTCAAAATTGACTATGTGGATGCTGACAAAATCGTGGAGATCGTTCCAGGGATCACAAGGCAGGGCCTCATGGGTGGCACCTTTTCCCCAGACGACGGTTCTGCCTCACCCCTGCTTGCCAACAACGCCTTTTACCGCCATGCCCTTGGAACAAAGAAGGTGGATTTTCACTTCAAGGAACAGGTAACCGGCATTACAACGGACAACGCAAAGGTCACAGGTGTCACAACGGACAGTGCAACCTATTCGGCTCCGGTGGTGATCGATGCAGCAGGCCCTTTTTCAAGGGATCTTGGCAAATTTGCCGGGGTTGACATCCCCGTATTCCCCGACTGCCACGAAGGGGCCATCACCGAACCTGTGGCTTCATTTTTCGAGGCCATGGTTGTAGATTTGCGACCCGCACCCGGCTCTAAAAACTACTATTTTTACCAGAGCCGTCACGGCCAGATCGTTTTCTGCATCACCCCGGACCCGTCCATCCTGGGCACGGACACAAGGGAGACATCCGTGTTCCTTCCCCAGGTGGCAAAGCGAATGGTGGAACTCATGCCAAGGCTCAAAAACATCCGGGTGCGACGGGTTTGGCGGGGGCTGTATCCCATGACCCCGGACGGATCCCCCCTTGCCGGGTGGAACCAGGAAATCGAAGGCCTTGCCCATGTCACAGGCATGTGCGGACAGGGATTCATGCTCGGTCCGGGCATGGGTGAAATCATGGCAAGGCTTATCACGGACGAATTAACGGACAATGACGCCCTTGTACTGGATGAATTTTCCCTGTATCGTGAATTTGGCGGTACAGAAGGACTGCAATGACATTTAAGGAGAAAATATGAACCCCTTTACCCTGAAAGAGATCGCAGCGATTTCCTATAAAAGAGCCGACGTTGTCTGTGGCTATACGGACAAATCCCTTCATATCAATATGTCGGACAGCACCATTGCCATCAACGACATTGACGCAAAGACAAAACAGACCTTCATCGGCGGCAAGGGCTACGACCTGTGGCTCATGTGGAATGCCGTAACAGGCACTACCAAATGGAACGACCCGGAAAATGCCATCTGCATCGCCTCAGGCCCCCTTGGAGGCACCCCCGGATACCCGGGCGGGGGAAAAAGTATTGTCACCACCATCTCACCGACGACCGGTGCCCCCATGGATTCCAACGTGGGCGGCTACTTTGGACCCTACAAGAAGTTTTCAGGCTTTGATGTCATTGAAATCACGGGCAAGGCCGATTGTGAAACCATTATCCTGATTGACGGCATTGAAGAAAAAATTAAGATCTTTGAAGTCCAGGGACTCACCGACGACTCCTATGCACTGTCCGAGGCCCTGACCAACTACTTTGATCCGGATAAACCGGTTAACATCTCCGTCGTATCCACTGGAACGGCGGCAAAGCACAGCCTGCTGGGCTGCCTTAACTTCACCTGGTTTGACGCCAAACGGAAACGGGTGAGATACAAACAGGCCGGCAGGGGTGGCATTGGAACGGTACTTGCCGACAAAAAAGTCAAGGCCGTGGTGGCCCGGTGGGGCACCATTTCGCTGTCCAGCAACCGCCCCGCAGACAAGGAGGCCTTGAAAAAGGTGACCAAACTCCACGCCCGGGAGATTGCCACCCTTGATCCCAAGCAAAACCGCATGGCCCTGGTGGGTACCACCCACCTTGTACCCATCATGAACGACCACGATTGCCTGCCCGTAAGAAACTTCAGGTACGGATTCCATCCAGAGGGAAAAAACATAGGTGAAGAGGTGTACGAACACATCTTTGACAAGGGGTTTGACGGCTGCTGGCGGGGCTGTACCGTGGCTTGTGCCCACGGGGTCAAGGATTTCACCCCCTTTACCGGACCCTACAGAGGGAAAAAGGTCTTTGTGGACGGCCCTGAGTATGAAACCATTGCAGGGTGTGGATCAAACCTTGGTATTTTTGATCCTTTTTTCATCCTGGAGGTGAACTTTTACTGTGACACCTACGGCCTTGACACCATCTCCATCGGAACAGGCATTGCCTTTGTCATGGAGTGCTTTGAAATGGGGCTGATCAATGAAACCCACACCGGGGGCATGGATTTAAGTTTTGGCAACCGGGTCAATGCCCTTGAACTGATCCACCAGATGGCCAGGGGAGAAGGGTTCGGCATGATTCTGGGCCAGGGCATCCGCCGGATGAAGACGATCTTTGCACGGGACTTTGGCGCTGACATGGCCATCATGCAGGACATCGGCATGGAATCCAAGGGACTCGAGTTTTCCGAATACATGACCAAAGAATCCCTGGCCCAGCAGGGCGGGTACGGCCTTGCCTTAAAGGGCCCCCAGCACGACGAGGCCTGGCTCATCTTCCTTGACATGGTGCACAACTTCATGCCCACCTTTGAGAACAAGGCCGAGGCCCTGCACTGGTTTCCCATGTTCCGCACCTGGTTTGGTCTTTGCGGACTGTGCAAACTGCCCTGGAACGACATTGTACCAGAGGACAACAAGAGCACAAAGGAACCGGCCAAAGTAGTCAAGCATGTGGGGTGGTACGCCGATTTCTTCACGGCCGTCACGGGCAGACACTCAACCCCCGAGGACCTCATTTCCATGAGTGAAGGCGTATACAACTTCCAGCGAATTTTCAACCTTAAGATGGGTTACGGCACCAGGGAACACGACAGCCTGCCCTACCGATCCATGGGACCGGTCACCCGGGACGAGTATGAATCCAGGAGCGAACGGTATGATAAGGATCTTGTGGAAAACCACAACATTGACATATCTGCCATGACCGTGGAAGAAAAGATGGCCGTCCTGAGGCAGAAACGGGAGGCGAACTACGAAAAACTCATCGACGCCGTGTATGAGCGCCGGGGCTGGACCCAAAATGGCATTCCGACCCTTGCCACGGTGAAGCGGCTGGGAATCGACTTCCCTGAAGTGGTTGCCCTGCTTGCCACCAACGGAATCAACAGTTGATCACAGTGGATGACAAAAAGATCGAGTGGTTCGACGGGATGAGCGTTGCCGATATGCTTGAGGACATGGAACACACCGAATTTTGTGCAGCGGTCAGACTCAACAGCCGCATTGTTTCAAGCCCCAACTTTTCAGCCACCCGGATACCGGACCACTCGATCATCCAGACGCTGCCGCTGATTGCCGGCGGCTGAATCGGCTTTTGCCCCTTGCACATGAACAACCTTTCACCCAGACACGGTTTTTCGGTCAGCCAATAATTATGGCCACATCCCAGGCAGCAACCACTTATTTCATAACGGCCAACGAACAACAAAAATAGTACCATGCCGCCCCCTCGGGTTACCCTGACCGGAACGGTAAACGTCGGGGGGATTTTTGCCCTTCCAGACTAAAGCGCAGGAACTGCGGGCTAAAGTCCTCAAACAGCCTGCGCTTCTTAACGCCTGGAAGGGCAAAAATCCTACCCCCTTTGGTTTACAATGTTCCGGTCAGGGAAACCAAAGGGGGCTCGAAAATCGAAATTTTCACAATGATGTTTCGACAGGAGTTTCTTATAACCGGCATGGCCGGAGCGGGGTATGGGCTCTCGGACACAACGAAGCATGAAACTCGAAAACAGTAGGTAGGCGAGAACGGGTGTTGCCCTGAACGGGTTAAATGGCAACGGTGGGCATGGACGCCCAAGGAGTTGCCATTTTCCTCGGAGCAGCCCACGGACGGGCTGCGAGAATGAGAGAAGGGTAACACCCGTTTCCGGCTGCCACTTAGAGATGCAGCCACGATTAGAACGGAGGAGATAAATACAAATCAAGTTTACCCCTTGGATAAAAATGTGTTATTAAAGAGAGGTTCTTCTTTTAACAATCCTGGATTGCACACAGGCGGAAACATGTTGACATATTCTGACCAGACTCTCTGCATTGAAGCCCTTTCAAGGGCAGTCATGGAATCTGAACATCCCCCATGTCCCAGGAACGAGGGCTTCAAACCCGCCAGCGTCATGGCCCTGATGGCGTTTGAAGCGGCCCCTAATCTTATTTTCATCCAGAAGGCCGACAACAAGGGGTATCCCTGGCGCAATCAAATGGCCCTTCCAGGCGGTCACTGGGACCCCGGAGATACAAGCAGAAAAGAGACGGCCCTCAGGGAACTCAAAGAAGAGATGGGAATCTCAAGGGGCCATGTGTCAACCATTGGCTCCCTGGGACATTTCCAAACCATCAACAACAGGGACATTGAGGCGTTTGTGGGACTATGGGACCAGGAGCAGGAGATCTCGTTTGATCGTGCCGAGATCCAGCGGGTGTTTCACATTCCCCTTGCCCACCTTTTTTCCGTGCACATGGAAAAGGGGTTCTGCAAAAGATTGCCCGGCATAGAAGAGCTGACCTATCCGTTTGAAGATGTTGTTATATGGGGGGTGACGGCAAAGATCATCCACCACTTCATAGAGATCGTCAGAAAAACGGTGAATCCTCTCTATTTCGATGAACAAGCCGGAAACCTGTCTTAACCATAACAAATGCTGCCAGGCTTGCAAGGGTGACGGGAAACCAGACATAGGCTTCATAGTCGCTGTTCGTCAACGCAACCCAGATGCCGACCCCGGCAAAGAGGATAACCAGTCCCAGGAAAACGAGCATTCCACGACAGGCGGCGTTGGAATCATACCAGGGGGTGATGACGCTTCTGTAGACGGAATTCTGGTCAAGCTTCACAGGCAACCCCTCTTTATTTTCTCCGCCCCAACTGCCGGTACTTTCCAGCCCAGGACACAATATATTGAACTAATCACTTGACACACTCCCCTATATTGGGTAAAGTCCCGGAATCCTAAAGGGGACGACATTTTTCATTTCCCATAAAATATACGATATTTAATAGTACAAAAACATACCAATTTCAAGGGGCTATTCATGTTTGAAACAATAAATAAACGGGACGGAAGGGTTGCGCAATTTGATTCATCAAAAATCGTTGACGCCATTGCAAAGGCAGGAAAGGCAACTGGTGAATTTGATGAAAGAGAGGCAAAAAAGCTCACCCTCAAAGTGATAACCCTTGCAAGGAATCTCCGTCTGGGAAAATGCCCCGAAGTTGAAGAGATCCAGGACATCGTGGAACGAATCCTCTTGGATTCTCCCTTTTATAAGACGGCCAAGGCCTACATCATCTACCGGGAGCAGCGCAACCAGATCCGGAGAATCACCATCGAAGAAAATGTGGGGCTGATGGATTCCTACATCCAACGGATGGACTGGAAGGTCAAAGAAAATTCAAACATGAGTTACTCCCTCCAGGGCCTGAACAACTTTATCTCATCGGACATCACTTCCGAATACTGGCTCAACCGAATCTATCCGCCCGAGGTGAGGGATTCCCACAACAACGGTGACCTCCACATCCATGACCTGAGCCTTTTATCGGTCTACTGCGTGGGCTGGGATCTCCAGGATCTGCTCATGGAAGGCTTCAAGGGCGTTGCCGGCAAGGTGGAAAGCTCACCCCCCAAACATTTCAGGACAGCCCTGGGCCAGATGGTCAATTTCTTCTACACCCTCCAGGGCGAGGCAGCAGGGGCCCAGGCCATGAGCAACTTCGACACCCTGCTGGCCCCCTTTGTACGGGCAGACAAACTTGGCTATAAAGAAGTAAGGCAGGCCCTCCAGGAGTTTGTATTCAACATCAACATTCCCACCCGGGTGGGTTTTCAGACCCCGTTTACGAACATCACCATGGATCTTGTGGTGCCGGGGATTCTCAAGGATTCACCGGTTATCATCGGCGGTAAATACCAGGAAACCACCTATGCCGAGTACCAGGATGAGATGGACACCATCAACAACGCCTTTGCCGAGGTGATGATGGATGGGGATGCCAAGGGCAGGGTCTTTACCTTTCCCATTCCCACCTACAACATCACTGAAGATTTCAACTGGAACAACCCCAACCTTGAGAATGTCTGGAAAATGACCGGAAAATATGGCATTCCCTACTTTTCAAACTTTGTCAACTCAGACATGAGTCCAGACGATGCCCGCTCCATGTGCTGCCGCCTGAGGCTGGACAACCGTGAGCTCAAAAAACGGGGAGGCGGACTATTCGGGGCAAACCCCCTGACCGGCTCCATCGGCGTTGTCACCCTGAACCTGCCCCGGATCGGGTTTATTGCAGAAACGGAAACCGACTTTTTCACCCGAATTGATCGCCTGATCTCAATTGCAGGCCAGTCCCTGACCATCAAACGCAAGGTGCTCGAACGGTTCACAGAGGGCAACCTCTACCCCTACTCCAAGTTCTACCTTAGAAAAATCAAGGAGAACGCGGGCTGTTACTGGCAGAACCATTTCTCCACCATCGGCATCCTTGGCATGAACGAAGCGTGCATCAACTTCCTGGGCCAGGGAATCGCCACAAAACAGGGTCAGGCCTTTTCCATCCGGGTAATGGACCATATCAGGACACGCATCGAAGAACTCCAGGCAGAAACAGGGGAGATCTTCAATCTTGAAGCTACCCCTGCCGAGGGAACCACCTACCGGTTTGCCATGAAGGACAAACAGATGTTTCCGGACATCATCTGCGCCAATGAGGACGAGTTCAGCCAGGGCAAAGACCCCTTTTACACTAACTCAACCCAGCTGCCCGTGAATTTCACCGACGACCTTTTTGAAGCCTTGGACCTTCAGGATGAACTCCAGACCCGCTACACCGGCGGAACTGTTCTCCACCTTTTTCTGGGTGAAGAGGTGACTGACATCGAAGTGGTCAAAGCCATGGTCAAAAAAGTCTCGGGCAACTACCGCCTGCCCTACTTCACCCTCACCCCTACCTTCAGCGTCTGCCCCTCCCATGGCTATATTTCAGGCGAACATCCAACCTGTGAACAATGCGGGGATGAAACCGAAGTATACTCACGGGTTGTCGGCTATCTCAGACCCGTCAAGCAGTGGAACAACGGTAAGCAGACCGAATTTTGCATGCGCAAAAACTTTAAGGTAGCCTAGTCCATGAAAATCGGCGGTTTCCAGAAAAATTCCATGATAGACTTTCCAGGCCTTGTTGCGTCGGTGGTATTTACGACCGGCTGCAACTTTGTCTGCCCCTATTGCCACAACCCAGACCTTGTCGACCAGGCAAAGTCCAGGGAAATTAAACCCATTGGCAAAGAGGAAATTTTTGCCTTTCTTAACAAGCGCCAGGGGCTCATTGATGGTGTTGTGATCACCGGCGGAGAACCAACCCTCCAGCCTGATCTTGCACAATTTATCAGAGATATCAAGGCGCTTGGCTTCCGTGTAAAGCTTGACACCAACGGCAGCCGTCCTGAAATCATAAAAAGCCTTTTAGAAAAGGGGCTTGTGGATTATATCGCCATGGACATCAAGAGCAACCTTGATGGGTATTACCTTGCCGCAGGCAGACGGTTTGACGTAAAAACCGTTTCAGCAGCCATCAAAATCATCATGGCCCAGGCCCCGGCCTATGAATTCAGGACCACCTGCGTGAAACCGCTGATAGACCAGCAAAAAATGGAGGATATCGGCGCCATGATCAAGGGGGCCAAACACTATTTCCTCCAGCCCTGCTCAAGGAATGTGGCCATGCTCAACCCCTCTTTCTTTGAACCGGAAGACCGATTTTTCTCCAACGAAGAAATGCTCGCCCTTAAAGCCACGGTCTCCCCCTGGGTAAACAATTGTTCCATACGACACTGAGAGAAAAAGATGAAGACAGAAAACCCCCCAGCCAGCCTGGTATGGCGGCAGATTGACCTTGATGCCATTGCCCACAATCTAAAAACCCTCAGGGCGCTGACAAAGGCGCACACTGCCGTTATGGCCGTTGTCAAGGCCGATGCCTATGGCCACGGCGCTGTAAGGGTGGCGAAAAAAGCCCTTGAAAGCGGAGTCACCCACCTGGGTGTTGCCAGGCTCCATGAGGCCCTTGAACTCAGGAACGCTGGCATCAACGCCCCCATCCTTGTATTTGGGTATATCCCGGAAAGCGATGTGGACACACTCATTGCCCTTGAAGTCAGCCCCACGGTGTTTGACCTTGAAACAGCCTGTATGCTCTCTGAACGAGCAGTGGCCAAAGGGACCCACATCAAAATTCACCTCAAGGTGGACACGGGCATGGGCAGACTCGGAATTTTACCCGATTCAAGAAGACCATCTTCAGAAAAAAAAGGTGCCCTTGCTGAAGTTTTAACCATCTCAGCCCTTCCCGGCCTTAAAATAGAGGGCATTTACACTCACTTTGCTGCGGCAGACACCCTGGACAAGGGCTATGCAGAGTACCAGCACCAGACCTTCATGGCCTTCATTGAAGGGTTGAAACACCTGGGCATCGAAATCCCGCTGGTACACTCTGCAAACAGCGCCGCCCTCATCGATCTTCCAGAGGCCCACTTCAACATGGTCAGGGCCGGAATCGCCATGTACGGGCTTGCCCCGTCTGGAGAGGTCGACATCCGATCCCTGGACCTCAGGCCTGCCATGGAGATCCACAGCATTATCACCTCGGTTAAAAAAGTTCCCAAATCGTTCAAGGTGAGCTACGGCATGACCTATGAAACCGAAAAAGAGACCGTCATCGCAGCCGTTCCCATCGGTTATGCTGACGGGTTTTCCAGGCTTTTCTCGTCCAGGGGAGAGATGATTGTTCGGGGTAGAAAAGCCCCCATCGCCGGAAGGGTCTGTATGGATCAAACCCTCATTGACGTGGGAGAGATTCCCGGAGTCAAGCCCGGGGACGAGGTGGTTATCCTCGGCACCCAGGCGAATCAACGTATCACGGCCGATGAAATGGCTGAGACCATCGGCACCATCAACTATGAGGTGATTTCATCCCTCACGGCAAGGGTGCCAAAGATTTATTCAGAATAAACCATACGGCCGGACATGGAAAGGTCATAGCCCCCGAGGTTTGCTGCGGAATCCTTGAAAAACGGCTCTTTCAGAGTACCTAGAAAAAGCTGAACCCCCTGGTCAAAAAACCGCTCCTTGGTAATCAAAAGATCAAACCGCTCCCAGCAGATGGGGATAAACCCAAGACCGAGCCGGTTGGCCACGGGCCGGATCCCCGGCCCGGCATCTGCGATTCCCTCAAGGATGGCAAGGCCGATATCCATATGCTTGGCAAGGACATTGTCATACCCTTTGATTGCCTCGGGCTTGATCCCGGCCTTTTTCAACTCCCGGTCAAAAAGCGTTCGGGTGCCTGTACCAAGGATGCGGTTCACCACGGTAACCTTACTGTTTGCCAGGTCTTCAACCGATTTGATGTCAAGGGGGTTGTTCTTGCCCACGAGTATCCCCTGCTCGCGCATGCAGAAGTTGACCACCGCAGGCATACGCTCCATCTCCTTGAGGATGTAGGGGAAGTTATACTCGTCCCCTTCGCCTGAGATCAAATGGCTGGATGCAATGTGGCAAAGATTCTGGCGAAGGGCCCGAAGGCCACCCATGCTGCCTGTAAATCCGAACATGGCCATGTGATCGGGAAACCGGGTGTTAAAGGTTGAGATAGTCCTGTCAAGGAGCAAATCATTGCTGCCGGCAATCAGCACCAGACCATGATAGGGAGGAAGCTTTGTAGCGGGTTCAGGATAATTCACCGTGCCGGCTTCGATCCACTGCTTCACAAGATCCAGGGGGAACAGCCACTTGCCCGTCACCTTGGTGGCAGGAAGCCCCTTGTCCGATATCAGGGTGTACACCATTTTCTCGTTGACATTGAGAAATTTTGCCACCTCTTTTGTTGAAAGCAGATCACCCATTCTCCTCCTCCTTAACCTTTGACAATTTGTTTGATGTTCATCAGGGTAGACAGCACCTGATCCGGCGTCATGGAACCGCAGGGGACAGTGACGTCGGCATATTTTTGATAAAGCGGTATTCTTTCACGGTAGAGATCGGCAACGCTCTGACCCCTGGATCGAACCACACCCCTTGAATCCAGGGAGGAAAGGCGTGTTTCCAATGCATCAAGCCCAGTTTCAAGGTAAACAAGGACACCGGTTCCTCCAAGGGCCGCCATGGCCTGGCCCGAATAGACTGCACTGCCCCCCGTTGCAATGACTGAGTCAGTCACCCCAAGCGAGCAAAGGCAGCGCTCTTCCAGCTCCAGAAAGCGGTCAATGCCCCTCTGTGCAATAATTTCAGGCAAAAGTTTTTTCTCCCGAGCCTGGATCACAAGGTCGGTGTCCATGAATGAAAGCCCCAACTTTTTTGCCAGAAGGACCCCAATGGTGCTTTTACCCGCGGCTGGCATGCCGATAAGAACAATGTTTGTTTTTCTCTTCATATCCATTTATAAAAATCCTATTGTTGTTTAGCCTGCATATCATACTTGAACGTAAATCACCATGCCATGGTGTTGTGTCTTGACTTTATCGCCCATGAAAACTATTAGTAAAGATTAAATATAAACAGGAACCCAGAATGAGACCCCTAACAATTGCAATCGTAGGAAAATCAAGATCAGGCAAGACCACCCTGCTTGAAAAAATAATCCCCATACTCAAAAGCCGAGGCCACAAAATAGGCGTTGTCAAACATGCCCACAGGGGGTTTGACATGGACAAAACAGGCAAGGACTCCTGGCGCCATAAAAAGGCCGGGGCCGCTTCCACCCTGGTGGTGTCCGACAAGGCCATTGCCCTTGTCAAGGACATAGAAGCCCCCTCCCTCAAGGATGTCGTTCACTATCTTTCAGACATGGATCTTATCATTGTGGAGGGGTTCAAACACGAACGAATCCCGAAAATAGAGATCTTCAGAACGGCTGGCGGCCATGAGAACCCTCTTTTCATAGAAGATCCCAACCTTGTGGCCTTTATCACCGACGCAAGCCTCAGGCCCCCTGTGCCGACCTTTGACATCAACGATGCCGAAGCCGTTGCCCTTTTTATTGAAACCACCTTTATCCACGATCAACCCCAGCATTAGGTGACAGATGAAAACCCAAGCCCTTGACACCCTTAAACAGCAATTTTCCGACTATGCAGCCACCTTTATCGATCCGGGTGTGGATGATGGCCCCCATGTTCTCAAACGAAACCACACCCTGAGGGTATGCAGGGAGATCGTCGACATTGGCGAGGCACTCGGACTGTCCGGACCCGATCTTATCCTTGCCCAGGCCATTGCCCTGCTCCACGACATTGGGCGATTCGAGCAGTTCAAACGCTACAACACCTTTCTTGACGCTGTATCAGCAAACCATGCGGCCCTGGGTGTTGAGGTTATTGAAGCCCTGAGACTCCTTGATCCCCTCACGCCTGAAGAAAGGGAACTCATCATTGATGCCGTAAGGTTCCACAATGCAGCCGACCTTCCCGGGGACAGGGATAAAAGGACTCTTTTTTTCATGGGGTTAATAAGGGATGCGGACAAGCTCGACATCTGGCAGGTAGTCATAGACCACTACCTGAACCATGGAAAAAAGACCGATAAATTCATCGAACTCGGACTTGAAGACAGGGGCGGATACTCACCTGAGGCGTTCCAGGCCCTGTTCCAGAGACGCTTTGTAAGAAGCGCGGCAGTTAAGCAGCTCAACGATTTCAAGTTGATGCAGATCTCCTGGGTCTTTGACCTCAATTTTACACCAACTATTGATAGGGTAAAAGACAGGCATTATATCGAAAAAATAGCCTCAACCATGCCCCAATGTCCGGATCTTTCAACGGCCCTTGACCACGTTTTTAACCACATGGACACCCATACCCATGACACATACACACTATGCTAGAACATCGTTTTTTCTCATGCTCTTTATTTTTACTCTCTCGGCAGCGGTCTGGGCAATTGAGGAAAACGACTGCATAACGGTCCATAAAAACGGCAGTATCAACTGGACCACGGGCACAGTTCAAGCAACGGGCAAGGCTGCTCCCTCTGAAAATCCCTTGAACGATTCTCCGGACGCCATCCTCATACAGGCAACCCTTGATGCCCGGCAGAACCTGATTCATATACTCATGGAAATCGCCTTTGATACGTCAGACAGGGACAATTTCTTGCCCGGTGATCCAATCATTGCAGGCATTGAAAAGCAGGCCATGGATGCCACATTGACTCACCAGCACTACACCTCGGACCGGGCCATGGCCGTGACCATTGAAACCACGATTTTTGGCGGATTTCTCCAGCTCGTACTGCCCGAAGACATTCAGGAGATCATTGGCCTGAAAATCATCCCCCAGAAGGATAAGTATCATCGTGGGGCCAGGGTCAGGCACGAACCCTACACGGGCCTGATCCTGGATGCCAGGGGAATAGATTTCAAACCGACAATCACCCCTTCCGTTGTCAGTGAACAGGGAGAGGAAATTTACAGTGCCAGGTTCATCAGCAGGGAATATGCGGTTCAGGCAGGTGTGTGCCGGTTTTCCTGCACTCTTGACCCTGTAATGAACAGCCGACGAACGGGTTCCAACCCCCTTGTCATTCGCGGCCTGAGAAAAGGGGGCGAAACGAACCACACCATCGTCATATCCAGATCAGATGCCGTCACCATTGAACGAACAGCCGAGCGGCATCTTTTCATGCGCAAGTGCCAGGTGGTTATTGTTCTGGATCAATAACCTGATTGTCAATCAGCCGTGTGGTGCCAACCTGAACGGCCAGAGCCAGAAGTACAGGCGATGTAATGGTATCTACCGCCTCAAGGGTCAAAGGATCACACAGGCAGACATAATCAACCTGGGTCCCCTGATGGCCCAGTATAAATTTTTCAACCGCTGCAATTATGGGTCGACATCGGGTTTCACCAGCCTGTACCATCTCCGCTGCAAGGGCAAGGGAACAAGAAAGACTCAGGGCAGAATTTCGTTCATCCGCGGAAAGATAAAGATTTCTTGAACTCATGGCAAGGCCGTCAGCCTCCCTTACAATGGGACACCCCATGATCCTGATATTAAAGTTAAGATCCTTGACCAGCCGACGAATCACCTGGAGTTGCTGAAAATCCTTGGACCCAAAAACGGCAACATCCGGTCCAACGATGTTAAAGAGTTTGGTAACGACGGTTGCAACCCCCTGGAAATGAACCGGCCGACTGAGGCCGCAAAGGTGCAGGGGAAGTTGGCTGAGGGTCACAGCGGTCTGAAAGCCCGGGGGATAAAGTTCTTCAGGTCCAGGGGCAAAGACAACGGCAGCCCCCTTTAACTCGGCCAGTTTAAAATCCCTGTCATGATCCGTTGGATAGGCATCAAGATCCTCGTTGGCACCAAACTGAATCGGGTTGACAAAAAGGCTGACCACAAGGTGGTCCGCCTGGGTTCTACCCGCATCCATCAGACTTAAATGTCCATCGTGAAAATATCCCATGGTGGGAACCAGACAGATGGTTTTGCCCTGCTTACGAACCCGTTCAGACCACTGCTGCATCTGCCCTGTTGTCTTTATTATATCCATTGTTCTGCTCGTCCTTTATTGCTTGTCCCATATCAACGATTCGCCAGGATCTCTTCCAACCCCGTTCCGTCGTTCTATACACATCATTGTAGATTTTTATACAAATAAATTTGACACAGGTGCCAATTATCGATATGGAATTCTAATTGCACAAACCAGTTAAAAACTCAAGGAGTTTCAATGGAAACAGCACTGCCGACAAGGAAAGAGGCCTTTGATCTTTTAAAGGAATTCAACACATCCGACAGCCTCATTCGCCATGGACTTGCCGTGGAAGGCGTCATGGGCCATTTTGCAGACAAATTCGGCAAAGACAGGGAAAAATGGCAGATCATTGGCTTGGTTCACGATCTTGATTACGAACGCTACCCGGACCAGCACTGCAAAAAAACAAGGGAGATTCTCATGGCCCGCAACTGGCCGGAAGCATATATCAGGGCGATTGAGAGCCATGGCTGGGGGTTGTGCTCGGATGTAAAACCTGAATCCCTACTTGAAAAGACCCTCTATGCCGTTGATGAATTGACGGGGCTTATTACAAGCACCTGCCTTGTGAGACCGTCAAGAAGCGTTCTTGACCTCAAGGCCAAATCAGTCACTAAAAAATGGAAGGACAAAAGCTTTGCCGCAGGCGTTGACAGGTCAGTAATCCAAAAGGGTGCTGAAATGCTCCAGATGGACAGGGGCGAACTGATCTCAGAGACCATCCTTGGCATGCAGGCGGTTGCCGAGGCCATTGGACTTAAGGGCAATTTATAGCAGCGTCATAAACCTGTCACGGGTCCGGCAACTTTTACCCAGTCTACCCGGCCCATAGACACACCCGACAAACGATAACAAACTGATTTAATTGATATAAACAAAATTAAAACCCCTTTGGCATTGTTATTGCCTTCTTATCCTTTCAATGTTCACTCTCTTTGAAAGGATTTAAGATGAAAGGTTCTCTAAACAGGCTTTCCAACAAGGTTTCAGCGGTTTTTTCAACGCTTTTCAGTGCAGCGGGCAGACAATCCGACCACAGGCGTTTAACCCAGTATATTGTGACCTTGAACCAAAAACAAAATCCCAGAGAAATCATATCTGAAGTATCCCTGTGCTTCAAAGACATCTTGAACTACAGGCTGTTTGCCTTTGTTATTAGAACAGACAGGGGAATTGACGTATGGCTCGACCCCAGAATGTACAAGAAGTCCCTTGAATCAGTGATCATCAACGATTTTGACATCACTGACAACTCAAACATCAATTACCTGAACCATACGTTTCACCCGGACGATAAGGAGTCAGAATGCAGCCTCAAAAATCTTACCTCCTATGATTTGATCGAGGAGAACTGCCGGGCGAAGATCTACATGCTTCCCAATCAAACCCTGCTCAACTACCACGACGAGATCGTCAATATCATCCTCAAAAGTACAGGCATTGCCATCTCACGCCAGATGAACATTGCAAGGCTCACCGATGCCGCAAGCCTTGATCCTCTTACAGGATGTTACAATAGACGCGAATTTCAAAACCAGATCCAGCGAAGCGTCAGTGATGCAACCCGCCACAAAAAACCCCTGAGTATCTTCATGTTTGATATTGACCACTTCAAGAGAGTCAACGATACCCATGGCCACCCCGCTGGAGACGAGGTATTAAAAGAGATTTCCCGCCTGGTAGCTGACAACATAAGGCGGGGCGACACCCTTGCCCGCTATGGCGGAGAGGAATTTATTGCAATCCTGCCGGAAACAGCAAAGCACAAAGCCATTGAACTTGCCGACAGACTCAGGCTGAAAATCCAATCAAAAGAGATCAAAACAGACAGCGGAAATATAAAAGTGACAGCAAGCTTCGGCATTGCTGAACTTCATCCACATGCGGACAGTTCAAGGCTGGTCAAGGATGCAGACGAAATGCTCTATAAGTCAAAGTTGAGCGGTAGAAACAGGGTCATGCCGGGCCTGATCAAGATCGCCCCCCCGAAAAAGGCTGTAAAAATAAGGCACTAGGCAATATTTGCCGACATCAAAAGTCCTGTCACATTTTAAGCAGGACCTGCACTCCTCCAGGTCTAAATCCGTGTCATCTCCTCGAGCAAGGGACGAATTCTTTGCCTGTGCTCAGGGGGTACCATGAACCCCTTTGCCTCCTGGTTCTTGATGGTGACAGAAAGGCCCTCCGTCTCGTCTCCGGACAACGCAAGAAACATGTCGGAAAGATTTCCATACACACCGCAGCAATCCATATGTTCAATGTACTGCATGAAAACATTGTTGACGGTAAGGGTAAATTCAGAAAGGGTGGCCACCCCGGTATGGGAACAGTCGTCCGTGGAAACAAGGATTCTGCATCCAAAGGGCCTTACTGGATAGATGGTGCACACCTGGTCCAACAATAAAGGGCAAGTACCCCATCGGGGATCATTTTCCTCGTCCGGGACCTGACGGCCCGCCATACAGGCCCTGGCAAAACCGTTCAGGGTTATTTTCGGCTGGAACCGTTTTCTGGAAAAATTATTTCTGACCCGCTCCACAATGGCCTCTGTCCCTTCCGGCCCCAGGTGGCACCGGATATAATCGACTTCAAGGGTTGTGAGGGTTACATTGCAGGTGCAGCAGGTAGAACAACCCCTGTGACAGAAAAATTCTTTGGGGCCCATGAACCGGTCATAGAGGGCGTAAAGCCGGCTCAACCGCTCCAGACGTTCATCCGCTCTTTCCATTGTTCCTCCCTGGGATTAACCATTGTTTGATCTGCCTTTTACCACAATGGGTGGAAAAGAAAAAGCCCTGTTCTTTTGCATTGACACCGCACTGTTTTTTATATACCAAATCAAAGGGATATTTGTCTGCCCTTGCCATAAACCAGAGCCAAAGGAGTTGGTGCTTCTCAGCCAAATTTTGATGACCGAACACGCAAACCGTGGAAACCAAACAGATAAGAGATACGCCCCGCGCCAATACCTTGACAAATTTCACAGCGTTGAACTTTTCATCACGGACCTGCCCTACAGCTATCAGTTTAAACTCAGGGACCGCTCGGAAGCGGGCTTGTGTGTTCTGGTCCAGGAGAACTCTGAGATAATGAACCACCTCCACCTGGGGGACGTCCTGGAGATAAAGTACTGCCCCAGGGACAAATCAGACCCGGCCGTAAAACTCAGTACCCGGATCAGACACATCACAAAAACCCCGAAAGGCAATTCAAACCGTCATTACTATGTGGGACTCATGATAGTGGACTCCCCGCCCTGCTGAACCCAAACCTTCGACACCTTGTTCTTGACGTTGAATCAGGCTTTTCATACAGGAGCAGCACAGGAGTAAAAGATGGAACAGCACCCCGTTATGGAATATCCGGGATCAGCCTTTTTCAAAGATCTGTGGGAATACGTTGACGATGCCTGGCAGCGAGGGGTCCTGTTCATGGACACCTTGAGAAAAAGGGGAAACATCTACAACGAGCACCTGGCACAGGGCAACCCGCCGGTCCTTACCTTTGACTATAAAATCGTCATGGATGGACGCAATTTTGAAAAGCCCGTCAATTTCACCCTTGCCAGGATCATCAACCGCAGACACCAGCCTGTTTTCAAGGCAAACGATGACAAAGAACGAAGGGCTGTTCAAGTTGACCAAGAAACCCGGACCTCCACCTCCATACGCCGTCCCATTGTCATCCTGGATCCCAGGGCTGGTCACGGGCCCGGCATCGGCGGCTCTAAGCGAGACTCGGAGATCGGTATCGCCCTGACCCTGGGCCATCCCGTCTATTTCATCCTTTTTTTCCCCGAGCCTGAGCCGGGTCAAACCCTGGCCGATGTCCAGCGTACCCAGGTCAGATTCCTCCAGGAAATCAACCGGCTTCACCCGGATGCGGAAAAACCGGCCCTGATCGGCAACTGCCAGGGCGGATGGGCCGCAGCCCTTATCGGGGCCGATCGGCCGGACCTCACAGGTCCCCTTGTTTTCAACGGTTCTCCCCTCTCCTATTGGGCGGGCGTTGAAGGGAAAAACCCCATGCGCTACAAGGGAGGACTCACCGGCGGCACCTGGATGACGTCACTTTTCAGCGATCTCGGGAATGGAAAATTTGACGGGGCAAACCTTGTGGCAGGATTTGAAGACCTGAATCCGGCCAACTCCCTGTGGACAAAGCAGTACAATGTCTATGCCAGAATCGACACAGAAGAGCACCGCTACCTTGAATTCGAACGATGGTGGAACGGTTATTACTATATGACTGCCGAGGAGATCCACTTTATCGTGTCCAACCTCTTTGTGGGCAACCGGCTTGAACAGGGACTGCTGGAACTGGATGAACGAACACGGATCGATCTTAAAAACATTGAAGATCCAGTTCTTGTGTTTGCATCAAGTGGGGATAACATCACCCCTCCCCAGCAGGCCCTTAACTGGATCATCAAGGTATGGGGCTCGGTTGATGGACTCAAAACCCATGGACAGGTGGTTGTCTACCTTCTCCACAAGACCATCGGTCACCTGGGTATCTTTGTTTCAGGCAAGGTCTCTAAAAAAGAACACATGGAGATCATCAGCAGCATTGATCTCATGGAATACCTTTCACCAGGCCTTTACGAAATGGTTATCAGGGACGATGCGGACCCGGCTGAAACCGAGGCGTACACGGTCAAGTTTGAAGAACGCACCATGGACGACATCCTTGCCCTGGATGATGGCGCGTTGAACGAAGGAGATTTTCGTGCCGTTTCAGCGGCGTCCAACTTTAACGACACCATGTACAGGACCTTTGTGAGCCCCTGGGTAAAAGCGTTCACAACGCCTTTTTCCGCAGAATTGATCAGACAGTCCAACCCCCTTCGCTGGTCTCGCTACGCCTTTTCAGACAACAACCCCTGGATGCTCCCGTTTAAACGTTTAGCACCAATTATCAAGGAAAACCGAAGAAAAGTTACTCCGGACAACCCGTTTTCAGACCTGGAAACAAGCAGTGCCAAAGCCGTGGGAGATCTGCTCCACACCTATAGTGATCTCAGGGACGATGCACAGGAGCTTTGTTTCAGGACCATCTATGGCAACCGCCTGGTACAAGATTCGTTTAAATACCGCATGGACGAGATCACTGAACAAGAAAAAAATCTCAAACGAACCATGGAAAAAAAGCAACAGATCGAAACGGAACAGAGAATGAAGGCTGCCATGGAGAGCGGCGGATTCATCAAGGGACTGCTTCGAATGATGGCGGCCTTGATGGGGGCAGACCACGCCATCGACCAGGAGGAGCTTCGATATATCAGGCAGCTGGTCACCTTCCACAACATCATGACCCGGACCACGGAAGCGTCACTCAAAAGGAAAATGCAGGAGCAGGTGAAACTACTTCAGTTTGATGAGCAAAGGGCCATTTCAGCCATCCCCAAACTGATCCGCGGGGCTGAGAACCGGCTGACCGCCATTCAAATCGCTGAAGCCCTGGTCCATGCAGACCCTGTTGCCACAAAAAAGGAAACCCGGTTCATGGACCAGATAAGGGAGATGCTCGACGATAAAAAGACCTTGGCTTAGGAGAATCAGACGCTTATAAGGGCTCCGGGCATATCCGGTCTTGCCACTTCAACCGTTACACACGAGGCGTTCAGGGCCTGGTGCATGGCCTGGAGTGCCTTTTCAGGCGTATTGTTCTGCTCACTCAGATGGGCCAGGATCACATGGGCAAGGGCCTGGGTTCTGACTTCGGCAACAAGGGATGCAGCCTCCTGGTTAGACAGGTGTCCGGTACGGCCTTTTACCCGCTGCTTCAGGTACCAGGGGTATGGACCCTGATCAAGCATCCCGGGATCATGGTTTGCCTCCACATAGAGAAGAGAACAATCATGGAGGTGCTGTTTCACAAGATGGGTGGCAATGCCGAGATCCGTTGCAATGCCAAGCTTCACCCTGTCGAATTCCACCGTCATTCCCAGGGGATCAACGGCATCGTGGGAAATGGAAAAGGGGGTTATTTCAAGATCGTTTATGTGAAACGCACTTCCACACTCAAACAGGGTGATGCGATCCACACGGCCGAGCTTTTTGGCCGCTGCTGCGTAAGTTTTTGAATTGATATAAATAGGAAGGTTATAGCGACGGCTCAACACACCGGCAGCCTGGATGTGATCCGTGTGCTCATGGGTCACCACCACGGCTGAAAGGTCTTCCGGAAGAAGATTTCTTGATCCCATGCGACGTTCAAGTTCAACACCAGAAAGCCCTGCATCCACCAGGATAGATGTGGATCCTCCCGACACAAAAACAGAGTTCCCCCTGCTGCCACTTGCCAGGGGGCAGATGGATAAGCAGGGGGAATCCACTATTTTTCTTCTTCCTCAAGAGCCTTACAAGAGAGACGAATCTTTCCGTCCCGGGTGATTTCAAGCACCTTGACCCGGATGACCTCACCCTCCTTGACCACATCGGTCACCTTCTTGACCCTGTGGTTGGCGAGCTCAGAAATATGAACCAGGCCGTCGGTTCCGGTCTTGATCCTCACAAAGGCACCGAAATCGGTTGTTTTCACCACTTCACCTTCATAAATACCCCCGATTTCGGGATCCATACCGATGTCGGAAACAATCTTTGCCGCAGCTTCACCATCTTCCTGATTCTCGGCGGCAATCTTGATCAGACCTGAGTCATCCACCTCGATGTTGGTGTTGGTATCGGCCTGGATAGATCGAATCATCTTACCTCCAGGGCCAATGATTTCCCTGATCTTATCCGGGTTAATCTTGACGGTAATAATCTTTGGCGCATAGGGAGACATCTTGTCCCTGTGGATCTCAAGGGTAGCCAGCATCCGCTTGAGGATATGAAGCCTTCCGATCCTGGCCTGGTCAAGGGCCTTGACAAGAACAGCCTTGGGAAGTTCCCTGATCTTGATGTCCATCTGAAGGGCCGTAATGCCCTGTTCAGTTCCAGCCACCTTAAAGTCCATGTCTCCAAAATGATCTTCATCCCCAAGGATATCGGTGAGGACAACGGTGTTGTCAGCATCGGAAACAAGTCCCATGGCAATACCGGACACAGGGGCTGCAATGGGCACACCACCGTCCATGAGAGCCAGGGTCCCGGCGCACACGGTTCCCATGGAGGAGCTGCCGTTGGACTCCATCACCTCGCCCACAAGTCGGATGGTATACTCAAAATCGGCCTGGTCTGGAAGAACCCTTGCAAGGGCGCGATGGGCAAGATTACCATGGCCCACATCCCTGCGACTCGGTCCGCCTGCACGCCTGCACTCACCAACGGAAAAGGGAGGGAAATTATAATGGAGCATGAAATTCCGGGTTTCGTTTCCATTCAGGGTTTCGATTCTCTGCTCGTCTGGTCCGGATCCCAGGGTAAGCACCCCGAGGACCTGCGTCTCTCCCCTTGTGAACAGGGCTGAACCATGGGGCCTTGGCAGGACGCCAACCTCACAGGTGATCTCCCTTACCTCGTCAAAGGCACGTCCATCAATTCTCTGGTTTTCGGTCAGAACGATTTTCCTTGAAACCTTTTTGACCAGATCTCCGAACATGGACTTAATCTCATTGATTCTGTCGGCAAAAGCCTCCCCAAGGGTCTCGATCACCTCGGTCCTGACATCGTCAAGGGCTTTGACCCGTTCAAATTTACCCTGGGTCTGTACGGCCGTATGAATTTTGTCCTGGGCAAGTTCAACAACCTTTGCCATCAGTTCTTCATCAACCAAAGGAGGTGTATAGGCCCGTTTTTCCTTTCCAAGGGCCTTTTTAAGATCTTCCTGGAGCTGGATCAGGGGCTGCATGGCTTGATGGCCAAAAAAGATCGCTTCGAGCATATCAGCCTCGGAAACAACGTCGGCACCGCCTTCGACCATGACAACACCGGTCTTGGACCCTGCAACCACAAGCTCAATATCGCTGTTTTCCATCTCCTGAACCGTGGGATTGGCAATAAACTTGCCGTCTATACGACCAACCCGGAGGCCTGCAATGGGTCCTGCAAAGGGGATGTCTGACATCTGAAGTGCGGCCGAAGCACCCACAAGGGCAAGTACATCAGGATCATTTTCCTTGTCCGTGGAGATAACCGTCGCAATTACCTGGATCTCACTTGCCCAGCCTTTTTCAAACAAAGGACGGATGGGCCGGTCAATGAGCCTTGCTGTCAAGGTTTCCTTTTCACTGGGCCTTCCGATTTCCCGCCTGAAATAGTTGCCTGGAATTCTACCGGCAGCATAAATTTTTTCCTGATATTCGACGGTAAGGGGAAGAAAAGAGACGCTATCCCTTGCCTCTTTGGCCGCAACAGCTGTGACCAGGACGATGGTTTCTCCGTACTGAACAATAACCGACCCGGAGGCCTGTTTTGCTATTTTTCCGGCACGAAGACTGAATTCTTTACCGTTAAGTTCGGTTTTAAATACCTGTTCCATAATTTTTCCTGTAATATAGGCGGCTCAGAAAGCATCTTCATACAGAATAAACCCGCACCTCCAGCATAAAAATCAAATCGGTTTTTATGCTGCATATGCGAACTTATTCAGGTATCTGCCAAAGAGTTGCCGCCTGTGGGTTAAATGGAACCGGCCCCCCCGAATGGAAGGCCGGTTCGTTGAATCTATCGCCTCAAACCGAGTCTTTCGATGAGTGAACGATATCTTTCAATGTCTTTTTTTCTGAGATAATCAAGAAGACTGCGACGCCTTCCAACAAGAATAAGAAGCCCTCTTCTTGAATGGTGATCTTTCTTATGCACTTTCACATGCTCAGTAAGATAACTGATTCGATGGGTTAAGAGCGCAACCTGGACTTCAGGGGATCCTGTGTCCGAGTCGTGGAGCTTAAAATTTGCAATCATCTCATCTTTGTTCTCTGCCAGTAATACCACGGTAATTCTCCTTAATTTGGAATAAACAAATAAAGTCCCCCGTTCTCATGGGACGTTAACTTAAGAATGGTTATCCAATATTCCATTCAGACAACCAAGTTGCATGGAGGGCAATCAGCGAATACTCCCCAAACGGTGCTATGTT
Organism: Desulforapulum autotrophicum HRM2; assembly: GCF_000020365.1. NCBI lineage: Bacteria > Pseudomonadati > Thermodesulfobacteriota > Desulfobacteria > Desulfobacterales > Desulfobacteraceae > Desulforapulum > Desulforapulum autotrophicum. The sequence continues at coordinate 537,116 of NC_012108.1, read as the reverse complement.
AAATGCTAACGGTTAAAAACGCAACAATAATTATATTTATCAAGGGTGGGGTCATACTCGACCACGGCTGCAAGGGCACCATGGGGATCAAGGATTTGGACAAACAACGATCGGGGGTCCTCGGGGGGAGCCATCAATTTTTCAAGACCGATATCCTGGCCAAACCCCACTCTTTTGACCATCTGCATATCTGCTGCAAAAGAGGGCATGAACGAGAGGACCTCGTGCATGGGAACGATACGTGACAATGGCTCATCCTTGTCCATGGCTTCCAAATCGGACAGGGGAACGGCATTGTCCACGGAGAATCCGCAGGATTCGGTTCTTCTAAGCTCAACCAGGTGGGCACCGCAGCCAAGGGCGGATCCGATATCCCGGGCAAGGCTTCTGATATAGGTTCCAGTGGAAGAGTGAACCTTAATGGTCACATGGGGAAGATCAATTGCTTCAACGGAGGCGGAAAAAATCTCTATCTGCCTCAAGGGCTTTTGCACAGGCCTGCCCTGGCGCGCCAATCGGTAAAGGGGCTGTCCTTCATGCTTAAGGGCTGAATACACGGGAGGTTGCTGCATCTGGACACCCACAAAGGTATTGACCACCCTGATGATTTGATCGGGGGTAATGGCAGCGACAGTAGTGGGGTTGGCCGGTTGTTCCTTAACCCCAGTGCAATCAAGGGTATCTGTCTCAACCCCCAGGCAGAGAGTGGCGGTATATCGTTTTGGACCACCAAGCAAAAATCTGGAAATCCTTGTCCCGCTGTTGATTCCGCACAGCATCAAGCCTGTCGCAAAGGGATCCAGGGTTCCGGTATGACCGGCTTTTTTTACATTCAAGCACCGCTTTACCCGTGAAACCAACCTGGCCGAGGATATCCCCCCAGGCTTGTCAACGGCAAGAATTCCGCTGTTCATTATTCTGAATCGTCGCCCTTTAAAACAGATTTAAGCAGTTGATCCATGTGAGTACCACGGTCAAAGGATTGGTCATGGATGAACTTGAGCTCCGGCATGTAACGAAGGCCCAACTGTGATGCCACATGGCGCTTGATAAATCCATGGGAACTTTTAAGCCCCTGGGTTGCTTCTTCGACCCTGGCTTCATCGCCGAACACGGAAAAATAAACATAGGCGATTCTCAGATCCGAGGTAAGCCGAACACTGCTGATGGTGACAAGTTCAATCCTGGGATCCTGGACCTTTTTCTTGATTAAGTCCGAAAGAATTTCCTGGATTCTTGCTGCAACTCTTTCGGATCTTGGATATGGCTTCATTCCTTTATCTGCTCCACCTGGGCCTTTCTTTCTTCAATCTCATAGCACTCGAAAATATCACCGATCTTGATGTCGTTGTAGCGCTCAATGCCGATACCGCACTCGTACCCGTGGGCAACCTCCTTCACATCATCCTTAAAGCGCCTGAGGGAAGACAGGGTTGAATCACACTTCACCACTCCATCCCGGAGGAGGCGGACCTTGAAACCCCGGGCAATCTTTCCTTCGAGAACGAAAGATCCACCAATGGTCAAGCCCTTGTGGGGAATAACAAAGGTATCGCGAACTTCGGCCCTTCCAATGATGACCTCGTGGAAGGTTGAGGGCATGAGCCCGGTTATGGCAGCCTTGATATCGTTGATCACGTTATAGATAATATCATAAAAACGCATATCCACGTTCTCATCCTTGGCCATGCTGCGGACCTTGGGAGTCGGCCGCACGTTAAATCCGATGATGATGGCGTCGGAAACAGCGGCAAGGGAAACATCTGACTCATTGATGGCGCCGGTACCAGAATGGACAATGGTGATATCCACCTCATCCTGGGCAAGCTTCATAATCGAATCGTTGAGGGCCTCCAGACTTCCATGGACATCGGCCTTGATAATGAGCTTAAGCTCTTTTATCTCGTCTGCACCCATGCTCTCGAAAAGTTTTTCAAGATTTGCCCGGCTCCTCTTGGCAAGGACCTTGGCCCGCTGTTTCTGCATCCTTGAATCACTGACCTGCTTGGCATCCTTTTCAGAATCAAGGGCGACAAACTCATCGCCGGCTTCGGGTACACCGCTCAACCCGACAATCTCAACCGGGGTGCTGGGCCCTGCAAACTCAACATCATCACCCATGTCGTCAATCATCACGCGGATCTTACCGGAGTAAAGACCGCACACAACAGGCTGTCCAGCCTTCAAGGTTCCCTGGTTGACCAGAATCGTAGCAACCGGTCCCCTTCCTGCGTCCAGCCTGGCCTCAACTACATGGCCCGTGGCCGGGCTATCTGGATTAGCCTTAAGTTCCAGCACTTCAGACTGAAGAAGAATCATTTCAAGCAGGCCGTCAATACCCTTGCCTGTCTTTGCTGAAACCTTGGCAAAAATGACGTCCCCACCCCAATCCTCGGCCAGGAGTCCGTGCTCGGACAGCTCACGCATGACCTTGTCGGGATCAGCACCAGGTTTGTCCATCTTGTTTACAGCAACCACGACGGGAACATTTGCCGCCTTTGAATGGTTGATGGCCTCAATCGTCTGGGGCATGACACCGTCATCGGCTGCAACCACAAGGACAACGAGGTCAGTAACCTGGGCGCCCCTGGAGCGCATGGAGGTAAAGGCCGCATGACCGGGTGTGTCAAGGAAGGTAATGGTACCTTTTTTTGTCTTTACCCGGTAGGCCCCGATATGCTGGGTGATGCCGCCGGCCTCACCTGTAGCCACCTTGGACTTTCGGATAACATCCAGAAGGGAGGTCTTACCGTGGTCGACATGACCCATGATGGTCACAACTGGCGGCCTGGAAACTAGCTTGTCCGGATCAATCTCGGCCTCCTGGACCTGGAGGACGATATCCTCTTCAACGGACGCTTTTTCCACCTCATAATCAAACTCGGCGGCCACAAGGCATGCCGTGTCAAAATCAATGGTTTGATTTACCGTCGCCATAACACCCATACCCATGAGTTTTACGATCATCTCATTGGCCTTGATGCCCATTCGTTTTGCAAGCTCAGAGAGTTCAATGACCTCGTCAATCTTGATACGCCGTTTGATGGCCTTTGGAACGGTAATCTGAGTCTTCATGGTCTTGGTTTTTTTGACCCTGCCGTCTTTTCTGCGACCCTTTTTGCCTGACCGACCCTTTTCGTAAAGATCCTTTCCCTCAACAACGGATTTTCTCTTTCTGGGGGCACCTTTGGGAGCAAACTCAACGCCAGGTCCACCCACGCCCTTCTTCTTCCACTCTTTTTTCTTACTCCGCTTGACCTCCCCATCACCTTCGCCAGGCAATACAACGGCATCTCTGCCCGTGTCCGGCCTATGGGCCTGGGCCCTGGCAGGCCCCTTGTCTGCCGGTTTGGGATGGACCTTCGGCCGCTGGGGGGAAGTCGGGGCCTGGGTTGCCTCGGTTTTAACCTTATTTCGTGAACGAACGGAAATGGGAACAGCCATTTTAATTATCTTAGCCGGTTCAGAACGTTTTTGAACCTTTTTCTTTTTCCGTTTTTTGTCCTTTGCCTCGGCCGTGTCTAGGTTTTTATCGTCATCATCTACAGCAACGGACCGGACTTCTTTACGAGCATGATTATCTTCCAGGATAGTATCCTCTTGTTTGATTGTTGGCTCTTTTTCTAAAGCCTTTTCATCTGTTTCAGATTTTTCTTCCAAAGCGCCATCGGGCTTGGAATCTCCAGAATTCAGCTCAACATTTTTGGTCGGGAGCGGGTTCACTTCATCCTCGGACACGTTTACAGCCTTGGACGTTTCTTTGACCTTGGGTGCTTCTTTAGCCGCAGGTACTTCCTTGGCCGCAGGTACTTCCTTGGCCTTGGTGGGTTCTTCTTTAGCTGGAGTGTCAGGTCTAAGAATGACCCTGGCAGGAGAACTCTTTGGCTTGGTGACTTTTTTAGGCTTTAATTCAGTTGCCTTGACCACCGGGTCCTCAGGGGTTGGCCGGTTGGTCGAATCAGTCTGCGCCTTTAGGGGAATTTTCGATTTCACAGGTGCAGGGGTTGACGTTTCGGTCATTTCATCTCCTGTTACCGGGCCTGGGGTTGTGATCTTTTCTTCAGCAGCCCCATTGCTCCCAGCAGCTTCATCATCCGGGAGCTCAGTGACAGAAGGCTCTGGTTTGGGGGGCCTTCTCCTTCGAATAACCGAAGACTTCACCCGGGTATCCGCCTGTTTGTTCTTCATGCCGTGCAGGCTCTCTCGAACCCTTGCCTCTGTATCGTCTTCCAGAGAACTCATATGGCTTTTCGCTTCTATGTTCATAGCCTTAAGCTTTGTCAACAGTGCTTTGTTCGTCATATTAAGCTTTTTGGCCAGCTCATAAACCCTGATTTTTGCCATTGGTTCCCCCCAAATATAAATCATATTCTGTTTGTTAAAAACCGTCATCTAACTGGCCACACCATCAAAACGGGTGGGCCAAGGTAAATGCCGGCATTATATAGTTATCGTATCATAATGTCTACTCGCCCAATTCCAGATCTTTGCCAGGGACTTCACCCTGAACTTCAGACGATTTTTTTTCAGCAGACAATGTGTCTTCAGACGAGTCCTGGACAATTTCCGAAGCCTGATCATCGTGCAAAGGAGCACCTTGACCCACTTCATTCTCCCGAGCCTCAGGTTCATTCTCCTGAACTTCAGAATCACCGTCCTCAACTTGAGAGGTATGATCCGCTTCAAGCATTTTTTTTGCCCTGAGGACAAGGGCCTCAACATCTGACTCGGAAAGATCCGTCACGGATATCAGATCCCCTGGATTCGCCAGGGAGACATCTTTAAAGGAACTGAACCCTCCCTTGAACAGCTTTTCAGCAAGGGCAAGGGAAACACCCGGAATCGACATCAACGAGTCGTATCCCTGTTTGAGTTCGCTGCTGTACTCATCCTCACTCATCACCTCAAGATGCCAGCCTGTCAATCGACACGCCAGACGGACATTCTGGCCGTTCTTTCCGATGGCAATGGAAAGAAAGTCATCCGGGACGATCACCTCCATACTTCGGTTGTCTTCGTCAATGATGACCCTTGCAATTTCAGCAGGTGCCAGGGCATTGCACACAAACTTGGCCACATCGGGATTCCATGGGACAATATCAACCTTCTCTCCCCGAAGCTCCTGAACGATGCTCTGAACCCGGTTGCCCTTCATGCCGACACAGGCGCCGACCGGATCGACATCTGAGTCAGTGGAACTGACAGCAATCTTGGAACGGACACCGGCCTCACGGGCTGTGCCCCGGATGGTAACAATACCCTCTGCGATTTCCGGAACCTCAGTGGCAAAAAGTTTTGCAACAAATTCCGGATGGGTTCTTGAAAGAATAACCTGGGAACCCCTTGCCTCTTCGAGCACATCCAGGATGTAGGCCCGTATACGATCTCCCCGCCGGTAACTCTCCCTGGGCATCTGCTCCCTGGAAGTCAGGACAGCTTCTGCCTGCCCCAGATTAACGATAATGTTTCCCCGGTCAATGCGCTGAACAATGCCATTGATGATCTCACCCTTTTTATGGATAAAATTCTCATATACGGCATTTCTTTCGGCCTCTTTCATCTTCTGGATGATGACCTGTTTGGCGCTCTGGGCTGCAATCCTGCCGAATTCGGAAGTGTCCACCTTAATTCCCAGGCTGTCTCCTATCTCACAGGCCGGATCATACTGCTGACCGTCTTTCAGGGTCAGCTCGATATCAGGGTCATTGACCTCCAGCACAACCTCCTTAAACTGAAAGACTTCAACCTCACCACTTTTTTCCTCATAGTGAACTTCAATGTCAGCCCGGGTTCCCAGTTTTTTCTTGGCGGCCGATTCAACAGCCTCCTTGATGGTCGAGATAAGGACCTCGATATTTATGCCCTTTTCCCGACTTACCTGCTCAATAACCCTTTTAATATCTGTAATAAGCATCCGCGTTCTCCATGTGGCTAAGCAAGTCTTGATTTACTGATCTGTTCAAAGTGAAAGACAACAGGCTCGTTGTTAACGACAACTTCCACACACCCGTCCTGGACTTTGCTCAGGATCCCCGTAAACTTGAGGCGTCCCCCAATGGGTTCGACTGCCTCAACCTTCACTCGACTCCCCAGGAATCTTTCAAAATCAGCCAATTTTTTCAATGGCCTTTTTGCACCTGGAGATGATATTTCAAGACGATAGGCACTGATCTCTTCAAGTTCAACGTCAATGATGTCTCCCAGGTGCCGGGTCATATGGACACAGTCATCAAGGGTGATACCGCCTGGTTTGTCCAGATAGATTCGAACAATCATCCCGCCCTGGTCAGATACGCATTCCACATGGACAAGTTCAAACCCCTCTGCAATACACAGGGGTTCTGCAATCGACTCTATTGCAGTGACAATTGGATTTGTTTCTCTTTTCTGTGTTTTCATGAAACCCCTGTTGTCAACCCCCCATCCAGCCAGGTTAAAAACCTGCCCCTAAAAAATAGAAAAACGGGCAAATGCCCGTTCCCTGATGCAAACCAACTCTTAAGTCCTTACCCGATCTTAAACACATGATCTTACGTTAAAAGGCTTGGATCTAAAAACTCATCAATTAAATAAAATGGAACGTAAAGGTTAGTCCTTCATCTGCCCAAAAGTATTACCAAATCATCAATGGAGCGGGCAACGAGGTTCGAACTCGCGACCCCAAGCTTGGGAAGCTTGTACTCTACCAACTGAGCTATACCCGCATATTAATTTTGTGAGCCTAACATAAAGCCGTGCCCATGTCAACCAAAAACCATCAGGATGGGAGGTCTGCCTTGAAGGTCTCAATCAAATGCTTTGAAATACGTTCGTGCAGTCCCTTGATTTTTTTCTCCTTTAAGGTCTTGTCCAACGACCGGTACACAACCCTCAAGGAAATAGACCGTTTGCCCTCAGCAAGTGGTTTGCCCGCATAGACATCAAACAAAAATGCATCTTCAACAAGAGATTCTTTCTGAACAAAAGCGGCTGCCTCATCCATGATATCTGCGGCTGCCAGATCCCCATCAATAATCAAGGTGATATCCCTTGAAATGGCCGGAAACTTTGGCAGCGGTTTTGAAACAATGGCTTCCGGCGCTGAAACAAGAAGTCCTTCCAGGTCCAGCTCAAAGACAAATGCCGTCTGCTTAAGCCCGAAATTCTTTAAAACATCCGGAGCGACCTCACCCACAACCCCGAGCAAGCGACCGTTTGCTTCGATACAGGCACCGTTACCCACCCTCAAATACGGCTGGTCCTGCCGGGTTGCCCGACTAAAACGAACCCCTTTGATTCCCAGGTCCGACAACAAACCTTCAACAACCCCTTTGATGTCAAAGAAGTCGACTTCGACGGCTTTGGCGTGCCAGGAAGGAACAACCCTTGATCCGGTCAAAATAGCAGACAGGCACTCAACCTCCCGGGGCTGAACCCCGTGGCCCTCTGCAATAAAGGTGTTTCCCACTTCAAAAAGGCGCAGGGTCTCGACCTGCTGGGCATGGTTACGCCGCATATTTTCAAAAAGCCAGGGCAAAAGGGTTGAGCGCATGACAGCCATTTCTTCAGAGATGGGATTAAGAAGACGTTCAACCGAACGCCTTGAATCGTTTTCATCAAGTTTGAGGCGATCTACAGATTCTGCACTGGTAAAACTATAGTTGACCGCTTCACTGAAACCAAACCCAACCATGCAATCCCTGACCTTTTCCCGGAAGGCTATCCTAGGAGACAACTGACGGCCTGAAGGAGCTACGGCTGGAAAGCTGGTTTGAATATTGTCATATCCCCAGAGCCTTGCCACCTCCTCGGAAAGATCCTCGGGCCTTGTGACATCAACCCTGAAAGATGGAACCGCAACGGATAGAACACCCTCGGCCTGATCCTCAACCCTGAATTCTACGGATTCAAGCAGCGTCTTGATCTGATCGGTACCAAGGTCCGTCCCCAACCGCCGGTTGAGCTGCTCAACGTTCAGTGAAATCTGGACAGGGGAACTTTTCAGGGGGTTTACATCAATGACACCCTTGGCCAAGGCACCCCCTGAAACAGCCGCCATGAGCACTGCAGCCCGCTCAAGCACTGCCCGGGTGGCAACGGGATCCACACCCCTTTCAAACCTGTGGGAGGCGTCGGTGGCAATGCCTGTACGCTTGGCGGTCTTGCGTATGGATACAGGATTAAAATAGGCGCTCTCCAGCAGAACACGGGTGGTTGTCGGCAGAATCTCAGAATTTTGTCCACCCATAACACCTGCCAGGGCCACGGGGGCCTCTCCATCGCAAATCATCAGCATGTCAGGTTCAAGGGTGTGTTCCTTGCCGTCCAGGGTGGTGAATTTTGATGACCCTCCTGCCGCCCTCACCTCTATGCGACCCTGGGCCAGGAAATCGAAATCAAAGGCATGGAGGGGTTGCCCGGTCTCCATCATCACGTAGTTGGTAACATCCACAACATTATTGATAGGGGTCAGGCCCACAGCTTCAAGACGCTGCTGAAGCCAGAAGGGAGAAGGACCCACGGTAACATCAACCAGAAGTGCGGCACAATAGCGGGGACAGAGCTCAGGATCAAGGATATCAACCCGCACCAGATCGTCAATGGAAACAGAAGCCGGTTTACTTTCATCTGTTACGGGAAGAATTGTCCCAGGAACATTCAAACGAACAGGCGGATCCTGGAATGCTGCAGCCTCCCTGGCCACACCAATCACACTGAGACAGTCGGGCCTGTTGGGCGTAAGATCAATCTCGAACACGGCATCGGCAAGGGCCAGGGCATCAACCAGGGGTGTTCCCGGTTCCAGGGAAGCGTCAAGGTCCATCAACCCGGATGCGTCCGAGTCCAGCCTGAGTTCGGATGCGCTACAGAGCATGCCTTCGGAAACCTCTCCCCTGAGCTTGCCCTTCTTGATTTTAAAATCACCCGGCAGAACAGCACCGACCATGGCACAGGGAACAACCATCCCCTCCCGGACGTTGGGCGCACCACAAACAATGTTCAACAAAGTATCACCCACATTGACCCGGCAACAGTGGAGATGATCGGACCCGGGATGCTCTATGACCGCTTCAACCCTGGCCACGACAACCCTGTCAAGGTAATCAAATCTACTGACGACCGACTCAACCTCAAGGCCTGCCATTGTGAGCTTTGCAGCCATTTCTTCAGGCGCAGATTCAATTGCCGCATATTCCTTTAACCAGCTTAAACTGACTTTCATATTAAAACTGCCTTAAAAAGCGCATATCGTTTTCAAAAAATTTTCTGAGATCGTCAATCCCGTATTTCAGCATTGCAAGACGCTCGATCCCCATTCCAAAGGCAAACCCCGTATAAACACTGGTATCATAACCCACGTTTTCAAACACAGCAGGATGAACCATTCCAGCCCCAAGGACCTCAAGCCAGCCGGTCCAGGAACAGATGCGGCAGCCCTTACCCTTGCACATGACACAGCGGATGTCCACCTCGGCGCTTGGCTCGGTAAACGGAAAGAAGCTGGGCCTGAACCTGAGGGAAGTCTCCTTGTCAAAAATCTGATGAATCAGGGTTGAAAGCGTCCCCTTGAGGTCGCCAAACGAAATGTTTTTATCGACCATCAACCCTTCCACCTGGTGAAACATGGGGGTATGGGTCAAATCGGAATCACACCGATAGACCTTACCCGGGGCAATCATCCTAACGGGAGGATCCACCTTTTCCATTACCCGCGGCTGGTTCGGAGAGGTGTGGGTCCGGAGAAGGATGGAGTCTGAAACATAAAAGGTGTCCTGCATATCCCGTGCAGGGTGGTACTTCGGGATGTTCAGGGCTTCAAAATTGTAGTAATCGGTCTCGACCTCAGGTCCCTCTACAATGTCAAACCCCAACCTCAGAAAAATATCTGAAATCTCTTTGGTGATCCGGGTGACAGGATGTATCGTTCCCCTCAGTTGGGGCCTGCCAGGCAGGGTAATGTCAATGGATGATATAGCCCCGTCATCCGTAGAAAAGCGGTCGAGGGCCTGTTTAAAGGCAGCATCAAGCTTTATCTTGAGAATGTTGGCAGCCTTGCCTGCCATTGGCCGTTCATCATCGTCAAGCTTTGAAATATTCCTCAAAAAAGTGGTTAATTCACCCTTTCGACCCAGATAGCGGGTGGAGAGGGCCTCCACCTCGGCTATTCCCAACACCTTGTCCAGCGCTTCAAGGGCGTTGTTTTCAATTTCCTGTATTGTTTTTCCCACAGCTGTCTCCACCCTTTTTCCCCAGCCTATAGCTGGGCTGCGGCCTTTAAGGCGATCTGGGAAAAACCTGCAGGATCAGACACTGCAAGATCGGCCAGAACCTTTCGATCAAGTTCCACCTTGGCAAGCTTCAGGCCATGAATGAGCTTACTGTAGGAAATATTATTCATTTTTGACGCAGCATTGATCCTTGCAATCCACAGCTTGCGGAAATCACGTTTTTTAGCCCTGCGGTCCCGGTAGGCATAACCCAGTGCCTTGTCAACGGCATCTGCTGCTGTACGGTAAAGTTTACTGCGACTGCCCCTGAAACCCTTGGCCAGCTTGAGTACCTTGTTCCTGCGCCTTCTTGCTTTAAAACCTCTTTTTACTCTCATTTCTAAATGCTCCTTGATTCCGTGGTCTAGCCGTTGGGCAACAGACGTTTAACTTCCTTTAAATCACTGGCACCAATAATCTGATCCAGCCTGAGGGACCGTTTTCTCTTGGTTGTCTTTTTTGTCAGAATGTGGCTTGCATTTGCCTTTCTGAACTTGTACTTTCCAGAGCCTGTTTTTTTAAATCGCTTTGCAGCGGCTCTGTTTGTCTTTATTTTCGGCATTCCTATCTCTCCTGGTTTTGTATTACTCCAAAAAAACACAATGGTACAGCCTTCCCTTAAGGGGCGGATGCACCACCTGTCATATCTTTTCAGCAGCGCTATAACGGGGCACACAGGATCCTGGCTTACCAAAATCCCGGTTCAAACAAATCAAACCATCCCCGGCCATTGAGCCTTAGGACAACATAGCCCGGCCTACTTGGGCGACAGTACCATTGTCATGGTTCGGCCTTCAAACTTGGGGAACTGCTCAACCTGGGCAAATTCAGAAGTCATCTCTGCAACCCGCTCCAGGACATCCCTTGCCTGCTGGGAAAGGGTAATTTCCCGTCCCCGGAAGACCAAGGTGACTTTGACCTTGTCCCTGTTGTTAATGAACTTTTGAATATGTTTGACCTTGGTTTCAAGGTCATGGGAATCGGTTCCCGGCCTGACCTTTATTTCCTTGATCTGGAAGCCCTTCTGTTTTTTTCTGGCCTCCTGATGTTTTTTGGTCAACTCGTACTTGTATCGACCATAGTCCATAATTTTACAGACAGGCGGTTGTGCATTGGGTGACACCTCAACAAGGTCCATATGACTTTCCCTTGCCTTTTGAAGCGCCTCCTCGATGGGCATGACGCCGATCTGTTCACCATCAGCGCCCACAACTCTGACCTCAGGAGCCCTGATATCCCTATTTACACTTGTCCTGTCCTGGCTTCTCTGTCTAGCTATTCCGCACCTCCTGCGATTTAATTTACTTTGCCCAGCACCGCTAAAACCATACAGCAACTTGCGATATTATCTATACTCGCCTAGAATTGCAAGCTTTATTTAACCATCCCCCCCGCCTGTGAGAGGGTATACCGCTCAAGTAGACTGTTCTTCCAGTATAAATTATTCTCTTTTTGAAAAAATTTCACAAAAAGGTCAAGACTTTTTTTTCTGAGCACCCCCGGAAAAACCTTGATCCCGCAGGTTTTATAAAGCGGTGGCAACTGCCCAAGGTCGCAGCAGGTCCCACCTCCCATGGGATCCTCATAAGCATATACAATTTTTTTTATGCCTGAAAGAATAATGGCTGAAAAACACATCAGACAAGGTTCCATGGTGGAAAAAATAACAGCCCCGGCCGGATCAAATCCCAAGGGCAGGCCCTCCAACTCTTTCAACGCCCGCATTTCAGCATGGTCAATTTCACTTGGACGGCCCGTCAAAGCCCCTGTCCCGACCCTGTGACCCTGGGCCACCACCCGACCGTCACAGACAATGACCGCACCCACGGGAAACTCCCCTTGATCAAAGGCCTTTTGGGCAGACGCCAGGGCCAGTTCCATATAATATGCATCATTTAAGGTTTCGATCATCCCCTCCATAGTTGAATCATGGTTTCAAACAACTTCCCTGGAAAAATACCTTTACAAAATTTAGACAATATGCACAATTGTTTTATATGAAATATATGAGACTCCCACCGAAGCATCACCTGCAAAGAAGTTTCAAATTTCGTTGCGGACGGGTCAGTGACACTGCTCCAGCCATGCCGGTTATTAAATCCGTTTATTTAAACCATCTGTGAAGGACACATGAAAGTTGCAATAACGCCCAAGGCGGAAAACCTGGAGACCGGCGGCGCACAAGCCTCAAAGAGAAGTGTTTCCATTCGGGAAGAATTTGAGGTCAGGGAACAGGCGTTTCTTTCAGAATTTGCCTGTTCAAGTCTGAAATCAACAGGCCGCATCAGGACGGAAACACCCTGCGGCATCAGGACCCCGTTTCAGCTTGACCGGGACAGGATTGTCTATTCAAACGCTTTTCGACGCATGAAACACAAAACCCAGGTATTTCTATCCCCCCTGGGAGACCACTACCGAACCCGGCTGACCCACACCCTTGAAGTGTCTGAAATTGCCAGAAACATCGCCCGGGCCATGCGACTAAACGAAGATTTGACCGAAGCCATCTCCCTGGGGCATGATCTGGGACACCCCCCGTTTGGCCATGGCGGTGAAGCAGCACTAAAAGAAATATTCTCTCCGGGTTTCTCCCATCAGCAGCAGGGACTCCGGGTGGTTGACATTCTGGAAAACAGGGGACGGGGCCTGAACCTGACCTGGGAGGTAAGGGATGGCATTCTCAAACATTCCAAGGGGTTCGGAAAAATAATGCCCACAACCCCTGGTGAAGTCGCCGCGACTGCAGAGGGCAAAATTGTCAGGATTGCAGACATTATGGCCTACCTGAACCACGACCTGGACGATGCCTTGAGGAGCCGCGTCATCAGCCTGAACGAGGTGCCCAGAATCTGCACTGAACGGCTGGGAGACACACACTCCAAACGGGCAAAGACCATGATTCAGGAGATCGTTTACAGTAGCGGACCTGAAAATGGAGAACTAAAGCTCACCATGGGCGAGGATATTTTCTCAGCCATGACCGCCCTGCGCCAATTCCTCTACCACAACGTCTACCGGTCCCCATCCGTTCACAGGGAGTTCATCAAAGCCAAAAAAGTTATCAAAGAGCTTTACAGGCACTTAATGAACAATGTTGATGACCTCCAGCAGGAACTCTCAAAAATGGAGATGGCCCCCTGGAACCCTGAAAGCGACCCCCTGGAACGCTCTGTGTGTGACCTTATTGCCAGCATGACCGACAGGTACGCCCTGAACCTCTACGCAAAACTCTTTTTTCCCAAGGCCCTTTTTTAACCCATTCAGACCCATCACATAGGAACAACGCCATGATCAGCCCAACTGACACCCCTTTTTTTAAACGCCTCACAGCCCTCTACGCCCGCATGGATGAGGCCTGGAAAACGGCCGCGGCCCATTATGGATTTGTCTGCAGGGGGTGCCCGGAAAATTGCTGTGAAACCGAATTTTACCACCACACCCATATTGAAAGAAACTATCTTCTCTCCGGGCTGGCAACCCTTGCCCTTCCAATGGTCGAGACCATCCAGGCAAAGGCTGTGGACGTCTGCAAGGCCAGGGCAGCGACTGAAGTGACCGGGGAACCCCTTCGGGTCATGTGCCCCCTCAACAGCGACGGCCTGTGCCAGCTCTACAGATTCCGGCCCATGATCTGCCGGCTCCACGGCATCCCCCACGAATTAACAAGACCCGGGGCTATACCCTCACGGCAGCCAGGATGCAGGGCCGGGGGGCATCTTTTTGACTCTGCAAGCTATCACCAATTTGACCGGACACCCTTTTACACGGAAATGGCTCAGATCGAAATGGACTACAGACGGGCAACGAACAACCAGACACGGCTCAAGTTGACCATTGCCGAGATGGTACTACCCCGTTAAATCCAGAGTCCCGCCACACTCATCTTGACGCCCTGCTTGACACAAGGAAAGAACCAGAATTACACCACCCCCTGGGGCATGGGCGGAACAGGGTCATTGCCAAGAACAAACCCGCCGTCCAGTCGAATCACGGAACCTGTCATATAAGGCGCATCCCGGACAACAAAGAGCAGGGCCTTGACCGCATCGTCGATCTGACCGGTTCGACCCACCAGGGTACGGGCCACGATGGCCCGTTTTTCATCATCGGTCAACACCTCTTCCCACCCACGGGTTCCCTGGGCATGCCGGGTTTCAAACACACCCAGCATGATCTCGTTGACCCGGACATTGGGCGCACCCATGCGGGCCCAGGTTTCGGTCAAAGCAGAAACCCCGCGATTGGCGGCTGCATATCCATCATTGAAAAGGGGTGCTGCACACCCGGATCTTCCCACAACAGCGGCTATGGAAGAAAAATTGACAACCACCCCGTCCCTGGAGCGTTTCAGCAGGGGAAAAACAGCATCAAACACCCAGCGTTTGGCCCTGAGGGTGGTTGCCATTTCAAGGTCCCATTGTTCCCTGACGTAGCGCCCATGAACGGCAGGCCATCCCCCGCGCTCAATATTGTTCACAAGGATATCCAGCCGCCCGAATCGATCCTCAATGGTGCGGGCAAGACCTGCAACCCCATCAGGATCAAGCAAATTAACATCAACAATCTCAAATTCAACCCCGGTCTCCCGGAACTGGCGTTCCATCTCTTCAAAGCTGTCCAGCCAGTCATGGCGGGTCAACACAAGACGAACCCCCTCCCTTGCCAGGGCAAGCCCGACCCCCCGACCGAGTCCTTTTACAGCACCCAGCACAAGGGCAACCTTTGAATTCATCGACACCCCTTTTGCCTGCATCACCCCTCCTTTCGCCCCCATGACTGGTTATCGACCCAGATTCAGGGCAGCGCCAAAAAGGGTGTGACCGATCCAGGCAAGGCCAAAATCAAGCAGGGCGACATCATCCACCCTCAGGCGATCAAGGAGCGCACCAGGGACATCAAGACCGACCAAAAGGTCATCTTCAAAAATGCGTTTCCGAAAGGTATCAAGGTCGTAACAGGCCAGGTAAAACCTGTCAGCATCCACTGGGTCAAGCCGTCCGGGCATGATCCTGTTTTTCAGGCTCATTGTCTCCATAAGGCGATCGTTCATCTGGTTGTGAAGGGTCACATCCTGACCAGCCAGCCACTCCCGGACGGTCTGGCCGCTTTTCCTGCCGAACCCCTTGCAGTGGGGTTCTTCGATCAAGGCAAAAAACTCGGTGATTTCGCCAGTCTGCCTGGATCGTGACACGGCCCGGGCCAGGGGATACATCCGGCACGAAGCGGGCCTGTCCGGATAGACAGAGCAACCGTCCCGGGTCACCAGGGGACAGCGGTGACCGGTGGCAGGGTCAGGCTTGAACGTCACCACGGGCAACCCCGACTCTGGACCCATATGGGACGAGGTGTATTTTTTCAAAAAAACATCAGAGGTAAGGTTGAGATTAGTTTTCAACCGGAGAATATCATAGGGGGTCAATGCCTGGTTAAGATCCCTGCAGCACTCGTTGAAACAGGGGACTCCGGGGGAGCATTCAAAGGTCATTGCATCATCCAGGTCAACCGGAATCATATCTTCGCTCATGGTCAATTATCCTTAATAAACTTTATAGTTGGTTTTCAGACATTCTCGATTTTTACTATATATTGTAGAGATCTGCAAGCCAATAGGGCATATATTGACAATTTATTCGGGTTTAAAAACCAGGATTCCCACCATAAAAATCCTGTGGCAAAAACTCTTGACAAGGTGCATTAACGGGTGCTACTTTCCAAACATTTAATTAGACCCGGGCTGACATTCATAAATCTCAGCAACAGCATGCTTTCCCCGGGCAAGTACACACCGGATGACCGAGGTCGAAGTATAGCGACCTATATTTTTGTATATTAGGGCGGCACCGTAAGAGATGTCGCAGTTTCATTAACAGCAGTTGCTGGAGTTCAAAAAGATTTCAGCACATAATGTAAGGGAGGTATTATAAATGCCATCTTTTGTAATCGCAGAAAAGTGCGACGGCTGCAAGGGTGGGGACAAGACAGCATGCATGTACATCTGTCCCAATGACCTTATGGTTCTTGATCCCAACGCAATGAAAGCATACAACCAGGAGCCAGATCAGTGCTGGGAGTGCTACTCCTGCGTAAAGATCTGTCCGTCCCAGGCAATCGAAGTCAGGGGTTACTCTGACTTTGTACCCATGGGAGCAAGCGTAGTTCCCATGATGGGCACCGAGGACATCATGTGGACCTGCAAATTCAGAAACGGTGTTGTAAAACGCTTCAAGTTCCCGATCAGAACCACCCCCGAAGGCCAGGCTAACGCCTATGCAGATCTTAAGGGTAAAGATCTTAACAGTGGGCTTCTCTCCACACAGGAAGCAGACGGCATGGTACTTACCACTCCCCAGGAGCTGGCATAGTTAACCTGTTATCCATTTTGAACTAGATTAAATCACTATTACTTTGGAGGTATATAATGGCATTACCTAACAAGCCTGTTGGAGAGCTAAAGGCAGTAAGGGATCCGGAAGTTGACAAGAGGGATGTTGACGTTCTGATCATCGGCGGCGGTATGGCTGCCTGTGGAACAGCATTTGAGATCAAAAAATGGGCATCAGACGACACAAAGATCCTTCTTTGCGACAAAGCAGCCCTTGAGAGATCCGGCGCTGTAGCCCAGGGCCTTTCTGCAATCAACACCTACATAGGCGAAAACAAGATTGAAGACTATGTCCGCATGGTCAGAAACGACCTCATGGGAATCGTACGTGAGGATTTGATCTACGATCTTGGCCGCCATGTTGATGACTCTGTTCATCTGTTTGAAGAGTGGGGACTCCCCGTCTGGAAAAAGACAGAAGACAACAAGAACATGGACGGTAAGAAAGGCCAGAAACTCGGAACCCTCAAGGGTGGAGCTACTCCTGTTCGTACAGGTAAATGGCAGATCATGATCAATGGTGAGTCCTACAAGAGAATCGTTGCCGAGGCCGGAAAGCTTGCCCTTGGTGAGGATAACATCCTTGAAAGATGCTTCATCGTTGAAATCCTCAACGACAAAAACGATCCCACAAGGGTCGCTGGAGCCGTTGGTTTCTCACTTCGTGAGAACAAGGTCTACATCATCAACGCCAAGGTTATCATGTGCGCCTGCGGTGGTGCTGTAAACGTATATCAGCCCCGTTCGGTTGGTGAGGGAAAAGGCCGTGCCTGGTATCCCATCTGGAACGCAGGTTCCACCTACACCATGGCCCTTCGTGCCGGTGCTGAGCTCTCCATGATGGAGAACCGTTTCACCCCCGCACGTTTCAAGGATGGATACGGACCTGTTGGTGCATGGTTCCTTCTTTTCAAGGCCCAGACAGTTAACGGTCTTGGCGAGAACTATGCTGCAAGTGATGCAGCCAAGGAAGAGCTTGCTAAATACGCTCCCTATGGAACAGCAGCCATCACACCAACCTGTCTTCGTAACCATTTGATGATGAAAGAGTACAAAGAGGGCCGCGGGCCCATCATCATGAAAACCTCAGCTGCTCTTGCAAAACTTGGCGAGACCATGAGCAAGAAAGAGCTCAAGCACCTTGAGTCAGAAGCTTGGGAAGATTTCCTTGACATGTCCGTAGGTCAGGCAGGTCTCTGGTGCGCAACTGATACAGAGCCTGAGAAAAAAGACTCTGAGATCATGCCCACCGAACCGTACCTCCTCGGATCCCACTCTGGATGCTGCGGTATCTGGTGTTCAGGTCCGGAAGAGGACTGGGTCCCTGCAGAGTACAAATGGGGCTACAACAGAATGACGACAGTCAGGGGTCTTTTCACCGCTGGTGATGGCGTTGGCTGCTCAGGTCACAAGTTCTCCTCAGGATCCCATGCAGAGGGACGTATTGTTGCCAAGTCCATGATCCAGTACCTTAAAGCCGAAGGCGATAAGGTAACAGGCATCAAAGAGACAGATCAAGAGCTTGTTGACTTTGTTTACAAACCTGTTCGTAACTACCTTGACCACTGTGCATATTCAACATCACAGGATGTTAACCCCAACTACTGCAAACCTGCCGGTATGGCCATGCGTCTGATGAAGATGACCAATGAGTACGGTGGAGGAACAGCCACATACTACATGACAGGTGGCAAGGCCCTTGAGATCCTCATGGAAAACTTCCAGTACTTTAAGGAAGATCTTGAGAAAATTGCAGCCGGTGATCTCCATGAGCTCCTCAGGGCTTGGGAAATCAACCATCGTCTCTACACCGTTCAGGCACATACCCGTCACATCCAGTTCCGTGAGGAGTCAAGATATCCCGGCTTCTACTACAGGGGTGACTTCATGGGCCAGAATGATGAAGAGTGGTTCTGCTTTGTCAACTCGACCTACAACAAAGAGACCAACGAGTGGTCTTTGAAAAAGGTTCCGTACCAAAAGATCATTGCTGACTAGTATCAGAAACTGATCGTTTCAGGTATGTTCTTCTGAAAAGCTGACCTCCAGGTGCGATTTGTGTGCCTGGAGGTTTTTTCAGATTCTGGTGTGCGGGAATTTTTCCACCTCCTGTCTCCTTATTACAAGCCAAAGAAAAAGAGACTGGGAAACTAAAACTGGAGGCAACGTTCGAGTTTCAGGTTTCGAGTTTCAATTTTCAAGGAGGCAGGATGCCGGATTCCCGGCATCCTAAATTGTTCATAATATTAGTAATGTACTAAATGCACGGAGGGACAGCATGACAACAGATAATTCAGCCCCGACCAGTGGAAGCATCATGGTAGTTGGCGGCGGCATCAGCGGCCTGACCACTGCCCTGGAAGCTGCCGAAGTGGGGTATGAGGTCTTTATTGTTGAGAAGGAACCTTCCCTTGGCGGAAGGGTATCCCAGCTCAAACAATATTTTCCCAAACTCTGCCCGCCCACATGCGGACTTGAGATCAACTACAAACGCATCAAGGACAACCCCAAAATCACGGTCATCACCATGGCCGAGGTGGACAAGGTCGACGGCAAACCCGGTGATTACACGGTCAAGCTCAAGATCAGCCCAAGATACGTAAACGAAAATTGCACGGCCTGCGGAGAATGCGCAAAGGTTTGCGAATCTGAGATTTCCAACGAGTACAACCTTGGCATGGACCGCTGCAAGGCCGCCTATCTTCCCCACAACATGGCCTTTCCCCAGCGCTATGTCATGGCACCTTCCATGGCCCAGGATGACAGGGACCGTTGCAAGGAAGCGTGCAAATTTGACGCCATTGATTTTGACATGGAAGAAAAGAGCCTTGACCTCAAGGTCGGCGCCATTGTCTGGGCAACCGGCTGGCGTCCCTACGATGCTGCAAGGATCGATAACCTGGGCTTTGGACGCTACCAGAACATCATCACCAACATGATGCTTGAAAGGCTTGCCTCGCCCAACGGACCCACCAGGGGAAAGATCATCAGGCCCTCGGATGACAAGGCGCCTGCAACCATCGGCTTTGTCCAGTGCGCAGGTTCAAGGGATGAGAACCACCTGCCCTACTGCTCTTACATCTGCTGCATGGCGTCACTCAAGCACGCCACCTACCTCAGGGCCCAGTACCCCGAAGCAAAAATCTACATCTACTATATCGACATTCGGACCCCGGGCAGAAAGTACGAGAACTTCTACAAGAAGCTCAAAGAGGATAAGAACATCTTTTTCGTAAAGGGCAAGGTGGCAGAAGTTGGTGAAGAAGAAGGCACCGGTAACATCACCCTGGTCGCCGAAGACACCATGTCCGGCGACAAGGTTCGACAGACCGTTGACCTGCTCGTCCTTGCAACGGGCATGCAGCCCAATTCGGCTGTTGAACGGCCCAATGCCGATCTGACGTTCAACTCAGACGGCTTTATTGTGAATGACTTTAAAAAGGGCGGCATGTTTGCAGCAGGCTGTGCCAACAAGCCTGCCGATGTTGTAACATCCAACCAGAATGCCACCGGCATGGCCCTGAAAGCTATTCAAACGCTGGTGAGGAGGTAGACCAACCATGGATAAAAAATACGGAGTATATATCTGCACAGGGTGTGGCATCGGTGATGTCCTGGACATGGAAGCCCTTGTTGACGTACCCGATGAAGAGGGTGTGTACAACAAGACCCACCCCTTTCTCTGCGGCAAGGAAGGCCTTGCCATGATCCAGAAGGACGTGGATGAGGGTAAGGTCAACGCCATGGTGATCGGGGCGTGTTCCCGCAGGGTCAACTTTGACGCTTTCAAGTTCGACAATTGCATTGTCGAGCGGGTTAACCTGAGAGAAGGCGTGGTATGGCCCCATTCCAGGGAAAAATATCCGGCCCTTACCGAAGAGCAGAAGGATGACGAGGAGCATTTTGACCGCATCCAGATGAAGGCCGAGGATTACATCAAGATGGGCATGATCCGTGTTGAAAAGGTAACCCTGCCAACCCCCTACAAGACTGAAACCTTTTCACGAAAGATCCTTGTCCTGGGTGGCGGTATCACCGGTATTTCTGCGGCACTTGATGCAGCCAAGGCAGGCTTTGAGGTCACCATTGTTGAAAAGCAACCAAAGCTTGGCGGTTATGCCGCCTGCATGAGAAGCCAGATGCCGGTGGTCGAGCCCTTTGAGGAGCTGATCCCGACAGTGATTGCCGATAAGCTTGCCGAGCTTGAGAAGTACCCCAACATTGAGGTAAAAACCGCAACCGAGGTGGCCCGTATCGCTGGTCAGCCTGGTGAGTTTACCGTCACCTTTAAGAAACCTGGTGAAAAGATTCCTTTTGACGTACCCTTTCCCCTTCCAGAAGAGATGACCAAGGATGAAAAGGGTGAAGATCTGGACGCTGAAACCCTCCACGCCAAGTTCCTCGAATACAACGAAGGCCGGGTTGACATCCTCAAGCTCGATCCCAAAGGCGAACTTTACGGTGCCGTTGTTCTGGCTGCCGGCTGGCGGGCAGATAAACTTGAAGACGAGGCCTACGCCCACCTGGGTGTAAACCTTCCCGATGTCATTACCAACGATGAATTTGAACGACTTGCCGCAAAGGGCAAGGTGGTCAGGCCCTCGGACGGCAAAGAGGCAAAATCCGTTGTTTTTGTCCAGAGTCCCGGCAAGGATGAGGACGATGCTGATTTTCCCTACTGCGGTTCCGTCACAAGCCAGGTAGCCCTGAAACAGGCCAAGTATATTCGAAATGACTATGCAGACGGCAAGGCCTACATCATCTACCAGCACATGAGAACCCCAGGACTCCAGGAAAATTTTTACAAGAGTATCCAGCAGGACAACGGAATTTTCATGACCAAGGGTGCCGTGACGGGCGTCAGCCAGAAGGGTGACTCCCTGGTCGTAGAAGCGGCCAACACCCTCCTTGGCAAAGAGATTGCCATTGAGGCCGACCTTGTTGTCCTTTCCGCTGGTATGGTACCGGTCACGGTGGATGATCCCATCGTTAACCTTGCCTATCGCCAGGGCCCGGGCTTCCGGGACAACGACATCTTTGGCGGCTATGCCGACTCAAACTACATCTGCTTTCCCTATGAGACCCAGCGAACAGGGGTCTATGCAGCAGGAACCATCCGCCGTGCCATGACCATTGAAGAGAGCATGGAAGATGCAACTGGAGCGGCCCTTAAAGCGATCCAGTGCATCGAGTCCGCCCACAGGGGGGTTTCAGTACATCCCCGTTCCGGCGACATGACCTTCCCTGAATTTTTCATGCAGCGCTGTACCCAGTGCAAACGCTGTACGGTGGAATGTCCCTTCGGGGCCCTGGATGACGATGAAAAAGGTACACCCAAGATCAATCCCACCCGGTGCCGTCGTTGCGGAACCTGTATGGGTGCCTGTCCCGAGCGCATCATCAGCTTTGCCGATTACAGCATTGACAGTATCGGCTCCCAGATCAAGGCCATTGGCGTTCCTTCCGAGGACGATTTTGATGAGCCGCCATACAGGATTCTGGCCCTTGTTTGCGAAAACGATGCCTATCCGGCCCTTGATATGGTCGGCATGAACCGCATGGATTATTCACCGGATGTTCGTATCATCCCGGTCCGATGCCTGGGTTCTGTCAATTCCATCTGGATCAAGGACGCACTGGCCCAGGGAATGGACGGTGTTATCCTCATCGGCTGCAAACACGGTGATGATTACCAGTGTCATTTCATGAAGGGCAGCGAACTTGCCGAGGTCCGTGCCAACAAGATGGGTGACGCCCTTGCAAGTCTTGCCCTTGAAGAAGAGCGGGTAAGGTTTGAAGAGATCGCCATTGATGAATATGACAAGCTTCCAGGACTTTTGAGTGATTTTGTGGAAGAAATCGAAGGCCTTGGTCCCAACCCGTTCAAGGGTTTCTGAGTTAACCGTTATAAGAACCTAGGAGGTATCGCAGTATGAGTGATAAATACCTTGTTCAACCGGATCTGGCCTATATCAATGAGCTGGAAATGCTCGGGGCAGACACGCTGAAAAAATGCTTTCAGTGTGCCACCTGCTCCGTTGCCTGCCCGATTGCACCGGAAAACAGCCCATTCCCCAGAAAAGAGATGATCGCAGCATCCTGGGGGCTGAAAGACAAGCTGGTCTCCAATGGTGACATCTGGCTCTGCCATGAGTGTGGGGACTGTTCAGATCTCTGCCCCAGGGGGGCAAGACCAGGTGACGTACTCTCCGCCATTCGTTATACGGCCATCAAAGAGTATGCCCGGCCAAAATTTCTTGCCAATGCAGTGGAAGACCCCAAAAAGCTGCCGTTTCTCATTGCCATTCCAGGACTTTGGTTTGCACTCCTTGCCTATATCACCATGACGGCAGGAGACACCATGACCAAGATCTTCAGCACCTTTGGCATTGAATGGTCCCATGGCGGTCATGGGGAAATTGCCCATGCAAACTTCTTCTCCACCTGGTTTGTGGACATGACTTTTGTGCCCATTGCAACCCTTGTGGTGATCATCTTTGCCCTGAGCCTTAAACGATTTGTCACCGACATTCATCAGAATGCCGTTGATGAAGGCAAGACAGACAAAACAAGTATCGAGATCAAGGGTTTTCTGCAGTCCCTGATCAAGGTGCTGCCCGTTGTCTTGAAGCATGACAAATTCAACCAGTGCGAAGCGAACCATGACCGGGCAACTGCCCATATGATGGTTCTCTACTCGTTCATCGGACTGTTTATTGTAACGAGTATATTCTTTGTTGTTCTTTATATCTTCAGCATTCCCGGACCCTACTCACAGCTCAACCCGGTAAAATGGCTTGCCAACATCTCGGGTGCGGCCCTTGTGATCGGTGCGACACTGATGATCAAGAACAGACTTGGGAAAAAAGATCTGGTCTCTACCTACAAGGACTGGTATATCCTTGGCATCGTCCTATCCCTGGGCGTTACTGGGCTTCTCACTGAGATGACACGTCTTGCAGGTTATGCTGGAGTGTCTTACTTCATCTACTGGCTTCATCTGATCACTATCTTTAACCTGTTTGCATTTTTGCCCTTCTCCAAAATGGCCCATCTGGTCTACAGGACAACGGCAATGGCCTATGCGGAATATGCCAACAGAAAGTAACGTTTAACGGCGTTTAACAGCGCTTGATTTTGATTTGCATCAAGGGGTTGTGGTTTTTTACCACAACCCCTTTTTTTTCCCTTGCTTTTTTTGTTTCAGAGGCTATAGTCAAATCATGGCTTGCCGTATCGGTTGTTCTGTTTTTTTCAGAACGACTTTAATAAGAGTCAAATGCTGACATTTAAGGAGGGTAAGGTTTTGGCACAAGGAACTGTAAAGTGGTTTAGTGACAAGAAAGGTTTTGGTTTTATCGAACAAGATGAGGGAAACGATGTATTTGTACACCATACAGCAATAGACATGCCCGGGTTCAAAACCTTGTCCGAGGGCGAGAGGGTCAGCTTTGACATTGAAGACAACGACCGTGGCCCCGCTGCCAGAAATGTTGTAAAGCAGTAAGTCTTTTCACATAATTTACGTCACCAAAGGCAGAAGGGTGTCTCTTCTGCCTTTCATATTTTCCACTCCCCCCTTTACTAAGAACCTAAAATTATTTACTAGGCACCTTTACGTTGAAGCAGTTCATACATTTTAAGCCGGACAATGGCACTCGTTCCCACCTTGCCCCCCGGTAAAAGCGTTAACGCCCTTTTCTCCAACAGGGCACGCTCAGCGGGAAACAGGGCATCCAGAGTATTTTTTACATCGTTCTGGGCATCAAAAATCGAATCCAATTTTCCGTTGAGCTTAAACACAAAGGGAAGCTCCGGCTCAAGAAAAAGAGTAAATGCCCTGCACCGCCTACGGTGGGAGCACTGCCTGCAATCCGCTAAATTAAAAATGGTCTGATGCTTTCTGATACAATAAATCGTCAACGCTGCGTCCTGTTCCTGGTTGTCGTTAAGCGGTATTGATTAAAAATTTTATAAGGGAACTTAGGCTTACACCCTAGCTGTTGTCAAGTATCTTTCCCATAAAAGGTCCAGTTCTTTGTTGACATTCGGTGAAATGCCTTTATAACTTTTAACCATGTCAATCGTTCTTTAAACCGTTCCTCAAGCAAGGGGCGCTAGGAATTATTTATTTCTGAGTCCCTAAATAAAGGTGTAATCCATGGACTATGAAGCCATTGTATTTAAGACTCGCAACGCCACAGCCATTGTAAGCCTGAACCGTCCTAAAGTCCTCAATGCCATGAACCAGAGGCTCTGGCTTGAGATGATGGATGCCCTGGAAAAAATCAAGCAGGATTCCGGGTTAAAGGCGCTGATCATCACCGGTGAGGGACGGGCCTTTTCAACCGGGGCGGACCTCAAGGAATCAGGAAAAAGAACGGTGGAAGCCTACCGGCACTATCTTGAATCCCTCCAGGAGGCCACAAGAACCCTTATACGATTTGAAAAGCCCACCATTGCGGCCATCAACGGCTACGCCCTCGGTTCTGGTTACGAACTTGCCCTTGCCTGCGACATACGCATTGCAGCAGATGACGCCCTGATTGGATCTCCCGAAGCCAGGGTGACCTCTTCGGTCACGGGCGGGGCTTTCCGGCTGATCCAGGACCTTGTCGGTCCCGGCAAAGCTCGGGAGCTGCTGTTTACCGCTGAAAACATTACCGGCCAGGAGGCCGCACGAATCGGTCTTGTCAACCGCAGCGTTCCACTTGACTCCCTCATGGATGAGGCCATGGGCATGGCTGAAGCGATTACCAAAAACTCAGCGTTTTCCATCGCCAGAATCAAGCGGGGACTGCTCATGGCAAGTGGAGAGGCAAGCCTTGAGTCACTCATGGATTATGAAATTGAAGCCTGCCTTGCCTGTGTCTCAACCAAGGAGAGGGACGCGTCTTTGAAAACCTTTGACAACCGAAAACGCTCAACCCAGGAGCCGAAATAATGCTTGATAAAATATTGAATGCACGATCCGTCGCCATTATCGGCGCATCCAAAAACCCGACAAAAAGGGGTTATCAGGCTATCAAGACCCTGCTGGAAGATGGGTATGAGGGAAAGATATTCCCGGTCAACCCCAGGGAGGATTCCGTCCTTGGCATCCCCTGCTATGACAGTATCACATCCATTGACCAGGAGGTGGATCTGGCCCTGATCACCACACCGGCCAAGACTATACCCGCACTTTTAAAGGAATGCGGGGAAAAAAAAGTGGCAGGTGCCGTGATTGTGGCAGGTGGATTCAGGGAGCTTGGCACCGAAGGTAAAGCCCTGGAAGCCCTTGTGGTTGAGACGGCCAAAGAATCCGGGGTTCGCATCATCGGGCCGAATACCTCGGGCATGATCAACATGAAGAGCAACATGAACCTTGTGGGCATTAAAAACGCCCCCAGGGGAGGAATCGCACTGATCTGCCAGAGCGGCAACATGGCCCTGACGCTTATCACTGAGGCCATGATCCGAAAACATGAAGGGTTTACTTATTATATAGGAGTGGGCAACGAGGCCGACATCAAGTTCCATGAATACCTTGAATTTTTAAGGAATGATCCCGAAACAAAATCCATCCTCATGTATGTGGAGGGAATGAGCCAGGGAAGAAAATTTCTCCAGCAGGCCTATGAAACAACCAAGAAAAAGCCCATTGTTCTTCTGAAAAGCGGGCGATCCGCCACCGGCAAACGATCGGCAGGCTCCCATACAGGATCCCTTGCCGGAATGAGCGAAGTTGCCAACGCCGCCTATGGTAGGGCTGGCATAACGGTAATTGAAAATTCAGATGAACTCTTTCCCGTGGCCCAGACCCTCTCCAGCCAGCCGTCGATTAAAAACAACCAGGTGGCCATCCTGGCCGACGGTGGCGGCCATGCAACCATAGGTGCAGATCTGCTGTCAGACTACGGCATTGGCCTTCCCGAACTTTCTGAAACCACACGGGCAAAACTCCGGGCCATCCTGCCTGCAGCGGCATCGGTGGTCAACCCCGTGGATGTGGCAGGCGGCACCGACTCCAACCCGGCTATTTTCGCAGACTGTGCCAATATTATCCTCAAGGACCCCAATGTGGGCGGTCTGCTTATTGTGGGGCTTTTTGGTGGTTACGGTATCCGATTTGCTGAAAGCCTTGCCATTCCGGAAGAAGACGCGGCCCACAGGATCGGAAAAATGGTCAAACAGAAGAACAAGCCCATTGTGGTTCACAGCCTCTACAGCTCATACAATTCCCACCCCATCGAACTGTTGCGTTACTATAACATTCCAGTCCATGATTCCCTTGATATCACCTGCAAATGCATTGCATCCCTGTGCCAGTATGGCGACTACCTGAAATCCTACCATGCAAAGACAAACTTTGTCTTTAACTGGGGGTTTCGGGCCAAAAAGGCAGGCAACGACATCATTGAAAAGGCAAAATCCCAGGGCCGTAAGGTTCTGCTGGAGCATGAAGCAAAGCAACTTTTAAAACTCCACGGAGCATCCACCTCTGCGGACAAGGTCGCCCTGTCGGAAGACCAGGCCGTGGAAATGGCAAACCAGATGAATGGAGCGGTGGTGCTCAAGATCGTGTCGCCGGATATTCTCCACAAGAGCGACGCCGGCGGTGTAAAGATCAATCTCAAGACCGAAGGCCAGATCCGTATTGCCTACAATGAAATCATGCTCAATGCAAAAAACTACAATCCGGATGCCGACATCATCGGCATACTTGTGACCCCCATGGCCAACAGCGGTCTTGAGGTCATTGTGGGAACCAAAATTGATGACCAGTTCGGGCCTGTGATCATGTACGGCCTTGGGGGAATCATGGTCGAAATCATGAAGGATGTCACCTTCTGGGTCCTGCCCATCTCCCCGACTTCGGCACGAAAAATGATCGGAGAGACCCGGTCATCTGTCATCCTGGACGGCATACGCGGCCAGAAGGGATACGATAAGAAAGCCCTTAAACGAATTTTGCTCTTGTGTTCGGAACTCATTGAATCCTATCCTGAAATCCAGGAGATGGATCTCAACCCTGTAATCCTGCACCACGAGGGCCTTGATATAGTGGATGCCAGAATCATCCTCAAATAGAACAGTAATAGACTCAAATAAAGGATAATCATTTGAATTACAAGGTAGCGCTACTCCCGGGGGACGGGATTGGCCCTGAAGTTATGGCAGAGGCGGTAAAAATCATTGAACGGGTTAAAACCATTTATGAATTTGACATTAAATTTTCCCGGGCTGACGTGGGCGGATGCGCCATAGACAGCTCCGGCACGGCCCTTCCTCCTGAAACACTCAAAACATGCGAACAGAGCCACGCAATTCTCTTTGGCTCGGTGGGAGGTCCCAAGTGGGAAAATCTTCCTCCGGAAAAGCAGCCAGAACGGGGAGCGCTACTCCCCTTGCGAAAGCATTTCAACCTGTACTGCAATTTAAGACCTGCCAGGATATTTAAATCCCTTGCCTCAGCATCCCCACTCAAGCCATCCATTGTAAAAGATGGATTTGACATCCTCTGCGTTCGGGAACTCACCGGAGGGATCTACTTTGGACAGCCCAAAGGCCGGGAGGGAACCGGCCCTTCAGAAAAGGCCTGGGATACCCTTGTCTACTCAAGGATGGAAATTGAAAGAATTGCACACCACGCCTTTAAGGCGGCCAAAAACCGGCGACGGATCGTCACATCTGTGGACAAGGCCAATGTGCTTACCTCCATGGTGCTCTGGCGTGAAACCGTCATTGAAGTGGCTAAACAATACCCCGGGGTCACCTTGAACCATATCTATGTGGACAACGCCACCATGCAGCTGGTCAAGGATCCCCACCAGTTTGACGTGCTGCTCTGCCCGAACATGTTCGGAGACATCATCTCCGACGAATGTGCCATGATAACGGGCTCCATGGGGCTTCTGGCTTCTGCCAGCCTCAACGAAAAGAATTTCGGTCTTTTTGAACCGGCCGGCGGCTCTGCACCGGACATTGCCGGCAAGGGCATTGCAAACCCCATTGCCCAGATCCTGTCGGCGGCAATGATGCTCAGATACAGTCTGGGGCAACCCAAGGCAGCCGACGCCATTGTGGCTGCGGTTGCAAAGGTTCTGGACCAGGGAATCCTCACGGCGGATCTTGCCCCTGACAGCCGGTCAGCCGTCTCAACGGTCGAAATGGGAGACGCCATCCTGGCAGCCATATAGATACGATACCAAATAAGAAGGGCCTTTAATCTGATCCAGATTAAAGGCCCTTCTTAAATGGCGGGAGCGACCGGGCTCGAACCGGCGACCTCCTGCGTGACAGGCAGGCGTTCTAACCAAACTGAACTACGCCCCCGCAATTTATGTTCGTTGTTGATGATGGTGGGCGAAACAGGGCTCGAACCTGTGACTTCAACCTTGTAAGGGTTGCACTCTACCAGCTGAGTTATTCGCCCTCTTGCCCTCAACAACGAGATAGTATTTACCAGTATCCTTAATGGGTGTCAAGCATAAAAGATTCTCTACACATCTTTTTTTGCAACAAGGGCGAGTTTGAGCACTTCCCCCATCTCTTCAACCAGGCAGATCTCCATCTGCTTCTGGATGGACGACGGAATTTCAGTAATATCCTTCTCGTTCTCCCTGGAGATAATGACCCTTGTAATACCTGTTGCATGGGCTGCAATGAGCTTCTCTTTAAGGCCACCCACGGGCAGCACGCGCCCCCTCAGGGTGATCTCCCCGGTCATGGCCGTCTTTCTGTCCACGGGTTGTCCTGTCAAGGCCGAAACAACGGCTGTGCACATGGAAATCCCGGCAGAAGGACCATCCTTTGGAATAGCACCCTCGGGCACATGGATATGAATATCAAGCTTCCGGTAAAAATCATCGGAAATATGGAGTTCCTTGCTCCTGGAGCGGACATAGCTGACGGCGGCAGAGGCAGACTCTTTCATGACATCTCCGAGTTTACCCGTCACCGAAACATTTCCCTTGCCCGGCATGGTAACCGTTTCAATGGTTAAAAGCTCTCCTCCGGCCTGGGTCCAGGCAAGCCCGTTCACGATACCAACCTGATCCCTTGCCTCGAGCATGGAGTCCCGAAACCGGGGCTGACCAAGGTGCTTGTGAATGGATTTGACAGAAAGTGAATGCAGCTTTCTCTCGCCTGTCTCAACAATGTTTTTAACTAACTTCCGGCATACCGATGATATCTCCCGTTCAAGGTTCCTGACCCCTGCCTCACGGGTGTAGTGTCGAATAACGGTCAGCACCGCCTTTTTTGAAAACACAGCATCGGCTGGGGTGAGACCGTTGGCTTCCAGCTGTTTGGGAATCAGAAACCCGTTGGCGATTCGTTCCTTCTCATACTCGGTATACCCGGGGATCTGAATCACCTCCATCCTGTCCCTCAACGGGGCTGGAATGCTGTGAAGGGTATTGGCCGTGGTCACAAACAAAATATCGGAAAGGTCGTAGTCAACATCAAGATAGTGATCGTTGAAACTCTGGTTCTGTTCAGGATCAAGCACCTCAAGAAGTGCAGACGAGGGGTCCCCCCTGAAATCGGTACTCATCTTGTCCACCTCATCAAGACAGAACACAGGATTACTGTAACCGATCTTTTTAAGGGTCTGGATGATCTTTCCGGGCATGGCCCCGATATAGGTTCTTCGGTGCCCCCGGATTTCGGCCTCATCCCTGACCCCCCCAAGGGAAATTCGCGCAAAGGACCGGCCTGTTGAGCGCGCAATGGATCTGGCAAGGGAGGTCTTACCCACGCCGGGCGGCCCCACAAGGCAGAGAATCGGTCCCCTGATCTTCTTGACCAGCATCTGAACCGCCAGGTATTCTAGAATCCTCTCCTTGGGCTTTTCAAGGCCGTAATGATCCTTGTCCAGGATCTGCCGGGCATCTGCGATGTCCATCTTTATACGACTTTTGCGATACCAGGGAAGGGAAAGAAGCCACTCAATGTAATTTCTGACCACCGTAGCCTCGGACGACATGGCTGACATCTGCACAAGCTTTTCAAACTCCCTGCGAACGGCAGCCGCCGCCTCTTTTGGCATTCTCTTGCGTTTAATCTTGCTCTCAAGCTCCTGGAACTCATGGGAAGCCTCCCCATCTTCGCCCATTTCCCGCTTGATGGCCGTCATCTGCTCGTTGAGATAGTGCTTTTTCTGAAGCTTCTCCATCTGTTCTTTTACCCGGCCCTTGATCTTCTGGGACATGGCAAAGACCTCAGACTCCTCCTGGATGAGCTTCACCAGCAAAAAGAGCCGCTCCTCAATGTCTGTGCAATTAAGGAGCAGCTTTTTATCGCTGATCTTGAACGGCATATGGGCAGCAATGGAATCGGCAAGCTTGCCTGGATCATCTGCAAGCCCTCCAAGGGCCTGGATCAAACCCTTGGAAATGGCACCAGAAAGCTTTGCATAAGCTTCAAAGGCATCGGTGGCCGTGCGAACGCAAGCCTTGGCTTCTGGTCCATAAACACTTATTTCTTCAACCACCGCAAACTGGGCGGAAACAAAATCTTCAACCACCCTGAGGCTTTTGAGTCGCCCCCGGCATTCGCCTTCCACAAGGGCTTTGACCGTTCCATCGGGAAGCCGCAGCATCTGGGTAATTCTTGCCTGGGTTCCCATGGTAAAAAGATCGCTGGCCATGGGTTTAATCGTATCCGGATCATTCTGGGAAACAAGAAAAATACGCTTGTCCTTTTCCATGGCCACTGAAAGGGCTTTGATGGAGCGGGATCGTCCCATAAACACCGGGGTTATCATATGGGGGAAAAGAACCATGTCCCTGAGGGGCACCAGGGGCAGATCCCTTGTTTCAACTTCAGGTCCGTCAATATTGATGTTCTTCAAATTATTTGTCATCCGTTTGTCATTTCCCTGACCCGGAGTATTCCGACCCCTGGATTTTATGGCCTTGGTTTATTATGCCTGTTTCTTGGCCTGTTCAAACAGGAGAATGGGCGGCTCATGCTTGAGAACAACCTCTTCACCCACAATGCACTCCCGAACGTTTTCCGTTGAAGGCAGTTCATACATGATGTCGAGCATGGTCTCCTCCATGATGGCCCTGAGCCCCCTTGCACCCGATCTTCTGGTCACAGCCTCCTTAGCCATGGCAGCAAGGGCCTCCTCGGTAAAGGTGAGCTTGACATTCTCAAACTCAAACAACCGCTGATACTGTTTTAACAGGGCATTTTTCGGCTCGGTGAGAATCTTGACCAGCGAGGCTTCATTGAGTTCAGACAGGGAAGTAACAACGGGAAGCCTGCCCAGGAACTCGGGGATCAGTCCGAACTTGATGAGATCTTCTGGTTTCAGTTGCTCCAGGAGTTCTCCCACGTTCTTTTCCTTTCGGCTCTGGACCTCGGCCCCGAACCCCATGGATTTTTGACTGATTCTGCGTTCAATCACCTTTTCAAGACCGGTAAAGGTCCCCCCGCATACAAAGAGGATGTTGGAGGTCTCCACTTTGACAAAATCCTGCTGGGGATGCTTTCGGCCGCCCTTGGGAGGAATGCTTGCCGTGGTGCCCTCGATGATCTTTAAAAGGGCCTGCTGAACCCCTTCACCCGAGACATCCCGGGTGATGGACGGGTTGTCGCCCCTCTGGGAAATCTTGTCCACCTCATCAATGTAGATGATTCCCCGCTGGGCCTTTTCAATATCGTAATCGGCATTCTGGACCAGGGAAAGGATGATGTTCTCAACATCCTCACCAACATAACCGGCCTCAGTAAGGGTAGTTGCATCGGCCAGGGCAAAGGGGACATCCAGAAATCTTGCCAGGGTCTGTGCCAGGAGCGTCTTTCCGCAACCAGTGGGTCCGATCAGCAGAATATTGCTCTTCTGGATCTCCACATCGTCTTCACTTTTCACCTCTGCATCCAGACGTTTGTAGTGATTGTACACGGCAACAGAGAGAACCTTCTTGGCTCTGTCCTGCTCGATTACATAGGTATCAAGAACATCCTTGATTTCCCTTGGAGTGAGCTTTTTATCGCTGGCCTCGGCCGGAGCAAGACTCTCTTTGTCCTCATCTTCAATAATCTCTTCACACAGACTGACACACTCATTACAAATGTAAACGCTAGGTCCTGCAATGAGTTTCTTGACCTCTTTCTGGTTCTTTCCGCAAAACGAGCAAAAGAACTGATCGCTCTCATCATCTTTCCGGGTCATATTATTTCTCCTTTGCTGCTTCTGCCTTTTCCAGCTCGTCCCGGCTCGCAACCACATGGTCCACAAGACCATATTCCTTGGCCTGGTCGCCTGACATGAAAAAATCCCTGTCAGTGTCTTCTGATATCTTATCAAAATTCTGGCCCGTGTGCTTTGACAGGATTCCACTCAAAACCTCTTTCATGCGCAGAATCTCGTTGGCCTGAATTTTGATGTCAGACGCCTGGCCCTGGGCTCCACCAAGGGGCTGATGAATCATTATTCTGGAGTTGGGAAGGCTGAAGCGTTTTCCCTTTGCTCCAGCAGCAAGGAGCAGTGCTCCCATGCTGGCAGCCTGGCCAATACAAACCGTTGCCACATCGGGTTTGATGTACTGCATGGTATCATACACAGCCATTCCGGCAGTGACAACACCGCCGGGGGAATTTATATAAAAATTGATATCCTTTTCCGGGTCTTCAGACTCAAGAAACAAGAGCTGCGCCACGATGAGGTTAGCAACCTCATCGTCCATGGCAGACCCCAGAAATATGATTCTGTCCTTTAACAGTCGTGAATAGATATCATAGGCACGCTCACCTCTGTTACTCTGCTCAACGACCATGGGGATTAAGGGCACGATTATCTCCTTTAATTATTTTGTTTTTCATCCATGCATGCCGGACAAAAAAAATTATTGATCTGTCTTGTCTTCGACATCAGCCGCAGATTCAGAGACCTCGGTCTCAACCTCTGGAGCGACTTCAGTCACACTGCCTTGTTCTATTATAAGACGGACAGCCTTTTTTTCAAGCTGGGTGTGTTTATAATACTCAAGCTGACGCCCATCCATCTTGAAAAAATTCTTTACTGCATCAACAGAGGCGTTCATTCCAAGGGCCATTTCAGCATACCCGGCCTCAAGCTCATCCTCTGTCAACTCAAGGTTTTCCTGGTCAATAATCTTGCCGAGAAGAATATGGCGGCGGGCCTGCTTCTCAGCCACACCCCGGTACTGGGTCTTCAAAAAATCCTGACTCAGTCCCACATCTTCAAGCTTGATATTGTTCTGTGCATAGGCCTGTTCAGCCTCTGCAATGATTCCCTGGAGCTCTGCATCCACCATTGTATCTGGAACCTCAAACTCAATTTTCTCAAGAAGGTCTGTAAAGATCTGCTCGCTCAGCTCGTGCTGGGTTCGCTGCTCATACCCCTTTTTAAGATTGTCAAGAATGGCCGCCTTGAGCTCATCAAGATTCTTGTACTGGCCCAAATTTTCCACCAGGGTATCATCCACCGGAGGCAAAATCTGCTCCTGAATCTCTTTAAGGGTCACCTTGTATATCACGGTCTTGCCAGCCAGGGCCTCATCCTTGTCATCATCTGCATAAACAACATCGATATCCATCTCTTTCACAGGGATGGCGCCCAGCAGCTTTTCTGAGAACTCAGCAGGCAGGGTGTTGCTACCAATGGCCATGACATAATTTTCAACCTTGGGGGCAGCGTCACAGGGGGCACCATCGACAAAGCCCTGGTAATCAATGAGAACAAAATCCTCGACCTTGACCGGTCGTTCCTCGGTCACCTTCTCCTTGGTTGCCATGGTTTTGCGAATCATCTGAATCTGGGCATCAACCTCCTGGTCCGTTGCCTCATACATGGTCTTTTTCAGCTCGATCCCTTTGAAATCAACAGCTTCAAGTTCCGGCATCACCTCAATTGAAATATCAAAGCTGAGGGCCTCCCCGGGGGTTAGCTCAGGTGGATCCACCTGGGGACCGCCCACCAGATTGAACTTGTGCTCGTCAAGGGCCTCGGAAAAAGCGTTCTGAACAAGATGGGGCACAAGATCGGCGTGCACATCCTTTGAAAACCGTGTCTCCAATATTTTCCGGGGAATCTTGCCCTTTCTGAAACCTTTTACCGTGGCCGTTTTTTTCAACTCATTGTAAGCTGTGTCCAGCTCCTTTGCCACATCTTCCTTAGGGATTTCAATGTGGAGGACTTTCTTTACCGAGCTTTTCTCTTCAATGTTTAATTGCATTATTCCCCTTCCTGTACCAAAAGGCTCTTAAGCACGGGGTCCCCTGGGGAACCTGAAGCGCATCAAGCCATCTCTTATTGATGTTGTTTTAATGTTGTTGCCATCGTTTCAACCACCGGGGCCATTCAATATGTGTTCCCCAAGTAAAATGTATTAAGGTAATCTTTAAATGTGCGGGTGTCAAGAAAATTGAAAAAAAGAATGCATTTCAGTACTTTGCGACACCATGGCAACCTAAAATCACCCGTTGCAGAACAAAAATGCAGCCCATGGAGAGACAGGGCCAGCCGACCGGATAATTTTTACGGGTCACTCCCGATTGGACTTGCATAATCCCGGAAACAGTGCTAAAAGCTTTGATTGTATTTTTCGGGGCGTAGCGCAGCCTGGTAGCGCGCCTGCTTTGGGAGCAGGATGTCGGAGGTTCGAATCCTCTCGCCCCGACCATTGTTAAAAAAGGGTTTCAGCAAAACTGCTGAAACCCTTTGTTGTTTCCGATCTGAGTCCCATGCCAAGCCCGTACTTTCCCCGCTGAAGTTGAATCGCCACACAATCTTCAGGCAATCACGTTGAATGAATTTTACAGACTATTGTTTTCCGAAACGGATGGTTATGATTTTTCCATTTTCATCCAGATAGGCGATCCCTCTAGCAAGGATCTTGCCTGAAGAGGAGCTCACAATATTGACATTCTCTTCAACCAGTACTTCCTTTGATGATTTGACACCCATTGAGTTGGAGGACAACGGTTTATCCGGGACTGGGGACTGTCTTTTATTTTCACTCTGTGCAAGCCTGGCACGATTCCGCTCTGCCACCAGTCGCCCGACACCCTCATACTTCCCGTTATCGTCACCACACCCAGCAACAGATAAAACCATAAACACTGCTATAATAAAGGCGGGGAACCGTCGTCTTTCCATGCGAGGCACACCCACTAGGCATTACTCTCAATGGTAAAGCGCCTGTTGAGTCGCATGGTACTGAACAGCCCAAAAACATCCTTTGAAACGTTGATCACCTTGAGAGTTCTTCCGGCCTGCTCCAGGGTGTTGTGGGTCGCAATGATCACACCAATCCCAACAGAATCAACCATCTCAACACCTGCAAGATCAATGACAAGATCACCAGGATTATCATTGATTGCAGAGAAAAGTTCCCGCTTGAAGTCTTCTGCCATGGAGGCAACAATATCAATGCCCGGCCTTACCACTGTCGTATCACCATCCCTGACAATTTCACTCATAATTCTCTCCCGTAAAAATATGATATTCGCTATTTTATGAATGTATCACAAATAGTTTAAAACAACAATCCATGAGTACCATCTAGGCTGTCACTTATCAAGTTCCTGAACCGATTTATTCACCACACCCATGTTTTTCTTAATTCTCCGACCAGAACCCCCACATTTCCCCTTCATCACCACATCACACTTTTCATGGGCTCGAAGCTGTTTTACGCGGTACTCAAACTGAAACGCCCTCTGTTTTGTAAAATCAGGGCTGACGGCAACCAGGGTCACAGGCAGCCTGGACCGGGTATATTTGGCCCCCTTTCCGTCATTGTGTGTTGCAACGCGGGCCGCAACATCCGTTGTAACACCGCAGTACAATGAACCGTCATTACACCTCAAAAGATAGACATTCCAGACCATGTAACCTCCTATACGATAATTCTATATTTATACCACCCTGGTTTTTTCAGTCAACAGGGGAAAGGGTATTTGACAGAGCTCTGACAGGCGTGCTACCTTCCCCCCAACTATTGCGGCGTCAATGGAAGGCTGGGGGAGTCGAAGGTATTCGGCTGAGAGGAAACAAAAAGCAACCCTTGTTTCGACCCCTGGAACCTGATCCGGCTCATATCGGCGAAGGAAAGCCCCTTTCCCCCATCCCACCTGCGGTCGTACGCATTTTAATAAAAAATTTCAAGGAAACGACCATGTTTGAAGTCATTGGTGCCGCCAAATCCTTTGGCAACCGACTGATTTTTTCAAATTTCACCCTCACGGTCGAACCGGGGCAGTTCAAAGTGCTGGTGGGGCCATCCGGATGCGGAAAGTCCACCCTGTTTGACGGACTCACCGGGGTGACGCCCCTGGACCGGGGCCGAATCACCTGGAAGGGAAAGCCTCAGCCCCACCTCCAGGACCTTGGGGCCTATATGCAGCAAAAGGATCTGCTGCTGCCCTGGTTCACCCTCATGGAAAACAGCCTGTTGCCGGCCAGAACTGGAAAAGACCGGCAGGACCCGACCCGGGCACGACAAACAGCCGACCGCTTATTCCACCGCCTGGGGCTCAATGGATTTGAAACCCATTATCCCGACCAGGTTTCCGGTGGCATGCGACAGCGCTGTGCCCTGGTCCGGACCCTCATGTTTGAAAGGGATCTCATCCTTTTGGATGAACCCTTGTCTGCCCTGGATGCCATTACCCGAAGGGAACTGCAGTTTCTGCTGCTCATG
The DNA here is from genome assembly GCF_000020365.1 of Desulforapulum autotrophicum HRM2. NCBI lineage: Bacteria > Pseudomonadati > Thermodesulfobacteriota > Desulfobacteria > Desulfobacterales > Desulfobacteraceae > Desulforapulum > Desulforapulum autotrophicum. Next base: position 499,824 of record NC_012108.1, on the reverse strand, counting down.
CTCCAGTCTGAATTCAAAAAAACCATCCTCATGATCACCCATGACATTGAAGAGGCATTGATTCTCGGAGACGAAATCTGCCTGTTAAGCCCCTGCCCCATGGTCGTCATTGAACGATTTATACCCGAATCACCCAAACCCAGAAAGTTCAGCGACCCGGAACTGCTGGGCATCAAGACCCGGGTTCTGGACCGGCTCAGGCAAGGCATGCCCCATGGCCGTGGATAATTTCAAGGCCAACGGCCTGGCAGCTCTCCTTGCCCTGTGCCTTCTTGCCATCTGGGAGCTGGGGGTCAGGATAATGGATGTCCCGGGGTTCATCCTGCCGCGACCCTCGGATATTGCGGCAACAGCCCTGATCAAGGCCCCTGTTATCTGGCCCCACGCCCTGGTCACCTTTACCGAAATCCTGGCCGGCATCGGCCTTGCCCTGGCCACGGCCATTCCCCTGGCCATTTTCATGTTTGCCATCCCTGGACTTGAACGGGGGCTGACCCCCTTTCTGGTGGCCTCCCAGGCCATTCCGGTGTTTGCCCTGGCCCCCCTGCTGGTGGTCTGGCTGGGATATGGCATGGCATCCAAGGTATTCATGGCATGGGTAATTATATTTTTCCCCATTACCGTCAGCCTTTTGTCTGGATTAAAAAGCTGTGATCCCGAATTCAGGGTATTGTTCTGCCTCATGGGGGCCAGTTTTTTCCAGAAGCTGCGAATGCTCTACTGGCCCTGGGCCCTGCCCCGGTTTTTTTCAGGCCTGCGGGTGGGCGTCACCGTGGCCACCATCGGTGCTGTCATCGGGGAATGGGTCGGGGCCCAGCAGGGCCTGGGATATCTCATGATCCAGGCCAATGCACGCCTCCAGACGGATCTGGTCTTTGCCGCCATTCTCTGGCTGACAGCCATGGGCCTGGGCCTCTGGATTCTGGTGGGTCAGGTTGAAAAGAACGTCGTAAAATGGAAGTAACTTAACCCCTATCGATAAGGAAATCACAATGAAAAAACGAATCATCCTGGTCATTTCAACCCTCATTCTCCTGGCTGCAGTACCGGTTATGGGGGCAGAACAACTAAAACTCATGTTAGACTGGTTTCCCAATGTGGACCACCTGCCCATTTACCTGGCCCAGGAATCGGGATACTTTAAAGATCAGGGGCTTACCGTGGAGATCATTACCCCGTCAGAGACATCCGATGGCCTGAAACTTGCCGCAGCAGGACAGGTGGATCTGGCCGTTTCCTACCAGCCCCAGACCATCATTGCAGCGGACCAGGGCCTTGATCTCAAGGCCGTGGCCCCCCTGGTCATCCACCCCCTGACCACCCTGCTGTTCCTGGACAAAACCATAAAAACACCTGCCGACCTGTCCGGCAAGAACATCGGATATACCGTCCCCGGCCTTATGGATGTGCTGCTCCACGCCTTTGCCAACCTCAACGGCGTCAAGAACTACACCCCGATAAATGTGGGATTTACCATTTTACCCGCCCTGGTCTCCGGCAAGGTGGACGCCGTCATGGGGCCCTTTAAGACCTATGAAACCGTGGTCATGAAGCAACAGGGATACACGGCCAGATTCTTTGAGCTGGAAAACAACGGAATCCCCGATTATGAAGAGCTGATCTTTGTGGCCGGATCAAAAACCCTGGCCAAAAAAGAGGCCGCCATCCACAAGTTTACAAAGGCCATACAGCTTGCCATGGCCCAGCTTGAGACAGACCCGACGACCGCCCTCAAGCTTTACCTTAAAGCCGTGCCAGAGGCCGATGCAAACGTTGAAACCGCAGCCTTTGAACTGACCCGGCCCTATTTTGCGGGCCAGAACAGCCACGATCCAGCCAAATGGCAGGCCTTTGCCGATTTTGCCCTGACCTATGGGCTCATTAAAAACCATGTGGACACCGCCGGGCTGATCCACACCTGGCATGAGTAAGGAGAAATGATAATGAAATCCTATTTCCGAGCACTGACCATTGCCGGTTCTGACAGCGGCGGTGGTGCCGGCATCCAGGCAGATTTAAAAACCTTTTCCGCCCTGGACGTTTTTGGCATGTCTGCCATTACGGCCCTCACGGCCCAGAACACCTGGCAGGTCACGGGAATTTTCCCGGTACCGCCCGAATTCATCGGCCGGCAAATTGATGCAGTCATGGAAGATATTGGCTGTGATGCCGTCAAGATCGGCATGCTCCACTCCCCTGAGGTCATCGAGGTTGTTGCGTCAAAACTTGAACAATGGCGTTGCTCCAATGTGGTGGTGGATCCGGTAATGATTTCCAAAAGCGGCGACAAGCTGCTCCGGGATGATGCCGTGGCCGCCTTAAGGGAAAGGCTTTTACCCCTGGCAACCCTCATCACCCCCAACCTTCCCGAGGCGTCCGTGCTGCTCGGGCAACCGGTCGAAACAGCCGACCAGATGCCTGAAGCTGCCAGGGCCTTGGCACTGCTTGGTCCAGCCAATGTTCTGATCAAGGGTGGACACCTGACCGGGCAGACCAGCCACGACCTTTTACATGAACGCACCCGGGAAACCATGGTGACCTTTGCCTGTGACCGGATAAACACCCCAAATTCCCACGGCACCGGCTGTACCCTTTCGTCTGCAATTGCCGCAGGCCTTGCCAGGGGCCTTGACCTGCACCGGGCCGTGGCCCAGGCAAAAGAATATATCACTGGGGCGCTCAAGGCCGGTGCCAAATATCAAACCGGCAAAGGCCACGGCCCGGTACACCACTTCTATAACCTATGGAATAAAAACGACTAACCAGCATGGCCGGAGCGAGTTATGGCCCCGGCCTCAACAAATTTTGAAACACCTTCATTGACAATGCTTTGACAAGCGTTTCATATAACCCACATGTCCTGGCGGACACAACGAAGCATGAAACTCGACAGTAGTAGGCCGGTGGGAACGGGTGTTGCCCTGAACGGGTTAAATGGCAACGGTGGACACGAGGTCCAAGGAGTTGCCATTTTCCTCGGAGCAGGCCATGGACGGCCTGCGAGAATGAGTGAAGGGCAACACCCGTTTCCGCCGGCCGGTCGAAGCGAGTTTCATATAAACCGGCACGGCCGGAGCGAAGTATCGGCTCTGGCCACAACGAATATAGAAACTCGACAGCAGAGGTGGGCGGGAACGGGTATTGCCCGCAGCGGATTAAACGGCAGCGGTCAGCATGGACGCTGAAGGAGCTGCCGTTTCCCTCGGAGCAGCCCAGGACGGGCTGCGAGAATGAGCGGAGGGTTATACCCGTTCCCGTCTACCGGTCCGACAAGAGTTTCATATAAACGGCCATGTCGGCCTGCCAACACAACGAATAATGAAAATGGCATTATGCCGCCCCCGACGGGCGATGGAACCGGCCCGGGACCGTCGGCGACCCTTTTACCCTGCCGGTCTAAAGCGCAGGAACTGCGGGCAAGTTTGTCCTCAAACAGCCTGCGCTTCTTAACGCCCGGCAGGGCAAAAGGGCTCATCGCCTTTGGGTCCCAATGGGCCGGTCCCATCGCCCGCCAGGGGCTCTGCTGTCGACAATTTGAGGCTACATTTTCTTATAAAATGCCGGGCAATCTTGATGGCGTTCTCCACGGCTTCCGCACCGGAATTGGCAAACATCGCCCTTTTTTCAAAAGATCCCGGTTCAAGCTTGCACAATTTTTGGGCCAGTTTTATATATGATTCACACATGAAGATGTGAAAACAGGTGTGGGTGAATTTATCGGCCTGGTCCTTAACAGATGGCGGTTGGCCGGAAAGTCAACCAAAATTGGCAGTGCCTCCCTGGGTGACAGGGAATATGGAGACCTTTTTTTGACAGCATCTGAGGTATAAAAGCTGGCTTATCATCTAAATTTAACGCTGATGGATTGATCTTTAGCCGCCTATTTGAACCGTAAATCCTTTACTCTGAAAGATTTCAGCAATGGCTTTCACCTCTTCATCGTTGGGAACTTCAAAATCAGACAAAAGAAATTCCTTGTCTAAACGGTTGTACTTTTCCGTTGCCGATTTATGCAACGGTAACAGTGAAATATATCTGATTCCAATGATCCCCTTTAGGAACTCACATAGCCTTTCCACAGTTCCAGGAGAGTCATTAACGCCTGGGATGACAACCATCCGGATGATTATTTCCTTTCCCATGCGGGACAAAAGTTCAAGGTTATCAAGGATGCTCTCGTTGCGAATCCCACAATATTTTCTATGTTCAACGGGATCAATGTGTTTCAAATCATATAAAAAAAGATCAACGTGTGGGGCAATCTCTTTTATGATATCTTCTTTGACACACCCAGATGTTTCCATGGCAATGTGTACGCCTCTTTTCCTTAAGAGTTTTGAACATTCCCTGACAAACTGCCACTGGAAAAGTGGTTCTCCGCCTGAAAAGGTAACACCGCCGCCGGATTCATCATAGAAAGCGACATCCTTCAGTGTTATATCTGCAACTTCCCTTGGGGAAAATGTTTTACCAACCATCTCAATGGCATTTGCACAACAGACGTCCACACATTTACCGCAGGCAATACACTTTTTTGCATCAAGCACAATACTATCGGATGACGATATCTCCAGAGCTCCTTGTGGGCAAGCCTTTACACATTTTCCACAACCGATACACTTTTTATCATACCTTACAATGTGCCTTTTCGTTGATAAGCCTTCGGGGTTATGGCACCAGATACAGGTCATCGGACAACCTTTTAGGAAAACTATTGTCCTGATACCCGGCCCGTCATGTATGGCAAAGTGTTCAATATTAAATATATTACCTTCTATCAATTTTCACTCTCTATGCTTCATGTGCGTAGCGTTGGATGATTTCATCCTGAAGATCTTTACCAATGGCATTGAAATAATCACTGTATCCTGCCACACGAACGATGAGGTCGTTATAATCCTCAGGTGTTTTTTGTGCGAGTTGAAGGGTTTTGGCATCACAAACATTGAACTGGATGTGGTGGCCACCATATGTGAAATAGGTTCTGATGAGACTTGCAAGTTTGTGAATACCAATGTCTCCTTTAAGTACATCTGGTAAAAACTTCATGTTAAGAAGTGTTCCGCAGGTTCTTGAGTGATCCATTTTTGCAGCTGATTTCAAGGAAGCGGTGGGGCCGCACAGGTCGGCTCCTTGAACGGGGGAAATACCCTCTGACAATGGCTTTCCTGCTCTTCTTCCGTCACATGTAGCCCCGGTTACCTCACCAAAATACATATGGCATGTGGTTGGAAGCATGTTCATTCTATACGTACCGCCCCTGCTGTCCTTTATTCCATCAACAGTGTCAATAAAAAAATCGGAAACCTCTCTCATTATGGAATCTGCATAATCATTATCATTCCCATATCGTGGTGTTTTATTGGCAAAGGTTAATCTCATCTCTTCACTCTTCTGCCAGTCAGCATTGAGCGCCTCGATTACCTCACCCATTGAATATGTACTTTCATCAAATACATGCTTTTTGATTGCTGATAAACTGTCTGTAACGGTTCCAATTCCAACACCGGGAAGTATGGATACATTATATTTCGGGCCACCATCGTTGTAATCCTTACCGCTTTCAACGCAACCTTCAATGAGTACGGATAAAAATGGCTGGGGAACATATTTAGCAAACATCTGGATCAAATACTGGGATCCCACTAATTTTGTGTCAATGATGTAACGGGCCTGTTTTTTAAAGGCCTCCATGAGTTCTTCATAGCTATTGAAATCTTTGACATTACCTGTTTTGGGGCCCACCTGCTTTTTCGTTCTTGTGTCAAACCCGTTTTGCAAAGTCAGCTCGAGGATCTTTGCAATGTTGATATAACCAATGAGAGGTGCTGCCTCCTTACCATAGCAGGTTGTTTCAACACAGCCGCAAATTCCACCCCCTCTTGCATCGGAAATGGTCTTTCCAACACGGAGCTGTTGCTCTATGACGGCTTCAGCGTTGAACATGGCAGGAAAACCTCGACCCTTTCTAATGACCTTACAGGCCTCTTTAAGAAAATGCTCAGGATTCATGCGGCTTAAAAGAACATGCACCTGTGGCTGGATGAACTCAATTTCATCAAGGATCTCAAGAAAGATATAGGACAGATCATTTACTGCATCTTTGCCATCCGTAGTGATTCCGCCAAGGCTGATATTAACAAAATCATTGTATGTTCCACTTTCAAGTGCACTTACACCATATTTTGCAGGGGCAGGATGATTATTGTACTTAATCCACCATGCACATAGAAGTTCTTTGGCAGATTCCTCATCAAGCTGTCCTGTTTCAAGGGATTTTTTGTAGTAGGGAAAAAAATGGCGATCAACATGGCCTGGGTTACATGCATCCCAGCCATTTGACTCTGTAATAACCCCAATGTGCATAAACCAGCTCATCTGTAGAACTTCCCAGAGGTCTCGGGGTTTGTTTGCAGGAACATTGCGGCAGACATCTGCCATTTTCTCAAATTCTTTTTTACGCTTTTTATTTGTTTCTTCGGATGATTTTTTTTCAAGCATGTCTGCATATCTTTTTGCATATATCATCATACCATCGCAGGTGATTGCCATGGCGGTGAGCTGTTCACGCTTGTCAATCGCTTCGAAATCATTCAAAAAGTCCAGATTTTTAATGGCCTCTTCAATTTCTTGTTTTGCCTTTTTAAGCCCCATGCCAAACATCCGCTCATCGAGGGCCATGGAGCCGGGAGCCCTTTGCTCCATGGTTTCTGTGATAAGACCGCAGTTGTAGATTGTCTGCCATTCATCGCTCAATTGGTTAAACATCCTGTCACGAAGGGCAGCACCATCCCAATATGGAATAACTTTTTTTTCATATATTTTAATGGTTTTCGGGGAGACATTGTATGGAATTCTGTTCTGAGAGTTTAAAACCTTAAGGTCCTTTATGGAATGGCACGCTATCTCTGGAAATGTCGGTATGAGTTTGGGAGCCCGTCCACGCTCCCCAACGATGAGTTCCTCGTCACCAAGGTATAATTCTTTTTTCTCCATGAGATTTTTGAAAGAGCGAGCCCTTAAAACAGGGATACTGTATTTTCCAGCATTTTCTGAATAAAAATCTGTTATGATCTGTGCCCGTTCAGGGTCAATCCAGACCTCTGCATTTCGGCTTTTTTCTTTTAGTCTTAAAATTCTTTCTGTTAGGCTGGCCATATCATTCTCCCTGATTCAACTGTAAAAGTGTCTAAATTTAACAATTATCATACATTCTTATGATCTCCCCGGTAGATGCACCTTCAACACTTTTCACAAAGCCGTTAACGACTTTGTGCATGGGAATAGGATTGTGCCCAGGGAAATATGATTCATAATGTTCAACAGCATCCTCCACGAGACCGGAAGAGACCACATTGATACGGATATTATCTTTGAGTTCCAAACAGACCGCTTTTACAAAACTGTGAATCGCACCACCGACCATGGCCCCACTCGTGGTCATCAGGACAGGATGATCGGCAAGAATCCCAGTTGAAAGTGTAAAAGACCCTCCCGGATTCATATAATTTTTTCCGATTCTAACCAGATTGACTTGCCCCATGAGTTTGCTTTTGATGCCGATGTAAAAATCATCTTCGGTTAAAGAGTCAAATTCTGCCCATTTGGCTTCGCCAGCTGTACAGACTACGGCATCTATTTTGCCGATTTTCTTGAACATATTATTGATAGATTCGGTGTCTGCCATGTCAAGGTTAACGTCGCCTGAGTTTCTTCCTGCAATAATTACTTCATGTTTTTTGGAAAAATGTGCACTGACTTTTGAACCGATTGTACCTTTTCCGCCGACAATTAATATTTTCATGTGTTTTCCTTACGGTGAATTTGTTTATGTTAAACAACAATTTAAGTTTCATTATACAATTTGTCTAATGAATTGTTTTGATGATAAGAATCAAAATCTGTTGTGTTTGTCTGTGTTGTTGGTAATTGAGAGAATGATCAAATTTCACAAAAACAGGTCAACTGGTCAACCTGTCCCAGTCTGCCGTCAGTATGCAGATCAAACGCCTTGAAAATGAGGTGGCCAAAAAATTCTTTGACCGGATCGGAAAAACTGTAAAACTGACAACTGAAGGCTGTAACCATTGAAATGAGATGCGAAAACAGCGATGTTATAAAAGCGGCTGTAGATGTCGGAAAACTTGATGTGGGGATCTGTACCTAGATCAGCGAAGGTGGGCAGGTGATTGCCCACGCCCCTGTGGTGTGGGCAGCCAATCCTGTTTTTGTACTGCAAAAACATAAAATCCTTGCACTGGCCACATTTGAGGAGGGCTGTATTTTAAGGAACTGGGCACTGGAGGGGCTGGAAAGGGCGGGGATAGATTACAAAATCGTTTATGTAAGCCGAAGCATATCAGGACTATTGGATGCTGTAAAGGCAGGCTTTGCCATTCACCCATCATCGGCAATAACGTTCCTTCCGATTTAAAAGTTTTAGGAATAGAGGACGGTCTTCCGGTATTACCTGTCTCAAACATTGTATTACACAAAGGGGTGTTTCTTTTTAAACCGCTTGTTCTGTCCCTTAAAATTTATTGAACCAAATATGATCTTGCAGTCTTGGCAGAATGCTTCCAGCTTTCTAAAACATGATCCATAAAATCCAAATCATCATCGTCGTCGAGCCTGTTCCAAAAAATTGTTTCACTAAATATTACTTTATCCTTTTGAATAAAATCGTACTGGTAATATTTGGATTTATATCGTCTCCACCATTCATCCCCACCTTCATATCTTTGTAATTTTTCTATATTTTTATAAAACACCAAGGTTCTTTTGGGGTGTTTAACACTGAACCTAAACCCGTATACGATAAGACCATTGACGCCTGCTATCTTGACATCACTTTTCCAGAAAAACCATTTTATAAAAAAAATGATCCCCGCAACATATATCCAGAACATTAACATGAAAGAATGAATGTCCCAGGAATTATCGTTTGTTTGCAGATGATATTTTGTATTCAATATCAAACTGATAATTCCAACCAAATAAAACAATTTCAGATATGTAAAATTTTTCAAAAGGGTGGGGTTGAACTTTGAAACAAATGTAACCTCGCCGATCCCTTTTGGCAAATCAACACCGATTGCTATCAGTTTCTTTTCTATCTCGTTGTTCATATGATTTTCCATAAACCTATAAATTGAATCAACACCATGAAAAAAGCCACAACCATGGAAAACAGCAGAAAGTGAAGGCTGGCGGATAAAAACCGGAATTGGATCGGGTTTCGGTGCCTGGTGATAGACCTCCTGCTTGAAGGATAAATTCCCGTAACAAGCCACCATGCATAGCACAGCTGCCTGACAACTGGAATCGCCGGTAACATAGGGCTGTTCACCATCATGCCGTAGGACTTATTTTTTCGGGAGATCTCTTTTCTCAGCCAAAAAATAACCGCCGCAAAAAATATCAGCGCCCAAAAAAGTCCCAACCTTGAATAGATAAATGTTAGCATGATGCTTTATTTATCATGGGTGCCTTTATCGGCTGAATCAATCAGATCAAGCCTGATCTCAATAAGCGTCTTGATTGCCACTCCCCTTATAAAAAATGACAACCCTGTGAAAATCTTCATACCCTTTTTGTTTGGCATAGTCTGCAAGCTTTGAGTGGTCAAAGGCATACGAGTTCCAATAGGCAATCTCCATCAATTTTTCAACCCGTTCCGGGTATTTGGGTTCATAGGTAATGGGATCTCGTTTTTTAAGCAGGTCTATTGCCACATCAGCCAGGTCTGAATTACGGTATAGCTTTTCCATTACCGGCTGAAAAAGCGGATCATTTACGACAAGAGTATAGGTACCATGATCGTAAAGCGTATATATCCGTTTTAATGCAAAGGCCGGATCCCCGAAATCAGCACCCCGGTCAATCATTGCTTTAATAAACGCCAAGTCCGGATCCCTGTCAAAATCATCTATTATATCCGTCAGAGGGGTTATGCCTTCCGGGGCAATGTTAATATCCATCCCCCTGTCCACAAGGCCCATGAAAAGTTCTTTGTTTGTGATAAAGGGTCTAGGTTGGTAGAATTTTGCAAGCCTATTTACAATGGTTTGGTTACGGCTATTTTTATCGGTTCTGTTAATATCAATTTCAAAATCATCAATCAAAGGCAAAATAAGATTTTCCTGGTCAAAGGAAACAGCATAAAATGCCGCATTCGGGCAATTTTCGGGGATATTGACCCCCCTGTTTTTTATTTCTTTTAATTTTTCCAGATCCCCTTGCTTCAGGGCTTCAAGAATCAAATCCTTTGTGGTTTTCTTTTCAACAGGCGTTTCATCTTTAGGGGATTGAATCTCATTTTTGTATTTCCGGTCAAGGGCCTCACTGTTTTTAAATCCCCATTCCCTCATTTTTACCAATGTTTTATTAAATATTGTGGGAGGGCCAACTTCGGTCATCATCATCAAGTTGATGTAAAAAGGATCTTTTTCTATCTTGGCATATTGCCTGGATTCTGGCAGATCCAGCAGATATGCGATCATCTTTTCACTTCTGTTTTGAGAAATTACAGCCAGGCTCAAAAGAGTATAGGAACCCGAAGCGCCGGCAAAATAGGCAAGCCCGTAATCTCCCGCAGGATTGCTGTTTGTGTAACGTTTGTAAGGCGTGGCACCTGAATCCAGCAGGAGTTTCAATGTATCGGCATGGCCGTAAAATGCGGCAAAGCCTGCAGCATCCAAATCAAAGACGTCTCCATTGGGAGAAGAGATATCGGCTCCTTTATCCAGCAATGCCTTAGCAACCCGTGTCAGCCCATGGGCTGCAGCCATGTGAAGATAATTGTAATGGCGCTGGCCTGGCCTTGCTCTTTTAAAGGGTGTTGAAACCGGTTCTGTTTTTAACACATTATCAAGACACCTTGTCTTTTTGATCGGAATTTTTTTATTTTTTTGCCCACGCGGATCGTAACGCGAACTATTTTTGTTCTTTTCCCCTTGCAAAAGCATTGTCAGAGTTACATTTGAAAAACATCAGACAATAACAGGGCAAGCCAGCAAACCGGTTTAAAAATCTTTCAAATTTCCAGGTACGTGTACGAGGTTTATCCAGCAACCTTGAATAAATCCAGTTGTCCATCTTGCTTTTTGCACCTTTTCCGTCTTGTATCAGCCATTTCTATCAGTAATGTTGCGATTGTTGTAAATGTTGAACGGGCAACAACCCCATGCTGACTCCTTACCCTCGTCTGTTCAAGGCCTTCTCTTTTTTTTATAAGATTAAATGGTCGCTCACAATTTTTGCGAATATCTATTGCCCTTTGAGCCTCCTCATGAAAAGTTGGTATCGGTTGAAAACACCCATTGTCAAATGCAATGGTTCGATATTTTGGACAATTTGATTCGTATATGCATTCTCCAGGGGCGGCCGTACAGCCAAATTCATGACCGTTTCCTGAGCACCCCATAATTTTCATTGGAATATCACAAAAGTCGTTGCAAGTTACCCTCACTGGAAAATCCAAAACATTGTCAGGCAATTTTGCCTTTTCAGACGGGGGTGCTACGACATAAACCCCGGTCTTCTCAAGAACAGACCCATTACTATCGTGGTAGGCTTGGTCAGCTGTGATCAACTTCATATCAATGCCCAATGCCTGGGCAAGTTTAATCACTGGCGTTAAAAACAGGCTATCATGATGATTGGCTGCTCCGATAAGAGAAACCAATGGAAAACAGTGACCGGTTAAAGGATTGATTGCAGAAAGCGTATGCATGCGGTAACCAATAACGTACTGTGATTTATCTCGTTTCTTTCTTCGCCTGCCGCAATCAGCGTCTATATCCGAATAAATGCGTATTTTCTTTCCCTCAACCTCAACTGTACACAGTGGATAATTGATTTCCGAGGGAAGCTCAGTAGAATCAATCGCATGTATGACTGAATTTGCCAAACAACCAGATTGATATAAATGGTGAAGGATATAAACAAGGATATTCATCAAATTTGTAAAAGATAAACGGCTCCTGAAGTGGCTCAACTCTGTATGATGAATCTGCTCTTTTGTGTTTAAAGGCAATCTCACAAATCTTCTGTTTTGTTTTCTTTCTCTGCCAAAATACTCGTCGGTACAAAACTTCCTGTAACTGATTTCGGGATATTTTATAACCTTCAAAATTTCCATACGAAAAAGCTGATATGGCTGAACATACCTATGGCAAGGAGAATAACCTTCAGGCGCTATAAGACTGTTGATAATTGCATCATCAAAAAGGTCATCAATAAATTTCAGTTCTTTATCAATTATCTCCGGAAACGGCTTTCTTTTTTTATCGAAATCAAAAAGTTTATCGTTGTGGAAGTTGCTGACATATTTAGCCATTTCCTCAATAGTTTTGATTCCTTTTGTGGGCGTTTGACCTTCAATGCCTGTAAGTTCTTCTATGGGAAGGGTCACCGTTTGAGAAAAATCATAGCCATTTATTACTTCATCCATCACTTGTTTGATCAGCCTTTTTTTCGCTTTCCTTTTCATATTCTTCCAGTGAGGATGATTATATTTCAATTGCTTTTTGACCAAAGCCCTGATATTTTTTGTGTGCATAAGACCTCTGTTTTTTTGTGTTGTTTCGATGAGTGATGTTGTCGAAAACTATACTCTTAAACAGAGGTTTTTTTCAATATAAATATTTGAAATAATAACATTTATATCGAAAATTGAGGTGTCGATTTCAACACCCTTTTTTAATATCGTATTCATAAACAACCGGTTTTCCTTTAAAAATTTTATAGGTAACCTGTGTGTCCAGGGGAATACCCGAGGTGATGGCCTGTAACGCCAGATCCTCTTTCTTTGCTTTCATGGCGTAGCTCAAAAGGGTATTTCCCGCCCTGTCTTTTGCATCAAGCATTGCCCCCTTGGATATGAGATATTTTGCCGTCTCATACTTGCCGTTCCTCATGGCTGAAAGAAGCGGTGTTTCTCCCCTTGAATTTGCTTTTTGAATGTCAGCCCCTTTTTCAACAAGCAGTTGGGTCACTTCAAAGGGGCTGTATTCAATTGATTGCAGCAATAAGGTTGTTTGCGTCCGGTATGTATCGTTTTCCGGTTTGATCACATAGGCTGTGTCCACCCCGGGAAAATGCGCAAGAAGCAAGTTTAGAACAGGCAGGTTTTCACTATATACGGCCTGCCATAATGTATCTTTACCATCCTTGTACCGGCCGGGAAGTACATTCAGGGCAAGAAACTTTTTAACCAGCCCTGGATTTTTATTCTGCACCGCATAGGAGAGAATATTTCTTCCGCCAGGGCTTAGAAAATGACAGTCAGCGCCCTGGTTGATAAGGTACTCAACAACATCTTCCCGGTCTTTAAATGCTGCCAGCATCAGTGCGGACATTCTTTTTTGATCTTTTGAGTTAATGGCGGCATGTTTAAGGGCATGTTTGACTTTTTTAAGATCACCAATGTAGGCATACCGGTGCAGATTAAAATCCCAGGCAGGTTGATTGCAGGGAGCTGATGCCTTGTCTTTTTGTATATTTTTATTACCGGAATAGTAATTATTACAACCGGCCAAGAGGACTATTGATAAAATTGCCCCTACTATTTTTATGCGAACCATCATTTTCCTTTCAAGCATACCAGAGCGTTTATGATAAAAATGCCCCCAGGATCTGAAATAAAATCCCTCCGCCAAAGATAATAACCGGGATTAACGCAATCAGTGTTTTTCGCTTTCTTACCACGGGCAAGTGTCCCAAATGGATCAGTACCAGGATTGGCCCCCCCAGGATTAAAGAATAACCCGAAATACCCAAACCATTGCGAACATTGAGATTCAATCCAAAACCGCCGCCCTGAGATTCAGGCACCGGGATACGGTGGACCAGGGTATCCCCGGATCGATAATATTCAGGCTTTTTCGGCAGCTCGTTGTCAAACAGCATCCGAGTTCCATACTGCCTTTGATTTTTAACACCCTGAAAGGAATAGGCCATTACCCACTCCCGTTTAATCCTGCGTTCCCCCCATTTATTTTCAACAAGGGATTCCTTTTTGTGCATCCGCTCAATGGTAATCAGACGGTTTGCAAAATAACTGGGACCTTGTAATAGGCCATCAATTGCGAAATACAGGCCAATGGCAACTCCCGTCAGGAATAAAACACTGATTGCCGATTTAAAAGACATACCCAATTATCCCTTGGTGTTCATATCATCAACTGACTGCCCGGACCTGTTATCCATTGAAATTGAATAGGCATCGGTGTCCTTGTTCAGCATTAAAACAATATAACCGCAATTTGAAAACCGATCCGCAGTCTCATACGCCTCATATTTCCAGTGAAAAAATCTCATCAGAAAAATCAAGGAGGTGATGCCGTGGGTACTTATCAAGACGGTCTGGGTCCAGTCATCTTTTATGAAATCCCGGTAAAGGGTTTCCAGAAAGGTGGAAATCCTGTCATATACGTCTGCGCCGGATTCACCGTCTTTTATCCGGTAAAAAAAATAACTATGCCGTTTCCGGTCTTCATTTTCTTTTATCGCCCGGTCAAGGGTATAAAAATTGCCCCACTCCTGCTCTCTTAACCGCGGGTCTTCTTTTATTTTTATTTCAGCAGCGTCAACCTGTGACAGGACAATTTCCGATGTCTGCCGGGTTCTTGTGTAAGGTGAAGTCCATACAGTGATCCGTTTACCATTCAATAATGATTTTAGGAATTTGCCGCATTCAATGCACTGTTTTCGGCCTTTTTCAGTCAGCTCCATTAAATGGTCCGGGGTGTCCTCATACAGAACTTTATTGACATTTGCTTCAGATTGCCCGTGTCTGAGAATGATTATTTGCTGTGGTTTCACATTCCCTCTCTACTTTTCAATAATTTTTTTCACAGACATCTTTTCATCAATTCCTTTTGATCTTTTTCCCTGCCTGTCAATTTAGCCATTAATTAAAAATATTGCCCCCAAAATCAGGGGAATAATAAAGGCCCAGTATTCCGCCTTTATCCAAAAAAAAGTATGGGTGTCACAAAGCAGCATTTCCTGCCCGGTTTCCGCATCAAATACCCGTTTTGCTTTTGAAGGGTCATTAAGCTTCCGACCGGCAAACCAGACAAGTACCGCTGACAAGATTACTCCTGCCCAAATGGCAATGTTATCAGAAATCCCTGCTGCCCTCGACGCTTCCCGCGCTGCAATGACAACACCCACATAAACTAAAGGGACAACAATTCCCCAACCTTTCCATACCAGCATTATGTTTCTCCTTTGTACCGGGTATTGCCCGGAGTTTGAACGGTTACCGTTTTTAATTTAGAATATCAGTCGCTGCTTTTCATGTATCTTTTTTTGATTTTCCCGATCCCTGGATATTCTTCTTTTTAAGCCGCCTGCTCATGGCCTGCGTCATGGATGGCCCTGGCAAATAATTCCTTTCCCAGTTCTGTTTTGGTTGTAAAAGAAGGCGGAAATATCTTTGATAACAAATGTCCGGGAATTCCGCAACCCGTGTCCTTTATGGCCAGAACAACATTCTGGCCTTGAGTTAAAATGGACAGGTCAATCAGGCGGTGAAAATTTTTGTTCCTGGCCTCATGGATGTACGGCTCCACGCCTTTGCCGACCTCAACGGAATCAAGAACGACACCCCGATAAATGTAGGATTTACCATTTTACCCGCCCTGGTCTCCGGCAAGGTGGACGCCGTCATGGGGCCCTTTAAGACCTATGAAACTGTGATCATGGAACAGCAGGGATACAAGGCCAAATTCTTTGGGCTGGAAAACAACGAAATCCCCGATTATGAAGAACTGATCTTTGTGGCTGGAGCAAAAGCCCTGTCATCTTAAAGCCCATGTAGAGGATGACCGTTATGAATAAATATTTGAGCGGTTTCACCGGCATCTTTTAACCCATACCCCATCAACCCTTTGGATTTCCACGGAAAAAGAACAACTTTTTTTCCCCCTTGATCGGGAAGCAGTTTCAGGGTGAGCAATTCCTCTGGCTCCTGTTTTTGTTCCACGATTGTTGCGCCGGCACAGCACCAGCTCACATGGGATCGACCCTGAATTTTAATGGAAAAAACACCCCTGAGCGACGCAATCCTTGGAATCTGGTCCAGATCGATGACAATCTGGTTATTTTCATTTTTAATTTCAGCAAGATAACAGGCAGCTGCCTGCCGCCAGCAGTCGGCTGCATCTTCAGCCAAAATACGGTCTGGGCCGGATGTTCTAGCAATCAGCATATCTGCCCAGGGATCAACAATTTCAAGATTTCGTTCCGGCTGAGCATCTAGCAGGTTTCCCCAATGAAGCGGCAGAATCGGCTGGGAATCATTCCAGACAGGGGGGCTTGCCATCACATTCCATGCAACTGGAGCAGAACCTCTCTCCAGCAGCACAACCCCGGATTCCCAGGTCAATTTCGGATGACTTGGCCGTTTAAATTGACGTGCACGGGAAAACTTGGTGGTCACATAATCGATGCCAAAGCGCCTGAGCAGGGTTTGAATCGAATGGTTGCCAAAGCTATGATTCAAAGCAGGAGGGATGAACAATCGTGGAGACGCATGTATGTGGTTCTGATCAAGCAGCCGACCAAAGGCTTCCAAATGACGAACAATGATATTCTCTGGCCTCATGTTGCCGTCTCGATCATGGAACTCGGATCGTTCCATCTGCCCGTTATGCCAGAATTCATGCCCGACACCATGCAGGGCGATCTCAAGCAGATGATCATGGGCGTTTAAATAATCAGCGGCACGGTCAAGGCTGGGACATCTGTTTTTCTGATTATTCCATGACCTGCCCATCCAGGTAGCCCCGGGAATATCTTTTAAAAAATCGGTCCTGTCCCATTCGCACAGCACCATTCCAAGGACAATTCTCATGGAAAGCCTTTTCGCCAGATGGGCGAGGGCCTGGTAATCTTCAAGGCAGTGGGGTCTTATCAGATCGTTACGATAGGGCTCTTGACAGGAAGATCCATCAAATCCCTGCCACCAGCCAACATCCTCGATGACCAGAAAAACCGGCATGGGCAGAGAGACTGTAATATCTCCGGACTGAATCCTATTCACCATCACTTCCCCTGAGGCTCCTACTCAAAATAAACCCTCCATATATTTTGTCTTCTCACCTGAACATGGGCCTAGAGGCTGATCCACCGCCTGATGGCTGGGCCAGACATCTGGGACTTTTCAATGGTCAGGCGTTTCCATTGTTCATCAACAAGGGTTTCACATTCCGGCTTCCATGGCCGGGTTGTCCGGGAAAAGACATGCCAGGTCAAAGGCTGGAATTCAGCCCCCCACTGGCACTTAAAACGGCAGGTGGAAGCATGGGGAGATGAACGGCCAAAATCAAACCGGCGACATCCCTTTGTGATTCCATGGGACAGCATTCCCCAATAGAGCAGCATATTGGGACAATCGGGCCGGTATCGCCGCAGTGATGAGGCCCAGGGGTTGAACAGGGTTGAGTTGTGGAGAAAAACCATGGCCACTGCAGCGGGGATGCCTTCCTTGGTTATAACCAGAATCTGCATCTGCTCCTTCAGGTTCCGGGCCATCTGTTCAAACAACATCCTGTGGTGGACAGGCGATCCAAGATCCCGCATATTTTCAGAAAAAACCCCATAGAATTCAGATAAAAGCTCAGACCCGCCAACAATGATTTCAGCCCCGCTTTTTCTGGCCTTTCGCACCTGATTTCTAACCTTTGCACCAATATCACACCAGAGTTCTTCTTCCGTGTCCGGCAGGCTACGGGTTAAACCGACCTTAAACCGGTTAGGTGTATGGGTCAGGCAGCTGTTTAGTTTGGGGATGGCAAGCCCTCCCGGCTGGCGAAGCTCAAGGTGATCTGCCCTGAGGTCTTTTGCCAGGCCCAATGCTGCCACGAGCAGTTTTTCCTGGACAACGGCATTGTCTGCAAGAATTCCTGCGGCATCACTATAAGGTAACGAAACCAACCGGGGATCCCGACCCGGTGCAGGGAAAAAAACAAGCGGCAATATGCCCACAATTGCATCGTGTTTTTCCGAGTCCCTGGCCACCAGGCGAAAAATCTGCAGATCATAGACCGATACCAGGGTTTCACCCCAGCCATGCAGGTGGGAAAAAACCCCCTGGTCATTTTGGGACACATAGGCATCCCATTCTTCTTTTCCAGAAAAAAGCCGGGTATCAATCATCCATGGAGGATACCCCTGTTTTTGTGTTTTTGCAAAAATAAAACCGTAAACATAAAATCTGTAATTCCATATTTTTATGACCGCTGATGTAAATTGGTAGACACAATATTATATTACATTTACGTATAAAGACACTGATATAAAAACATAAATGTATTTTTTAAATATAAGCTTATTTTTATTACGTAGATGTATGAGACCTTTTTTGTATTGATATTAAAGGTTAACAAATTAAGCATCATCGATCAGCCCCATTAGGCATGTTAATTGCGTTGTATGGTTTTCGAAATGAAAGCAAAGCAACTTTGCAGCCCAGTATAAAAAGAACATGCAGCTTTTAGGTACCAATCAATCGTACTGAAATTTTTCGATGCATAGTAAGGAAGCAGAAATGAAACTAAGTGAAATGAATCATCCTTGCTTTAACGCAAAGGTTCGCCACAAGTTTGGGCGTGTACATCTCCCGGTAGCGCCCCGCTGCAACATTCAATGTAATTATTGCAACCGCAAGTTTGACTGCGTCAACGAAAGCCGTCCCGGGGTCTGCAGTGCAATTTTATCACCCTTCCAGGCAATGGCGTATCTTGAGTATGTTTTTGAGGAGAAAGAAAATATTTCAGTTGTGGGTATTGCAGGTCCTGGAGATCCCTTTGCCAATCCCCAGGAGACCATGCAGACACTGCGGCTGGTCCGGGAAAAATATCCAGATATCATGTTGTGCCTGGCAACCAACGGCCTGGGCATCGGTCCGTATATTGATGAACTGGCCGATTTGAATGTCGGCCATGTGACCATTACTGTGAATGCCGTTGACCCGGATATTGCCGCCAAAATTTATGCCTGGGTGCGTTACAAAAAAAGAGTGAGGCGGGCCAAAGAAGGCGTAACCATACTGATGGACAAACAGATTGAAGCGATCAAAAAGCTCAAGGCACACAATATAACCGTTAAGGTCAACACAATACTGATTCCCGGTAAAAATGAAGGCCACATCGAAGCTGTGGCAAAACGGATGGGGGAACTGGGCGTTGATATTTTCAACTGCATACCCTATTATCAGACCAAAGAGTCACATTTTGCCGATATCCCCGAACCCTCAAAAGAACTGTTGAGCCAGGTGCGTACAAAAGCCGGCCAGTATATCACACAAATGAAACATTGCGTCCGGTGCCGTGCGGATGCCGTCGGATGTCTGGGGGATAAAGAAAGTGAAAGATTGATGACAAGGTTGAATGAGTGTGCGCAACTGGCCAAACCCCTGGAGCCTGTCAGAACAAAAAAACTCAGGCCCTATGTGGCGGTGGCAAGTTCAGGAGGGGTGCACATAAATCAGCATCTTGGCGAAGCCTCCCGGCTGTTGATTTACAGAAATAACAATGGCTGTGCCACCCTTTTGGAGACGCGTTTGACCCCTGAGCCCGGCGGCGGCATAAAACGATGGGAAACCCTTGCCGATCGTCTTGCAGACTGCGGAACGCTGCTGGTCAACGGAATCGGCGAAACGCCTAGAAAAGCCTTGTTGAAAAATGGTATCAACGTTCGAGAAACAAAAGGCCTGGTTGAAACCGCAATCAATGCGGTATACAATGGCGGGGAAAGGCCTGCTGGAGAATCAAACCCTGATTGATTTGATAATGGAGAAACAATATGTATGAGAAACTGAAAACAGCGCTGGTTGATTTATCCGGGGAAACCGGACTTTTGGAAAGCCAGGTCAAAATCACGGCTAAAATTTTGACCCCCAAAGAGGCAATCGGCGAAACGGAAAGAAAGGACTATCCCCTGCTTCAGGGAAAAGAATACTTGATGCAGGCTGATTTTAAAGGCGCTTTGGGGCAGGCGTTTACCGATGCCCCTAAGAATTTTACAGGCAGGGTTAAAGATATACTGAATCTGAAATTGGCAGACAATGGTGAACGTGCGCTTTTTATTGCCACGCTGAATGCTGTCATGCGCCACCTGGGCGTGGTCGACAAAACAATTCATTGCAAGAACGAAAGCCCGGAATTATGTGCTGGAGAAATACAAAAAACCATTATTGAGAAGTATGGCGCTGATGTCCGCGTTGGAATCATTGGATTTCAGCCGGCAATAATCGATAACTTCTCTAAAAAAGTCCCCCCCTGTAATGTCAAGGTAACAGACCTGGACGAGGTGAATGTCGGCAAGGTGAAATACGGTGTGACCATCTGGGACGGTCGGAAAATGCAGGAAGAAATCTTTAAACGATGTGATGTCATTTTAGCTACAGGATCTACCGTGGTTAATAATACACTGTCCTATTTAATCTCTCTTTCACAAACATACCAAAAGCCATTCTATGTATACGGCACAACCGTATCCGGTCCTGCTAAGATTCTAAATCTGGAAAGATTATGTTTTCAGTCGTCCTAGTATCGCCTTTTTACAAGCCCGCTCAACCACACAATTCCTTGCCGGCCCAGGTCGCCTGAACTCTTTAACGCAGCTGGGGGGGTGAATTTTCGTTCAAACATTAACTAATCTTAAACACCTTCCTTGCCATGGCTTCCCTCTCCTTGAGATCTGGCCCCTCCAGCTCTTCTACGACATTGGCAAGGAACGTCGGAATTTCAAGGTGCTGGGGACATTTCTCCAGGCATTCGCCGCACTCGACACACAGGGAGGCATAGGCGGGTTCACCGTCTTTGAGCATTCCGCTCATGCGAACGGCGTACATGAACTTTGCCTCTTCGGTGTTGCCGAACAGGTGAAGCTTATTGTACACCTCAAAGCAGCCCGGGATTGACACCCCTTGGGGGCAGGGAAGACAATATCCGCATCCCGTGCAGCCCACCTTCATCAATTCTTTGTATTTCTGGCTCACCTGGGCCACAACCGCCAGTTCCGCCGGGTCGAGGGAATTGGCCAGGGCCTTTTCTGCAATGGCCAGGTTCTCTTTGAGGTGGGCCTCTTCGTTCATTCCAGAAAGCACCACCGTTACCTCGGGACGGTTCCAGATCCAGCGAAGTGCCCAGGCCACAGGGGTTCGGTTTATATTTGCCGCCTTCCAGATCGGTGCAATGGCAGGGGGCGGTTCCGGCAGGCCAAGGTTGCCGCCCCGCAGGGGTTCCATGATAATGATGCCAAGGTTTCTTTGTGCGGCATATTCCAGGCCCTCGGTGCCTGCCTGGTTCTCTTCGTCCAGATAGTTGTACTGAATCTGGCAGAACTCCCAGGGATACGCATCCACAATTCGCTTAAAATCCGCCACCGTACCGTGGAACGAAAAACCGACGTTCCGGATGCGTCCCTGATCCTTCAGCCTGTCGAGAAACGCCATGACCCCCAAACGGCACAAATTGTCCCACACCCCACCGGCAAGGGCGTGGAGCAGGTAATAATCGATATGGTCCGTGTTCAGTCGCTCAAGCTGAGCGGTAAAGAAACGGTCCATATCTTCAGTCGTTTTGATCATCCACGAGGGAAGTTTTGTGGCAATGTTAACCTTTTCCCGGTATCCACCGGCCAGGGCTTGTCCCAGAAAAGGCTCGCTTTCCCCCCCATGGTAGGGCCACGCCGTATCCAGGTAATTAACGCCCCTGTCTATGGCAGACCGGATCTGGCGGGTTGCCCGCGCTTCATCAATTCTGCCAGCCTTGACCGGAAGGCGCATGCAGCCGAAACCAAGTATGGAGAGCCGGTCCCCTGTCTTGGGTATTTTTCTGTACAGCATCGTTGTTTCTCCTTATGATAATTGCACAATTATTTACACAGGAAATAATACTCAAAATTTTTAGTAGGATCAACCAACATTAATTTTCCGTTCAGTCAATGATAGATTATTACAAAAGCCGTTCAAAAAAAGACAAAATAGGCCCTGATCATAATGTCGTCCATTTCTTAATATACAAAAATATAGGTCGCTATACTTCGACCTCAGCCATCCGGTAGTTGCTGGTTCAATGGGGGCAGGCTTTTTTGATTGCCTTTTTAGCAACACCCCATTACAAAAAGAATGCAACTTTCAGGTGTAAAGGCAATCAAGAAACCTGCCCCTGGAAATCCAACAACACCCTGCAAGCCTGATACCATGGGGCTTTTGCAGGGACGGCAAACAGGGAAAGGAAGATATGGCACTGGACTATTCCACGTTAAAGACATTGCGGAAAAACCACCCGGCATGGAAACTGCTGGTGGCAGACCACAGTCCCCTGATTGCCGGCTTTGTCCATAAAATCTTTATTGCACCCAACCGCAGACGCATGGGCCAGGCAGATCTTGCATCAGCCCTGGAGGATTATCTGTTTACCCTGCGGGAAACCGAAGGCCAGGACGCCTTTCCCAGACGGGCCGAAGCCTACCTCGACGAATGGGCCAGCCAGGAAAAGGGATGGCTGAGAAAATTTTATCCCCAGGGATCCGATGAGGTACACTATGACCTCATGCCCTGGGTGGAAAAGGCCTTGGCCTGGCTTGAAAACCTGGTTCAAAGCCCCTTTATCGGTACGGAATCCAGGTTGATGACCATCTTCGATCTCCTGCACCAGATGGTCCAGGGCACAGAGCTGGACGCCCGTTCAAGGATACAGTCACTTGAACGACAAAAGGCGGAAATTGACGCCCAGCTTGCCCGTGTCCGGGAAGGTCACATGGATATGCTGGATGACACGGCCCTCAAGGACCGATTTCTGCTGATCAACAAGACCGCACGGGAACTGCTGGGTGATTTCCGGGAGGTTGAGTATAATTTCAGACGCCTGGATCAAAAAACCCGGGAGCAGATCGCCCTGTGGGAAGGCAGCAAGGGAACCCTGCTCGAAAATTTCTTTGGAGAAAGGGATGTTATTGCCGAATCTGACCAGGGAAAAAGCTTCAATGCCTTCTGGGACCTTTTGATGTCACCGACCCGGCAGGATGAATTATCCACCCTGCTCCATAAGGTGTTTGAACTCGGGGCCGTCAAAGAGCTATCTCCGGACATGCGGCTGAAACGAATTCATTATGACTGGCTGGAAGCCGGCGAACAGACCCAGCGAACCGTAGCCAAACTGTCCGGGCAGCTGCGCCGTTACCTGGACGATCAGGCGTTCCTTGAAAACCGACGGATCATGCAGGTGATCCAAAGCATTGAAAGCCAGGGGGTTCAAATCAAGAACAACCTGCCTGGAAACGATTTCATGACCATTGACGAATCCTCTCCCGGGGTTTGGCTGCCCATGGAACGTCCCCTTTACACCTTTCCCGTAAAACCGGTGATCGAGGAGATTGTCTCCCTGGGGGATGGGTCGGATATCCCTTCGGATATTCTCCATGCAGCCGTGTTTGTGGACCGGCTCAAATTAAAGGGGATTATCCGCAACTGCCTTCAAACCCAGGACCAGGTGACCCTTGAACAGATCCTTGAAGCACACCCCCTGGAACAGGGCCTGGCTGAACTTGTCACCTACCTGAGCCTGGCCGGGGATGATGAAAAGGCATTGTTTGACGAATCCCGAAACCACAGGGTATCATGGACAGATAAACGCGGGGTGACCCGTGGGGCACAATTTTGTGCGGTAATTTTTAACAGGTAAACGGTGGATTTAATGGACATCCTTCTGGAAAGCATGTCAAAACCGGTGATCGCATTGATGAAAGGGGTGGTCTTCCGGGAAAATGATGAACGGTTGTGGCAGCAGCTTGAAGACGGCCAGTCCGCACTCAGGGATTACGTTCAGGTCCTGGGCCTGGAACTGATTGTTGATGCATCAGAAGGCTATGCCTGGCTGAAAACCCGAGAGCCCCTGGAGGGCGAAGAGCCCCTTCCCCGGCTGGTGGGCCGCAGAAAATTATCCTATCCCGTGAGCCTTATCATTGCCCTTTTGCGCAAAAAACTGGCGGAGAATGATTCATCCGGGGAAGAGACCCGGCTCATCCTGTCCGTGGAAGAAATTACAGATATGGTCAAGGTGTTTTTCCCTGCCGGCGGCAACGAGGCCCGCCTCGTGGACAGGATCAACAGCCACCTGAACAAAATTGCCGACCTGGGGTTCATCCGCCGCCTCAAAGGTCGAAACGACAAGATTGAAGTAATCCGCATCCTCAAGGCCTTTGTGGATGCCCAATGGCTCCATGACTTTGATGAACGGCTCAACCAATACCGTGAAACCATTGGGGCAGGTTCTAACGACCAGGGACATGAAAACTGATGGAACAGGAACTGCTCGACTTTTCAACGGACGACGCCCTGGCTGGATTCCGCCTCCAGACCCTGGAGGTTTACAACTGGGGCACCTTCCATAAAAAGGTGTGGCGCCTGGAGCTCAACAGCCGGAACGGCCTGCTCACAGGAGACATTGGTTCAGGCAAATCTACCCTGGTGGATGCAGTGACAACCCTGCTGGTCCCAGCCCACCGGGTAGCCTATAACAAAGCTGCCGGGGCCGATACCCGGGAACGCAGTCTGCGCTCCTATGTCCAGGGATCCTACAAGTCCGAAAGAAGCGACATCGGCCATGCGGCAAAACCAGTTGTTCTAAGGGAAAACAACAGTTTCTCCGTGATCCTGGGGGTGTTCAAGAACCAGGGCTTTGTCCAGGAGGTAACCCTGGCCCAGGTGTTCTGGATCAAGGACAATCAGGGGCAACCAGAGCGATTTTACCTGGTCGCAGACAAACCCTTGTCCATCACCAGTCATTTCAGTGACTTTGGACCGGATATCGGACGGCTGAAAAAACGGCTTAAAAAGCTGTCCAGTGTGGAGATCTTTGACACCTTTCCCAAGTATGGCGCAGCATTCAGGCGGCGGTTCGGCATTGAAAACGAACAGGCCATGGACCTGTTTCACCAGACCGTATCCATGAAATCCGTGGGAAACCTCACGGATTTTGTTCGGGAGCATATGCTCGAATCATTTGATGTGGCCCCCCGCATTGAGTCCCTGATCCATCATTTTGACGATCTGAACCGTGCCCATGATGCCGTACTCAAGGCAAAAGCCCAGATCCAGCGCCTGACGCCCCTGGTTAAAGACTGCGGGCAGCAGCGTGTTCTCCTGGATGAAAAAACCGGCCTTCGGGAATGCCGGGAGGCCCTGACCCCCTTTTTCGCATTCCACAAACGTGCCCTGCTCAAAAAAAGGATAAAAAACCTGCTCCAGGAACAGGAACGCCTGGACCACAAAATCGAGACCCTGACGATAAAACACCAGGAAGAAACCGGCGAACGGGATCGATTAAAGCAGGACATTGCAGACAACGGCGGTGACCGCCTGGAGCGTATCCGCTCGGACATGGAACGCCTGGGCCGGGAAAAGGAAAAACGCCGGCACCAGGCTGACCGGTATGCCCGCCTGATACAAAATCTCCCCCTTAAACCGGCGGCCACCCCGGATGATTTTTACGATAACGCCCAGCAGATCCAGGACCAGCAGCAGGCCCTGGGCCAAAAAGAGGCTGACCTGCAAAACCAGCGCACGGATACCGAGGTCGAATTCAGGGCACTCACATCACGCCACCGGGAGGTGACCCTGGAACTTGAATCCCTGTCAAATCGGAAGAGCAATATCCACGTTCGCCAGATTCAAATCCGGAAAGACCTGTGCACCCACCTTAAAATTGCTGAAAAAGAGCTGCCCTTTGCCGGGGAGTTGATCCAGGTACGGGAAGATCAAAGGTCATGGGAAGGTGCAGCCGAACGCCTGCTTCACAATTTCGGACTCTCCCTGCTCGTCCCCAGGAACCATTACAAGGCTGTGACGGCCTGGGTCGATGTCACCCAACTGAAAGGACGGCTGGTGTATTACCTGGTGCACCCGGAGGTTCAAAACAAGGGGGTTGCCCTTCATCCGGCTTCCCTTGCTGTAAAATTGTCGATCAAACCCGATTCCATCTTTTATTCATGGCTGGAACATGAGCTGGCCAGCCGCTTTGACTATGCCTGCTGCACCGATATCCATCAGTTCCACCGGGAACCCATGGCCGTTACCCAGGCAGGCCAGATCAAATCAGGCGGCAAACGCCATGAAAAGGACGACAGAAAAGACATCAAAGACAGGTCCAACTATATTCTGGGCTGGACCAACACGGCCAAGATCCAGACCCTGAAGTTGCGATGCCAGGAAATGGAACAAACCATGCAAACCCTGGCCGCCCGGATGTCAGACCTGGACACCCAAAAAAAACAGGTCCAGGAACAACGAAACGACCTGATCCGTATCGGCGAATACAGAACATTCAATGATCTTGACTGGCAATCAGTCACCCTGGAACTCTCCCACCTGGACCAGGAAAAACGAGAACTGGAGGCGGCTTCCAACCTCCTCAAAACCCTGGGCCTTCAACTTGAGACCCTCCAGGGAACAATCAATGCCACGGAACAGAGCCTTGTGCAGACCCGGGATTTTCGGTCGAAAAACGAGGAAAAACAGCACCAGGCAAACCTGGACGTCCAGACCTGCGAGACAGACATGCAGCCTGCCCGGGACATGGCAACAGATCAGAGATCGACTGTGTTCAAGCGCCTGGAAGAGATGCGCCGCAATCTGCTTGAGAAACACACCCTGACCATTGAATCCTGCGCCGGCCGGGAAAAACAACTGAGGCAGATCATCCAGGGCAAGCTCGACAACCTGGACAGCCGGATTAAAACCATAGAAAGTCGTATCATAAAGGCCATGCACAGCTTCCGCAACGATTTTCCCCTGGAAACCCGGGAGGTGGATGACACCCTGGCCTCGGGTCTGGAATATCAGGAAATGCTTACCCGGCTTGAAACCGACAACCTGCCCAGGTTTGAACATCGCTTCAAGGAACTGCTCAATGAGAACACCATCCGGGAAGTGGCAAACTTCCAGTCCCAGCTGATGCGGGAAAGAGAAACCATCCGGGAACGCATTGAACGGATCAACCTTTCCCTGTCAGAGATTGAATACAACCCCGGCCGCTATATTGTTCTTGAGGACCAGTTCAACCCGGATGTCGATATCCGGGACTTCCAGCAGCAACTCAGGGCCTGCACCGAAGACGCCCTGACAGGGTCGACCGAAGATCACTATTCCGAGGGCAAGTTTCTCCAGGTACGGTTGTTGATTGAACGATTCCGGGGCAGGCAGGGCACAAGCGATATCGATAAACGATGGCGCCAGAAGGTCACCGACGTCCGGAACTGGTTCGTGTTTGCCGCATCTGAACGCTGGCAGGAAGATCACACTGAATATGAGCATTATACGGATTCAGGCGGGAAATCCGGCGGGCAGAAAGAAAAACTGGCCTACACGGTTCTGGCCGCAAGCCTTGCCTATCAGTTCGGCCTGGAATGGGGAGCGGTCCGTTCCAGGACCTTCCGGTTTGTGGCCATTGATGAGGCCTTTGGCAGGGGATCGGATGAATCCACCCGGTACAGCCTTGAATTATTCAAACGACTCAACCTCCAGCTGCTCATTGTCACCCCCCTTCAGAAAATCCATATCATCGAGCCCTATGTGTCTGCAGTGGGGCTGGTATACAGCCGGGACGGTCGCGTCTCCCACCTCAGAAACATGGGTGTCGAAGCGTACCGAAACAGCCGGGAGAAAAAAACACCATGACTGCCTGGACCCGGGACATTGACATCCGCAAGCGACTTGAAAAAAAATGGAACAACGGCCAACTGCTGGCACAGTGCGTCAGCCCCGGCCCGTTTAACCCCCTGCGCATCCCCCTGAAACACCCCACCGCCAAAGAACTTACCCATGAATTTGATGCGGCCCGCACCTGGATCGGGCATCTCATGGCCCATGCCGGAAAACAGAGTTTCAAAAAATTTACCATTGAATGGCAGGAGTCCAACCACCGAACCCTGGGCAGGAACCAGATACCCAGGGCGGTTATCTTCCACACCCTTGACCAGATCCTTCACTATCTTGGAAAAACCGTGGCAGCAGAGCGCTATCAATCCCTTTTCAGGGAAATCACTGCCCTGCACCCTGAACTTGCCGAACTTTTAATCGAAAGGCCCCTGGACGTATTGGCCCACGACACTGTATGGCCGTCACTTCTGGCCATTGTGTCGTTCATCCGACAGACCCCCTGCCCCGGGATCTATCTTCGCCAGCTGGAAATCCCGGGCGTGGACACCAAGTTCATTGAGACCCACAAGGCTTGGCTGACACGACTTTTAATCCAGGTGCTTCCCGGGTCAGCCGTCAATGAACAGGCCAGGGGAGCTTCAGCCTTTGAGCGCCGTTTCGGTTTTCTGTCCAAACCGGCCCGAATCCGGTTCCGCACCCTTGACCCGGATTTTACCATCATGGGTTTATCTGACATGGAGATTCCGGAACATGACTTCTGTCATTTGCCAATAATGCCTGACACCATATTTATAGTAGAAAATGATATCAATGGGCTTGCCTTTCCCCGTTTTCCAAGGGCATTGGTGATATTCGGACTGGGATACGGCCTGTCCGCACTCTCCAATGCCCATTGGATGCAGGACAAACCCATCTGGTACTGGGGAGATATGGACACCCACGGGTTTGCCATGCTCGACCAGATCCGGCACTATTTTCCCCAGACCCGTTCGTTTCTCATGGATTATGCCACACTGCTGTCCCACCGAGCCCTCTGGGGCCGGGAGACATCCCCGGCCACCCGGGATCTGCCCCTGCTGACCCCGGACGAAGCCAGGGTGTATGACACCTTAAGGCACAATCTCCATGCCCCAATGGTGCGACTGGAACAGGAACAGATCTCTTTTTCCCAGGTGCGCAGTGTGGTAAAGGCCATTCAGACGAACGGCTGATCATCCCTGCCCGACTTTTTTTAGAGCCCCTAATTTTTTCCCTTGAATCCCGTTCCCGATTGAGGTATAAAATGAAGTTCCCGGCTGTACTGTGGAGAGTGTCATTGTGGCACTCTGACCGGTCGCTGCGTAACAGAAGGTCATGAACCTCGTCAGATCCGGAAGGAAGCAGCGATAAGTGATATCATCTGTGTCGCGGATCGATCCCGGTCATGGAGTGTCCGATACCTCCACGGTCAGCCGGGTTTCTTTTTATCCCCTGCCCCATTTCCCTCCTCCTTGCGTTTTACCGGTTATTTATATCTTGACATGGGACCAAACGGTCTTACTTTTCCTCTGAATTTGATCATGGCTTTGTTCAATTTATTAAACACTTAGGCAGAAAAACATATTTTACCGGGAGATTGCATTGGCTGACAAAGACGAACCTGTAAAAAAAACAGACTCTGATGAATCGAAAAAAGAAGCACCCAAGGCAGAAAAAAAAGGTGCCAGGGAAAATCCGGACACCAACTCCTGCAAACAGGAAAAATCTGAGATCGAAGAGTGCCAGGACCAACTTACCGCTGAGAAAGACAAAGTTTTAAGACTTTCGGCAGAATTTGAAAATTACAAAAAGCGGTCATCCAAGGAGTTGAGTGAATTTAGAAAATTCGCCAACGAAACCTTGTTAAAGCAGTTCCTCTCCGTGGTTGATAATATGGAACGGGCCATCGACGCTGCCAAAAAAAACGGGAACGACGGCAAAGCCCTTCTCGAGGGCATAGAGTTGACCTACAAGGAAATGCAAAGAATTCTGACAGCCTTTAATGTTGTACCTGTTGAGGCCCAGGGTAAAGACTTTGATCCGGTCTTCCACCAGGCAGTGACCCAGCAGGAATCAGTCGATCATCCCGAAAACACCGTGGTTGCCGAGCTTCAAAAGGGCTACCTGTTCCATGACAGACTCATCAGGCCGTCCATGGTTGTGGTTTCAAAAGCAATGACAGAAAACGAAACAGAAAAAAAATAGATATCGGAGGAAAAAAAATGGGTAAAATTATCGGAATCGACCTTGGAACTACCAACTCATGCGTTGCAGTCATGGAAGCAGGCGAACCAAAGGTCATCACAAACTCTGAGGGAAACAGAACAACCCCTTCAGTTGTGGCTTTAACAGAAGGCGGAGACAGGCTTGTGGGGCAGACAGCAAAACGTCAGGCCATCACCAACCCGGAAAACACCGTATTCGGTGTAAAGCGCCTCATCGGAAGAAAATTTGATTCCCCACAGATTCAGGGAGACAAGAAAGTCCTGCCCTACAAAATCGAAGCTTCTGCCAACGGGGACACACGGATCAACCTCAGGGGGAAACAACACAGCCCGGCAGAAATCTCTTCATTTATTTTGGCCAACATCAAGAAGACTGCCGAGGATTACCTTGGCGAAGAGGTCACAGAGGCTGTCATCACGGTTCCGGCCTACTTTAACGACAGCCAGCGCCAGGCAACCAAGGATGCTGGAAAAATTGCAGGCCTGACGGTTAAACGAATCATCAACGAGCCCACGGCCGCATCACTTGCCTATGGTCTTGACAAGAAAGGCGAAGAAAAAATCGTTGTATTCGACCTTGGCGGCGGCACCTTTGACGTATCAGTGCTTGAAATCGGGGACGGCGTATTTGAAGTAAAATCAACCAACGGCGATACCCATCTTGGCGGCGAAGACTTTGACCTTAGAATCATCGATTATATCGCAGACGAGTTTAAAAAGAGCCAGGGCATCGACATTCGTGGAGACAAGATGGCCCTCCAACGGCTTAAAGAAGCTGCTGAAAAGGCAAAAATGGAACTTTCCTCAGCCGTTGAGACCGACATCAACCTGCCGTTCATCACGGCCGATGCAAGCGGACCCAAGCATCTGGATGTAAAGCTCACCCGGGCAAAACTTGAATCCCTTGTGGCGGATCTCCTTGACAATCTTGTGGCCCCCTGCAAAACAGCCCTTAAAGATGCAGGCCTCACCTCCAGCGACATCAACGAGGTGGTACTTGTGGGTGGCATGACCCGAATGCCGGCTGTTCAGGAGCGGGTGGAAAAGATATTCAGCAAAAAACCCCACAAGGGCGTTAACCCGGACGAGGTGGTTGCCATGGGTGCCGCCATCCAGGCAGGTGTTCTCCAGGGCGATGTCCACGATGTCCTTCTTCTCGACGTTACCCCCCTGAGCCTTGGTATTGAAACCCTTGGCGGTGTCATGACCAAACTCATTGACAAGAACACCACCATCCCGACCAAGAAGAGCCAGGTCTTTTCAACGGCGGCAGACAGCCAGCCGGCCGTATCCATCCATGTTCTCCAGGGAGAACGGGAGATGGCTGCAGGTAATAAAACCCTTGGCCAGTTTGAACTCACCGACCTTCCGCCCGCACCCAGGGGTGTACCCCAGATTGAGGTCACCTTTGACATTGACGCCAACGGCATTGTTCACGTTGCTGCCAAGGACAAGGCAACGGGCAAGGAACAGTCCATCCGCATCACTGCGGCAAGCGGACTGTCCGAGGAAGAGATCAAGAAAATGGTCAACGATGCCGAACTCCATGCCGACGAGGACAAAAAGAAACACGAGCTTGTTGACGCAAAGAACACGGCTGAGTCCCTGATTCACCAGACAGAAAAGACTCTGAAAGAGCATGGCGACAAGGTTGATGCTGCAACCAAAACAGCCATTGAAGCCGCCTGTGAAGAGTTGAAAAAGGTCAAGGAAGGTACAGATGCGGCGATCATCAAGGAAAAGAGCGAAGCCCTGACCCAGGCATCCCACAAGCTTGCCGAAGCCATGTACCAGCAGGCAGCCCAGGAGAGCGGGCAGACCGAAGGTGCAGCCCAGGACCCCAAGGGTGCAGCCCAGGACGACGATGTGGTTGACGCAGATTTTGAAGAGGTCAAAGACCACAAGAAATAAATAACAAACCCCCTTGAAATAAAATCCCACTGTGCTTTATACTGCCCAGTGGGATTTTTATTAGCGCAACCTTCATGGAATCTGGACGACAGGGACGACAGGAATGATAATAACAGAAATTTTAGCAAGAAACAGCCGGATGTACCCCAAAGACATCGCCCTTGTGGAACGGGTGCCGGACAAGGAGCTACGCAGGGAGATCACCTGGAACGCGTTTTACCAGGCCTCCAACCGCATGGCCAACGCCCTTGCCCAAAGGGGAATCAAAAAGGGGGACCGGGTCGTCCAGCTGATGACCAACAGCATTGAATGGCTGCCCATCTACTTTGGCATCCTCAGCACCGGGGCATGGGCCGTCCCCCTGAACTTCAGATTTGAATCCGACAAGATCCGGTTGTGCACCGAGGTTGCCGAGGCCAAAGTGTTTGTCTTTGGCGAGGAGTTCATCCAACGCATCGAACAGGTCAAGGTCTTTCTTGACACCACCGTGCACCTCTGGATCTTCACAGGTCCCCGGGAATTATGCCCGGACTGGGCCATCCAATATGAAACATTCATCCATGCCCAGGACGATCAAACTCCGCCAAGTGTTGCAATCTCCATTGAAGACGATGCAGCCCTCTACTTCACCTCCGGCACCACCGGCACCCCAAAGGCCGTACTTCTTTCCCATCGCAACCTTGAGCACGCCTGCTATGTTGAGAACCGCCACCACGGCCAGACCCACGAAGACACCTTTTTATGCATCCCTCCCCTGTACCACACGGGTGCCAAAATGCACTGGATGGGAAGCTTTGTGGTGGGCGGCCGCTGCGTCATTCTCAAGGGCGTCAAGCCCAGATGGATCCTTGAAGCCGTGTCTGAAGAAATGGCCACCATTGTATGGCTCCTGGTTCCCTGGGCCCATGACATCCTCATTGCCATTGAAAGCGGCAAGGTGGATCTGTCCCATTACAACCTGGACCAGTGGCGGCTCATGCACATCGGTGCCCAGCCCGTGCCCCCAAGCCTGATCAACGAGTGGAAGCAGTACTTTCCCAACCACGACTACGACACCAACTACGGACTCACCGAAACCACGGGACCCGGCTGCGTTCACCTGGGCATTCAAAATAAACACCAGGTCGGTGCCATCGGTGTTCCAGGGTTTGACTGGGAATGCGCCATTGTGGATGCTGCCGGCAACAAGCTTCCAGGCGGCGAAAGCGGCGAGCTCATCGTCAGGGGACCGGGTGTAATGAAAGAATACTACAAAAATCCCGAGGCCACGGCCAAAACCATTATCAACGGCTGGCTCCACACCGGCGACATTGCCCGCTACGACCGTTCGGGTTTTATCTGGCTGGTGGACAGGAAAAAAGATGTCATCATCTGCGGCGGTGAAAACATCTTCCCCGTTGAGATCGAGCACTTTTACATGCAGCATAAAAAGATCCAGGATATTGCCGTGATCGGCATTCCGGACGAACGGCTAGGCGAGGTCCCTGCCGGCATCTTTGCCGTAAAGCCAGGGGCTGAACTGACCAAGAAAGAAATTGTGGAGTTTGGTGAAGCCCTTGCCCGTTACAAACGGCTGAGGAAAATCATCTTTGGGGATGTCCCCCGAAACGCCACCGGCAAGATTGAAAAACCCAAGCTCAGACGCCTCTACGGCAAGGATACGAGGAAAGACATTGCAAAACTCATCAAATAACAACCGTCAAAGGCCGGGGACAAATTCCCCCTGCCCCTGGAAGCGTTTTTGCCTGGCCATGGTTCTTTCCGTGGTGCTTTTTTCCTTTGCAAACGCCCAGGCCGATACCCAGACCCCTGACCTTGAAACCGTCCTCACGGGCATCGAACACCGGTATTCAGGCCAGGATTTCACGGCCAATTTTTACCAGACATCCCGCCTTGCCGCCATCGAAATCACGGAAACAGCAAATGGACAGGCATTTTTCAGCCACCCGGGCCGGATGCGGTGGGAATACCAGGAGCCGGAACGTCAGGAAATTATAACCAACGGTAAAACCCTGTGGATATACCGAACCGAGGAAAACCAGGTGGTCAAGGGGGATGCGGCAGCATTTTTTAAGACAGGGGGCGGCGGCGCTTTTCTGTCGGACATCACCCTTATCAGGATCGACTACACCATCACCCTTGGCAAGTTTGACACCGATTTTGTGACCCTTGTCCTGGTTCCCAAACGCCAGAACCCTGAAATCACAACCATTGACATCAGGGTATCACGAACCACCTTTGACGTTGACCGGGTGGAGACCACAAACACCTATGGAGACACCACAATCCTTGAATTCAAGGAAATAACCTTTCACAAACTGGAAAAAGCCCTGTTTGAATTTACGGTCCCAGAGGGAACCGATCTTTTATTCATGAACCCCAATGAGGGCTAAACCACGGTTGATCGACCCTTCAACCGTGGTATAATTCAGGAGGGTTGACGCCTACATGGCGTCATAAACTTCGTCGGGAATATCTGCGTTGGAGTAAAACTTCTGGATATCGTCACAGTCATCCAGGGCGTCCATGAATCTGACCATCTGCTCGGCCTCTTTTCCCTCAAGGCGTGTCTGGGTCTGGGGAATCATGGTCACCTCGGCCATTTCGATCTTGATGCCGGCCGCTTCAACCGCTCCTTTAACGGCATCAAAATCAGCCGGATCTGTGATGATCTCAAAGCAGTCGCCCTCATCCGTCACATCCTCGGCACCAGCCTCAAGCCCGACCTCCATGAGGGTATCCTCGTCCGACTCTTCCTTTGAAATGGTGATAAGGCCCTTTTTATCAAACATCCAGGCAACACACCCGTCGGTGCCAATGTTACCACCGGCCTTGCTGAAGATATAGCGCACATCGGCAATGGTCCGGTTCTTGTTGTCGGTCAGACACTCCACAAGAATAGCAACCCCGCCAGGCCCATACCCCTCGTATAGGATCTCCTCGTAATCAACCCCCTCAAGGTCTCCCGTACCTTTTTTAATGGCCCGCTCAAGGTTATCCTTGGGCATGTTCTGGGCCTTGGCTGCGGCAACGGCACCCCTCAACCGGGGATTACTGTCAATATCCCCTCCCCCCATCCTTGCGGCAACAGTGATCTCTTTGATCAGTTTGGTGAATATTTTACCCCGCTTTGCATCTGCGGCGCCTTTTTTATGTTTAATGGTCGACCATTTACTATGTCCTGACATTGTACCTCCTCGTTATTTTTTACCTAATCCGATGATATATATCTCTTTGCTCGATTTTCTGCAACTGTCGGGCTTGAAAATCTTGTGACTGGTAAACCTTGATTTCACCTGATTTTCAAACTGTTTAAACTCTGCTCCCTGGAAGATCTTGCATACGAAATTGCCACCGTCGGCCAAAAGCCCACACGCTACCCTGAGGGCTGCCTCACAAAGGGCAAAAGACCGTGCCGCATCAATATCCTTTCTGCCGGTGGTGGCAGGCGCCATATCACTGATAACGGCGTCATAGTCCTGTCCCACGGCCTCGCCAAGGGTTGATTCCATCTCAAAGATATCCCCGGTATGGGCAATGGCATTGGGGGGAAGCGCAGCATCCACAGGCTTCAGATCAATGCCCACGGCCCTTCCGGAAGGTCCTGTAAGTTCTGCCGCATGGATCAGCCATGACCCTGGAGCACACCCGAGATCAAGGACACTGGCACCTTTTTTAATCACCTGGAACCGCTTCTGAATCTCCATGAGTTTATAAACCGACCGGGCGGGATAATTCTCGTCCCTGGCCTTTTGGGTATAATGGTCAGCCCATTGATTTTTCTTTGGTTTTGTCCGGCCTCTGTTTTTCATCTATTCCTTTGTCTGGTCGTTTAGAAAACTAACGCCATGATCTGTTTCAGGGAACTCACGCCGTCAATCCGGGTCCCTGCTATCTCTGGTATCTGTTTGAGGGAGTTTGCCGGCACAAGGCAACGGGTAAACCCCATTTTTACCGCCTCTTTAATCCGCTGCTCCACATGGCTCACCGCCCGGATTTCGCCTGTCAGCCCCACCTCCCCAAGCACGGTAGTGCCTTCGGGAACAGGCCTGTCCAGGAAACTTGAAGCAAGGGCAATGGCAACACCCAGGTCAGCAGCAGGCTCAGTCACCTTTACCCCACCTGCCACGTTCATGAAGATATCAAGCCCGGAAAGGTTCATTCCCAGTCGTTTTTCCATGACAGCGGCAATCAGGGCCACACGGTTGGGATCCAGCCCAAGCACGGTCCGCCGGGGCGTACCAAAACTGGAGCTTGAGGCAAGCCCCTGGATTTCAACAAGGATCGGCCTTGTACCCTCCATGCTTGCAGTGACCACGGACCCGGGGGTATTGACCGGCCGTTCCGAAAGAAACACAGCCGAAGGATTTGGCACCTCTTCAAGGCCCTGGCCCTTCATCTCGAAAACACCGATCTCGTTGGTGGATCCAAACCGATTTTTCACGGCCCTCAAAATCCTGAACACATGGCTTCGATCCCCCTCAAAATAGAGAACCGTATCCACCATGTGCTCCATGATTCTTGGCCCTGCAATGGCGCCGCCCTTGGTCACATGGCCCACAAGGAAAAGGGGGATACCGGTTTTTTTAGCCATGGTCATCAGGCGCATGGACGCTTCCCGTATCTGGGTGACACTGCCAGGGGTGGACGCAATTTCCGGACTGTACACCGTCTGAATGGAATCCACCACCATTGCGGCGGGCATTTCATGCTCGGCCATGGCCAGAATATCGTCAAGGTCTGTTTCCGCAGCAACAAGCATGGAAATAGTCTCGGAGGCAAGCCGTTTTCCCCTCATCTTGAGCTGGCGTATGGACTCTTCACCTGACACATAGAGAGTCTTTTTCCCGGCATTTGACAGCATGGCAAGAACCTGGAGCATGAGGGTTGATTTCCCGATACCTGGATCACCGCCAATGAGCACCAGAGTTCCAGGAACGATGCCACCCCCGAGCACCCGGTCAAACTCACCAATGCCCGTCTGGATGCGGGGCTCCTCCTCAAACTCAATGGCGGCCATGGGCACGGGTCTTGTATAGTTGGAAGAAAGCTTTCCCCCAGCCCCTTTCACCGGACGCTGCCGTTCAGGTGTAAGGGTGTCCCACCCGCCGCAATCGGGACATTTACCAATCCACTGGGGGCTCTGAAACCCGCAGTTCTGGCACCTGAATATCGATTTTTCTTTTTTAGTCACAGCCGGTTTGATCCTGTTCAGTATCCTGTTTATCCTGCCTGCATTGACATTAAAATTTCGATCCGTTTATAACACGTTGTTTTTACAGTATCAAGCTCAGGATAGGGTCGCCATTTTTTTTTAATGCAATCCAGGGAAAAATAGGCTATAAAAAACGCACAGACAACTTCGACCCAAGGAGAATACATTTTATGAAAACCCTTATTCACAAAGCCCATGATTTCTTTTTCCCTGTGCTGATACTCCTTCTCCTGCTCATGTTTTCAGCCCTGCCCAATGTGGTGCAGGCCCAGGAGAATCTGCCCAAACAAGAATTTAAAAATTTAATACAACGCCTTATAAACGACGGATTCTCCCAGGAGGACATCCACAAGATTTTTGACAATCCCAAGGTTACCTTTGACCCAAAAGGGGTTTCTCTGTTTTTCATCCATTCAGAATCAAGCCTGGACTATGACCAGTTTCTGTCATCAGATTCCATCAGCAACGCCCGGGCCTATATGGAAAAACACAGGGAGGATCTTGAGAAGGCCCAGGAAGAGTATGGGGTGGACAAAACCATCATCACCGCCATCATTCTTGTGGAAACCCGGCTTGGCACCTATGTGGGCAACCGGCCCATCCTAAACACCCTGTCCACCATGGCCGCCATTGCTGGAAAAACCGAAAGAGAAAGCCTGTGGAACGCCATTTCGGATTCAAGACGCCTGACAAAGATCAAATTTGAACAAAAGGCAAACAAAAAATCCGAGTGGGCATATAAGGAACTCAAGGCCCTGCTGAAATTCTCAACCCAGGAGTCCATCGACCCGTCAACCATAACGGGTTCCTATGCCGGTGCCATGGGCATCAGTCAGTTCATGCCAAGCAATGCCCTGACCCTTGCCAAGGACGGCAACAAGGATGGTCACGTCAACCTATTCACCCATGCCGATGCCATCCACAGCATTGCAAATTATTTAAACCATTATGGATGGGAACCTTCTGTCACCCGGCAGCAGGCCCACAAAATCCTCTACAAATACAACCACAGCAACTACTATGTGGATACACTCTTAAAAATATCCGACAAGTTAAAAGGATAACAAATACCCCATGGATACATTTGCAATTGTTGCCGGGATCGCTGCCATTTTCTGGGCATTGACCATACTTGCCGTCGTCGATGTCCTTTTAAAGGATTTCGGATCAACCAAAACCAAGGCCATCTGGGGGTTTACAGCCCTTCTCCCCTTTGTGGGATGGCTCATCTACCTTTTATTCGGATTCCGCAAGGGTGTCAAAAAAAATGACACCGACCCCAAATAATGATTGACAAAACCGCATCATTATTATAGATAGTACTCGTTTTTATGTGGTCCCATCGTCTAGCGGTTAGGACGCTGGCCTCTCACGCCGGAAACTCGGGTTCGATTCCCGGTGGGATCACCAATAGAAATCAATAAGTTACACACCATATATAAAAGCTCTCCGAGAGGCAGAAGGCCCTTTGGAGGGCCTTTTTATTTTGAGCCCCTATCAATCCAACCCATAGATTGTAAAAAACATTGTTCCCATATCTCATATTTTGTTTAATCGGAAGATTTTATTGGCTGGGTCCTGTGGGGATGTTCGTGCTCTGTTACGATCCAAATTTTCCCCTGAGCAAATGAAGATGAATTCTGCCTGGTAGGTTATAGCTTACTATGGATATCCTTGAAAAATTACAGTCTATTAAAAATTCAGGATAATTAGTCACAACTGCAATCAATCCTTCATTTTTTTTATTATCAGGTTGATTGTCTGTTTGATCGATGGAATTCCCATCAACCGAAAGATGCGGTACTTGGTTACAGTTTGAAAACCCCCAGACTTTTAATAATAGTCTGGGGGTTTAAATCCAGCATTTTGGGAGTGGACGTATGGACATAGTCCACAGGCCTTTTTCTAATCTTAGGGAATGCGGAATTTAATATAGGATACTTTCCTTTAGATTATTCAGCAAACCCTAACTACCAAGTTTGTTCAGCAGAATCGATGGAAACTGCCAAAGTAGCGCGTATCCAATCGAATTTTGCTTTTAATAGATCATAGTCCGGACCTGAGGTTATAAAGGACGCTGTCCCTTTGATTAAAAATCCAGCGCCAGGTCCATGATTGCCCGTCACTCTTCTACTGTTTAAGGTGATCAATACCTTGTCATTGTAGGCAACATTGGCCTCTGTTCTGTTCATATATCCGGCTGGAATCAACAAGCGCCCATCCGCTGAGATTTTGATGTAATTGTTCCATGTATTAACGAGGTGTGGACCATCTTCACCCAAAGTCGCGATTGCCGCCACTCCGGTATTTTTCAAAATTTCTTTCAGTTTTTCGGGTATCATCGTGACTATCTCCTTTAAAAGTATATTATAGACATTATATATCTATAATTGATAGATTAAAACGTGTATAAAAAAAGTCAAGACAAAATCTGAACAATGCGGTAATAATTTGGCCGAATAACTACAAAAGGAAATAATTCATGCAATTTAGTATAGGTGTAGAAAATGCGTTTCATTCACTATTTTATATGGTGGATTTCCCCGAACATAAAACCATTGGAATTAAGCAGATAGCAGAATTAAACAAAATCAAAGTAACCTATCTTTCAAAAGTTTTTACAAAATTACGTAAGGCGGGGATTGTCCGATCTACCCCAGGTGTGAAGGGCGGATACGAATTGGCAAAACAGGCTGAAAATATTTCTTTTTGGGATATTATTGAGGCCATTGAAGGGCCTACCTATTTTTTCCAATGCGCGGAGATTCGGAAAAAAAATATTTTTGTGGATGATCCGTCTGTGTTTACGGCTGAATGTCCATGTTTAATAAAAGTTGTGATTCAGGAGGCTGAAGAATTGTTTCGGGACAGGTTAAGAAACAGGTCTCTCCGTTGGCTGTATGATCAAGTGAACAAAGATTTTCCACAGGAGAAAAAAAAGGCTATCAGTGAATGGGCTAAAAGCATATGATCCTCCTAATGGTGAGGATACTACAGTATTTGCTAACAAATTAAATTTTTCCATGGTGTTCAATACTGGCTATAATCATGGCTGTTCAGGATTCAAAAATTCCCCAAGACGTTCCCTGTTAGTCCACACTTTATTTAAAATAATTTAAACCACAACATAGAAATTTTTTCAAATTCCTAAACTTAACAGCAACTTGCATGATTGACATCAATTTAAATCCAGATTCCCGGTGATGTATTCTTTTGGTATCCATAACAATTTTGGTGGCTGAATACTCCATTCGGATAATTAATCTTGAGCCAGGTCATCCGGCCCAATTAACGTTTTTATATTAAAACCTGAAGGTAGGGAAATATCTGAATGAAATTTGACAGGAAATCGAAAAATGTAATCTTTACAAGCAAAACTTAAAACTATTGTACGATTATACTGTGATTTCAACCCTATAAAAACCACTTTCCATAGAATATCTCACTTTATAGCCAAGGTTTACTAAAAGTTTTTGTATAGCAGTGTTCTGAGGGTCCATCATACCAATAAAATTTGTAATCCCATGATCAATTGCGATACTGACTACTTTTGACAGCATTTTTTTTCCAAGTCCTACTTGCTGCCAGTCATCACGGACTGCAACAGCAAGTTCTGTACCATCTTCATCAGGATCATATCCGTAACGTCCAATAGATACAATTGCATCTTTTTTATTTTTTTTCAAAACAGCAACTAAGGCAAAATTTGAATGATAATCTATGTTTATTAGTCGATTGATAATGCTTTCAGGAAGAGAATTAAGGTGCCTTAGAAAACGAAGATAAACTGATTGAGGGGACATTCTGTTGAATAAATCAACAAGAAGATGACGATCTAATTCCATTATCGGCCTTAGAAAGATTTCTTGTCCATTTTTAAGTTTGAGCATTGATTCATATTGTTTGAGATTGAGATTTGATGAATTAAGCTGCATGCTTTTTTCCAAATTAAGTTACTGATTATTCACTATTATTCGAAGGACCGCAGATGAAATAAGTTGATCCTAAATAGCACCGAATTTTGGTTCATCTACAAGGCGCATTAAAGGTTCAATAGCGATCTGGTGATCCTTTAAACAGCAACAGGTTGTTACTTTTTCAAAATGCGATACAGGATTAATAAGAGTACAGCACCACCGATAGCCAGTAAGAGACTCCCTACATTAAACCCTGTAACTGGCCCAAATCCCAAAAAAGACCCTATGAATCCACCGACAAAAGAACCCGCTATTCCTATCAAGAGAGTAACGATAATTCCTCCGGGGTCTTTACCCGGCATGATGAATTTTGCGAGCATCCCTACGATTAAGCCCATTACGATCCAAGATAGAATCCCCATTGTTGATCTCCTTATTTTTAATTCAAATTTAAGTTTTTGGTATAGAATGATTCAAAGATCTGGATACCACTCACGATATGCGTTGCACAAGCCGAGTGTCAATACAATTGTTATTAGATTTGTTTTTTAGAACCACTTCAGGCCAGGAACCAGGCAGTGGGTTCGCCACCACGAATACCAATAGACTCTTCAGTCATATCTCCGCCAAATCAGAAGCGGTAGAAATCTGATCATGGGCCTAATGAACGTTCAAAAGCTGATTCCATTCGGTTGTGTAGGCTGGGGATCGGTGGTTGCAGGACCCTTTCCAAGACTGATGGCCGGAAAGCCCAATTGCGGCATACCGGACAGCGTGGCTGCCCATGCGGGCATTTATTTTGTCCATGGCCAGCATCAAGTCGTCTGACCTAGACCGGTCTGTGGTGTCAAACAGATCCAGTTGCACCTGGCCGTCCCGGATCTGGCTGGAAAAGACAATACCCGCCTTTGTATAATATTTTCCGGATTGGAATATTTGTTTTAACAGCCCCTTTCCCTGCTTGATAAGCTCTGGTGTGCTGTTGGATGCTGTGGGCAGAACCGCTGTTTTGGAATTGTAGTAATAGGACTGGGGGGAGAACCGGTTGGTCATCACATAAACGGTGAGTGCTTCGGTAAAGCTGCCCTGGAGCCTCAGCTTTTCCGCACCCGGGGAAATGTAGAGTGATACGGCCTGGAACAGTTCCTCAAAGGTGGTTGCCGGTGTTTTAAACGATCGGGAAACGGCGACAGATTTTCGCCTTGCAGGACAGTCCTCCAGGGGGTAGCAGGATTCTCCTGCAAGCTCCCGCTACATGCGGATACCGTTGATGCCCATTTTCCTCTGATCAGGGATGGAGCGGCTGACTTGAAATCCAGGGCAGTGCGAATGCCCCGGTATTTAAAAAAGGGGGGCAATCTTCTGCCAATGCCCCAGACATCACCAATGGGGGTCATTTCCAAGGCAAGATCCCTGTAGTTTGTCGGGGTCAAATCCAGCACACCATCGGCTTTGGCTGATTTTTTGGCAATTCGGTTGGCAATTTTTGCAAGGGTTTTGGTGGGTGCAATGCCAATGGATACAGGAATGCCGGTATTTTTTTCACGGTATTGCGCATTTTTTGGGCATAATCCACCAGGTCTGTGAATACAAAATTCGTAAGATCCAGAAAGGCTTCATCAATGGAATAAATTTCCATGGCCGGGGTAAATGGAGCCAGGGTCTGCATCACCCGGTTGGACATATCCCCGTAAAGCGGATAATTGGATGAAAAGACACGCACGCCATTGCCTTTAACAATGGATTTGATCTGGAAAAAATGGGCGCCCATGGCAATGCCCAGGGCTTTGGCCTCATTGGAACGTGCCACGTCACAGCCGTCATTGTTGGAAAGCACAATCACAGGTTTGCCCAGAAGC
This sequence comes from Desulforapulum autotrophicum HRM2, assembly GCF_000020365.1. NCBI lineage: Bacteria > Pseudomonadati > Thermodesulfobacteriota > Desulfobacteria > Desulfobacterales > Desulfobacteraceae > Desulforapulum > Desulforapulum autotrophicum. The sequence goes on along the minus strand of NC_012108.1, from coordinate 457,003 downwards.
TGGGGATTAAAGACCCGTTCACACGAGACATAAAAATTATTGCAGTCGACCAGGGCAAAAAACCGGCATATCTCATACCTTATGAATCACATTGGTGACAACACCCCATATCTCCATGGATTTTTCCTGGGTGATGCTGATGGGATGGTAGTCTTCATTTTCAGGTTCAAGCGAGATAAGGGCGTTTCTGTACCTCAGGCGTTTTACCGTTAACTCACCGTCTATGACAGCGATGACAATTTTTTTGTCAGTGGCTTCGAGGGATCGGTCGACAATGAGGATATCACCCGGGTGGATCCCGGCATTGATCATGGAGTCTCCACTGACCCGGACAAAAAAAGTAGCTGCCGGATGTTTAATCAGGTGGCGGTTCAGGTCCAGGCTGCCTTCCATGTAATCCTCAGCCGGTGATGGAAAGCCCGCTTCCACGGAAGAGATGCAGATGGGGCAGCTGATTGCGGTTGAATTATCCGGTATGAGTATCGTGTTCATTAAAATCCTGTTTGCCTGATATGAAAAATAGATGCCATGGGGATAGATTATAATTTGACAAGGGACAATGCAAGATTTTAAGGTTAAATTTGAATGCTGCCCTTTCTGGAGATAGGAGGTGAGGGCTCGAACTTGAGTCATTGCCAATGGTATGAGATCTTGAAAAAGCATGCTTAGATTTGTTATCCATATCAATTTTGGTGGCTGAATACTCCACCTTTGGATAATAAGTCATAACTATATACAGGTGCCGAATTGATATCGGAATTTAAACGTTTAATGAAGACAAGAAAATCCTCGCATACCAGATGTTGTGGTTTGAAGAATTTCTTCAAAAGCGACACATACACGTTACAATGCTCAGCATGAAATGGATATGGCAAGCCCCGCATCGATAGATACATTGTTCTTCCCGATGTGTCTTGTCAACGGGGAGCTGAGGGGCCAGGCTTTTAAACCCCAAAAGCTCAGATAAAAGTTAAATTTTCATGAACCAGACACTTCCGAAAACGCCGCGCAGTAAACCTGGTCTCTCTCCAGCGTTATGTCATTTTTGTATCATTTTCTTTAATGAATATAAGTCATTAGGGTTTTCACTTTTATGAAGCATAGCATGGCAATTCGGGCACACAGGAATTAAGTCTGTTTGAGGATTGATGCTATATTCCTTACCGATTTTGCTAAGCGGAATTAGATGATGTACATGGATATAATTTCTTCCTAATTCACCATAAGTTTTTTCAAAATCAAAACCACATACCTTGCAGTTGTACCCATGGTATTCTATGCATGCTTTTCTGGCGTTATGGTCACGCTCATATTTGTTTATTGTGACCGTTTGTTTTGCACCTTCAAAAAATAGCATTTCTTCATTTTCTGAAATTTCCTCGGCAAATTGAAACGGCCTTTTGTCTGGCAATAGACTGTCAAGCACCTGGAAAACTTCACTGGAAAGAGGATTTCTAAAGGTTGCACCTTGTGAACAAAAATGTCGTTTAAAATTGCTCCAATTAGCAGGCTTCTCTAACTGAGGAAGTCGCCGCCCGCAAAGGTCCTCGTTTATGTCAATAGGATTGATGAGGCAAGTTATGTCTTCAAGTTGAAATCTGAAATGATTTTTGCTGCCGATATGTTCATTTTTGTAATGGCTTAAAATCCTGTAAATTCCACAAAATTCAAATTTTTCATATACATTCTGAATTACATATACCAAATCGTCATCATTGACTTTAGACCATTTACTTTCCTGCGAAACACCATATCCGCCTTTATAGTCAAAACTTTCTGGATTTTGTGGGCCATGATAAGCAAAAAACCTACTTACCTTATGCCCATAAAGCTTCTTCGTGTATTTATCAATTAACATTTGTCCAGATTCATTTGATTCCCCATATCTTTTAGAACGAATTTCATAGTGTTTATCTAAGGCTCTTAGTACATTACCAAGATCTTCTCTTCTATTATTTGTATAAAGTTCTTGTAAGAGAAATTTTATTAAACTTAGCTGGACTCTACGTGAGGGAGACTCCCCTTTTAATAATTTGCCAAAGCACCGAATAGTATCTTTTGCAGAATTTTCATTCATCCCCATTTTTATAAGAGGATCAATATCCTTCTCTTTTGAGTGATAAATTTCAAAAGCTTTCACGAACATTTCTTCAGTATTCTTTCGCATTTTTTTATTTGTTTTGTTTGATTCGCATCATGGTTTTAAGACATAACGGCTGGCATAAAGCGCGGCGGCTTTTGGCCGTCGCCCTTAATCTATAGCCCTTAATGCCGTTGTTATCGACTAATAAACTAATCGTTTTTCTCTAAAATAATTAAATAGTTTTCAACTATCTTTGAAGCAATTTTTCTGACAGTTGCCAACTCAGAGGTCTCTGCTTGTCGCAACTCCCCGACATTGTTTCCTCGGTGTCTACCTTGCACCAGTGGTTTTTTATTTGCGACTAAACCAAAATCACTCCATTCCTTTTTTGTTACACCCAACATTGATCTGGCATTTTTTTCTCCCCCAAACTTTTTCGATGCTGCATCACGAATCTCATATAGATGAACTAATTCATTAGTTGGGTCAGAAACTGAAGCGCCATAGCTTTTTAACATTTGATTTAACGTATGATCTTTGGCTCTGAATTTTGCAGATGTTTCCGAGAACCATTTTTTCTTGTCAATTCTTTCCTTTTTAGTATCGGATACTACATTACCATCTGCATCACGGACAACTATGTCTCCTGATACTGATGCTACACAAACAATATCATGAGCCTGAAGATATATATTTTTTGAACCATCTTTCTTTAAATCATACCTTGAGGGTTCGCTTAAACTATACTTTTGGTGAGTCATTACTTGGACAGCCAAGAACCGGGATACTAAATCTTGGTTTAGTGCACTAATTATTTCCTCTATATTATCTATATATTGGGGAGGTATGCTTGCTGATGCGGCACCAGGGACTATATCAATCTTGTAATTCCCAAAATCAATTGTAATATCATCTTCAAAATAATCCTTAGGCTCAAAGGTCCATTCGACAACAATTTTTTCAATCATGTATAAATCCTAATCGCTAATCAAGATAATGAGCGGGTCTGGATATCATGCTTGTTATCCGAATCCGTATAATTTCTTTATAAACAGCAACATGTCATTTTTTCAAAATCGTGTAAAGCCATTAAAAATCATTTTGATATATAGTTGACCGAGCCCTTATGGTATCATCAGTCGGTAGTCGAACCTGATTTCTGGGCCATTAATTCATCTTCGGCACTGGGCTCCAATCATTCCAACAGCACTTCATGAGTTTTTTTCCGAAAAACAGGTATTACATTCGTTACAGATAAACAGCTGCTGGGACCATTATGAATAGTGCGGTACCCTTTGGATAACAACGTGTTTGATGAACCACAGTCTGAACATTTTAAGGAGCCTTATTTTTTCATGACGGTTTTTAAAACATAAAATGCCCGTCATGAAAAGGGGAATTTGAATTATATGAGCCCAGTCCCTTCATCTTCCAGTACACGCTTTTGGGATCGTCCAATACTCAACCATTCTTGCATTAGTCAAAAATCCCTAAACACTTAATAATTCTGATAGTATCATTAACCGCAAATAATTTTTAGATGATGAAAACCGGAAATCATTATACTAACATCGTCATTTCGAAACTACCAAAAACATTTAAAAGATTTCTCAATATATTCAATTAAAAAACTTTACAGGAAAAGAATAAAATTGACTGATCAAAGAATAAAGCCGATCCGAAGAATAGCTTGTTAAGTTTTATAGCTCTGGTCAAATGACTTAATCCCCATTATCGTTTTTTGAACTTTAAATTTTAAAAAAACAGCGGCTTATGTGTTAATGATCTCTTTTCAATTGTCCAACACTATGGATGAAATTTAACCAATCTTTTTTTGTACAATAGGCTGTTTTTTTATTTTCTTAGGATTTCTCTCTTCCTCATTTTTTTATACTATCCGCCAATTCAAATGCAATACTGCAGCTTTCAAGACGCATGATGCTTTCTTCTGAATAACCAAAACTCAAGAGATTTATGCTGCCGTACCAGGTTATTTTATCATCAATAATTGCAAATTTCTGATGAATGCTCGATCTGAATATTAAACGGACTCCTGTTTCTTCGACTGCTTTAAATATTTGCTCCAATGATGTTCGTCTATCTTCTTTAAAATCACTGGCAGGTCTTGTAATAATTATGATTTCAACTCGTTTTTTCAGAATAGCGGAAAAATGTTCGATCATCTGAAGCATTCTTTTTTTGGTAACAAATGGACTGACAATCAACAACCGTTTTGATGCCATTGCAATATCCTGTAGATAAACGGAGAAAAAATTATCTTTACTAAAAATGATATTGGTCGGGGCTTCCGGTAAGAGTTCAACTTTTGCTTTATAGCCGATTGCAGCATACCCTTTCAGTCTTTTTCCATACATTTTTTCGAGCATTCTTACATGAATATCAACGTAATCGTATATCTGGACGTCTTTTTTATGCTCCGAAAAACGATGTAATCTCCCGGCATATTGCTGAAGTGTCCCCTTCCAGGCAATCGGCATGGCCAAAAACAAAGTATCAAGGCGGGCCTCGTCAAACCCCTCCCCGATATAGCTGCCTGTTGCCACAAGAACAAAAGATTCCGTATTAGGTATAGAACCCAGTTCTTCCATTACGATGGAGGTTTTCTTTACACCCATTCCTCCTTTAAGGCATATTACGTTCGAAATCCTTTGCCTGAGCATCTCGCCCAAATCATCGACGTGGGCGACACGCCCTGTCAAAATCAATATGTTTCTCCCCTTTTGATAGCATTCAACTACATCATCTACAATCAGCTGATTTCTTATTTCATCTGATATAAGATGGGACTTAATCTCCTGAATAGTAGGTTCTGAATCATCTTTGTTCGACCCGATTCTAAAAGATGTAAATCTTGGGATCAAATAATGTTCAAATGGTCTTTTTTCTGCCTGTTTTTTCGCATCAACAGAAAATCGAACAGGCCCACAATAAAAAAAGATAATCGGATGATGACCATCTGGACGTGAGGGTGTTGCAGTCAGGCCATAGATATATTTAGCTGTCGCATGTTTAAGGATCTGTTCAAAAGTGACCGCCGGTAAGTGGTGACACTCATCAACAATTATCATTCCGTAATTCTTTATTGCCTCTTTTACATTGCCCCCAATATTCATTGACTGCATAATCGCAACATCAATAATAGAACTTAGCCTGTCCTTTCCAGCGCCCATATGCCCAATCAAACTTTGCTCTTTTTTCCGTCCCCTTTTCTTCGGCGGCTCTGGCAAGGTTTCATTGATAGTCAGAAATTGATCCAAACGTTCCCGCCATTGGGAGAGCAGCTGTTGCCTGTGGACTAATACCAGGGTATTCACCTTTCTTATACTGATCAATTTTGCCCCAATAACAGTTTTCCCAAATGCGGTGGCAGCTGACAGCACCCCATTGTCATGGGCTAACAAGGCGTCAATTGCTTCCTGCTGTTCGTCCCTAAGCGTTCCATTGAACTCAACATTGACAGTTTTTCCTGAAGTTGTGTCATCTTCAATTTCTCGAATTACTTTCAATTCATCAAGGGTTTGTATGACCTCAGCTTCGCATCCCCTCGGCAGTGCCAGATAATCCTCAAAATCATCAGCACAGGATATGATTCTCGGCTTGCCATATGTTGATATCCTCATGGCCTGAGCTTTGTAAAATGCTGGATTTTTGAATGCCGCATATCTCTTGAGCGTGTTCAACGCCCTCTGACTCAATCCGTTTTTTTTAATATAAAGCATACCAGATCTAACAATCTTCACCGTTCCGGAAAAATCGCCTTTTTTCAGCTCAGTCGTTTGTTTTACCCATGGTTTTAATTTTGAATCTCCATCTTTAAGCAACCCGAGTTCATTTCCTTTACTCAGCTTTTTAATGAACGTCGCTAAAAGTTTCTCATTCAATTTTTCAATATTTGAAAGAAAACGCCATTGATCCGGATAAGACACAAAATCTCCGTCAATGAAAACTGAATTTCCATTATCCCTGACTTTTTTCTGAAGCGGTAATGCTATCAGATTACCAAATCCTCCCTTTGGCATGGTATCCTGATTGGGAAACAATCTATCATAAGAAGCAAATGAAATTTCATGCCGTTTATTCATAGAGTAGGTCAGGAGTGACGACCCAAATTTTCGTGCAAGTGCAGCCGGGACTTTATCCTCAAAAAAGAACCAGGCATGGCAACCATTACCGGATTGGGACCGCTCTATAGCTATTGGAAGATCAAAGTGTGAGCATGTCTCCTGTAATACCGAGATATCTTTCTGCCAGCCATCCTTATCAAAATCAATGGCTAAGAAATGGCACGTATCATCAAGATCCATTGGATATATTCCAATAATCATTTCGCCTCTGAGATGTTTTTCAACGGCAGTTTTATCTAAAGGAAAATATCTTTGTTGATTACAACTGGAACACTTTGTTCGAGGCTTATTACAAATACCAGGCATCCATTCATTCATGCAATTGGGGCTATACCCTGAAAACCCCTTTTTATTCTGCCATTTTTTTGCGTATACATCATTTCGTCCTTTGAACAATGACATGAACAGAATAATTTTTTCATTGATGGATGAAAAATTGTTAATAAGGCTGGTATCATCAGCTGCATTATTTATTAAGATGTCAACAGAATTCAGTTCAGGGTGAAAGCCATTTTGCTGCTCTGATTGCGTGCTTTGAACAGGGCTTGTTTTTATGTAGCTGGCGGGATTTGGGTGAGATTCTAATTTCCGAATTTTCGCTCTGAGGTACTCATTCTCCTCAAGAAGCTCATCGTATTTTTTTTTCAGGCTATTGTATCTGTCATCAGTCATTCATCCGATACACTATAAATTTATAAATTTTGTAAAGACCCTTTGATTCTCTGTGGATCTCGTCTTAAATCGAGCACCCGCCATACAGTGCGACGGATTTTTCTCTTAGTTTGTAGTATACGTCGTATGGGAATCTTAAAGTATTCTCCCAGTCTTTCGCTTTGTTTCTCCTATAACGTTCTGCCTTCTGCCAGGTCTGACATGGCTGAAGAAAGAATCTCAATTTTCATTCAAAGTGTTTCCGTAGTTCTTTTTTGGCAGTATGCCAATCCACAATTCTCTCTTTACCTTCTGCAAGACGATTTTCTGTTTTCTGAAGGGCCTTTTTATGCCAGGTCGGAGATTCGAGCAGTTCTTCCTCTGATAATAAATCCGCCCACAAGGCATCCACCATCCTGAGTTTCTCTTCTCTGGGTAAGGTGCTTTATTTCTATTGAATTTTGCATGATTCAATCCTTTTATGGTTACAAAAAATTAACACTTATACTTTTTTTTGTCAATTTCATTGAATGATTTAACCCAATAGACAGCCAACCGGCAGATTGACATTAGGACAAAAATCTTCCGGTCCTTTGAATCGCCTGGAATAGTCTGGACGAAAGCTATATTGAACAGGTGGATTTAGTAGAATTAAAGTTGCTCAGGATTTGTCAGGCCACGGTATCAATAAGTTTCCCTTTGCCGGTGGTTGCATCAAGACCAGCTGTCTGATCTGTTTTAGTAGCCTCTCTGCCAAGGACCTGATTTCCTGATTCAGCGGTTTGTTGAACAAGGTTTATCAAAAGATTTGGCATTTCCATAGCCTTCTTCATGGCATATGTCGATGCACCAGTATTGGTTCCACCAATTTCCATAAATACCTCCTGGAAAGGATTTATAACTAGTTTTTAAAAACTTACTTCATCAAAAAGATTCTCTATTCCTTCTCCCGTGCTCTCGTGGGTTTTTACAATTTTTTCCGTTTATAAACTATTTACACAATATATGATTTAAAAATGAACTTGCAACCCAACAGCCCTACTGACCCCTATCAACGGGTTCAGATTATGGGGGCCATTATACTTTCCCTGAACCCTGCCATGTTCAGTACCTGGATATTAGAATCTATCAGTCAGCCTTTCACTAAGAACTGTGTTCGTATTGCTTTGGAAACATTTTGTGCTTATATTATTTTTTGTATAATAGAGTGGAACGCATTCCACCCACATTTATCTGCCGGGGTTTCAACGCGGTACTGATCGATATCACTGCCGTTACCAGGAGCAAAATCATGCCGTAGACCCTGGCTTTTGAGGAGGTAGTAATGAAGGCGACAACCATTTATCATCCAGTCCTCGGATTGTTCACCCTCTTTTCCCTTATTTTCTGTTTGGTCTTGCCCCTGGGGCAGGTTCACGCCCAGGACAACGACTATCCAGACTCGTCTGAAAGATATAGCCAGGAGGAAATTGCACAGATGCTGGCCCCCATCGCCCTGTATCCCGATGCGCTCCTGTCCCAGATCCTGATGGCATCGACCTATCCCATTGAAGTAATTGAAGCCAACCGCTGGATCAGAAAGAATCCAGAACTAAAGGGAGAAGCCCTTGATAAAGCCCTTTTAGACAAGGACTGGGACCCCAGCATCAAGGCGGTCTGTCACTTCCCATCAGTTTTTGACCTGATGAGCGAGCGAATCACTGAGACCACCAACCTCGGCAACGCCTTTCTTGCCCAGGAGGATGAGGTTATGGACATGGTTCAGGAACTGCGGAATGAGGCCTATGACCAAGGCAACCTCACCACCAATGACAGGCAGAAGGTCATTGTCGAAAAAGAAACGATCATTATCACCCCGGCAGATTCCAGGATCATCCATGTGCCATACTATGACCCCTTCTATGTCTACGGCCCGTGGCCGTACCCCGCCTATCGGCCCCATTACTGGGGCCCCCCGGGAATAAGCATCGGTATCGGCATTTCATACTGGCCCGGCTTTTATTTTGGTGCCGCCTTTGGCTCCTGGAGCTATTTTGACTGGAACCACCGCTATATTTATATTGATGCGCATAAACGACCAAGATTTGTCAGGAACAACCGGTGGGGAGCAAGTCCCGGCCGCTGGCAGCACGCTCCCACTCACCGGAGAGGCGTAACCTACCGTGACAAGTTTACCGCAAAAAAATACGGCCAAGACCCCAACCGTTTCCGAAATTTCAAGGGCAGGTCCCGTGATGTTATTGACCCCAGGACCAGAAATCTTGATCGGCGCGGTGACGACCGGTCAAAGACCAAACAGGACAGGCAGATCCAGCAACGGACCACGCCAGAAAGGCAAAAGCAGCAACAGGTAGAACAACGTCAACAGGCCAAACCGGAAAGACAAAAGCAGCAACGGGTAAACGAGCAGCAACGGACCAAGCCGGAAAGACAAAGGCAGCAACAGGTAAACGAGCAGCAACGGACCACGCCAGAAAGGCAAAAGCAACAACAGGTAAAACAACAGCAACAAGAGGGCCTCGACAAGGTCTACAACCGGAGCAATAATGACAAGAGGGACGGCCAATCAAACAAAGGCGGCCGGGTCAGCCGACAAAGCACAGCCGATGACTACCTCGAAAAAAACAGTTCAAGCGATGACGACAGTCGCGGCAGTGGCGGCAATAAAAACCACCGTTAATCCCAATGACAGATTTACTGAAAATTTTAACCTAAAAGTTGCAAGCGCCCTTTGGCCGGATATGTAAGGCCCATGATCAAAATAAAACCTCCCACATGGTGTGTCTTTTAAGCCGTCTTCTTCGTTGCCTTAATGGGCACATATTTTAATATGCTCCCATTAACGCGCCTTGAATACGACTTAAAATCCTACGCCATGTTTTGGAAGATTTTATTCCGATCATGGGCCTAAGGCGCCGAATATGCAGATCAGTTTTTGTTAATCAGCTAGCTTTACGCCGTTCAGTTCTGTCGTTATTTTCCGGAACAATGGCTATGGTGTTGTCGTAATCTGCCAGCAATTTTTCGATTCCTACTGCCCGATACTCTGCTGCATCCTCCAATGGCAGTTGCAGGTTGCATTCATCACAATTTCGGTCACAAAAGGTTTGCTCATAGGAAAGGGGTTCTTTATAGGTTGTGATGACGCCTTCATAGTTTCTGAGAATCACCTTATTGGTGGACCAGGAAATAAGATAGTTTGGCATTACAGGAATTTTTCCTCCCCCACCTGGTGCGTCAATAACATAGGTGGGTACACAAAAACCACTGGTATGACCGATGAGACTCTCTATTATCTCGATACCTTTACCTACTGGGGTCCTGAAATGGGTCAATCCTTCTGAAAGATCGCACTGGTATAGATAGTAGGGTCTGACTCTGTTGAGCACAAGTTTATGGACCAGTGAACGCATTATCCTTGGACAATCGTTGACACCGGCAAGCAGAACCGTTTGGTTACCAAGGGGTATGCCTGCGTTGGCAAGTTTTGTAAGGGCGTCCCTGGCGGATGCCGTTACTTCCCTTGGGTGGTTAAAATGGGTGTTTATCCATATGGGATGGTGTCGTTTAAGCATATTGGTCATTGCATCGGTAATTCGATAGGGTAAAACAACCGGGGTTCTGGTTCCGATTCTAATGACTTCCACATGCTCAATTTTTTCAAGTTCAGTCAATATCCAATCAAGATAGCTGGTTGACAGGAGAAGGGGGTCGCCGCCACTCAATAAAACATCTCTTATTTCCGGATTGTTTCGAATATAGTCAATTCCCGCCAGGATCTCTTGTTTACCGGGAATACTATCAACATCGCCAACCTTTCTTTTTCTGGTGCAGTGTCGACAATACATTGCACACCTGTTGCTGACCAGAAACAAAACACGGTCTGGATATCGGTGGGTAATGCCTGGCACGGGACTGTCCTTGTCTTCGTGCAAAGGGTCTTTCATGTCGTCGTTTGAAAATTCAAGCTCACGAACAGAGGCGACAGACTGTCTAAAAATGGGATCATGTTCTAAATCGTCCGTATTTATGAGGGATAAGTAGTATGGCGTTATGGACATGGGGAATTTGTCCATTGTTTTTTTTAATAAAACCCGTTGTTCAAATGGAAGCTTTATCTCCAGGAGCGATTCCAGAAGATCAATCGATTTAACACAGTGCTTTATTTGCCATTTCCAATCCTTCCAATTTGATTTTGATACGTTTAAATCCATTTTTTCTGCGATATCCTGCTGATGCTTATTAAAAATCAAGCCGACTCCTTTATTTTAAGTTAATAAAAAGGCTCAGAGATAAGGCCCATGATCAAAATAATTCCACAGATATGGTGAAGAATTGTAGAATTATTTGTTTCTGAGCCCCTGAACCACATACCAGATTTTACCGTTATTCAACGAACAACAATGCAAAACCCTATTATATTAAACATTTTTTGTAAAGAAAGCCTTTAACCCAAACCCACAGCCTATTTTGCTGGGCCGCCGTAGGGCTTGTAAAAGACAAGCTCGCCGACCTTGACTGTCTTGATGTATCCCGTGGACCAATTGGGGGTTGATTGCCCCCCGTGAAAATACAATCTGCCACCGGTTCGGTACGTTAGTTGTCGGTTGAAAGCCTTTCGAGCTATTTCCTTGGTGATCGTGTAAGATCCATCCCCCTTTACGTCAAATAATTTTCAAACCATCCTTTGACAAAAAACAACGATCAATCTATCATAATAGACTTTTAAGTGGTTGTTCCTCGATTGAGTCAACTCTTTTGCAGCCCCACGTTTTTGTTTTAGAAAAAGGTTTTTATTCGTGCAGAAATCGTTTTTGAACATTTTCAACAGTATCCTGGGTTCAATTCGTGAACCGCTTCTGGTACTTGATTCCAACCTGAGGGTGATGGATGCCAATCCGTCTTTCTATAAAATATTCTGCGTTAACCCCCAAGAGACAGTGGGGACATTAATATTTGATCTTGGCAATGGACAGTGGAATATCCCGAAACTCAAAGAACTGCTCGAACAGTCCCTGCCGGAAAATACCGTATACAATGATTTTGAAGTAGAGCATACGTTTAAAAACATCGGCACCAAAATCATGCATCTGAACGCCCGAAGAATTTATCGGGAGCCAAACCATGCACCATTGATCCTTCTGGCCATTGAAGATGTGACCGAGCGCGAATATTACAAACGACATCTGGAGAAAGTTGTTGAAACCCGGACTGCCGAACTGGTCACCGCAAGGCAGGAGGCTGAAAAAAGGAAACAGACCGCGGAAACCGCCCTTTCTGAAATAAAAAGGCTGAAAGAACAGTTGGAGGAGGAAAAGGCTTATCTGAAAGAAGAAATCAAGCTGGAACATAACCATGAGAACATCATTGGGAAAAGCGATGCATTGAAATATGTGCTGTATAAAGTGGAGCAGATCGCCGCAAGCGACACCACGGTTCTGATTCTGGGCGAAACCGGGACCGGCAAGGAACTGGTGGCCCGGGCCGTTCATGGATTCAGTAAGCGAAAAAAACGGGCTCTGGTAAAAGTCAACTGTGCGGCATTACCGTCAAATCTCATTGAAAACGAATTGTTCGGCCATGAAAAAGGAGCGTTCACAGGGTCCAATACCAGGCAACTGGGACGGTTTGAGGTTGCCGATGAAGCTACACTTTTTCTGGATGAAATTGGTGAGTTGCCTCTGGAATTGCAGTCAAAACTGCTGCGCGTGATCCAGGACGGAGAATTTGAGCGCCTGGGCAGTTCCCGTACCATCAAGGTGAATGCAAGGATTATTGCCGCTACAAACCGAAATCTTGAACAAGAAGTCCGTCAAGGACGTTTTCGGAGTGATCTCTGGTACAGACTCAATGTTTTTCCCATAACCATGCCGCCCCTGAGGGACCGAATAGAAGATATTACACTGCTGGTGGATTTTTATGTTAAGAAAATCTCCAAACGAATGGGCAAGGTCACAGGCATTATTCCAAAAAGCATGATGAACACCTTACAGAATTATCATTGGCCCGGGAATGTGAGAGAGTTGGAGAATGTTCTTGAACGCGCCGTGATCAACTCATCGGGACCCAAATTACACCTTGCCGATGACCTGAACAAGCCCTTTGCATACTTAACTAAAAGCCAGCAAACATTGGAAACAGTCGAGCGCGATTATATTGTCCGTATGCTGGAGCAGACCCATTGGAAAGTCAGCGGTAAAAACAGCGCAGCCGAGATTCTCGGTCTCAACCGCAGTACCCTGCGTGCACGCATGCGAAAGCTTAATATCAAAAGACCATAACTCCCCCGCCGATATCCAGCCAACAACCACTCCTCCGGGAGCACCCTTCAGGTGTCATATGATCTTGGCTCCTTAAAACGTCATATATGACCTATTGGCCAAATAAGACTCTTTTTATATCCTGTATATCCCTGACCAAATCATCCTTTTTATATTGTTAATCCCTGTAAAATCAAATGGATAAGCAAAAAAAATCTTCGAATCAAAATTCTGGCATAATGATTGCGAGACTAAAAGAGAAATAAAGACTTCAAAGACCCTTAAGGTAAAGAAAAAGAGACCCAATGATCATTGTCAGAATTATCCTGAATGCACTTGAAGACAAGCAGCTGGAACTTAAGCAAACCCTGCTTTCGCTCATCAAATTCGTGGGCAGTGAAACCGGCTGTAAAAGCTATTCTGTTTTTTGTGATCTCCATGACAAAAACTGTTTTTGTCTGATTGAGGAATGGGAAACCCGTGAAGACCTGGATCGTCACATAAAATCCCATCGGTTCGGGGTGTTGCTGGGAACCAAAACCCTTTTAAGAAAACCGTTGAACGTCGACATATATTCGGTTTCACATCTCCAGGGAATGGAGGTCATTGAAGCGGTCAGAACGAAGTCACGGACATCAGCCGATTGATTAAAACCCTTGGGGTTAAATCGATTTTGGGCAAGGAGATTTGTCATTCCATTCCCAGATTTCTTTGAAATCTTCTGCCAAAGATCCTTGTTCAGTTGGGACCTCCACCCCAAGGCATCGTTTCATCCGCGTACCCCAGGATATCCTGTTGATTACCATTGGATGCTTTTGAGGATATAGGCAGTGAACTTAATTGCTGAAGGCTGCCGCGGCCTCAGTCAAAGCTGTGGAAGAGACCAGATCAGTGAAGGGGATCAAATTTATCAAAGTAAGCGCTCTATAAACCCCATCTTTTAAAGCCTGCCCACCCGTGGCATATTAAGCCAACTTTCACACTACAGCAGGAGGCTTATTCAATTATGACGGGAACTTTACAGGTGCAGGATACGATAGAGCAATCGATTTCTGATGATGAACGTAAACAGTTTTGGAAGTCCCATATAGCGTCCTGGTCCCCATCAGGATTAAGCCAGGCGGAATATTGCAGAAGAAACGATTTAAATATACCCCGTTTCAGATACTGGAAACGTAGGTTTCGCAAAGAAAATTTACCTTTGGAATTTGTTCAGATTCCTTCAGTGCCTGTTAAATCAACTCGGCTGTTTCAGCAAACTGGCAATCCTTCTCTTCGAATCACTATGAACTCTGAATTTACCATTGAAGTTCTGGATGATTTTTCACCGGTGACTCTTGAGAAGGTTATTTTGACCTTAAAGGGAATGTGATGTTTTTGACCTCATCCAACATTCGGGTCTACCTGGCCATGGGCATTACCGACATGCGTAAATCCATTGACGGTTTGTCGATCCTGGTAAGTGAACGTCTGGAACTTGACCCCTTTTCCGGCCATCTGTTTGTTTTTTGCAATCGAAAACGCAATATGATTAAAATCCTTTATTGGGACAGGAATGGTTTTTGCCTGTGGCACAAAAGGCTGGAGAAACATTTCTTTAAATGGCCAACTTCCAAAGAGGAGATCATGACCATTGAGAAACGTGAACTCACCTGGTTGATGGATGGCCTCAATATTTATCAGAAAGAGGCCCACAATTCCTTGAAATATTCGACACTTTATTGATAATAAAGGTTTAAAATTTCAGCTCTTTATGCTATGTTGTGCGCATGATTATCGAAGCCAACATAGCCTCTGAAAAGGTTAATGAATTACAGAAAATAATCGATTCCTACTTAAGAAAGGAAAAAGAATATTTATCTGAAATCGACATCCTTAATGAACAAATTCGTTGTCTTAAAGACAAACTCTTTGGCCGTAAAAGTGAAAAGAAGCCAGTTGACGACAAACAACTCTCTCTGTTTGATCTACCGGAAGAAAATTTTTCGATAGTAGAAGAGCCTGAAGAGGACGATGAAATTGTTGTTCCAAGCCACAAACGCAAAAAGCGTGGACGCAAGCCCATCCCTGAGGACCTTCCCCGGATAGAGGTTATCCATGATATAGATGAGGCCGAAAAGCTTTGTAAATGCGGTTGTTTGAAAACATGCATTGGAGAAGAAGTATCTGAGCAACTCGATATTGTTCCTTCAAAAATCCAGGTCATTCGCAACGTCCGTCCTAAATATGCCTGTAAAAAGTGTGAAGGGGTTGAAAGCGATGGTCCCACAGTTGCCATTGCACGGCTCCCTGAACAGATTATTCCCAAATGTATTGGAACGCCGGGCCTGATTGCCTTTGTTATAACTGCCAAATTTGTCGATGCTTTACCCTTTTATCGTCAGGAAAAGCAATTTCTGAGAATCGGGGTAAAGATCTCCAGGGCAACCATGTGCAACTGGGCACAAAAAATATGCGAAAGTTGTGAAATACTTTTTGCAATGCTCAAAAACGAAATCCTTTCGGGACCATTAATCCAGATCGACGAGACTCCGGTCCAGGTTCTCAACGAGCCTGGAAAAAAGAACACAACTAAATCCTATATGTGGGTATTTCGAGGAGGGTCCCATGAGCATCCCGGTCTCCTTTTTGAATACCACCCCACCCGTGCAGGTGATGCTGCTGTTGCGTTTTTGCAGGGATATACAGGTGTTGTTCAGACAGATGGGTATTCTGGCTATGGCTTTCTGGATAATGAGTCAAATATCTCTCACATGGGGTGCTGGGCACATGCACGCCGTAAATTCATGGATGTCGTTAAGGCTGGTGGAACAAATAAGAATGGCAAACCCAGAGCTGGTGCTGCCGATCAGGCGCTGAAATACATCCGGAAGCTCTATAGAATTGAAAAAGAAGCTAAACTGATCGAGTTAACCGGTGAAGACCTTGTCCAGGAACGACAGGCAAAGGCCAAACCGGTACTGGATGAATTCAAACGCTGGTTGGATGTCAAAATTGAAGAGGTTCCACCCAAAAGTTTATTGGGAAAAGCTATTGGCTACGCCTTAAATCAGTGGCACAGACTCATTGTATATGTCGAAACGAGTCATGTAACCCCTGACAACAATATGGCTGAAAACAGCATCAGGCCCTTTACGATAGGTCGAAAAAATTGGTTATTTTCGGGAGCACCAGAGGGAGCAACCGCCAGTGCAGGAATCTACAGCCTTATTGAAACTGCCAAAGCAAATGGCCTTGAGCCATATTGGTATCTTCGCTTCCTTTTTGAAAATCTTCCCCAGGCCATGACTGAGGCAGATTATAAAGCCTTGTTGCCACAGTATCTGACACCGTCCCAACTCTCAGGCCCACCTAAAATCTCATAATTTGCCTGTGCTGACAAGGTGCGGTTTATAGAGCGCTTACTTATCAAAAACAACTTTATCAGCAGATATTAACCCAGAACCAGACAAAAGTGATATCATGAAATTTTGATGTATGAAGGCCCATGACCGAAGCTTTTGTGACAAACCGTCTAATTGCCCGGCCGAACACAATTTATTTTTTTAAAGGAGAAACAAAATGGGATTTATTATCGGCGTTCTAGTTGCAGTGACTTTGGTGTTCGCGATTATTTATTTAGCTCAGCGGATATAATTGTTTTTATCTGAAACTCCCATTGAAGCATTGTAAATAGAGGCGTTTCATCGTTCGTTGTGGCCAGAGTAGATACCCTGCTCCGGCCATACCGGTTATGTTGAAGAAGCCTTGCTTTACATTTTAAGAGATGACTTTGACTGATCCGGTAAATACCATTAAAATTTTATGCGGATAAAAAAAGAATGATTTTATGCTGATCAAAATTGATAATCTTACAAAAATATATAAGGAAGAAAGAGGGTTGCTGCCTTTTCATCTTAAAGTGGAACAAGGGGAATTGGTTGCCCTTATCGGGCATAATGGTGCAGGCAAATCCACTTTATTGAAACTTTTGGCCGGCTGGCTCATCCCTGACAGCGGGCAGGTTTTTGTGGATGGCATCAACCTTAAAAACAGAATGGCGGTTGTGAGAAAAATCGGTTTTGTTCCGGAAACGCCAAATTTATTTGATTTTTTTACCGTTGATTATAATCTCAGGCTATTTGCCCGTCTGTTTCAAATCCCTTTTCTGAGGATTGAAGAAATTTTGAAGACATTCAATCTGCTTCCTTTCCGCAATAACAGGATACAGGTTTTATCAAAAGGATTAAGACAAAGGGTGAGTATCGGGCGATCCCTTCTGGCAGATCCCTCCGTGCTCCTGTTTGATGAACCAACGTCAGGAATAGACTTTGACATGACAAAAGAGATTTACAGGTTGCTCAGGGAGTTTCATTCTTCAGGGAAAACAATCATTTTTACGTCCCATCGGCCTGAAGAGATAAAAAACCTGGCCACACGAATTGTTGTGCTTCATCAGGGTGCTCTGGTTTTTGACGGATCGCCCGAATCCTATTTTCAATCAGACATTCATGAAAAGCTTTATCAATGATGATAATAAATATCATTACATTAACATTGAACGATTTAGCCATTGCATTCAAGAATAAGTCCATATTTTTGATTCTTTTCATTCCGTTTTTTGTTTATATTTCTTTGATGCTGGTGGATGAGGTCGGTGTTGATATTAAACAAACCAACATCGGACTGATTCAATCACAAATATATCCACCTGTTATTGTTCAAGCCATTGAATCCGTGGATACGCTATTTTCGATTGTAACTGTTTCCAGTGAGGAACAAGGCAATAAATGGTTAAAAGAAAAAAAAATAGATGGTTTGCTGCTACGCCCTGAACAAGGAAAGGTCAATCTGGTTCTGGTTGTTTTAAAAAAAGAATCTGTAATATCCCTTCAAATTGTAGAGAGTTTTTTAGCATTACAAAAAGCAATCGAAGGAAACAGCGTTAACTGGATTTCTGATATCAAACCGCTTCAAAAAGGCGGGATTCAAAAACAAACTTTGCCGACATGGATACTCATGCTGGTCATGCTGGTAAGCTTCATCATCATGCCTGCACAAATAGCCGAAGAAAAGGAAAAAAGACTACTGCTTGCGCTTTTGCAGACACCCATGCGGGAAATTGAATGGCTGATGGCTAAATTGTTTTTAGGCATGATTTTAATCTTCATGGCCGTCCTGTTTCTCCACCTGATGGGAAGATTTAATTTTGGAAATACAGCAAGTTATCTCACATTTATCGGCGTCGGCAGTTTCTGTTTTAGTGCCTATGGAATTTTCCTGGGTTTTTTATGTAAAAGTCAGGCCGGGGCCAGAACCCTAGGGGTTATTTTCTATCTACCCCATCTTCTTCCTTCTGCATTATCCGAGTTCTCACAAAAATTATCGGCCGTGGCTCCTTTTTTGCCGTCATACCCTTTTTTTGAATCCATCAGATCAATCCTGCTGGATGAAAGGCGTATATCAACCTTATTTCCGGCATGGATCTATTTGTTTTCCATGGGATTATTAACCTTTTCCATGGCATATCTGCTCATGAAAAACCGCTGGAGAATGTAGTATGAAGTCATACCGGTGCAAAGGCTGCGGCTGGCGATTGATGGGTGATTCTCTGGACCCTGATGCGGAAATCAAGGCCCATGTTAACGGCCGTCACCCTTTCCATTTACGGTTATCATTACCGGAGAATCTGTGAACGGTATATTTATTAACTCAACTTTCAAAATTAAGCCTTGGTTGACGGTTTTTTGTCTGATAACCTGCGTCTGTGACAAAGCCGGCCATATATGACCAAAGGTTGTATATGACCTTTTTATCTGATGGAAGAAGTGGAGATAAAAATATTTTAAGCGGCATTTTTTCCTATAAAATCAGCGGAATAAAAACATAAAGCAGGCCTATTAAACCCTGGCACAAATGTTGAACAGACAATAAGTAGCCCGTGCAAGAGAATCACTTGCAGAACCAAAGGAAAAGTGGTTGATATCGGTCCGCTGACCCTATAAGCGGATAAAACACAAATAGGATGAAAAAAGGAGAAATTATGAGAACAAAAAAGATCACCAACTGTTTTATTATTGGATTTTTTCTATTTGCATTTGTCGCCGGTTGTGCCGGAACACGTCATAAGGAAAGCATGGGCGAGTATGTTGATGATTCTGTTATCACCACCAAGGTGAAGGCACAAATATTTGATGAACCCATGCTCAAAGTGCTACAGATCAATGTTGAAACTTTCAAGGGAGAGGTGCAGTTAAGCGGTTTTGTAAATTCTGCCGCAGCCTCTGCCAGAGCTGTGGAAGTAGCCAGGTCGGTCAAGGGGGTCCAATCTGTTAAAAACAGCCTTATTGTTAAAAAGTAGTTCAAATCAAAACCAGAACAGGAGAACGAATATGAAATTTTTTAAAACAATGTTTGCTTTGTCTTTCATTACCGCTTTATTTATAGTCGGATGTGCTGTCCAGCAGCCGGTCCAGCCAATTCCCGATTTTTCCCCAACCACGTTTAATTCAAACGATTATGTTTCTGCCCTGGATAATTTTCTAATCATCCTGGATGCATCAAGTTCCATGGATGACAGGTATAACGGAAATAAAAAATTCGTCACTGCCCGTGAAATTGTAAAACACTTGAGTCAGACCCTGCCGGAACTGGGTCAGAATGCAGGCCTCAGGTCTTTTGGGCACAGTCCAAAAGTGTCCGATAAACTGACGGTTCTTTTTTACGGCATGGAAGAATACACCCAGAAGGGTTTGAATGAAAAATCAGGCCTGGTTTCAAGAGCAGGTGGCACCAGTCCAATGCATACTGCCCTGACCGCAGCCAGAGAGGATCTTAAAACTTTTTCCGGTAAAACAGCTGTTGTGATTATCAGCGACGGCCAGGAAGCAATGGGATTAAAATTACCCATAACCCTGGAAGCAGCCCAGGCACTGAAGAATCAAATGGGTGAAGATCTTTGTTTTTATCCCATCTTTGTCGGTGATGATGAAAAAGGGATGCACCTGATGGAAGAAATTGCCAATATCGGCAAGTGCGGCTTTGTCACCAAAGCGGATAAATTAATGACAGGCAGCGGTATGGGTCAATTTGTACAGGATGTTTTCCTGACTAAAAAACCCATGGTTCAAGCACCGGCTCCCACTCCCATAGTAGCGACGCCTCCGGCGGTTGAAAAAGCATGGGTGGTGGGTGAAGCCTATTTTGATTTTGATAAAAGTATCATCAAACCTGCCGGTTTTGAGTTTCTTGATAAGGTGGTAGATGTTTTGAAATCCCGTCCCGCGCTTTTTGTAAAAATCCAGGGTCATACGGACAGCATCGGCACCAGAAAGTATAATGATGCCCTGTCCCTGAGGCGAGCCAAAGCTGTAAAAACCTATCTGATTAATAAAGGGATTGATAAAAACCGCCTGTCCTGTGAGGGCTTCGCATTTTCAAAACCTGTGGCGTCCAACAAAACGGCTGAAGGCCGTGCAATGAACAGACGTGTTGAACTTTACCCGGTCACAAAATAGGAGCGATCCTAAATAATGATGGGCATCGCAAGACTTCTCGGGAGGTCGTTTCGTTTCTTCGGATATCTGTACAAAAAAATCGACGCCCATCATTACTGAAGAACGACCCCTTCACGCAGAACTGTTCGGCAGTGACCAGATAAAACAGCATGGCAGAATCCAGACCAATGCACATGCACTGAGTGACAGGCAACTGCCGGACAAACTTCTGTCCCGCCTGTCGGATAATGAGGCCGTACCCGTTGATGTGTGCAGGCCCCTGGCCGAAGATGTATGAGATAGCCCTTGAATCCATTTCCCACGGGACGGGCGGGTGGATTCGGAAGGTCTCATAGGTTTTGTTGCTGCCTATCAGCGTGTCACCTTTCTGAAACTGGGTGAACTCGGGGCAATCCCCATCATGTTGAGGATTGCCCTGATTGAAAATCTGAGGAGAATTGCAGCCAGGCTTGCCGCAGATAAAATCAATCGAAACCAGGCAAACCTCTGGGCAGATCAGATGGTCAACACCGCCGCAGAAGCCCCCCTGGGTTGATGTATGGATAACCTCCCATGAAAAAAATAATTATAAAATTTGCGGCCCTGAGCCGGAAGAGGGATAAATACAAGAAAAAACAAGGGAGAGATCATGTCAAAAAATATAAATTCAAATGACATAGAACGATTAATGGCTGAGGCTGATGAACTTGTCGGACAGATTAAATCCGAAGCTTTAGAGGATATGGAAGAAGAACATCGTATTCAGTTTGAAAAACATGCTCAGAATCTGAAAAAAATTAAATCTGAAATTCAGGATGATATCGGAAATAAAGATGCACCAAAATTAACTTCTGGAGCGAATGGTATGCACGAGGCAATTCTGGACATTTTAAAAGCCATGCAAGCCTTTCAAAAAAAACTTTTTTGATTTAATATGCATCCGTAAATTTTAGGAAAAAATTTGAGGTGGTTTTGAATAGGAGTTAACACCATGCAGCGATTTATGTTTTATACGGCCCTTGCACTGACACTTATATTTGCCGGGATATGGTCAACCAGTGGGGCTTTCGCAGAAAAACCACAATGGGTTGACAGCAAAGAAAAAGGCGAAACCCATAAACAGGCGGCAAAAAACGAGCCCCAGAAACAGGCGGTAAAAAACAAGTCCCAGAAACAGACGGTAAAAAATGAGCGGCACAATGACAAAAAAAATGCCGATCGTGGAAAATCCCACGAGAAAGATAAGGGTGGAGACCAGAAGAACAGGTATTTCAATGAACAAAAACAGGCGTTCCTACACAAATATTATTCCGATCAATTTCGACAGGGGCGCTGCCCGCCGGGCCTTATCAAGAAGGGCAAACGTTGCATCCCCCCCGGTCATGCAAAAAAGTGGAAAAAAGGCCAACAGCTTCCCAGGGAAGTCATTTTTTATAATCTTCCGCCAAAAGTCCTTGTGGAATTAGGGCCTCCACCGCCAAGGTATCGTTTCGTCCGCGTAGCCCAGGATATCCTGTTGATTTCCATTGGAACGGGAATGGTCTTGGATGCCTTTGAGGATATAGGAAGGCAGCTTGATTGATTGAGGATGGCTGCCCATGAAAAAAGATTGGTGGCTGATAATTCCGTATACGCGTTACTGACAAGGTCATATATGACCGAATGTTGAATATGGATTTTTATATGAAACGCCCACAAAGCATTATCAATGAAGGTGTTTCAAAATTCGTTGAGGCCGGAGCCATAACTCGCTCCGGCCGTGCCGGTTATAAGAAAACTTTCAAGGGAGAATTGCAGTTAAATGGAAGATAAAATTCACAAAGTCCAATTTGAAAATGAATTCAGAGTTTGTCCTGAATGTGGCTATGCAGACGGGTTTCATACAATGATAAAAAAAGAAACTGATACTGTAAAATGGCTTTTTATCTGCCCTGCATGCCATAAAATATTTGATATTGGCTATACGGTTGATCTATTGAAAACCGGACCAGGAAATCCTTATCCTGAAAAGTAAAAACAACAGGACCACCCCAGTTGTGGAGATAACTCCGGGTTCCGGTATACTGACACAGTGAAGATGATTATATTTCAATTGCCTTTTGAACAGGACCCTGGTATTTTTTTTGTGCATATGATTTGAGTAAATATTTGAATATGATAGTAGCTATTCTGGAAAAGGATATGTCAAATTCAACCCCCATTGTTAATTCTCAGATGCTGGCCCATCTTACGATCAAGCCCGATAACGACTTTTGTAGGATTAAAATAACTCGATCGAAGGAGATAACATTATGAAAAAGCTGTTTATTTATGTTTTTAGCATGGTTTTTGTGCTGACTGCGGCCGGTTTTGCTTTTGCTGACGATTCAGCAATGCTTAAAGCCAATGAAGAAAAGGCCTGGGAGAATGCTACAAAAGTTTTTCCTGTAGAACGGCAGTTAGATGTCCAGGGATTTAAAGATCTTTACGACAAAGTCATGGCTGGACAGGAGGATGCCTATCTGGTTGATCTCAGAACTCATCCTGAATTTTATGCCGGTCACATTGCCGGAACAGACCACATCCATGCCGGTCATATGTATACCTTCCCCAAAATAATCACAAATAAAGATGCTAAGATTGTAGTGTGGTGCAGAACACATAAACGTGGGGCTTACGTAGGGGAAAGACTGACACAATATGGTTACACCAATGTCTGGTGGTATAAGGACGGTATCCTAGGTTGGATTAAGGCAGGATACCCCCTTTGTAATCAGTTTATGGGACAGTTTAAAGTTACTGGATACGATAAGAACTTCACGGAAATCGATAAAGAGACCCAGAAACCATTGTACCATATTCGAGAATTTCATCCTTTTTAGTAGAAAGATTGATTACTCAACTTTCGGATTGGCTTTTTACGTGGGGGTCAGGCTTGCATTATTGCATTTTTGTTCGGCTCAGAAAGAGGGGCAAAATATTGTCAAAGGCACAATAACACAAGCCTGATCATCAAAGTTAAAGTCCGTAAGTTGAGATTGATTATAAGATGGGTCAGCATACAAAAATATATTTTTGTGGTATATAAGGGACTCAGAAATAAATAATGCCCCAATATGATAAAGAAACCATCGCCCTTCAGTGGAGAAATCTACAAGCGGGTAAACCTGTTGATTCCCAGTCAATCCGAACAGATATCCTGGTTTCATGGAAACACAGTAAAAATTTAGGGATTGATGCCCATAAGGGATTGCACCATAAAGGCGATGGGGATGCCTTGCTGAAGCGATCAGCCGAACTGGTTTCTGTTGCTCAACCATTCATGGAGGTGATCAATGAAATAATTGCTGGCAGTGGATTTCGCATTGACTGTATTGATCATGAAGGATTTTTTCTTTGTTCCTGTGGGGATCCAACACTTTTAAAAGAATCAGAGTACAACGGCTTTGTGACAGGGTGTGACGTAAGTATCGAAGCTATTGGCACGAATGCTGCCGGCCTTAGTTTATCCCTGAAAAAGCCGGTCCAGGTTTTTGGGCCGGAGCATTATAATATCAATCTCCATAACCTTAATTGCTCAGCAACACCAATTTATACCCCTGACTCTGAACTTGTCGGCATTCTTAATATTCTCAGCTATGATACACCCCAAAATCGACAAACCCTTGGGTTAACCACATCCATTGCGAAGGCAATTGAGAATCAACTTGCCCTTACCAGGACAGTGACGTCTCTTAAAGTTTCTAATTCTGAACTCAATACCATTATGGAGTACCTGCCCCAGGGGGTTATCGCCCTTAATAAATTGGGGGAAGTGGATAGATATAATAAGAAGGCCCTTGAAATGCTTTCAATCCCCCAAAAGTCAGGTATCGACCAGCGTAAGAACCAACTTAAAAAAAACCTTAGCGCCCTTGATCTTTCAAGAGAATTGCGGCGACAAAAAGAGAAGGAGCATACAATTGCTGTGGGTAGCAGGAAAAAATCATTTGTAGTTAACGCCCATAGTATTGAAAACGGCGAACGAACCCTGGTTATGTTAGAAGATACAGGTCGTATTATGAGTCTTTCTGCAGTCCAATCCAACAGAACAAGCTATACTTTCAACGATATTACAGGTCGATGTGCTGGAATCATCAAAGCGAAAGAACTGGCAACCATGGTTGCTCCAACAGACTCAAGCGTACTGCTGGTTGGAGAATCCGGGACCGGGAAAGAACTATTTGCCCAGGCGATTCACGCCTCAAGCTGTCGCTCTAATAATCCTTTTGTAGCCATTAATTGCGGAGCTATTCCTGCTGACATCATAGAAAGTGAGCTTTTTGGTTATGAACCTGGCGCATTTACCGGGGCTCGTGAGGCTGGAAAAGCGGGAAGACTGGAGACAGCCTCAGGAGGTACACTTTTTTTAGACGAGGTGGAAGCAATGCCTCTGAGTTTTCAGGTAAAACTTCTTCGCGCTTTCTCTTCAAAAAGTATGGTTCGGGTAGGTGGCGTTAATGAAATCCCACTCGACTTAAGGATAATCTCTGCTTCAAAAGTAGACCTCATTGAGGAAGCCAATCAAGGCCGTTTCAGAGAGGATCTCTATTATCGAATTGCCACTTTTCCAATACTGATCCCCCCTCTGAATAAGCGAGGCGGTGACATCCGCTTACTTGCAAAACAATTTTTAAAGCAACTCTCCGCAGAATATTTAAGATCTGATATTTATGCTGATAATGACTTTTTTGAAGCACTACAGTCGTATCCCTGGCGGGGAAACGTACGGGAATTACGCAATACAATCGAACGAGCCGTCGTCATCGGTCTGGATCAACAACAGCTGACTCCAGCCCAATTACCACAATCGCTAAAAGAATATTGGATTTCAGGAAAACTCCGGCAACATGCTAAAACGACCTTAAACCATCACCCTACTGACAAAAAATCACTGCTAAAAATCGCTGAAGACACAACCATTGCAATGGTTCTTGAAGAAGAAAAAGGCAACATTTCTCGTTCTGCAAAAAGACTTGGCATTGCCCGATCAACCTTGTATCAGAAGATCGAAACAAGTGACCAGATTCTAAGTGTTGTAAAATCGGACACATAGTTAAAGTGTACGATTTCACAACACCCCACCCTCCCCTTTGTTCATATTCCACGCTTATTCAACTTTGTAAGTGCACAATTTGCCCTGGACAATTTTGCAAACCGTTCGATAATCATACAGTATAAAGTTTACACCGCTGGTGTTCTTTACCAAAAAACCTTTAATATCAAACCATTACCTAAGTGGCATGACGCATGCTTTATTTGCAACACGGAAACCACGTCACTGTTATTCAATTCAATGGGGAGGTAGCAATGAAAGAGTATCTGCAATTTATAAATGGTGGGTTAGTCAAGTCGCACGCAAGCGACATGATTGAAGTGGAGAACCCATATACAAGAAAAACCATGGCTCTTGCACCCCAGGGTGATGAGATTGATGCCCATCAAGCCCTGGAAGCTGCACAAAAGGCCCAGGAAAGTTGGGCTGCCGAACCTGCTGCGGCAAGGGCCTCATTTTTAAAAAAAATGGCAACGGTTATCCGGGAAAACAGAATTCAACTTGCTCAGACTCTTGCTAGTGAACAGGCAAAAATCTTACCTCTTGCCCAGGTTGAAGTCGATTTTACTGCAGATTACTTTGATTACTATGCTGGCTGGGCAAGGATTTATGAAGGTGAAGTTATACAGAGTGATCGCCCCAAGGAAAACATTCTTCTGTTTCGCCAACCTATCGGAGTTGTCGTGGGAATTTGTCCCTGGAACTTCCCTCTTTTTGTTATGGCCCGTAAAGTTGCCCCTGCACTTCTCACAGGAAATACCATAGTCATTAAGCCAAGCAGTGAAACCCCCGCCACAACTTTGGCATTTGCAGAACTTGCTGCAGGTCTTGATATTCCACCGGGTGTGCTGAACATCATTTCCGGAAGGGGTGCGACTCTTGGTGAAACCCTGGTGCGTAGCCCGATTACCGGAATGGTTACACTGACAGGAAGTGTTGGCGCAGGAAGCAAAATCATTGCCGCGAGTGCTGAAAACATAACAAAATGTTCACTGGAACTCGGTGGCAAAGCTCCAGCAATCGTCTGTTCCGATGCGGATATAGATCTGGCTGTCAAAGCGGTTGTAGCCTCACGGGTCATCTTCAGCGGACAGGTATGTAATTGTGCTGAACGCGTGTATGTCCAACAGAATATAGCTGAAGAATTCACGACCAAGCTGGTGGCAGCAATGAAGGCTGTTACCTACGATGATCCTTTTGCAGATCCTGCTCCGGATATGAGTAGTCAGGTAAGTCTTGATCAATTAACAAAGATTGAGGCAATGGTTGAGCGTGCAAAACAAAGTGGTGCAGAAGTTCTCTGTGGTGGGAAAAAAGCTGACAAAGATACAGGTTACTTTTTCGAACCAACAATTCTTGGTGGATGTAGCCAGGATTCAGAAATTGTACAGCAAGAGGTTTTTGGACCAGTCCTTCCGGTACTGACTTTTTCTGATCTTGATGAAGCTATCAATCTGGCAAACGATTGTGAATATGGTCTAACCTCCTCAATCTATACTGGCAATATCGGACAAGCATTTGAGGCTATTAATCGTCTCAAATTTGGAGAAACATATGTGAACAGAGAAAATTTTGAGGCAATGCAAGGTTTTCATGCCGGCTGGCGTAAATCTGGCATAGGCGGTGCGGATGGTAAGCATGGCCTGTACGAATACTTACAAACCCATGTGGCCTATATACAGCGCTAATAAAACACGACAATCTCGGGACTCCTCCCCTTGGGAGGAGTCCTGTTTTTCTAAAAACATACACCAGAAAAATAGAAATTAACGCCTATTTTTTTTTAAAACGCCAATGGTACTGCGCTTTATAAAGAGAGGGAATCCCAAGGTTCCTGATGTTCATCCCCTCAACAACCATCCATTTATTGTGTTGATCCGAAGATAGCCCCCCCATTGTCACCTTCTGATCTCCCCTGCGGGTAAGCCCAATGAAGAAACCCTGGGGCTGATATTCATACATGGTGGCAGGAGTGCCAGAGGATGTGTTGACATAATCATAGGTTCGCATGAATTCATCTTTACGTTCACAACTGTAACAACTCATATTCTTTGGAGCCTCAATGTTCCAGAAGACATTGCGAACACCGGCATGGGGCATGACGCTTGTATCTCCACCCGGACAGACATAGAAACCGCACATGTTATCAAACAGGTTTTCGTATGGAAAGAGGCCATGAAAATCAATAACCGCATCCGTGCTGTTATTGGCATCCCTTCCATCATAGTGGGTCTCACAATCTGTTATGACATTACCCGATGCAAAATTTTTCAATGAGACAGGATGAACCAGCCTTGCAAAAAAGTCAGCACGCTCCACAAGAATGCCATGGCTTTGGGCAATGGTTACTCCGGCATGACCGTCAAACCCTTCAAATGAAAGATCTCTGGCTGTAATGGAGGCGCACTTGCTGAAAATGATCCCCTGGGTTAAATTTTTAAAGGTTACATTGCGTATCCATCCATCACTTGCAAAACTGGACCAGATACCACCCCAGAGATAGTCCTGCTCCATGGCTGTTCTGACGATCTTGCCATCTTCTCCGATATTGGGTTTATGGTGACGGTAACCACCGGGCCAACTGCTCTCAATTGTCAGATTTTCAATTCCCACCCCTTCAACCCCGTCAAACGAGAGGATGCGTGGTGAGTATCGCAGGAACTGATTAAACCTTGCAGGCTCTGAAAAGACGATTGTCTTTTTATCAATAACCTTGTCAATCTTGGTAATCCAGGTGATTTTTTTAGAATATTTTCCAAATGTGTCGGTCTGCTCTTTGACTAACTTCAGGGGGTGGGTCAATTGCAATGGAATATCTGCTTTATCCGGAAGCGGATTTTCAGGGTCAATGAGTGGATCAGTAAATTCAACGACCACTGTCTGGCCAGGGGTGAGGGATGAACTGTCCAACACTTCAACCGTCTTTTGCCCCCGCAGCACCGTTTGTGTATAACGGGTAAGTTCACGGCTATGTTCTGACCCTATGACAGCCACACAGGTCCAGTGGCGCCCCTCCTGTTCTGCAGGTACCGTTCCAAGTCTACGAATGCGGCCGACAAATCCCGGGGAGCCGAAATGAAGGATCGTTTCTGATGGCGCTGCTAGTTCGGAAACGCCCACCTTTGTGGATGGCTGATGTCCCTCCCCCCTGAGGATTATATTGTCATGGGAAATCTGAAGAAATCCATTTTCCGGTTTCTGGTGAACCTCATAACGCCCCTTGGGCAGAAAGACCACCCCGCCTCCGGCAAAACCAGCTGCATCAATTGCCGACTGAATCGCAGCCGTGTCATCATTCCCATCATCTGGAACAGCCCCGAATAAAGAAGCTGTAACATCAAACAGATGCCCCTCAATAACCGTCGCCTGAATGTCTGGAACCGGTTCATTGCCCATCTGATAACCTGCACAGGAAAAATCGGGCAAATTGTTTTTTACAGGGCCACTCTCCATAAATTGCCGCCATACACCGGGAATCCATTCTGTCGCCTGTACCAGCGTATATGAAGAAAAGATAAAAATGACGCAAAAAATAACCACTGCAAGAAATAATGCATATATTTTGGAATCTGCAGTCTTTAATTGTTGAGATATAATTTTCACAAAACCGTCCTTCAGATAAAAAAGTTTATCAGTATGATCAAATTGATGTATTATCACCTCAACTTTCGGACTTCAACTTTGATGATCGAAGTCACCCATTGGATTTCAACCCGTTAATCAGTATAAACCAAGATTGAGACAAATTGCCAGATGCTGTTTAATTCATTATCATTTGCCCTGTTCTTTCTGCTGGTGACAGGCTTCCACTTTACGCTGCCGCACCGTTTCCAGTGGATACTTATGCTGGCCGCAAGTTATTATTTCTACATGTGCTGGAGCGTGGGGTATATTCTGCTTATCCTCACATCCACCCTGATCACATGGTACTGCGCCTTGCAGATAGCAAGGATACCCACCACGGTTAACCCTACATCAGGCAATGGGCCACCGGACAAAGAAACATCACAAAACAGGTCATCGGACAAGAAAAAAGTCTTTTTGATCATCAGCCTCATTGCCAATCTTGGTGCACTCTTTTTCTTTAAATATTACAACTTTTTTACCACATCTCTTTTTGAAGTTTCAGCCCGTTTTAATCTGTTTCAGGGCCATGATGCACCGCTGCTACACCTGATGATGCCGGTGGGGATATCTTTCTATACCTTCCAGATAGTCAGCTACACAATTGATGTATCTAAGGGGAAAATACCTGCCGAAAAACATCTCGGCATATTTGCCCTTTATGTGGCCTTCTGGCCAAGGCTGGTGGCAGGACCCATTGAGAGGGCAGGCAGACTGATACCCCAGTTCAGGAAGGGACAGTCCTTTGATTACACAAAAGCAACTGACGGTCTTCGCCTGGTACTGTGGGGAATGATCAAAAAGGTTGTAATTGCTGACCAGCTTGCCATCTATGTCAATCAGGTCTTTGACCATTGCGGGGAGTATTCGGGGGCCCCGCTGATTATTGCATCCATCTTCTTTACCATCCAGATTTACTGTGATTTTTCAGGATACTCTGATATGGCCATCGGCACGGCAAAAGTTATGGGATATGAATTGACCGAAAATTTCAGACAT
The DNA here is from genome assembly GCF_000020365.1 of Desulforapulum autotrophicum HRM2. Lineage (NCBI taxonomy): Bacteria > Pseudomonadati > Thermodesulfobacteriota > Desulfobacteria > Desulfobacterales > Desulfobacteraceae > Desulforapulum > Desulforapulum autotrophicum. The sequence goes on along the minus strand of NC_012108.1, from coordinate 426,692 downwards.
CCATATTTTGCAGCCTCTTTACGCGAATTCTGGCAAAGATGGCACATATCCCTTTCCACCTGGTTTCGAGATTATCTATATATTCCCATGGGCGGGAATCGCGTGAAGAGGTGGCGGTTTCATTACAATTTGTTTATTACCTTTCTGGTGAGCGGCCTGTGGCATGGCGCCAGTTGGAACTTTGTAATATGGGGAGGACTGCATGGTATATATCTGATTGTTGAAAACATACTCGAAGGCTTTTTCAGTAAATTTTCCAACAAAAAAACTATTTCATCTCCAGACCGGATGATGTCAACCATCAGACCCTCTGACACCACTGTGTCTGAAAAATCCATGATAGAGATTTTCATTTATAAGGGATTTCGTATTGCCAGCACCTTGTTTTTAGTCAATTATGCATGGATTTTCTTCAGGGCCAACACATTATCCGATGCTTTTTCCATCACAGGAAAAATGTTTCTGGCAGGGGGGGAAAATCCTGTAGCCCCGGTTGTAGAACCATCAGCATTGATACTCAATATTGTTCTGGTACTGTTTCTTTTTTTTGTGGAAATCGGGGAACAGATGGTACGTATTGAGCAGTTCTGGAAGTTGCTTCCATTGGCTGGGAGATGGTCCGTTTATATTCTGGGATTCTGGGCAATTGCGATTTCAACTGTTTTTGGCGTAAAGCAGAATTTCATATATTTTCAATTTTAAGGGGCTCAAATGTAAATAATTCCACAAATATGGTGCAGGATTTCAGCTCGTATTCAAGGCGTATCAAAGGGAGCATATTGAAATATCTGCCCTTTGATGCAACGCAGAAGACGAGCTGCAAGACAAGCAAGATTGAGGAATTATTTATTTTTGAGTCCCTGACAGCAGGGAAAATACGTCGCATATGCAATCTAAAAAATTTATATTTAAAATTGTAATATTCTCTGTGCTGAATCTGGCTGTTATGGTGGGCCTGCTCTCTTTCTTTTCAGGCAGAAATAGGAATATCCATTTTAAGAACTGGGAAACAGAATCAAACCTCCTGGTGACAGGAGAAAATGAACATTATGATGTGGCACTTCTTGGCACCTCAAGAGGGCGCGTATTCTCACGGGATTCCAATCATCTCACAATGGAAAATATTCTTGAAAAAAAAGTGATCAATCTCTCCAAAGGAGGCGGCGGCGGGGTGATGCCGGCAAAGGTTCACCTTGACCATTTTTACAGCAGGGGAAACCGGGTGGATCACATTATCTATTTTGTGGACCCCTGGATCTTTTTTTGTCCCATCAACAATGAAAACAACACTTTTTTCTTGCGGGATGAACCCTTTGAGCTTTCCATCCTAGGGGATCTTATTCTAAACCGGTTCCCGTCACAACGAATCATTTCATATCTTCAGATGATTGCTGTGGATGACTGGAAGCGCATAAGCCAGTACGGTTCACCCGGTCTTGACCAGCTGACACTTAAGGCCATTGATCCTGTTAAACTTGAGGAGGCAAGGAATCATTATCTTGGGCTCTACGACTATAGGAAATTTAATAATTACAGTGGATTTATAACTAGAATCAATAAAGTTGCAAAACAACACAAAAGCAAGATCACCTATGTACTGCTTCCTATTCTAATGAAGGATTTTCCAGGTGCAGGACAGGTGGATGAGAAGCTCAAAGAGATAAGCCGTAAGGAGGGAGTCGGGTATTTCAACCTGATTGATAAAATGCATGACAGACACTTTTTTTATGACCATATGCATTTTAACAGCAATGGGGTTGCCCATTTTACTGAGACGTATATGAGATCGATTCTGAAACAGATTCCATATAACCGGCACGGCCGGAGCGAGGTATTTGCTCTCGGCCACAACGAAGCATGAAACACGATGATACAGGGGAGGCGATAGTACCATTCCACCCCCTTTGGTTACCCTGACCGGAACGGTAAACGTCGGGGGGATTTCTGCCCTTCCAGACTAAAGCGCAGGAACTGCGGGCTAAAGTCCTCAAACAGCCTGCGCTTCTTAACGCCTGGAAGGGCAAAAATCCTATCCCCTTTGGTTTACAATGTTCCGATCAGGGAAACCAAAGAGGGCTCGAAAGTCGAGACTTTCACAATGATGTTTCGACATGAGTTTCTTATAAAACCTACATGTCCTGGTGGACACAACGAAGCATGAAACTCGACAGTAGTAGGCCGGTGGGAACGGGTGTTGCCCTGAACGGGTTAAATGGCAACGGTGGACACGAGGTCCAAGGAGTTGCCATTTCCCTCGGAGCAGGCCATGGACGGCCTGCGAGAATGAGTGAAGGGCAACACCCGTTTCCGGCGGTCGGTCGAAGCGAGTTTCTTATAAACCGGCATGGCCGGAGCGAGGTATGGCTCCGGCCTCAACGAATTTTGAAACGCCGTCATTGATAATTCTTTGGCGAGAGTTTCATATAAACATTTAAATTTGTTATTGTTCAGTTAAAATTTAACAATCAATGAGGTTTTATATGGCTGACAAACCGACATCCAAAGAATTAGAGTTAAAAATAAAACGGTTAGAGAAAAGAATAATTGCTCTTGAGAAATCCGAAGCATCATTAAAGGAAAACAGTTCCAAATTTCGGCGACTCTACGAGAACTTTCCTCTTCCATCTCAATCTTTAAATGCAAATGGATATTTTATTGAGGTAAATCCTGCTTGGCTTAATCTTCTTGGATATTCCCTTGAAGAAGTTATCGGAAAACCATTTAGCGATTTTTTACACCCAGACTGGAAGAAGCATTTTAAAGAACATTTTCCTATCCTAAAAAGGATCGGAGAAGTATTAGGCGTTGAGTTCGAAATGGTCAAAAAAGATGGTTCGTTAATACTTGTTTCATTGAACGGAAATATCAGCAAAGATGAATACGGAAAAGTGCAACAAACGCATTGTGTCTTTCAGGACATCACCGAACAGAAACAAAACGAAGACAAAATAAAAAAAATCACGGCTCAACTCCAGCAGTCACATAAGATGGAAGCCATTGGAATCCTTGCCGGCGGTATAGCCCATGATTTTAACAATATTCTTTTCCCCATTTTCGGTTACACTCAAATGTTAATAGACGACATCCCTGAAGACAGTCCATTTCGAAGTAGTCTTGATGAAATTCTTGCAGCAGGTATGAGGGCCAGGGATCTGGTGAAACAGATCCTGACATTTTCCCGCCAGGGAAGTGGTGATTTACAACCGGTACAGATGCAACTTATTGTCATTGAGGCGTTGAAACTGATCCGGTCTTCAATTCCAAAATCAATTGAGATCAAACAAAACATCCAATCGGACTGTGGACTAATAAAAGCAGACCCGACTCAAATCCATCAAATAATAATGAACCTTGCAACCAATGCTTATCACGCCATGGAAGAAACAGGCGGAAAAATAGACATTAAACTTCAAGAGGTGACTCTGGGGGAGGATGCGTGGACAAACGAAAATCTTCAACCAGGGAAATATGTCCTGCTCACCATCACCGATAACGGTTGTGGAATTCCACAGTCACAATTGGATAAAATCTTTGAACCTTACTTCACGACCAAGAATAAGGACAAAGGAACGGGACTCGGACTATCCATAGTATATGGCATTGTCAAGAAGTACAAAGGAAATATTAAGGTTTACAGTGAGGTTGGTAAGGGAACAGCCGTCCATATTTATCTGCCTCTAATAGAAAAAATATCGTCACAAGAATCTACCAATATGATATCGGAAATAGCCCCAACTGGCATGGAAAGGATATTACTGGTTGACGATGAAATTCCTATCTTGAGCCTTCAAAAAAAATTGCTTGAGCGCCTTGGGTATAAAGTAACAGAAAGAAGCAGCAGCATGGAGGCCCTGAGGGTATTTGCGGCAAATCCAGGTGGTTTTGATCTGGTCGTTACAGATATGACCATGCCTGACATGACCGGCGACAACCTTGCTAAAAAATTGACATCCATGAGACCAGATATTCCAATCATCATCTGTACGGGCTTCAGCGAAAGGATGAATAAAGACCTTGCCCGAAAAATTGGTGTCAAGGGCTTTTTGATGAAACCGGTTATTAAATCGGTTATGGCAAAGGAAGTGAGAAGGGTTCTGGATGAAATAGATACCACCAAAAAACCATCTTAGAATTCTATTTAAAGAGCCCCATATGATGCGTCACAACCTTGCCAGATCAATCAGGCTGCCTCTGGTTTCAAGGTCATCGGAAAGGAACTTATCTTTAATCCCGGCCTTACCAACGGCCCTTTTCAAAAAGAATCATGGTCAGCTTCAAACCGGCATTGCCATTGAGCTGATTTGCAAATTCATATGAATACGTGTAAACTGTTATAATTGTGCAGCAGGTTCGATTCAAGATACAAAGCTGTGCATCACCCTGTAAATAGGCTTTTTATGGTTTCATTACGTGTCCGCTACCAGACGATTGACTTTGGTGATGTGGATATCCATGTAAGGACATTACGAGATAATCTTCAATACCTTGACATCGACGGTGTCGCTGAAAAATTAGGAATTTCATCGGCCGCATGGCCGATTTTCGGTGTAATATGGGCCTCCAGCGAGGTCCTGGCCCACCACATGCTCAATTATAATATTACCGGTAAACGGATACTGGAAGTGGGGTGCGGCATCGCATTGACCAGTCTGTTGCTCAACCATCGTTTGGCAGATATTACCGCCACGGACTATCATCCGGAAGTTGAATCCTTTCTTTTAAAAAATACGCTGTTGAATCATGGCAATGCAATCCCCTTTGTTCGCACGGGATGGGGCGACAAAGACAGCGGTTTGGGAAAGTTTGACCTGGTGATCGGCAGTGACCTTTTATACGAAAGAGCTCATACCAGCCTGCTGTCTCATTTCATAGAGCAGCATGCAAAACCAACATGTGATGTGATCCTGGTTGACCCTGGACGCGGTCATCATGCCAACTTCAGTAAAAAAATGGTGGCGTTGGGCTATTCACACACCCAGTGTAAACCCGCCAGTTCAACCTATCTGGACCACCCTTTTAAGGGGCAGATTCTAAGTTATCATCGATAAAGGAGGAAATGCATGTATAATCACCTGTTTTCTGAAATGACCATAAAGGGCCTGACCTTGAAAAATCGTCTGACCATGGCGCCACTTTATCTGGGCTACGCGGGTGAGGGTGGCACGGTCAGTGACATGCTGCTTGAACATTACCGACTCATGGCCACAAGTGGTGTGGCCATGGTGGTGGTTGAAAATGCCACAGTTGATCATCCCCGGGGCAGTGGTTCCAACCGTACCCTGCGGGCAGACACCGATGACAACCTGGACGGATTGAAACGCCTGGCTACAGCGATTAAAGACGAGGGAGCCCTGGCCTGTCTGCAGATTAATCATGCCGGACGATTTGCCCATGCAACGCAAAATCCGGTAGCACCTTCTGCAGTCAAGACTTTCGAACGGATGCCCATGGCTCTGAACAGTGACGAGATTGCATCAATCATCATCAAATATGCCGACGCTGGGGCCAGGGCAAAAGCTGCTGGATTTGACATGATCGAACTGCATGGGGGAACCGGTTACCTGCTGGCTCAATTTCTCTCCCCCAGGACCAACCATCGCAGTGATGAATATGGGGGGAGTCTGGAAAATCGCGGACGTTTTGCCCTGGAGGTGCTGGCCCAGGTCAAAAAATCGGTGGAAGAAATGCCTGTGGGGTATCGTTTTTTAGCGGACGAATGGATGCCCGATGGCTTGAAACCCAGAGAATCACGACATTTTGCTGTAAACTTGGCCACGGCGGGCATTGATTATATTTCAGTCATGGGCGGCACCTATGAATCCTTTCTCCTGCCCGACATTCTGGAAAAATCCAGACACGAGGGATATATGCTGGACCTGGCTGCTGAAATCCGGGCAGCCGTTGATGTGCCGGTAATTGCTGCCGGCCGTTTTGCCACCGGTGCTTTTGCCGACCAGGCCATCCGCGACGGAAAAACAGACCTGATCGGTCTGGCGCGTGTACTATGGGCGGATCCGCAATGGCCCCAGAAAGTTCAACATGGCCGGGAGGCAGATATCGTTCATTGTGATCCGGATTGTTTAAACGGTGGTGCCTGCATGCAGATGGTCATGAAAGGCCGGCCTGCATTCTGTGTGGAGTGGCCTGCTGAGAAAATGAAAGCCTGGAAGGCAAAATTTGTTTGAGCGGTATGCTGTAATTTTATTAGATTCCGCCCTATCCTTGTCAGTAGACCAGATAGGGCGGTTGTGCCCATCCCTTTTTCTAATCTCAAGACATCGGCGATGCCATTTCCTGCACGCCCAGAAAAATGCTCATAAGAATCATGGCCTCGTCCGTTTGAATGCTCAAATCACTTGCCAGGACCTCAGGTGATGGTGGCGGGTTTCCCAAAATAAATTCCAGATCCGTTGCGGTGATGAAAATCCCCAGACTGGACAAATAATCGACACCTGCATCAAAATCCAGTACTGGCTGACCACCAGTGACCATTCCCATAACATCTGATGTGCCTGTTCCGAAATTCATACTCATCTCCATGGCATCGGATTCCATGCACACATCTTCACCGCTGAACTGCATCAGAGAATAAAGCTCTTTAAGGGAGGGCAGTCGCCAGTCGGTATATCCACCGGTGGTGCAGTTGCCGGCATTTGCAACGGCTTGATCAAAGGTGTATTTGTCATCCGAGGAAATAGAACCATCTCCGTTTGTGTCCGGTGTTTTCTGCCACATGAGACCCGTATTGTTGTCTGTCACTGTACCATCGCCATTATCGGTATAACTGGCCTTAACACCTTGGTAATTGGCATCCTGTCCAAAAAACTCTTCACCTTCAGCAGGTGCATTGATTTCAGAAAAATTATCCCAGAAAGTGGTCTGATTGGTATCCACAATAACATAGGTGGGATTGGTTACAGTGGTGTCATAGCGAACCGGACGAACATAATTGTAAACATAAACGGCATCCCCCTGGGGACCATGGCCGTTGGAATAATCTGTGCCATCATCAAATTTGGGATCGCTTCGCTGGCAACCTGCCCCGTGAACATCTGTCCAGGTAGTGCCACCCATATTGCCAAGGGCGCGCCCAAACGCCACATAAGCGCCCCAGGCCCCATTACCATCAGAGGCTTTATGGGTGGTTGATGACCAGAAAAAGCCCCAGTCTTCATCGCCGTTATAATTGGTAAAAGAGGTGATGTTAAAAAAATCGGTGTCAATGGCAGGGTCTGGTGTAAAAGGCGTGGTTGCATCGGTTGCATCCGGCATTCGGGTATAATCCACAATGCTCTGGAGTTCTTTGGCATTGGGCAGGCGCCAGTCAGAGTAGCCTGCATGGGTTAAATCTTCACAATAGTTCAGGGCATCCTGCCATTCCATGCCATAGCCGCTGTCATCCTTCATCCACATGAGGCCGGTGGCAAGATCTGTGACCGTGCCGTCGCGATTGTCTCTGAAATTATTCACACCATAGGATTGGGATGTGGTATCCCGGACATAGATCACCAGAAACGTTTTGTCACGACCGGCAAGCCCAAGGTCATACCCCTTGATTCTGCCATCGGCAAAGTTGACCCCAAAAGAATTGCCCGGGTCTGTGCCGGTCTCGTCCATATTATAATAGGCATCCGCAAGATACTGGGAATCAATGAGTCTTTCACCGGCTTGTGTATCTCCATAGGCAAAATCAAAATAATCAGTATCAATAAACGGCACATGGGACAGGCTGATGCTGTCTGAAACAGTTATGGTATCATCGGTGTCAGTTGTGGCATCTGAAGTTGTCGTAGAGGTAGACGACGAGCCGTCATCGCTGGATGAATCATTGCACGCGGAAACGAACATCATTGCCATACAGACTATCATTATGATTAATAAATGGTTTAACTTTTGTTTCATGTCAATATTTTCTCCCTATGTTTTTAAGCACTGCAACGTTCAGGCATTGCATCTCAAGCTTTTATGGTGTTAGCATACTTAACTATCATATAAAAAAAGGGATATTATGGTTAAATTGTATGGAAAAACAGAGGTCCTTCAAAAAAAAACATCACCAGGTGCTTAGGGACTCGCAAATTTTATTATTTCCCAACCCACCTGGATTTCTGAGTCCCTAACTGCCAGGTCAGGAGATTAAATGAATCACACCATTCATGACAGATACCGATTTACCATCGGTCATCAAAGCTATGGCTTTTCTGATCTCAAGGCGCTTATGGCCAATGCAAGCCAGCTAAAATCAGGGGATGGCCTGGCAGGCTGTGCTGCCGATTCAGAAGAACAACGCATTGCTGCAAAATTTGCATTGGCAGACCTGCCGCTGGGTGTCTTTTTAAATGAAACCCTCATCCCCTATGAGACTGATGAGATCACCCGCCTGATTCTGGACACCCATGACGCTGAAGCGTTTTCCCCTGTCAGCAGCCTAACGGTCGGTGAATTTCGCAACTGGCTGCTCTCCTACGAGACCCAGGCAGACCAGATGAAAGCTGTTGCTCCTGGAATTACACCGGAAATGGCAGCTGCGGTTTCTAAAATCATGCGCAACCAGGATTTAATCCTGGTTGCTGGAAAGATTGAAACCGTCACCCGGTTCAGGACAACCATCGGTTTAAAAGGACATCTTTCAACCCGGCTCCAACCCAACCATCCCACGGACGATGCCAAAGGGGTGCTCGCGTCCATACTCGACGGTCTGCTCAACGGCATCGGCGATGCCGTCATAGGCATTAACCCGGCCTCTGATAACATTCAGACGGCAACCACCCTTTTACAATTGCTGGATGATCTGCGTCAACGCTATGCCATTCCGGTCCAATCCTGTATCCTCACCCACATCACCAATGCCATGGAGATGATGGCCCACAACAGCCCTGTGGATATCGTATTTCAATCCATTGCCGGCACCCAGGGCGCCAACGACAGCTTCGGCATTACCCTGGGTCTGCTCAAAGAGGCCAGGGATGCCGCCCTTTCCCTGAAAAGGGGCAGCATCGGCAACAATGTCATGTATTTTGAAACCGGACAGGGAAGTGCTCTTTCGGCCAATGCAAACCATGGCGTGGACCAGCAGACCCTTGAAGCCCGGGCCTATGCCGTTGCCAGACAGTATGACCCCCTGCTGGTAAACACCGTGGTCGGATTTATCGGTCCTGAGTATCTCTACGACGGCAAACAGATCATCCGGGCCGGTCTTGAGGATCATTTCTGTGGAAAGCTCCTCGGCCTGCCCATGGGGTGTGATATCTGCTACACCAATCACGCAGAGGCAGATCAAAATGACATGGACAACCTGCTGACACTCCTCGGCGTGGCAGGGGTAAATTTCATTATGGGTGTTCCCGGTGGAGACGATGTCATGCTCAACTATCAGAGCACCTCCTTCCACGATGCCAATTATCTGCGTCAGGTTCTGGGAGTGCGTTGTGCCCCTGAATTTGAGACCTGGTTACAGAAAATGGGGCTCCAGGATGAACAACACAGGCTTTCCCAGGACCACCGGCCCCCCCCCCTTCTGGATTGCCTCAAGGAATTGAAAGAATGAACAAATCATTAGAAACGTTAAAGAAATTAAACCGGTTCCAGGAACTCACCCCCGCCCGCATTGGATTGGAACGCGCCGGGTCGAGCATTGCAACCCAACAGATCCTCAACTTTGATCTGGACCACGCCCGGGCCCGGGATGCCGTGCATCTGCCCTTTGATGAACAGGAAATTGAAGCCCAGCTTAAAGCCCGGAAAACACCGTCTATAAAGGTTAAAAGCGCTGCCCCGAACCGAACCGTGTACCTGCAGCAACCGGATCTTGGACGTAAGCTGGATGATGCCTCAAGGCTGGCGTTAAAAGAGATACCCCACCCTGCCCCCCCGGGCTTTGATCTTGGCATTGTGATTGCGGACGGCCTGTCCACCCGTGCCATTCACAGCAACGCCATTGCCTTTCTGGACCAGTTCCTGTCCCAGTCATTCATCCGCGACCTGAGATGCGCGCCCGTGGTCATCGCCTCCCAGGCCCGCGTGGCCCTGGCAGATGAAATCGGAGAATGTCTCAATGTCCGGTTGAGCATCATACTCATCGGAGAACGCCCGGGCCTGAGTGCGTCCGACAGCATGGGCATATATCTTACCTACCACCCGAAAAAAGGACGGACCGATGCACAAAGAAACTGTATTTCCAATATCCGACAGGGCGGTTTAGATTATAAACAAGCAGCCAGGCAACTGAAGAATCTGGTATCGGGTGCCTTTAAGCTGGGCCTGTCCGGTGTACATCTGAAACAGACCAGTCAACTCAAATAGTCGTTATGACCTGGGATAAAAGATCATTTTCGTACAGAAGGATATAGAACATGACCTCTCTCGCCTCATTGTTTGACTCTGATATTATTTTTTTTACCCCGTTTATTTATGTTTTTTTCTATCTCTTCATGGAGAAAAATTTCAATCAACATCCCGTTGTCAAAAATCTGCTGAAGATCTTCACGGTTTTTTTTGGAATTTTTATGATTATCTACACCTGCACCACACCACCTGATTTCATGGTACTCATGCCGTCCCGCGGTGGGTGGTCAAAAAGTTATTTGTCGGCCTCTATTTTCCTGATAATTGTGGGTGCAGCAACAATGGCACTTCCGTTGTATAGCAAGTATATAAAGTTCTCCAACAGAAACGAATAGAGTACCAGTCACCGGTACGCTCTTTTATCTAACTGGTGATTATTCCGTCACATAATTAGTGTTTGAGCGGAAACTCACCCATCTGCAGCGTTGCTGTAAAATCCTGCCAAGTTATACGATTGGCCTCACGTACAATCGTCCGCTCCGGTTTCAAAACTTTTTGCGCCTTGCATATGGACAATTTTCCCCCAAACACGGGTTTTCGATCAGCCACTATTTGGCATCCATAAATAGGATCCCAACTTAAGGAATGTCAGCACCGCTGTTGAGCTTTTATTTTTTGTACTGCACTTGACAAGAAACAAGTTTCCATCTTATTTTATCATCATCATCATCATCATCATCAATTGAAGAGCCCTTTTTAGAATTCTTAAAAAGAATTATCTTTTTTATTACCCATGTGGAGTAGTCAAATGATCTTGTCAAAGAAAAAGTGGGAAAGTAAATCTGGCCGAAAGAATCGTTTTCGGGCTTATTGTCAGATTTCTCTGCTTTTTCTTGTAGTTATAGGTGCTATTTTAGCAGCAATTCCCCGACAGGCGAGTGCAGAAGACACGGTCACAATTGCTATTGCCGGCCCCATGGTCGGTAATAGTTTCTCAGTTGGAATTCAATACAACGTGGGTGTAACTGCAGCCGTCCAGACCCTGCCTGGTAGATTATTGCTGGGGAAAAAGGTAAGTATTATAACCTACGATGACAAATGCAGTATTCCGGTTGCTGAGAAGGTCGCCCAGGATTTAGTCCTGAAACCTCCGGCAGTGGTCATCGGCCATTCGTGTTCCATGGCGACGATTGAAGCTGCACCTATCTATGCGCACCACAATGTGCTGCAAATAACGCCGGCATCCACCAACCCCAAAATTACTGAGATGGGAATCGAAACAATTTTCCGAATGATTGGCAGGGATGATGTCCAGGGCGAAGTCGCTGCTGAACGAATCTCTATATACCACGCCGACAAAAAGGTCGGTATTTTTTACTTTCCTGGCGGTTATTCGGAGGGGCTTGCCCGAACTGCCATCAATGCCCTGGGAAAAAAGGGTATTAAACCAGTCTATGCAGGTATTGGAATTGCTTCTGCATCATCCTATGCAGAAAACATCCAAGACATTATTGATGCAGGAGTCGAAATTCTCTACCTGATAGGAGGAGGACTCGATAGCGGTGTGTTCATGCGCCAGGGAAGCCAAATGGATGCGCCGTTCCATGTCATCGGCAGTGATACTTTAGTTTCAAAGGTTTTTATAGAAACTGCAGGTTTAGCGGGTGAGGGAATTCCATTTACCTTTCCTCCTGAAGCTGCAGAGTTGTCTACTTCAAAGGTGGCTGTGGCTGCAATAAAACAATTGGGGCAGGAACCGGCCGGTTATACCCTGCTCGCCTATGCGGCCACCGAAACCTGGATTGAAGGTGTCCGGAGGGCTAAGTCCTTTGACGCGAACTTAGTGGCCTCAGCTATTCGCCAGGCGCCGATTGAAACGATCCTGGGCCGGATTTCCTTTGACACAAAGGGGGATATAAATACAACCTATCCGGCTTTTTCCTGGTATGTCTGGGAAAAGGGTAAACGTGTTTCACTGGATTAAACCGTTCGGTTCAAAGCTGCCCATGCAGGCCCGACAAGCGCCACATCCTTCTGCCTCCGGTTTAAGTATTCGGAGCAGCTTGCTGCTGGGATTCGGAGCCATGGCCTTAGTCATGTTACTGGCCACCTTGATTGCGCTGTTCAGCACAACCCAGGTCAGCAAGTCAATGGGTGTTATCCTTGACAAACGACTGCCGACAATGATGCAAACATTACGGGTGGCCAAGGCTGTGGACGCCCTTGCCGCAACTGGCGTTTCTATAGCATCAGTCAGAACCGAAGACGATCGGCAGGTCGCTTCCCAACGATTTGATAATGCCGTAGTTGAACTGGAACAATCGTTGAGTGGCCTTGACAGAATTCCCAAGGAAATGGATGATGTCCGACGCCTTGCCGCAGAGTTAACCGAGAACCTTCTAAGATTGAGTAACATGGCCGAGCAACGGGTTGATATGGTGCGGGAGCGTCAGTTCGGACATGAACGTCTGTCTGCCAACCTTCAAACGTTTAAACAGCATTTGACCTATCGAATCCGCATCATTGAGGGGGATAATGATGTAATTGGCCGGTTATTGTCACGGCCATCCCCACCTATAGACCAGATAATCGAGATGGCGCGAAGATCAGCGCATTGGGCTCCGGTCCAGCGTTTTTACACAGAGGTGGAGTCAATAACCGGACGCGGCCTTGCGGCCATCCAAGATCCAACCCTTACAGCCCTGGCGATTTCGCGACAAATCCTGAAAACCGCGCTCATCGAGGCTGGTATTACTTTCAAAAATCTTCCCTCCGAGATCAACTCCGACCTTGGCAGATCATTCACTGAACTCCAGAAGATCATTCTGGCAGAAACCGGCTTGCTGTCATTTCGGAGGCGTGAACTCATGCTTGGAATCAAAAGCCAAAATCTGATCAGTGAGAACCATCGGATAACCCGTCTTGTTGATGAAGCCACTTCTGGGCTGGTGCGCCGGGAGCTTTCCGTGATGTCCAATGCAGGCCAGTCAGCGGATGAAATACGGCAAAGGTACACGCTCATTCTACTCATTGTCACAGGTCTTGGGCTGCTGGCAATTGCATCCTTGATGTATTTTCATGTCATGCGCCATGTCATCCTGCGGTTGTCCTGGCTAAGCGAAGCCATGCAGTTTATCGCTGCAGGAAAACTTGACGCACCGCTGCCCCCAGCAGGTAACGACGAACTTGGACGTCTGGGCTTTGCAGTCCATCAATTTCGAAGAACAGCGATTGAGGCAGACCGACGGGAAGCTGATTTGCGCCTCAGCAACCAAAAAGTCGAGAAGATCTGCGTTGAACTTGAACAAAAAGCGCAAGAATTGGCGATAGTGAACAACAAACTTGCGGAACTTTCTGTAACGGATTTTTTGACCGGACTTGCAAACCGTCGTCATTTTGACGAGGTCCTTGGGACAGAATGGGCCAGGGCCGTGCGGACATTTCAACCTTTGACCCTGATTATGATTGATGTTGATCACTTTAAAAAATTTAACGACAGCTATGGACACCAGGCAGGAGACGAGTGCCTTAAAAAAGTGGCATCCGCTTTGGTGACCAATTTGTGCAGAGCAGGTGATTTCGTGGCTCGATACGGCGGGGAAGAATTCAGCATTATTTCTGCCGGAACTGACTTGGCCGGGGCCCGTGAATTGGCCGAGAAACTTCGACGGGCGGTTCAGGCAATGGCTTTGATGAATGAAGACAGTTTGTTTGGCATCATAACCATTAGCATAGGTATAGGTGTTTGCATTCCAGACAGGAAACAATCGGCAAGCGATTTAGTTTGCATCGCCGACAAGGCCCTTTATGAGGCTAAGACAAGAGGACGAAACCGAATCGAAGATTTCGGTGAGCCTCAAAAAAAGGGGTCGGACCAAACACAATAATCTAACCTCTTGTTAAAAGGGATAAAAGAATTAAAAAGCATGAGAAACAGCCCATAGAAAGCCCTTTTGGGTATCAAGGCAGCCAAGATCAGTCCACGGCACTTGCCAGGGCTGCCTCAAACCGATAGTCAATGTCTGCAAGGAATGCTTCCCATTGGATGCCATATTTATAGAAGGCCAGGGATGCCATTTTTTTAGTCAGGATGGCATCCCTGTAGGGTTTGAGCTCCCCTGAATTCAGGATGTCCAAAATCTTTTTTTTACCCAGGCGCTTGATCAGAATGCCGGGGATATAATGTTCCAGAACTCCCCACACCAGGGAATGGTTGCTCGTGAGTTCAGAAATCCGGCTATAAAGGGTGGCCTGGAAGGCGAAAATCTGTTCACTGGTCTGTTCGGACAAAACAAACAGGGGAATAGATCGGTCGGCCTCATGGAGTCTGATAAGCATCACGGTTTCCTCTATGGCATACTCGTCCACCAGAAGCATGATGTCCCGGATCAGTGCCCAGCGGGTGGTCGTGTCGTTGAGGAGTTTTTTTTCGTAGTCGTCGCCAAGGAGAAAGGCGGTGAGGACCTCGGCAATGGAACTGGAGAACACACCACCCTTGTTTGCCGTTGAATCTTTGATCTGGCGGATGGCGGTTTGGGCGGCAATATACCGCCTGGCTGCGTTGTCAAAAAATACGTTGGCACCTTCGACAATGAATTCAAGGTCCTTGAACATGGAGACAAATAGTTTCACATTGCCGTGGTGGATCGTGTCCTTGAATCCTCCGCAGGGGATAAAGGCCCTGACCTTGGCCTGGCTGATTCGTTTACGATTGGCCGGATCGTACAGAAACGTTCTGTGGAACAGGGTGCCTTCTTCCACAAAAGTGCCATCTGGAAGGGTGATATTTTTGGCTGAAACAGGGACCCTGAATCCCTGGGCACTCAGTTTTTCGACAGGATAAGCAAGGGAGTTGGCCCTGGGAGAGGTGTGGCGCATGAAAGCAATTTTTATGAGTTCACGCTTGTCCAGTCCATCGGGATCAAACAGTATGGAGCCGCCGTCAACGATCAGGCAGATATTGCCCTTGTAGCATTGGATGACGTTGGCGCCCAGATCACCGTCGGGTCCGCCGGTCATCATCAGGTTCAGATCCTCTTCCCGGTGTCCCGAATGATGGATCAGCGCCCTGAATGAGCTCATGATACCGGTGGTGGTCATTCCACTGGTTTCGATTCGGCCGCCGATGGCATCATAAATTTCATCCATATCTTGAGTGGTTATCACAGATTTTTCATTGATCTGGAGTTCAACACCGTTGTTGCTACGGTTAAACAGGCCGAACAGGTCGTTGTTGTCCAGCATGCCATAGGTGCCGTGGGGAATTCCAAAGCTTTTGCCGGTGGTGATGGTGCGCCAGTGTTTATAGCCCCTGTCCCTGGCTCTGAATGAAACCGCATCCATGAAGGGGGCTGTGCCTTCATCCGGATCAAAAAAAATCATTTCCGGCTCTCCGAAATAATCGATGATGGAAGGATCGCCCAGCACAAGGTCCATGATGCCTTCGGTATAATCGGAAATGGCATCTTCGCTGTAGTCTGCATACAGGGAATGGGGCACCACAACGCCTTTTGAGCCGCTTTCACAGATGTCTTTATGTTTGAGACGTTGGGTCTTGGGCCCAAGGGCGTAGTTGAGAAGCACGGCATTATCCAGCTCAATGGCGTGGTTGGAAGCAGAGACTCGGATCAGTCGAAGCCCGCCCCGGGCAATGTCACCGGCCCGGAGATGGGTACCGCAGGCATAATGTCCGTTGACATAAAAGATGCCGTAAACAAATTGACTGAAAACAATGGGGTCAAGGATCCGGTTGTCAAAGCGGAAGGAAAACGATCGTTTCTCCTGCTTGTAGAAATTAGTTTTCAGGGTGCAATCCACCATTTTAAACATGAAATTGAAAATATCGTATCCAAGACTTGAGTCCATGAACCGGGTTGAGATCAGCTTTTTGAACTCCTGGTACTTTTCCACAAGTGCATTAGGGTTCAGCCGCGTTTTAAGGGCCGGATTAAAACGATGCTCAAACAGATTGTAAAGAAATTTGATCAGGTCTGGATGTGATTTTGCCATTTTCAGGATCAGGTCTGAACCGTAGGTGGATTTGTTGTAGCTCTGAAGACGTGATGCAAAGACATCCTTTTGATCCATGGTGGCAAGGCCTTCAATGATTTCCCTGTCCGTGGCGTTATCGCGCTCCTTGAAAATAAACAGATGGGTGAACCCTACGGCATTGCTGGCAAAGAGCATTTCCTGAAAAGTCAGCTTTCCCGTGATGTACAGCTTTTCCATACCGTTGACACCAAGGCAGAGAAAAGCCCCAAGATCGGCCCGAAGCGCCGTTTCCTTACGCCTGGGCAATTCGCCTTGAACATAGAGCGAACAGATGGACGAGGGAACAGTGGATTGAGTCCGGTAAGGCTCCCAATAGGCCCGAATCAATTCAAAACCATGATCATTCATCAGTTTTCTCAAGGCAGGCAGCTGGGGACAGGCAAAATCGCTATTGAACATCAGACGGGTTTCACCTGTTTCCGGAAGATTAAAGACCTCAATCAGGGGGATAACCGCTGTTTGGCAAACATCCAGAAAGGCTTCGTAACGTTTGCGGGTGGATTTTGGCGTGGCAGTATAATCCCCTGCCAGGGAAAACAGAAACCTGGACCCGCTAAAGTCCTCCCCGGAGAAATCCTGAACGGTTTCAGGCCGAACAATGTAAGTATAATACTTATTTTTCGGGCTGTAATAGTATTCCCTGCGATGGCCGGAGATAAGATCCTCCAAGAGTTTTTCCATGTCGTCCCGGGTCTCCCGGGTGGCGATTCGGAGCCTTTGAAAATTACTGGCCTGATTCAGGCCAAAATCCACGTGGGCCACCCGGCCGTAAAGTCTGACCTCTCCATCCTCAATCGTGATACTGTTGGCAATGGATCCCAGCAGATGTTTCAGGGATTCCACCCCGATGTTCTGAAAAAAATAATTGGGAAGGCCCAGCTCTTCCAGGAGAATGAAGGCAGCCATGTTGACACACCGGGCCGTGAGAAGCCCCTGGGACGATAAATCGATGACGGCCTCGTATAATACTTCAGGGGCAAGGTGAACGCGCTGGGCAGTATTGATAATATCCGTATCCTCTGCTGCCAATACAAATGGGTCTAAATGGATGTCCATGGAGTCTCCTTAAGGACGTAACCGGAAAAATACCTGTTTTTACCCTGACATTGATTTAACAGTGTTATGGCTTTTTTGCTACCCGGCTGGGGCCTATAAAGGACCAGGGCGTTTTTTTCAACCATTTCCAGGTCACAGCATATGGTATTTCAAAACCATTATAACCATCCGTATCTTATAACTATTTTCAACCCATCAAGGATAAAAGGATATGGATAACGCGTAAGGTTTTACCGCATTATACCTGTAGTATTGTCGAGTTGCCTAAAGTGCTGATATCAGATAGTCATGTCAAACGTTCATTCGTGAATTTTGCATACATTATTGCCCGGGGAAACATGGGGCACATGGCTTGATACATGGTGAAGACAACATCCATATGGAGGTTCAATTCTCTGACTGAGGCACTGCATGACGAGGAACGAAAAAAATACAAAACTGGTCAGTAAGTATCATGCCCGTTCCAACATCTATCGGGAGATCATGACGTATGAGATCAAGGAAGTTCTCCTGATTTCAAGCCCCTATAATATTTTCAACATGGAAGAGGATGGCAGTCTTGCATCCAAGATAATCAATGAATACAGCGGACTGAACCTGCGCTATCCGCCGGTAATCACCGGGGCCTCCTCAGCCCGGGAAGCCCTTGATTTGCTGGCTGAAAAACGGTTTGACCTGGTTCTTATCGTGCCCCACCTGAAGGAAACGGATATTTTTTCCCTGGGCCGGGAGATCAAGGTTGTTCAGCCTGATCTAAGGGTCATTCTCCTTTCTCCAAGCATCAGGGCGCTTCCGGCGGGATATGATTCCCAGTGCGTCAACGGCATAGATACTATTTTCATCTGGTCAGGCAATTCCGACCTTCTGATCACCCTCATCAAAAATGCTGAAGATCATATCAATGTTGACAACGATACTCGTCTGGCCAATGTGAGGGTCGTTATCCTGGTGGAGGATTGTCCCGAGTTCTATTCTTTTATGCTGCCCATCATCTACAAGGAGATTGTTACCCAGACCCAGGCGCTTCTGGCAACGGATCTCAATGACAGCATGAAGCTTCTAACCATGCGTGCAAGGCCAAAACTGCTCCTGGCAAAAAATTACGAGCAGGCCCAGGCGTTGTATGAACGTTACAAGGATTTTTTGCTGTGCATCATCTCGGATACACGCTTTCCCAGAAACGGCAGTCTTGATCCAGAAGCCGGCATTAAACTGTTTTCCAACATCCGCCGCCAGATCCGCGGTATTCCCTTACTCCTGATGAGTTCAGAGAGAAAAAACAGTAAAAAAGCCGACCAGATTCCAGCCCTGTTTTTAGACAAGAATCATCCCAACCTAGTCCATTCAACCCGTCTGTTTTTCCTGAACCATCTGGGATTCGGTAATTTTGTCTTCTGCATGCCCAATGGCCGTAACATAGACATTGCAACCACCCTGATGCAACTGGAATCAAAGCTGCCCACCATTCCCGATGAATCCCTCGTCTACCATGCCGATCGGGATCATTTTTCATCCTGGCTCATGGCCCGGTCAGAAATCGATCTTGCCCTGAAATTCAGAGCCTGCAAAAGCGATGATTTCAGCAGCCCGGATGAACTTAGAAAGTTTATCATAACCAATATCCACGAGTTGAGAAAATTCAAGAACAAGGGTGTGGTGTCGACGTTTAACGAGAATTATTTTGATTCAGATGTCAAAGAGTTTGTCAAAATCGGCCAAGGTTCCCTGGGAGGCAAAGGTCGGGGCCTGGCTTTCATGTCAGGACTTCTGGAACAGGCGAGCGACATCCATAAGAACCATCCAAAATTCCGGATCCAGATTCCCAAGACCCTGGTCCTGTGTACGGATGTTTTTGAGGCGTTTATTACCCAAAACAACCTGGAAAATTTTGAACGTCAGAAGCATTCCGTGGAAGAGGTGGTTAATGTTTTTCTTCGTGCAGAACTGCCTTCATGGCTGATCCGGCAGCTCAAAAAATTTTTATCCCAGTTCAAGGTCCCCCTGGCGGTACGCTCATCCAGCCAATTGGAAGATGCCCATTTTCAGCCCTATGCAGGTCTTTATAAAACCTATAAGATTCCCAACAATCATCCGGATCTGTCCATGCGGATCTGCCATCTGGCCAACGCCATCAAGCTTGTCTTTGCCTCCACCTACTACGATGATGCCAAGGCGTTCCACCGGAGCACCTCCAGCCATCCGTTTCATGATTCCATGGCGGTCATTGTCCAGGCCCTTGCAGGTCAGCAGCATGGAGACTATTTTTATCCTGCCGTATCCGGAGTCGCTCAATCCATTGATTACTATCCTTTTTCCCGCATGAAATCCGAAGATGGCATTGCCCACATTGCCCTGGGGCTTGGGAAGACAGTGGTGGACGGTGAAAAATGTTTGCGGTTTTCTCCGGGCAACCCGCAAATTCTGCCGCAGTTTTCATTGGTTGACGATATCCTGAAGAATGCCCAGACAACCTTTTATGCGTTGAAGACAAACGATTACTCCGATGAACTCAATTTTGGGCGGTATTCAAATCTTGAAAAGCGCAACCTGGACGAAGCCCTGGAAGACTACCCGGTGCAGGTCCTCTCCAGCACCTATATTCCGGATGAGAACCGCATTCGTGACACCTGGAGTGCTTCGGGTCCGAAACTATTGACCTTTGCCAGTATCCTGAAATACAACTCCCCACCACTTGCCCCGCTGCTTGCCGATCTTCTTGACCTTGGCGGCAAAGAATTTGGCGGACCTGTTGAAATTGAATTTTCCGTCAATCTTTATCCAGGGCAACAGCAACCCAGCGATTTCCACTTTCTGCAAATACGGTCCATGGCCGGCCACGAGAAACAGCAGACAACCCATATCTCCCAGCAGGATATCAACGCTGCCTTCTGTTACTCTTCAGCAGCCCTTGGCAATGGAATTGTAGAAGACATCACAGATATCGTCTATGTCACACCCCAGACTTTTTCCGTGGATGCAACCCTTAAAATCGCTGAAGAGATCTGTCGAATCAATGCCAGCCTGGTTGAAGCAAATCGCCGTTACCTTCTCATTGGTCCTGGACGCTGGGGAGGATCTGACCGGTGGCTGGGCATACCGGTTAAATGGCATGCCATTTCCGGTATTGGAGCTATCATTGAGCTAAGAAACGAGCAACTCAATGCAGACCCCTCACAAGGATCTCATTTTTTTCATAATATCACATCCCTGGGAATTCCCTATATCACCGTGAATGAACTTACCAGGAATTCCCAGGAATCCAATCCAGATTTCATAGACTGGACCTGGCTTGAAGAATGCGAGGCTGTCTGTGAAACCCAATATTTACGTCATGTAAGGTTGTCGGCACCCATACTTATCAAAATGGACGGGAAAAAATCCCGATGCGTCATTATCAGCCGATAACACAGGAACAACCGTCTTCTTCGTTGAATCAATGGAATGAACACCATTTAGTTAATTTATTGACATTGTTTAATCAATCGGTTATTTCAAAACCACGTGATGTCAATATTGACACAACGATTTAAGCGTTTTGCAGTCAAAATAATTTTTTTTGACAAATTATGAACAACCCACAGGAAAATCAAGATGCCAGAAGTAAAAGGGAAACAGCTCTTCATGCGGTCCAAGATATGGATAGAAGATGAAGGTGGCGCCGTGGTTTTTGGACTGGGGCGACTTAAAATCCTTGAAGCGGTCCACAGACTGGGTTCCCTGCAGGCTGCGGCCAAAGAGTTAAAAATGAGCTACCGGGCCGTATGGGGCAGAATAAAAGCCACGGAAGAAAGGCTGGGATCTCCGTTGCTTGTCCGTAGCAAAGGCGGGGCCTCGGGTGGGGGATCACAGCTTGTTCCCTTTGCCCTGGAACTTGTTGAACAGTTCCGTAAACTCCATAAAAATGTAGTGGTTCAATCTGATATACTTTTTAAAAACGGCATTACGATCAAGGAAAATAAATGAAAACAAAACCTGAAGACCTGAAGACCCAAAAACCTTCTGATACCCCCCGGTGGTGCAGGGACCATAGTGGAAATGTTTACACCTATGAAGAGTACTTCGACTTTATCACCTCTTTCCACGGATATCCCGCGCCCGGCCTGATCATTGGCGGGCGCATGGTTGATCTTGCACTTGAACAGCTTCCCCGGGGAATCTTGTTTGATGCCATCTGTGAAACCTCCTATTGCCTTCCCGACGCCATTCAGATGCTCACCCTCTGCACCACCGGCAATGCCTGGTTGAAAGTTGTCAACCTGGGACGTTTTGCCCTGACCCTGTACGATAAATTTGAAGGCACCGGGGTCCGCGTGTTCCTGGACCCTGCCAAAATAAAACCCTGGCAGGAAATCATGAACTGGTTTTACAAGCTCAAACCCAAGGCCGAACAGGACACCCCGCTGCTGCGTGAGCAGATAAGGATTGCAGGGTCAGATCTTTTTTCCAGTGAACCCGTCCAGGTCCATCCCCGGTATTTAAAAAAAAGAGAGCTTGGAAAAACCATTAACTGTCCCATATGCGGCGAGGCTTTTCCCATGCGCCACGGCACCATCTGCAGGGGATGCCAGGGGCAAACACCCTATATCTCCGATGAACCGGAATCTGCTTCCCCCGCTCCCCACCTGATCGCCATACCCGTTGAAGAATCTCAAGGAGCCGTGCTTCTCCATGATATGACCCGAATCATTCCCGGAGAGAAAAAGGGAGCAGCCTTTAAGCGAGGCCAGGTGGTCACCCCGGGGGATGTCTGCCGCCTGCAGACCATGGGCAAAAGCCGCGTTTACCTGGACAATCCTGAAGGACTCGATGATCGCTGGGTCCACGAAGACAATGCCGCCCTTGCCTTCGCCCACGCCATGGCCGGCACCGGGGTTGTCTTCACGGAAAAGCCCAGTGAGGGCAAGGTCACCTTTACCGCTGCCAGGGACGGCCTGCTCAAAATTCGTGAGGATCTGCTGGAAGGATTTAATATGGTCCCTGATGTCATGTGTGCCACCCGCAAAGGCTACAGCGTAGTATCAAAGGGCCGCCAGCTGGGGGGAACCCGTGCCATTCCCCTTTATATTTCAAAAACAAACTTCCAGAAGGCCATGGCCGTTCTGGGCGACGAACCCATCCTTGAAGTGCTGCCCATGCGTAGGGCAAACGTCGGTATATTGATTACCGGCACCGAGGTGTTCCAGGGGCTTATTAAAGACGGATTTGGTTCGGTTATTAAATCAAAAGTTGAAGCCCTTGGGTGTAAGGTGGCTGGATCGGTTATTGTACCCGACGACAGAAAGGCAATAACAGAAGGGATCGGCCAGCTGATTCACGGTGGTGCTGACCTGTTGATCACAACAGCCGGGCTCTCCGTTGACCCGGACGATGTGACCCGCCAGGGGCTTGTGGATGCTGGCGCAACCGACATGCTCTATGGTGCACCGATTCTACCGGGGGCCATGACCCTTCTTGCCCGCATCGAAAAAATCCCGGTGATCGGCGTTCCAGCCTGTGCCCTCTATTTCAAAACCACCAGCCTCGACCTTGTATTACCACGAATTCTGGCTCAAGAAAGCATTACGCGCCGGGATCTTGCACGCATGGGTCACGGGGCCTTCTGTCTTTCCTGCAAGGAATGTAAATTTCCCAGATGCAGCTTTGGAAAATAGCTAAATGCCTGATTATGACCAGACATCCTCTGTTCCGGCCATGATAAGACCGATTCAAGTCTTTAACCGCACACCTCTTGCCATTGGCACAAGTCTTGCTATAGGCAGCTTCCAGAGATTGAATACAAACGAGATTTGCATGATGATGGACTTATCAATTACTCTGGAGGTGTGTTGTGGCAAAAAAGAATAAGATTATTTTTTTTGTGGTGTTGGTGGCCCTGTCTGTTGGGTTATGGATGGAACCTGCTTTTGCAGGCAAACTGCAGGATGCCATCGCGGCGGCACCAACTGGTGCAGACAAAGGCCAGGTCGATACCAGCCTGCCCGCCGGGTTTCTGGGTATCCCGGGTGCCCCGCAGGTCAACCTGATTGTGGCATTTTTATGGGCAATCTGGGTGGGCTGGATTTTCTCTACAGTGGGCGCTTTTGGCGGAGTCATGGCCGGTGTGGGGCATATGAGTATCTTCGGTCTCGGCGGGTACGCAAAGTCCTTCAAGGAAACGGCACCTTCTCTGAACAAGGCCATCACCGACTCGATTCGTGGTTCCAACCAGTACCTGGTGGGATTTTCGGCCCTTATTTCGTCGTTTAATTATTATAAAATGGGCCGCCTTGTTGTCCCCCTTGCGGTTTCCCTGGGTGTCGGATCCATACTGGGTGCCTGGGGATCTGTTTCCCTGAGTGCCGGCAAGATCTCATTCTCCCAGTACCAGGGATATTTTGGGGTGTTTGTCCTTGCACTGGGTCTTTATCTGCTCTATGAGACCTCTTCCAAAGGACAGGCCAGTAAGAAAAATGCCAAGGCCGCCGCCCAGGCCTTTGAGGAAACCGTTCAAAAACAAAAAAGCGGTGAAAAAGTTGATGTATCGTCACTGGGCGTCAAAATAACAAAATTTTCACTGACCCAGGTCTGTTTTACCTTTTACAGTGTTGAGTTCAAATTCAATCCCCTGATTCCCCTTGTGGGCGGCGTGGTCATTTCCGCCATTGCTGCATTCCTTGGTGTGGGTGGCGGTTTTCTGCTGGTTCCCTTCCTGACCAGCGTTGCAGAACTGCCCATGTATCTGGCTGCAGGGACCTCTGCCCTGGCCGTACTCATCAGTATGATCACCAGCATTGTTACCCTGATCTCAAAGGGTGTCCAGTTTGACTGGGCCCTGATTGGGCTGGAACTTGCCGGTGTCGCAGTGGGTTCAATTATCGGACCCAGGACATCCAAATACTTTTCAGACCTCTGGCTTAAACGCCTGTTCATCGTGCTCGCACTGTATGTCGGTGTGGACTATGTTTTAAGAGGTTTCTTTAACTATAGAATGTTTGGTTAACATTTAATCGGCCTTGCGCCTATAAAGGGCTCCGGGCCAAACACCCGGAGCTTTTCTTCATGAACTCACTTACACCGTTACTCATTATGATTGACCCCTGGTTCATCGCCCCCTTCAGGTGGCTGTCCCCACCGGCAGCCGGGTATGTTCTAGGCACGATAGTCCTGGCCCTGTACTGTTTCATCCTTGGCGATATCTCTGCGATCGGGGTAAAATATTTCAACAGGGAATACATCAGAAAACTCCAGGAAAAAATGGACCGAAATCACAATCTTTCTGAAAAAGCCCTGAAAATGGGGGACAAAGAGAGTTATAAAGCGGTTAACAGCCAGGCCCTTGATGCCTTTGGCTATTCTTTTTCACTGGGTGCAGCCATTTTTTGTGTCTCCATCTGGCCCATGCCCTTTGCCCTTGCCTGGGTGCACATGCGCTTTGCCGATGCCCCCCTGGAATTGCCTGTGACCCTCCCGCTCCTGGGCAACTCTGTGCATTATTTTGCATCGTTCCTTTTAATCTATATTGCGGTTCGAATGATCAGTGCCGCTGTATTAAATCGATTCACAGGATATTCCAGATTGATGGCAAACCTCACAGGCCGGAATCAATAGCGCTATGGGGTATTAATAAAACAGGGGACAGGGACTTCAGATGTCTTTAAATCCCCTTGAATTTCCCATTATCGGACATCAGATGTCCGATAACGGGATAGTTGCTTTCATAATTTTTACAAATTCATCCATGTGGTTCTAGGCCATGTGACGACCGGAACAAAAAATTACTGTTCCGGCCATGGCTGCTATAATGAATTCCAGGGGGTTAACGCCAGGGGAGTAAATCCTTTGCCCCGGGCCAGGATGTCCAGGGGAACCATTCCCAGTGAGGCCACCTGCATGTTCACAGGGTCAATCCGCTGGCGAAGATCAATGGTCAGAAGGTAGGTGTTGCAGTTGTGGCAGACATCAACACGCTCCCCGGCCTTGACCGGGCTGTTCTGATCAAAAAAATATTCATGCCGGGTGTGGTCGTTGTCATTGCACCCGGGACAGGTGTGACGGTTGAAACGCCATTCATGGTCACAGACGGAGCACTGGAGCCACCGCTTTCCCCCCTCACCCGAAAGCCCTGCAATGGCGGCAGGAGAACCACAGACGGGACAATAGCCGTGGAGCCATTGAAGGCCCTGGGTCAGCGGGGCAAACACCTCGGCCTGCATCTCCATGAACGGCCGGGTAAGCTGCCCCATAACAAATTTAAACACCTCAAAGGATGCACCCGTCTGTCCTGCCTGTTTTTTTAAGACTGCCTGCTGATCATCCACAAAGGCCTGGATACATTCCCGGGTGTCCAGGGCTGCGGCTGAGAAGCCCTGTTCAATTCGTTCAAGGTCCTGCTCAATGCCTTTGAATGCGGTTTTCATGGGTGGCAAAAGGCATTCTGCAGCAACGTTGAAATCCCCATGGAAGTCCATTAATCCGATGGTTGTAAACAGGGACTCCCCCTGGGCGAAACGGTTCAGGTCAAAGGGAAAATCATCAGCCTTTAAAGTTTCGGGCAGGGGATGATCTTCCTTAAAGGCAGCCTTGGCAATGAGCAGGGGGCCAAAGGCGTCAACCAGAATTTCAAGTTCCGGTCGGTTGCCGGCCATGGTCTCCAGGGCTTTTTTTATCCCCCGGGATGATTTGTCATGGCGGATACGTTCATTGGTCATATTTGAATTCCTTTGGCAGAAAAAGCCGCTCCACAAATGTGGAGCGGCTTTCTTATAAATGTAAGTCCCAGAGCGGTAATCTCTCCATAAGATTGCACAGGGGCAAATACCGGATTTATTTTGTCTGGGGACCCTGGGTCATCATACTTTCAGCTTTAAAGCCCTCATGGGTTGGGCCAGCTTAGCAAAGAATTCTTTCCGGGTCAAAGGATCCGGCATCTGTTTTGCGTCGGCAACGACATTATCTGCATAAAATTCAGGCGCATCGGTAATCAGGTAAATAACATTGACCAAGTCCTCATCCACAAGCTGAGCCTTTGGAAATTCTTTTTTAACGATATCGAGCCGTTCATGGGCAAGCTTGATCATCTCTTCCCTGGAACCGAAATTCATGGTTCCCGTGGGACAGGTTGCCACACACATGGGAACAAGCCCGTTGCGAACCCTGTCATTGCACATGTCGCACTTGACGATGGCTCCCGTTTCAGGATTTCGGCGGGGGATGTTGTAAGGACACGAATCCCGAATTTCTTCAAAAGCCTCCTGGGAAAGCTTACGGGTCAGCTCGGTATAGATAACCGCGCCGGTTACCGGGTCCTTGACGATAGCACCTTCCTGGTAATCGTCTGCAATATATTTGCAGGGAGGTTCTTCGCAGTGACGGCACTGATCTGGAAAAAAATTCCACACAATATGCCCACGGTCATTTCCATGGAGATGTTCGTTAAAACGAACGACCTTATAGTTGAAAGGGTTTAAATCCGGGGGGTTTTGATGGGTTCCCTGCTGCCGGGTCCGGACAGCCGGAAGTCCGTGCCACTCTTTACAGGCAACTTGACATCCGCGGCATGCGGTGCATCGTGATACATCTATAAAAAAAGCGTTAGGCATTTCTTTGCTCCTTGTTTTGGGCAGGCAGCTGTTTGATTAAAGTACAAGCAGCCACCTGTACTGAAAAAATATCCCAGACGGTACTAGGCATCCAGTTCCTTTAATTTATCGGCCTTTCTGACATTGACAAGACAGGCTTTAAATTCAGGAATGGTGGTATTGGGATCGCCCACAGACGGCGTCAGCCGGTTGGTGGAATCACCACATCCCTTGGTGGTCCAGCCGAAACAGAACGGCATGCCCACCTCATGAACTGTTTTACCCTGGATGGTGAACGGCCGCATGCGGATGGTGACCATGGCAATGGCCTCAACCCGTCCCCTGAGGTTTTCAACCACAACGGGTTCACCGTTCTGGATACCCTTTTCCCTGGCAAGTTCAGGGCTCATCTCCACATAGAGCTGGGGTTCTGCCTCAAGCAGGGGGGGAGAATTCCTTGTTTCACCACCGCCACACCAGTGCTCGGTCATACTGTAGGTGGTCAAGACAATGGGGAAACGTTTGTCTGCGGGTTCTGCCAGTTTATCCATCTCACCATGGAAGATTACTGCACAGGGGTTGCTCAGCTGATCGGAGAACGGATGTTTTTTCACCGGTGTTTCAATGGGCTCATAGTGCTCGGGGAATGGCCCTTCTTTACGCCCCGGGCCAAACAGCTGGCCGTGGCCTTCAGTGTGCATGATAAACGGATACCGGCCCTTTCCCGATGCAAGGGGTGGCCAGCCGCCGTCGGGAACGTCACCGATCCATTTGGCGCCATCCCAGCGAATAACCGGCTTGTGGGGAGCCCAGGGTTGCCCGTTCAGGTCCACGGATGCACGGTTGTAGAGGATTCTACGGTTCACCGGCCAACACCAGGAATAGTTGGGATACAGCCCGATGGCTGCCTGTTCCGGCGTTTGAGAAAAATCCCGACGTTTGGATTTGTTGTATTTTCTGCCGGGCTCTTCCTCTGTGTAGCCGCCGGCGTACAGCCAGTTCAGAGAGACTGTGGAACCATCGTCCTTGAGGGCGGTAAAGCTGGGGACCTGCTGCCCTTTCTTGTACAGCTTGCCTTTGATTTCTGTGTCCCTGGTGAACCACCCATTACACTTCTGGGCAATTTTTTCAGGATCGTAATAGGCGGGAAAATCCAGATTCAGAAGGGGTTCCGGATAGACACCGCCTTCACTGCGGTACAACTGCCTGACGGCGTTTGTGATCTTTACGCACATGTCACCCAGGGCCAGACATTCTCCCTGGGGTTTGATTGCCTGGTAATGCCACAGCTGCCACCGGCCGCTGTTGGTGATGGACCCTTCTTTTTCCGCACGGTTGGCCGAAGGCAGTAGAAAACATTCCGTTTTTATGCTGCCTGGGTCCACCCCTGGCCTGTGCCAGAAATCCGTTGACTCGGTGTGGTGGACTTCCGCAAAACAGGCCCAGTCCAGATTGTCCATGGCTTTTCTGACCTTGTTGGAATTTGGAACACTCTGGGCAGGATTGGTTCCCCAGATGAATCCGCCCTTAATCTTACTGTTATACATATGATCAAAAATATACAGATACGAGTAGTCAACACCGGCATCGACCTTGGGAAGCCAGTTGTAACCGAATCCGTTTTCCTGGGTTCCTTTTTCTCCAAACCACCCCTTGAGCAGGCTTGCCATATAGGCAGGCTTGTGCTGCCACCAGTTGGCACTCTGGGGGTCATTGCTGACCGGCGTGCAGGCCTCGTTATAGTCCGCCAATGTGTTCCACTGTGCCTGGGGCATGGGCAGGTATCCGGGAATGATATGCCAGAGGATACAATGGTCCGTTGAGCCCTGAACGTTGGGTTCACCACGCAGGGCCTCAATACCGCCGCCGGCCACACCAATGTTACCCAGAAGAAGCTGGATCAGCGCGCTGGCACGTATATTCTGAACACCCACCGTGTGCTGGGTCCATCCCAGTGCATAACAGATGGCACCGGCCTTGTCCTTTTTTCCGGTTTCAGCAAAGGTTTCCCATACCTTGAGCAGGTTTTCCTTTGAAACACCGGTGATCTTTGAAACGTCCTTTAAATTGTACCTGGAGTAGTGATGCTTCATCAGCTGAAACACACAATTTTTATCCTGGAGTGTTTTGTCCCGCAGGGGGACGCCGTTTTCATCTTTCTGGAACGACCATGTACCCTTGTCATATTTTCTGTCACCGGCACTATAGCCTGAGAACATTCCATTTTTGAACTCAAAGCCGGCATTTACAATAAAAGCGGCATTGGTATATTCGGTGACATACTCTGCAAAATATTTTTTATTTTCAAGGATATGATTAATCAGCCCACCCAGGAAGGCAAGGTCAGTACCGGACCTTAAGGGGACATGGAAATCACTCCTGGCGGAAGTTCTGGAAAATTTCGGATCCACATGCATGATTTTTGCGCCATTGTCTTTAGCACGTAAAATCCATTTAAAGCTGACTGGATGGTGCTCGGCTGCATTGCTGCCCATGATAAAAATGCAGTCTGAATTTTTAAGATCAATCCAGTGGTTGGTCATTGCGCCACGTCCAAACGACTCTGCCAGAGCCGCAACTGTTGCGCTGTGTCAGATACGCGCCTGGTGGTCGAAATGGACCAGCCCAAGCCCCCTTGCTGCCTGGTGCACAACGGCACACTCTTCATTGTCCATGATCGAACAGCCCAGGTGAAAGATGGATTCCACACGGTTGACCTGCTCTCCCCTGGCATTGACGCGCTTGAAATCGCTGTCACGGGTCTCTTTGATTTTTCTGGCCAGGCGGTCAAGGGTCCAGTCCCAGCTTTTTTCCTCCCAACGGTCTGAAAATGGGGCCCTGTAAAGGGGCTTTAGCAAACGATGGGGACTGTTAATCATGGAAAGCTGGGCCGCACCCTTGGCACAGAGGGCACCCTCGCTGACGGGATAGTCAGGATCACCCTCAGTGCTGACGATCTGGCCGTCTTTGACATGGGCGATATAATGACAGGTAACCGCACAGAACGGACAGATGGAAACGACCTCCTTTGCTCCGTCAATTTTCATGCCGGCGGCAAAGGCCTGGACCGGTCCAAGGTTTATTCCCAACTGGCCAAGGGGGAGTATTGCAGCCCCCATTCCGGCAAGTTTTAAAAAACGACGACGTGTAAATTTCATTCTTTACACCCTCCTTAATATCCAAAATATTAAAATTGGAGACAGATCACACTATCTGCCCTGTGATCACCCCGTTTGCAGATAACATTGTGTTGTTCGTCTAAATTGACATCAATTTTACGTCGATGTCAATAAAAACATAATAAATTCGATATGTTATATAAAACATATGCCGAACAACACAAAGGTCGTTTACGATCATTTGAGCCTGATCATCGTTTCGGCTATTTGGGAATGGATTACGGGATCATACAGAACAACATACTCATAAAAATTAAATAAACAGAATATAATTTATATTGACACATAAAAATAAGAAGTTTATTCTCTTTAATATCAGACAAACCATACCATCATCGATGGCGGAAGCAGACAGAACAGACAAAAGGATTGTTAAACCATGGAAATACGACTGGCAGACACGATTGAAACAGAGGAAGTGATTGAACTATACAGATTAAACAGCTGGTCTTCGGCAGAAAAACCAGACCAGCTCCTCCCGGCACTCAGGAATTCGGACACCCTGGTTACTGCAAGGCTTTCAGGAAAATTGATTGGCCTTGGCAATGCCATATCCGACGGTAGCCTGGTGGTTTATTATCCCCACATGCTGGTCCATCCAGATCACAAGGGAAAAGGCGTTGGACGGGCCATGATGGAAGCCCTGCAAAAACGCTACAGGTCGTTTCATCAGCAAATGCTGACCGCAGACGGCAATGCCATCGGGTTCTACAGGACTCTGGGATTTGAACGGGCAGGCAGGACAGAACCCATGTGGATTTATGCCGGCAATGAACACTGAAAATATTTTCGCCAGAACAACTGCACCCCAGACAGGTTGCGGGCAGTTTACCCATGCAGCGCCCTGTCTGCCATGGCAGTTCGGTACAGAATCCTGACCCGGGTGCCCTTGCCCGGTTGGCTGGCAATATCCATGTCCCAGCCAAACCGGGTGCACAGGCGTTTGACAATGTTAAGTCCCAGGCCAAACCCCGAGCTTGTCGCCCCCTTTACATGGGCGTTGGTGACCGCTTGAATCCGACCCTGGTCAATGCCCATGCCCGTGTCTGACACCTCAAGGAAATCCGGTTCAACAATAAGGATCACCTTACCTTCCCGGGTATAATCCAGGGCATTTTTAAGCAGATTTCCCATAACAATATGAAGAATCTCCGCCTTAACCGCGATCTCCACCTGAGGATCAACCCTGACTTCGATTTTCACGGCTTTACCGTGGAGCAGGTGCCGGCTGCCCTCAACAACACGGTCCACCACCTCACCTGCCCGGCATCGACCCTTGGAATCCACATCCTCCCTTGCAAGCCACAAAAAAGTTTCTATGGTCTGCTCCATTTCCGAAACAGACCGTTTTATCCTGGCAAGGGGACGTTTTATCAGGCCGTTGGTTTCAGCTTCAGGCTGGCTTTCAATAATCTCAACCGCCCCTTTGACAATGGTCAGGGGGGTTCGAAGCTCATGGCTTGCATCCCTTGTGAACTCTTTTTCCCGGTCGATGAACTCCCGAATCCTTGACATGGTCTGTTCCAGGGTGGTGGTGAGGACACCAATCTCGTTGGTCTCAGTTTTATCCGAAAAAAAAGCAGGTAAATTCTCGGGTTTCAAGGCCCGAATTTTTTCCATGAGCCGCCCCATGGGGGCAAGGACGGCCCTCGAGGTGAACATTCCCAGGAGAATGCCGGGAACAAGCAGAACAGCGATGGAAATCAGAATGACCTGGCCGGGCCTTATGATGTTGTTTTCCTCCATGAACTGCCGGCCGTGGAAAAACAGGTAAAACCGATCTTTTGTGTCGGGAAACGCCATCACTGCAATGTGAATGGGGTGTTCCCTGCGAATGCTGTGGATGCCCAGGGACAAGGCCTTGACCTGATTTCTGAAACGTTCCGGCACCTGATTGATCCCCCTGAAAACCCGGATATATTTCGAATGGGGAAGGGGGGTGGTTCTGTCCTGGCCATAGCGGTACTCAAAATATTCGACTTCCGTGGCAAGCAGGTTTTTAACAAGCCCGGTCATGCCCTTGCCCATGAAAAAAAAGGTGATGCTGGAGTTAAGCAGAATCAGTACAAACCCAAACAGCAGGATGGTGGCAATGATCCTGAAACGAATGCTGCCGAGGAAATTCATGGAAACCCCATCCGTCCGCACCCTGGCCTGTGGACCGTGTCCAAAATTTTTCTGGCCGATGCTCATGAATACTCCTTCAGCCGGAACCCCTTTCCATGAATCGTTTCCACAAGGGCGGCATCAAAGGGTTTGTCTATTTTTTTTCTGAGGGTATACATATGACTGCGAAGCGCATCACTGTCCGGCGGATCGTCCCCCCAGAGTTCATGCTCCAGGCGGCTGCGTGTCACAACTTCCGGGGATGCCTCCATAAGAATCTTGAGTATGGACGTACAGGTGTTGTTGAGTTCAAGCAGGGTTTCGCCCCGGCGAACCTCCAGGGTTCCCACGTCCATGACCAGATCGGCCACCTGGAGGGTCCTTGTTCCCCGATTTCTCCGTCCAGACAGGGCCTGGATTCTTGCCGCAAGTTCCTGAAGGGCAAAGGGCTTGACCAGATAATCGTCAGCCCCTGAGTCAAAACCAACAAGCTTGTCCTCCAGGGTATCCCGGGCCGTGAGCATCAGAACAGGGGTCATATTTTTAGCATCCTGCCTCAATTTCCGGCAAAGGGTAATGCCATCCATGCCCGGCAGCATGATGTCAAGAACGATCACGTCATATGGATTGGTGATGGCAAGGTGAAGGCCCCCGATGCCATCCATAGCAAAATCCAGCACAAAACCTTTTGTTTCGAGGAAATCGGCCATATTCTCCACAATATCCTGGTTGTCCTCGACAATCAGTACCCTTATTTTTTCCATAACCGTCCCATTTCCTGTATATTATTTCCCATAAGACGCTCTGGATGCGTCCCTGTTAAAACCACCCTTTCCACGCCACGCCCCAGTATCAGATATAGCATCTATCCCCTCTTTTTTCAGTACTTTCTCCTGTTTTCACCAGAGATGCATCCATACCGCCATTCAAGGTCCATGATCAATTTAAATCAGGGCGGGTGAAACCCGGGTGAAATTTATGTGAAAAATTCGTGAACAAATAAAAAGGTTGGTTTTTAAAATTTCATCCGGTATTTGATTCTACATATAGAAACAGAAATAGCCTGCCATTGGCTCGGTGGTTGGACCCCATCCCTTTCCCATGATGGTCAGGGATTTTAAGAAAATCGTGGGTATTGAGGCGGAACAGCAATTCCGTGAAATGACCGGCAGGGACCACGACAACCTGGTTGCCTGTGTGGGGGGCGGGTCCAATGCCATTGGTCTGTTTTCCGCCTTTCTTGAAAAAACCCACGTCAACAGATACGGGGTAGAACCTGCAGGCATCGGCTTCAAAGTGGGTGAACATGCGGCAACCCTTAGGGCCCACTCAAAAATAACTTTACATTTTGGAGGCCAATTCATCCAGCCCTGACGCGTTGTGAAAATTCGGCGTATTCCTGATATGCCTGTATTTTCACGCCTTGCAGGGCAGGCGACTTGACCCCCAAAATTGGTAATTTATTTTTGAGTGAACCCTTAGCCTGGGCAAGCCCGGCACCCTCCATGGCTTCCATTCCTACCTGCTACAGGATAAAGCCGGCGATCCCCTTCCGGTCTATTCCGTTGCAAGCGGGTTGGACTATCCAGGCGTGGGGCCCCAACATTCGCTGCTCAAGGATCTTGGCAGGGTCAACTACGTGACGGCCAACAACAAGGAGGCCATTAATGCCTTTTTCTCCCTTTAAAGGAGCGACGGAATCATTCCGGCCATTGAGAGCGCCCATGCCGTTGCCCATGCCATAAAACTCGCCAGAGACGAGGGTAAAGGCAAGACCATCCTTGTCAACCTGTCAGGCCGGGGAGACAAGGACATCGACTTTGTCATTGACACCTATGGCAAGGAGTATGGAATCTAACACCTAAAAGTTGCCGGTATTACCGGGGCATTGATTCTTGCATGGGCATCAATGCCCCGGATAACATTTAAAGTCTCTTTCTCAGTATTTTACCCACAGAACTTTTGGGCAGTTCGTCCATGTACTCAAAAATCGTCGGGACCTTGTGGGGGGCAAGGTGATTTTTGCAATGGGTATGAAGGTCCGCTTCATCAAGGACCTCGCCAGGTTTTATGACCACAAAAGCCTTGACCACCTCTCCGAGGGTAGAATCAGGTACGCCCTTGACACAGGCTTCCACGATCTTGGGATGGGAAAAAAGCACCTCATCGATCTCCCTTGGATAAACCGTCTGGCCACCGGTTACGATGCGATTCTTGATCCGGTCCACAATGGTGATGTAACCCTCCTCATCCATGGTGGCAACGTCCCCGGTGTGAAGCCATCCTTTTCTAAAGGTCCGGACAGTCTCCTCGTCAAGGTTATGGTATCCCAGTGCCACCTGGGGGCCCTTGACTGTCAATTCCCCTAATTCACCAATGCCCATCTCCCGGTCCGGATCCTCAACATCGGTAATCTTCACCACGGTGTCTGGATAGGGCAGTCCCACGGTACCGGGCTTGTTCTTCCCGTTCAGGGGGTTCATGGCAACCACGGGGCTTGCCTCGGAAAGTCCATACCCCTCGAGGATGGGGGCACCGGTGAGCTGTTCAAACCGGCCCAGCACATCAAGGGGACAGGGAGCCGCCCCTGAAATGCACAGTTCAAGGGACGACAGGTCATATTGCTTCAACCGGGGGTGGTTCAGAATATCCATGAACAGGGTGGCACCCGCCGGAAAAAGGGTTACACCATTCCTTGGAATGGCCTTGATGACCTCCTCGGTTGTTGCCAGGGGCAGCATCACCATTTCCACCCCCATCCGCACGCACAGGTTCAGCACAAACAGTCCAAACGAGTGGAAAATCGGCAAAGAGCCAAGAACAACCGTTTTCTGGGTCTTTATCAGGGTCAACCAGGCAATGCCCTGCTGGCAGTTTTTGGAAAGGTTGTCATGGCTCAGCACCAGCCCCTTTGCCCGCCCTGTCGTACCCACAGTGTATTGGATGGACGCAATATCCTGGCCGTTAACCTGGGTAAACGGCGATTTCTTGGAGTAACTCTTGAGCAGCGTAGACCATTCAATGAGGTCAGGCTGGGGAGGAAAATCCATGTGCTGGTCACTTGCCATGAGCTTGAAAAACTGCTTTTTGGGAAAGCCGATGTAGGTCCGGGTGTGGGCCACGATGATGCTTTTCAGCCCGGTTTTCTCCTTTAGGGCCAGCATCCTCGGCACAAGCAGATCAAGGGCAACAAGCAGGGTAGCTCCTGAATCATTGAACTGGTGAATGAGTTCGGCATCCTTGTAAAGAGGGTTGTTCATGACAACCACCGCTCCTATCCTCCATGCTGCATAGGTTGCAATGGCGATCTGGGGAATGTTTGGCAGCAGCAGGGCCACCCGGTCTCCCTTTCCCACCCCAAGGGCGATAAAGCCGTTGGCCACCTGGTTTACTTCTTCGTCAAACGCCTTGAAAGTTATTCGGGTGCCTGCAAACTCAATAATTCTTCCCTTGGGAAGGTTGGTTGCGTTTCGCTTCAGCATATCGGGCATGGTGATCGATTCATAATCAAGATTCCCTGGAACGCCTTCACCATAGGAACTCATCCACACATTTTCCATATCGCCTCCATTTTTGGGGTCAGGACTACACGCTTGTGAAATACAGTAGAACCGGCAGCGAATCATACCTTTAATTCCACTAACACACCGTTAGCTTGAATGCAAATCCAGATAGAAATTTTTTTTCATTTAATGAATCCACAGTATATTTTCAAGCCCCAGAATCATTCCGGTAAATGATATGGATTTTCATGTCCTTTTTTCAACATGTCAGTTACAATTGCCACTGGTTGAGCTAGGACACAAATCAGAAATTGGAGAGAAATGGACAAGAAAGACGCGCTTCACCGAATGCTGACACCCATCGTTGCCCGGTATTACCTTCCAGGCGGCATCAAGCCCATTGATCTGGAACTCATCCAGGAAGAACCCCTGGCCATCAACATCCAGGGAAAAACCTACGCCACGGTCATGCGAACCCCGGGGGATGAGCGGGCCCATGCCGCAGGATTCTGCCTTGCTGAAGGCATCGTGGACCATCCCGGAGATATTAGAGACATTGCCCTTTGTGACGGTGAAAATTCCAATGTTGCGGCAATCATGCTCACCCAGGCACGATACGAACAGGTCAACGCCATTCTTGGGAATAAAAGCCGCGTGAGTCAGACAAGCTGCGGCATCTGCGGGCGGGAAATAATTGACGATCTGGGGAAATTACTGACGCCGGTACCGTCAACCATGAAGATCTCCTTTGCCGAGGCAATGGCGGCCGCATCCCAGTTAA
The DNA here is from genome assembly GCF_000020365.1 of Desulforapulum autotrophicum HRM2. Lineage (NCBI taxonomy): Bacteria > Pseudomonadati > Thermodesulfobacteriota > Desulfobacteria > Desulfobacterales > Desulfobacteraceae > Desulforapulum > Desulforapulum autotrophicum. The sequence goes on along the minus strand of NC_012108.1, from coordinate 390,175 downwards.
AGACCATCCAGCAGCTGAGGAGAAGATGCTTTTCCTCCCATGGTGTGGCCGTTCTCAACAATCGGCTTGAACAGATCGCCACGGCCGAAGATGCAGGCAGGCACAACGCCCTTGACAAGGCCATTGGCAAACTTTTTCTTGAACAACGATTGTCAGAGGCAAGGGTTGCGGTTCTCTCGTCCCGGTCAAGCTATGAGATGATCCAGAAATCCGCCCGGGCCGGCATTGAGATCGTCATCAGCATGTCACGGCCAACGGCCCTGGCCCTTGACCTGGCAAACCAGCTGGGAATGACCCTGGCATCGGTTCGGGATGAGGGGCTTTATGTCTACTCGGGCCAGCATCGCATGGGCACAGAGCAATAACTCCCATGACCTGCTCCGGCCATGCCCATTTTTTTTATATGAAACACTCGCCAAAGCATTGTCAATGAAGGTGTTTCAAAATTCGTTGAGGCCGGAGCCATACCTCGCTCCGGCCGTGCCGGTTTATAAGAAACTCTTGTCGAAACATCATTGTGAAAGTCTCGACTTTAGAGCCCTCTTTGGTTTCCCTGACTGGAACATTGTAAACCAAAGGGGTTAGGATTTTTGCCCTTCCAGGCGTTAAGAAGCGCAGGCTGTTTGAGGACTTTAGCCCGCAGTTCCTGCGCTTTAGTCTGGAAGGGCAGAAATTCCCCCGACGTTTACCGTTCCGGTCAGGGTAACCAAAGAGGGCGGAATGGTACTATCGCCTGCCCGGTATTATCGTGTTTCATGCTTCGTTGTGTCGGCAGGCCGACATGGCCGTTATATGAAAATAGTTTCGACCGGCAGGCGGAAACGGGTGTTACCCTTCTCTCATTCTCGCAGGCCGTCCATGGCCTGCTCCGAGGAAAATGGCAACTCCTTGGACCTCGTGTCCACCGTTGCCATTTAATCCGTTCAGGGCAACACCCGTTCCCGCCTGCCTACTACTGTCGAGTTTCATGCTTCGTTGTGGCCGAGAGCAAATACCTCGCTCCGGCCGTGCCGGTTATCCAAAACCCGGCACATGGAGGGCCTGTTCAGCCTTCCTGAGGATGATCTTTGCCAGGGATACCAGCACGAGGTAATAGCACCCGATCACAAGAAACACCTCTGTGAATCGGAAATATTCGGTCGCTATGGTCTTGCCCTCCCCGGTCAGCTCCATGAAGGTGACCACATAGGCAAGGGACGAGTACTTGATCAGGTAGACGATCTCGTTGCCACAACCGGGAAGTGCCCGGCGCATGGCCTGGGGAATGATGACCCAGACAAGGGTCTGAATCCTTGTAAAACCAAGGGCCTCGGCGGCAAGGTACTGATTCTTCCGGATGGACAAAAGGGCACCCCTCACATATTCAGACTGGTAGGCACCACTGCACAGGATAAAGCCGGTGACAGCGGCCCAGTAGGGGGAAAAATAGATGCCAATGTTGGGAAGCCCGAAATAGAGCACGAATAGCTGAACAACCAGGGGAGTTCCCCGGAAAAGGGCGGCATACCCGTCCCCGATCCTTGCAGATGTTTTGCTGCCAAAGGCCCTTATGGCCCCGGCGGTAATACCGATGACAACACCACCCAGGGCAGAGGGAACGATGAGCAGCAGACTCATGCCAAGGCCTCTGTTCAGGCCGGTGAAAAGTTCCTGGAAAAAAGTCACATCCGCCACGATCAACTGTCCTCCCCGGCAAGTTCATTGAGCCGGTCACAGAATCCCTGGCTAAAGCTTGAACACTCTGTTCCCAAAAGTTCATCCGGAGTTCCCTGCTCCACGATAACACCGTCTTTCATGAAAAGGATCTCATCGGCAAGGTTGCGGATAAGGCTGATCTGATGGGTCGCCATGATCATGGTCATTCCCTTCTGGGCAAGGGCGCGTATCACCGCCACCACCTCCCCCACAAGTTCAGGATCAAGGGCAGATGTAGGCTCGTCCAGAAGCAGCACCCTGGGATCCATGGCAAGTGCCCTTGCAATGGCCACCCGCTGTTTCTGGCCACCGGAAAGTTCAGCAGGGTAGAGGTGGGCTTTATCTGCCAGCCCCACCTGGTCAAGCTCGACCATGGCCCGCTTCAGGGCGGCCGCCTTTTTCATTCGCTTGACCTTGCAGAGGGCAATGATGATGTTGTCAACCGCAGGCAGATGATCAAAAAGATTAAAATCCTGGAAGATCATACCCATCTTCTGGCGAAAGGCGTAAAGCTCTTTTTTCTTATGAATATCCACCAACTCACCGTTAAACCGGATGGTTCCTGTATCTGGGGTGACAAGGCAGTTAAGGCATTGTAAAAGGGTGCTTTTACCGCCTCCTGACGGGCCGATGAGGATCTTGATGGCTCCCTTGGAGATTGACATATCAATCCCCTTGAGAATCTGGGTCTCCCCAAAGGATTTGGTGAGGTTTTCAACGTTCAGGATGGATTCAGAAGGAGTCATTGTTAATTTCCCTGGTGCGAATAGCCCGGAATCCGGACCTTGTTTTCCAGTGCCCTCAACCCCTTTACGCCGGACCAGGTCAGGACGAAATAAAGAAGACCTGCCGTGATGTACAGGGGAAGATGCTGGTAGGTTCTTGAAGCGACAAACTGGGTCCTGGCCATAATTTCAGGTGCGCCGATGACAAAAGCCAGGGCCGAATCCTTGAGGATGATGGAAAACTCGTTGGACCAGGCTGGAATGGAGATGCGAAGCACCTGGGGCAGCACAATGTACACAATGGCCTGGACATTGCTCATACCAAGGGCATTGGCTGCCTTGAACTGACCGCTGGGAATCGAAAGCATCGCCCCCCTGAAGATGTTTGCCTGGTAAGCGGCCGTGGTCATGCCAAGGACAAGGGTAACGGCAACAACGGCCGGAAAGGTAAGACCCATGAAATTAAACAGGCCAAAATAAAAGAGGAACAAAAGGACCAGCACGGGCACGCCCTGGAAAAACCAGACGTAAAACCCCACCACTCGACGAACCCATTTACGGCCATAGACCATGCCGCAGGCCATTGTAAGCCCCAGAACAAGCCCTATAAACATGGCACCCAAGACAATGGCTCCTGTGGTAAGTGATCCCCTGATTAAAAAAGGGAGTGCATCTTTTATGACAATAAGACTTTCAAGCATGGATCAGACCAGACACAAAAAAGGCGGGGACACCCACGGCACCCCCGCCTTTTTCATTTATTTCAGGTTATACTTTACGGCAAGCTCATCCCAGTAGGGTGTTGCCATGAGTTTTTTAAGGCTTGCATTGATTTTTTCAAGGAGTTCTGTTTCATCCTTTCTCACTGCATAACCAAAGTCTTCGGCTTCCATGCCAAAGTTTCCGAGGATCTTGACATCCTTCTTGGAAACAGCATCATGGGCAGGTGCATCGTCCATGGCAGCAGCTGCGATCCTGCCGTTCAAAACATCTTCCACGGCAAGGGGAGAGGAGCTGTAGTAGCCAAGTTTGAAATTCCAGGCCCTTGGCTCGGACTCGGCCTTAAGCCATTTTGCCTCAGTGGTTCCCTGCTGAACACCGATTTTTTTACCACCCTTCATGAGGTCGTTCATGGTGAGGGTCGAATCCTTCTTGACCACCATGACCTGATTTATCTTCCAGTAAGGGATGGTGAAGGTGACTTTCTCAGACCGGTCCGGGGTGATACTCATACCTGAAGCGATAATATCGATCTTTTTGGTTAAAAGGCTGGTGATGATCCCGTCCCAGTCAATGGGCATATGCTCAACCTCAAGCCCCAGGTCCTTTGCAATCCATTCCATGGCTTCAACATCAAACCCCGCAGGCTTTCCGGTCTTGTCAATATAGGCAAAGGGCGGAAAGTTTGCATCAATTCCATTAACGATCTTTTTACCGGCAAAGGCGGTCGTGGTACCGGCCACGATCAAACTTACGGCAGCCACAAGCAAAATCAAGTTTCTCTTTAGCATGGTTCATTTCCTTTCATTCATTTTTGGGTTGACTTACAAAATTTACCTTAAAACGATACAATAGAAACTTTTTTCCACCGGATGTCAAGAAAGTTGTTGATTTCCCCTTGATTTTTAACAGTTCAAACCCATCTCACGGGGACACGCCTGGTGATTCCCAAAAAACAACAAAGAAAACATCTGGAATATTAATAAAAACGATATGATCGCCGTGTAGCGTGCGTCTAAGAAAATCGCCAGGGCCATCAAGAAAGCCCTGGGGTGACGTTGATTGTAATTCACACCCTAGGGGATGTCTGTTGCCGGGTTTCACCAGCAAAATAATTGGGTTCAGTGAGTTCGGCGACAGCTTTCAAGAAAATTTCCATGGTAAAGGGTTTGCAAAGCACAGCATCAAAGGGGCTGTCCTTAAAAAGCCATGGCATTCCTGATATTCCAAGTACCGGGGTATGGCTGTGACTTCCTTTTTTAACATGTTCGACAATCTGAGTGCCCGTAAGCCCGGGCATGGATAGGTCTGTTATGATCAGGTCATAGGAATCAGAGGCAATGTTTTTTAAGCCTTCGATACCATTTTCGGCAGTCGTTACCCTGTATTTGTATTCTCCCAAAGAGAGGTAAAGTTCTAATATATCCAGAATCATGGGTTCATCGTCAATGATGAGAACGCGGTATTGATGATCAGCCTCTTTCATATATAGCCCCCATGACAATCCCGGGGGTTGCATTTACAGGTGCTTCCAGTATCATTGGGTCTATTTCACTGTCAATAAGTTATTATAGGTGCCAAAGGGGTTCAGCCTGCTATGAAGGGTTGTGGGGTCCTCCTGCCATTTTCCGTCAACACGGTACTTATACTCATAGGTTCCAGGGGCAAGCACCAGGGTTTTTTTCCAGACCCCGAGGCTTCCTTTTTTCATGCGATGTTTTTTGCCGTTCCACTTGTTGAAATCCCCAAAAATCATGACTTCAGTCGCCCCAGGGGCGTGGAAGGTAAATTCAATCCTTTTCCTGCCACTTTTCTTCGTGGTCTTTTTAACTCCCATTTTAGATCACCTCATTTAAAAAGGTTGTAACGGAAATAAACTCCATGTTTCCATGGACATGGCCCAGTGATGAGAAGAACCTTTTTCAAGACAGCCCATTCGCAAGTGTTGATTATTCAGCTTATCAGGGAAAAGGTCAACAACAGATAAGACCAAAAGAACACCGGGAAAATGCCAGGTAAAACCTGGGAATAATACCAGGACAGACACCCTGCTCCGGCCCTGGCGATTGTACCGCAGGTCCAGATGCGACAAAACGCCGCCCTGGAATTATTTACATCTGAGCCCTAATTTGTGTTTGAAGCCTGGTGAAGGGTAACCTGGGTAAACGGAATCTCCCACCCGAATTGGTTACAGGCATCCACAGAGAACCGCTGAATTTCCCGGGTCAGCCTGCCGTATAGCGGGGCGGAACGACCGTTGAAATCTGCGATAATTTCAAAGTCCAGGGACGATGCAGCAGCTGTCTTAAAATCCACCCTCAACAAAATAAGATCCTCGCCAAACCCATTTGCCGCAAGTTTTTCCGTGACGTTTTTTCCCAGCTGTTCTGGAATTTTATGGGTACAGTCACCCTGGTGTTTGTAGTCAATGCCAAAGACCACCTTCAGCCGGAAGTTGTGGGAAAGATTCAGGGGTGCCTGGGCCAGAAAATCCTGGGTTGGATAGGTTTTAAAGGCACCTCCCCTCAAGGCCAGTCGCACCATCTCATGGGTCTGGCTTACGACCTCTCCCCGGGTACCGTCGGACAGGATCACCCACTCTTTTTCCCGACAGGGAAACCAGGGCTCATCTGCATGACAGGGATAAGAGGTAAGCTCCATAAAGGCCGCCAGGGGAAGTCTGAGCCGACTCTTTAAGGCTGGATTCTCAAGCTCACTGTAGAGATTCAGGGAAACTACCTTCCAGGGGACTCCATGGTAGATCAGCCGTTCATTTTCCCTTACGGACCCAAGGTTGAGCAGCAGTTTAATCTCCTTCCAGAATTGCATGATATTTTTCTTGGCAGTCCAGATAAACCCCAGGAGGAACAGGGAAATCAGGGTGATCAGCACCCAGTCGCCACAGGCATAAAGCACCAGGATAAAGGCAAAGGTTGATCCCAGACCTGTGCCCAGGTGATAAAGGACATCAAAGACGCGGATGTAAACCGGTCGATTTCTGTGGATGGGGCTGACCCGGTAGATAAATCGATGCATGAGGCGAAGCATGAAAAAAACACCCAAAAAGGCAGCCGTGGCAAGCAGCAGGTTCTTACCCCGGCTTTTAAAAAACAGCTCAAACAGCTCACTCAACGAGTCAAGGGCAGACTTTTTTTCCCGGGTCAACTCCTCAAGCTTGAGCTTTGCCGTGCTCATCTGATTCATGGTCTGCTCCTGGCGATCCGACCAGACTTTTTTCAACTCCGCAAACTCTTTTTTAAGGGTTTGATCCTTGGCCCGGGCCATGAGAAGATCAATGTTTTCAGTCGCCTTTTGAAGGATGGGGAGCCGGACTTCATAATAGGCAATGTCGTTGTGCAGTTTTTCGATCTGGCGGGGCTTTGCCGTCATTTTTTTGGCTTCCAGGATAATCGGCCGCAAAAGATCCAGCACTTCATCCTCCCACTTAAAGGTCGTCTGGGGCTTTTCATCAAACATGGAAAGGTCAATGCCCGTGGAAACCTGGTCAAAATCACGCTCCAGGGCATGGAGGCGACCTGCGATTTTATTGATTTCATCGGAAATACTGGTCTTGTCAACCTGAAGTTGAGCATTTGAAAGCGCCTTTTCCTTGGCTGCGATCTGTCTTCTCAAATTCTGCATATCCCCAATCATGGTTTTGAGGGTAAGAATATATTTTTCTTCCTTGGTTATTGTTGACTCGGCGACTTCTGTGCCCTGTTTTTCTTCCTGGGCAACAAGGGAAGAAATGGGGGAGAACACCGACAGAGCGACCACGATAAAGACCATCAGGAGCAAAATTCTTGATTTCAATTGAGATTTCCTCATTCTAAAGAAAATTAAAAACCTTACATTACCATTGACAGGTCTTTGAATACAACTTTTTTAGCACCCCCCATAATATTGACTTCAGATTCAGCCCAGGTGACTCAAAAATAAATAATCGCGATATCTTGCCTGTCTTTCACCCCGTATTGGTAGATTTATCTATATCTGAGCCCTATCAGGATGGTCAGGCCATGTTCAAAACGGCCGAAAAATGGCTTTTCCAGAAAAGAATACGATATTTTTTTACGCATTATACTCGTATTTTAGTCGCATTGCCTAAACGTTTAAAGTAGAATAAGAGTACCAGACATTAATGCGTAGAGAAACTAAGCATTTTTATTGTGGTCATAACCTTTCCGGCAGATTGAGGCCGTGACCCACAGCAACGGTTAAAGGCAAACAACCATGGAAAAAAACGATAACATACAGGACCCGCTGATCCATATCAAGCCTGACATTTTCAGGGAACTCATGCCCCTTCAGGTTCGGGAAATCCTCCTTATTTCAAGCCTGTACAATATATACAGCATGGAAGATGACGGCAGTCTTACCTCCAAAATTGTCAACGAATACAGGGGGCTCAATCTCTCCCACCCCCCCAGGATCACGGGGGTATCTTCTGTGAACCGGGCACTTTCCATTGTTGAAGAAAAAAAATTTGACCTGGTTTTCATTGTCCCCCACCTGGACGGAATGGACCCCATGACCCTGGGCGGCAGGCTCAAAGCCATCCACCCGGATCTTCCGGTCATCCTTCTGTCGCCCAGCACCCGGGGCATTTACCCCGAGTTCAAACGTCAAAAGATCGAAGGCGTTGATCGGGTCTTTGTCTGGTCGGGCAACCCAGACATGCTCCTGGCCATGGTCAAAAACACCGAAGATCACCTCAATGTTTCCCACGATACAGAGCTTGCCAATGTCCGGGTGGTTATCCTGGTCGAAGACTCCCCGGAATACGCCTCATATTTCCTGCCGATCATATACAAGGAGATCGTCTCCCAGACCCAGGCCCTGCTTGAAGTCGGATGCAACGACAACCTCAAACTGATGACCATGCGGGCCAGACCCAAGATCCTTCTGGCAACCACCCATGGGGAGGCCATGGCCCTCTATGAAAAATACCGCTCCTTTCTTCTGTGCGTCATCTCCGATACCAGGCTTCCAAGAAAGGACAGGGATGACCCGGCGGCCGGCATCTCCATTCTTTCCAGGATACGCAGGGATATCCCTGAAATCCCTTTGCTGCTCATGAGCAACGAACAGGAAAATCGCGAAAAAGCCCGGCTTATCCCGGCGGCGTTCCTTAATAAAAACGCCCGGGATCTTTACAAAAAAATCCACCATTTTTTCCTCAACCACCTGGGATTTGGCGATTTTATATTCTGCAAGGCCGATGGTCAGGAGGTCGACCGGGCCGCGAACCTCTTGAAACTTGAATCAAGACTGGCCAGGGTCCCGGATGAATCCATCATGTACCACGCAAACCGGGACCACTTTTCAAACTGGCTCATGGCACGCTCGGAGATTGCCATGGGGCTGAAGTTAAGGGCTGTAAAAAGTGCTGATTTCAACGATGTGGACGAACTGCGTCAATACCTTATCTCCAACATTAATCAACTGAGGAAGGAACGTCAGCGGGGCATTATTCTTCAGTTCGACCGGGAACTCTTTGATGCCGAAGTGATGGAATTTGTGAAAATCGGCCGGGGATCCCTGGGGGGAAAGGCCAGGGGCCTTGCATTCATGGCAACTCTCCTGGGGCAACACCCCGAGATTCAGCAGCGTTATCCTGACATCAATGTGAAGATCCCCAAAACCCTGGTCATCTGCACGGACATCTTTGACACCTTTGTCACCGTCAACAACCTGGCGATCTTTGCCGGTGCAGGATACAAGGTCATACAGATTGTCCAGGCATTCCTGGACGCCCCCCTGCCCGATCATTTGACCCAGAAACTTGAAATTTTCCTTGATCAGGTCAAGGTCCCCCTGGCCGTGCGCTCTTCAAGCCAGCTGGAGGACGCCCATTTCCAACCCTATGCCGGGCTCTACAAGACCTACAAGATCCCCAACAACCACCCGGATAGGGCCGTCCGGCTGAATCATCTTGTCACGGCGATCAAGCTTGTCTATGCGTCCACCTATTACGAGGATGCCAAGTCCTTTTACCGGAACACCTCAAATCAGCCCTTTGACGACTCCATGGCCGTGATCATCCAGGAGGTATGCGGAGAGCAGTACAACGACTATTTTTATCCGACCATCGCCGGTGTGGCCCAATCCTATAACTTCTATCCTTTCGCCCACATAAAGGCCGAAGACGGAGTGGTCCACATGGCCCTGGGACTGGGCAAAACAGTGGTCGAAGGGGAACAAAGTTTCAGATTCTCACCCAAACACCCCCACATTACCCCCCAGTTTCCCACGGTCAAAGAGTTCCTGAACCATACCCAGCGATCGTTTTACGCATTAAAAACAAAGGGCTACCCTGAGGCCCTTCACTTTCCAACCCTTTCCAACCTGGAACGAAGGCAGGTTAGCGATGCCCTGGAAGAATTTCCCGTAAAAGCCATGAGCAGCACCTATGTGGCCGACGAGGACCGCATCAGGGATACCTGGTACTGCCCCGGACCAAAGGTTTTGACCTTTGCCCAAATCCTGAAATTCAATACGCCGCCCATCACCGATCTTCTCAACGACCTTCTGGCCCTTGGACGAAAGGGAATCGGGGCTGCCGTTGAGATCGAATTTTCAGCAAACATCCACGAGGACAAAAAAAGGCCCTGCGATTTATTCTTTCTCCAGATCCGGCCCATGGTCACGAGTCAGGACCGGTCCAGCGTGACCATCTCTTCCCGGGAGATCGTCAAAGCGGTATGCTTTTCCTCCAGGGCCTTAGGCAATGGTGTCATTGATAGCATTCAAGACATTGTCTATGTCAAACCCACTGATTTCAAGGGGGATAAGACCCGGGAGATTGCCCGGGAGGTCGACACCATCAATACCGGGCTTGTGGCCGGGAACCGGCGGTTTATCCTGGCAGGTCCAGGACGATGGGGGGCCTCTGACCCCTGGCTTGGCATCCCGGTGAAATGGCGCAACATTTCGGGGGTTGGTGCCATTATCGAAATCAGAAGCAGGGCCATCAACGCCGATCCTTCCCAGGGTTCCCATTTTTTCCACAACATAACCTCCCTGGGCATCCCCTACATCACCGTCAACGAGACTCTGAAATCGTCCGCACATGATCCCGGGGGTCATGTCAAAGATGACCACCTTGACTGGCAATGGCTGGAGAGTCTCGAAACCGTCACTGAAACTGTTTTTTTACGCCATGTGCGGCTCAAGCGACCCCTCACTATAAAAATAGATGGAAAACGCTCGTGGTGCATCATTCAAAAAGGAGAATAACCCATGTCAGAAGAACTAAATCGAATCATAGACAAGGACCCGGAGCAAAAAGAATTTCACCAGGCAGTTAAAGAGGTGGTGGAGACGGTTCAGCCGGTCCTGGACCGAAATCCAGAGTACCGCCAGGCCAGGGTCCTTGAACGTATTGCAGAACCCGAACGGACCATCATGTTCAGGGTATCCTGGATGGACGATGCAGGCAAGGTCCAGGTGAACCGGGGGTTCAGGATCGAGATGAACAGCGCCATAGGCCCCTACAAGGGCGGACTGCGGTTTCACCCCTCGGTCAACCTGAGCATCCTCAAGTTCCTGGCCTTTGAGCAGGTGTTCAAGAACGCATTGACCACCCTGCCCATGGGCGGCGGAAAAGGCGGGTCTGACTTTGATCCCAAGGGCAAATCCGACGCCGAAGTGATGCGCTTCTGCCAGAGCTTCATGGCGGAACTGTTCCGCCACATCGGTCCGAATACCGACGTTCCGGCAGGCGACATTGGCGTGGGCGGCAGAGAGATCGGGTTTCTCTTTGGCATGTACAAGAAACTGACCAACGAATTTTCAGGGGTTTTAACGGGCAAGGGCCTGGGCTGGGGCGGCAGCTTGATCCGGCCCGAGGCAACCGGTTACGGCAGTGTCTACTTTGCCGCAGAAATGCTTGCAACCCGAAACGACTCCCTGGAAGGCAAGACCTGCCTGGTGTCCGGGGCAGGCAACGTTGCCCAGTACACCGTTGAAAAGATCCTTGACCTTGGCGGCAGGGTTGTCACCCTGTCCGATTCAGCAGGTTTCATCCATGACGAACAGGGTATCGACAGGGAAAAGCTGGCCCACGTGATGACCCTCAAGAACGTCAAGCGCGGCAGGATCAAGGCCTATGTGGACGCCTACCCCGATGCCTCCTACACAGCGTTTGATTCGGCCATGGACCACAACCCCCTCTGGGACATCAAGGCCGACTGCGCCTTTCCCAGCGCCACCCAGAACGAAATCAACCAAAAAGATGCAACCAACCTGCTCAAAAACGGGGTGTCCCTGGTATGCGAAGGCGCCAACATGCCCTCCACCCCCGAAGCCGTTGATATCTTTGTGGACAACAAGATCCTCTATGCACCGGGAAAGGCTGCAAATGCCGGCGGTGTTGCCGTGTCGGGCCTTGAGATGTCCCAGAACAGCATGCGCATCAACTGGCCAAGGGAAGAGGTTGACAAGCGGTTGCACCACATCATGAAGAGCATTCACACCTCGTGCACGGATGCGGCAGCCGAGTACGGTCAGCCCGGAAACTACGTTGCCGGAGCCAACATTGCAGGCTTTGTCAAGGTGGTCAACGCCATGCTCGACCAGGGGCTTGTATAGGAACCATAATCCTGGTATGCAAGCGGTTTATTTTTGTGACACCGGGGACGTTTGACAAAACGTCCCCGGGCCTTGAGGGGGCAGCACTCCGGTACGTTGCCCCCCACGTCTGCACCCCGGTGAAACCGCCCATATTGTGGAGGGCAATGGAGACATGACAAAGACACAACACCCCCTTGAGCTTGCGACCCTGCTCAAACGAAACCAGGAACTTGAACGGCTCACCCAGGCCCATACCCGCATGGAACAGGCCCTCAAGATCCAGGCCCACGACCTTAAGGAACGCATCAAGGAGATCAACTGCCTCTACGGCATCTCAAAGGTCGTGGAGCGGACCGAGCTTCCCCTGGAGGTGATCTTTCAGCAGGTGATAGACCTCATTCCTGCCTCTTGGCAATACCCCGAGATCACCTGCGCCCAGCTTCTAATCAACCATCAGAGTTACCGAACCGCCAACTACAGGAATACCTTTTGGCACCAGCGGGCCGACATTGTGGTCTATGGACAGGTCCTTGGTGTCATGACCGTATGCTATCTTGAAAAAAGGCCGGAAAAGGAAGAGGGACCCTTTTTAAAGGAAGAGAGATCCCTTCTCAACGCCATAGCAGAACGCATCGGCAGAATATACGAGCACAAACAGGCGGAACAGGCCCTGGGCCAGAGCGAACAAAAACTCAAGGAGCAGAACCTGCTGTTAAAAGATAAAAACATCGCCCTGAGGGAGGTGATGAACCAGCTGATCACGGAAAAGGAGACCCTTGAAAAAAATGTCCTGGCCAATGTGGATCAGCTCCTGCTTCCCCTGGTGAAAAAGCTGAAAAACAAGGGGTCAGCCATTGACCAGGAGTACCTGAACCTGCTCGAAGAGAACATCCGCCACCTGACCTCATCATTTGGCACCCAGATTTCCAGGAAAAACCCCACACTCACCCCCAGGGAAAACGAAATCTGCAACATGGTGAGAAGCGGACTGAGCTCCAAGGAGGCGGCAAAGCTGTTGAACATCTCCTACCGAAGCGTTGAAACCTATCGAAACTACATCCGGAAAAAACTTGGCATCACAAACAAAAAGGTCAACCTGGCAACCTATCTCTCAACCCTCTAAAAGGCGGTTCAACATCCAACCAGTGCCGGCCCCATGATAATCAACCTGATTGGAATTGTTGTTTCACTTGATCATTGAGTTTCAGATCATTACCCGGCAGTGTCAAATAATGGCAGCCAGACGGGTGGCCTGGTCAATGGCCCGTTTTGCATCAAGTTCAGACGCCACATCGGCCCCGCCCACAACATGCAGGGGCAGGCCGGTAATTTCATCTGCAAGGATTCGGTTTGACACCTGGCCGGCACAGATCACAATGGTGTCCACCCCAAGGGTTCTGGGCCTGCCTGCAACCACAAGGTGAAGTCCCTGGTCGTCAATCCACTGGTAATCACAGCCTGCAATCATGGTCACCCCTTTTTTAACAAGATCCGTGCGATGGATCCAACCGGTGGTTTTGCCCAGCCCGGAACCCACCTTTGTGGGTTTTCGCTGCAACAGATAGACGGTTCTGGGAGAAGGTTCAACCCGGGCGGTGACATTTTCAACGCCTCCCCTGGCCGTAAGGGTCATATCAACCCCCCACTCGTCCATAAAGGCAGGAATATCCTGGCTGGTGAAAGGCCCCTGGTGGACAAGGGTTTCACATACGTCAAACCCGATCCCACCGGCACCGATGACGGCAACCGTGGCACCCACCGCTGCCCCCTTGATGGCCTCCAGGTAGGTCATCACCTTTGGATGGTCAATACCTTCAATATCGGGTTTGCGCGGCACAATGCCCGTGGCAATAACCACTTCGTCAAAATCCCCCTGTTCGACCATCTCCCGGGAGACAACGGTGTTGAGCCGGACATCCACTCCCGTAAGTTCAAGCATGCGGCCAAAATAGCGAAGAGTTTCATGGAACTCCTCCTTTCCAGGGACCTGTTTGGCAAGGTTGAACTGTCCGCCGATTTCAGGGGCCCCATCAAAAAGAACCACCCCATGCCCCCGCTTTGCAGCGGTCACAGCAAAGGCAAGACCTGCGGGTCCTGCACCCACAACGGCGATCTTCTTGGTCTGCCCGGCAGGTGCTATCACCAGCTCGGTTTCATGGCAGGCACGGGGATTGACCAGGCAGGAGGTCAGTTTGCCGGCAAAGATATGATCCAGGCAGGCCTGGTTGCAGCCGATGCAGGTATTGATCTCATCGGTCCGCCCCTGTTCAGCCTTTTGAACAAACGCGGGATCCGCCAGAAAAGGCCGGGCCATGGAGACCATGTCGGCATCCCCCCGGGCAAGAACCGCTTCAGCCACCCCGGGGGTGTTGATGCGGTTGGAGGTAATGATGGGAAGGTTGAGTTCAGCTCGCACCTTGGCCGTGACCCAGGTAAAGGCAGCCCGTGGCACCCGTGTGGCAATGGTGGGAATCCTGGCCTCGTGCCAGCCGATACCCGTGTTGATGAGTGTGGCGCCGGCATCCTCAACCCCCCTGCCAAGGGTCACGATCTCGTCAAAGGTGCTTCCCCCGTCCACAAGATCAAGCATGGACAATCGATATATGATGATAAAATCAGAGCCCACAGCCTTGCGTACCCGGGCCACAATCTCCAGGGGGAACCGAATCCGGTTGCGATAATCGCCGCCCCAGCGGTCCGTTCTCTGATTGGTGCGGGCCGCAATAAACTGGTTGATCAGATACCCCTCAGACCCCATGATCTCAACACCGTCGTAACCGGCCTGCTTTGCAAGGGAGGCACAGCAAACAAAATCACAGATCTGCTGTTCAATATCATCTTCGGTCAACTGCCTTGGCTCAAAAGGGGTAATGGGCGATTTCACCGGCGAAGGCGCCACCAGGTCTGGATTAAAGGCATAACGGCCCGTGTGCAGAATCTGCATGCAGATCTTACCGCCCGCCTTGTGCACGGCATTGGTGACGATCTGATGGTTGGCCACATCCTTGGGTGTGGCCATGAGGGCCGCCTCCCCATGGACCGCTCCCACCCCATTGGGGCCGATGCCCCCCGTGACAATGAGGCCGACACCCCCAAGGGCGCGCTCGGCATAAAATGCGGCCATTCGCTCAAAACCGCCGGGTATCTCTTCCAGCCCAAGATGCATGGATCCCATGAGCACCCGGTTTTTAAGTGTGGTAAACCCCAGATCCAGGGGTTCCAGCAGATGGGAAAAAGGGGAAAGGGAACGTTTTTTCGGCATGGGGGTTTCTCCTCGGTAACGGGCATTTTCAACATTACAGGCGATTCAAATGTCAAAAAAATAGGCTATTGTTTAAGAACAGTCAATACCAATGAGCCCACAAACAGATAATTCCTTGATCCTGCCCGCTCCAATATGAGATTTATCAAGTAAAGCATGAAGGATTCCACTATCACTTAAATAAATTTTTGGAGATTTAATCAATCTCTTCTTTTGGTTTATTTCCGCGGGTGGCAATAAACGAAGCATATAGGTCTGTTTCAGAATTGCCAGGTATTTCTTTAAAGTCGGATTTGAAATATCAACAGCTGCTGCCAGTTTAAAAAGCTCTGGTTCTAAAAGGTTGTTCTGGATAAAGGCGGCGGGAATCTCCCGTCGTATTTCGCCTGCGTTTACTCCGGGGTCAATGATGTCCATGATGATTCTGTTGAGGGCCCTGACCTGGGGCATGAACCTGTCAGTACTTTTTACATCTTGTAAAAAGCATTGAATTCCCCTTTCAGGCGGCAATCTGCGGATGGGCAGGGCCAAGTTGATTGTTTCCGGGTTCGCGGTGATCCATGAAGCGGTTCGGTGTCCGGGTTATGTGACCTTTTTTCAGCCGCTTACACGTTTACCCCAGGGCAATTATTTTAGAATATTGGCACAACACTTGCTGATATTTAAATTAATTGAACACAAAAGGACCGACCATGGAAAAAACAATCGAAACCCAGGTGCTGGTGATCGGAGGCGGGGCAACGGGTACCGGTATTGCCAGGGACCTGACCCTTCGCGGCGTCAAGGTCATCCTCATTGAGAAAAGCGATTTAAATGCCGGTGCTTCCGGGGCAAACCACGGGCTTTTGCACTCGGGCGCACGGTATGTCCATTCCGATGCCGAGGCTGCCATGGAATGCCTGGCAGAGGGATTGCTCTTAAAGCAGATCGCTCCCCATTGTATTGAAGAGACCGGTGGACTCTTTGTAGCGGTCCCCGGGGATGACGAGGGGTATATCGCTGATTTTCCCAGCATGTGCCAACGTTCGGGTATTCACTGCCAGCCCCTGGATTTAAAAGAGGTAAGGCAGATGGAGCCCTGCTTGTCCCCGAAACTCATTGCCGCCTTTGGGGTGCCGGATGCAGCCATTGATCCCTTTAAACTGTCCATTGAAAACCTGAACGATGCTTTGAACCGGGGCGGTCAATACTATGACCATGCCCGGCTGGAAGCATTTATCGTTGAACACCATCGGATTGTGGGTGCTCGAATTTTGAATACGAACACCCGGGAATTGTTTCGAATCAGGGCCGATATTTACGTGAGTGCCACGGGTGCCTGGGCCGATGATGTGGCTGCCCGGGCCGGGGTTCATATCCCCATGGTTTATTCCAAGGGCAGTTTGCTGGTCACGGGCAGGCGAATGGCAACCCGGGTTATTAACCGCCTGAGGCATCCTGGTAACGGTGACATCCTCATGCCCGGCGGCGTGGTTTCCATCCTTGGCACCACATCGGTGCGAATGGATTCTCCGGACAATCTTTTTCCCAGCGTTGACGAGGTGGATTTGATCATTGACCAGGGCGAACAGATGATACCTGCCCTGGGTCATCGCAGGTATATCAGGGCTTATTCCGGGGTCCGACCCCTGGTCAGTGCCGGCGGGGGTGAAGACCGAACCGTATCCCGGGGCTTTTCCCTCCTGGACCATGCCGGGGACGGAGTGGATAATTTCATCACCATTACCGGGGGAAAACTGACCACCTTCAGGCTGATGGCGGAAAAAACCTCAAACAGAGTCTGTGACAAGCTTGGCATTTCTGCTGCCTGTCAAACCCGGGACCTGATTCTGCCCAAAACTGCAGGAGGGGGATGGACCGAGCCAGGGGTTGCCCTGGGCCAGAAATTTTTCTCCCGGTCAAAGGGGGACCCCTTGCTGTGCGAATGTGAAATGGTACCGGCCAGTGCCATTGACGCCATTATTTCCTCTATTCGGAAAAACTGGGCAGAGCCAGACCTTTTGGCGATTGCCCTGAGAAGTCGTATGGGCAAAGGTCCCTGCCAGGGATCTTTCTGCAGTGTCCGGGTGCTGTCCCATCTGTACAACCAGGGAGAAGTGGCCGGCCCCAAGGGGGGAGACGGTCTTCGGCGTTTTTTAAATGAACGGTGGAAGGGGGAACATGCCCTGTTGTGGGGAACAGCCCTTGCCCAGTCCTCCCTCAAGGAGATGATCCACTGTGGTCTGTTCTGCCTTGAAATGGAACCCCCATATCAAACAGGAGAGACACCCGCCGAGCCACCAGGAGGGCAGAGATGACCGAACCCAGAAACATGGACTGCGATCTTCTGGTCATTGGAGCGGGGTTTGCCGGTATGGTTGCGGCTGCCCGGGCCGCCCACCTGGGGTTGACCACGGTATTGGCCGGAAATTCCGGGGGGCTGATCCTGGTGAGCGGGCTCATGGACTATCTGGGGGTCTATCCCATGGATGCCAGGGGGGCCTTGGAAGATCCGGCCCAGGGGCTTGCCTGGCTTCAGGCAAATGATTCGGCCCATCCCTATGGGGGATCCCGCCATGGACAGATCGTTCAATACTTTGGGTTTCTAAAAGCGGTTCTGGGCAAAGCTGGTCTTGCCTACCATTTGTCCTCCGGCAGGAATCTTCCGGTTTTAACGGCCCTGGGAACGATGAAGCCCAGTTTTATGGTGCCCAGAACCATGGAAAAAGGAACCCGGCTTCTGGGCGAACAAAAACGGTTGCTCGTGATTGACATAAAAGGCCTCCTGGGATTCAGCGCCAGACAGGTGGCAGCCAAGTTGAAAAATCGTCTGGCCCATGTCATCCCCTTAAGTATTGAGCTCCCGGGCGTCAACACAAGCGTGCCCCCCCTTGTCCTGGCCCAACGATTTGAAGACCCCCGGGTACAGGATGCTTTTGTTGACCAGGTGATTGCCTTTTCAGATCAAGCAGATATTGCGGGTATGCCTGCTGTCTGCGGTATTAACGACAGTCTTGGCCTCCAGGAAAAACTGGAAAAAAGAATCGGATTGGATCTGTTTGAAATCCCGGGTATTCCCCCCTCCATTCCCGGGTTGCGCCTAAAAAATGCCTTTGATCGATTCCTGGCCCAATCGGGCGTGACATTCTTGAGCAATACCATGATCAAGGATCCTGTATTTAAAGGCAAAAAATTTACCTGCCTAGGTGTCACCGACAGCCAGAACCTGCCCATATCTGCCAGGGGCGTGGTGCTTGCCACGGGAAGATTTCTGGGTAACGGCCTCCACGCCCGCCGGGACCGGATTGTGGAGCCGGTGTTTAACCTGAACGTGCACCAGCCGGTAATGCGCAACCTCTGGCACGGAACCGATTTTTTGTCCCGCCAGGGTCATCAAATCAATCAGGCAGGTGTTGAAACAGACCCGGGATTCAGGCCCCTCAATTCCAAGGCCCAGCCCGTGTTACCCCATCTTTACGCTGCTGGCAGTATTCTGGCCCACAACGACTGGGTGCGGCTCAAATCCGGGGCCGGGGTTTCCCTGGTCTCAGCCTGTACCGCAGTGGATGCTTTTTACCGGGAAAACACAGGGGCAGGATCATGATATTTCGAATCCTCTTATCTATTGCACTGATCATTTCTCTGGCAGGTCTTGTTTATCGTTTCAGGTCCATTGCAGGAAAAAGCCGGTCTTTTGAAAAGGGCAGTCGGTTTCAGGCAAAGACGAAATTGGGTCTCAATATCCCGGGGGGGGTTTTAAATACCCTGTTCCAGACAAAATTGTTCAAGGTCGGAAAACAGCGGTGGCTGGTTCATTTTTTGGTCATTTCCGGGTTTGGCTATCTCCTGGTCGTCCATGCCCTGGATGATGTGACCTCGGGTCTTTTCTATTGGTATCAGCCGGGGATTGCACCCTTCCGGTTCCTGAGAAACATCGCAGGTGCCCTTGTTGGCCTGGGATCTATCGTTTTTCTGGTTCGCCGGCTGAACCGGTTCAGGCCAGCCAGACCCACGATAAACAGATCCCGCATAAAGGGTTCAAGCATAAACGGACCTGGAATCAATGGACAACAGGGCAATCAAAACACGACCCATCAATTTCAGTGGCTCGTCTCCATCCTGCTGATCCTGGGCCTTGTGGGGTCCGGGTTTCTGCTCGAAGCCTTCAGGATCATTTCTGAACCCCGGTTTGACGAAATGGTATCCGCCTATTCCGACCTGGATGAAGAAAACGGGCTCATGGCGTTGAGGGGGTTCTGGATCCAGAGTTATCACCTGAAGGTGAAAGACACGACCCCCAGGGCAAGGGATTTTGAAACGGGTAGAGACTTGAACCGGGAATTTTGCATGGATTGCCATGACAGACCCGACAGCGCCTTTGTCTCAACCCCCCTTGCAGAGGGCGTTAAGGGTCTTGGCAATCCATTGGCCAGGTTCCGGGCAGACAATATCCTGTACTGGCTCCACTATGGGATCTTCCTTATTATACTGGCCCTGCTTCCTTTTTCCCGACTGTTTCACATCATCGCCATTCCCGTGGCAAGCACCCGGAAGCGGGTCACGCCCCAATCCCTGGAACAAGAACGGGGAGTGCTGGATTTTTTCAGCCTGATGGCCTGCACAAACTGCGGATTTTGTTCACAGGTCTGCAATGTGTATCCGAATTTTCAGATCACGGGAAATGCTGGAATTCTGCCCCATGTGAAAATTGAGGCCATCAGGACCATGGCGGAAAAAGGGCTCAAGGATCCCCGTGCTGCTGTCCTTCTACGTTCGGGAAATGATGATTGTACCCGGTGCGGCCGGTGCGGGGATATCTGCCCCGCAGGTATTGACCTGGTTCGGGTGTGGGAATCGGCTGATTTTCTGATGGAAGGCCTGGGCTGCCCGGACAATTATACCCAGGTGTTTGACACATCCCTTGACCAGTGGACAGGGCAAGCCCGCCCTTCACAGGAACCGGGCGCGATGGCTTGCCTTCCCGGTCTGGCCGACCAGGTGGAATCCTTTGAAAATTGCGTCCAGTGTACCATCTGCACCAATGCATGTCCCGTGGTGGCCTACGACCCTGGGGGAACCGACCTGGGTCCCCACCAGGTGATGAACCTGTTACGACTGGGAAAAAAAGAGATGGCCACAGCATCCCCCATGGTCTGGAATTGCCTCACCTGTTATGCCTGCCAGGAATTATGTCCCCAGGGCATACGGATCACGGATATCCTTCTTGAACTTCGCGCCCAGGGGCAAAACAGGGCAGAGCAAATTAAGTTGTCTAAATTAACCTTCCAGGGGGCTGACAAATGAGAGTGGCCTATTTTCCCGGGTGTCAAATCACCTTTAATCTCAAGTCCTATGGACGGTCCGTGGAGGCAGTCATGGCCGCACTGGGGGTGACCCTTGTCCGGCTGCCGTTTAACTGCTGCGGCAACCCGTCCCGGGGAAAGGACCTTGAAGTGAGTGTTTTTTCAGCCATAAAGAACCTGGCCCTGGCAGAGAGCTATGGGCTGGACATTATGACGCCCTGCAAATGCTGCTTTGGCCAGCTTAAATATGCGTTGTACTGGTACGAAAACAGAACGGCGCTCCGGGATAAAATTGACCGGATACTGGCAGACCAAGGCCTTTTTTACACCGGTTCGCCGGGTGGCCCCCCGGGAAAACCTCCCGAAGTCAAACATCTGCTTTCATTTTTGTACCATGACATTGGGATCGGCACCCTGAAGGAAAAGATCACAAGGCGCCTGGCGCCTGAAAAAATAGCCCTCCAGCATGGATGTCATGCCCTGCGGCCATTTTCCGTCACCGGGTTTGACAATCCTGCTGCCCCCAGAATATTCAAGGCCCTGGTGAATATCACGGGCCTTGGGGCCATTGACTGGTCACTTGAAACAGAGTGCTGCGGCAGCCCCGTGGCCAGGGACAATGAAGCGCTGGCCCTGAAAATGATCACCCATAAGGCAGAAACTGCCCGCCGGGAAGGCGCTGCCTATATCTGCACGGCCTGTACCCATTGCCAGATCCAGTACCAGGGGAAAGAAGCCGCCCATATCCTTTCAAATAAAAATATTTTGGCCGTTACCTATCCCCTTTTCCTGGGCGCAGCCCTGGGGATTCCCCTTGCTGAAATGACAACTGAAGACAGTATCCCACCAGAATTTAAATATCTGGGATAGGATGCAACGTAGAGACTCCCAGCTTGGACGCCTCTACACAACCTCCGTGATACCCTACCCCTCCATGTAATCCCATTTTGAACAACATAACCTGGAAGAAAGTTAGACAATAACTGTTCATCTCATAAATGGTGTTTTAATTATTTTATAAAAAATATTTAAATATATTTTATAAAATAATTGACTTTCTCTTTGGAAATAGATACGACATAAAATATGATTTTCACAAAACTATGATTTGGAGATAATTATGCCTGTGTATTTAAGGAAAATTCACCAGCAGACACCCTGCCCACCAGAGAATAAAACATATCCCGTTTTGACAAAAACCGGAAGCCGTTTGGCTGTCCGGTTTTTTTATATCCAGCTGACATGGTCGGAGCGAGAGATGGCCTGCGGCCACAGAAAATGATGAAACTCCGCCAATGGTAACATATTGGCGTGCGTCTCATATAAAACCCAAAGGGGTTAAACCACATTCCCGGGATTCCGGGATGCTCTGTTCTTTAAATTTTTTCAAGGAGGACGTATGAAACAGCTTACAATGATTGGAGTTCTTGTATTTTTTTTGACAGCCCTCATGGTGCCGGGACCGGCCATGGCGCAGAAAACCCTGAAGCTTGGCCTGGGTGATCCCATCGATTCTGACCAGGGGGTGCTGGCCCTCCGCTTCAAAGAGATTGTTGAAAAAACCAGTAACGGCGAATATAAGGTTGATCTTTCCCTGCAGGCCAACTGGGCGACGAGCAGAAGATGCTCAAGGATGTCCGCAGGGGCTCCATTGACGGTGCCGTGGTTGCCATCAACAACGTAACCCCTTTCTCAAAAACAGTTGGGGTACTGACGCTACCGTATCTGGTTCAGAGTTTCGACGATGCCGTCAAAATAACCACAGGTGACCTTGGCGAGCACTGGCGGGAGATCCTGTCAACGGAAGCCGGTGTCCGGGTCCTTGGCTGGGCATATTCAAACTTCCGAGTTCTGACCAATTCCAAAAGACCAGTATCCACACTGGCTGACCTCAAAGGCCTTAAAATAAGGGTGCCCAAAAACCCCATCATGATCGAGACCTGGAAGGCACTGGGTGCAGAGCCCATTCCCATGGCATGGCCCGAAACATTTACCGCCATGCAGCAAAAAGTTGTGGATGGCCAGGACAATCCCCATACTGTGAACTACACCATGAAATTCTATGAGGTTCAGGACTACACTTCAGAATGCCATTACCTCTTCTCCCTCCAGCCCCTGATTTTCGGCGAAAAATTCTTCAATTCCCTATCCGCCAAGGACCAGGCCATGTTTACCCGCGCCGGTATCGAGGCCCAGCAGTATAACCTGCTCTTTTCAGTCAGCGAATCTGAGAAGGCCAAACAAAAAATGATAGAAAAAGGTGTTGAATACATGGAGATCCAGGATGAAGACCAGTGGGCAAAAATCGCCATGGATCAGGTATGGCCAAAATTTTACGACTCAATCGGCGGGAAAGTTGCCGTTGATGATGTTGTAAAAGCCCTCGGACGCTAACCATAGCTTACCTGCCCGGCAGATCACAGCCGGGCAGGAGCCACCCTGGAGTCTGCCATGCAAACAAAAAAAATTTTACATATTTTGGACAACCTGGAATCCTACATCTGCCAGGCCCTTCTGGTCTTTTTCGTCTGCCTGCTTTTTTTGCAGATTGTCCTGAGGATAACTTTCGGCGGGGTGGATTTTCTTTCAGGATTTATACCGGTCCTTAAACACTACTCGCTGCCCGCCTCCCTGCCCTGGGGAGAGGAGTTGTCCAGATTCGCCTTTGTCTGGTTTGTCTTTTTCGGTGCCACATATGCTGCCCGGCTGGCAGCCCACAACCGGGTGACATTCCAGTTTAAAATTTTTCCAAAAATCGTTGGGAACATATCCACCCTGCTCTCGGACCTGGTCTGGATCGTTTTCAACTGCACCATGGTTTATTACAGCCTTATCGTGATCAAAGAAGGATTTGAATTTCCCGAATATTCTCCAACCCTTGACTGGCTCATGGCCTATGTTTTTTTAATTTTCCCCATTGCCTTTTCCCTAATGACCCTAAGAATCATTCAAGTCAACATCATGAAATATATTTTTCACATTGAAATAGCCGATGTGGATAAAATCGACACAGCCCCGGATCAAGACGCCGGACAAAACGGGGGGGTATCATGAGTGTAACCGCCATTCTTTTCCTGACCTTTGTGGTCCTGCTCTTCATGGGCGCCCCCATCACCCTCTCCCTTGGTGCAGCGGCCATGGCTGGAATGATCGCCTCCGGAAAACCCCTGGAGGGCCTTGTTGAAATTGCCTATACATCGGTAAACTCTTTTCCCATCATGGCATTACCCGCTTTTATCCTGTCCGGTGCCCTCATGGAGTCGGCAGGAATTTCAAGGCGGCTTGTGGCCGTGGCAGAATCCCTGGCAGGACCTTTTACAGGCGGCATGGCCGCATCCACCATTTTATCCTGCCTCTTTTTCGGCGCCATCTCAGGATCGGGGCCGGCCACCACGGCTGCCGTGGGCATGCTCATGATTCCGGCCATGGTTCGCCACGGTTACGGCAAGGGGTATGCCGGTGCCGTGACCTCGTCTTCCGGCGGCCTTGGCGTTGTCATCCCGCCGTCTATTCCCATGGTTATTTACGGAGTATCAGCATCCCAATCCATTGCAGACCTCTTTGTTGCAGGCTTTTTCCCAGGCATTCTGCTATGCGGGGGTCTGATGACCATGAACTATATCCGGTCCAAACAAAAAAAGTACGAGGGTGATGGAAACGTCATTTCAGCAACCAAAATTGCTAAAACCATAAAAGATGGATTCTGGGCCCTGCTTACCCCTGTCATCATTCTGGGCGGCATTTACACCGGGTTCTTTACTCCCACGGAAGCGGCCATTGTGTCGATCTTCTACACCCTGTTTGTGGGTATTTTTATTTACAAGGAAATCAAACTGACCGGAGTCATGAAGGCCCTTGAAAGCACCACCTGGCTCACAGGCAGGGTACTCATCATCATGTTCACGGCCCTGGCATTTGGACAACTTCTGACCCTCAACAAAGTCCCTGATCTCATTGCCCAGGGTCTGATGGACCTCACGGGTAATCTTTACCTGATCTGGGTTCTGGTCATCTTTTTTCTCTTGTTCATGGGCATGTTCATGGAAACCCTGGCAACCATCATGCTGGTAACCCCCGTACTCCTGCCTGTAATGATCTCCCTGGGTGTTGACCCCATCCACTTTGGTGTCGTCCTTGTCTGCTGCTGCGAAATTGGGTTTGCAACGCCACCCCTGGGAGAAAACATGTTTATTGCATCGGGGGTGGCCAACACCACCCTGGAAGATATTTCCGTCAATGCACTGCCCTTTGTGTTCGTCAGTATACTGGTGGTCTTTCTCATAGCCTATATTCCAGGATTAACCCTGTGGCTGCCCAGGGTTCTGGGTGCACTAATGAACTAACCATCCCCCTTTGGCCGGACATTTCCGGCCAAAGGATACCTTTAAAAAGGATCATGATTACATATATTTACACTATATAGATCTATTACTTTTATGATTTTATAAAATATTTTATAAAATCTATTGATACCCGGTTTCTTTTCAGGTAATAGTAACAGTCAGGTACGATTTCACCACAATCAGGAGGAAACGATATGGAGTACATCAAAAAAGCCGAAAAAACTGCCGAGGGTAACTCCGACCGCATCCGCGGGACAGTCAAGGAAATTCTGGCCGACATAGAACAAAGAGGCGAAGAGGCCGTAACCGCCCTGGCCAAAAAATTTGACAACTGGGAAGGGCCCTTTGTATTAAGCCCTGAAAAAAAGCAGCGCCTTATCGACAAGGTCCCTGAAAGTGTAAAGGCAGATATAAGGTATGCCCACCAACAGGTTTCAGCCTTTGCAACGGCCCAGCGAGAGAGCCTCAAAGAGTTTGAAGTACACCCCATGGACGGCGTTCGCCTGGGCCAGCGCATCATCCCCATAGAAGTGGCAGGCTGCTATGTTCCCGGCGGCAGGTTTGCCCATGCCTGTTCTGCCATCATGAGTGTGGCAACGGCCAAGGTGGCGGGAGTCAAAACCGTGATCGCCTGTTCTCCTCCCAGGGGAGATTCCATTGCCCCGGCTGTTGTGTATGCCCTTGATGTGGCAGGAGCGGACATCATCATCGAGATGGGCGGTGTCCAGGCCATTGCCACCATGGCATTCGGACTTTTCACCGGCAAACCCGCCAACATCCTGGTAGGCCCCGGTAATGCCTATGTGGCCGAGGCCAAAAGTATTCTTTCCTCCCAGGGCAAATGCACCATCGACGTTTTCGCAGGCCCCACTGAATCGGCCATCATCGCAGACAAGACCGCCGACGCCATGACCGTTGCCATTGACCTTGTATCCCAGGCAGAACATGGTTATGATTCGCCCGTCTGGCTCTACACAGACTCCAGGGATCTTGGGGAACGGGTATTGGAAATCATGCCCAAGATCATCGCCGACATGCCCAACCCTGAAGTTCCTGAATCCTCATGGCGGGACTACGGCGAAATCATTCTTTGCAAAGACAGGGAAGAGATGTGTCAGGTCAACGACGAATATGCGGCAGAGCATGTTCAGGTCATGGCCGAAGATCTTGATTTCTGGGTTAAAAACTTAAAATCCTATGGATCATTGTTCCTGGGTGAAGGCAGCACCGTTCCCCAGGGGGATAAATGCTCGGGAACCAACCATATTCTGCCCACCAAAAAGGCGGGTTATTACTCAGGCGGTTTAAACGTTCATAAATTTCTCAAAATTTACACCTACCAGGAGATATCCAAAGAGGCCAACATCACCGTCAGCGCCGCTGCATCCCGACTTTCAAGGGTTGAAGGCATGGAAGGTCATGCCAGGGCCTGTGACTGGAGACTGCGTAAATTTTTCCCGGATAATGAGTGGGATTTTGAAGTTTACAACCAGACCAAATATTAGGAGAGATTTTCCATGAGTTGCACACAGTTTACAAAGGATTTCACCCAGCAGGAATCCATTCCCCAGGCCGGCATTGACAAGGCATTGGAAATCATGGCATCGGGAAAGCTCCACAGGTACAACACTGCACCCGGTGAAAAGGGTGAAGCTGCACTTCTGGAAGAAGAATTTGCCCAATACATGGGTAAAAAGTATTGCCTCAGTTGCGCCTCCTGCGGTTCTTCCATGTATCTTGCACTGAAAAGCAGCGGGGTAAAACCAGGAGACAAGGTTCTCTGCAATGCATTTACACTGGCGCCGGTTCCAGGAGCCATTGAAAACTCAGGGGCCGAAATCGTCCTTGTGGATATCACCGACGACTACACCATTGATCTTGACGATCTTGATAAAAAAGCCAAATCGTCTGACGTGCACTGGTTGCTGCTCTCCCATATGCGGGGCCATATCGCCAACATGGACCGCATCATGGAGATCTGCAACACCCGGGGGCTCACCCTCATCGAAGACTGCGCCCATACCATGGGGGCTTACTGGGACCAGAAGAAATCGGGCAGTTTTGGCAAGGTCGGCTGTTTCTCTACCCAGACCTACAAGCACATGAATTCAGGTGAAGGGGGCCTTCTGGTCACGGACGACCCTGAAGTCATTGCCAGGGCCATTATCCTTTCAGGCTCATACATGCTCTATGAGCGGCACACGTCCAGGCCGGATATGTCTGTGTTTGAATCTTTAAAGACCATGGTTCCCAACTATTCGTGCCGCATGGACAACCTGAGGGCTGCACTTTTACGTCCCCAGTTAGCAGATCTGGATACCCAGTGCCGACGCTGGAACGAGCGGTATGACCGCCTGGCCCTGGGTCTAAAAAAAATTCCAGGGCTTTTTCTGCCCGACCGTGACCCAAGGGAGGCCTATGTAGGGTCATCCATACAGTTTTCCCTGAACGGTAAATCCGAAGCACAGATTCTTGAATTTCTAAGCAAATGCAAAGAACAGGGCGTTGAACTCAAATGGTTCGGAAATAAAGAACCCGTGGGCTTCACCTCTGCCTATGAATCGTGGAAATACCTGGGCCAGCTTCCGGATCTGACCAATACCAGACGGATTCTAGCGGTAATGTGTGATATGAGAATTCCTTTGACCTTTACCCTTGAAGATTGCGATACGATCCTTAACATTATCGAACAAACAGTAAAAACGATATTAATCTGAATTTTGGCAAGGAGAACCATCATGTCCAAGATCACTATCAACACTGACAAAGCACCTGCTGCCATAGGGCCTTACTCCCAGGCAGTTAAGACAGGAAACATGCTGTTTACCTCAGGCCAGCTCCCCATCGACCCGGCCACGGGAAAAATTCCAGAGGGCAGCATTGAAATCCGTGCCCACCGCGTATTCAAGAACCTGGCTGCCATTGCCGAAGAGGCGGGAACCAATCTTGACAAGGCCGTTAAAACAACGGTTTACCTGGCGGACATCAAAGATTTTGCAGCTGTAAACACCGTATATGCAGAATATTTCAAAGCGCCGTTTCCCGCACGGTCGGCATTCCAGGTGGCCGCTCTGCCCCTTGGGGCGGACATTGAAGTGGAAGCAATTTTTGAAGTATAAGGAAATTTTTACAGTTCAAAGATCCTGAGACTTTCAGGAAATAAAGATCAATTCTCCTTCTTCCGGCACGGATGCCGGAAGAAGGAGTTGTACAAGGAGTGCCATTTTACATGACTTGCAAAGCAGAAAAAATCGTTGGCATTTTAGGGGGTATGGGACCCGAAGCAACCGTTGACCTGATGCAGAGGATCATTAGCCTGACACCTGCCACAGATGATCTAGACCACATCCGCTGTATTGTTGACAACAACCCAAAGGTACCATCACGAATCAAGGCCATCATCGAGGGCATTGGTGAGGATCCGGGACCTTGCATGGCAGATATGGGACGCCGTCTTGAAACCTGGGGAGCAGATTTTCTGGTCATTGCCTGCAACACGGCCCACCATTATTACCAGGCGGTCCAGGATGCCGTGAATATCCCTGTGATACACATTGTTGGGCTTGTCACAGACCATTTGATTCAGAAATACCCTGAACATAAGAAAATCGGAATGCTTGCTTCCCCTGCAGTTGCCATGACCGGGCTTTACACCAAGAGATTCCAATCAAAAGGGTTAATCGATATCTGGCCAAAACCTGAGGTCCAGCAACAGATGCTTGAAGTTATAAAATCGGTCAAAAAGGGAGAATCCGGTCCTGAAGTTACGAACCGCTACAAAAATATCTGCCGCCACCTGGCCGAACAAGGCGCAACCCTTGCCGTTGTTGCCTGTACGGAATTGAGCGCCCTTGACTGCAATTTACCAATCCCTGCAGTTGATGCGGCTCAGGTTCTAGCCCAGGAGATCGTGGATGTGGCAAAAAACCGCAAGCCCCTTGTCACTTACATCTAAATAGTTGACAAAAACCGACATCCCAACTAAGTGATGATCGTATTTTTATGTTTTCGATCTATTTGCGATAGGATATTCAACATGATCAGCAATAAGTCTTCCATGAAGTCTCTCAGGGCATATGAGAAAATTCGAGATATGGTCCTCACCGGTGTAAAACTGCCGGGTACCCGGCTTATCCTGGCAGAGCTTGAATCAGAACTTGGCATTGGCCGGGGCCCCATCCGGGAAGCTTTGATGCGACTTGACCGATCAGGCCTGGTTAAAAATATCCCTTACAAAGGGGCGATTGTGGCCACTCCGCCCACCCAGAAAGAAATTTTTCACATTTACGCTCTTCGGGTGGACCTGGAGATAAAACTGGCCCTTGAAGCCATGGAAAACCTGGGGAAAGCTGAGTTTAAGACCCTTGATTCACTGCTCAAAAGCATGGAAACCCTGCCCGAGAACCACTATCTCTATGACCATGAATTTCACAACCAGATTTACAATGCCTCCAACCTCCCCCACCTGGTAGCCATCGCCCAAACATTGTCCCTGTCCGTTGAAAGCGTACTCACCGTCTTTCGATGGGACAAGGAACTGTGCAAAAAAATCAACACCGAACACAGGGCCATTCTTGCTGCACTCAAGGCCAGGGATGCCGATGGGGTAAACCTGTATCTCGAACAAAACATTAAAAACGGACTAAACATCATCAATGAGACCTATACCCGGATGCACGGTCTACCCTGATTCAACTTCAATATCAACTTCCAGTGGCAATGCTGCAACCTGTAATGCGAAACATGGGAGTCAACACGAGACCGGCCGTTGGTGTTCACCCGCTCACCCCTATACCCTGGGACTAACTGAGCAAAGGCCCCATATATTCAAATATGCCAAGCCCGCTGCCGTGCTCTCTTTTATTTTCCATGTCTGAAATTTTGTCAAAGTTATCCCTTATCTCTTCAACGCTGATCTTTCGTTGTGCATCGCCGAGACACACACCATCCCCTGAAACAATCGC
Organism: Desulforapulum autotrophicum HRM2; assembly: GCF_000020365.1. NCBI lineage: Bacteria > Pseudomonadati > Thermodesulfobacteriota > Desulfobacteria > Desulfobacterales > Desulfobacteraceae > Desulforapulum > Desulforapulum autotrophicum. Next base: position 360,610 of record NC_012108.1, on the reverse strand, counting down.
TGTGCGGCCATACCAGCCAGCACCCATGGCATAGATATTTCCACAGGCTGTGTTCTCTTCTGAACACAGATAAAGCACCATGGGTTCGTTGAACTGGGGGTTCATCTTCTGTTCAAATTCAGGCGGAAACAAATCTGATGTCATGCGGGACCATGCAGTGGGAGCAATGGTGTTGATCTTGATGTCAAACTTTGCGACTTCAAGCTTCAGGGTATTCATGATTCCCACCAGACCCATTTTTGCAGCCCCATAGTTGGTTTGACCAAAATTGCCGTAAAGACCGGATGTGGATGCCGTAAAGATTACCCGGCCGTAGTTGTTCTCCTTCATCACCTTGACGGCCGGCTGGGTGACACAAAACCCACCCTTGAGGTGAACGCCGATGACCAGGTCCCACTCCTCTTCAGTCATTTTCATGAAGGATTTATCCCTGAGGATTCCGGCGTTGTTAATGAGAATATCAACCTTGCCGTAGGTGTCCACGGCAGTTTTTACTATATTTTCACCCCCTGCCATGGTGGCCACGGAATCATAGTTTGCAACGGCCCCACCACCGGCAGCAACAATTTCATCAACCACCTTGTCTGCGGCCGAGGTGTCAGCCCCGGCGCCGTCCCTGCTCGCACCCAGATCGTTTACAACGACTTTAGCTCCCCTGCGGGCAAGTTCCAGGGCATACATTCTGCCTATGCCTTGTCCTGCCCCTGTAACAATTGCCACTCTGCCGTCAAAGCGTATCTCTTTCATCTGTTTCTCCTGTCCCTTGAATGGATATCCGATTGTTTCTGGTCAAAACTTAAGGTTATGGGTTCTGTATCACTTTTTTACATCAAACATGGTCAGCATTTCAGCAACCAGTGCCGGTTTTTCCTGCCCTTCAATTTCAACGGTGTGGGAGGTGGTTACCACGACCCGGCCGTTGGATTTTTCCTCGACGGCGGCAAGAAAGATTCGATCCCTGATTCTGGAACCCACCAGAACCGGCGCAATGAATCTGACTTTATTCATACCATAATTTATGACGATCACAGCCCCCTGGGGAACCACCATATGATTTTCTGAAAAATGGGAAAGCAGAGACAGGGTCAAATACCCATGGGCTATTGTTTTTCCAAAGGGGCCTTTGGCTGAAGCTGCTTGATCCACATGGATCCACTGGTGATCCATTGTGCAGTCAGCAAACGCATCAATTCTGTCCTGGTCAATGGGCAACCAGTCACTGACCCCAAGTTCTGTCCCTATTCTTTGTTTAATCTCTTCCAGGGGAAGAATTTCAACAGCCATTTCATCACCGCCTTTTTTGTGGGGGCCAGGTCCGAAACCTGACCCATCCAGTGGAGAATCCGCCCCAAATCACCAGGCGATCTGATTCGGTTACTTCCAGGTAATCCCGGGCCGGTTCCGTGGGGGAATCCGTTTATAGGTGTAAGTGGGATAACCCACCATCATGGTGCCGAAACTTACATGATTTTCCGGCAATTCCAGGGCAGCCTTAAGCGGGGGCCAAAAAACAGCTGCCGTATTGAAATAACCGCACCAGCATCCGCCAAGCTCAAGGGAAGGCAGAACAAGTTCAAGCCAGGTCATGGCAATGGTGCAGGCAGTCTGGGCCGTTGGGTCTTTTTGATTGCCATGGGCAATGATGAGATGGGGCGCATTACGGGTGATCGTATCAAGACCTGCCTCCCACCCGGAAACAACAAGGTCAAGGTGCAGGGGCCCTGCCATCTGGGGTTTTTCCTTGATCATCCAACGCATCCAGTCAATCACCTTTTCGTTGAGATCTTTAATATGGGCGGTATCATGGATCACATGCCATTTGACCGGCTGGCGGTTGTGACCGGACGGCGCATGGCTTGCAATGGTAATGGCCCGTTCCAGAAGTTTTTTTTCCACGGGTTTTTTTTTATAGGTTCGGATGGACCTTCCCTGGCGAAGAAAGATCTCTGCCTGTTCCGGAGTAAAGGTTGGTGTTTCTTCAAGGGAGATACAGTCTGCAGGTTTCAGGTTCTTGTGGGAAAAAGCCTGGGTGGGACAGACGGCAACACAGTGACCGCAGTTGATGCACAGGGCTTCCGCCTTGTCCACGGGCTGGGGCAACCCGTCGACCATGGTGATGATCCGCACCGGGCACTCTGCCACACAGATGGCATCCTGGTTGCAGAGTTCCGGGTCAATGGTGAACAGCGTCATTATTATTTTCCTTGTATTGGAGATCGAGGTTAAAAAAAACCCCTTAATCGTTAAAGTGTTCCCGGGTCGCTTCCATGGTAATGAAATCCTTGTCCATGAGCCGTTGGGACAGTCCCAGGGTTTTGGGTAACTCATACCTGAAAAAATACCGAAAGGTCAACAGCTTGCCCTGGTAAAAGGCGAGATCTTTTGGCCTGCATCCCTTTTCAATGGCCTCATGGGCCCCGTTGGCCTGGACCAGCCACTGCCAGGCAATGGCGATGATACCGGTCATTTCAAGGAAAAGGGTGGCGTCGGCCAGGAATGTTTCCGGTCCCTTTTCACCAGCAACACCGAACAGATGGGCCGTCACCTGCTGAAGCCGTTCAAGGGCCTGGGCCAGAAGCCCTGCATAGGTGGCTGTCTCCGGAACCGCCGTGGCCTTTGCAATGGCCTTGTTAACCTCTTCCACAAACAGCATCGCAGCCCGTCCGTTGTTCATCACCATTTTCCGACCCAGAAGATCCATACCCTGCATACCCGTGGTTCCTTCGTGGATGGGATGAATCCTTGAATCCCGGAAATACTGCTCCACCGGAAAATCCTCGCAATAGCCGTACCCACCAAAGCACTGGATGGCCTGGCTGGTGGAAAGGATGCCCATTTCACTGGGATAGCTCTTGGCAATGGGGGTGAGCAGGTCCAGCAACAGTAGATTACGCTGCTGTTCATCTCCCTGGGTGGTCTTTGCCAGGTCCGTATACAGGCAGCACTGGAGGCAGAGGCTCAACGACCCTTCCACAATGGCCCGCTGGAACAAAAGCATACGTTTGACATCAGGATGTTCGATGATCGGCACCTGGGGGGTGGCAGGGTTCTTTTCAGACAGCCGTCGTCCCTGGGGACGCTCCATGGCATAGTCAAGGGCGGCATAATAGGCGGCCGTGGCAATGGCCGTGGCCCCTAGCCCCACACCCAGACGTGCCTCGTTCATCATCTGAAACATGCAGGCAAGCCCACGATTTTTTTCACCCACAAGAAACCCGCGGCAGTCGTTTTTCTCGCCAATGGAAAGTTCCGTAATCGGTGCCCCCCTGTAACCGAGCTTGTGGTAGACACCGGCCACCACAACGTCGTTTGACACAAACTTGCCCCCTGTTTCCGGGCGAAGTTTGGGCACCACAAATAGGGAGATCCCCTTTGACCCGGCAGGTTCTCCTTCTATCCTTGCCAGCATGAGATGGACCACGTTGTCCACCCCGTCGTGATCCCCGGCAGAGATAAAGGTTTTCTGCCCCTTTATGGCGTAAAACCCCTTGTCTGTGGGAAAGGCCGTGGTGGTGATGTCCGAAAGCGAACTGCCGGCATGGGGTTCGGTCAGGGCCATGGTTCCCTGCCATCGTCCGGCCAGCATGGGCGGAAGATAGGTGTCGATGAGCTCTTTACTGCCAAAGGTGAGAATCAGCTCGGCAGCCCCGGCCGTGAGCTCAGGAAACACCGAGGCCGAATAGTTGGCCGCGGCAAAGATAAACCGGCAGGCATTGGCAACGATGGTCGGCAGGCCCTCACCGTCATGGTCTTCAGGAAAGCTTGACCCGATCCAGCCGCCTTCTCCATAGGCAGCCATGAGGCTTCGGACCTGGGGATGCACCTTCACCTTTCCATCCACAAGGGCCGGTCCGTTTTTATCCATTTCATCAAGGATGGGATAGAGCTTTGACCGGGCAAGGGTTACGGCGGCATTGACCACCATGGTGAAAATTTTTTTGTTGTGCTGGCCATAGCGTTCCGACCGAGTCAGACGTTCCACATCAAAAATGTCGTAAAGCAGAAAGTTAAGGTTTTTTTCGCTGATAAATTTTGCGCCCATCTTGATTCCTCGTTTTTTTTATAAGAAACTCTTGTCGAAACATCATTGTGAAAGTCTCGACTTTAGAGCCCTCTTTGGTTTCCCTGACTGGAACATTGTAAACCAAAGGGGTTAGGATTTTTGCCCTTCCAGGCGTTAAGAAGCGCAGGCTGTTTGAGGACTTTAGCCCGCAGTTCCTGCGATTTAGTCTGGAAGGGCAGAAATTCCCCCGACGTTTACCGTTCCGGTCAGGGTAACCAAAGAGGGCGGAATGGTACTATTGCCTGCCCGGTATTATCGTGTTTCATGCTTCGTTGTGGCCAAAGCAAACGTCCTGCTGCGGCCATGCCCGGATTAATCTCAGGCCAGCATGCCGCCGTCACAGGTGATGGTCGATCCCGTGGTAAACGATGAGGCCGACGAAGCAAGATAGAGAACAGCCCCGGTCATCTCATCGGGCCGGGCCATTCGACCCAGGGGAATCTGCTTCATCACCATGTTTTTGATCTCCTCGTTGGTGGTGATGGCCGAGGCAAACTTTGTGTCGGTCAATCCTGGCAGCAGGGCATTGACTCGAATATTAAAAGGTGCCAGCTCCTTTGCATAGGCCCGGGTCATGGAAATGAGACCCGCCTTGGTGATGGAATAGATTCCCTGGAAGGGTGCCGGAACAACGCCGTTAATCGACGAAACATTGATGATAGTTGCCTGACCACTCTTCTTCATCAGGGGAACTGCCTTCTGGATCATGAAAAAAGGGCCCTTGAGGTTGACATCATGGGTCTTGTCCCAGGCCCATTCCTCGGCCGCAGCCATTTCACCGAAATAGGGGTTGGCACCGGCATTGTTGACCAGGATGTCCAGGCGGCCGTGGGTCTCCTTGATCCCTTTGATCAGATTATCTATCTGCTGGAGATCTCCGAGATGGCAGGCGGCCGATTCCGCCCTTCCGCCCCCTGCAATGATTTTTTGTTCAACGGCCTTGACCCCCTCTATTTTTCTGCTGACCAGGATACAAAGGGCACCCTTTTCAGCCAGACACATGGCAATAGCCTCGCCAATGCCCCGGCTGGCACCGGTGATCAGGGCTATTTTATTATCAAGATTGAATGGATCCATGAAATTTCCTCCTTTACATTGTCATGAAATCGGGTCGTGAAAAAATGGGATCTGGATAGGTGTAAAATCCCTGTCCAGTTTTGATGCCGTACATGTTTTTGTCAAGATAGCCCTTGAGAAAGGCGGCATTTGCCTTTGCCTGGGTGTCGTTGCGCTTGTTTGCCCAATAGCTTGTCACCTTCCAGCAGGTGTCAAGACCGATGCTGTCCATGATGCCAAACGGCCCCACCGAAGTGTGCATAACCCCCATCCAGGAGCGGTCGATTTCCTGGATGCTCGTCACCCCTTTGGCTGCCAGGGAAAGGGCTGACCCGATGAATGACATGAGCATGTTGTTGAACACATATCCGTTGTTCTCCCTTGCCAAAACAATGGGAATCTGGCCCATGGATTCTGCAAAGGCCTTGACAAGGTCCATGGTCTGGCTGGACGTCCCGGGATGGGGCATGACATCCACAATTTTTGAGAGGGTCACGTCATGGAAGTGGAGGGCGCACAACTTGTCCGGCCGGCCTGAGCGATCGGCAAACATGGACGGTACAAGGGAAGAAGTGTTGGTGGTGAAAATCGTTTCAGGTTTGCAGTGGTCGTTGATCGCACCAAAAAATTTTCCCTTGAGTTCCGGGTCTTCAGGTATGCTCTCCATGACAAGATCGGCATCCACAGCTGCGGCTTTTATGTCAGATGTGGTAGTTATCTGTTCAAGGGCAAGACTGCAGGCATCGCTGGTACATACCCCTACCCTGACCATCCGGTCTCCATTTTTTCTGATGCCCTCAACGCCCTTGGCCAGGATCTCATCAGAGATGTCATACATCACGACACGGTAACCGCTGATGGCGGCAAGGATTGCTGTCTGCTGCCCCATGGTTCCGGCCCCTGCAACGAGTATGGTTTTTATGTCTGTCAGTTTCATGGTGATGGGTTACTCCTTCCTATAATTTTGAATTGTCCATGAGGCGCAGGGCCGCTCTTTCCAGAATCTGAACCGCGCCGATGAGCATGGCAAACCGAGGGTCACGGGTGATGCCCTTATGGTAGCGCTGGTAGATCTGCTGGGCAATGACGGCCAGGCGGAACATGCCGAAGCACAGATAAAAATCAAAGGCATCCATGGATCGGCCCGTGATTTCGGCATAGAGATCTATGATCTCCCTCCGGGTCAAGGCCCCGTCAAGATTGGTGGGCCCACCCCGCAGCATCTGGCACTCTTCAGGGTCAGTCCGGTCAATCCAGTAGGCAAGGGAATTACCAAGGTCCATCAAAGGATCTCCATAGGTGGCCATCTCCCAGTCAAGCACACCGATGATCTCCATGGGACTTTGGGGATTGAGCACCACATTGTCCAGTTTGTAGTCGTTGTGCACCAGGGTGGGGCTGTCCGTGTCCGGCTGCATCTTCTCCTTAAGCCAGGCCATGACCTTTTCAAAGTCCGGGGCATCTGGAGTTCTGGCATTTCTATAGCGCTCTGACCAACCCTTGACCTGGCGGGCCACATACCCCTCTGGTTTTCCCAGAAACGCCAACCCTGCGGAACGAACATCAATGGCGTGTAGATCAGCCTGGAGACGGACAAGGTTGGTACAAAGTGTATGGGCCTGGTCAGGCGTAAACGTCAACCCGGCCGGCAAATCTTTTCTGAGAATGATTCCCTTGATTTTTTCCATGATGTAAAAGGGGCATCCCATGGTTGCGGGATCTTCTGAAAAGGCAAGGGGTTTAGGACAAAGGGGAAACACGGGATGGAGGGCCGTCAGAATCCGGTATTCCCGGCCCATGTCATGGGCTGATTTTATCTTGGCGCCCACGGGGGGCCGCCGCAGGACCAACTCTTGATCACCAACACGAATCTGGTAGGTAAGGTTTGAAAATCCGCTTGGAAACTGGCGGATGGTTAACTCTCCGGTCAAGTCAGGCAGGGTCTTGTCCAAAAAGAGCCGTACCTTTTTGGGATCAAGGGCCTCACCCTCCCTTACCCCGACGGCTTGGTCTGTCACTTGCATGGGTGTTCTCCTTTGTCTGTTGAAACCAGGGTTTGTTTGATGCAGAAATTATCAACAATTTCGAGAATATAGTCTGAATAGTCATCAACGGATATGTTGCGCTTGGCGTACTTCCAACGCTTAAGATACCAGTCCTGCTGCATGGCCTTGATAATGCTGGCCGTGAGCCTGTGGTTGCGTGGAACAAAAACCCCCTGGCGCTCCCCCTGTTCAAGGATGGCCACCAGGATCTCTTCGGTATACTCTTCAAGGCGGATGACCGATTCCAGAGCGTCTTCAGTTAAATTTCTGGCTTCCATAAAAGTGAAATAAAACCAGGGCCGGGCCTTTTCGCTCAAGAACAGATGGGCCTTGATCACATTTTTAAGACGTGTGACAGGGTCCTCCGGCCGGTTGGCAAAGGGTTCAAGCACCCGTTCAATCATGGTGCGGCCCTGGCGCTGGATAATGGCAAGCAGTTCCTCCTTGCCTTTGAAATAACCGTAGAGGGAGCCCATGCTCATCTGGGTTTTTGCACTTAAATCCCGCATGCTCATGGCCTGAAATCCCTTTTCATAGGTGATCTGGAACACGGCATCAAAAATCTTTTTAAAATTTTTAACAGCTGTTTTCTCTTTTTTGATGCGGATGGCATCCTGGTTCTCCTCGAACACCTCCTTGCAGATGGTGTCCCCAAAGCTGTTCATGCTTTTTTCAAATTCATGGTAATTCATGTCACGCAAAGATCTCCTGCGTTGATGCGGGGTGCCAGGGAACTTTGCCGTTCCAGATCCCGACACGCATATCTATTTAATGGTTCGTCCCTCATAGGATCTAAGGATCCGTTTTGCAAGGCTCATCTTGTGAACCTCATCGGCCCCGTCGTAGATCCTTGCGGCCCGTTCGTGTCGATAGAAAAAGGCCAGGATGGTGTCGTCGGTCATGCCAAGGCCGCCATGGAGCTGGAGGGCCCGGTCCACCACCCGGTTCATGGTGTTGGCAACCACAAACTTGATGGTTGATATGGCCTCCCTTGAAGCAGCTGCGCCATTCTGGTCAATCTGCCAGGCCGCATTCAGGGTCATCAGCCTTGCCGCATCAATCTCCGCCTTTGATTCAGCAATCCAGTTCTGAACCGTCTGCTGGGTACCTAGGGTTTTGCCTTTCGGGGTGATGACCCGGTAGTTGGCCCGGTGGCACATGAGATCAAAGGATCGACTGCAGATGCCCAGCCACCGCATGCAGTGATGAATACGACCGGGTCCGAGGCGTTCCTGGGCAATGACAAAACCCTGGCCCTCGGGCCCCAGGAGGTTCTCCTGGGGAACCCTGCAGCTCTGGTAAAGAATTTCAGCATGGCTGAGGTAGTCGTTTCCCTCGTGCCCCATGACGGGAATATTTCTCACCAGGTTAAATCCCGGGGTATTGGTGGGCACGAGAATCATACTTGCCCTTAGATAGGGTGATGCTTCCGGGTTGGTAACAGCCATGACAATGGCAAAATCCGACCCGTCCGCAGACGATGTATACCACTTGTGGCCGTTGATCACATAGTCACCCCCGTCCTTTACAGCTGTTGTTTCAAGCATCACAGGATTGGAGCCAGGCATGTCCACCTCGGTCATGGAGAAACAGGATCGGATATCTCCCTGGACCAGGGGATTGAGGTAGCGCTGTTTTTGTTCGTCAGTGCCGAACATATGCAGAATTTCCACATTCCCGGCATCCGGGGCCTGGCACCAGAACACAAAGTGTCCCAGGGGAGACCGGCCAAGGGCTTCGGATACAAGCCCGTGCTCCAGAAGGGAAAGCCCCATTCCACCACACTCCACAGGAAAATTGGGGGCCCATAGTTCCATCTTTTTGACCATGGCCTGTTTTTCCTTTAACACAGGCAGCATACTCCTGAAATCCTTGACAAGGAACTCAGGCTCCAGGGGGATGAGCTCCCTGTCCACAAACTCATTGATCATTTCCACAATGGTTTCAATCTTTTTTGACACGGAAAAGTCCATTTGATTCTCCTTGCATAAACATTTATCGGTATGTGATCAGGTCCTGCTCTGGGTCCATCCTGAGGTGGGCAACAGAGTTGAATCCGGCCATGGTAAGCTTGTTTTCATCATAGGTTAACCGGCTGATGGAGGCATTGCAGATCTGCCAGCCGGTCTCCATGGTGACTGCCATGGAAAGGTTGAGCGCCTTTTGCACCAAGACTGCGATAACGCCCCCCGAGGTAAATACGGCAATCTGCCTGCCCGTTCCATTTTTCGCGATTATTCTGGAAATGCCCCTGTGTATGCGTTTTTTGTACTGTTCAAATGTTTCAGCACCGGGGATATCGTATTGCCCCGAGACCCACCGTTTGAACATAAGGCTGAACAGCGCCACAAAGGTTGGGTCATCCGTGAATATCTTTTTGCTTTTTTCCCTGAAGGCCGGGTCCTCAGCCACCAGGGCTGGCAGCTGGCTGTTAATGATGGCCATGAAATCGTACTCGTTGAACTCGGGAAGAATGGCAGGTTCCCATGGGGATTGCCGGGAGAGTGACGATTCATTCCAGGCAAGGGACATGGTCCGCTTTGCCGTGTCTGTCTGACGCTTCATGCTGCCTGCGTAAACAGCGTCAAAGGCTGTTTTTGACCTGGCAAAATAGTGTCCCAGGGCTTCGGCCTGGCGAAATCCCGTGGCTGAAAGCGCATCATACTCGTCATCACCAAAACACGCCTGACCATGGCGTATCAACCAGATGGTCCCCATTTCTTCCCCCCTGCATCGTCTGTTCTATTCTTAAACTGGCACCACCTTATCCCCTTAAAGATGTCAAGTCAATAAAAATAGAACGAACGTTCGCTTTTTTGAGGAAAGATTCACATTCCCCGTTCAAGCACCTTGATGCAGTGGGCCAGCTCCTCGCTGTCACCCGTGTGTTTGCCCTTATCATCGGAAAGCTTGATGGCGTTGTGCCAATCCTTTTCAGGGGCGGTTCTGCACTTTGCAAGCTTGATCACCATGTTAAGGGGGGTAACGCCGACATCATTGGTAAGGTTGGTGCCGATGCCGTAGGAATCTCGTATCCGGTTAATGCAGTGGTTGTGAATGTGAACAGCCTTGTCAATGTCAAGCCCGTCTGAAAAAACGATGGTCTTTGTGATGGGATCGATGTGCAGTTTTTTGTAGTGGTCCACAATCCTGTCGATAAAGGCGATGGGATCTCCTGAGTCATGGCGGACCCCGTCAAAGAGTTTGGCATGGAGGGTATCAAAGGTGGAAAGGAAAATATCCGTTGTAAAAGTGTCAGTCAGGGCAATACCCAGGTGTCCGTGGAATGCCGTTGCCCAGGCCGCAACGGCTGTGGGATTTGCCATTCTGTAGCCGTTGAGTACGCCATGGAACATGATCCATTCATGGGCCATGGTGCCGATGGGTTTGATGTTGAAAAGTCTGGCCAGATTGACGTTGCTGGTGCCGATGAGGGTGTTATGCTCAAGGGCCAGGATATCCCGGATTAATGCCTCGTGACCCGAGGATGAAAACCGCCGCCGGGTGCCGAAATCAGCATAGCGAATGTTGTTGCAACTCAGGATTTTTGCCTTGTTGAGGTTAATGACCCGGATCTGTTCGTCGGGCAGGGGCCGGGCATTGGTCATGACAAAATAAAGCTCACTGATGATGGCCATGAGTGGCACTTCCCAGAGAATGGTTCGGTACCAGGGCCCCTTGATGGTAACCGACAGTTCACTGTTGGTCTGGGAAACGGTGACTTCATCGGGATCAAAGGTGTAGTGCTCTAGAAAATCCAGGTATACCGGGGTCATGAAGTAACAGGTTTTATCAAGATACTCCTTCTCCTCCGGGGTCAGCCGGAAATTTTTCATTCCCTGTACTTCAACCTGGAGTCTTTGTGCAAAATCTTTGGGAAAAGGCGTATTGGAGCGGTTGATAAATTCATATTCCACATCCACGCGGGGATATAGCATATGCACGGCCTGTTGCATGGTAAATTTGTACAGGTCATTATCAAGGATGCTCTGGATCATTTTTAAATTCCTCTGTCGGATGCATTATTTCATTATCAATATATACACTTTGTTTTTTGTAAGTACATTTTTTACACGATATTGGCAATGTCAATTTTATTTGACTCTCTGACCGTTGTCGTTTTACCCAAAGTTTTTAAGTGTTAAATCAACTGCCGGATAAAAAATAGAACAAACGTTCGTTTTTTGTCTTGATCCAGATTTAATTGTATGCCTATAACCTTGGCATGAATATTCTTGTATGCATAAAACAGGTAACAACGAGCCCCCAGGGCCACACCTTTGCCATGAACCGCTTTGACGAGTATGCTCTTGAGGCGGCAATTCAAATAAAAGAGCAGTTTCAGGACCAGGGACATGGAGCGGTTGTGGATGTGGTTACCGTGGGCCGTAAAAAAGCCGAAGAAGTTATTAAACGAGCCTTTGGCATGGGTGCTGACAACGGCTATCACATTGTTGTGGAAAAAGATCAGACTCCCGGAGTGACGGCAGAATTGATCTTTCAAACCCTGGGGCAAACCCTTGGACAAACCATGGGCCTGCCCCACCACTCCACACCAGGAAACCACACCTATGACCTTGTACTCACGGGCATGATCTCCCAGGACGCAATGGAAGGACTGACCGGACCCATCCTTGCCGAACGCATGGGCATTGCATGTGCCACGGGTGTTATAAAGATCTCCTTGGTTTCAGGAACCTCTGACATAACCGTTGAAAGGGAATTGGACCGGGGGGAACGCGAATGTCTGGCAATAAAACTTCCGGCCCTTTTAACCGTCCAGGCGGGCATGAATACCCCCCGGTATCCAACCCTTTCCAAGCTGCTCAAGGCCGGATCAAAAAAAATAACGACGGTTATCGTTCCCCAGGATAAACTTTTCAAAGAAGACCAGACCGTCATACGGCTCCAGGAGCCCACAAAAAGCCGTTCTGGAACCCTGCTTGAAGGAAGCGTCGAAGACAAGGCCGAAGCGCTCTTTTCCATTTTAAGAAAAAGGGGGGTCATATGAAACCCATCGCGGTTGTTGTCGAGCATGACGGTAAAAGAATCCTTCCCGTCACCCACGAACTGATACATCTGGCAACCCTTCTGGCAAACGGAATCCATGCCCCGATTGTGCTGGTGATTCCGGGAACAGACCAGCCAGATATGGCAGCAGAACTTGCCCGCCTGGGAATGCGGACTATTTGTCTTGCCATAACAGGCATTGACGGATACAACAGCGGGGCATACAAGACGGCCCTGGCTGAACTGTTTGCCACGCTTTCACCTTCCCACATCCTTGTTGCCCACACGGCAACGGGAAGGGATTTTGCACCGGGCCTTGCCGTACGGTTAAACGGCACCGCCATTGCCGGGGTGAACAACCTGTTATGGGAAGATGGTGTGCCCCTTTTTTCAAGGCCCATTTTCAATGGTGCAAAAAACGCCCTGATCCAGGCAAACAAAACCCCCTGCATTGCCATGGTCCAACCCAGTGCGTTCTTATCCCCAGAGGTTCCGGCATCGGCTCCCCTTCCCGGCCCCATTGAAACCATGGAAATCAAATTTTCAGACCCAGGAATTAAACGCCTGGGCACCCGTTCTGCCGACAAAAGAGGAGATGATCTTGAACGAGCCACGGTGATTGTTTCCGCAGGAAGGGGGCTTGGCTCAAGGGAGAACCTCGGTGCCGTGGAGGGATTTGCCGCACTTTTTCCCAACGCCGCCATGGGAGTATCCCGGCCACTGGTGGACGATGGATGGATGCCCTACCGGTTCCAGGTGGGCATCACCGGCGCCAGGGTTTCCCCCGAGGTGTACATTGCCTGCGGCATCTCAGGATCTTCCCAGCACCTTGCCGGCATCATGGGTTCAAAAACCATTGTCAGCATCAATTCAGACCCCAATGCCGCCATATTCAACCACTCGGATTACTGCATTGTCGCAGATATCCTGACCTTTATCAGCGCCTTTGAGGCCATTGCCGCATCAGTTAACGATCCAGACCGCTGAGTTGGCGGCAAGCTGGACTACCTTTTTGCTCACCCGACCGATAAAGAACTCCTCCACACGGCTCAACCCCCGTCGGCCCACGGCAATGGTGCCAAACCCGTTTGCCTCAGCATCCTGGACAATGGCCCTGGCCCGGGAGTATTCGTTTTCCTTGATCTCCCAGCAGATGTTTTCCCGTTTAACCCCTGCGCCAACCAGCTGTTCAACTGCATTTTCAATCATGGGTTCAACAATCCTGCGGGTTTGGCTGAACATCTCCTCTTCGGCAATGTGGATATCCTGGGCCGCAGAGGTATAAACATCGCTGATGGTTCGGATGACGTAACAGATCTTGATGCTGCTCGCCTCCTTGTTCATCATCCGACAGATGCAGTCCACAGTCCGCTGGGCGCTCTCTGAACCATCAAAGGCAATCATCACCTTTTTAGGAATGGTGCAGGCACCCACGACAATGAGGGGCATGCCCACGATTTTACCCACAAGCTTTGTTGCAACGTTGCCCAGAATAAAATCCTTGAAACGGCTGACACCTGTACGACCCACGACAACGCAATGGAACCCCTTTTCCGACTCATCAATGATCTCCCTTGCAACATCCTTGACAGCATCCTGGTATTTAAGGGTTATGGACTTGTAGGGGAACCCGAGTTCCAGAAGAATGACCCTTGCCGCTTCCATCTGGTTTTTCATGGCCTTTTCATGCTCCAGGGTCCAGGATTTAACAGAACTCATCCTTCTCTGAAACCCGGAACCAAGATTCATGTCCCAGAAGGATTCGGGGATATGGCTATCCACATGGAAAAGTTCTATTTCCGTGTGCCTGGGTGAGAAAAAATCCCCGGCATACTGAACAGCCTCAAGGGCGTGGGCCGAGGCATCCATGGCGATGAGTATTTTTTTGCTGTTTTCCATGACAACCTCCATCTTTTATCGTATCAGGCATTGGGGCTGATTATAATTTACTGTATCAGGCAAAAAATAGGTTGTCAAAAGCCCCTTGTTTTTTAATTTTGAACATTCTCAACGCACCGGTGTCTTACTTCTATACGAAACACCCACCAGGGTGAATCAATAAAACGGCAAAACAGAGGTTTAAACAGGAGGTATACAATGAAAAAAATAATTGGTATGACTTTGATGACCCTATTGATGATATCGATTTATGCGGCCCCGGGATATGCGGGTTCAAGGAATCAGAACCTGGTCCAGGGGATCGTAATCGGCACGGGGGCCGTGATTCTTGGTGCAGCCCTGCTCCAGGGATTCCACCATGATAACCGGGTCCGTGTAGTGGCTTCCAACCACCGGGGTTACAGACCCGATACCAGGCAACACAGTCCTGTCCGGGGGCAACGGGCCTGGGCTAACCCCCGGTATGAACGACAATGGAATTCCGGTCACGATAACCGCCAGGGGCACCGGATCAATGGACCGTATGAGCGGGTTGTTGTAGGCCAGAAATTCCGTGATAGCAGGCGAAACCCGGGTCGCCGTTAACCCCGGGGGCTATTTTTTAAACCTTGGGACAGGGTACCGTGGAAAACGAAACCATCAAATCTCCGGCCGGGCTGAATCTGGATGAAAAACATCTCATCAAAGAACTCAAGCTCGGCCGGGAAAAGGCCTTCAGGGTTCTTGTTGATCGATACCAGAGACGCCTGCTCAAGGTGTCCTATGGTATTGTTCTTGAAGAAGAGGAGAGCCTTGAAATCGTTCAGGATGTCTTTGTCACGGTTTACCGGCAAATTGGCAGTTTCAGGGGAGATTCAAGGCTTTTCACCTGGCTTGTAAAGATTACGATCAACCTCAGTCTCAACTGGAAACGGCGCTGGAAACGACGATTCAGATGGTCCCACAGTTCGTTTGAAGCCCATGATGCCCCACCTGTCAGGGCCTCGGAGAACAGGATTGAAACCCCTGAAACACTATACCGGGAAAGGGAGCTTGAGGCAGATATCATGGCTGCAGTGGAAACGTTACCTGAAAAGGCAAGGGTTGTTTTTGTGCTCAACACCCTTGAGGAACTGTCCTACGGGGAAATTGCCCAGGCCCTTGACATAAAGATCGGCACGGTTAAATCAAGGCTGTTCCAGGCAAGAAAATTGCTGACCGCGGTCTTGGCACAGGAGGGCTAAATGAAAAAATGCACAGTTTATGACCTGGAAACCCTGGGACTGTATGTGGACGGGGAACTTGAGCCCCATGCCAGGGAAACGGTTGAACGCCACCTTGGCATGTGCAGCCGTTGCAGGTCTGTTGTTGAAAATTATGAGCAGCTTGCCGCAACCTTTAAACTGGGGGTTGAGCGGCGCGCGCCATGGGAATCTCAATGGTTATCAGACAAAACAGTTTTCGCCCCCGTCAACACCTGGCGGCAATCCTTTTCCACGGGCTTGATCGGTTTTGTGAAAGCAAAAAAATATACCTTGCAGCTCGCCTCCATTGCTGCAATACTTATCGCAGGCGTTTTTTATTACCAGGCCCACACTGTTTTGCAGGACGGCCCCAGCGCCATTATCAATTTCGTGGAGGGAGATATGGCATCTGTCATGATTTTTGAAACACACCCGTCAAATAACACCATCATATGGTACACGGAGGGCTGAACGTGCTGAAACGAGCCTTCCCCGCCATCACCCCCCTTGCCTTTCTTGTTGCCGTCCTGCTGTTGGTGCCCTGGGACCTTTGGGCGGCCAACAGCATACGAACCCATATCAGGGTAATCCATGCATCAACGGGCCCGGCCCACCTGGATCCAGGATTAAGGGATGTTGGACCGGAACTTGCGTCGGTGTTTAAATACGCCTCCTACCGGCTGATCAATGAAAGGACCATGAATCTTTCGCCGGGAAAGCAGGGACGTGTTTCTCTTCCCGGAGCAAGGGTGCTGGAGGTGGTTCCCCTGGGTCTCAAGGGCAAAAGAATCAAGTACAAGGTGGAAATTTTCAAACATGGCAGCCCGGTGTTCACCACCGAAATCCTGTTGAGAAACCGCAGCAGCATCACCATCGGGGGGCCTGAATTTGAAAAGGGCTACCTGCTCTTTAATATTTTTGGCGAGATCAACTGATCAATAATCAGTGGCTGACCGAAAACCCGTGTTTGGGCGGCTCGAAGAGGAGCTGTGCTCACAAAATTGCCCAGATGCAAGGCGCAAGCAAAGCTGAAACCGGAGCGTACTGTAGTACGTGAGGCCCGATTTATAATTTGGCAGCTTTGTGCAGCAACGCGGCAGGTGGGTGAGTTGTCGTTCAAACACTGATTAATTCTCAAGCCGGGCATACTGACTGTAATAGGCGGCATTCTCTCCCATATCCGTGACCAGGGGTTCGACCAGGGGATTGACACAACGACCATGCTTTATCCATCCGCCCCGACGGATGATCAGGGTCAACCGGTGCAGACCCTCAGCAAAACAGAGACTGACGGCCATGCGGCCAAGGCCGGTGGCAAGGAACACGGGCTCAGACAGGTCAAGACCTGCCATCACCGGGGATTCAGGGTTGATCCACACCCTGGGCAGCCCTTTTTGAGCGGCCTCCGGGATCTGGGAATGGATGAAATCTTTGTTCACAAGGGAAAGCAGATGCAGGGGAAATCCCGGGGGAGCCAGGGGCTCAGGATTGAGTTTTTCCGGCAGCCGGTACTTGCCGTCCGGGTGGGCAAAGGCCAGATCTTTCCATGCAATTTCAGGGTGACAGGTCTCAAGGAACCCGGTTTCCTTTAATTTTGCCAGAATGGTGCCATGGCCCCCGGATGTGTCAACAAAGGGCGTGTTAAGGCAGGTGGCAAGAATCTCCTCCCTTTGGGGAAAATCCATACCCAGTCGATGCGCAAGATCCGCCATGATATGAAAATCAGGACGGGCCTCACCAGCAGGGGGAAACAGAGCCCTGGAGTAATTGATCATGTTGTGGAAGCAGGAACCGACAATTTCTTCACGTTCATGGTCAAGGGCACAGGGCAGTATAACATCGGCAAGGCTTGCCGTATCCGTCATGAATGCATCCACGACCACCTTGAAATCAATGGTTTCCAGGGCCCGCTTGATGGTCAGGCTGTCCGGGGCCTGGTTGACAACATTGGTGCCGTCTACCAGCAGAAAGCGAATGGGCGGGTCAGCGGCCAGAATTTCTTGGCCGATCCTTGGCAGCAACAAGGTTCGACAGGGCTTGCCCGCCCTGTCTGCCCAGCCGGCATTGATGTTCCGGCCCGACGAAACGTTAAAATAGGAACCGCCACCCCCTATGCCTATCTGTCCGGACAAAAACGCCAGGGCATTGATATACCGCACATTTTCACCCCCAAACAAATATCGTTGAATCCCCCATCCCATGATGGTTGCAGCAGGCCGGTTCAGGGGATCTGAATAGATGCCAGAGAGCCGGTCAAGGTCGGACCGGCTGCAGTCACTGGCCGTTAAAAGCGAGGCCATATCCTGCTCCCGAAGGATCTCCAGAAAAGAGGGAACTCCCGTTGCCCTGGCTGATGCCCGGGCCAGAATCATCCCCTGTTCATCCAGTCGTTTAATAACGGCACCCGCAAGAAAGCGGTCTGTTCCCGGCCGGATGCAAATGGCGTGGTCCGTGTAGGCACTGTTTCCATCACCGCCCGGAGAGATGGTGGTGACACAGGCTCCCCGTTTCCTTGCCTGGTTGACCATTGCGCCAAGGTGCAGGGACGATCGTGAAAAATCCTTGCCCCAGTTGACAATATGGCCTGCATTGAGCAACTCTTCCGGCGCATTCATTTCAAGGGCACCAAAGTCGGCAAGGAATGCCGCACAACCGGCATTATCACAAAGGGCACCATGGGTTGAAGTGGCTCCAAGCCGGTCGAACAAATAGTTGCTTCCTTCGGAAAAAACCCCTCTAAACCCGTAGTAGCGCACATGGAGCATGGAGGCGGGTACACTGCAAAGGGCCTTTATCTTTTTTGCCACAAGATCCAGGACCCTGTCCCAGGATGCGGGTTGGAAGACCCCGTCTCGTTTATCCCCTGTTCGGATCAGGGGGGTGGTGATGCGAAGGGGACTTGTGATTCTTTCCAGGGCCCGCCGGCCTTTGGCACAGGCAAATCCCCGGGTAAAGGGATGGTTTGGATTTCCCTTGAGAACAACCCTGCCCTGCCTGTTTTTTGCAGCCACAATTGAGCAGGTGTCCTGGCAGTCCAGGGTGCATGATGAAATTTGTTCCATGTAAACTGTTATAAAAGGATTTCAACCCCATGTAAACAGAGGCAGCAATTCTAATTTTGGTTTTAATGTATATGCGGCAGTCGGTATTCCCTTTCTGAACCGAAAAAGTTGGGGGATTTTCGAACAGGGCAAACCCAAACCGCAAAAACTCGGTCGTACCTCCCTCAGACAATTTGCGGTTTTGTTGGGTTTGCCCTGCCCGAAAATCTGATCCCCTTTGTTTCTCAATGTTCAGAAAAGGAATACCGACCGCCGTCACACGGACTGATATCCAAAATTAGAATTGCTGAAACAGTGGCTGTAACCCCAACTGTTTTGGGGACCGACTGAAAATTTGCTTGACAGCGATGATTTATTTTAGGTAAGTAAGTAATACTTACTTTATTCCCTGTCCATAAAAACAATTTATACATAAAAAGAGATCAATGAGAAATCCCATGACCACCCTGAAATCAAATACACCCAAAAAGCGATCCCCCCCCGGCCGGATCAAAATCATGAAGGCCCTGACGACACTTTTGAAAAAAAAAGACTTTCATTCCATTACAACTGCGGGAATTGCAGCCCAGGCAGGAATAACCGAGGGGCTGATCTACAAATATTTCACGGATAAAAAAGGCCTGCTCTACGAGGTGTTAAAAGAACACTTTGAGTCGTTTCTCAAGGGAATAGAACAGAACATCAAAGCCGAGGATTCAAGCCTTGCCAGGCTTTCTATCATCATTGAAACGACGATTGCAAGCTATGCAGGCAACCGGGTGTTTGCAAGAATTCTTCTTCTGGAAGTTCGAAACAGTCCTGATTATTTTAATTGCGCGGCCTATGGCCTGGTAAAAATTTATGCAGCCACCATTCTCGAAATTATCCTCCAGGGCCAGGCCCTGGGCGAAATCAACACGGATGTGGATCCCCATGTGTTCCGTCAGGTCATTCTCGGCGCCATGGAACATGCCTGCCTGGGCGAGGTACTTTTTGGCTCAAGGATGAACACAAAACAGGTTTCAGAAAAAATCTGCAGAATACTTTTCAAAGGAGTGCAAAGTTCATGAAAGAGGTTGTTCAAGCCAATCGAATGATAGACGCAGCACTGGCCTCAGGGAGAAATGCACTGCTTGAGGATGACGCAAAAAAATTAATCGCAGGCTTTGGCATACCGGTTGTGGACGAACACCGGGTCTCCAGTGCTGATGAGGCGGTCAGGGCCGCATATGACCTGGGTTTTCCCGTGGTTCTCAAGGCCATGGGAGCCACCTTGACCCACAAGACCGAAAAGGGGCTTGTACGGGTGGGACTTGCAGGTGAAGCAGATGTAAGGGAGGCAGCCGCAACCCTCACAGCTCTTGCAGGTGACGCCCTTGAGTTCCTCCTTGTTGAGCCCCAGATCATGGGAAAAAGGGAATTTGTGGCAGGTATTTTCCGGGATCCCCAGTTTGGACCGGTGGTCATGTTCGGGCTTGGCGGTGTCTTTACCGAAGCCCTGGACGACGTGGTGTTCAGGCTTTCCCCCCTTAACCCTTTTGACATGGATCAGATGCTTGAGTCCATCGCCTCCAAGCAGCTGCTTGGAAAATTCAGGGGTGACGCCCCTGCTGACCGAACCGCTCTGCTTTCTGTTCTCAAGGGATTGTCCGATATTGCTGAGCGCCTCCCCCTGGTCAGGGAGATTGACATTAATCCGTTGATCGTCACTCCCGAGGGCGGCATCGTTGCCGTGGACGCCCTTGTGGTGGTGGGTGAAACGCTTAAAACCAGCTATCCCCGTCCAAAAGTGGACCCCAGGGCCCTGGGGGCGGTTTTCTATCCGGATTCCGTGGCCTTTGTGGGGGCCTCGTCAACCCTTGGCAAATGGGGTCATATGCTGCTTACAAACACACTTGGCGGCAACTTCCAGGGCAGCATCCATCTGGTGAATCCCAGGGGGGGGACCATCACCGGCAGAAGGGTGTACAGGTCCGTGGCCGAGATAGAGGGCGAGGTCGACCTTGCCGTTGTCACCATTCCAGCCAGCCAGGTCATGGGGCTGATTCCCCAGTTCAGGCAAAAGGGAATAAAGAGCATGCTGCTCATCACCTCTGGATTTGGCGAAACAGGTCCCAAAGGGCTGGCCCTTGAGAGGGAACTGGTCAAGGAGGCCTCCAGGGCGGGCATCATCGTTCTTGGCCCCAACACCATGGGCATTTGCAACCCCCACCGGGGATTTTTCTGCAGCGGCGCCCACGTGCATCCCATGCCCGGATCAACGGCCCTGGTCTGCCAGTCAGGCAACATGGGCACCCAGCTTCTGGCCTTTGCCACCCAGCAGGACATCGGCATCCGGGCATTTTCAGGGTCAGGCAACGAAGCCATGGTCACCATTGAGGATTATATGGAGGCCTTTGAAATCGATGCATTAACATCCACAGTGGTGCTCTACCTTGAGAGCGTAAAGGATGGACGCCGATTTTTTGAAAGCGCAACCCGGGTATCCACAAAAAAACCCGTGGTGGTTCTCAACGGCGGCCGTACCAGGGCCGGTGGTAAGGCAGCCTCAAGCCATACCGGGGCCATGGCCTCCGATGCCAAGGTGATGCGGGCCGCCTTGAAACAGGCCGGCGTCATCCAGGTGGAACAGCCCATGGAACTCCTTGATCTTTCAGCCGTATTTTCATCCCTTCCTTTGCCAAAGGGAAACCGGGTGGCCATCATGACCCTCGGGGGCGGCTGGGGGGTTGTGACGGCGGACCTGTGCATGGACAATGGCCTTGTGGTTCCAGACCTTTCAAGTGAGATTATCCAACGCCTCGACACCCTGCTGCCCGACTACTGGAGCCGGGCCAATCCCGTTGATCTTGTGGGGGAAAATGATCCGAACATTCCAAGTGTTGCCATTGAAGAACTTTTAAAGTGGGACGGCTGTGACGCCGTCATCCACCTTGGCATCCATGGCAAACGCATCTTTGTGGAAAAAATGGTCGATTCTATTTCCCAGGTGGACCCAGACTACTCACGGCAGTCCCTGGAAGTCATTCGGGACGCCCTTATCCAGGCCGAAACCGATTATATCAACCATGTAATTCAGTTGACCCAAACCTATGGGAAACCGATCTTTGGGGTAAGCCTTCTCACCGACGAAAAAAGCCGCACCCTTTACCGGGTGGATGGCTGCAAGTACCAGGGGGTATTTTTCCCCTCACCCGAACGGGCCGTAAAGGCCATGGCCGGCATGTACCAATATGCTGACTGGTTGTCGGCCCACTAGGGATATTCAATGCAGTTCCTGCGCAGCCCCAGGCCAAGTTCCCCTTGACAGGTTCACCCGGTGCCGGTACATAAAAGGGAAATACTATCAAAAGGAGCATGGCCAATGATTATCATTTCAAATGTCACATATCCACCTGAAAGCGCAAAGGAAGTTGCCCGTCGGTTTCTCACAGCCCCTGTGCTGCCTGATTTTTTGACTAAAAAAGGCCCCTACATCTCGGTGGATGTAAAAAGAGGTGTGCATTCCATCACCTTTTACGAACTTGACAATTCCCATCTTGCCCAGGGGTTGATCGCCGTGGGGGAGAGCATGGCTGTCTACATTGGCGTGCCCGGGTATAATTATGAGATCAAAACCTACCTGGACATTGAAGAAGGACTTGGAATGATCGGAATGTAACAACCGTTACGGGGCAGGCAGGGGCGAATCCTGGTTCTCTTCAGGCATCTCGTCCAGACCTTCGATATTCTCCAGGGGTTCTTCTTCCAGACCCTCTTCCTCTTCCCAGACCTTATCGTCCATGATCGTTTCATCCTGGGGCTGGGAAAGGATGGTTTCCTCATCCATGGATGGGGCGTCGTTCTGCTCAAAATTTTCCCCAAGATCCCGAACCTGGTCTGTTGCCTGTTCCTGGCTTTCTGTGGTCGTGTAGGGTGATGCCTGGGCCGCAGAAATAAAAACAACAGGCCCTGCAGCAACAACACCCAAAATGGTACAAACAAACACCACCAGGCCATACAAACTTTGCTGTTTCATTTTAAACCTTTCTTTAATTTTTCCATGTCTGATCCAGAAGCAACCAGGAATAATCATGCGGCAGTCGAACGCTGGTCAGCACTGCCCCTGGTAATGTGAACCTGATCGCTGTCTTTTTTATAGGCCCCCTGGTAAAGAATCAGCTCCGGGTGGAGATCCAGTGAGGCATAGTTAAGCTGACGCATGCCCACCTCTGCAAGATCGTGGATGTCAACGATTCGAATCTCGAACATTCCGGGTTGATCGGCCTTTTTCCTGTAAACACACCTGAGACTCCAGACCCAGTCAGGGTCAAGCTCCATTTTGACCACCATGTGCCGTCCGACGCGATCAGGTAGCTCCCTGGGCTTCTGAAGCTTGTCGGTTTTTGCACTATTAGGGTCAAGGGGCTGGGGGGATTTTTGCCAAAATTTCCATTTGATAGACATGGCGAGTGCTCCTGCAAGGGGTTGAAATAGGGAGGCGATTTTGAATCAGCCTCCGTGGCAGTTACTTGTACACAAGCTCCACAAGCAAGAGGTATGCCAGAAAAAGAACCCGGATCGAGCAACAGCAGTTCTAACTATGGAAGTCAACATGGGGCGTCTGGGACTCAGTCGATGTCCGTTGGCTGAACATTAAGAAATCGGGGACCAGATTAGAATTGCTGATCGGACAAGGACATGTAAGGTCCCTGGTTCAAATCATATGGGAACTCGGAGGTCTCTTTTTTCAACCCATTGTTCCCACAACAGATTCACAGGCCCGGAACAAGGTTTTTTATGAGAAACCAGACAAGGGGAAGGAATACGGCGGGCAGCATACTTCCAATGCGGATCTTTGCCGAACCAAGAAGGTTAAACCCGATGGCCATGATGAGAACGCCGCCCACGGAGCTCATCTGGGCCACCACCTGGGGTGTGAGCAAGGGTTTGACAAGAACAGCCGCCAGGGTGATGAATCCCTGGTAGGCAAAGACAGCCCCCGATGAAAACGCAACCCCAAGGCCAAAGGTGGAACCAAGAATAATTGAAGTGATACCGTCCAGGGCCGATTTTGCGAACAGGGTCTGGTGATTGCCCGTAAGGCCGCTCTCAAGGGAGCCCACAATGGCCATGGAGCCCACGCAGAAAAGAAGGGTCGAGGTGATAAACCCCTGGTAAAAACCTTTGTCGTTCTTTGCAAAGCGCCGCTCAAGACGTTTACCCAGGGACTCCAGGCCCGCTTCTATCCCCACCCACTCGCCTGCCAGACTGCCAAGGGCCAGGCTGAAGATCACCACCAGAAGATCATCGGACTTCATGGCCCCCTTAATGCCGATGACAAGAACAGCCAGACTGATGGCATGCATGATCGTTCGGTTGTATTTTTCCGGGATGCCTCCCCGGAA
Source organism: Desulforapulum autotrophicum HRM2 (assembly GCF_000020365.1). Lineage (NCBI taxonomy): Bacteria > Pseudomonadati > Thermodesulfobacteriota > Desulfobacteria > Desulfobacterales > Desulfobacteraceae > Desulforapulum > Desulforapulum autotrophicum. Next base: position 336,886 of record NC_012108.1, on the reverse strand, counting down.
AAGCAACCCCAAAAGACTGCCTGCGATGATGGCAATGGCATTGACAATGGTTCCGAGCATTAAATCCTCTCTATCTGAAATCCTTGTAGTTGATGCCGAGCTTTTCAGCCTTGTATGACACTTTTCGCACCGTGGTCTTGAGGAGCTTGGCTGCATTTTTAACGTTTCCCCGGGTATTTTTCATGGCGTCCAGGATCATCTCACGTTCAAGGTTGAGCTTTGCCTCTTCCAGGGAAAGGTTGGGAAGGGTCTCTGAGGTCTGGCCTGTCTGAAGGCTGGGGGGCAGATGATAGGAATGGATGGCCCCTTCATTGCATATGAGAACAGCCCGTTCCATGCAGTTCTCAAGCTCCCGGACATTTCCGGGCCAGTGGTACTCCATCATCATATCAATGGCCGGAGTGGAAAATCGCTTGATATCCTTAAAGTTCTCCCGGGCATATTTTTCAAGAAAATGGTCGGCAAGCAAAAGGATATCGGTTCGGCGCATGCGAAGGCTTGGCATGTAGATGGGAAAAACATTGAGCCTGAAGTAAAGATCGTCCCTGAAGGTTCGATCTTCCACCATGGCCTCAAGGTTGGAGTTGGTGGCAGCAATGATTCTCACATCGCTCTTGATGGTCTTGTGGCCCCCGACCCGTTCAAACTCCTTTTCCTGGAGCACCCTGAGAAGCTTAACCTGGACGCTCATATCCATGGTGCCGATCTCATCCAGAAAAATCGTTCCCCTGTGAGCCAGTTCAAACTTGCCTTTTTTCTGGTGGAGGGCACCGGTAAAAGCCCCCTGCTCATGACCGAAAAGTTCACTCTCAATAAGGTTTTCCGGAAGGGCCGCACAGTTGATCTTGACAAAGGGGTGGTTGTTCCGAAGGCTGTTGTAGTGAATGGAGTTGGCCACAAGCTCCTTGCCGGTACCGCTCTCTCCCCGGATAAGGACCGTTGCGTTGCTCCTTGACACCTGGGAGATCATCTGGAAAACTTCCCGCATCTTGTTTGAATTGCCGATGATGTTGGTAAAGCTGTAACGATTTTCAAGCTCACTCTTGAGCCTTGTATTCTCCTTTTTAAGACTTTCCCTTTCCAGCTGAAGGGCCTCCAGGTTAATCACATGGCGGGCGATCATGGTGGCAACGACACTCATGATTTTTTCTCCCTTTTTCAGCCACTCTTCACCGTCGTAGTGACGGTCTGCACTCAGGGCTCCGACCACGATACTCCCTTTTTTAACAGGGACACATATAAATGAATACTCCTTGATCTCGGTCGGTGCCCTTGAGTCTGTCCGGTGAAGAAACGAGGGATCATCACTCATCCTGGGAATAACCGCCGGCTTTCCCGTCTGGATTACCCGCCCTGTGATTCCCTCTCCGAGTTTATATCTTACCCGTTTTTTGGCCTTTTCAGAGATGCCGTGCGCCACCTCAATCCGGATTTCCTGTGTGGCGGGATCAAGCAGGGTAACGGTTCCCTTGATCAGCTCCAGGCAATCCGCAAGGATGCCAAGCACCTTGTACAGAGATTTTTTCATGTCCATGTGTTCGTTTAATGCTTCGCTTATTTCATAAAGCAGGGAAATTTCCTCAATGGATCGCATGGGTGGTCTCCTTGACTTTAGTATAAATGTCGTTGTTTATTTTGATGATCCCAGCGGTTATCATCAAATCGAGATTTTTTTTGACAAGGTGTCCCTCATATATTCTTTGGAGGAACGGGTCTGGAAAACGGTTATGGTAAAAGGGAGACGCTGCCACGATCCCTTCAAGGGTGGACGGAGATTCAAGGGTATCCAGCACTTCCTGCTGCTGCCGTTCAAACGATGCAAAGAACCGGTCAAAGCAGTCCTTCATCCCTGACCGGATGGGGGGCTTGTGGGAAGAACAGACCAGACGTGCATCTCTTGAGGCAAGGGTCTGAACATCGGTTTTAAAACGCTCAATGCTTGCCTCTTCGTGGCCGTACCAGGGACCAAAACCCGTAAAATCCACATCCGTGGTTAAAAGAACGCCCGAGTTATGGTCAAAAAAGCCATAGTGGTCCCCAAGGTGGCCGGGAAGGTGAATTGCCTCCAGCCGGGCACCGCCAAGATCAAGCAGGTCCCCATTCTTGAATCTTGCATCGGCAGGTTTTAACGGTTGAAGCCCATAGACAGACCTCATTCGCTGTTCCCAGTGGATGCCGCCCCGGTCTGAACCGGTAAACCGCCTGCCCAGTTCAAACAGGTCATGGACCGAATCCGGGGTCTCCTCGGGCAGCATCAGGGTCCTGTCCCCAAGCAGGTGGGATGCCAGGGTATGGTCCGGGTGGGAATGGGTGATGATGAGAAGGTCTATTCTCCGATCCGCGTCAATAGCCTTGATAACGGAATGATCCAACCCTGCGTCGATTAGCACCCGTTCGTTTCCATCAAGGACGAACGAATTGCAAAATGGGATGGTAGCATTGTTCGCCCCCCTGACAAGATAAAAGTTGTCAGCAAGCGATTCCATGAAGGCATATTTTTCCATGAAGGCACCTTTATCATAAATCTTGATTTAAAGCAGCATTAATGCAATATTAATCAAAATTTAGAATTGTCCGGTTTAACCGGCGGATTCTATTTTTTCGCCTAAAAGTATGGGGGAAAATTATGGGAGACAACAGGGGATGACAACCAAGGCATATGCCAGAGATGCCGGAACAACCATTGATGTGCTGTTCGAGATTTCCGATGCTGTGAACAGAACCTTTGACCTGAACGAACTCTTTGATGTCATCCACAAATCCCTTAGCAGAATCCTCAATGTGGACAATTTTTTCATTGCCACCCACAATGAGGAAAACGATTCCATCCGTTTTGACTACTGGGTGAATGAAATCGATGCCCCCCCCGGGGTGATAACCCATTTCAGTAACACCAGCTCGATTACCGGTGAGGTGATCAACGCAAAAAAGCCGTTGATCTTTTACAGGGAAGATATCCTCAATTTTGCAAAAGCAAAAAAGGCCCCCCCCATCGGCAGCCCCTGTGAAATATGGCTGGGCGCCCCCCTTGAGATCAGGGGCCGGGTAATCGGCGCCATCTCGGTCCAAAGTTTTACTTCAAGGACCATGTACCAGCCCTCGGATCTTGATCTTCTCAACTCGGTCTCCCAGCATATTGCCCTTGCCATTGAGCGTAAACAGTCTGAAAGGGCGATCAAAAATCAGCAGATCATTCTGGAAAAAATACTGGAGCTCTCACCCGTGGGCATAACCCTGGTGGAAAATCAGGTCTTTAAGTGGGTAAACAACGAAATGGTCCATCTCCTTGGGTACAACAACAAGGAAGATTTCACGAACAAAACGTTCAACATGCTGTTTGCCTCCAGGGACGAGTATGACCGGGTGGGAACGACCATATACAATACCCTTGCTGAAAAAGGCCGGGCCTCCCTGGACCTGGACCTCATAAAAAAGAACGGCACGGTTTTACACGCCCATGTCCAGCTCAGTTCGGCAGACAACACAAATCCCCTGGCATGGATTATTGTCTCCATCAATGATATCTCCATCAGAAAGCAGATGGAGACGGAAACGATCCAGCATGAGAAACTCCAGGCCGTGCTTGAAATGGCAGGAGCCGTTTGCCATGAACTCAATCAGCCCCTCCAGGCGATCCTCGGTTATTCGGAACTGATCATGATGGACCAGGAGCCGGACTCACAGCTCTTTCGGGATCTTGGCATCATCAGAAGTCAGACCGCAAGGATCGGAACCATCACAAAAAAACTTTCAGAGATAACCAAATACAAGACCGTGGATTATCCCGGACAGACAAAAATCGTAGACATCTGGGGATCTGCAACAACCCTGGAGTAACCTTTCAATGCCATAAAAAGCCTGGCGGTTTGATGTCAGCTCGGTGAACCTCCCATAATCCATGGAAAATAATGAACTATACGATTAAAGACATTTTAAAACTTGAAGTTGCTCCGGCCCTGGGATGCACGGAACCCACAGCCATCGCTCTAGGGGCCGCAGCCGCAGCCACACTTCTTTTCCCCGGGAAAGCCATCGAAACCATTGAGGTCTGGCTTGACCCCAACCTGTTTAAAAACGGTCTTGCCGTATCCATTCCCCGAACCCATGGGCGTTCGGGCCTTGATCTTGCGGCAGCCCTGGGTGCCCTGGCAGGGGATGCCCACCTCAAAATGGAGGTGCTTACCCCCATCACGGACAAGGATGTGGATGCCGCTCTGGCACTGGTTGCCGGCAAACAGGTCAAGGTGAGGCTTCTTGACCGTCACAGGGGGCTTCTGGTCCGCACCCGCATCAAGGCAGGCGATCAAATTGCCGAATCCGTGATTGAACAGCTCCATGACAACATCACCTCCCTCTGCCTGAACGGCGAACAGATAGAAACAACCGATCTTTTTCCCAGATCCCTGGAGGGGGGCAAGAATCAGACCTCAGCCCTGGAACTCTGGCTCAGGGGTATCACCATGGAGACCATGATCGCCATGATCGATGACCTTGATGGGTCAGACCTTGAATTTCTCCAAACGGGTATTGACATGAACATGGCCCTTGCCCGCCACGGGCTTGAAAATGCCGTGGGCCTTGGCGTGGGCACAACCCTTGAAGCCCTTGCTCAAAAAGGGCTGGTGGCAAGGGACATGATCCACAGGGCAAGGGTTCTGACCGCAGCTGCAGCAGACGCCAGAATGTCGGGAGCCCCCCTTCCGGCAATGAGTTCCGCAGGAAGTGGCAACCATGGTCTTACGGCCATACTTCCGGTCAAGGCCGTTGCCGATCATCTAAAGTCAGACAGGAAGGATCTGTGCAGGGCCGTGGGATTGAGCCATGTGGTCACGGCCTTTGTTAAGGCACACACAGGAAGGCTTGCCGCCATCTGCGCCTGTTCTGTTGCCGCAGGGGCAGGGGCCACCGCAGCCATTACCTGGCTGTTAGGGGGAACACCCGGCCAGATCGGAGGGGCTGTTGAGAATATCATAGAAGACCTGGCCGGGGTAATCTGTGATGGGGCAAAAAATTCCTGCGCCCTGAAACTTGACACCGCTGCCGCCAGGGCTGTCCAGGCAGCCCTTTTTGCCATGAACGGCCTTACCGTCAAGGTCACCGACGGGATTGTGGGGGGATCGGCCGAAGAAACCATCCGGAACATGGGGATTTTAAGCTCCCAGGGAATGATCGAAACAGACAAAACCATCCTCAAGATAATGATGGACAAGTTGATTAATTCAAGGTCGGAGCAATGATTTGATGAACCCAAAATATTATAGGCTCATGCCCCATGCAGCCCTCATCGTTTCAAGCCTTCTCTGGGCAAGCTCGTTCATTGCCCTCAAACTTGCCTTTGCAAACTACCACCCCATGGTGGTGATTGCCGGACGAATGATGGTGGGAAGCCTCTGTTTTATTTTTATTCCCCAGGTGTTCAGGGGGGTGAAAATCCTCAAGCAGGACATCCGACCCCTTGTTCTCATGGTGCTGATGGAGCCCTGCCTCTATTTTATCTTTGAGGCCAAGGCCCTTGTACTGACCACCGCATCCCAGGCAGGTATGATAACGGCCCTGTGCCCGCTCATGGTCTCCTTTGGGGCTTTTTTTGTGCTGGGCGAACGACTGACCCCCAAGATCATCACTGGCATGGTCGTCTCCGTTGTCGGAGCGTGCTGGCTGAGCACAGGCGGCCAGGTTTCTGCAAGCAGTCCCAATCCAGCCCTGGGCAATTTTTTCGAATTCCTGGCCATGGTGTGCGGTGCAGGATACGGCATCATGCTAAAACAGCTGACCAACCGGGGATTCAACCCCTTCTTTCTGACAGCCCTCCAGGCCTTTGCCGGCAGCATCTTCTTCGTTCCGGCCCTGTTTTTTCCCGCAACGTTACTGCCCACAAGTTTTGAACCTGTTTCAGTCTTTGCCGTTATCTACCTTGGGTCCGTGGTCACCCTGGGGGCCTATGGATGCTACAGCTATGGAGTGAGCAGAATACCGGCAGGCCAAGCCACCTCCTATATCAATCTTATTCCGGTGTTTACCCTGATCATGGGCATGGCGATACTCGACGAGACACTCAACTTTCAACAGTTCGTTGCATGCTCCCTTGTGTTTGGCGGAATTTTCCTGAGCCAGCACAGAACACGCAAACAGATTCCTGCTGGGGGAAGAATCTGAGACCCATGGCCTACCCCCTGCCGCCGGACCACATGAGCCTGGCCTTGAGCACCTTGAAGTAGTTCTGGTCGGACAATGAAATCATACAGACCGGGTTGTCGCTTTTTTTAACAAGGATTCGATCCTGGCAGGTGATGTTCATGCCCTCCTGACCGTCAAAGGTAAGGACAATATCCGTGGGATCATTGTCAAGCCCGAGAACCACCTGGGACGCCTCGGGAATGATCAAAGGCCGGTTGGTCAAGGTAAACGGACAGATGGGGGTGAGAATAATGCCTGGAACGGCCGGATGGATCACCGGGCCACCAGCGGCAAGGGAATAGGCCGTGGAACCCGTGGGTGTGGCAACGATGAGCCCGTCTGCCTTGTAGGTGGTCAGGTAGTTTCCATTGATTTCAACTCCGCAGTAGGCAAGCCTTGAAAGGGCACCCTTGGTGAGTACAAGGTCGTTGAGTACGTCCACACATGCGATGATCCGTCCATCCCTCTCAACGGTGACGCTAAGGCGCATGCGTTCTTCAATGGTAAACCGGTTGTCCAGGACAGCCAGGACAGCATCAAACAGATGGTCTTCAATGGTTTCGGCAAGGAAGCCGACTTCACCAAACTTGATACCCATGAGGGGCACCCTGTTGCTGCCCACAAGTCTTGCCGCACTCAAAAAGGTACCGTCACCTCCAAGAACAATCAGACATAAAAGGCTGGTCAGGCGCTCCGACGGCGTGGTATCGTCCACAAACACCACGTCTACCCCCCTGTTGACCAGCCACAATTCAAGTTCCAAGGCCTTTTCCTGTGCCCGATCATCCCTTTTTACCACCAGACCAATGCATAATTTCATAACCGATACTCGCCATCTCCATTTAAAATGTCATGGGTCTCTTTTTTGACCCCTTGTGCTGTTGTCCTTTTACCGAACACAGCGACAAATAAGCAAGATTTATTTAAGAATCACTCTCCTGGAGGACAACGATTTTTCACCTAATACCCTGATTTCCATTGACTCTTATCCCCTGCCTGAGTATAGATGATAGGTTGATCCAAGTTTTTTTTATTAAACGAATTTAAACAAGGAGAGTACTATGAAAAAGATGGGGAAAGTGTCGGCCATTTTATCAATACTGCTGTTTGCAGCGGTTGCCCTGACCGGGAACCTGTTTGCCGCAGACACCATCAAATTTGGTGTGGCAGGGGCCCACAGCGGGGATCTTGCATCCTATGGTCTGCCGTCGGTAAAGGCTGCCGAGCTTGTGGTTAAAAAAGTCAACGCAAACGGGGGTATCCTGGGCAAACAGGTGGAACTTCTGGTGGAAGACGACGTATGTAAACCCGAAGTTGCCGGCAACACGGCAACCAAGCTTGTTTCTGACGGCGTCAATGTCGTGCTCGGCCACATCTGCTCAGGTGCCACAAAGGCTGCCCTTGGATTCTACAAGGATGCCGGTATCGTTGTCATGTCTCCGTCCGCCACCACCCCGGATCTTACCCTGAGTGGCGACTATCCCAACTTTTTCAGAACCATTGCCCATGATGCGGTCCAGGCCCAACTCCAGGTCAAGTATGCAACCCAGGTGCTCAAGGTTAAAAAAATCGCAATTCTCCATGACAAGGGTGATTATGGCAAGGGCCAGGCCGAGCTTGCCCAAAAATACTTCACCGAAGCCGGCGTTGAAGTGGCTCTGTTTGAAGGGGTGACCCCGGGTGCCATGGACTATTCAGCCATTGTCACCAAACTCAGCCGTACCAAACCTGACCTTGTCATCTGGGGAGGCTACCATCCAGAGGCCTCCAAAATTGTTGCCCAGATGAGAAAGAAAAGAATGAAAACCGCTTTCATGGGCGGTGACGGCGTAAAGGACAATACCTTTATCAAGGTTGCCGGAAAATACGCAGAGGGAGTCTATGCAACAGGCCCCATGGATATTTCCAGCAATCCCCTTGCCATCCAGGCCAAGAAAGAGCACCAGGATGCCTATGGATCAGATCCCGGCGCATTTTTCGATGCTGCCTATTCCGCAACCCTTGCCCTTTTGAACGCCATTGAAAAGGCAGGGTCCACGGATTATGATGCCATCGTCAAGGTACTTCACACCGACCTTGTGGACACCCCCCTTGGCAAGATCAAATTCGACGAACACGGCGATGCAACGGGCATTGGTTTTTCCGTATACAAGGTTGAAAACGGCAAATTTGTAGAACAGAAATAAGCCAACGACCATCGTGTTGAACGGAATCACCCGGGGACGGGCACAAGACCAGGCTTTGGGCCCGCCCCCCTTTTGTATCCAGAACCCTAACTGAACAGTGCCTTGGGCCAACAAAGCAGGTTTTTATGGATTTTGATTATTTTATGCAGCTCTTTCTCGGCGGGCTTACCCGGGGAAGCATATACGCCCTCATCGCCCTTGGCTATACAATGGTCTACGGCATCATTCAGCTGATTAACTTTGCCCATGGTGAGATTTACATGATTGGCGCCTTTACCGGCCTAATCGTTTCCAGCGTTCTCACCATGGCGGGCATGCCCACCCTGGGGGTGGTGATCATGGCGGCAATGGCGGCAGTTATCTATTCCAGCGCCTATGGATATACCATGGAAAAAATCGCCTATAAGCCCCTTAGAAATGCTCCCAGGCTGTCGGCCCTGATCTCGGCCATCGGCATGTCACTGTTTCTCCAGAACTATGTCCTCCTTGCCCAGACTTCGGATTTTCTCCCCTTTCCCTCGCTGATACCCGATTTTGATTTCTGGGAACCCTACGCCCATCTCATCAGTTCCCCAGAGCTTGTCATCCTTGCCACCACCTTTGTGGTGATGATGCTGTTGACCGTTCTGATCAAATTTACCCGGATCGGCAAGGCCATGCGGGCCACCTCCCAGGATAAGATCATGGCGGCCCTGCTCGGAATTAACGTGGACAGAATCATTTCCGTCACCTTTGTGGTGGGGTCAGCAACGGCTGCCATCGGCGGGCTCCTCATCGCTTCCCACATCGGACAGATCAACTTTTACATGGGATTTATTGCGGGCATCAAGGCCTTTGTGGCGGCAGTCCTTGGCGGTATCGGCAGCATCCCGGGAGCCGTTCTCGGATCCTTTGTCCTTGGCTGGACAGAAAGTTTTTTTACAGGCTACATCTCGAGCGACTACGAGGATGTGTTCGCCTTTATCATCCTGGTGGTAATCCTTATTTTCAGGCCCTCTGGAATCCTGGGAAAATCTGAAACGCAGAAGGTATAAAAAGACGAGTTGATTATGACAGCTAACAATGAAATAAAACGGTCGTTGGCAGCATCGGTCTGGTTCATGTTCCTCACCTTTCCCATCATGGTGATCAAGGTGAACACGGTTACCCATACGGTAGAGTGGCGGTGGGCGAACATGCTCTGGGTGGGTATTGGCGCATTTTTTCTTTCCATGCTCTGGCGCTATCTTCTGATTAAAAAAGAGATGGGCAATAACAAAGAGACCTCTGACAAGCCTGGTCTCGTGCAGACCATCACAGCAAACCCCAGGTTTTACATTCCGGCCCTGGTGGCCCTTGGGGTGTTTATCCTTGTATTTCCCCATCTTTTTTCCATGTATCAGACCAGCATCATGATTTCAGCCCTCATCTATGTGATGCTCGGTCTGGGGCTCAACATCGTAGTCGGTCTTGCCGGCCTGCTGGATCTGGGTTATGTGGCCTTCTTTGCCGTTGGGGCCTATTCCTACGCCCTTCTCAACCTGACCTACGGAATCACCTTCTGGGTCGCCCTTCCCCTGGGCGGACTGCTGGCTGGATGTTTCGGAATACTCCTCGGCTACCCGGTGCTGCGACTCCGGGGAGATTATCTTGCCATCGTAACCCTGGGATTTGGAGAAATCATCCGGCTGGTGCTGGAAAACTGGAACGAATTTTCCCACGGCCCGAGCGGAATTGCCAACATTCCCAAGCCGTCCCTGTTCGGCCTTGATCTTACCCTGGACCAGAAGACCATTTATCTGTTCTACATCCTGGTCCTCCTGGTGCTGTTCACCATCTTTGTGATCAACCGACTCCAGGACTCACGGATTGGACGGGCCTGGGTTGCCCTGAAGGACGATGAGATCGCCTGCCAGGCCATGGGAATCGACAAGGCAAAGACCAAACTGAGGGCCTTTGCCCTGGGGGCTACCTGGGCCGGCATGGGGGGCGTCATCTTTGCTGCCAAGACCACCTTTATTAACCCGGCAAGCTTCACTATATGGGAATCTGTGATCATCCTGTGCACGGTGGTTCTCGGCGGAATGGGCTCCATACTGGGCGTAATTTCAGGTGCGCTGCTGCTCATCCTTCTGCCCGAATACCTCAGGGATTTTGGACAGTTCAGAATGATCACCTTCGGCATCGTCCTCGTTCTCATGATGGTGTTCCGACCCGGGGGCATGATTGAAAACGTCAGAAAAACCTATACGTTCAAGGGAAAGATGGAAAATTGATGAAACCAATTCTTGAAGTGAACAATCTGACAATGGACTTTGGGGGCCTCAGAGCCATTGACCACCTGAATATCTCCATCCAAAAAGGAGAGATCGCAGCCCTGATCGGCCCCAATGGTGCAGGCAAAACAACCTTTTTCAACTGCGTCACCGGCATCTACACCCCCACGGGGGGTGACATCCTTATTGCCCGGGATGGTGGCAACAAGGCCCGGCGCATCAATGGACTCAAGCCCAATGTGGTCACAAAACACGGCCTGGCCAGGACCTTCCAGAACATCCGACTCTTTAGCTCCATGAGCGTTCTTGAAAATGTCATGATCGGCTGCCATCCAGTTACAAAAACCGGGGTCCTCGGGGCAATCCTCAGGGGACCTGCCACACGGGCTGAAGAAAAATTCATCGCGGAAAAAAGCTATGCCATCCTCAAAAAAATCGGCCTTGAACAGTTTGTGAACGAGCTTGCCGTAAACCTTTCCTATGGGGCCCAGCGAAGACTTGAGATTGCAAGGGCCATGGCAACCGACCCCTTTTTGCTGCTCCTTGATGAACCTGCCGCAGGCATGAATCCCCAGGAGACCCGGGACCTGGATGATCTGATCATCCGCATCAGGGATGAGGATAAGATATCCATCCTCCTGATCGAACACGATATGAAACTTGTCATGAGCCTTTCAGACAACATCCATGTGGTGGACTATGGGAAAAAAATTGCCGAAGGGACCCCTGAAGAGATCAGGAACAACGATGTTGTCATAAAAGCCTACCTTGGAGAGGAGATCGATGCTTAAGCTCAGAAATATTCAGTCGTTTTACGGCAACATCCAGGCCCTCAAAAAGGTCTCCCTGGATGTGGAAGAGGGAGAGATCATAACCCTGATCGGTGCCAACGGAGCGGGAAAATCCACCACCCTCATGACCCTTTGCGGGATCGTACCGGCCCGCCACGGAACGATCACCTTTGAGGGCCAGGATATAACGTCCATGGCCCCGGAAAAAATCGTGGCCCTGGGCATCAGTCAGGTGCCGGAAGGACGCAGGATTTTTCCCTACCTGTCGGTCACTGAGAATCTGAACATGGGAAGTTTTTTAAGGAGCGACACCCATAACATCAAAAAAGATATGGATCATATATTTGAACTTTTTCCCATCCTTGCCGAACGGCGCAACCAGCCGGGGGGGACCCTTTCAGGCGGCGAACAACAGATGCTTGCCATTTCAAGGGCTTTAATGTCAAAACCCAAACTTCTGCTTCTGGACGAACCATCCCTGGGACTTGCTCCCCTGATCACCAAGCGGATATTTGAAATCATAAGGCGGATCAACCAGGAGAGTGGAACCACCATCCTGCTGGTTGAACAGAACGCAAACCTTGCCCTTAAGGTGGCGAACAGGGCCTATGTCATGGAGACCGGCACCATCACCATGACCGATACAGGTAAAAACCTCCTTGCCAACGAGGATGTAAAAAAAGCCTACCTGGGGATATGATGACGACCAGGCTTACAGCGGCTGTAAGGGTTGGCCTTGCCCGGGGATGGTCAGGTTATCTCTGGCTTTTAAAAATTCTCATTCCCATCTCGTTTGCAACAGTCCTGCTTGTCTGGTCTGGCTGGCTCTACAGTCTCGATTTTCTGATTCAGCCGGCCATGGGGATTCTCTCACTGCCGGCATCGGCGGCCCTTCCACTGATCATCGGGCTGTTTACAGGTATTTACGGAGCTGTTGCGGCCATGGCGGCCATGGCCCTGACCCTGGATCAGATGACCCTCATCGCTATTTTTCTGCTCATCTCCCACAACATTGTCCAGGAGAGCATCATCCAGGGTCGCTCTGGACTTAACGCCTTTGCTGCGGCAGGATTCAGAATTTTTGTCTCGTTTGCAGTCACCTTTGCTGTGGCCGGGATCATGGATGTGGCAAACCCCGTAACCCTTACAGGATCGGCAACTGCTGTCACAGAAAATCCTGCCCTTGTTCCCATGCTCCGGCAATGGGGCATGGAGATGATCGCACTCTGCATCAAGATCTTTGCCATTATCATGACCCTCATGGTCGCCCTTGAAACCATGAAGACCTTTAACATCATCGATCATACCGTCCGCATCGCAGGCCCTGTTTTCCGACTCCTGGGCCTGAGCCAGGCAACGGGCATGCTCTGGCTCACCGCAGCTATTTTCGGCCTTTCCTATGGTGCGGCCGTCATTGTGGAAGAGGCAAAGTCAAACAATTTCTCTAGGGATGAGCTGACCCGGCTTCAGCTTTCCATCGGCATCAACCATGCCATGGTCGAAGACCCGGCCCTTTTCCTTTCCCTGGGAATCGCCCCCCTGTGGCTTTGGATGCCAAGGCTTGTGGCGGCCATTATCGCCATCTATCTGTTCCATCTTGCAACCTTTGTCAGGAGAATCAATGCTCAGCGAACTTGCCATAAAAAACTTTGCGATCATCGATGATATCCGCATTTCCTTTTCCAGGGGGTTCTCGGTTCTCACCGGTGAAACCGGTGCGGGAAAATCCATCATCATCGAGGCAGTCAACCTCCTCCTCGGGGGACGGGCCGCATCGGATCTTGTTCGAACCGGGGAAAAAATTGCAGAGCTTGAGGCAACCTTTGATATCGAGCCAGGATCGCCTGCGGCCCTGATCATGGCCGACCAGGATATGGACCCGAATGAAGGGCTCATGATCCGCAGGGTCATTGCAGCCAGCGGAAAACACAAGGTATATATCAACTCAAGACAGTCGACCATGCAACTGCTCAAACAGGTGACCTGCAACCTTGCCGGTATATCCAGCCAGCACGCCCACCAGAGTCTTTTCAACGAAGAGAATCACCTGTCGATCCTGGACCGGTTTGCCAAGACCCAAACCCTGGCTGCCGAGGTCAGGCATCTTTACAATGCCCTTAATCCCCTGGTAAGGCAGATCCATGAACTCAGGGCTGGTGCAGATCAAACAGACCAGGAGAACGATTTTTTAAAATTCCAGATCGACGAGATCAAGGCGGCCAACATCCGTGCTGACGAGGATGAAACGCTCCAGAAGGAACGGCTTCGCTTAAAAAATGGGACCGAGATCCTGACCTGTGTGACCTCGGCCGTTGATGAGCTCTTTTCCCGGGAAAATGCTATCCTGGAACGCCTTGGTCGCATCCGCAACGATCTTGAAAAACGATCAGCCCTGGATCCTGCCCTTGTCCAGATTGCAGGCAAGGCCTCCCAGGCCCTGTTCGATCTGGAGGACCTGGCCGAAGAACTCAGGATTTACACCTCAAGAATAGATCTTGATCCCGAACACCTGGACAGAACCGAGGAACGTCTCGACCTGATCCAGCGTCTCAAGCGGAAATACGGCGGCACCCTTGAACAGCTGTTCAAACGCTATGCAGATATGCAGTCACGCCTGGAACAGACGGGCAATGTGGAGCAACGGATTGCCCGCCTTGAAAAAGAGGCTGAAGAAATAGCTGCAACCCTCAGGGAAAAAGCCATGACCCTTTCTGAAAAACGCAAGGCCGGGGCAGAAACCCTGGGTCATCTTGCTGAAAAAGAGCTTGGCGAACTTGAAATGGGTAATACCCGCTTTGTGGTTTTTCTGGGTCACATCCCCGCAGATGAAACCGGTTATTTCACCGTGGATAAACGGTTGATCTCCCCCACCGGCATGGACCGGGTCTCCTTCCTTATCTCACCCAACCCCGGTGAAGAGCCAAGGCCGTTGAGTCGCATCGCTTCGGGTGGAGAACTCTCCCGGGTGGTCCTTGCCCTCAAGGCGATTCTTTCCAGAACAGAGGCCCTTGGCACCCTTGTATTTGACGAGGTTGATTCAGGAGTGGGGGGCAAAACCTCGGACAAGGTCGGCAAAAAGCTGAGGGCCCTTGCCGAGACCTACCAGGTGATCTGCATCACCCATCTTGCCCAGATCGCAAGATTTGGCACCAGCCACTTTCGCATCGAAAAAAAGGTGCACAACGGCAGAACCGCCACCGCCATAACGCCCCTGGCAGACATGGAAAGCCGGGTGGCCGAAATTGCACGCATGATCGGCGGAGAAAAAATCACCAGCACCACCCTGGCCCATGCAAGGGAGATGCTTACAAATCATTTCCCCTATTGACATCTCCATCTTCGTCACTACAATGAAATATTGTAAACATATGGCCAACGGCTGATTACCCAGAAAATCTAAATAGGAAAGGATTGTACCATGCCCATATATGAATTTAAATGTTCGGAATGTGAAACCTTTTTTGAAGTTCTTGTCATGAAAAGCGACGAAGAGTTTGAAATCAAATGCCCCAAATGCAACTCGTCAGCCGCTGAAAGGGTTGTGAGCGCCACAAACTACGCCATGGCCCCCTCTTCATCGGGCGGTCAGGCCAAAGGAGCCTCCAAGCAGGAGAGAACCTGTTCAAGCGGTTCATGCACCACCTACACCGTTCCCGGGGAGAGTCGAAACTGATTTTGTACCGAGTCCTTTTCCCGTTATCAAGCTTTTCTGATTCCTGATTCTAATTTTAAGGAGATTTCCATGTCCCAGCATGCCACACTCACCATTGATGGAAAAACCTTTGAACTGCCTGTTATCACGGGAAGCGAAGGCGAACGAGCCATTGATATCCGTTCTCTTAGAGACAGTACCGGGTTGATCACCTATGATCCCGGCTTTGGCAACACGGGAAGTTGTTCCAGCGCCATTACCTTCATGGACGGAGAACGAGGGATTCTTCGTTACCGGGGAATTCCCATTGAACAGCTTGCAGAGCGTTCAACCTTTGTGGAAACAGCCTACCTGCTGATCACGGGAAAACTTCCCAACCGCGAAGAACTCACACATACCAGTGTGATGCTCAACGATGCGTCCCTTCTCCACGAGGATATGAAGATCTTTTACCAGAATTACCCGAGCAAGGCCCATCCCATGGGAATCCTCTCGGCCATGGTCAATGCCATGCGAAGCTTTTATCCGGAACTCATTGACCTTGAGGAGGATATCAGCATAACCTTTCTCAGGCTCATCTCCAAGGTCAGAACCATGGCCGCCATGGCCTACAAGATCTCCAAGGGACACAAGACCGTCTACCCCCGGCCCGATTACTCCTACGCGGCAAATTTTCTCCACATGATGTTTGACAACCCCGTGATTCCCTATGAAATGGACTACGACATGGTCCAGGCCCTCAACGTGTTCTGGATTCTCCATGCCGACCACGAGCAGAACTGCTCCACGGCAGCCGTGAGGGTTGTGGGCAGTGGCCAGGTAAACGTCTATGCAGCCATATCAGCCGGCATTTCCGCCCTGTGGGGACCCCTCCACGGAGGCGCCAATCAGGCCGTTATCGGTATGCTCGAGCAGATCAGAAACGAAGGACTGACCATTTCCAAGGCCGTTGCCAAGGCCAAGGACAAGAATGACCCCTTCAGACTCATGGGGTTTGGCCACAGGGTGTACAAGACCTATGACCCCAGGGCAAAGATCATGAAAAAAATGTGCGATCTTATCCTGAAGAAGGACCGGCCCGCCGAAAATGGTGGTATGGATCCCCTTCTGGACATTGCCATGGCCCTTGAGGATGCTGCCCTTGCCGACCCCTATTTCCAGGAAAAGAACCTATACCCCAATGTGGACTTCTATTCGGGAATTGTCCTAAGGGCCATGGGGATCCCCACCAATATGTTCACCGTCATGTTTGCCATTGGACGGCTGCCAGGCTGGCTTGCCCAGTGGCGGGAAGATGCTCTGGATCCCCTGAGAAAGATTTCAAGACCCCGGCAGGTATATACGGGCGAAACCATTACCGATTATACGCCCATGGACGAAAGGTAAACAAGGATCTAACTCTTAAATATAATTTCACCTGTCTTTTCAGTTCCATACCCCCCAAGGGACTGGACACGACTTTTGAAAGCATCTGTCCGGATGGTTTCGATGAGCGTCTGGACCTTGTCCGTGTTGAAAAATCGGTCCGGAATGATCAGGTCATACTCTTCAGTGACAACGGGGATAAAGTCAAGCTCCAGGGCCTTTGCTGCTGCGTGAATGCCAAGGCCTGCATCTGCCCTGCCCGACAGAACAGCTACGGCAACGGACATGTGGGTGTACTCTTCAGCGGTATACCCTTTGATGTCATCGGGCTTCAGCCCCAGGGCCCCGAGCTTGTAATCAAACAGTATCCGGGTGCCGGATCCGGCCTGGCGGTTAATGAACATCAGATCCTTTGACTTGAGATCTTCCATGCCCTGGATCCCCCTGGGGTTCCCCCTTGGGACCATGAGCCCCTGATCCCGCATGACAAGGTTTACCACCCAAACAGATTCCCCGGGCAGGTACCGTTTTATGTATGAAAGGTTGTAGGAGCCGTCGTCGGGGTCAAGCAGGTGGGCCCCGGCCATGTGACAGGTCCCTTTTTTGATGGCCATGAGACCGCCCATGCTGCCCACATGACTCGAGGAGATGCTGACTCCATTGGCGGTTCGCCGGATCTGATCGGCAAGAACATCCAGGGTGTTGTCATGGGAACCGGTGATAACGATGGTCTTTTCAATGGCAATCCGGGGTCTTAAGAACTCAGCCTCAACCGGGACCCCCTCCTGGATCCCCTCGGTGTCTGCAGGAATGCGGATGATGCCGTCGGCACGGGTCAGGGTGGTAATGCTCCCCGCCCCCCTGGGAAGCTGTGAAGCGATGAGACGGCCGTCCACGGATCCGATCTTTACCCGGACAAACTCCTCCTGACCGAGCTTTGATGCCATCTTTCTGCCGGGTATCACCATGGCCTTTTCCCGGTCGGGCCTGTAAAGACCCTGCATGGACAAAAGCAGGGGTCCGGCAAACTGCTCAAAAGCGACAATGGCCGATACGGGGTAACCGGGAATGCCGAACACGGGCTTTCCTTGAATGGTTCCGAAAAGAACGGGTTTGCCCGGCATCATGGTAACCCCGTGGAGAAGAACTTCGCCAAGGGCTTCAACAATGGGTTTTGCAAAATCCTCTGATCCGGCAGACGATCCTCCGATAATGAGAACCATGTCAACCCCCTTTATGATCGCCTCTTCCACAGCAGCCGTCATGGTTTCAAGATTGTCCTTTAAAAGGGTGTGACAAAGGCTGGTTGCCCCATGATCCCGGCACAGGGCGGCAAGCACGTGGGAATTTGAATCAATAACTTCCCCTGGCACCATTCCCCGCTGTTGGATCTTTTCCCACTGTCTGAGCTCATTACCCGTGGGAATAATGAGCACATTCGGTCGTTTTCTGACGCAAACAGAAAAAACACCCCCTGATACCAGTGCCCCCATGGAGTAAGCCGTGATTGTGTGACCCCGGGGAAACAAAAGCTCTGTTGCCACAATGTCCTCACCCATTTTTCTGACATTCTGCCAGGGAAATACCGGCGCCTCGATCTCAACACCCTGGTCGTCAAGAATGTTCAGGTTTTCGATCATAATCACGGCATTGGTACCTTCGGGCATGACATGGCCGGTGTTGACCCAGAAGGCGTCCGCCCCCGGGTGCAAAACAATGGGAGCGTCCGGACTGGCGCCAAAGGTAACGCCGGCATCCACGGCAATACCGTCCATGGCTGCCGCATGGAAGTTTGGAGACGACAGGGCCGCAACGGCAGGCTCAACCAGAACCCGTCCCTGGGCCTCCACCGAAGAAATGGTCTCAGAACCCATGGTTGCAAGGGTGGAAAATTTGTCAAAGAGGATCTTTTTTGCCTCTTCAATACTCTTCATTTTAAGGTATATGTTTCGTTTAGACGTCATGGGTTTTTCCCCGTATTTTTTTTTATATGAAACACTTGCCAAAGCATTGTCAATGACGGCGTTTCAAAATTCGTTGAGGCCGGAGCCATACCTCGCTCCGGCCGTGCCGGTTTATATGAAACACCCACCAAAGCATTGCAAAAAGAGGCGTTTCATTGTTCGTTGTGGCCAGAGCAGATACATCGTTCCGGCCGTGCCGGTTTATAAGAAACTCTTGTCGAAACATCATTGTGAAAGTCTCGACTTTAGAGCCCTCTTTGGTTACCCTGACTGGAACATTGTAAACCAAAGGGGTTAGGATTTTTGCCCTTCCAGGCGTTAAGAAGCGCAGGCTGTTTGAGGACTTTAGCCCGCAGTTCCTGCGCTTTAGTCTGGAAGGGCAAAAATCCCCCCGACGTTTACCGTTCCGGTCAGGGTAACCAAAGAGGGCGGAATGGTACTATCGCCTGCCCGGTATCATCGTGTTTCATGCTTCGTTGTGTCGGCAGGCCGACATGGCCGTTATATGAAACTCGCTTCGATCGGCAGGCGGAAACGGGTGTTACCCTTCTCTCATTCTCTCATTCTCCCAGGCCGTCCATGGCCTGGTCCGAGGGAAATGGCAACTCCTTGGACCTCGTGTCCACCGTTGCCATTTAATCCGTTCAGGGCAACACCCGTTCCCGCCTGCCTACTAGTGTCGAGTTTCGTGTTTCCTTGTGTCCGCCAGGACATCTGGATTATAAGAAACTTCCGTCGAAACATCATTGTGAAAGTCTCGACTTTCGAGCCCCCTTTTGTTTCCCTGACCGGAGCATTGTAAACCAAAGGGGGCGGAATGGTGCCATCGCCTGCCCTGTATTATCGTGTTTCATCGTTCATTGTAGCCGGATGCCATCTCTCACCCCGGCCGTGCCGGTTTAATGGACAAGGGCCAAACACCGGCCCATCAAAAATAATTGCTCAAGGGCATGATCTGAACCATTGTGTCTCTTTCAACACCCTCGACATTTTCTCCGATCTCAAGCAACCCGTCGGCCAGGACCATGGTCCGGATCAGGCCGGATTTGCCAAGCACAGGTTCTGCCACAAGGCCCTGCCCGTCCGTTTTAAGGCAAACCCTGACAAAATCGCTTCTGCCCTGGGCCGAGGCAATGTTTCTCGAGAGTCTGGCCGGCAGGGTGATGGCAGATCCCGGGGGGCTGGAAAGCCCCTGGAGCCTGTTGAGAAAGGGCAGTACCACCACCCGGAAAACCACCATGGCCGATACCACATGACCGGGAAGCCCCCACACAGGCTTGATACCCGATCGTGCCAGGATCGTGGGTTTTCCAGGGCTGATGGAGATACCATGGATAAGGAGTCGGGTTTGGGCAAGTTTTGAGAGAATCTCCACGGTAAAGTCCCTGACACCCACGGAGCTTCCCCCGGAGATGAGAACCATGTCGCAGTGGTCAACGGCCTGCCGGCACACGCTGAAAAGTGCCTCTTCATTGTCCTTGACAATGCCGTAGCAGACAGGAACCGCACCGGCCTCCCTGACAAGGCCCGCAAGGGTATAGGTATTGATGTCCCGGATCTCTCCCAGGGCCGGCGTCTGTGTCACCGGGACAACCTCGTCCCCGGTGGAGATGATGCCCACAATCGGGCGCTTGAACACCTTGAGTCGATCCAGGCCAAGGGCTGCGGCAAGCCCCGCTTCCTGGGGCCTTACCCTTGTGCCAACGCCAAGGATGGTTTCATTTTTTTTAAAATCCTCGTTTCGGTCAATGACGTTGGTCATGGGGGCAACGCTCTTGTACACCTCAATGGCCGTTTCATCCACCGCATCCGTGTGCTCGATCATCACGACGCTGTCCGCACCGGAAGGCAACATGCCGCCGGTGGATATTCTTGCTGCCTCACCCGGTGCGAGGGTAAATTCAGGCACCTTGCCCATGGGAATGGCTTGGGTCAAGGTGAGCCAGGCCGGACTGGATTCCGACGCCCCAAAGGTTGAATCTGCCTTAACGGCATACCCATCCATGGTCGATCGCTTGAAACCGGGAAGATCCTGATCGGCTGCGATCTCCTCACCCAGAACCCTAAAAAAGGCCTCGTCAATGGGAACCGTCTCCTGAAGGACCGGTTTAAAGGAGCCCACCAGGGCCATAACCTCTTTGAGGGTTTTTACCTTAAAAAAATTCTTCATGATCCCAGGGCTTCTTTCATGCGGGCCATGGCAGTCTCAACTTTTTCACGGCTGTTAAAGGCACTGATTCTGATATACCCCTCACCGCATTGTCCAAAACCGGTACCCGGCGTGCAGACCACCCCGGCCTTTTTAAGAAGCAGGTCAAAAAAAGCCCAGGAATCCCGACCGTTGCCGTTTATCCAGACGTAGGGAGAATCTATTCCGCCCACACAGTCAAACCCCATGGTGTCCATGGCCCTTCGAATAATTCCTGCATTATCCAGGTACCCATCGGCAAGTGCCTTGACCTGGGCCTTGCCCTCGGTGGAGTAGACCGCCTCGGCCGCCCGCTGGACCGGATAGGAAACCCCGTTGAACTTGGTCGTATGACGCCGGTTCCATAGGGGATGAAGGGCGATGGCGGCGCCTTTTTGATCAAACACCCTGCATGCCTTTGGCACCACGGTGTAGGCACACCGGGTTCCGGTAAAACCTGCGGTCTTGGAAAAACTTCTGAATTCTACGGCCACCTCTTTTGCACCCTCAATTTCGTAAATGGATCGGGGGAGCGTATCATCCCGGATAAAGGCCTCATAGGCTGCATCAAACAGGATCAGGGCCTTTGCCTCGTGGGCATAATCCACCCAGCGTTTGAGTTCGGGCTTTGTAATGGTCGTTCCCGTGGGGTTGTTGGGAAAACACAGATAGATAAGATCTACCTGTTCTTGTGGAAGATCCGGTACAAAATTATTCTCTGCGGTGCAGTCCATGTAACTGACCCCACCATACCTGCCGTCTTTGAACTCACCGGTTCGACCGGCCATGACGTTGGTGTCAAGGTAAACAGGGTAAACAGGGTCTGGAATGGCGATGCGTATGTCCGTGCTGAAAAGCTCCTGGAAATTTCCAGTGTCACATTTGGCCCCGTCACTCACAAAAATCTCGTCACTGTCAATGTCGGCTCCCCGGGCCTTGAAATCCTCAGACGCGATCTTCTCCCGGAGAAAGGCATATCCCTGCTCGGGTCCATAGCCCCGGAAGGTGGCATCATTAGCCATTTCATCAACCCCCCGGTGAAAGGCCGCAACACAGGCGTCGGGCAGGGCATGGGTAACGTCACCGATACCCAGTCGAATGATGTCAACCCCAGGATGGCTCTCCTGGTGGGCAGCCACCCGTTTTGCAATGTCTGAAAAGAGATAGGAGGATCTTAGTTTTTCATAGTGTGGATTAGATCTTATCATTAAATGTCCTTTTTATATTTTCTTCTTTTATGTTGTTATAGGCTGAAGGTAGGAAGGAAGACGGTCGCAAACCTCCAGGGGTGTCTTAACGCTTCTTCGGTTGTCTACCTTTAAATCTTCACTGATGCTTTTGTCACCCATGTCCATGGGATCGGGTTTGGAGGTTAGGGTGTTGCCCTGAATATCGGTAAAGGCAATCACCAGGGGACCTTGACTCTCAAGCACGTATGCCAGCTGGCCGTTTCTGAGAAAGACAATGCTTCCCGGCGGATAAATCCCAATGCTTTTTACAAAGGCATGGAGCACATACTGGAGAATGGGGTCTTTTTTGGCGTATTTTCTGAAAATCTCCGTTACCACGTTGATCTGGTTGAACGCCTCTTTGTAGCAGCGTTTAGATGTCATGGCGTCGTAGATATCGGCAAGCTTGGCAATCTTGACATGGATGGGGATGTCCCTTGGATGGTCCCCTTCAGGATAACAGCGCTCTTCTCCTATAAAAATCGGCGCATGGTGATTTTTTACAATGCTGCGGATATAGGAATTCCTCAACCGGTTCTTTTCCAGAAGTTCGGCACCAAAATCAAAGGAATGGCGTTTAATCAGTTCAAATTCATCACTGGTGAGCTTGCCCGATTTGTTGAGCACCTTGTCAGGCAGCATGACCTTGCCGATGTCATGGAGAAAAAACCCCATGGAGATCTCTTCTAATTCTTCGCGATGGTAACACCGGTATGAATTGTCTACCCTGCTTTTTTTTTTTGCAAAAGGATCGTAGGCCTCATGCTCCCCCACAGAGAGAAAGTCGTTGACTGCAGCGCTGAAGCTATTGTTGAACCGGTTTAAAACAGCTGTTCCAATGGCGCAGACATTGACCGAGTGGTTGTACAGGTAGTCGTCGTAGGAAAAGATCTCCTTGGTCAGGTAGGAAAAAGGATTGTCCGTGACGGTGAGAAATTCAACAAGGTCTGAGACATGGGTTTGAACCTCGTCATAGTCAAACTGGCCACCGCTCTCCTGGATCTGGCCAAGCACCCGCTTGATGCTATCCTTTGCCTCATCGTATTTCTGGGCGGCAACGGTTTTCAGGTCTTCGATCTCCTTAAGACGCCGTTCAATGGTGCCGACCCCGGCAATCGGGGCAGGGCGCTTCGCCTTTGTTCGTTCGCCCCCCATGGTGCCATTTCCCTCAATTTTGATCTCATTGCCCTGGGCATCCCAGACACCGCCCTCACTTCCCGAAGTGGGCAGGGAACTGATTCCCTTTTCCATGAGGATCTCAAGGGTTTTGACCTTGTCAACAACCACGTCCTTGTCAAGGAGCAGGACCCCATGGTCATTGTAAACATCCACCCCTGTTTTCACCCTGCCGCCCTGGACTATGATATGAATGAGATCTTCAATCTTTATCTGACGATTGCTCATACTTCCTCCGAACCATGCATGGACCACAGGGCGTCTGACAGTCTTGAATACTCTTCGACGCTAAGGGTTTCCGCCCTTCTGACTGGGTCTATTTCAGCTGTTTCAAGAATTTTTGCCGACACTTTTGTATCGATGTCAAGCTCACCACCGGCAAGGGAATTCCTCAGGGTTTTTCTTCTTTTTGAAAACGCCGCCTTGATGACTTTGAATAAAAAGCGTTCCCGTTCTCCTGAATAGGGAGTTGTTTCAAAAAAATTCACCTCGATCACCCTGGAGTCCACGGCAGGTTTCGGGAAAAAAAGGTGGGGCGGAAGATCTGCAATCTTTTTGACGGTTGAGCAGTACTGCATCACAACGGACAGTCGACCATAATCCCGGCCTCCAGGGGATGCGGATATTCTTTCGGTAAGCTCCTTCTGAAACATAAGAACGGCCCGTTTGATGAGGTGGCGGTTTTCCACGAGCATGAAAAGCACCTGGGATGAGATGTTGTAGGGAAGGTTACCGATAACAATTATCTTCTCCCCCCGAAAAAGGGTATTGAGATCCTGGTGCAGGATGTCGTTGTTGATCAGTTCGACGTTCTCAATGGATTCCCTTTTAAGCTCCTCCATAAGAATCCCGGCAAGCCGTGTGTCCTTTTCAACGGCCACCAGATCCCGGGCCAGTTTTGCCGCAGGTATGGTCAAAGCCCCTAGACCAGGACCGATCTCAAGGACCCGGTCCTGATCTGAAATCCCTGCCTTGGTGACGATCATCCGGGCCGCATTGGGGTCGCTGAGAAAATTTTGGCCAAGTTCTTTTCGTGCCATGAGTTGCTGTTTTTTCAACAATATTCCAGGATAGGTCATAGGGTCCCTTGGGTTTTAATTTTTTTTTGGCGGTGGAGTTTCTTTACAAAATCTTTGGTCACAAAATAAGCAATAATCCCGCATGGGATACCAAGAAGGACTCCCCCTGCAATCATTGCAAAAAAAAGTTTCAGACGGGTATGAAAGAAATCAACAAAAACATGAATTTGCTCTTTTAAGGGGATGCCACTCTCCATGGCTGCCACCAGGGCCTTGACCGTTTCCGCATCCCCGAGCCTGTTTCCAAACAGTACAATCCCCAATTTGTAGCAGGCAATGTACAAAAAGACCACGGTAAAAGGATTGCTGACCCAGACCCCGATGATGGCCGCAGGACGACTTGCCCCGAGCAGGTAGGCCATTGCAACGGCAATCACGGTATGAAAGGGAATAGTGGGGGTGATGGACACAAATACACCAATGGCCATGCCAAGGGCTACATAATGGGGATTTCCCTGGAGTTCCCGGACCCGGCTCAACATCTGGTCTACCTGCTGGGCAAGCTTTCCTCGTTCCTTATTTTTCTGCTCGTTTTCCACGTTTTTTGCCTGTTTTCAAAAAAATTACTACTTGACTTTCATTTTAACTGCAAGTAATTGTAATTAGATATAGTATATCCTATATCTATTTTGGTTATTATTTTTTAATGCATATGTGCAGAATTTGCAAATGCGAAATTTTTTTATTCTTGGACATCCCAGTCTAATTACAACTGTTGTTCAAGTAAAAAGCCAAGGATAGCTGCTGTTTAATTATCATCCGGTTATAGATCAAGGAGGCGCATCATGACTCATTGGAGAACACAGGGGGGGACCTGGGAAGGACTGTTAAAGCAGTTCCTCGAAGGGTTTGAGATTCCCTCAATAGAGGATATCAAAGGGTTAATGCAACGGGTTGATCGATTGGAGGCCATGGTCGAGGCCATGGCGAACAACGACAAGAACGGAGCGTTCCCTCCACGATCGAAAGAAACAGCCCAGAAACCGGCGGACGATCACTCCTGGGAAGCCCCCCCCTCCGACAAGGTACCGAAAAAACAGCCCGAAAAAATAGGAAGAGGCCATGCAGGAGAAATTGTTCTCAGGGTTATTGCAGACCATCCCAAAGGGACAGATTTTAAGACCATACGGGCGGCAACAAACTTTGACGATAAAAAATTACGCAATATCATTTTCCGACTGGACAAAACTAGTAAAATAAAAAGGGTAAAACGTGGGATCTACAAAAAAGTTTAACATTGACCGGCAAGGCCTGAAACAGGGTGACACCATTGGCAATTACACGGTGACCGCCATAGAACCTCTGGAAGAAATTGACAGCACCCTGTTTCAACTTGTCCATGGGCCAACCGGGGCACGGCATGTTCACATTGGCAACCACGACAGGGAAAACACTTTTGGGGTTGCCTTTAGAACCGTCCCCGCTGATTCCACGGGGGTTGCCCATATTCTGGAACACACGGTGCTGTGCGGCTCTGAAAAGTACGGTGTCAGAGACCCCTTCTTCTCCATGCTCAAACGGGGACTTTCGACCTTCATGAACGCCTTTACGGCATCTGACTGGACCATGTACCCCTTTTCCACCCAGAACCGTAAAGATTTTTACAACCTCATGGATGTGTATCTGGATGCAGCCTTTTTCCCAAAACTGGATTCCTTGAGTTTCAAACAGGAGGGACACCGCCTGGAAGTCAAGCCGACCCAGACACCCGGCGAACCAAAGGAACTCATCTACAAGGGGGTTGTGTACAATGAAATGAAGGGTGCCATGTCCTCCCCCAACCAGATCATGGGCAGATCCCTGGTTGCGGCCCTTTATCCCGATACCACCTATAGCAACAATTCCGGAGGAGAACCCCGTGAGATACCGACCCTGACCCACGAAGCCCTGCGTGCCTTTCATGCAAGGTTTTATCATCCCTCCAACGCCTTTTTTTACACCTATGGAGACCTCCCCCTGGCCGATCACCTCAGTATTATTGAAGACAAGGTGCTGGCCAGGTTTACACGGATCGATCCGGATTCCACCGTTTCAGCCCAACCCCGGTGGGACAGACAGACAACGGCCAATGCCCGCTACCCCCTTGCCGGGGATGAGAATCCTTCCAACAAATTTCAGGCCTGCGTGGCCTGGCTTACCGCCGATGTGAAAGACTCGTTTGAGATCCTGGTCCTGAGCGTACTTGAGCAGATACTCCTTGGCAATGCCGCCTCTCCCCTTCGCAAGGCCTTGATTGATTCCAATCTCGGTTCGGCCCTGAGCGATGGCTCAGGCTTTGACCCTGACATGCGTGACACCATGTTTGCCTGCGGTCTCAAGGACGTTGCAGGGGATGCAGCCCCAAAGGTTGAACAATTAATCTTTGAAACCCTTGGGCAGCTGGTTGAAAAGGGTGTTGACCGAACCATGGTGGCCTCAGCCATTCATCAGATCGAATTCCACAAAAAAGAGATCACCAACACCCCCTATCCCTTTGGCATCAAGCTGTTGCTGTCGTTTACCGGCCCGTGGATACACGAAGGTGATGTCCTCTCCTGCTTGAATTTTGACCATGATCTTGAGCGGTTGAACCGGGAGATGGCCATTGACGGTTTTTTTGAAGGCAGAATCAGGCGATACTTTCTGGATAATCCCCACAGGGTCCTTTTTACCCTTGTGCCGGACCAGGAGATGGAAAAGACCGAGGAAGAGCAGACCCGCAAAGAGCTTGCTGCCACCCTTGCAGCCCTCGCTCCTGAAAACCTAGCCCGCATCGAAAAAGATGCCGCAACCCTTGCCCACCTTCAGGATGCCAGGGAAGACCTTTCGGTTCTTCCCACCCTGGAGATCTCTGATATACCCCCGGATATTGAGGCCATAAAACCTGACCAGGTAGAGGGGGTCACCCGTTCAACAGCCTATAACAAGCCCACCTCAGGGATTTTATACTTCTCCTGCCCCACGGGTCTTGGGGCCCTGCCTGAACGGCTGTTTCCCCTGGTTCCCTTTTTCTGCCAGGCATTCACAGGTGCTGGAACGGCCCTGAGGGACTATGCCGAGATGGCAGAACGTATGGACCTTTACACCGGGGGCATTGGCCTCACACCTGTCAGCGGTACGGGTTTTGGCCAGGTCGGGGAATGTCTCCCCTTTGTGACCCTCCAGGGAAAGGCCCTGGACCGGAATGTTTCAAAACTGTTTGAAATCATCACGGAGTTTGTATCCAAGTATAAATTTACCGATCACACCAGACTGAAGAATCTGCTGGTGCAGTACAAGTCGTCCCTGGAGGGTTCCATTGTTGCAAGCGGCCACAGCTATGCTATCTCCCTTGCAGCCCGGACCCTGTCCATTGCAAGCCATCTTGCGGAGATGTGGCACGGCATCCACCAATACCACTACATCAAGGGGCTCTGTGAACGGCTTGAGGATCCAGCAAAGGAGAAAGAACTCTTCACTGACCTTGAACGTGATCTTTCCACCATGGCGGATCTTCTGTTCAAGCGCGAGAACCTGAGGCCTGCCATTGTCGGGACTCCTTCATCCCTGATTGTTGCGGACCGTTTGATCGCTGCCATGGTCGACGCCCTGCCTGTAAACCACGGGGACCAGCTCCTGCCCCCCCACATCCCCCTTGACAAGGGCCTTCCCTTTGAGGGATGGATAACCAGCACCCAGGTGTCATTTGTGGCCCAGGCCTTTACCACGGTGCGCATGGGCCATGCGGACGCACCAGCCCTGGCCGTCATTGCCAAGATGCTGCGATCACTCTATCTCCACCGGGAAATCCGGGAAAAGGGCGGGGCCTATGGTGGATTTGCCACGTATTCCACCCAGGAGGGAACATTTTCCTTTGGCTCTTACCGTGATCCCAACATCCGTCGAACCATAAAGGTTTACCAGGATGCCTGTGGCTTTATCCTGGGCGGGGACTACACGGAAGACGATATCAAGGAGGCAATACTCCAGGTTTGCGCGGAAATCGACAAGCCCGAAACCCCTGGACCTGCTGCCATCAAGGCCTTTTACAGGGATGTCCTCATGCTGACCGACGAGAGAAGAAAACAGTTTAAATCGGCCCTTCTGCTCCTTGACAAGCCCAGAATCCAGGCCTGTGCCGAACGGTATTTCAAAACAGCAGAAACCAGCAAGGGAACGGCTGTTATTTCGGGAAAAGACCCCCTCATGGCTGCCAATGAGAATCTTGCCCCCGGCCTCCCTGAATTTGAAATCCACAGGATCTAAACCCCATGCCCCCCCGCATCCTCATAGCAGATGACCATGCCATCGTTCGGGAGGGGCTCAGGGTTCTCCTGGAGAGAAAAGGGCTTGAAGTTCCCTGGATGGCTGAAAACGGACGCCAGGCCGTCTGTTTAGCAGTGAAATTCAAGCCCGATATTGTAATAATGGACATCACCATGCCCAATATGAATGGTTCAATTGCAACAGAAAAAATCATGCAAGCCCTTCCCAGAACCAGGGTAATTGCCCTTTCCATGCACGCCGACAGGCGTTACATAGACAGGATGTTCAACGCCGGTGCCATTGCCTATGTGCTCAAGGATTCTGCCTTTGCGGAACTTTTTGATGCCATCCAGGCTGTTGGCAGGGGCAAGTATTACATCAGCCCATCCATTGCAAAAACCCTTGCTGACAGCTGTACATCTGCCCCGGACACCCCCCAGAAATGTCCTTTTGGTCGGATTTCTCCAAGGGAACGAGAGGTCCTCCAGCTCATTGCCGAAGGCGTCAAAACAAGGCAGATTGCAGAACGGCTGTTTGTCAGTATCAAAACGGTGGAAGCCCATCGGAGAAATATCATGAACAAACTCATGATCAGCAGCGTAGCAGGGTTAACAAGGTTTGCCATCCAGGAGGGCCTGGTTTCACAGGGGAAATGGCATGACTTTTGAACAACAAGCCCACAACAGGAGAAACGTATGACAATGAGGCGTATGAAAGAAGGAGAGATTGTTGAAATCACAACCTTGACCGAAGGAATTGCCCACGAATTCAACAATCTTCTCATGGCCATACAGGGACGGGCCAGCCTTGTTATCAAGGACCTGCAACCATCCCATCCCTTTTACGACCATTTGTCCCAGATTCTGCAAACCGTTCATAAAGGAACAGTATTTACCAGCCAGCTTATCGGATATGCCAGGGCAGGAAAATACCAAGTGGCACCCACGGACCTTAACGCCCTTGTTCTCTCGTGTTTTAAAAAGCTTTCCCTGTCCGACAGGAAGATCCATGGGCAGACAAACCTGGACGGCACCAAACTGTTCTGCAACGTGGACAAACGCCAGATGCGCCTGGTACTCATGAACGTCCTTGAAAATGCCGTTGCCGCCATGCCCAATGGTGGTGAACTTACCGTTTCCACGGTGTCAGAATCTATCCTAGAGAATCCTGCCCAGCGCCACGATCTCATTCCCGGACAATTTGTCAGGATAACCATCACGGATACAGGTGTAGGCATGGATGAATCCACACTCCATAAGGTGTTTGACCCATTTTTTACCACTGAAACCCGAAAGGATGCTCATGGGCGGGGGCTCGGACTTGCCGCCTGCCATGGCATCATCCTCAACCACAAAGGTGCCATTGACGTGTGGAGCACCAAGTATGAAGGAACCTCGTTCACCATTTTGCTGCCCCAGTTTGAAGGGCCCGAAAATTTTGACCTGGAAGAGGGGATCAGAGATCTACCCATGGGGTTTGAAACCATTCTGTTTGTGGACGACGATGAACTCATCCTGGAAATGGGACGTCATATGCTCGAGGATCTGGGATACCGGGTGATTACATCAAACAGCGGTGCCAATGCCATTGAAATTTACACCTCCGGCGAAGACTTTGACCTGGTGGTTCTGGACATGATAATGGACGATATGGACGGCCCTGAAACCTTCCGGCGTCTCCAGGCCATTGACCCGGATGTCAAGGTGCTCATCTCAACCGGGCATACCATTGGCACTCCTGCTGAGAGCATGCTTGCATCCGGGTGCAGAGGATTCATCCTCAAACCCTTTACCATGGCCGCCTTTTCCCGCAAGCTAAGGGAAATTCTTGACCCCGGTTAGTTGTCCACCCGAACCACCCGGGGCAGGTTAAAACCGCCCCGGGGTTTATATTACTTGACACCTTATCCCTCTTTTTTTATAGTCTTTTCCATACTGTACCACACTGCTGCTCCGACCATGGGCCAGGACATATAAAATTAGAGTTAACAATGGAATCAATTCATGGTAGTTGAGGACAATCCTCCAGTTAAACTAAAAGGCGTAGGGGATGGATTCTGGATCACCCTGGATCCGTCAATGCCGGAATCCATTTTAAAAGAGGACCTTGTTAAGCTGTTTGAGCGCCTCAGACACCTGGCCATAAATGCCAGGGTTGTCATTGACATTGGCGGGGCAAAGGGATACGACGGTCTGGTGCAGAACCTGAGCAGTTTTCTGAAAACCAGGTTTGACGTGGGAATTGTTACAACCCCTCCAGAAAAAAGATCCATACCTGTGGAGCGTATCCGCCAGAGGGATTTGAATCGGGGGTGGACCAGCCACAGAAGTGAGGTACTCATGCTCAGGGGCAGGGTAAGATCCGGTCAGAAAATCGAGGCAAAAAAACATGTTCTCATCACGGGTGATGTCAACCCCGGTGCCCAGATTACAGCCGGTGGTGATATTCTGGTCATGGGCAGATTGCTTGGCCATGTCCACGCCGGATATCCGAAAAACGCCACCGCCATTATACTGGCCCTGGATTTCAGACCCTCCCAGGTTCAGATCGGTGAATATGTGGTATCAGACCTGGACGCACAAAAAACGGACAGGGTTGAATTTGCATCCGTGGTTAATGAGGGTATCCTTGTTCAGGATTACCTGGGTGTCAATCCATTTGGACGACTTCCCTGGCCCGAAGTGGTCTAGGCATAAAAACAAGGCTTCTGCCGACTATATCGGCAGGCAATCACAAGAGGTGTGACGTGGAAGGTAGAATCATCGTAGTAACATCGGGAAAGGGCGGCGTGGGTAAAACCACTGCCACCGCTTCCATTGGTGCCGCCCTTGCCCTGGAGGGAAACAGAGTCGCCGTCATTGACATGGATATCGGACTCAGAAACCTGGATGTGGTCCTTGGGCTTGAGAACAGGATTGTCTTTAACATCGTGGATATTGTCAATGGGCGCTGCAACATAAGACAGGCTGCCATCAGGGATCGCAGAATCGAAAATCTTTTTCTCATTCCCGCCTCCCAGAGCGACAACAAAGATGTGCTGACCGCAGCGGGTGTTGAACGGATTGCCGTGCAACTCAAGCAGGAGTTTGACTATATCATCATGGATTCACCGGCCGGTATTGAGCGTGGATTTGAAAATTCCGTTACAGCCGCAGACGAGGCCCTTGTGGTCTGTACTCCGGATGTTTCCGCCGTCAGGGATGCAGACAGGGTCATAGGACTTCTCTACGCCCGATCCATTACACCCAAGCTTATTGTCAACCGTATCGTACCTGCCATGGTGGCACGGGGAGACATGCTCAGCCATGAGGATGTCATGGAGATCCTTTCCATTGAACTTGCAGGGCTTGTGCCCATGGACGACCAGGTGGTGATATCAACCAATACGGGTGTCCCCCTTGTGATGCGCAATGAGTCCAAGGCCGGCCAGGCCTTTCGAAGGATCGCAAGAAGGCTTAACGGCGAAGCAGACCTTCCTGTGGAGGTGCCTGGGGCTAAGACGGGAATATGGAACAGATTTACCCATAAACTTGGGTTGAGAAAATAAGGAACAGTCCATGCTGAACGCACTGATCAGAAAATTCACCGGCCATAAACCCAGCAAGGATGCTGCCAAAAAACGGCTTCAATTCGCCCTTGTTTATGATCAACTTGAGGTAAATGACGACACTTTGACCAACCTTCAAAACGACATAGTGGAGGTCATTTCAAAATATTTTGAGATTGACCGTTCCTCCCTGCAGCTTGAGGTGAAAAAGGATTCTGACACCTCAGCCCTGGTGTTTAACACCCCCATTCTCTGCGTCAGAAGGCATCGTTCCTGACCTTGTTATCAGGAAAAAAGTTCGGAATAATCGCTCCTCAGGCGTGCTGCCAGACGCTTTCCTGTCTCAAGCCCCACGTCAATAAAGCCGGGTCCATAGGCTTTACCCGTATCCGTCCGGAAGGTATTCCGGATCTGGGCAAGTTTTTTCATACCCCCTGGAAAATGTTTTAAAAAATCAGCCAGGGGGATCTTGGCAAAGACAACCATGTCCCAGACCGTATGGGTAAAATTGTCTGGACCCCACCTGAACTTGTCTGCATCGTACAGGGCATCGGAGATCAATTGAGGAATTAATCCGGTCGTTGATTCCGGACCGGAATCTGATCTGTGATTCCTTGATTTAACCGGTTTGCCAAGACCGATATTTTTCTCCTGGAAGGCCTCATGGTTACCGATGGCGTTACACACGATTTTAATCTCCAGGGCTGTGAGATCAAATCCTTCGGTGGTAAGCAGATTTTCAGCAAACAATGCACCTTTCTGTGCGTGCTTTTTCTCCTTGCGTTTGATGTCATGGAGCAGTCCTGCCACCTGGACAAGCACCATGGCCCTCATCATTTCCGGCGCACCCGGGCTGAGCCCCATCTCGATCTGGACAATGGCACCTGCATCAATGGCCACAAGCTCTGAATGGAGCATACCGTGGCCAAAATCATCGTCCAGCAGGGGGATAATCCGCGTCTTAAGCCCCGTCAGCAGGGGGTGGGTATGCAAAAGATCTTTTGAGCGGGCAATCTCACCCTGAAACAGGGTGCAGAAGGCCGGCCGGGGAAGGGCTGCCACAATTTTTCTGGCCATATTGCGCAGATCTGTGTAAGTGGCTTTCATATGGATTTACAGTACCGTAAAAGACCTGCCCGAGTCAACAAGATCCACCCTGGCAAGTGCGATAACCGGCACATTAAACCGGTCAAGGCGTTCTCTGCCGTTTTCAAACACCTTTTCAATGATGCAGCCGATGGCCATGAGTTTGGCACCGCTCTTGTCCACGATGGCGCACAGGGCCTCCAGGGTGGATGCCGTTGCAAGAAAATCATCCACAATAATCACCCGGTCCGAAGGTTCAAGGTATCTCGATGAAATGTAAAGGGTGACATCCTCCCCCTTGGTTCGGCTTCTGGCAGACGCCTCAAAAAGAGGATCGTTCATAAAGGCAGGCCGTCGCTTACGTGCAAAGACCATGGGGATGTCCATGGCCTGGGCCGTCACCAGGGCCGGGGCTATACCGCTCACCTCGGCCGTGACGATTTTGGTTGCCCCTGCCACCCCCTGGGCCCTGAATTCCTCGGCAAAGGCCTTGCCCATTCGTGTTGAAAACCCCGGTAAAATCTGGTGATTAATGAAACCGTCGGCCTTGAGTATCCCGTCACCAAGATACTCGGCCTTGGATTTTATAAGATCCCTGAGTTCTTTCATTCTTCTATGTTCACAACCCGGATGGACAGTTCCTGAAGCTGGGCTGGAGCAGCCTTGGAAGGCGCCTCGGTCAGCAGGCAGGTGGCACGCTGGGTCTTGGGAAAAGCAATAACGTCCCGTATGGATTCCTCCTGGCACAGGAGCATGACAAGGCGGTCAAACCCAAAGGCAAGCCCTCCATGGGGTGGGGTACCCGAGCCCAGGGCATTAAGAAGAAAACCAAATTTATCGTTCGCCTCTTCTTTGCCGATGCCAAGGGTGTTCAACACCTTTTCCTGGAGTTCCGTGGAATGGATACGGATTGATCCGCCGCCGATCTCAATGCCGTTGAGCACCATGTCATAGGCCCGTGACCGGACGTTCAGGGGATCTGTGTCGAGTTTTTCAAGATCCTCTTCCAGGGGGGCGGTAAACGGATGGTGAATGGCCTGGTACCGTTTTTCTCCCTCGTCGTACTCCACAAGGGGAAAATGGGTGACCCATACAAACCGGTAGGTGTTGTTGTCAATGAGTTCAAGGCGGCGTGCAAGCTCGTTTCTGAGCTGGCCAAGGGCCTCGTTTGTAATTTTGGGGTTGTCTGCCACAAAGAAAACAATATCATCCTTTTCCATGTCAAGGCGGACTTCAATGGCCTTTTTTTCATCGTCAGTAAAGAACTTTGCAATGGGCGACTGCCAGGTGCCGTCCGCTTTGACCTTGACCCAGGCAAGGCCCTTGGCCTTGTAGATGGCGGCAAAGTCGGTCAGCTCATCAATCTGTTTTCGGGTAAAGTTGGCGCACCCCTTGGCATTGATGGCCTTGACAAGCCCCCCTTTTTTAACCACACTTGCAAACACCTTGAATCCGGTATTTTCCACAAGGTCGGACAGGTCGTTGAGCTCAAGCCCAAACCGCATGTCCGGCCGGTCAATACCGAACCGGTCAATGGATTCGGCATAGGTGATCCGTTGAAAGGGAAGCTCAAGATCAATGTCACGAACCCGTTTAAATACCGTCTTGATGAGCCCTTCGGTAATCTCCATGATCTCGTCCTCACCCACGAACGACATCTCCATGTCTATCTGGGTGAACTCAGGCTGGCGGTCGGCCCGGAGATCCTCGTCCCTGAAGCAGCGGACGATCTGGTAATACCGGTCAAAGCCACTGATCATGAGCATCTGTTTAAAGAGCTGTGGACTCTGGGGCAGGGCATAAAACTGGCCATGGTTCACCCGACTCGGCACAAGGTAATCCCTGGCGCCCTCTGGAGTGCTCCGGGTGAGAAAGGGGGTTTCAATGTCCAGAAAACCAAGATCATTGAGATAGTCCCGAACGGCCCTTGACGCCGTGTGCCTTGCAATGATGTTCTGCTGGAGCTTGGGCCGCCTCAGGTCAAGGTGCCTGTATTTCAATCGAACGGTTTCCGACGCCTCGATTCGATCTTCGATCTGAAAGGCAGGGGTTTCAGCCCGGCTTAAAATCTTCAGTTCATCAACCAGGATCTCGATCCCACCCGTGACCATCTTGGGGTTGACCATGTCGTCGGGTCGGTTTACCACCCTTCCTTTGACCCCGAGCACATACTCGCTCCGGATGGTCTGGGCCTTGGCATGGACCTCGGGGTTGACCTCGGGGTTGAAAACGATCTGGGTGATGCCTTCCTTGTCCCTGAAATCGATGAATATCACACCGCCGTGGTCCCTGCGGCGCTGGACCCAGCCCATGAGGGTCACCTCAGTGTCAACATCTGTAACCCTTAATTCGCCACAGGTGTGGGTTCTTCTCATATCTCCAAGTAAATCAGTCACGTAGTGTTCCCTCGTTGGTTAAAATTTTAATGACCTCATCGGTGGGGTCTTCCAGGCCAAGCGTCACCTGCTCCCGGGTCTTCATATTCCTGAGCACCGGGGCGTTCTTGTCCGGCTGCCTGTAGTCCAGAATAAGCGCATGGCCTGCATTAAGTTTGTCTGCCCTTTTCATGAGGCTCTTAAGGCTTTTGCCATTGTAGTCGGTTTCGCTCCGTATACCCACAAGATTCAGACGGGACGAGCACAGGTAAGCCTTCTCCATGGCCCCCGGACCAAGGGGAATGATGAACAGATCAGGTCCCCTTGGTGCTGGACAACCCTTTAACTGGGCCATCACCTCGGCAAGGCGATCAAGCCCGATGGCAAACCCGATGGCTGGAACCTCCGGCCCTCCAAGCTCTTTTATGAGGGCGTCGTAGCGACCACCGCCGGCAACGGCGCTCTGGGCACCCAGGGCCGTGGTCTGGATTTCAAAGGCGGTTCTTGAGTAATAATCAAGCCCCCTGACCAGGGTCTTGTCAACCAGAAAATCCACCCCCTGTGCTTTCAGGGTAGCCTTGACCGTGGTAAAATGGTCGGAACAGTCGCTGCACAGATGATCCAGGGTGGTGGGGGCATCCTGCATGGCCTCCCTGCACCCCGGGACCTTGCAGTCAAGGGTTCTCAGGGGGTTTTTGTCCATGCGCCGTCTGCAGTCGCTGCACAAACGATCCTGTTTTGATACCAGAAATTCGGTCAAGGCCCTGTGAAACAGGGGTCGGCACTCCCGGCATCCTAAAGAATTCAGGTGGGCCGTAAGGTCGGTCAGCCCCAGCCGTTTGAACAACTCATTCAACAACAGGATAAGCTGGGCGTCAATATAGGGGGATGCAATGCCAAAAACCTCGGCATTAATCTGGAAGAACTGGCGGTAGCGACCCTTCTGGGGGCGCTCCCTTCTAAACATGGGCCCCATGGTGTAGAGCTTCTGGATGGGGTCTGCGGCATACATTTTATGCTGGATATAGGATCGAACCACGGAGGCCGTAGCTTCGGGTCGAAGGGTGATGTTCTCTCCCTTGCGGTCGGGAAAGGTGTACATCTCCTTTTCAACAATGTCGGTGACCTCGCCGATGCTCCTTGCAAACAGCTCTGTTCGTTCAATAAGGGGGAGCCGTATCTCCTGGAAGCCAAAATCTTCAAACAGCTGTGACGCCGCCCGTTCAATGGTCTGCCACAGGGGTGTCTCCCCTGGCAGTATGTCTCTAAAGCCTCTGATCGTCTGTATCATTATATTGTCTGTAGTCTGCCTAAAAAATTAAGTTCAAATATATCCAATGAAAATAAACCTTTTTTATACCCAAACGGGACGCTTTTAGTCAATAGTTAATTGGAATAGGGGTTGAACCTGGCTAAAATTAGTGGTATCAGAAATCATTAGATATTAACCATTCAATGCGAGGTTGGAAGGAGAGATATGCAGCCCAGGGTAACCACCACCACTCTATTCAAGATGAAGCAGGAAGGCAAAAGAATAACAGCGTTGACCGCCTATGACCATCCATTTGCAACCCTTGTTGACGCAGCCGGCATCGACATCATCCTTGTGGGTGATTCCCTGGGCATGGTGGTCCAGGGAAAACAGACCACCCTGCCCGTGACCATGGATGAGATCCTCTACCATACCGCCATGGTGACAAGGGCCTGTAACCGTGCCATGGTTGTCGGAGACATGCCTTTCATGTCCTATCAGAGCTCCATTAACCAGGCCGTTGACAATGCCGGCCGTTTTCTCAAGGAGGCCGATGCCTCGGCTGTAAAACTTGAGGGAGGGGCCGATGTGTGCCCGGTGATCCAGGCCATTGCAAAAGCCGGCATACCGGTCCAGGCCCACATTGGCCTCACCCCCCAGAGCGTTCACCAAATGGGTGGATTCAGGGTTCAGCGGGATGAGGAGAGGCTGGTGTCCGATGCCCTCAAGGTCCAGGATGCAGGTGCTTTTTCCGTTGTACTCGAAGGCATTCCATCGGATATCGCAGGAATCATAACAAAAAAGCTTGATATTCCAACCATCGGCATCGGCGCCGGCCCTGGGTGCGACGGACAGATTCTGGTTCTCCACGATATGCTCGGCCTCCATGACAGGCATCTGCCAAAATTTGTACGTCAATTTGCTGATCTTCGAACCCAGGCAGCCAGGGGCCTTGAACAATACAGGGACGCGGTCAGGAACGGATCTTTTCCGGCAGAGGAGCATGGGTACAAATGAAACCCGGAATCTCAATCATTGGCTGCGGGCGGGTGGGAACGGCCCTTGCCGTTTTCCTTGCCCAGGCGGGATACCCCCTGGCAGGACTTGCCAGTAAGCGCATCTCCTCTGCCCGGAATGCAGCAACCCTTGCAGAAACAGGTCAGGTTTTTGAACATATAACGGACGCGGCAAAAAAGGGAACCATCCTTTTCATAACCACACCGGACGATGCCATTCAGGGTGTTTTTGACACCCTTGTTGA
Organism: Desulforapulum autotrophicum HRM2; assembly: GCF_000020365.1. NCBI lineage: Bacteria > Pseudomonadati > Thermodesulfobacteriota > Desulfobacteria > Desulfobacterales > Desulfobacteraceae > Desulforapulum > Desulforapulum autotrophicum. The sequence goes on along the minus strand of NC_012108.1, from coordinate 299,079 downwards.
AAAAAAAGCGCTGATGCCGGGCACCCTGGTCTTTCACTGCAGCGGGGCATTGTCCTCGTGCATCTTTTCCACGGTTGCCGGTGTTTCCAGGGGGTCCATCCATCCCCTCCAGAGCTTTACAGCCCATGAACCCGGACAGGCGTCTCCGTTCAAGGGGGTCAACATGTCCGTTGAAGGAGACGATCCTGCTGTTGCTGAGGGAACAAGGATCATTGCGGCCCTTGGCGCAATGTCCTTTACCATCCCCACCCAGGCAAAAACCCTTTACCATGCCGCAGCCGTGGTTGCCTCCAACTACCTTGTTACGGTCGAGCACTTTGCCGTGGAACTGTTAAAGCAGACAGGGCTGTCCGACACCAGGGCCTATGCCATTCTTGCCCCCCTCATCCACGGTACCCTGACCAATATCAGCCGCAGGGGCACCCAGGCAGCCCTGACCGGACCGATTGCAAGGGGAGATGCCGACATTGTTGCGGCCCACATGGCAGCCCTGAAGGACAAACGGCCTGAAGACCTGGAACTATACCGAATCCTTGGCCAGTACACCCTTAAACTTGCAGAGCAGGCCACCCCCCTTGACCCTGAAAGCCGGGCCCGACTCACCGCCCTTTTTAGTCAGGATGCTTGACTTTGCCTGACTGATCCCGATAAAATGAGAGCATCATGTTTCGTATGAATCCAATTTTTTACAGGAGCATTGAGCATTCATGGATTTTAAGGCAATGGCATCAAAGCTTGGCTTTAGCGAAGCAGATTTTATTGAACTGGCACAGCTCCTTGTCACGACCTCCAGATCAGAACTTTTAACCGTTGAACAGGGAATCGCCAACGAATCCAGCGCGACTGTTGCAAAGGCGGCACATTCCATCAAGGGAGCCGCCGCCAACCTGGGGTTTACCCATATCGCAGCCATGGCCAAGGAGTTGGAAAGCCTGGCCGTTCAAAAAAAATTCCATAAAATAAGGTCAACGGCGGCCGACTTGGGGGCGAATCTTGATGCGATCCAAAAAGTTGCGGAGGGATGTTGAATCACCATGGAACTAAAGTCGGTTTTTACCATTCTTGTTGTTGACGATAACCTTGTAAACCTCAAGTTCATGGAAATGACCCTGTCGAAAGAGGGATACCGGGTGATCACCGCAGACAACGGGACCAGTGCAAAAACCATTGCCGTGGCAGAGAAACCAGACCTCATCCTTCTGGATATTCAGATGCCCGGTGGAGACGGATTTGAGGTAATTCGTTTTTTAAAGGAAACCCCCGGAACCTGCACCATCCCGGTTATTTTTCTCACAAATATGACCGATGTGGATTCAAAGCTTAAAGGTTTTGATCTGGGGGCCGTGGATTATGTCACGAAACCCTTCCATCCCCTTGAAGTCCTTGCCAGGGTGGCGACCCACCTCAAACTTTCCATTGCAACCAATTCGTTGGTTGCCAACCAGGCCAGACGACTCCGGGAAATCACCGAAGCCCAAAACGAAATGCTTCCCCTGCCCGAAGATTTTCCCAGGGCAAAATTCGGAGTTTACTACAGGGCACTCCACGAGGCCGGGGGGGATTTTTACGATATCCTCAACATTTCGGACCATATCACCGGTTATTTTGTTGCCGATTTTTCCGGCCATGACATCAAGTCAAGCTACATGACCGCTTCGATCAAGGCACTGCTGGCCCAGAACAGCAAACTGGTCTATTCACCCCTTGAAACCATGAAGATGATAAACGATGTTCTCGTTGAAATTCTATCGGAAAACAAATACCTTACCGCATGCTATGCCCGTTTGAATCATGCTACGGGCAACCTTTGCATCATCAGTGCAGGACACCCCCCCGTGGTCCATGTTCCCGCAACCAGAAACCCGGAAATTATAAATATGGACGGCGATATCCTCGGGATGTTCAAAGACGCAAGGTTCGGTATACATCGCAGGAAACTCGCACCCGGAGACAGGTTCTTCATCTATTCCGACGGTCTTGTGGAATCTGTCAAACAAAAGATCACCTGGACCACGGGGGCCAAAGGTCTGCTGGCAAAATTCGAAGCGATCAGGAACGTCCCCCTTTCAGAGGCACCTTCGGCCCTTGTTCAAAACATTTTTTCTGGTGGTGCAGAACCTGAGGACGACATTGTGGTTCTGTGCGTGGAGGTGTGAAAATGCCTGACACCTTTCACCGGAGGATCACAGCCCAAAGCGTTACCATCACCTTCAGTTCCACCCTGGAAAACATTGACCGAATCTGTGGGGAGGTGTCCCGATTTCTCAATCAGAACTTTAAAGAACTGGCCGAACATTTTTTCGCCATCGACCTTGTCATACGCGAAGCCCTTACCAATGCGGTCCGCCACGGCAACAATCTTGACCCCGCAAAAAAGGTAAAATTCTTTTTAAAGATAACCAAAAAAAACCACATCCAAATCATTGTTGAAGACCAGGGCCAAGGGTTTGACTGGCAAACGGCCAAAAACTTCCCCCCTGGTGACGACAATGATCACGGCAGAGGTCTTGCCATTATGACCGCCTATTTCTCCACCTGCGGCTACAACAAAAAAGGGAATCGCCTGGTTCTCGAAAAAAAACTTCCCCCTATTTTTAACACCCCGCCAACACGCTCCTAATAATTCCCTAACATAATCCGGGTAGGATCCATCCCAGTGGAATCACTGAAGCCTAACCTGAAATCAAAGGAGTAAAAATGAAAACCGGTATTAAATCTATTATTATTGGTGTTTGCATGGCCATGGTGGCGGCAATTCCGGCCCTTGGCGAAGAGCTCGTACTCAAGGGCTCCACAACCGTACTGCCCATTGCCCAGAAGGTGGCCGAAGCTTATATGAAGCTCCATCCTGACATAAAGATTTCCCTTTCCGGCGGCGGTTCCAGCAATGGAATCAAGGCCATTCTTGACGGTACCGCAGATATTGGAAATGCCTCCCGCTTTATTAAGCCAAAGGAGGTCAAACTCGCCACCACCAAGGGAATATATCCAGTTCCCCACAGAATTGCCCTTGACTGCATTGTGCCGGTGGTCCATTCACAGAATACGGTCACGAACCTCACAACCGCACAGCTGAAAGAGATCTACCTAGGCAAAATCAAAAACTGGCAGGAGGTGGGTGGAAAGGACATGAAGATCGTTGTCATCTCAAGGGACACCTCGTCCGGCACCTTTGAGGTGTGGGAACACCTGATTATGAACAAGGAAAGGGTCGTTCCCAGTGCCCTGACCGTTCCCTCCAATGGGGGGCTTGTCCAGGCCGTGGCATCCACTCCCGGCGCCATCGGCTATATCGCCCTGGGATATCTGAACCAGGAGGTCAAGGCCCTGTCGGTAAACAGCATTCCTGGAACGCCTGAAACCACGAGGAATGGCCAATACTCGATCTCACGGCCCCTGTTCATGTTTACCAATGACTGGCCCAGGGGAACAACCGCTGATTTTCTAAACTACCTGCTATCGACTAAGGGACAGACACTGGTCGAAGAGGTGGGAAGCATAACGGTTTACTGATGCCGAAGCAACAAACCAGCGAAAAGATAGTGCAACGCGCCTTCATGGGGGTTGCACTGTTTTCCATCACGGCACTGTTCCTGATCATGCTCTTTCTTGTCCTTGAGGGAGTTCCCATTTTCAAGGAAATCTCGTTGAAAGAGTTTGTTTTTGGTCTTTACTGGTATCCAACCTCGGATCCTGCCGATTTTGGCATTTTCCCCCTGATTGTGGCGTCGTTCCTGGTAACCTTTCTTTCCGGGGTGGTCTCAATTCCCCTGGGGGTGATGACGGCGATTTATCTTGCAGAGATTGCCCCTGTAAGAACAGCGGAGATTGTCAAGCCGGTGGTGGAACTCATGGCCTCCATGCCATCGGTGGTAATCGGTTTTTTCGGCATGGTGGTGGTGGCCCCATTTATACAGCGAACCTTTGACATCCCCGTGGGTCTAAACCTCTTTAACGCTTCACTCATGCTGGCCTTCATGTCCATCCCCACCATTTGCAGCATTTCCGAGGATGCCATTTTCAGCGTGCCCCAGGCGTTGAAAGAGGCTTCGTTTGCCCTGGGAGCCACCCATTTTGAAACCATTCACCGGGTGACACTTCCGGCATCCCTGTCCGGCATCTGCACGGCTGTCATTCTTGGCATGTCAAGGGCCATTGGAGAAACCATGGTGGTTCTCATGGTGGCGGGCGGAGCTGCCATGTTACCCGGTTCTTTGTTTGATCCGGTTCGACCCATGCCGGCCAGCATTGCCGCTGAAATGGCTGAGGCGCCCTTTGGCAGCGAACACTACCATGCCCTTTTTGCAACGGGTCTGGTGCTCTTTATATTTACCTTTGTTTTTAACCTGATTGCCGATTATATCTCATCCCGGTACCGTCAGGTCGGGGAGGCATCTCTGTAAATGAATACACGAAAGATCGTTCAAGGCGTTGGTTTTTTCAGTCTACGGCTTGCAGCCCTGGTCAACGGAACGGCCCTTGCCATCATCGTATGGTTCATGGTCTCCCGGGGGTGGCGGGCCATTTCATGGTCTTTTCTGACAATGCCTCCGACAGATTCCATGACCCGGGGGGGTATTTTCCCCTGTATTGTCGGCACCCTGTGCCTCATGGGGGTCGCCCTGGTGGTGGCCCTGCCCGTGGGGGTGGCCTCAGCCATTTACCTCAACGAGTATGCCGCCCAGGGCAGATTTGTACGGATCATTCGCCTGGGTATCAACAACCTTGCAGGTGTACCGTCCGTGGTTTTTGGCCTGTTCGGACTGGCCTTTTTCTGCATTGTTCTCAAAATGGGGGTCTCGGTCATCGCCGGCGGACTGACCCTGGGACTCATGACACTTCCGGTGATCATCGGGACCTCGGAAGAGGCCCTTAAATCCGTTCCCAAGACCTATCGGGAGGCGTCCCTGGGGCTTGGCGCAACAAAATGGCAGACCATTTACAGGGTTGTTCTTCCGTCTGCCTTTCCCGGCATCATCACAGGCGGGATCCTGGGCCTGAGCCGGGCCGCCGGGGAAACAGCCCCCATCATGTACACGGGCGCTGTTTTTTTCACGCCGGAGCTTCCAGGATCTCTCTTTGACGAGGTCATGGCCCTTCCCTACCACATCTATGTGCTTGCAACGGCAGGGACAAACATTGCCACCACCCGCCCCCTTCAGTACGGCACTGCCCTGGTGCTCATTGCCCTGATTTTTGGAATGAACCTCGGGGCCATCCTCCTTCGCACGAGAATCAGAAAGAAAATGAGGTTATAATGGATCATCCGATTAAAATGTACGCAAAAGGTCTGGATTTCTTCTACAGCGGATCCCAGGCCCTTTACAATATATCCCTTGAATTTCCCGAAAAAAGGGTCACAGCCCTGATCGGGCCTTCCGGGTGCGGAAAAAGCACCTTTCTCCGGTGTCTTAACCGAATGAACGACCTCATCCCGGGAACCCGGAGCCGTGGGGAGATTCTGCTCGAAGGCATGAACATCTCCGACCCAACCCTGGATGTGGTCTCCCTCCGGCGGAGGGTGGGAATGGTGTTCCAGAAACCCAATCCCTTTCCAAAGACCATCTTTGAAAATATAGCCTATGGCATGCGGGTCAACGGCATCAAAGACAAGGCCCTGATAGCAGAACGGGTTGAAACCAGCCTGAAACAGGCCGCCATCTGGGACGAAGTCAAGGAAAGGCTCAACGAATCCGCCCTGGGCCTTTCAGGCGGTCAGCAGCAGCGTCTGTGCATTGCCAGGGCCCTTGCAGTGCAGCCCGAGGTACTTCTCATGGATGAGCCTGCCTCGGCCCTTGACCCCATTGCCACCCAGAAAATCGAAGAGCTCATCATCAGCCTGTCCCAGCATCTCACCATTATTATTGTAACCCACAACATGCAGCAGGCGGCAAGGGTGTCTGATATCACGGCTTTTTTTTACATGGGAAAACTCATTGAAGTCAACAACACAGACGCCCTTTTTACAAAACCTGAATTAAAACAGACTGAAGAATACATCACCGGCCGTTTCGGCTGAAGGAGACACCATGGCAGGCAATTTACAAAAAGAGATCGAAAAGATAAAACGAGAAATCCTCTCCCTGGGTGCCATGGTTGAGGACAGGTTCAAGAAGGCAGTCCATGCCGTCAGGACAAGCGATACAGCCCTTGCCAGGGAGATCATTGCCTCTGACATTGAGATCGATGAACTTGAAGTGGAAGTCGAAGAGGAATGTCTCAAAATCCTGGCCCTTTACCAGCCCGTTGCCATTGACCTGCGGTTCCTCATCGCTGTTGTCAAGATCAACAACGACCTTGAACGGGTGGCCGATCTTGCGGCAAACATCGCCCAAAGGATCAAGACTGTTTCAGGAGCAACCCCGGGCCCCTTTCGTTACGACTACTCGCCCATGGCGGAAAAAACAGGGTTGATGCTCAAGATGAGCCTTGATGCCCTGGTGGAAATGGATTCAGATATGGCAGACGAGGTTATCCTCATGGACAATGAAGTCAATGCCATGCGCAACAGGGCCTATGAGGCAATGAAAACAGCCATTCAAAAGGCACCGGACCAGGTGGGCCAGACCATTAACCTTTATCTGATTTCACGTCATCTGGAGCGGATCGGGGACCATGCAACCAACATTGCCGAGGAGGTTATTCACCTGATCCAAGGAAAGATCGTGCGCCATGGGGTATGATCCGGTCCATGGAACCATATTTTTCCTGGAAAATAAAACACAAGGCACCCGGACCGGTTATACCATCTCTTCGGTGACCACCCGGTTCCTGCCGTTCCGTTTGGCCGTATAAAGGGCTGTATCGACCCTGTGGATCAAAGTGACTTCCGATTCATTGGGCCGGTACTGGGTTACGCCAAGGGAAATGGTGATTTTGCCCATGGGTTTTCCTGTTTTCCGCTGTTTCCATTCCTGGGCCGCAAGTTTTTTCCGGATATCCTCTGCAACAGCCCCGGCCTGTTCAAGTCGGGTTTCAGGAAGCAGGATGATAAACTCTTCACCTCCAAACCGAGCCAGGCAATCCTTACCCTTGGTCTGCTGCTTCAACAGGTTTGCCAGGGCTTTGAGAATGCTGTCACCGACCAGGTGACCATAGGTATCGTTGACCCGTTTAAAATGGTCGATATCGATCATGATGAGGCAAAAACAAGATTGGGGATCCTTGAGAAGGGGATGCAGCCTGCTTTCAAAACCACGCCGATTCAACAGACCTGTCAGGGCATCGGTTTCGGCATCTTTTTTTGACACATCCAGCTTTTTTCTAAGGGAGGCAAGTTCCTGGGAGGATGAGGCCATGCGCCCCTGGAAACTCTTTCCCGTCTGCACAAGCGCTTTGGCCTCCTGGATGATCTTGTCCATGGTCCTGGCGAGGCTGTCCATATCCTCGTCCTCTTCCAGTTCCCTGACAAGGGCTTGAAGCCGTTTACCATTTCCGGCAATGTCTCCGGTGGTATCAATGGCATAGCGTGAAATCCCATTAATAACGATCCGCAACTCCTGGAGCAGGTTTTCCGTGATGGTTCTATCCTTTTCCAGAATATGATCTTTGTACAATTTCTTTATGGTGTTGACGGTTATCTGTTTCTCATTTTTGATAATATAATCAAGGACAGCTTTCAGGTGGGGATTTTTCCCTGCAATATACTGATACCAGACACTATAGCAGGCAGGGTCTGCCGGCAGGTTATATTTGGCAATAAACCCAAGGGATAGCCTTAAATACTCCCCGGCCTGATTTTTATCTTCATTGTACAACATTTACAAATCCTTCTGGTAGTTGGGGTAACCATCGTGGCAGACTATATTTAAAAATGCCAGAATTTGTCAAGTAAAAACAGGGCTCTTGACCGTGTTGACCGATCGATATGAATCCTCCCGTGTAAAGGCCAGGGTATTTAAGGGACTCGGAAATAAATAATTACACAAAATATGGCGTAGGATTGCAGCGCTTTACAGCAACGCCGCAAATGGATGAATTTTCGTTCAAACACGAGCTAACAAAATTTAAATCCACAATTAACAGAACCCTAACATAATCCTGATAGATATTTGTAATCGAGCCCATCAGCAGGTATAGTCATAAACCGATGGTCTAAAAAAAGGAAAGCCAATGCCGAACGAAAAAATACTGATCGTTGATGATGAACGCGATATTGTCGAACTTGTTCGATTCAACCTGAAAAGGGAGGGGTATCATACCCTTGTCGCCTTTTCCGGAGAAGAGGCGCTGTCCATGGCAAAGCGAGAGATGCCCGACCTTGTGGTGCTTGACCTCATGCTTCCCGGAATCGACGGCTTTGAGGTCACCCGGAGGATTCGGGGCAACGCGGTAACCGTTGAAATCCCCATTGTCATGCTCACGGCAAAGGGAGAGGAGAGCGATATTGTGACCGGTCTGGAAATCGGGGCCAATGACTATATTTCAAAGCCCTTCAGCCCCAGGGAGCTTGTGGCAAGAATCCGGGGGATTCTCAGGAGAAGGACAAGGGTTGAAAAACCGGCAACCCAGGCGACCGTTATTGCAGGTCCCCTTTCCATGGACGTTGGCCGCCATCGGGTGGTAGTGGATAAAAATGCCTTGGATCTTACCCATTCAGAATTTCAGGTTCTCTGGTTTCTTGTGACCAAAAAAGGGTGGGTATTTACCCGGGGGCAAATCGTGGACGCTGTGCATGGTGAGAATTACGCCGTCACAGAAAGAAGCGTTGATGTGACCATTGCAGGTTTGAGAAAAAAACTGGGGCCCTGTGCCGATTTCATCGAGACGGTTCGCGGAGTGGGTTACCGGTTCAGGGAGGAAGCAGATGTCTGAAAAAAAAAGACGACTCCTGTGGCGGATCTTTCCTTCGTTTTTCATCATAACAGTGGTTTCCCTGGCTGCGGTGACCTACTATTCCACAGGATTTTTCAAACGTTACTTTCTGGCCGGCAGCGAAGACCAGCTCACAACCCAGGCCCAACTGATCCGGCGGGAGATATCAGGAAAAACCCCGGACAGGATTAACGATATCTGTCTTGCCATTGGCAGGACAACCGGCACAAGGGTGACGGTTATTCTTTCCTCGGGCCGGGTCATCGGCGATTCCCTTGGGGACGTCCAGGAGATGGAAAACCACAGGATCAGACCTGAAATTGTTTCGGCCCTGCGCGCAGACAAGGGCGTATCAGTGAGATACAGCGACACCCTTAATCAAAACATGATGTACGTGGCCCTGCCCCTTGAGACCGACGGTGCTGTAACCACGGTGGTAAGAACGGCCCTGTCGGTTTCAGCCATGGACGTTGAAATTAAAAGGGTTCAAACCAACCTCATGATCGCCCTGATGCTCACCGTCCTTGCCGCTGCCGGTGCAAGCCTGTTTGTTTCAAGACGAATCACCCGCCCCCTTGAGCAGATGAAGGCCGGCGCCGGTGGCCTGGCCAGGGGAGATTTGACCTTGAGGTTGGCCATGCCCGACACTGAAGAACTCTCCGAACTTGCCTTGACCATCAATCATATGGCAGAAAGGCTTGACGAGAAAATAAAAAGTGCAGAAGACCGCACCATGGAACTTGAAGCCGTTCTTTCCAGCATGGGGGAAGGGGTGATTGCCGTTGATCTCAACGAACGAGTCCTCATGGTCAACAGGGCCGTTGCAGGCATATTTGACCATCCCATTGAAACGATGACCAACAAAAATATCCTTGAAATCGCCCGAAATTATGATCTTCATAAATTCATCAAAAGGGCCCTTGCCTCCCCGGATTCCATAGGGGAAAACATTACCCTCACGGACACGGGGAAGCGCCTGTTCAACGTCCATTCCAACACCCTTTCCAACGCCCAGGGTGAGCGCATGGGAACCCTGATCATTTTCCATGACATCACACGGATGCACCGGCTTGAAACCATGCACAAGGATTTTGCCGCAAACGTCTCCCATGAGCTCAAGACGCCCCTGACCTCTATCAAGGGATTTATCGAGACCCTCCAGGACCTTGACGAATCCGAAGCACTGACCAGAAGGGAGGGATTCCTGACCATCATCGAGAAAAACGTCAACCGGATGATTGCCCTGGTGGACGACCTCATGGCCCTTTCAAAGCTTGAAAGACAAGAGGGGGATAAGACTGTTTTTGAGCCCCATGATCTTTCTGCTGTTATCAAGTCTGCCCGTGCTGCCTGCAGGACAAGGTCTGAATCAGGGAGGGTGACTGTCAAGGCAGACCTTTCCGGCCCCCTGTTCATACCCATGGATACCCTTCTGGTGGAGCAGGCCCTGGTCAACCTTCTTGACAACGCATTAAAATACAGTGAACCCGGAGGAGAGGTTTTGATCCAGGTGGCTCAGGAAAAGGGCAGCGCCCTGATCCGGGTGATTGATTCAGGACCCGGCATCGGCCAGGAGCATCTTTCACGGATTTTTGAACGGTTTTACAGGGTGGACAGCGCCCGGAGCACAGACATGGGGGGGACAGGCCTGGGGCTTGCCATTGTCAAGCACATTGTTCAATATCACAACGGGACCATACGGGTGGAAAGCACCCCGGACAAGGGTGCCATGTTTGAGATAAGCCTCCCCCTTGCCTGAACGGCTCAGAACGACCAGGGCCGTTTTCAGAGCAAGGTGGAATAGTTCAGGTATACCAGCCTGACAATGGTGAAGAAAACCACCACAAGGAATACCGGACGAATAAAACCAGCCCCTTTTTTGATGGCAAGGCCAGATCCCAGCCTTGCCCCGAGGATCTGGCCCAGTGCCATGGTTATGCCGACGCTGTATATGACATTTTGCCCAACCACAAACATGGTAAGGGCAACCACGTTGCTCACCAGGTTCATGATGCGGGTGAAACCTGCAGCCCTTGTCATGCTGAACCCCATGACAACCATGAATCCCGTCATCCAGAAGTTACCCGTTCCAGGGCCAAAAAACCCGTCATAAAAGCCAAGTCCAAGCCCAAAGAACACAAAGAACAGGTTCAAGGAAAGCCGTGCCCGGGTGGTGACCTTTCCCAGATCCCTTGAAAACAGGGTGTAAACAAAAACACCCACCAGCAGCAGGGGAATGATATAGGTCAAGAACCATGGATCAAGCCGCTGGATGGCCCAGGCCCCGGCCAGGGCACCAATCAGGGTAAAGAAAATTCCGACCAGGGTCTTTTTAGGTTCCACCTCTCCCTTGCTCGTGTAGTTGCATGCGGCAATGAAGGTGCCAAAGCTTCCCTGGAGCTTATTGGTGCCAAGGGCCATCTGGGGAGGCATGCCCGTTGACATGAGAATGGGCAGGGAAATCAATCCACCCCCGCCGGCAATGGAATCCACGAATCCTGCAAAGAACCCCGTGCCGAACAGAAGGGCAAATAACTGGGGGGAGAGCTCAATTGGGGTCATGACACTTATCCGTCCTGAAATTTTAATTTTTTTTTATATGAAACACTCGCCAAAGCATTGTCAATGAAGGTGTTTCAAAATTCGTTGAGGCCGGAGCCATAACTCGCTCCGGCCGTGCCGGTTATAAGAAGCAACTGTCGAAACATCATTGTGAAAGTCTCGACTTTCAAGCCCTCTTTGGTTTCCCTGACCGGAATATTGTAAACCAAAGGGGGTAGGCTTTTTGCCCTTCCAGGCGTTAAAAAGCGCAGGCTGTTTGAGGACTTTAGCCCGCAGTTCCTGCGCTTTAGCCTGGAAGGGCAAAACTCCCCCCGACGTTTACCGTTCCGGTCAGGGTAACCAAAGGGGGCGCAATGGTACGATCGCCTCCCCTGTATCATCGTGTTTCATGCTTCGTTGTGACTGCCAGGACATGTGGTTTTTTATATGAAACACTCACCGAAGCATTGCAAACAAAGGCGTGTCATCATTCGTTGTGACCATAATCTATATCTCGCTCCGGCCCTGCCGATTATGCAACCAGCAGATATCACTGATATCCTGGAAAAGCTTAAAAATCCAGGACTATATCTTTTGACTGGACTTTTTTCAGTGTAAAATAGTATGAAAATGGGCCTGGGAACGTTTTTATCTGGGACACCCACCAACGGATTGCAATCAAATACCTGTATCGTTCGTTGGGGCCAAAGCCATACCTTGCTCCGGCCGTGTGGGTTTGTGGGATGCAAGGTCAATTGAGAATAAGGATAAACGTTGAAAAGACTGTTTAAATGAAAAAACAAGCCATTATGATCCCGGCCCTTGCGGTAATAATATTTCTGTCCCAGGGCTGTTTCAGAACAGGGCCCCTGCCCCTTGCCCCTGTTCCGGACAGTCTTCCAGAAACCTTCCTGGCAGGCCCGAAAGCTTCTGGGGACAACCCCGGGGCTGCCATGGCGGTTCATGAGCCGTGGTGGAAAAGTTTTGGCAGCAGCGAACTCAACCGGATCATCGACCAGGCCCTTGGCAGCAACTTTACCATTCGGGAAGCCCTGGCAAGGCTTGACCAGGCAAGGGCCATGTCCATGGAAACGCGTTCCCTTCTCTTGCCGGTCATCACCCTTGAGGCTGGCGCTTCCCACAAACGAACCCGGAGCCAGGGCCAGGAATCGACCCTGGATACCATCGCCCTGGGACCGGCAGCAAGCTATGAAATGGATCTCTGGGGAGAGATCAGATCCCGTACAATGGCAGGAGATCTCTCAGCCAGGGCCAGCCGTTCTGATCTTGAAACTGCAGCCATGACCCTGACCGCAGAGGTCTCAAATACCTGGGTGGATCAACTGGCAGCCGTCAAGGCCCTTGACCTTGTGAAACAGCAGCTGGCAACCAACACGTTGCTCCTTGAACTCCTGGAACTCAGGTTTGAAAACGCCCTTTCAACATCCCTTGACATCCTTCAGCAGCAGGAGGCTGTGGCCCATGTAACAGCCCAGATCCCCCCCCTTGAACAAGAGATAAAACGACTGTCCAACCGACTCTGCCTGCTCCAGGGCAAGCCGCCCACCAATGCCCTGGCTGTCATAAATACCGATTTTCCGATCCTTACCCCTTTGCCTGCCATGGGGATTCCTGCAGATCTTTTATCGAAACGGCCGGATATCCAGGCCGCAGGCTTCAGACTCATGGCCGATCAGTGGGAGAGCCGCGCTGAACAGGCCGCAAGGCTCCCGTCCCTGAACCTGACCGGCACCATGGGACTCCAGAGTTCCGGCCTGGATGCCCTGTTTAATTCATGGATCCTCTCCCTTGGGGCCAACATGGCCGCAACTGTTTTTGACGGCGGGAAAAAAGCAGCCGCCCGTGAACAGGCCAAGGCCGTGGTGGCCGAAGGACTTGCATATTATGAACGAACGGTTTTCACGGCCCTGGTGGAGGTGGAGGATGCCCTGTCCGAAGAAGTTCACCAGCGGGCATGGCTCGCCGCCCTTAACCAGGAACTGGATGCGGCCCGGCTGGCCCTGGGCGAAGCCACCCGCCGATATCAAAGGGGGATCATCACCTTTCTGCCCCTGATTTCCGAGCAACTCAATGTCCAAAACCTTGAAAAAGGCATTATTCTTCAGCAGGCTGAACTGATAAAGGCAAGAATTGCCCTGTACCGCTCCCTTGGGGGGAGCTTCACACAAACCAAGAACCTTGGAAAACAAAAGTGACCAGACACACAAACCCGCACGGGATGAGAACAACCGGCCAGAGCACCAAAACACCCTGGACAGTCAAAGCCATCAAGATTGTGCTTCCCCTTTTCATCCTTTCAGCGGGCATTGCCATTGGTGTTTTTCTTTACCAGACCAAACCTGCGGCAAAACGGGGAGCTCCACCTGCAAAGGTACCCCTGGTGGAGGTGACAACGGCAGTTCTGTCCGACCATGGGGTGGTCATCTCCGCCCTGGGGGCAGTAACGGCATCCAGGGAACTGGCCCTTAAATCAAGGGTTTCCGGATTTGTGCTTACGACATCCGACCGTTTTGTCCCCGGCGGTATCTTTAAAAAGGGAGAGATCCTGCTCAGGCTCGATCCCCGGGATTTCGAACTTGCACTTAAAAAGAAAAAGGCACTGGTTCTCAAAACCGAAGCCGAGCTTAACCTTGAAAGGGGAAGACAGGCAGTGGCAAAAGCCGAACTTCGCCTCATGGAGCGTTCCTCCGGCAAACGGGTGAATGAACCGGGGCTTGCCCTTCGAAAACCCCAGCTTGCCCAGGTCCAGGCGGATCTTGAAACCGTAAAGGTGGATGTTGAACAGGCCATGGTTGACCTTGAGCGGACGGTGATTCGGGCACCGTTCAACTGCATGATAATGGACAAACAGGTGGAACAGGGATCCCAGGTCACGGCCCAGGAGAGCCTTGCCGTCCTTGCCGGAACCGATGCATACTGGGTCACGGCCACCATTGCCATGGATCAACTCCAATGGATCCGATTTCCAGGACCGGGAACGGATAAAGGCAGCCTGGTCCAGGTGTTTACCCGGGACAATCAACGATACCAGGGAGAGGTTTTCAGACTTCTGGGGGATGTTGCAGACAAGAGCCGCCTTGCCAGGGTCCTTGTTTCCATCAAGGATCCTTTGGGGCAGAATCTGAAAAGAACCTCCCCCCTGCTCATAAACGCCTATGTAACCCTGGCCATTCAAGGTCAAACCATCAACAACACCATTGCACTTCCCAGGCGGTGCGCCAGGGATGGAAACACTGTCTGGATCGCCAGGGACCGTCGCCTTGTGGTGGCCCCCCTCGATATCATGTGGAAAAACGAAAAAACGCTCTTTGTAAGATCTGGAGTCAAGGCTGGAGACAAGATCATTGTCTCGGAACTCTCGTCAGCGGTGAACGGCATGGCCATACGGGTGGAGGAATCCGACAGCAATGGAAATTAAACAAGAATCAGCAACCCCCAGGGGAGCCGTAACCTGGATGGCAGGCAACAGCGTTGCCGCCAATCTGCTTATGCTGGTGCTGCTGGTGGGCGGTCTTTTCATGGCTACAAAGATTAAGCAGGAGGTGTTTCCCGAATATGAGCTGGGCATTGTCAACGTTTCCGTGACCTATCCAGGTGCAAGCCCGGAAGAGGTGGAGCGGGGGGTTGTTCTTGCCATTGAAGAGGCGGTCCAGGGGCTTGACGGGCTCGATGAAATCCGCTCCACCGCCCTTGAAGGCAGAGCCACAATTAACCTTGAGGTGCTTGAGGGGGTTGATGTGCGAAGCTTTGCCCAGGAGGTGGAAAGCCAGATCAATGCCATCACCTCTTTTCCCGACGAGGCTGAAGATCCAATGGTTTCCGTTGTCACCCGACGTCGCAGGGTCATCTCGTTTGCGGTGTTCGGCAGTGTCGCTGAAACCGTTCTCAGGGAGAGAGCCGAAGCATTGCGGGAAATGCTGCTCCAGGACCCGGCCATCACCCAGGTGGAACTCAACGGGGTACGGGATTACGAAATTCACATTGAAGTTCCCCAGGAAAATCTCAGACGGTACGACCTTACCCTGGCCGGGATTGCGGCTGTTATTTCCACGGCCTCGGTGGATCTTCCAGGCGGAAGCCTCAAGACCGACGGCGGGGAAATCCTGGTACGCATGAAAGAGCGGCGGGAGAGCGCCCCGGCCTATGGCAAGCTTGCCGTGATTACCCTTGATGACGGCACCCGGGTGCTTCTGAAAGATATTGCCATCATCACCGAAGGGTTTGAAGATACCAACGCCTATGCCACATTCAACGGTAAACCTGCCATCATGCTTGAGGTATACCGGGTGGGGGATCAGAAACCCGTGGCAGTTGCAGATGCATCCCGACTGGCCGTGGCAGCGTTCAACCAGACCCTGTTACCCGGCCTTGGGGTTGCCATGGTCAATGACATGTCACAGACTTTCAAGGAAAGAGGCACCCTTTTACTCAAAAACGGTTACATGGGGCTTGGGCTCGTGTTTATCCTTCTGGCCCTTTTCCTGGATATCCGGCTGGCTTTCTGGGTTTCCCTGGGCATTCCCATATCCCTCCTGGGTGCCTTTATCCTGCTGCCCCTGACCAATTTTTCCATCAACCTTGTTTCCATGTTTGCCTTTATTGTCACCATCGGTATTGTGGTGGATGATGCCATTGTGGTCGGAGAAAACGTTTACCATTACCGCCAGATGGGCTTTGACTTTCTTGAGTCTTCAATCAGGGGAACCCGGGAGGTGGCAATGCCCGTTGTGTTCAGTATCCTCACCAATGTGGTGGCCTTTTTGCCGATCATGTTTGTTCCCGGCACCATGGGAAAATTTTTCAAGATCATTCCAGTGGTGGTAATCACGGTGTTTATGGTCTCCCTTGCCGAGAGTATTTTTATTCTTCCGGCCCATCTGGCCCATGGCGATTCAACCCCCCCGGGAAGGTTCATGGGATGGATTACAACCCGGCAGCAGCGGGTGAGCAACGCCCTTGTAAGATTTGTAAAGGCAGTATACACTCCCTTGCTTGAGCGGGTGCTTGAATATCGTTACATAACCCTTGCCGTGGGCCTTGCCATCCTTATCATTGTCGGTGCCTATGTCAAGAGCGGCAGAATACCGACCACCCTCATGCCCAGGGTAGAATCCGACTACGCCTTTGTCACGGCAACTCTTCCCTACGGCAGTGCGGAAAACAAAGTTGCTGAAGTGGTTGCCCAGATTTCCAGGGCAGCCGAATCCGTGATCAAAGACAACGGGGGCCAGACCCTTTCCAGGGGATTTTACGCCCAGGTGGATGAGAACGTCATCACATCAAGAATCATTCTCACCCCCAGCCATGTCAGACCCATCAGTACCACCCGGGTAACAGAACTCTGGCGATCGGCCCTTGGTCCCCTTGCCGGTCTTGAATCCCTGACCTTTCAGGCCGACCGCGGAGGCCCTGCTTCAGGCAGTTCGTTGACCATTGAACTCAGCCACCAGGAGATAGAGACCCTGACGTTGGCCAGCGAGGCCCTGGCCCGGGAACTTGGCGATTTTCCCTCTTCCAGGGACATTGACGATGGTTCTGCCAGGGGAAAACAACAGTTGGACTTTACCATGCTCGCCCTTGGAGAAATGATGGGATTCAAGGCACGGGAGGTGGCTCTCCAGGTCCGCCATGCCTTTTACGGGGCCCAGGCCCTGCAAATCCAGCGGGGAAGAAACGAGTTGACCGTGCGGGTCCGCCTGCCGGAGGCTGAACGTTCCTTTGAACACAACATTGAAACTCTCATGGTCCGGAACCCCCTGGGAGAAGAGGCTCTTTTACGTGAAGTGGTCGCCATGGACCGGGGAAGGGCCTATACAGCCATTGAACGACGGGGAGGCCGCAGGATCTCCACGGTTTCGGCCAATGTGATTCCCAGGGACGAGACCAACCAGCTCATCACGGTTCTCAAGGAGGATATTCTTCCCCGCCTGGAACACGATTACCCGGGGTTGACCAGCAAATTCCAGGGTCGCCAGGCAGACATGCGTGACAGCACCACAAGCCTGATCTCTGGACTTTTCATAGCCCTGTTTGTCATTTATGCCCTCCTTGCAGTGCCGTTCAAAAGTTACGTCCAGCCTTTTGTCATCATGGCAGCCATTCCATTTGGACTTGTGGGGGCCGTCATCGGCCATATTCTCCTTGGTTATTCCCTCTCCCTCATGAGCCTTTTTGGCCTTGTGGCCCTGTCCGGAGTGGTGGTCAATGACTCGCTGGTGCTGGTTGACTTTGCCAACCGTTCCAGACGAAACGGCCTTTCGGCCCATGGGGCCATTGTTGCGGCAGGAACCCAGCGTTTCCGGCCCATCATGCTTACCACCCTCACCACATTTGGCGGTCTTGCCCCCATGATCTTTGAAACCTCCCGCCAGGCAAGATTCATGATCCCCATGGCCATATCCCTGGGGTTCGGCATCCTGTTTGCCACCCTCATCACCCTGGGCCTGGTGCCCACATTTTACCTGGTGGTGGAGGATCTCAGGGATTTGTTAAGCGGGCAGTCACGACCCAGTGAGCCATCAAATAACGACAAAATAGCACCGGTATCATAAATTCCTATAACCCGTTAAAAGGCTATTAATATAATCGCTTTGACATCAAAACCTCCACGCCTATAATTGACTCTACAGCTAATCAACCAATGAAGGGAAAATATGAGAGCCGAGCACATTCTGGAAAAAGGATCGGGCAGGATCAACGAAGATGCCCTTGTGATGGAGGGATCTCTTTTTGGAGTTTTTGACGGGGCAACAAGTCTTGACAAGGCCCTGTTTGACGGCTGTAAAACCGGAGGGAAGATTGCCTCTTCAACGGCCTGCGATGTATTTAAAAAAAACGGAGCATCCCTGGAAATCCTTGCAGGCAAGGCCAACGAAAAAATATGGGAGACCATGATCAGCCATGGTGTAAATCTTTCGGAACGTCAGAACCTGTGGAGTACCAGCGCTGCCGTGGCAAAAGTAGACGGCCGGGTACTTGAGTGGGTTCAGGCCGGTGATGCCTGTATCATTCTTGTCCATGGGGACGGTTCCCACCGGGTACTCGGAGAAAAGCCGGACCACGATTTTGAAACCCTCTCCCTTTGGAAACAGATGGCTCAAACCAGCCCGGTCACCATTGGACAGGCCCTGGCCCATCAGATTGCAAAGACACGGCAGCAAATGAATCGTACCTATGGTGTGCTCAACGGAGAAAGGGCAGCAGAAAATTTCATTCTTTCAGGGGTTGAACCCCTGGAAGAGGTCGCCCATATTCTCCTGTTCACCGACGGGCTTCAGCTGCCAACACCCGACCCGGAACCGCTAAAACGGTTTGACGATCTGGTGAATAACTACCTCAGGCTCGGACTCCATGGTCTCAGGGACCGAATTCGGGCCATTGAAGACAAAGATCCCATGTGCAGACAATATCCCCGGTTCAAGTGCCACGACGATATTGCCGCCATCGCCGTCACCCTTTAAGGGCCTTTTTGTAAACGGCTTCAATTTTTTCAAACACCTTCTCCCATGTATACTCCCCTGTCAGGCGATCATTCATCGGCATGTCCGATACCCCTTGTTCAAGATAATCCCCAATGATCCTGGCCAGAATCCGGGTCAGGGCCTGTTCCAGACGGGGAAGGTCCGACCCATGGGGTGTATCCACCGTTGCAAGGGGCGGAAGATTCAAAAATTTCACCCGGCCAGGGGTTATCCCGCTGAGTACCTCACAGGTACCGGGCAGGGCCGTGGTCACGATTGTGCAGCCAGAGGCAAGGGCCTCCATGAGCACCAGGGGAAGTCCTTCAAAAAATGAGGGCAAAACAAACAGATGGGTACGCCCCATGAGGCGGGCAAGTTCAGGGTGGGTCAAGGTTCCATGGAGACAAACCTGGTCACCGAACTCAGCCGCAAGTTCCTTGCAGGTACGTTGTTCCTCCCCACTTCCGCTGCCGGCCAGGTGCAGCCGCCAGGGCAGTGAGCCCAGGGGTTTAAGGGACTTGAGAAGCCAGGGTACACCCTTTGCCCGGCACAGTTTCCCCGCATAGAGAATCTCCACTGGCGGAGGGGTAGGTTTTGCGACCGGAAAAAAAAGATGCTGGTCAAACCCTGCACCCACCACATGGGTTTTTCCCCGGGCAGCCGGGTAGGTGGAAATGATCTCCTGGGCCTGGACCCTGCTCAGGGCAAGGATACCGGAGACCTTTTGGGAAAGCTCAAGGGGTTTTTCCTTTAAATGGGGACACAGGGCCAATTGCCTCAGACAGGTCCCATGGCAGGAGACAACCATGGGGATGGCGGGTGCAACCTCGGTGGCAAAAGCCGACACCTGCCACAGGTGGTGACTGTGAATCAAATCCGGCTTAAATTGATGGACTGCTGCGGCAATTTTCTCTTTGAATGCCACCTCATAACTTCGAAGCTCCAATGGTGAAAGGGTTGCAAATACCCGACTGGGATAAGGCATGACGTCACTCATTCCAGGAATGGGAAAGTTAAGTGCAGGGGTGTTGAAGTTCACATAAAGGGAGCAATCAGGGTCTATCAGACCAGGGGCCAGGGTGAAATTATCCTGAACGCCCGCCACAAGAAAGTTTTCATGGCCGCTCTGCCGGGCGCAGTTGACAACCGCCTGGAGATATTTCCCACTTCCAGTCATATCCGGCATCTGGCTGATCAGGTGTAAAATTTTCATGGGCTACCCATAACATGATTTTATTAAAATGGGAAAATATTTCCATTGACATTTTAACAGCGGCGTCCTATTGTCAATAAAAATTCAGGTATTATGCATCATGAAGAGGGAATCCTGTGAAACTCAGGAACGGACCCGCCGCTGTAACCGGGAATGAACGCTGTCCAATGTCACTGTCCTTGACATTAATTGTTAATGGGATGGGAAGACACAGCAAGTAAGATGATCCGGAAGTCAGAAAACCTGCCTGATATGGAATGAAATAAGACGATCTTGTGGGCCTGCGCGGTTGGGCTGGATCAATTAAAATGGCGGATGAGGATAAATACGGAATCCCATATCGATTAAATGTCGATATGGGTTTTTTTGTTTACACTGTTTCACATGGAACAATGGAGACCCAGTCTCCATCATATATAATAGGAATATGGCACGCAAGTGAGTCTACCGGTTATCGCCATATGGAAGAAGAGAACAGGGCTTCTGGTGCTCCTGTTCTCTTTTCTTCTAGTCGGGATGGTCATTGCTTCTGCATCCATGGGATATGTCGACATCGGGCCCTCAGATCTTGCGTCCCTGATCAAGACAGAAATCTTCAACGATCCAGGCCCTGTTGATGCCACGGTCAAAACCATTGTCATGGATGTCAGGCTTCCACGGATACTGGTGTGTGCCGCCGTTGGCGGCGCCCTTGCCCTGTCGGGCGTGCTGTTCCAGGGTATTCTCCTCAACCCCCTTGCCGATCCCTACACCCTGGGGGTTTCAGCCGGGGCTGCCTTTGGCGCCTGCGTTGCCATCCTCTTAAGTCTTGGGGCCACACTTGTGTCTGTGCCCCTCTCTGCCTTTACCGGTGCCTGTCTCACCCTTTTTGCCGTCATGTTTCTCTCATTTTCCGGCAGCAACAAAGGAGGGGGGTTTTCCTCGAACAGCCTGATCCTGTCGGGTATCATCGTTGCAGCTATCCTGTCGGCCGGGATCAGCTTCATGAAGTACCTTGCCGACGACCAGGTCTCTGCCATTATTTTCTGGCTCATGGGCAGCTTTGCATCAAAAACATGGGGCGAGGTGGCCTTGACCTGGACGGTTCTGGGTGCGGGACTGTGCATCTCGTTGTTCTTTGCAAGGGACCTCAACCTGGTCTGCCTGGGCGACCGTTCGGCCACCAGCCTGGGGGTTGATACCCAGCGGGTCACCCTGATTCTGCTCGTCACCGGCTCCCTTCTTGCGGCCGTATCCGTATCGGTTTCCGGCATCATCGGCTTTGTCGGGCTGCTGGTACCCCACATGGTAAGAATCATCACCGGACCGGACCATGGACGACTCATCCCCGTTTCCATACTCACAGGATCCCTGCTTCTGCTCGGTGCCGACACCATTACCCGGGCTGTTCTTCCCCACGAAATCCCCATTGGCGTGCTCACGGCCCTGATCGGAGGACCTGTCTTCTGCTGGATATTCAAAAAAAGCCAGGAGATATAGAAGATTCAATGGAAATGATTGTTCAAAATCTGGGTTTCGCCTACGACCAGAAGCCGGTACTCCAGGACATCAACCTCAGGTTAAAGCCAGGATATTTTTATTCCATCCTCGGCCCCAACGGCTGCGGCAAGACCACACTGCTTGATCTGCTCATCCGCCACCACAGGGCCGATACCGGCACCATAATGCTCGAAAAAAAATCCATCCATGATTTCACACAAAAACAGCTTGCAAGGGCCATTGCCCTGGTCTGCCAGGGGTATGACATCAATTTCCCGTTCACCGTCAAAGAGATCGTGATGATGGGCCGGCATCCCCATATAGCAAGGTTTGCCCGGCCCGGCAGCGAGGATGTCCAGATAGTCGACAGAATCATGGAACGAACCGGCATCAAGGGACTCATGAACCGAAGAATCAACCGCCTGAGCGGCGGGGAACGCCAGCGATGTGTGGTGGCCCGGGCCCTTTGCCAGGCGACCCCCCTGCTCTTTCTGGACGAGGCCTTTTCCAGCATGGATATCAACCACACCCTGCGCCTGCTAAACATTGTAAAAACCGAGGTACTCAAATCCAACAGAACCGTTGTGTCGGTGTTCCATGACATCAACCTTGCTGCGGCCTGGTCTGACAGCCTTGTATTCATGAAGCAGGGCCGAATCATTGCCGCCGGTCAAACAGATGATGTTCTGGACGAGGAGATGGTGCGGCAGGTGTTTGAGGTGGAATCCCGGGTTGAGTTCAACCCCTATTCCAGGGCAAGGCAGGCCAGTTTCAAGGCGGGATACCTTGAATAAAGATATCAGCAGAATAAAAACCGCCCTATGGCTGAGCCTTTTCATGGTCCTCTCAAACCTGGCACCTGTCCTTGGAGCACAACGGGTGGTTGACCAAAACGGCCGGACCCTGATATTTGAGCGACCTTTTTCAAGGATCATCTCACTGTATGGGGCACACACGGAGAATTTAGTTTTTCTGGGCCTTGACCGGGAAATCATCGGGGTCTCTCGCAGCGACATCCACGACCCTCGATTTTCAACCACCCCCTGGTTTTCCGCCCACGATGGTCCTGAAAAATTTCTCGGGGCAAGGCCCGACCTTATTTTGATCCGCCCCATGATCGAAAGAGGCTGTTCCAGGCTCATCCAGCAGCTTGAACGCTCGGGTATCACCGTAGTATCACTCCAGCCCGCTGACGTTGAAGGAATGTATGATTACTGGACCACCCTTGGACGACTCACCGGCAGGAATGAACAGGCAGGGGCAATGGTCGCTGATTTCAAACACCAGGTAGCCGGGTTTCGGGCCCTTACCAAGGGCATAGCACCAAAAAAACAGGTCTACTTTGAAGCCATTCATTCAAAAATGAAAACCTTTACTCCTGGTTCCATGGCCCTTTTTGCCCTGGAGGTTGCAGGCGGAATCAATGTTGCAAAAGATGCCAGGGCGTCCAGGGGAACAAATATCGGCAACTACGGCAAAGAACAAATTCTTGCCCATGCAGACAAAATTGACGTGTTTCTTGCCCAACAGGGAGAGATGAATCCTGTTTCCCGTGAAACCATAGAGACTGAGCCCGGCTTTGCCATGATCAAGGCCGTAAAAAACAACGCAATTTACCTGATCGACGAACAAATTGTATCACGGCCTGGATTCAGGCTGTTGCAGGGAATTAAAACCATTGGAGAAATCCTCTATCCTGACATCTTCGGCGCCCTGGATCCCAGGAACTCGGACGCCCTGATCCAGGAGAAGAGGAAAGCATTCTGAAATCCGGAGAGACACGGACCCGGACAGGTCCGTTTCCTTCACCATGTTTAACAAGGAAAACAACACATGAGCACAACCGGTAAACTTTTCGGCATAGGAGTCGGTCCCGGGGACCCAGAACTTTTGACACTCAAGGCCGTACGAACCATTAATGAGGCCGATGTCATTTTTACGGCGGCATCCACCAAAAACAGCTACAGTCTGGCCGTGGAAATCGCCCGGCCCCATATCACAAAGGGGACCGATATCTGTTCCCTCTCCTTTCCCATGATAAAGGACAAGGTCGAGTCCAAAGCCGCCTGGGACAACAACGCCCGCAAGATTGCCGCCGTTCTGGAACAGGGCAAAAAAGCAGCCTTTCTCACCCTGGGAGACCCCATGACCTACTCGACCTACGGATATGTGCTCAAAAGCCTTAAAGCCGTAATGCCCCATGCTGTGGTGGAAACCATTCCGGGAATCACCTCGTTCCATGCGGCTGCGGCAAGGCTCAACCGAACCCTGGTTGAGGCGGAAGAGTCGCTGCTCATCACCTCGGGCGCCTATGGGGGAGAACCCTTGAGAAAGAGCATGGACGGTGTTGAAAACGTGGTGCTGCTCAAGGCATATAAAAACACCGCAGACATCAACACGGCCCTTCAGGATGCAGGCATGATGGAAAAGGCCGTGGCCGTTTCCAAGTGTGGCCGGGACGGGGAAAAAATCATCCATGACCTCACTGACCTTGAGGCAAGGAAACCCGACTACTGGACCCTTATCCTGGCTGGAAAATGAAAAAAAAGAAGAATCAGAAAAAACAGCTGGCTGTCTCACTGATAATCACGCTTATGCTCGTGGGCGGAGGTCTGTCCACAGGTCGCCCTGTGGACACAGCCACCCTTGTGAACAGACTTTTCTTCCCCCTTTTTCGGCTCATGGTATTCATCACCCTGGGGCTTGCCGCAGGCCAGGTGATCGAGGCAACCGGGTGGACCCGGCAACTCTCTGTTGTTGCCCGGCCCTTTTTCAGATTCTCAAACCTGGGAAACCGTTGCAGCGCAGCCTTTACTGCAGCCTTTGTCTCGGGGGTTGCCGCCAACGCCATGCTGCTCGAATTTTTCAAACAAAAAAAGATCACCAAAGCCCAGCTCTTTCTCACCAACTATATTAACCAGCTGCCGGCCTTTTTTCTCCATCTGCCGACCACCTTTTTTATCGTGGTGCCCCTCACCGGAAGGGCAGGGATTTTTTATTTTCTGCTCACCTTCAGCGCCACCCTGTTAAGAACCCTCTGCTTTCTTGTCTTCGGATTCTGGTACAAACCCCTTGCATCCAAAACCGGATTAATCCCGGAAAACAACCCGGAAGAAAGGGCCGGGGAAAGGCCAGGAGCACAAGAAGTCCTCAATGGGATCAGGACAAAACTTCCCAGTCGCATCATGGGCATTGCCGTGTATGTCCTGCCCATTTACACCCTGGTTTTTGTGCTCAACACCAACGGATTCTTTGAATTTTTGAACCAGACGGTTTCCCACACCCTCACCCTGTCGTTCATGCCGGTGGAATCCCTCTCTGTTGTGGTTCTCAGTTTTGCCGCCGAGTTTACCTCCGGGTTTGCTGCAGCAGGCGCACTAATGAATGCCGGGGTGCTGACCACAAAGCAGACCGTTATCGCCCTTCTCATGGGAAACGTGATCGCCTTTCCCCTTCGGGCACTGCGCCACCAGATACCCCGCTACATGGGTATCTTTTCCCCAAAAATGGGGCTTTCACTGTTGGTGAGCGGCCAGTTTTTCCGGATCACCAGCATCATTATCGTTGGATTGATTTACTATGGGGTGGCATGATGGGTGTTGAAATCATCGGCATGGGGCTGAGCGAACATGACCTGACCTCCTACCACAGACAGATAATTGAAAAGGCTGACCTCCTGGTCGGAGGCCGACGGCACCTGGAAATTTTCCATTCCCTGAACAAGGCAAGCCTGACCATCACAGGGAAAATAGACAATGTGGTGACCGCCATCAAGCAACGTATGGCCGACGAACGCATTGTGGTCCTGGCTTCAGGCGACCCCCTGTTTTTCGGCATCGGGTCAACCCTGGTACAGGCCCTTGGGCAAGCGTCTGTCACCATCTACCCGAACATCTCATCCCTTGGGGCGGCCTTCAGTGCCATCAAGGAACCCTGGCACGATGCCCTTTTGATCAGCCTCCACGGAAGAGAGCCTCGGGACCTGATGGCAATGTTCACAACCTGCAACAAAATCGGGATACTCACGGACCACACAAGAACCCCAGGCTGGATCGCAGACCGTCTCATTGAAAACAACCTTACGGGCTTCAGGTTATGCGTACTGGAACGCCTGGGTTCCACCGACCAGACCATCTCCTGGCACGAGGACATGGCGGCCGTTGCCAACATTGAATTTGCCATGCCCAATGTGGTTATTCTGAAGGGAAAAAAGGAGCCCTGCCATGGGAGGCCAAAACAATCATCGTGTCCGCTCCTCTGGCCTGGAATGCCCGACACCATGTTCGTCCATGAACGGGGACTGATCACCAAATCGGAAGTTCGGAGCATCTCCATTTCGAAGCTGCGCCTTTGGGCAAAGGACCATGTGGTCTGGGATCTGGGTGCCGGATCCGGATCTGTGGGCATTGAGGCTGCTTTGTTTGTTCCCCGGGGAAAGGTGGTGGCCGTGGAAAAAAATGCTTCCAGAATTTCAGACATCCGGGCAAACAGACAACAGTTCCAGGCAAACAACCTGTCCGTGGTCCAGGGAAACACCCTTGACGTCATGGTCGATCTGCCTGACCCGGACCGGATCTTCATCGGCGGTGGCGGCCAGGATCTTTTAAAAATCGTTGAACAGGCAGGGCGAAGGCTTAAATCAAAGGGTGTAATGGTGGTCAACACGGTGCTGATCCAACACACAACACCGGTGCTTGACCTGCTCAGACAGATGGGGTTCGCTGCCGAACTTGTCCAGATACAGGTATCCAAATCAAAGCCCATGCCCGTTGGAGAACGCCTGGCGGCCTTAAACCCGGTATGGATTATTTCAGGAGAAAAAACAAAAGGAAACCATCAACCATGACCACGGAAACCAACCCCGTCATTTTTGCAGGTGCAGGCCCGGGAGATCCGGACCTCATCACAGTCAAGGGCCAGACGGCCCTTGCTGGAGCAGACCTCATCATCTATGCAGGCTCCCTTGTACCCGAGGCCCTGCTCAAGTGGAAACGGGCCGATGCACAGGCCGTCAACAGCGCGGCCATGGACCTTGGCGACATCATTAACATGATACAGCAGGCCCATGGGCAAGGCCAGAAAATTGTTCGACTCCACACCGGAGACCCCTCCCTCTATGGTGCTATTTTCGAACAGATGAGGGAACTGGATCGCTGTTATATCCCCTATGAGGTGATCCCCGGGGTCACCGCAGCCTTTGCCGCCGCCGCTGCCATGGGCATGGAATACACCCTGCCCGAGGTGACTCAAACCCTTATATTAACCCGGATTTCAGGAAGGACCCCGGTGCCTGACCAGGAGGATCTTGATCTTCTGGCGGCCCACCACAGCTCCATGGCCATCTATCTTTCCATTGTCCACGTGAAACGGGTCCAGGAAATCCTCAGTCGGCACTATGGAGAGGACGGTGTGTGTGCCATCGCCTATAAGATCGGTCACCCCCAGGAACGAATTATCTATACCACATTGGCACACCTCAGTCATACCGTTGAGACCCAGAACATCAAAAGCCAGGCCCTGATCCTTGTTGGAGATGCCGTGGCCGTGGCAAGGGACAAAGGAGAGGTCATCGCCTCAAAGCTCTATGATGCCGGGTTCACCCACGGTTTTCGGGAAAAAAAATGACCCGGGAGGAAAAAAAGATGCAGACCCGCAATCAAGGCAGGGTTGCCGTATGGGCCATCACCCCCAACGGCATAAAACTCGGCGGTCGCCTTGCACGGGCCTTTGCAGCAAATCACCCCCTTGATTCCCGGGCTAACCCTCCTGGGCCATATACCAGAAGAACTCAGGAAGACAGCCAGGGGGTCGATCTTTTTGTCACCACAAAACTTGCGTCACTTCCCGGTTGTCCAGAGGGTGCCATGGGATTTCAAACCCTTACCCAGACCGTTCAGGAGCAGTTTCATGGGTATGATTCCCATATTTTTATTTTTTCAACAGGCATTGCAGTTCGAGTCATAGCCCCGCTGTTAAGATCAAAGTGTCATGACCCTGCCGTTGTGGTGGTGGATGACAGGGGAATCAACGCCATCAGCCTTGTTTCCGGTCATCTGGGGGGGGCCAATGACCTTGCCCGTACCGTTGCAGCCATGATCCATGCAAGACCAATCATCACCACGGCCACGGATGTCAACCAACTTCCAGCCATTGATCTTGTGGCAAAGGCGGGAAACCTTGCCATTGAAAACCCAGAAGCCATCAAGACCATCAATATGGCATTTCTTCAGGGAGAACCCGTTGAGGTCCACGACCCCTATGGTTTGGTAATGCCCCACATCCCCCATGGACTGGCCATTTTAACCACCGGGATCCCGGAAAAAGACAGGCCCTCGGTGGTGTGCACGGACACGACGGAAAACGTTCCACGTGAAACCCTTGTACTTCGACCACAGATCCTGGCCCTGGGCATCGGGTGTAACAGGGGCACATCCCTGGACGAGATCCAGGCATTTCTGGATCAAATGTTACGGCTAAAAGGACTATCCCGGTCATCGATCTTTACCATTGGAACCACCGAGGTAAAGCAGGACGAACAGGGAATCCTATCCCTTGCACACACTCTTGGCCGGGATATTAAATTTTATGACAAACCGACTCTTAACTCGGTAACCACGATTGAAAATCCATCAAAAATGGTGGAAAAACATTTGGGAGTAAAAAGCGTATGCGAAGCAGCAGCGATTCTGGCGTCAAACAACGGGAACCTCATTGTGCCAAAAATGAAACAGGGAAATGTGACCCTTGCCGTGGCACGAAAACAAATCGACTGTTTGTCATCGGGACCGGCCCCGGGGATGTAAACTACATGGCAGGCAGGGCCATTGACCTGTTGGAACAGGCAGATGCCGTTGCGGGCTATACCACATATATGGACCTGATCCAACCGCTGATCAAGGACAAGAAGACCATTGCAACGGGCATGACCAAGGAGGTAGACAGGGTCGAACAGGCCATTGCCGAGGCCCTTACCGGTAAAACCTGTGCCCTGATATCCGGGGGAGATGCCGGCATCTATGCCATGGCAGGCCTGGTGTTTGAAATGTGTCAGAAAAAGGGGATTCACCTGGTCCGCCACGGAACCCCACACCATGGAGATCATAGGGAAAACATCCTCGAAATCGAGGTGGTCCCGGGAATTCCGGCCCTTGCAGCCGGGGCATCCCTGGTGGGAGCACCCCTGACCCACGATTTCTGCGCCATCAGCCTGAGCGATCTTCTCACCCCCTGGGAGACCATTGAGCAACGGATAACAGCAGCGGCTTCGGCGGATTTTGTCATTGCCATCTACAACCCCAAGAGCAAAAAAAGAGACTGGCAGCTCAACCGGGCAAGGGACCTGATCCTCGAGCACAGGAATGAAAACACCCCGGTGGGAGTTGTGACTGCGGCCATGCGCGACGGCCAGAAGGTTTCAGTAGTTCCCCTCAAGGATCTGGACCAGGCCGAAGTGGGGATGCAGACTGTCCTCTTTGTAGGTAACAAGGCGTCGGTTGAATACCTTGACTTCATGTATACTCCCAGGGGATACTCGGGTAAGTACAAACTCTAAAAAGGGAGATGAAAAATGAAGGGATATGTTCAGGTTTATACGGGCAACGGAAAAGGAAAAACCACAGCATCACTGGGGCTGAGCGTCAGGGCCGCAGGCGCAGGACTCAAGGTTTTTATCGTTCAGTTTCTCAAACAGGGCGACTATTCTGAAATCAAGGCCCTGGAACGATTTTCAGAGCTGATCACCGTCGAACAATACGGCCTTGGCCGTTTTGTCAAAGGCAAACCCTCACCCGAGGACATCGAAGCGGGCAAAAAGGGCTATGAGCGTGTGGTCGAGGTTCTGACCCAGGGCCAGTACGATGTGGTGGTGGTGGAAGAGGGTAATGTTGCTGTGATGTGCGGATTGTTTTCCGAAAACGATATTTTAAAGCTCATGGATCTCAAACCCGACCACGTGGAACTTGTGATCACGGGCCGGGGGGCCACCCCCAGGGTGATGGATCGAGCAGACCTGGTAACCGAAATGCGGGAGATCAAGCACTATTATAAGAACGGGGTCAAGGCAAGGACCGGGATCGAAAAATGAAAAAAACAGACGCCATTGCCGTATTTGGAACCGGTTCTGATGTGGGAAAAAGCATTGTCAATGCTGCCCTTTGCAGATCCCTGGCCGATCGGGGCGTGGGGGTAGCACCCTTCAAATCCCAGAACATGTCCAACAACTCCGGAATCACCCCCGAGGGACTTGAGATGGGCAGGGCTCAGATTGTCCAGGCCCAGGCCGCAAGAATCGTTCCCCATGTGGACATGAACCCGGTGCTGCTGAAACCCACGGGCGAGATGGGGTGCCAGGTGGTGCTCAATGGAAGGGCCTTTGCCAATGCAACAGCCCTTGACTACCACCGGAAAAAAGAGCTCTACTTCAAGGAATCCTGCCTGGCCTATGACCGGCTTAAAAGCCGTTACGATCTTGTGGTCATGGAAGGAGCAGGTTCCTGTGCAGAGGTGAACCTCATGCCTTCGGACATTGTTAATTTTCCCATGGCAGCCCACGCAAAGGCCCCTGTGATACTTGTGGCAGACATTCACCGGGGAGGCGTATTCGGCCAGATTGTCGGCACCCTGGCCTGCCTTCCCGATGCCTTTCGGGACATGGTCAAGGGATTTATCATCAACCGGTTCCGGGGGGATATTACCCTTTTCAGGGACGGTATCGAGTGGATTGAAAAACAAACGGGAAAACCGGTGTTTGGCGTGCTTCCCTGGTACTCCCATTTCAGGATTGATGCTGAGGATTCCGTGGAGATCGAATGCTGCCCATCGATCACCGCCCTGGACAGGAAAAAACCGGCCATTGGTGTGATTCGCCTGCCCCATATCTCCAACTTTACCGACTTCCACACCCTGGCAAGTATCGACGGGATTGAACTCGCCTTTGTAGACAGACCCGGAGACCTTTCCGTGTTCAAGGCCGTGATCATTCCCGGATCCAAAAACACCCGGGCCGACATGGACTGGCTCAGGAGCAGCTGCTGGGAGGAAAGCATCCAGACCCATGTTAAAAATCAGGGCTGCCTGCTTGGCATCTGCGGCGGCTATCAGATGCTGGGCACGGCCATTGAAGATCCCCAGGGGTTGGAAGGAGATCCCGGCACCACCCGAGGACTGGGTCTTCTGCCTGTAAAGACCATCCTCCAGGCACCTAAAACAACCACCTTGAGTGCCTTTGAGTGGGACACTATCCCAGGCGAGGGGTATGAAATCCACATGGGTGAAACCCAAAGAACCGCAGGTTCGGCATTTTTCACGTTAATTTCCAGAAATCAACAACCATGCACTGATTTTGACGGATGCATCGCCGACAATGGCCAGGTGGCAGGCACTTACATGCACGGCCTGTTCGACACCCCGCTTATCCTTAAAAAATGGCTGAACATGGCCGGCATCAAGGATATTGACCTGTCGAACGTCCCGTCAAAAGAGCAGAATTATGCCCAGCTCAAAGACCATTTTGAACGCTACGTCAACCTTGGACAGCTCCTGGATGCCACGGGGGTCAGAGCGGGCAGACAGATTTCAGCATAACCGAACAAAAACAGGACAAAAACAATGATAACTTTGGTAATTGGCGGATGCCGCAGTGGGAAAAGCAGCCATGCCCTTGGTCTGGCAAACGCCCTCTCCGGCACAAGAAAACTTTTCATTGCAACCTCCGTTCCCACGGATTCGGAGATGGAAAACCGGGTGATCAAGCACCAGCAGGAAAGGGGAAACAGCTGGATAACGGCAGAAGAACCCCTGGAGATTGCAAACATCATTGACGAAAAATCAGGGTCATCGGACGTGATATTGGTGGACTGCCTCACCCTGTGGACATCAAATCTTATGTTTAACAACCTTGACCAACCTGCCATCGAACTCAAACTCCAGGCCCTTGCATCAAGCCTTGGCCGCGCCTGCTGCCCCGTAATTCTGGTCTCCAATGAGGTGGGTGCCGGGATTGTTCCGGAAAATGCACTGGCCAGACAATTCAGGGATTTGGCTGGATTTGTCAACCAGCGAATCGCCTCTGTTGCGGACCGTGTCGTCTGGATGGTGGCCGGTATCCCCGTCAAGATCAAACCCGTGACCACGGTCTGACCCTGTCCGGGAACCGTTGTCATCCCCATGCTTTTGATTCCCCCGTTCCCAACAAGCACACACAGACACAAGATCTTTCTACCTGTGCGGGTAGCTTTTTTACATGAAACTCATATAAGTCCGGCGAACGGGAACAGGTATAACCCTAGGCTCATTCTCGCAGCCCGTCCATGGGCTGCTGCGAGGGAAATGGTAGCTCCTTCAGCGTCCATGCTGACCGCTGCCATTTAACCCGCTTCGGGTAAAACCTGTTCCCGTTCACCTCTGTTATCGGATTTTATTGTTTCCATGGCCCTTATCTGCCCATGGAACAGGAAGAAGATTTAAATCCTTCAGCCCTGAAATCAAGATCAAAAACAAGATTAACCTGAACGGCCAGATCAGGCATCAGTCCTGACCATGGATTTTGCAACCTTCAATTCTCCGGGTAATCTCCGCTTCAACCAGGGCATATTCCCTGGAGTTTAAGTCATGGTATGTATGTTTAAACTCTAGTTCCATGATCCCTTCGGGAAGATGGTCAATGGGGGGCATAAATTCAGATTCACGGCGAATTCGAGCCATGGATATCTGAAGGGCACGGGCCTGGTCACTGTCAGCAACGGCCAGCTTGGCAAAGGCGATCCCGGCCCTGTCTGCAGCAAGATCTGCAAAGCTGAACCCAGTCCCTCCCCTTGAGTCCTCCATCTCCTTGAATACGCCCACAATGGATGACAGCCCGCTGTTTGAACCTGCAGCAATGGCGGCTGAGATCAAAAAATGCTGGGTAAGATCACTTCGGCCCACCAGGGTCAGGGTCTGCCTTGCAGCTTTGGGCAGAGCAGCCTCTCCAGGATCTCCGGTGAGAATTTTCTCGGACCAATTCATGACATAGAGGGTCAGGCTGAACACCAGGGCACGGTTTTCCGGTCCTGGGGGTTCACCTGCCCGACTTCGCTCCAGAGCCGTTGCAAAAAGGGGTTGAAAATACGCTGATACTGAGAGTGTGGGTTTATTGAATGAGTGGGAAATGCGGGCAATTTCCACGGAATAGAATCTAATTCGATTCCTCTCCGAAGGAGAGAGGATCAAGTCCCTGGCCTGATTCTGAAACCGTTTCGCAACACCCCGGTCCCATTGAAATTCCAGGCTAACCTTTCGATCACCCGGTTCAATGACCCGGATTGAATCAATGACTTCACCCACGGTCTTAAACCAGGCCGTGGATTTAAAAAAAGGATACCCCAGCGCAATGGCAGGGTTGACCCAAAAAACCGGAACTGGCAATTTTCCCAATTTCATGCAGGTTATGGTTGTTTGTCTGCCTTTGAACGAAAGTCGTGCCGCCAGGTTCACGTATTTACCCGAAAGCCTTCCGGGAAGTTCCATGCATACCTGAATCTTTGCCGATTCAACATTCAGGACGACCTGGGCACCCATCCTGGCATCCAGGGATACCAGGGCATAATCCAGTACAAGGTTCAATTCCTCCTGTTGGATGGTGATTTTTTTCACCTGTCCATCCTTTAATCTGCGGGGATCATTCTGTTGAATGATTTTTTTTATTCTCCCGATGTCCTCCTGTTTCAGTTCTCGATCAAGAGTTACAAGGGGGACAGATTCCAGACCCAGAAAAATCAGCCCGATGGAAAGAGAAATGGCAGACACAAACATCAGAACAATCAAAGATCCGGCTATTAATTTAAGGGTACCCATGAAACATTTACCTTTATTGCTTTGGCCATTGACCAGTGTGTAAAACAATTATTCTTGACAAACCCGTGCACATCCGTATGCTTTTGACATAAATACCACGCCAATGGGCTGTTGTGGCAAGGATAAATTTAAAATTCTAAGGATTTCCCTGGATTATGTGTTTCCCCAGAACAAGCATCACCCACCAGGAGAGGATGCAATGAAAGCATCAACCTTCAAGCTCCTCATGAACATCTACCCGCCCTATTGGGGCACGGGAATCCGTGTCAGAGCCATTTCCAGGGAATACCGCTACATCAAGGTCGTAATGCAACGCCGCTGGTACAATCGGAACTACGTCAATACTCACTTTGGCGGCTCCCTCTACGCCATGGTGGACCCCTTTTACATGCTGATGTTGATTCCTATTCTGGGTCCAGACTATGTGGTATGGGATAAGGCCGCTACCATTGATTTCATCAAACCTGGCAGGGGGACCATGACCGCCGAATTCCGCATTACCGATGCTATGCTATCCGATATCATGGAAAAAACAGCAGGCGGTGAAAAATACATGCCCCAATACCCCGTCGAGATCATGGATCAACAGGACGATGTCGTTGCCAGGGTCGATAAACGGATGTATATCAGAAAAAAACGCTGATACCTTTTTAAGCTGCTGAACACGGCAATGGCCATTATGTCCCACCGAAATAGTGAAAAGATATTGTTTAATTTGTAACCTTTTCACTCCTACTTCGTTACATATGAAACGCTTACCGACGTATTACAATCAGAGGCGTTTCAGCATTCGTTATTGCCAGGGCAGATACCCTGCTCCGGCCATGTCGATTATGAGGTCAAGAAATCCTGTTGTTGCCAAAAGGAGGATCCATGGCAAAACTTTTTCAAATCATTTTCATCCTGTTGTGCTTCTCCACCCTGGGTTTTGCCGAAGAATCCCCAGCCCTGTCCCAACGGGCCATTGAAAGTATTCAACAGCAAACCCATGAAATGAGAGCCCTGGGGGTACCCGAATCCCAGGCCCGGAAAATGTTAACACTCATGGTTCAGAAAACCTTCCAGAAGCAAACTCGAATCCGCGCCCGGCAAGTGATCATAACTGCCGCCAAAGAGGGGTTATCCACGGAACCGATTATTAACAAAGCCATGGAAGGCATGGCTAAACAAGTCCGGGAACAGAACATCATCGTGGCCATGGAAGCAGTTTACCGCCGCCACGCCCATGCAAATCAATTGGCCAGATCTCTATCAAACGACAAAGAAATCATTGAAATCATGACCCAGACCATCGCCGACAGTATGGCCGCGGGAATGAAATCCACGGATATAAAATCAGTGGTGGCCCGCCTGCAGGTACGGACCCTTCAACAAACAAGGAACAGATCAGAAAACGACAATCTGGCCATACAAACCATGAAAACCGTTTGTACCATGGCAAGGCTGGGAGTCGAGTCTTCCATTGTGTCAGACATCCTTCGCAACGCACTGCAAAATCAATATTCTCCCCAGGAAATAAAACAATTACGTCAACTTCTCACCCAAAAAGCCAATATCATTTCTCCCCGACAGGTTGCCAATCAATATGCCAGTTCCATTGGCAAGGCAGGAAAAACAGGCGGTTCAGACGGCAGCAGTAACGGTGGTAGTAGCAGTAAGGGTAGTGGCGGCGGTAATGGCAGTAATGGCGGCAGTGGCAGTGGTGGCGGCGGTAGTGGCGGTAGTGGCGGTAGTGGCGGTAGTGGCGGCAGTGGCGGTGGCGGTGGCGGTAGTGGCGGGAAATGATTCCAAAGGGGTAATAAGCCCCGTTTACAGGCTGCTGGCCAATCCAGAGTGTGGTGACGGATCCGGCACTTGTTTAAAGGCAAAAGGATAGTGGATTCCTACGATAGCTTTTACAGGAAGAATAAAGACCGGATATTTGCCTACCTGCTCCGTCTGACTGGGGACTATCACCTCTCCAACGATTTTATGCAGGAAAGTTTCGTTCGATACTTTTCCCACTATCACACCACCCCCGGCAATAATTGTGCATTGCTTTTCACCATTGCCAGGAATGCATTCCTGGATTCGATCCGAAAATATAAGGAGGAAAAATTTCAGGATAAAAAGGAGGTGGCCTGGGTTAGCAATCCTGAATCCCAACTCATTGAAAAACAGGCATTAGACAAAATGCTTGCTGCTATCCAGAAACTCAACTCAGTTGACCGGGAACTGGTCGCCCTGCTGGCAACCAAAACGTTTTCATACAAAGAGATCGGAAAAATACTTAATATCAGCGAAACCAACGTTAAGGTCAAGGTTCACCGGGCCCGCCTTAGACTCAAGGCAATCCTTAAAAATGGAGGTCAGTGATGGATTATCTTTCCAGCATGTACATTGACGATGAGATGGATCTAAACGCAAAAAAACAATTTGTCGAAAAAGTCCGGTATGATAAAGATTTCTACAAACAAACCCTGGATCTTTTGGAACTGGAACAATTGATTGAGATTCAACCGGTTCTACCGGAACCTCTCCCTGGAAACAGATGGCGTCCACCAATCTGGACAAGACTGGCGGGCCTGTTAAAACCCATTGGGTATACAGCCGCCGGTTTTTCCACAGCAGTGCTGATGCTCTTTACTTTTTTCCAGTCTCCACCTCTCCCCCTGTGCAACAACCGATTCGTCCTTTTTGAACCGGCGGCAAATCAGGTGGAACTGGTCGGGTCGTTCACCGGGTGGCAGAAAGTTGCCATGGAACGAATCGGCAACAGCGGCTACTGGGAACTCAACCTTCATCTTGTTTCTGGCGAACATCGGTTTGCTTATATTCTGAATGGCCACTCCAGAATTGCCGACCCCACACTTCCAGCAAGGGAGGCAGACGATTTTGGCGGGGAAAACTCTATTTTAAATATAGAGACACGCATATGAAATGCTTATCGACCCTTGTGATTTTTATGACGTTGATCGCTGGCTGTGCGACCCATTATTGCAGAAAAGAAAAAGATTCACTGGTACTTTACCTGGAGAAACCAGGTGCACAAAGGGTCTTTTTTGCCTATAGCCTGGATGGGTTCAAACCCCACGAAGCAAGGCATTTGGATGGTCGATGGGTGGTGGTCCTGCCGTACGAGAATCCGTTCCGGTACTACTATGTTGTAGATGATGAAATCTTTCTACCGCCCTGTCAGTTCACAGAAAGTGATGATTTCGGTTCTGAAAATTGTATTTTCGATCCGCAACAATAATAATATTCGCCTCCGTTAGCCCCCTTATTTAATCATATTTAATCATATTTAATCATAGTAGTGTAACTTTTCAACCATCCATACGTTGTAATGGCATAGGGCCCATGATCAAAGAAGCTATTGGGACCCCAGTAGCTGAGCTTGGCATCCACCCAGCACAGGAATGTCAGTAATAATTAATGATTAAAAAGGAGAAAAATGAAATGACTCGAAAATTTATGAACCCCTTGGTAATTTTTATGGCAATGCTTCTGTCAACCGTACCGGCCTGGTGTTCACTACCCGATCAGATAAAACCTGCCCGTTCCGATAAAAACATCACCCCGGATATGACAGTGTTGACTGATTACACTACACTTGAGACTGAAATCCTTCTTGCCAGGGGAGGCAATGGCGGCGGTAATGGCGGCGGTAATGGCGGCGGTAATGGCGGTGGCAATGGCGGCCAGGGTGGCAATGGTGGAGGAAACGGGAATGGCGGGAATGGCGGGAATGGGGACGGTTCCTGTGACGGTGACGGCCCAGGACCCGGTGCAAGTCAAGGCCCTGGACCCGATGCAAGTCAAGGCCCAGGCCTTGATGCTGGCCCAGGACCCGGACCTGACAGCAATTCAAAATAAACAACCCGTTTGTAACATGACTTAGATCACCCTGATTCCCTTTAGGGTGCATTGCAAAAATGCAAACAGTTTAAACAACAAAAACAGGTAAAAGGCAGGGGGATTTCCCCTGCCTTTTTTTGTTTCCCCGGGAGGCAGATGGACTTAGGGCCTTGGAAACAATAAAACCTCACATAGGTCTTGTCTTTTAAGTCATATTTTGAAAAAATTTAATCTGATCAATACCCCAGGCAGGAGGAAAATCCATATCCATGTCAATCAAGTCGGTTAACACGATTTTATACTGCACCCGATGGGCAGAGACGGTTGAATTCTACGATAAAAGTTTAAATTTTCAACGGCTCACCACCCGGGAATGGTTTGTCGAATTTTTTCTGACCGAGTCAGCCAGGCTGAGCATCGCCGATGAATCACGCTGTTCGATCAAGGGCGCCAGGGGTATGGGCATTACCATCAGTCTTGCTGTGGACAATCTTGGGGCGGCACACCGAAAATTTCAAATAAAAAAACTCAGCCCGACACCGATCAAAGACCTCTGGGGTGCCAGGGTTTTTTATCTTTATGACCCCGAGGGAAATCGGATTGAATTTTGGGAATAACGTAAAAAAACAAGAAACCTTGCCCATTGATACGTCGGAGCCCACCATGATCGACAAGTTGAGTTTAACATGGCAAAGGAGTTCCCGAAAATTAGGAATTCCCCAGGGTTTATTGTTTGATCTTGAAGCGCTATCGAGGTAGTATACATTCGTTGCGGATAGAGCTGATACCCCGCCAGGGTCCTGCCGGTTATCGGTATAGAATCAGCACGGAAACCACTCAATAACTGTTTGCTGAAGAAAACAGGGGAAACAAATAAATTCAATGCCGTTAAAAAACCATGAACTTGCCCTTGCCGGTGATTTTGTTCAATACACGGACAGCCATATTTTTTTGACGGGAAAGGCTGGCACCGGCAAAACCACCTTCCTCCATGACCTCAAGGCGAACACGGCCAAACGCATGGTTGTAACGGCCCCCACGGGCGTTGCAGCCATCAATGCTGGCGGGGTTACCCTGCACTCTTTTTTCCAGCTGCCCTTTGGCCCGTTCATTCCAGGATCTGAAACAGGGGAACTCAACAGGCAGCGCATGTTCCGGTTCAGCAGGGAAAAACAGCAGATTATAAAAAGCCTTGATCTGCTGGTCATTGATGAGATCAGCATGGTGCGGGCCGATCTGCTCGATTCTGTGGATGCGGTTCTGCGGCGGTTGCGCCGCAATGACAAGCCCTTTGGCGGGGTGCAGCTGCTGCTGATCGGTGACCTCCACCAGCTCTCCCCTGTAGCAAAAAACGCTGAGTGGCAGCTGCTGCAACAGCACTATGGATCGGTATTTTTTTTCAGCAGCCATGCCCTTGCCCGGACCGAGTTGCTGACCATTGAATTAAACCATATTTACCGCCAGACCGACGACCGGTTCATCCGACTGCTCAACCGGGTTCGAAGCAACCGGCTTGACACGGAAACCATTGGCGAACTCAACCAGCGCTACATT
Organism: Desulforapulum autotrophicum HRM2; assembly: GCF_000020365.1. Taxonomy (NCBI): domain Bacteria; kingdom Pseudomonadati; phylum Thermodesulfobacteriota; class Desulfobacteria; order Desulfobacterales; family Desulfobacteraceae; genus Desulforapulum; species Desulforapulum autotrophicum. Next base: position 260,328 of record NC_012108.1, on the reverse strand, counting down.
GAAAATTTCACCCCCCACCAGGACCAGGGCTATATCACTCTCACCACCCACAACAACAGTGCAGATACCACCAACCGCGACCGTCTGGCCAAATTATCCGGCAAATCCCATCGATTCAGCGCAACCGTTACTGGAGAGTTTCCCGACCACACCCTTCCGGCCCCTGCCACCCTGGTGTTTAAAATCGGGGCACAGGTAATGTTTCTTCGAAATGATTCCTCCCCCCAACGGCGCTATTACAACGGAAAAATAGGTAAAATAATGGCTGTTTCCGACCAGGAGATACGCATCCTCTGTCCCGGTGAAACCGAAGAAATTACGGTTGAGCCCGTTGAATGGCAAAACATCCGGTACACGGTCCACCCGGAAACCCGGGAGATCAGCCAGGAAATCATCGGTACATTCAAACAGTTTCCCCTGAATCTTGCCTGGGCCATTACCATCCATAAAAGCCAGGGGCTGACCTTTGAAAAGGCCATCATTGATGCCGGAGCCGCCTTTACCCACGGCCAGGTCTATGTGGCCTTAAGCAGGTGCAAAAGCTTTGAAGGCATGGTGTTGAGCGCTCCCCTTCCCTGCCAGGGCATTGAACCGGACCCGGCTGTGGTCGACTACCTTGAAACAGCCCGGCACCATCCCCCTTCTGAAACCAGGCTGGAAAAAGCCAAAATTGACTTCCAGCAACGGTTGATTATCGAGTGCTTTGACTTTCAACTGCTCAACAACCGCCTGAACTACCTTGCCCGGCTCTTGTCCGGTAACCGCAATTTGATCCAGGTGTCGGGTGGAATCGATGTTCAGGGGATCCAGACCCGGGCCGCAGAAACAATCTTTACCGTGAGTGAAAATTTCAAACAGCAGTTGTTCTCGCTGTTCAGGGACAATGTACTGCCCGAATCAGACGCCCAGATCATGGAAAGAACCGGCAAGGCATCTGCATGGTTCCAGGAGAAATTTTCCACAACTTTTGATGACCTTATTGAACGTTTCCAGGTGGAGACTGACAACAGGGAACTGGGTAAGAAAATCGGCAATCTCCTGAACAATGTCAGGCAGGAGATTGCCGTGAAACGTGCCGGCATAGAATCCTGCGCAACAGGATTTTCACCGACCCGTTATCTTAATGCCATTGCAAGGGCTGAGATTGATTTTACACCTGAAAAGAAAAAAAAGAGCCCCCCCCCGGATTATGGAGAATCAGACATTGAACATCCAGAGCTGTTCCAGGACCTCAAGGCATGGCGCACGGCCAGGGCCAGCCAGGAAGGGGTCCCGGCGTTCATGGTTCTCCATCAAAGGGTGCTGATCCAGATCGCGGTTAACCTGCCCGACAATTCAGCAGATCTGAAAAAAGTCAAGGGCCTGGGCGATAAGACCCTGAAAAAATACGGCCAGGAGATCCTGGAACTGGTCAGGGCATATCGAAAAAAGCACAACATTGAAACCGTGGTGCTGCCCCAGCCCCCAGAGCCTTCCTCAACCAAGCCCAAAAAGGAAAAGCCTTCAACAAAAACATCCTCACCAGGGTCAACCCCTTCTAACACCATGCAGGCGAGCTTTGATCTGTTCAACAAAGGACTCACCATTGCAGACATTGCCAAAGAGCGGGGCCTTGTGGAAAACACCATCCAGACCCACCTCTGTTTTTTTGTGGAAAACGGCCTTGTGGATATCAGCAGATTGATCTCTCCTGAACGGCGTAAGACCATCCAGGCAGTACTGGACAAGCTTGAAAACGCCTCGTTAAAAGCAATCAAGCAAACCCTGGGCGACGAGTTCTCCTATGGGGAGATTCGTCTGATGACGTCCCTTCAAAAACACCTGTCCGCCAAGAAACATCCTGTCTGACGACACCGTGTTTCCCCTGATCTGCCATGACGTCCCAGGATCACCCCATTGGAAAAACAGGGTGATCCTGAAACAGTTATAAAATTACCTGCCCTGCATCATGGCTTCAATATCACCATCCACATCACCGATGGGCTTGATGTCAAATTTGTCGACCAGCACCTTGAGCACGGTGGGCGAAACAAAGGCCGGAAGTGTCGGTCCAAGACGGATACCCTTGACCCCGAGGAAAAGCAGGGCCAAAAGAACCGCCACGGCCTTCTGCTCGTACCATCCAATGTCGTAGGAGATGGGCAGGTCGTTGATATCTTCGAGCCCGAATACCTCCTTGAGCTTCAAGGCGATCACGGCAAGGGAATAGGAATCATTGCACTGACCCGCATCCAGCACCCTTGGAATACCGTTGATATCCCCAAGGTTAAGCTTGTTGTAACGATATTTTGCACAGCCTGCCGTGAGGATTATGGTATCCTTGGGCAGCTTTTCAGCAACTTGGGTGAAATACCCCCTGTCCTTTTGCCTGCCATCGCATCCAGCCATGACAATGAAGCGCTTGATGGCACCCGACTTGACCGCTTCCACCACCTTGTCGGCCAGGGCAAGCACCTGGTTGTGGGCAAATCCACCCACAATGGTGCCGGTTTCAATCTCCTGGGGGGGGTCACATTTTTTTGCCACGGCAATCACCTGGGAGAAATCCTTGGTTTTGCCGTCCTGCCGGTCGGCAACATGGTTCAATCCGGGGTAGCCCACCACACCCGTGGTGAAGGTCCGATTCCCATAGGTGTTCTTCTTTTTAATGGGGATAATACAGTTGGTGGTCATGAGGATGGCCCCGTTAAAGGTCTGAAAGTCTTCATTTTGTTTCCACCAGGAGCTGCCGTAGTTGCCCTTTAAATGATCGTACTTTTTAAAGGCTGGATAGTAGTTGGCCGGCAGCATTTCTCCATGGGTGTAGACGTCAACCCCCGTTCCTTCGGTCTGTTTAAGAAGTTCTTCCATATCCTTTAAGTCATGGCCGCTGATCAGGATGCCGGGACGGCCGCTGACGCCGATGTTGACCTCGGAGATTTCAGGATTGCCATAGGCCCGGGTGTTGGCTTCGTCCAGGACCGCCATGGTTGTTACGGCACACTCACCTGCCTTCATGACAAGGGCCACCATTTCATCCACGGACAGATCTTCGGTGGTGGATGCAAGGGCCTCCATGAGAAAATCGTAGATCTCATCCTTTTCAATCCCGAGAACAGCGGCATGGTCGGCATAGGCAGCAACCCCTTTGATGCCGATGATCAAAAGCTCCCTCAGGGACCGGACATCCTCGTTTGTTGTTGCAAGGATTCCAACGGTTTTAGCCTTTTCCTGGTAGGCCGTTGCATCATTGTCAAACCAGACGGCGCAATCGTGGATCATATTCTGGGGAGCAGATGCAGGGGCATCACTGAACAGGCCGACAACCCGGGCCCACAAAGACGCCTTTGCAGGGCCGGGGGTCAAAGCATCAAATTTTGCCTTTAGCTCCTTTTTAACCCCCAGGGACTGCTGGATCCAGAGAGTAAGGCTGTCATCGTCAAAGTTGGCATTGGTGATGGTGGTGAAAAGCCCCTTGGCAACAAACAGTCCCACATCCCTTCCCACGTTCACACCCGAAGCCTTTAGCCCCTTTGCGAGTACGGCAATGCCCTTGAGATTGTAGATCAAAAGATCCTGAAGATTGGACGTGGTCTCTTCCTTGCCGCACATCCCCTTGATGGTACATCCCCTGCCCTTTGCAGTTTCCTGACACTGAAAGCAAAACATATTGATCCCTCCATTTGGTTTTTCGTTTATTTCTCATCATAACCATGAAGGTACACCACGGGCCGTATAATTTCCTTGACCAGGGTCAAGAAACCACAAATCAGTAAATTATTTTTTTCCAGAAACTTGATCCAGAGCAGTACATTTGCCACCTGACGCAAAAGGTCCCCGGGGATATAGGTATTTTCACGGGCATCGGCAAAAAGTGCCTGTGCCAGGAGAACATTCGCCATGGTGGGAATGCCCACCTCTTTATCAAGTAAGAGATTTATTAAAACTACTTACTTGGAATCAGATTACAGATTGCCTCCCTGAAAAGGGATTGATTTTAAAATCATATTCCCATACTATCCGTTTCACTCCCCATGGGAACTGATTTATTCAACCCTGTGGGCTGTTTTATTCTTAAAGGCTTGTATGCAACCCAAGGGCCATGGCATGAATCGGTCTGGATTCTTTGCCATGCCCCATAACCAGTTAAACGGAGAATAAAAGGTGGAGCTTAAGGTAGAAAAAAGAGGAGAGAGTGTCATCCTTTTCATCAAAGGACGTCTGGACGCCGTAACCGCAGGCGAACTCGAGGCAAAATTGACAGATATTATACAGAACGAAAAGGAGAACATCATCATCTCCATGGACGCTCTTGAATACATCAGCAGTGCAGGGCTCAGGGTAATTCTTCTAATTGCCAAAAAACTCCATGCCCTTGGACGAAAGATTGGATTTGCAGCCGTATCCGGCAATGTCAAGGATGTCTTTGACATCTCAGGCTTTTATGCGTTGTTCGAAATCCATGATACCCTGGATGACACTTTTTTCGCCTGATGAAATAAACCGAACCGGTTTATTTTTTTAAATGACCATGCCTTGAGGGGCATGGCAACAGATGAAACTCGGCAACAGGTTTGGGCTGGCGCGGAGTTCAGAAGAAAAGGGGAGGTTTTTCAATTGAAACGAGTGTCATGGCCTGCAGAACTCGCATCCCTTCCACTTCTCCAGGAACATGTGGAAACCCTGGCACAACAATCAGGACTCGGTCCAAAACGTTTGATTCAGCTCTCCATTGCCCTGGAAGAGGTGGTGATGAACATTATCAACCACGCCTATGCCCCGGCAGAAACAGGAAAAATCTCCATAGGATTCGAGGACCAGGGGGACCAGGTCTTTATTTCCATTTCAGACACAGGTGTCGCCTTTAATCCCCTTGGAATGGCTGCCCCCGACGTTAAAAGTAACCTCATGGACCGACCCATCGGCGGCCTCGGGGTGATGATGGTAAAAAAATTCATGGACAAAGTCGCCTATGAACGCTGCAACAATGAGAATACCCTCCACCTGACCTTCAATAAAACCGAATAGGAACCCCCATGTTTTTTTCCATTAAATTTAAAATTCTTATCTCAATCGCCCTGATTATGACGCTGACGGCCGGGGCAAATATCTACTTCACCCACCGGGATGTGGGCCAGGCCATGCTCTCCTCCCAGAGGGAAGCTGCTGAAAAAATGCTGGCCTATGTCCGCCTTAACACAGAGGACGAGTATCGTTCCCTGTTACGGGCCAAAATGGAGATGACCCTGGAAAAAAGGGGGCAGCTCAAGGAGGCGGCGCTTCTGGCCCTGTCAGTGCTTAAATCTTTTAATAAATTTGAAGAAGAAACCGGGAAAACCGGGGCAGAAAAATGGATACAGACCATACCGTTCAAGAATATCCACTACCTTCTCTTGAACCGGGAAACCCGGGTGATGGCAACATCTAGCCCCAGGTTCACATCCAAAATCTTCCAGACCCTCACCGATGTCAAGGGTAGAAACCTTGCCGGAACCATGGCCTGGGACAAAATTTCAGCCCGGGGGGACTATGCCGTGGTCAACCTGGGGGAAAAACAGATTCTGACCTATTTTGTTCCATTTCCCACCTGGCAGTGCACCCTTGCCACAATTCTTGATATCAACGACATCGAAGCCGAGGCTGAAAAAAAACTGGCCAGAATTATCACATCCCTTGAAGCCTCCGCCCGGGAACTGGTTATGATCAAGGGAGGTTACGCCTTTATGTTCACCGGGAAAAAGACCTTTATCATCTCACCGCCAGAAGCCCTGGCCCAGGGCCTTGCAGAGGGAGTCAACACGCAAACAGGCCATCCCATCCTCGCCGATATGATGACCGCTGCCACCCAAAACCCGGAAAAAAACAAAGAAGATCAAAAACTGATCCATATCTCGTCCCTTGACCCCCAACAAGAAGAAATGGCAACCAGTATCAGTTATTTTAAGCCCCTGGACTGGTATATCGGAGTCACCGTCCCGGTTCGGGAAATCCAGCGCCCTGCCCGGGACCTGGTGATTCGCCAAAGCACCCTCATCGCCGTTATGCTGGCCCTGGGACTTTTGATCATTGGATTCATGGTATCCCGAATTGCCTCTCCCCTGCGCGCCCTTGCAGCCCATGCCAAAAAATTACCGAACCAGGATTTTACGGCTGAATCGGGCACAGCAGTCTCCATTCAAGAGCGGGTCCTCCGTTCCAGGGACGAGGTTGGAGAACTTGCCCGATCCTTCGGGTTCATGGAATCAGAACTGAGAAAAAACATCAGCAACCTGGTTGAAATCACCGCTGCAAGGGAGAGAATCCAGGGGGAACTGAATGTGGCAAGGGAAATCCAGATGGGCATCATTCCCAAAACCTTTCCCACCTTTCCCGACCACAACCAGTTTGACCTGTTTGCCACCATCAAACCGGCCAAGGAGGTAGGCGGTGACCTTTACGATTTTTTCCTGCTCGATCCCGACCATGTCTGTTTTACCCTGGGCGATGTTTCAGACAAAGGAGTACCGGCTGCCCTGTTCATGGTGATCACCAGAACCCTGATCAAAACCACAGCCGAACATGAACGCTCTCCAGCCAGAATCATGTCCCGTATCAACACCATCCTGGAGGCGGACAACCCCCGGGCCATGTTCGTCACCCTGATCATCGGCGTGCTGAACATCCGCACGGGAGCGCTGACCTATTCCAGCGGTGGGCATAACCACCCCATTCTTGTAGAAAAAAACGGCAGTATTAACTATAAAACAGACAAGAGCGGCCCCATGGTGGGGGTCATTGCCGATTTCGATTACAGGGAAATTTCCGTGGACCTTCTACCGGGGGACGGATTTTTCCTCTACACGGACGGGGTCACCGAAGCCATGGACAAAGAACAGCATCTTTTTTCCGATGGGAAACTACTGGAAACGGTTCAGAACGGCCCCCTGGACCGCCTTGAAGCGACCATTGAAAATGTCATGGAAAAGGTCGTCGACCATGCAGGGGATGCCCCCCAGTCCGATGACATTGCCATGCTCATGATACGCTACAACGGTTAATTCCTTGGATAACCCAATGAAAACCACAAAACTCACCCCTGCATTTAAGTGTAAGCTCCTCTTTGCAACCACCTTGATGATACTTGCAGCCCTTTCATTCAACGCCTTTCTCACCTCAACCACCCTGGAAAAATTATATGTAAAAACCCTTGCCTCAACCTATGGAATCATTGGCAGGGATCTTCAGATCAGCATAGAAAAAGCTGTGAGGTATGGAAAAAAAATCGATAAATTTATAGGTATGGACCGCCTTCTCAAAAAGACCCACCAACAGATGAACAGGGGCAAAGATACCTCCTTCCAAATGGAAAACCATGTTTCCATTGCGGTCTCTGGCGGCAGTATAAAATATTCGTCTTCCCCCGACCTTGTGGGCAGCAACGCCAGGTTGACCCCCGGCAAATCCATCCTTTCCAACGGGGAAGGCTTTACCGTTCAAAAACAGGCAAAGCGTTATGTGATTCCCATTCCCATCAACGACAAACAGATGGAAACAGTCGGTTTTGTCATCATTGATTTCAGCCGGGCCAGCGTGGACAGACTCATGCATTCAGTTCACCTGAAATACCTTAAAACCGGAGGGATTATTCTTTGTTGCGGGTTCATTCTGCTCGCCATCGCCTTTAATGCGATCCAGCTGAACAAACCAGGTAAGGGTTCAAAGCAATCGGGAAAACGGATAATGATGGCCGCCCTTGCCATTATCATCCTTTGCCAGGTGGCATTTTCAGTCTACGGTAGAAACGCTTTTTACGCCTACTATCTGAAAATAAACAGGGAAAAGGTCGCTCTTATCAATCACACCCTCAAGGGTAAAATCGAATTTCTCCTGAACAAGGGATTAAAGATCAACGGGCTTTTTAAAGTCGAAGATCTGCTCCATGGCATGATTGAACAATCCCCGGAAATTGAAAAGATTGAACTTCAAACCAACGAGAATAAGCCTCTTTATACGGCCGTGAACGACGCCGGGAAAGGTTCGGCCGCAAAGATTGCTGCCAGCGTCAGCAAGGCCGATTCAGATAACTTCTATACCATCAAAACCCCCCTTGTTAAGGAGGGTGAGGTCCAGGAGGGCCGTCTTATGACCACCATTTCCAGGGACAAGGCACTGGAACAGATTAAAGCCATTGGCCTTGATGCCGTGACCGTCCTGGTCATCGCCATCTTGTTTTCTTTTGAACTTTTGGTCATTATTTTTCAAATGGTCGATAAAACCATTGAAAAGACGAAGGTCCACTACATGGATATGCGGCCAGCCGCATTTCTCTTCTCCTTTGGCATTGATATCTGTGTCTCATTTTTACCCCTGTACATGGACCGACTCTATGTTCCCAATGCCTGGATACCCAAGGATATTTTCATTGCACTGCCCATTTCAATGGAAATGCTGTGTGAAGGCCTGGCCATATTCATGGCCGGCACCTGGCTGGACCGAAGGGGATGGCATGAACCCTTTTTGTGGGGTGTTGTGCTGACCGGCGCCGGATTAATTTATTCATGGCTGGCTCCGGATGCCTTTCACCTGATCGCATCACGGGCCGTTGCAGGGTTTGGTTATGGTTTTGTCATCATGGCGGCCCAGGGCTTTGCCATTTCATATTCCAATACCGACGAAAAATCACACGCCCTCACCCAGCTGTATGCAGGTCTTTATGCCGGCAGCATCTGCGGAGGAGCCGCAGGTGCCATGCTGGCCGAACGGCTGGGGTTTAAACCAATTTTTTTAATCGGGGGGCTTCTGATCCTTTCCATCCTGATCTATGTTTTCATCTTCATGTCAGACGCCGTTAAAAAGAGCTCCCAGCATGGGAGTAAAAACCGCCCCACCCCGGCCCCATGGCTGGATCTGTTTAAATTTTGTTCAAACCGAAATATCCTGGGGCTGATCACCCTCATTGCCATACCCGCATCTGTTTCATTGATCGGTTTCTTATACTACTGCATTCCCATCTATCTGAACCAGCATCAGGTGTCCCAGTCAAACATTGGCAGGGTGTTCATGCTCCACGGGATCTGTCTTGTGTATGTTGCACCGTTTATCAGCCGTTTTGTGGACCAGTCCCGGAACAAGAGAGGCTTTCTCATGTTAAGCTCCGTTCTGACGGGCATTGCATTTATCGCCTATTATAGTTTCCAGGGGTTTGTTATCACCCTGTTTTCGGTTGTGGTGCTTGGGGTGGCAGGTGGTCTAATGTATGCGGCTCAAAACCCCTATCTCTTGAAACTTCCCATCACCCAGACCCTGGGCGAGGGAAAGGCTTTGAGCATCATCTCTGCGACAAGCCGGATCGGACAGATACTCGGCCCATTTATTTTTGGCTGGATGTTTATTTTCGGCATTGACCGCTGCCTGCCCCTGGTGGGCGCTATTTACCTGGTGGCTGCCCTGGCCTTTCTCCTGGTCACCCAGAAAGAAACCCTGGCCAAGCCCCCTGCCCTCTCAGATACAACAAAGGCACAGGGGTAAAAGACCACTGACCGGGAAGCTAAGGCCCGCATATCTCAGATACAATATCATCCACGCTTTCATGGTAGGGCACCCGGGTCAGGATATTGTACCGGGACTGAATCTGCCTGGCCTTTTTTAAGGCCTGCTCCCGGTTCATCTCCTTGGAATACAGGGTTATGGCAATGGGTTTTTTGCCGTCAAAGGCCTCGATGATCCTGAGTTCCCGTTCAAGGCTTGGCATTTCAAACTTGGGAAAAAGCGCATAGGTTTTACGCTCCGACGCATATTGAAGGATCACATATTCTGGCTTTGCCGCAGCAAGGAGCTCAAAACCGCCGGGGTCCGAAGGGTGCAGCATGGCACCTTCCCCATGGGTGACGATCACTTCAGGATCATCCTGCTTCCAGGCCTTCCACACGGCATCCTCAATGGCACCGGTAAGGAAATCAAGCACAATGGCGTCAATGACAATGGCGTGCTTAAACCCCTGCATCCAGCCTGTCTGACCCATGGCCACAAACGAGGTTTTGATCTTTCTTTTCTGCAGGCACTCAAAAATATCAATGGCCGTGGTTCTTTTGCCGATGATGCCGTCCGTTCCAATAACAGCCACCTTCTTTGCCGTCACATCCAGAATTTTACCTGAAAAAGATACCCTGAGATTGTTGAAAATTTTTCTCACATCAATCAATTTGACCCCGTACCTGAAGGCAAGTCCTGCAATTTCAGGATCGTCCGACAAAAACATGTGCAGGCCGTTGACGATATCCAGCCCCTTGATGATGGCTTCACAAATCAACGGATAGTAGTCCCGGGGAAGTCGTCCCCCGGCATTGGCAACGCCGATGATCAAAGTTTTAATGCCCGGGGTTGTGCCCAGGGCATGGCCAAGGGATGAAAAAAAGGGAATATTCCTGTGAATCCCATCAAGGACTTCTCCGGCATCCCTGCCCGTAAGGTTGGAATCAATGACACCTGCTATCTCGTATCTGTTTGAAAATTTTACCAGGCCGTGGGCTGTTTTTCCGTAAAACGAGTCATACCTGTCCTGGGCCAGAATAACCGCTTTGGTCTTGGTTACATTTTTGATCATTTTGATGGCTTCTCTATTTCCTGGTAAATTTCATCCGCTGCAACAAGCACATCCACGGGGAGATCAAATCCAATGATTTCAGCCGTCTTGAGGTTAATTGCAATTTTAGGCGGAGCTTCAAAGAGTTGATTGAGTTCACCCGGTTTTGCCCCGTTGAAGATCCGGGCAATTGAGTTTGCATTAAATTCACCCACATACCGGAACTCAGACTGGGAAATGCTCATGAAAAACCCCTGTTTGACCTCGTCTGACCCGGATTGGGAAAATGTGGGAATCCGGCCCTGATTGGTTATCTCTACAAGATCGGCAATGCTCTGGGAGGATATGCCGTTGGGAGCCACGGGGATATAAATGGCGTCCGAAGTTTTTATCAGTTTTTTCAATGCGGTTTTAACACTTTCCACGGCAATCGCCTCTGAACTTACATTGGTCTCCTGGGTAAACGCGCTGACGATTTCAAAATTGAGTTCCTTTGCCAGTCGTTCAATGACACTGATTGCAGCATAGCTTCGGCCTTCAACGGAATTCTCATAGGGAATCCCCAATCTTTTAAACCCCACAATATCGTGGAATATCCGTATCTGCTGTTCATCCCGTGTGGGGTCCACCCGGGCCGTAAAATAATCGTTCCCGGAATCCTCAACACTTTTTATGATCCCCGATGCAATGGGATCACTGATTGAAATCCCGATCCCCGGCACCTTTATCCCCGCCTTGGAAACATCCTGGGCAGCCCAGGTGCCCACGGCAAGAATAAGGTCAATATCTTTTTTGTTTTCAACCCTTGATAAGAGCTGATTCTTTAAATTTTTCCTGAGGGCATCGTCCCAATCAGCGCTGTAGAATCCGTCACTGAGAAAATCGATATATTCGCTGTTGATGTCATTACAGAGCCATGACCAGATTCTTTTTGTACTTTCCGTATGGGGTTCTGGCACCCCACCGGCTTCAATCCATCCCTGGGCCATGAGCCCTTTGACCGTGGCCAGCAAGATTTTAGAGTAATCACTGTAATCACCGCCCTGGTAAAGGGCCACCCGCCATTTAACACCATTATTTTTTACAGGATTGACACCGGCTTCACCGGCAGAGGAGGCCGGCGGCAGCAAAGTGAACGAAACACCAAACATTAACCAGCACATGATTGTGATTATCAATGATCGCTTTAATCTTTTGTTCATACATATCTCCTTTCGCCCAATACCAAAATATCAGCCAAATTTTTATAGCACACCGTCATCGCTTTATGTATAAAAAAACACCCCTTCTATTATTTCACTACCTTGGGATGTACGTTTTGATGGGCTATTCTTATCCCTTGGGGCCAATGGCACGGGATTCCGCCATGGCCCTCACCAGGGGAGCCCTGGTTGAAAAGGCCCGGAATGTTCCACCCCTGAAACCAGACACCAACGGCCCCGCACCGGGTGAAGCCATCATTGAAATGGATCGAATCTGGCTCGGGTTGCAAAGAACAGTGTTCCAGCAAAGGTAACATCCATCCTTGTTTTGACTTGACATTGACTGCTTATCTTTTTAACCTCAGTCTGCTACCCGACCAACCAGGCTTTGCCCAGGGCCAAAAAACTGGACCACAACACATATTGGATGGAAACAGGAGGCAGTCATGGAAGATTTTGTTGAAATCAAGCCCGGGGGCGCTCCCCTGAAACGCATCTATCTGAACCTGATGCTCTGGTTTGTGGGAAGGGCCGTCCAGGCGGCATCAAAGGTCGACCCGGCCGTCCGCCAGGAGTTTGACTCCATGCCCATGGGATTCATCTTCAGCCTGGGCGCCTTTCCCAGCGGGCCGTGGATGGTTGTGGAAAAAGACGCAAACGGCCGGGTAAAATATCTGGGACAACGGGTAAAGGACCGGAATATTGATCTTCGCATGACATTAAAAAGCATGGACGCCCTGCTCCTTCTCTTTACCTTCCAGGAGAGCACCCCGGTGTCCAACGCACGGAACCGGCTGTTTGTGGAGGGCGAGGTTCCCCACGCATGTACCGTGGTCAGAATCCTGGATATGGTCCAGGTCTATCTTCTGCCGAAATTCATTGCAAAGCGTGCCATCAAGAGATATCCCCGCTGGTCCCTTAAACGCCACACGCTGGACCGCATCCAGGTTAATATACGCACCCTGATTGGCTGTTAACCCGACGGATTATCAACCGGGCCGGTCGTCTCCAGACGGGTGGCTGACCCGGCCGATTGTTAAAAGGAACCCTGGAAAAATGAACCCATTGAATGCTCAATTTTTATGCCGATCCATGACCAGCTGTGGAAAACATGCCCTGGAGCATCTCCCGTTGGAGCTTGCGGCCCTTGGAGCGAAAAAGCCCCTGGTTATCACCAGCAAATCAATATCTACATCCAAACGTACCACCCATGTGGTCAATGCCTTTAAGGAATCGGGCTTGACCATTGGCATGGTGGATTCCATCACAGCATCCTCCGGGATTGATACCCTGGACGAGCTGACCACCATTTACCAGGACAAGGGGTTTGATGCCATTCTTGCCCTTGGTGGCCCAGGTGTCGCCAATGTGGCAAAGGTCTTGAACATTGCCGTGTCTGAAACAGACGGCAACCTTAGAACCCTTGCCGGGGCCAATAAGCTTACCCGACCGCTGAATCCGTTGTTCTATCTTCCCTCAGGCCCGGGTTCAGGCTTTGAAACCGCCGGCGAAGCCCGGGTGGATTCGTTGAAATTTTCATCCATGTTCCTCATGCCCGACAAGGTGATCATCGACCCCAGACTCATGGCCGCAGACACCCTTTTACCCCTTGCAGCCCAGGCCATGGCAACGCTCGCCTGCTGTGCCGAGGCCCTTTGCACAACGTGCAATCCTTTGGTGCGGGCCTATGCCGCCACGGGCATCACCCTTGTCATAAACAACCTTGAACCGGCCCTTGCCCCGTTGTTCACCCCGGTTGAAACCCGCAGTTTTTTTCCACGGGCCAACCCCCCAAACAGTGAGCTAACAGCCCTTGCAACGGCCGCCGCCATCAGCGGTTATCTCTGGTCCAACTGTCCCGGCCTCATGGCGGTGGAGATGGGCCATGCCCTTGGCAGCCTGTGTCCCACTGCCCCAGGCCTGCTCATGGGGGTCCTCCTGCCCACGGTTATCGAATACCACCATTTGCAGCAGACAGTCGAACCCCATTCCATGGACCGGATTCTGCTGGCCCTGGCAGGGCTTGACTGCTACTGCACAACCCCTGAAGGCCAGCGGTTTGATCTGGCCCTGGCCCGGATCAGGCAGCTGACCAACACCCTGTTTCTCAATTCCAGCGGCGCCATCCCCCGAACCCTTGGGGATACAGACATCGCGCCTGGAAAACTTGAACAACTGGCAGCCCAATGGGCCATGGACCAGGCATCCGGCCAAGGCAGCCATGCCCCAGGGATCATCCTGGCACATGCCCATGCCGGACAACCCATCAAACAAGGAGGCGGCCATGTACCTGCCTGATTACTATGAATTCTGCTGCAGGGTGAAAACCGTTGCCGGGCACCAGGCCCTGGAAACAATACCCGACCTTCTTTCGGACATGGGTGCTCAAAAACCCATGATTGTGACCGACCAGGGGGTGAGCGGCGCAGGCCTTGTGGACACGGTAATGACGGCCATGGCCGGCAAAGTCACCCCGGGTCCGGTGGCCGACGATGTACCCCCGGATTCCGATCTCAGGATGGTCAACGGCCTTGCCTCGGTATACCGGGAAAATGGCTGCGATGCCATTATCGCCGTTGGCGGCGGCTCGGTGCTTGACACGGCCAAGGCCGTCAATATCCTGGTATCCGAAGGGTCCGACGATCTCATGGCCTTTACCGGCGCCAATGCCCTCAAACGAAAACTCAAGCCCCTGATCGCGATTCCCACCACAGCAGGTACAGGTTCCGAGGTGACCATTGTGGCCGTGATTGCAGACCCGGACAAACGCCGAAAAATGCTCTTTACCTCACCGTTTCTTCTTCCAGATGCGGCCGTCATTGATTCAAGGATGACCTTGACCCTTCCCCCCCATATCACGGCTCCCACGGGAATGGATGCCCTGTCCCATGCCGTGGAGGCCTATACCTGCCTTGCAAAGAATCCCCTGAGCGACGCCCATGCCCTGGAGGCAATTGAGCTGATCTCAACCCACCTGGTAAACACCGTCAAAAATCCCGGAGACCGGGACGGCCGCCTGGCCCTGGCAACGGCAGCCACCCTTGCAGGCATTGCCTTTTCCAACTCCATGGTGGGCATGGTTCACACCCTTGGCCACTCGGTGGGCTCAGTTTGCCACGTGCCCCACGGCACCTGCATGGCCATTTTACTGCCCTATGGTCTGGAGTACAATATGCACAAGGTTGAAGACCGCATCGCAGAACTTCTCTTTCCCCTGGCCGGGAGCGAGGTATATGCATCCACCCGCCCCCATGACCGGGCAACGGCAGCCATCTCCCTGATCCGCAAGCTGAACCAGGATCTCTTTGACGCCACCAATGGACGCCATTGTACGGCCTTTAACCAGGTCAAGACCCCCGAGGGTCACCCTGCCGTGTGCAGCCGGGACCTTGAAGCCATTGCCCGGACTGCCCTTGGGGACGGTTCCATTTTTTACAATCCAGAAGAGCTTGATTTTGACGACTGCATGCTGGTGCTGTCCGCAGCCTGGGACGGGACCCCCCTGGACCGTTCAAAGGTGAAACAGGGATAACCGAACCACAGATCAGGTGCCAATCAAGGAGACAACGTCCATGGGAAAAGGGTATATGGGAAAAATTCTGGTTGTGGATCTTTCAACCAGGCAGATACATGAAGAATCAATTCTTCCAAAAATTTATCAGTCCTATCTGTCGGGCATGGGACTTGGGGCGTGGATGCTGTACAACCGCATACCGGCCCACGCCGATCCCCTGGGGCCTGACAATATGCTCGGGTTCATGTCAGGACTGCTCACCGGAACGGGTAGCCTGTTCACCGGCCGCTGGATGGTGGTGGGAAAATCACCCCTGACCGGCGGATGGGGGGAAGCCAATTGCGGGGGCAGTTTTTCACCGGCCATCAAGCGCTGCGGATTTGACGGAATTTTCATCACGGGCCAGAGCAACACGCCCGTCTATCTCCATGTGGACGACCATACCCGGGAAATCAGGGATGCCACCCATCTGTGGGGAAAGGACACGGTGGAAACAGAAAATCATCTTGTTGCGGCCAGTAACCGACCCAACACCCGGGTGGCCTGCATCGGGCCTGCCGGGGAAAACCGCTCGTTGATTTCAGGCCTCTCAACGGACAGGGGCAGAATGGCGGCCCGAAGCGGCCTGGGTGCCGTCATGGGATCCAAGCGCCTCAAAGCCATTGTCCTGGCCGGCACCCGTCGCATCAATGTCCACAACCGCGACGAAATCAAACGCCTCAGTCAGATCTGCAACCGCTGGGTACAATTCCAGCCGCCCTTTGTCACCGGCCCCATGACCGCCGTTGTGGGAGCCCTCATGCGCATACTTCCCACCGTCCTGACCCAGGACGGACTGCTCTACAAAATCCTGCTTCGAAAATGGGGCACCGTATCCATGAATCAAATGTCACCGGAAATGGGAGACGCACCCATCAAAAACTGGAAGGGAACCAGCAGGGACTGGGGCTTTTTCAAAAGCTACTCGTCCAACCCGGATGTTTTCACAAAGAGTGAACAGGTAAAATACCACTGCTACTCCTGCCCCCTTGGGTGTGGCGGCATCTGCCTGACCAACGGTAAATACACTCAGACCCACAAGCCTGAATACGAGACCGTCCTGGCCCTTGGGGGATTGTGCATGAACCAGGATGTGGAGAGTATTTTTTACCTTAACGAACTGTTGAACCGCATGGGTATGGACAGCATCTCAGCGGGTCATACCGTGGCCTTTGCCATGGAATGCTTTGAACGGGGAATCATCACCCTGGCAGATACCGGTGGCCTGGCCCTTGACTGGGGAAGTGCCGAAGCAGTCATCTCGCTGGTGGAAAAAATGTGCTCACGGGAGGGAATCGGCAATCTTCTGGCCGACGGGGTCAAACGTGCAGCTGAAATCCTTGGCAAAGAGGCCCAGGCCTTTGCCGTCCATGCCGGCGGCCAGGAACCGGGCATGCACGATTCCAGGAACGACCCCGGGTTTGCCCTCCACTACAGTGTGGAACCTGCACCGGGCAGGCACACAAACGGTGCCGGACTCTACTATGAGATGTTCCAGCTCTGGAAGGTGGCCAAAGGTCTGCCTAAAATTCCGCCCATGTATTTAAAGTCGAGTAAATACAAAAAAAGCCCCAGGCACGCTGAGACAGGGGCCATCAACAGCAAATTCATGAATGTCATCAACGGGGGGGGAGTGTGCCTGTTCGGTGCCTTTCTCGGGGCAAAGCGCATCCGAATTTTTGACTGGCTGAATGCAGCAACCGGCTGGAACCTGCTGCCCGAAGATTACCTTGAGATCGGGGCAAGGATACAGACCGTGAAGCAGGCCTTCAACGTCCGCCACGGCATCGAGCCAAAATCAAACAGGATCAGCGACAGGGCCCTTGGCATTCCGGCCCAGAAAAGGGGTGCCAACAAGGGCAGAACAGTGGATGTGGATGCCATGATGGCCGATTACTGGGAACAGTTCGGCTGGGACAGGTCAACGGGAAAACCCTCCCCCGAGATGGCAGCAGATGCTGCAGGAAACAGCAACCCATAACCGGCATGATCGGGGCATGGTCTCTGCCCCGGCCACAAGGATATGTGGGTTTATAAAAAAATGCAGCTTCAAATTGTCGACAGCATAGCCCCTGCGGGACGGCATAATACCATTTTCATTATTCGTTGTGTCGGCGAGCCAACATGGCCGTTATAAAAAAAGGGGAAAAGGGGAAAAAATGTCATTCATCATCAATGAAACCTGCATCGGCTGTGGGGCGTGCACGAAAATTTGTCCGTCCGGGGCCATAACAGGGGAAAAACAAGAACTTCACACCATTGACACCGACCTGTGCATCCAGTGCCGGGCCTGCGGAACGGTGTGTCCCACAGGATCCGTGGAGGATAACTTTGGCCGGATCATCCAGCGGGTAAAACCTGGTCAACGGCTGCAACCGATGTTTGACCGCAAAACCTGCATGGCCTGCACCATCTGCGTGGAGGCCTGCCCCACCGGTGCCATCTGCCTGGATGACCCCACGTCAAAGGATCCCCACGCCTACCCTGCCCTGGCCAACGAAAAGCGCTGCATCGGATGCGGATTCTGCGAGAAAGAATGTCCGGTCGGAGCCATCACAATGGCTGCCCCGGTTGAAATCCTGAAGGCATAGATCGTGTTTGAACAAATTTTCAGTCAGACACTATATGTCGATTAAGGTGTCCCCAGATTACCAGATTACAGATTACCTAAAAAATCGAATGCCGGGCAATGTCTGAAATGGCAACCACTGCCGGGTGCTTTAAAATGCGTTCCACGGATATGGCATAAAACCGCTCCTTGATAAAAGGGCAGCGTCCAATGATCCTTACCTGGTACTGGGTCTTTATTTCAGATTCAATCACGGTGGGCGCAACAAAAACACCGTCTCCTGCCTGGCCAAAGACTTTTAAAAGGGCGTTGTCCTCAAATTCCGCAACAATCAAAGGCTGAATGGAAAGACTTTCAAACCATTGATCCAGGGCAGACCGGAGCATGGTCATGGCCATGGGCATAAGCATGGGAACCTTGTCCAGGGAATGGGGAAAGTTTTCCGTTACAGTGTCGGCAATCTCGTCCACTGCAAAAAAAGTAATCCCGCACTGGCCCAGGAAATGGTTGTAGGCCTTGATGCTCAGGTCCGAACGAATGGGGGCGTCGGACAGGACCAGATCCAGCCTATGAATGGCAAGCTCTCCCAGGAGTTTTTCTTCTTTTCCCTCGTGGCAGATCAGATGCACCTTTTTCTCAAGTCCCAGGGCAGGTGCCAGGAGTTTTCTGGCCACTATCTTTGGGATCTGGTCCACAATGCCAACTTTGAGGGAAAGGGGACCGACCACGGGCCGGTTGTGGATCTGATCCATGAGCTCCCGTCCCAGGGGAAAAATCCTATCGGCATATTGGAATACCATCAGGCCAAGATCAGTGGCCTCAAGGGAACGGCCCTGGCGTTTGAACAATTTTCCGCCAAGGGACTGTTCAAGCTTGCCCATCTGGGCACTCACCGTTGACTGGGCAAGGGTAAGTTTCTTGCAGGCAGCGGTAATACTGCCCTCCCGCATGACGATCCAGAAATAAAAAAGATGGTGATAGTTGAGCCATTCCATGGGTTATATTCGTTTTTTCCGAATGGTTTTGACGATATTATCTATTTGACCGAAACAATCCCTGCCATTACTATCGGCCTTCATATGCCTGTCCCCTGATTGTAAATTTTCAGGTAATCCTACCATGAAACAGGTCAAAGGGTCCACGATTTTTCCCAGGTATTGCCCCCTGGGCCCAGGCATAAACCGCCCGATCGGAAATGATGGTAGACCGATTTATAGGGCCTTTAGATAATCCATCAAAAAACACAAGGAAACTCAACCGACCATGATCATGGATCTTACTTCCACCCTGTACGGTTATCTGGGTGTTATCATCTTTGTCGGGGCCTATGCCCTGGTACCCCTGGAAAACAGCATTCACCTGAGAAAAAGCAAGCCGGTTCTGTTTGCCGCAGGCGCCATCTGGCTGCTTGTCTCAATGGCCTATGCCGCCATCGGGGACACTCACACGGCCCATGACGCCATCAAGGAAAGCCTGCTGGAATATGCAGAGCTGTTTTTATTTCTCCTTGCCGCCATGACCTATATCAACGCCATGGAAGAAAGAAACGTTTTCCAGCGGCTCAGATCCTTGCTGGTCTCCAAAGGCTTTTCCCTCAGAAAGATATTCTGGATAACCGGGGGGCTTGCCTTTGTCATCTCTCCTGTGGCAGACAACCTGACCACGGCCCTTTTAATGGGAGCCGTGGCCATGGCCGTTGGCGGTAAAAACAAGCGTTTCATCGCCATTGCCTGCATCAACATCGTTGTTGCCGCCAATGCCGGCGGGGCCTTTTCTCCCTTTGGCGATATCACCACCCTCATGGTATGGCAGAAAGGCAAAATCGCGTTTACCGAATTTTTTGCCATCCTCGTACCTTCCGTGGTCAACTGGCTGGTACCGGCCCTGATCATGGGTATGTTTGTGGACAAGGGTGTGCCCGCTCCCCTGAAGCAGGATGTAACCATGAAGTACGGGGCCTGGACCATCATGGGACTCTTCCTTGCCACCATTGTGACGGCCGTGTCCTTTCATAATTTTTTCCACCTCCCCCCTGCCGCTGGCATGATGTTCGGGCTGAGCTTTCTGGGGCTCTTCTCCTACCATATCAAACGCCATGAGAACCGATCGCTCAAGTATGACGGGATTCTCGGGGTCAGGGACAAAGACTGCAACGGAAACGGAAACAGCGATTTTTCGCCCTTTGATATCATGAAAAAAATCTCCAGGGCCGAATGGGATACCCTGCTGTTCTTTTACGGGGTGATCCTCTGTGTGGGCGGGCTCTCCCAGTTTGGTTACCTGGCAAAAGTCTCTGAATTTATGTACACGGACCTTGGCGCCACCTGGGCCAATGTGCTGGTGGGGGTACTGTCAGCCATTGTGGACAATATCCCGGTCATGTATGCGGTTTTAACCATGGATCCCACCATGCCCCACGGCCAGTGGCTCCTTGTGACCCTGACGGCCGGAACCGGCGGAAGTATGCTTGCCATAGGCTCTGCTGCAGGTGTGGCCCTCATGGGAACCGCCCGGGGAGTCTATACCTTTGGCGCCCATCTGAAATGGACCCCGGTGATTGCCCTTGGATACGGGGCAAGCATTCTGTGCCACCTGGTGATCAACCGAGCCCTGATGTAAAAAAATGGTGCAGGGATGACACTAGATGACCCTTTGCTGAACTTGAGCAGCAAAGGGTCATCAACGCTCCCAGGTTCAAGGGATTATCCTTTTTTCCGTTCCCGCTCGTCCACCACGCAATGGACGCCCTTGCCGGCCATGGCAGGCCTGAAGCAGAGATTGTCTGACAGGCAGGTTGCAGGCCGGATGTCACCGGATTTCCACCGGTTGACAAGGCCAGGTTCCCGGATCAACGGCCGGCACATGGAAAGATAGTCTGCTCTTTTCGTCGCCACAAGTTCCTGGGCAACTTCAAGGGATCGAATCCCCCCCACCAGGATCAGGGGAATGTTGATGGCACCCTTGACGGCTGCGGCCTCTTGCCTGAAATAGGCCTCCTTGTCAGGTGAATTGATACCCACCCGGCTGGGGGAAAGTTTTCCGCCGGTGAGCATTCCACCGCTGAGCTCAATGGCGTCCATGCCGTTGTCGGCAAGCTGTTTGCACACCCAGACGGTATCCTCAAGGGCCAGTCCATTTTCCTGGAAATCCTGGCAGTTAATCTTGATCAGCACGGGAAAATCATCACCCACGGCCCTGCGGATCGCCTTCAGGATCTCCATGTGAATCCTGGACCGATTTTCAATGGTGCCACCGTATGCATCGGTGCGGCGGTTAAATTCAGGGGAAAGAAATTGACTTAACAGGTAGCCATGGGCCGAATGAAGCTGAACCCCGTCAAACCCTGATTTTCTGGCCCTTAAAGCACCATCGGCAAAGGCCTGCACAAGGTCACTGATATCGCCCAGGGTCAGTTCATGGCGGGGCGTTTTTCCAAGGCCCTCGTACACGGACGGCACACAGGGAGCCATGTTGGACAATTTTTCTGCGGCAAAATTACCGGCATGGGCAAGCTGGACAACGATCTTGCCCCCTGCCCTGTGCACGGCGTCGGTCATGGTTTTGAGCCCGTCGATGTGATCGTCGGAATAAATGCCCAGCTGCCAGGGTCCGGCCTGGCCCTGGACAACCACATTGGCGTGGCCCGTAATGATGAGGCCCACACCCCCCAGGGCAAGGTCTTCCATGGTTTTAACCAGCCGGGGCGTAACAGATCCGTCGTCTGCTGCCATGCCCTCCCAGGTGGCCGACCGGAC
Source organism: Desulforapulum autotrophicum HRM2 (assembly GCF_000020365.1). Lineage (NCBI taxonomy): Bacteria > Pseudomonadati > Thermodesulfobacteriota > Desulfobacteria > Desulfobacterales > Desulfobacteraceae > Desulforapulum > Desulforapulum autotrophicum. The sequence goes on along the minus strand of NC_012108.1, from coordinate 238,709 downwards.
AAAACGGTTGGCCAGGGTCATTGTATTGATGGTGGTTGTTTCAAAAGCAAACATCTTTCCCCCTTAAATAGCCGTAGCCGCCTCAAATCCCTGGTGAACCGCGTCAAACGCCATGCCGATCTGCCGTGCATCCCCGATAATGGCAAAGGGTATACCCGTCTCCTTAATCACAGGGGCAAGTTCGGCTTTGGATCTGGCCCCTGCCGCAACAACCACCGTGTCGGCTTCAATGGTTTCAATGCCCTGGGCTGTTTCAATCCTGACGCAAGTGGCCGTGATCTCAAGGGCTCGGGCTCCTGTTCTTGATTCTATGCCGAACCGCCCCAGATCCTGGAGCATGGTCCATTTGGTGCTCTTTCCAAAATCCTTACCCACCTTGTCAAGCATCTCAAGAATGGTGATCTTTTTGGTTCCCCGGATGCACATTTCAGCAAGATCCTCGGCGGGTTCAGCCTTATTGATCAAAAGAAATTTCAAGGCTTCAGGGGAAAGGGTTCCCTTTTCAGCCAGAAAAAGGGCGGTTTCAACACCCACGGCACCGCCGCCAATCACCACCACCCGTTGTCCGGCATGGGCCTTTTTCAACAGAAGATCCCAGGCATCAATCACATGGCTGAGCTCAATTCCGGGGATGGGCGGGGTCATGGGCAATGCTCCCGTTGCAAGAATGATATGATCCGGAGCAATCGCCTCAATCAGGGCCTTGTCCACGGTCGTATTAAGATGAACATCAATGTCACGGATTTCCACCTGGACGGCAAGATCCCGGGCAAGGGCGGCAAATTCTTCCCTTCCCGGAGGGGCAGCAGCAAGGTAAAGCTGGCCCCCGAGCCGGTCTAAGCCGTCATAGAGGGCCACGGCATGGCCCCGGTCACAGGCCGTGATGGCGGCGTTCATACCTGCGGCCCCCCCGCCGATAACCATCACCTTTTTAGCGGTCCCGGTTCGATCGACAGTATGGGTCAGCTCATGGCCAGCCCTGGGGTTGCACAGACACTCCACATGTTTGAGCTTGAACAGGTTGTCAAAACAGCCCTGGGCACAGGCAATGCAGTGGATGATCTGGTTCTCCCTGCCCTCTTTCACCTTCATGGGCAGCATGGGGTCTGCAATCAGGCTCCGGCCCATGGCCACCATGTCGCACATGCCGTCGCTGATAGCCTCCCTTGCCGTTTCAGAATCATTGATGCGGTGGCTTGAAATCACAGGCACATTAACCACCTCCTTGATGCCCCGGGCGAGGTAGGCAAAGGTTCCCCTGGGCACCTGGGCCGTGATCTGGGGAATCCGGGCCTCGTGCCAGCCCACATTGATACACAGGGCATCCACTCCTGCCTGGTCAACCAGGGCCTTTGCATACGCCTGGAGTTCTTTTCTTCCCTGGCCCTGGGGCATGAAATCGTTGCCGTTCATGCGCACGATTATGGGATAGTCCGGTCCCACCTCGGCCCTGATGGCCGCCATGACCTCAAGGCCGAACCGCATGCGATTATTGAGGCTTCCCCCATATTCATCCTCCCGTTTATTGGTCAACGGTGAGAGAAATTCGCTGATCAGATAGCCTGTGCCGCTCAAGATCTCCACGGCATCAAACCCTGCGGCCTTTACACGGCCGGCAGCCGCAGCAAAACTTGCAACGATCTCCTTGATCTCGTTGATTTCCAGGGTCTTTGGCATTTCCCGGGTGAGGTTGGAGGCAATGGCAGAAGGTGCCACGGGCTGTTTTCCATCAATAAAAAACGAAAAGTTGTAACGGCCGGCATGGTTGAGCTGACAGCAGGATCCGGCACCGTTTTCCTTGATGGTGGTGGCCAGACGCTTCAACCCGGGGAGATACGCGTCCCTGTGGGCGCCGATGTTCAGGGTGGATCCTGACCGGTCATCCACGGTTGCATACCCCACGCAAATCATACCGGCCCCGCCTGCTGCCCTTTCCTTGTAAAATGCGACAAGCTGGTCTGTTACCTGGTAATCTTCAGCCATGCCAAGGTGCATGGCCGGCATGTAAATTCGGTTCTTGATTTCAAGGTGGTTGATCTTGATGGGTGTCAGCAGGGGATCTCTCATTTTGTTCTCCTTGGATGTAAGACATTGTCTTTGTCAGCCGTTGCCGTGGTAAGATTAGACCTGGAGAGAATGATGGCCCGTATCTGCTCCAGGGAATCGGTCATGTAATAGTCCTGTTTGGTCACCTTGGCGAGCATGCTTCCCCCTTCGATCAGGGCCAGGATAATGTTGGCCATGGCATCAGGATCGGTGTGATCCTGTATGGTTCCCTGTTCGATCCCCATGGCCGCAATGGAAGCGATCCGCTGCTTGAGGCGCTCAATGGCCTCAACCGTGAGGCGGCAGAGGGCCTCGTGGGTGTCATCGGCCTCCGTGGCCGTATTCAGGATGGGGCATCCGCCATAGTCAATGATCTGGCGATAACGTTTGCCATAGGCCCTTGGAAGGGCCAGGAGCATTTCCACGGGCGAAGTTTCTTTGTCCATCTCCCTGAACAGTGAGTTGACCAGCTTGTCCACATTGTACTGGAATACGCACACGGCAACCTCATCCTTGTCCTTGAAGTTGCCGTAGATGCTACCCTTGGTCAGGCCCGTTGCCCGGGTAAGGTCGGACAGGGAGGTGCCCGAAACCCCCTTTTTATTAAAAACAGGCGCTGCCTTTTCAATGATGAACTGCCTTGTCTGGCGGGCCTTGCTCGTATCTTTAGATTTCATGATTTGATCAAATACCAATCGGTATATTTTATGTCAAGGACAATTTAAGCCCTTGATGAAAATCCCAGATTGGCTTAAAACCTTTTCCATGGAAACCATAAGAAGCGTTAAAGAAATCAACTGGGAAGAGTGGGTGCCGGGTGTCCGGGCCGTTATTGTCTACATTCACCAGAACAACCAGGTGCTGTTGATCCACAAAAAAAGAGGACTTGGAGCTGGCAAGGTCAATGCACCCGGGGGCCACATTGAAGCAGGCGAGACCCCGGAACAGGCCGCCGTCAGGGAATGCCAGGAAGAGGTGGGGCTCACCCCAAAGGGACTTGAACTCAGGGGCAAGCTGTACTTTCAGTTTCTGGACGGCCTTCGCATGGAGGGATTTGTGTATACGGCAACAGCCTTTACCGGTGACATGATCGAGACGGACGAGGCCGACCCCTTCTGGTGCCATGTGGACAAAATGCCCCTGAACCGCATGTGGGAGGATGATTTTTACTGGCTTCCCCAGGTGCTGCGGGGCAAGCAGATGGACGGCCGCTTCATCTTTGACAATGACACCATGGTGAGCCTGGATGTGGCCATCCGGGACCCGGAATAGTGCAAAGTTCCTGATTCAGTAAACGCTCCAGACAGTCCGTCCAGGTTTATTCCCCAAAACCTTTGGTGAATTTGTCCCTGAACCATGTGAACATGGTGTTTAAAAAGGGAGGGTTCGTTTCGATTCTGGGCCCAGCAGATGGAGAGAAACAACGCTTTTACGGATCATTGCCGGGCTCGATCATCCCAACGCCGGATCGATCCGGCTGAGCGGTCGGGATGTGACCCGGGAACCGGTGGCCAAACGACGGCTGGAAATCGTGTTCCAACCCCAGAGATGGTTGACTCATGGGATCAAAGACCCATTAAATCTTAATCCTGCCGTAATAATATCCTAATTCATACCAGATAAATTATCATCCATAAATCGCTGAAGGAACGGGTTAACCGTTTTCGATCTTCAGCCAACAGACAACTGGAGGTGACTTATGCTGTGTGAAAAGGTGGAACATTATACCCCTTCTGACAAAGAGGTCTACATGAACCAAAGGCAACTGCAGTATTTCAGGGAACGTCTACTCATGGAACTTGAAGATCTGAACATGGTAACAGCCCATCACAGGGCAGGGGTGCAGAGTATTGGGACATCGGATCCCGGTGATTTAAGCTTCTTTGAGACCAAGATGGCCATGCAGCTAACTAAACTGAACCATTACCACAAGAAACTCAAACAGGTTATGCTGGCCCTGGAACGTATTGATGAGGGAAATTTCGGGTATTGTCTCCTCTCCGGCAACAGAATCGGCTTAAACAGGTTGGAAGTATTGCCCTGGGCAACTCTTGCTGTAGAGACCCAGGAAATGCTCGAGCGCTCACCACACCCAACTCCCTGTCCGGATTATAGATTCAATTTCTCCAACCAATACAATGGGTTGTCGGCCGCTGAAATATGTATCAAAAATTTCAGCTACGAAAAAAACAAAACCATTCTGTCCGGGGACATCGGAACAACTTGCGTATAACCAGCACGGCCGGAGCGAGGTGTGGTTCCCGGCCACAACGAATGATGAAGCGCATCTGTTGCAATGCTTTGGTGGGCGAGAGACACTCCCCTATAGCTGAAACGTATAGTTCATGGGGGAGTGACTATCCTGACAATTTGGTGCGCCATAATTTTTGCAACTGACCGACCAGGATGACAATCAGGATCATAATCAAAATAAACCACACCTGTTTTGAATGGGACTGTCGTCCGGCCCAGGCGGCATAAAGATAAGGAAGCGTACTTGACACAAAGGTAACGACGCTCCATTTTAAAACGGTTCTAAACGCCTGGTTTTTTTCTCCCATTGAAGCAATCAGACGGCTCCAGCCAATGATGTAGGTCGGCACAGTCACCGTATCCAGAAATAAAAATATCCAAGGGTTGATACCATATGCCCGGAGTACATTAAAGCCCACCAGAAATTTAAAAACGGCATATGTCCAGAGAAATGCCATGGCAGGGATGCATGTTTTTGAACCAAGGGGCAGATTCATCAGATCTTGCCTTTTTCAACATGGAATAAAATTTGTGCACCGGTAACAGAACTTCTCCCGGTATAAAGAAAGGTCAGAACCCAGATAACCTCCACAAAAATCATCACCCAGGGGGACCTGAGTTCTCTAAAGCCTGCTTCAATGTGAACCAGGGTTTCCCGGGCCGGAGAGAAAAAAAGGAGAACGACCAGGATATAGGCCAGGGAACCTGCCGCCATGACCTGATAGGGAGTAATCTTGAAACAGCCCCTGAAATCCGCCCGAAAAAATTCAGAGAGGATTCTCCAAACCTGTGTCACCACCATGGTTTCCATGAGGGCTGCGGCAAAATAGCCGTTCATGTACAACCATGTTCCCACAAGGGCTGCCGTGGAATAAAGAATCGCAGTGATGATCTGGATCGGAATGACTTTTTCCCCTTCCAATCCAGAGGCATAGGCTATTTTTTTTGTTTTACCGAAAAAAACCAGATAAAAATGACCGAACAGCTTTTGCACCCAGGGGCGGCATTGATCGACGGGTTTTCCATAGCAGCAGCCGAAACTGATGCATGCCAGGCGGCCAAGCCCTTCGCCATATGCATAGGCGATACACATTGCCGACAAAATAACGGTGACATTCAGATTAAACCCATCTGTCCGGCCTGGGACCAGGCCGGGAATCAAGTTGATCAGGAATATCAGCCATGGAGCCACAAGGGACCCGGCAAATACCGCCCCCCCCACAGTCAAGGTGCCACTCTTTTTTTCCACAATTTTCGCAATGATTTTCGCCGCAGGCATACACACCCCAAGCAGTGCAAGGATGAAAATGCAAATTCCCTGAACAGGGATGCCGGCAGAAACGGTCAGTAAAAGGAAGATGACCACGGCAAAGGTATAGGCATTGGCGCTGAAAAGACCATAATAGGTCAGATTCAACCCCCTCCATCTACCGTTCTCATCCTTTTCCAGGGGAAGGGTCGCCAATATTTGCCATTTCTCCCGGGGAAGGATTTTACCTCCCCAGGCAATGGTCAAAAAGATTAAAACAGCTGTAATACCGATAAAAATAATCTGGTCCATTAAATCGCCCTTCCTATTGTTTCCCTTACGTTAAGATCGGTTTCCACCAAAGGCCTTCCAAAGCCTTGGGCAAAACGGCTTTTGACATCTGTTCTGTTCTGGTTTTCCAAAAGGTCACTGGAAAATCGAATCCTGTTTTTTTCAAATATCAGCACAGTTGTGGAACTGCCCGGGGCAAACAGGCTTTTGGGCTGTCCTTTCTCAATAAAATCACCCTTTTTCAAGGGTAGGGGAGACGCATAGCCATGGGCACTGTAGCATTGATCTATTCTGCCGATCATCAACGCCACAATTTCCACCATGGCCACCCGTCCCACCCCGGTTCCCTTGTCCACATCCGTGTCAATAACCGTTACGCACCGTCTGTTTTTGGAAAAAGGAGTGACGGACTGCACCACGGCATTGGGGTTGCAGGAATGGTAGAGGCCGTCAATTTCGTAGGTGTCTGCAACCCTGCCTGAAACCGGTGAATGATTGTAATGGTATTTGTCGGGTGTCAGCCGGAAAACGGCATAATCGCCCTGGGAAAAAGCCTTTAACCATTTAAGCTTATCCGATCCGATCAACTCGTTATAGGAGAAAAAAGTCTCCTTGATAAACACCATTTTCTGGGCGGAAAAAGAACCGGTCAATATCCTTGAATCCGCCGGGGAGACCACAGCGGATGGAGAGCCTTGGAGAGGTCTGCACTCCCAGTAACGGATCTTACGTTCAAATATTTTTCGATGGGTGTCAAGGGCTTCGATTCGGCCCCAGATTTCATCCGGGTTGATTTTCAGATCGTTGAGAATTCGTTCAATGGGAGGATTTTTGTCCGCCAATCCCAGGTTGGACAGAAAAAAACGCCAACAATCAAGATCATAATTTAGAAAGCCCAGCAATGAAGATGTGCGTTTTGACACAAACTGATTAAAGAGAAAAGGCGCATTTTCCCGAATACGGGAATAAAGGAGGGAAATAATTGGATCACCCACAAGACGTTCGGTCTCGATGGATGCGGTTTTTCTTCGAATATACTGGTGGGTGGAAAGTTTCATTTCAGCCTGTCTTAAATCTTAGATTTAGATGTTGCCAAATGCTCTGGTTTCTTTGTTCACATGGAGAATAATCAGAAACAGCATTTTTTTTGCCGATTCAGGAGGGAGTCGATCTTCAAAAAAAAGCTGTTTAACCTCTGCTATAAACGAATTGAGCGGCTGTTCCCCGAGAATGTCTCCCATGGCCTTTCCGTGGCCGGATTGATTGAAGCCTGCCCAAAAATCCATCTGCCGGAGTTCCTGCTCAAGAACAACAAATCCCTCTTTGATCTGTTTTTTTCTCAGCCCGTCAATATAATAACCCTCGGCTTTTTTATTAAAGACCTCGCCCTTGAATTCCATGGGATTTTTTTTCTTGTCTGCTTTAAGTATCCCCTGGGTGAGTCGTCCACCGGCTGAAAAAACCTCCGGATAAAGAATCCTTGATTCAAGGTCCTGAAGCATCCCTTTTACCGACGCGCCCTGGATGAGTTCCTGTCCATCTTTTTTCAACATTTGAATAAGGGCTTTCTTATAATCAATCAACCGGATGCGCGTATATCCGGGATACCTTTTACTCGCCCTGGTTTTTGTTATTTTTGAAACAATCTGTCCCAGGAATAGGTTTTTCATTCGGGTTTTGACATAACAGGTGGGTAAATTGATTGCCGTGCAGAAAAAAATCTGCCGTCGCTCACTTTCAACATCCGGAGTGTCTGGAATTGTGGAATGGGTTACCTCTCCGGTAAAGATATAGTAGTAGGCCAAAACCGTTATCAGATTTTGCAGATCCAAGGCACCGGCCATATCCGACATCAGGTTTTCAAAGATGCTGAAATACCGGTGCTCAAATCCGCTGTATCCCATTTCAGAGTATTGCCTGTTTCTGACAAGCTGATACATGGGCATTTGTTCATCAAAAACTCCCATCTGGGCCAGATCTTTTTTTAATTGTTCTCCATTGCCCTGAATTCCGCTCAGGGCGGGGCTCTGGTCCGTACTCATGAGGGAAGCAAAATAGTCAATCAGTCTGGCATCTGGAATACAATCGCCCTTAAGCCCAAAGCTGCGACCGATCATCCGATCCAGCCATACCGGTCCGAAGGGGGTGACTGCACGGCCCAGGATGTTGATATCGGCCTTGCGTTTCCACCGTCTCCAGATCATTCGAAGGTGGGTATAATCGACCTCGTGGGGTAAAAAGCCCAGGACCTTTTCCGGATGAAAATCCTCAAAATCAAGCCGCAGTGGCGAAGCGCTGTAGGTGCCGGGGAAAAGACAGAGAAAATGCTCTGTAATTTTTATGACAAGGTCTCCCAGGTGCTTTTCATGGAACGCTGAAAAACCCGAGGCAGGATCCTTTAACAAACGCCCGAGCTTAAGACTTCCCATGCTGATATGGGTGCCGTTGTTGGCAAGACTGATGTTGGAATTGCTGGGCAGCACCACCAGGTTTGACGTGATGATACCTGCCTCCTTGAGCTTTGATATTGCATTGATCTGACTTCTGGAGAGAACCTTATGACACAGCTTCATGTAATCATGCTTTTCCTGGCCCCTGGCCCACCCCGACAAACAGGGGCTCATGAAAAGGGATCGATAAAAAGCGTCTGAAATGCTGTCGTTGAGTTTTTTCTGCATTAATGGCGGTGAGGAAGAAAAGAAAATCCGAATCTGCTGACCATGCTCCTTCAGGCAAAAGGTGTCTTGGGCATAGGCGACCAGAATCTGGGTAAACAAAAACCGGATCAGGGTCTCCTTGGCCATTTCACAGCCAACGGAGTCTGAACCATTGGTTCGTACCGGGTAAAAGGAAAAAATTTCAGGAGAGGTGTTGTCATTTAAAAAATGAGCCATCATTTTTTCACCGGTAATTCGCACCATGGGATGACAGGTTTTATCCGAGCCGATATCCGAGCCAATGGCATTTGCAAGGGCAAGCTTCAATACATAGCTGACGGGAATACGAATAAATTCCTCGTCATCTTTCATGAACGTAAAATCTGCGGCATCGGATCGATTCCCAGAATCCGGTATTGTCTTGTCCGATTTAAGGTCTGCATTAAAGATATGATTTGCAAAGGTATTGAGGGTACGTCTCGGGAACCGGACCCAGCTGTTTTCCCAGACGTCATCAGTCTTCTGATTCAGGTAACGTTCAAGGCCAAGCTTTTTTTTCCGGGACATATCCCCGGAGGCAGCCCTTCGAACGATGTTTTTATAGTAGTTGGATTCTTCGATGGTGATGGCAAGATCCAGATCCTTCCTCTTTCCAAGAACCACGGCCTGGAATTCGTTTTCCGTACCGGCAGTGACATCCCTTGCTGAAAAGGGTAATGATGCGGCAAATGCATCGGTTGACCCGGTATCTATTTCCATCGTTTCCAGAAGATAGCCAAGGTCCCGACGAGGATCTGAACTGCCGACCATGTTGTCAACAAGTTTTAATTGAGCTGTCATTTTATGAACTAACCTCTTCCTTTTTTTAAGGTGATTGATCCGACAGCCCAACTATCCCATGGAAATATTTTTAAAATATTATCCGGGTGCTAAATCTTTGTTTGATTTGATGGAAAGGTTTAATCTCGACCAAGGTTCTAACCTGAATATGTTCAAGCTCAAATCCGATCCTAATATGTTCTGGGTACTATCCAAGATCCAAGATACTATCGAACAAATGCTTCAGGGAAAGCTGGCGATAGTATCCAAAACATCATAAGAGAAGGAGATTAATAATGCAAAAAATCGTTTTAATTAACCGGAACAAATACTATTTTGCCGTGGTCTTGATCTTATCCTGCCTGCTGTTTGTAAAAATATCCTTTGCAGATACATCAAATCATTATACGGGAAAACCGGCTAAATATGTCTTTTTCCTGGTGGGAGACGGACTTGGTATTCCCCAGAGAATGGCAACCCAGGCCTATCTTGGGAAAAAACTGCTTATGGACACCTTTCCCGCCCAGGGAATTACCACCACCCATGCCAATAACCGCTTTATCACCGGTTCTGCCGCATCGGCCACAGCCCTTGCCACAGGGGTAAAAACCAATATCAATTATATCGGGGTGGATGCAGAGTTGAAAAAATTGTCCACCATTGCGGAAATGGCAAAGCAGAGGGGGAAAAAGGTCGGCATCATCTCAAGCGTGTCCATTGACCATGCAACGCCTGCTGCATTTTATAGCCATGTGAAGCATCGGAAAATGGCCCACGAGATAGACGTGGCCCTTGCCGAAAGCGGGTTTGACTTTTTCGGCGGTGGAGGTTTAATGGACCCGACCGGAAATAAATCTGAACAACCCCTGGGAGATGCCTTAAAAATGGCAAGGGAAAACGGCTATACCATTATTGACAACAAAGATAATTTTCTCGGCCTGAATAAGAGCAGCGGTAAAATCATCGCCTATAATGAATGGCTCCAGGACGGCGGTGCCCTGCCATATGCCATGGATATGGGTGAGAAGGACATCACTCTTGCCCAGTTTACTCAGAAAGCTGTGGAGCTTATAGACAACCCAAACGGTTTTTTTCTCATGGTAGAGGGCGGCAAAATTGACTGGGCCTGCCATGCCAACGATGCCACAGCCTCTATCACCAATAATATTGCCTTTGACAACGCAGTACAGGTTGCCTTTGATTTTTATCAAACCCATAAACAAGAGACCCTTATTGTGATCACCGGCGATCACGAGTGCGGCGGTTTGACCCTTGGATTTTCCGGCACCCAATACGCCTCTCACTTTGACGTCCTGAAAAACCAAAAAGTATCCTTCCAGAAATTTTCCGATGACATGGTCAAAACATATAAAGCTCAAAGCGGTGCCTCACCTGACTTTGACTCCTTTCAACCCTTCATTGAAAAATATTTCGGCCTGAAATTTTCCCCGGTCCAGGGATCCGACATCATGGCTGTCAAGCCCCATGAACTTGAAAAAATCAAAACAGCCTTCCACATGACCATGTCAGGGACAAAAGAAAGTCTCAATAAACCGGACAATTATATTCTTTACGGTGGATATGATCCATTGACGGTTACCCTGACCCATATCATGAGCCAGAAAGCAGGACTTGGATGGACCTCGTACAAGCACACCGGCGTTCCGGTCAGCACATCCGCCATCGGGGTCGGATCTAATCTGTTTAACGGTGCCTATGACAACACCGATATTGCAAAAAAGATCATGTCGGTCATGGGTATTGATTTTAAAAAACAGATTGCCGGAATTTAGCGCCGTTAATTTAAAATTCATGGTTCTTTTACGACAGCCGATATCCGCACTTTTTGTGGATATCGGCTGCATAATTATTTTATATGAAACGCATGTCGAAACATCATTGTGAAAGTCTCGACTTTCGAGCCCTCTTTGGTTTCCCTGATCGGAACATTGTAAGCCAAAGGGGATAGGATTTTTGCCCTTCCAGGCGTTAAGAAGCGCAGGCTGTTTGAGGACTTTAGCCCGCAGTTCCTGCGCTTTAGTCTGGAAGGGCAGAAATCCCCCCGACGTTTACCGTTCCGGTCAGGGTAACCAAAGGGGGCGGAATGGTACTATCGCCTGCCCTGTATCATCGTGTTTCATATTTCGTTGTGTCCGCTAGGACATGTGGGTTATAAGAAACTCCCCCGAAGCATCACCAATGGCGGAGTTTCAAATTTCGTTGTGGCCAGAGCAGATCCCATGCTCCGGCCATGCCGGTTATAGAAAAAAGGGCGACAAATCATGTTTAACAAACTTGGCTTTAAAGAAAATATCCCAATTTTACTCATCCTGATGATTATCTGCACTATTTTGTCGTTTCTTCCCAACCCTTATTACAAAACGGGTGAAAAAGCGATTCGATGCAAAGGAAAAATCATGGATGCAGACAATTCAGATATTCTTCAATACGGAATGGTTAAAAAAGGGACCCAAACCGTTGTTCTTCAATTGATTTCAGGAAAATTCAAGGGCAGAACGCTTAAAGCCGGTAACCAGCTCATGGGGCAGATGGACAGGGACAAGCTGTTCAAAAAAGGAGATACTGCCCTTGTAGTCCTGTCCCTGGATGAAAATCAAAATATTGTATTTGTCAACCCCCAGGCCCATTACCGCATCAACAGCCTGATTTTTTTATTTGCGATTTTTACAGCCGGTCTGATCCTTTTCGGCGGCTGGACCGGGGCCCGTTCGTTTTTTTCTTTTATCATTTCAGCCTTGATCATCTGGAAACTGCTTATCCCGGCTTTCTTAAACGGCTATCCGCCTGTCAGTACCGCATTTGCAGTTATTATCCTGCTCTGTTCAATCATTATTTTCCTGGTCGCCGGCGTCAATACAAAAGGTTTTGCTGCTTTTGCCGGCGCAATCCTGGGAGTTCTGACATCCTGCTTTCTCTCCCTTTATTTTACCCCGGAATTAAACCTTCACGGTGCGATCATGCCGTTTGCCGAGACACTTCTATATTCCGGCTACGGTCATCTGGATATGACCGGCGTTTTCATTGCAGGTATTTTTATCTGCGCTTCGGGTGCGGTCATGGACCTTGCCATGGATGTTGCCGCCAGCATGGATGAGCTGATCAAAAAAAAACCAACTTTAGGTAGAAAAGACCTGTTTTTTTCTGGCCTCCGGATTTCCAGAACGGTTGTAGGCACCATGACGACCACGCTTTTGTTTGCCTATTCCGGCGGTTACGTAACCCTTTTAATGGCGTTTATGGCCCAGGGAGTACCTGTCCTCAGCATGTTCAACCTGATTTATGTAGCTGCTGAAATCATGAAGACCCTTATCGGCAGTATCGGACTTGTCATGGTGGGTCCGTTCACCGCACTGGTAGGTTCTTTTGTCCTGACACCGTCTGCGGTCCGGAAAAGAATCAATGCTTCTCAATAACCCCCATCTCGTCCTGAATAAGAGCTGCGGTAAAATCATCGCCTATAAGCGCACCCTGGGTGGGCCTGGTGGCCAGGAGTCTGAGCAGGGTGCTTTTACCACGGCCGGAAGGCTCCACAAAAACGATGGGTCAGGGATAAGTAAATTTCTCGGTGGGACGTTCGATTCGGATGGGTGCGCCATGTAAACAATCTTGGTGCACAGGGTGAAAAAGCGGTGGGGATTTAAATTACGCCGAGATACATTGCCAGAGCACCGAGCAGGGAATGGGAGAGTGTGATCCCCCAGATATTGTGGCATTTTGTGAATATGACTCCCCATGCCAATCCGCTTATCAATGCAATAATAAGCAATGGCGGGTGTCCGTAAATGACATGGAGAAAGCAAAAGGAAAAGGTGGATACCCGTAAAATCCATCTGTGATCAACGTTTGGAATCCGTTTCATTTCTGCAAAGAGAACGCCTCTGAAAAACAGCTCCTGAACAGGCCCAAGAAAAAAAATATAAAAGATATACATCTGGGAAAGGTGATTATGGGTTACAGGCCTTAAAAAACCGGCTTTATGGGTGATGTACAACCCGATGGCCCCCACAACACAAAATATGAAATTCCAACCCAGGGAACGCATCAGATTGTCGGTTCGAAACCCCAATTCACGGCTGTTGTAGTGCCTGCGGCAGCAAAAACAAATAAACCCTGCCAAAATGCCGAAACATGCATAAAAACGGTATTCAAATGGAATAATTTTCAGCCAGATCAGGGTTACCGGCGTATAAAACATAAACAGCAGTAAAAAGAGGTAATAAAATGGCGCAATATGATAAAATCCATACCGAGAGTTCGAGGCGTTTCTGAATTCTTGAACAGCCTCCATCATTGAGATGGAATTTAAGGTCATGTGTTTTTGATTCATCGATTGCCCTGAATCCCTTTGTTGACAGAATCATGAATAATAAATGCAGGCACTCTAACACAACCTTAATCAAAGCGAAATATTTTCTTAATATTTATAAGGAGATCCGGGGCAGCCCCCCCCCGACGATTCCGTTTTCGTCAGGACAGCCGTCTGGGCGGTATAAAAATTTATGACACCCTTCATAGTCAACAATCAAGGGGCTAACCATCATTGGCGAATGGGTTTTTAAACACGAATGTACTTTTTAACACAATTCTAACAATTATAGGGTATGGTAAGATAAAATTCGTCTAATTTGTCTTGTTTCATATCCCACGACACCCAGTATGGGTAAAGAGCCTGAACTCATGGCCCTGGTACTGGGTTTGTTTACCTACCCCTTAGGTTTTAGTCGGAAAATCCGGCAGGACCCGCAACACTTGAAAATGTGGGCCGGGGATCTAAGCGACTACAATGCCTGTGACTACTTTAACGGGCGCATTCCCCCGGACTTCCGAAAAATGAACAAATGAGGAAAACAGATGAATTTAAAAAAAGAACAAGATGAATCTCAAGACATCAAAGCAATGCAAATCAAAGATATCAATACATCTATACGAAAAGCTAACTTGAAAGGAGTGATTAACAAAATTGTTCAAACCGGTGGACCTACAATCTTCAGCATATCCGATGGAACTGGAAATATTACAATAAAGGATTTTGTTAAACCAGGGCAGCGGGCATACCCGGAGATTGACGAGGGTTCATTTGTTACCGCATTAATCAAGGTGGGTTCATATAAGGGCGTATTGGAAGGTGAAATCAGATCAATTGAAATCCTGAATGAACAAGAAAAAGACCTATTGAAACAGGAAATAAAGAGACTTGAGATAGACGGCATCAAGGTAAAGGATATCGGATTTCTAGTAGACAACAGAATCCTGGATAAACTTAAAAATCGCTTCATTCTGGCTGCACAGCAGATAAAACTTGCCATCGTTCAGGAGCGACCGATTATAGTAAGACATCACAATGACTGTGATGGCTACTCGGCCGGTTTTGCTTTAGAACAGTCGATTGTTCCTTTGATCGTTAAGCAGCATCATACCCCAAAGGCACAGTGGGAGTTTTTTCTGCGGGCTCCCTGCCAGGCTCCGTATTATGAAATAGATGATTCAATCAGGGATACTTCAAACTCGCTTCGTAACGCTGCAAAATTCTCCAATAGAATGCCGCTCATCATTATTGCCGACAATGGCTCGTGCGAGGCCGATTTAATGGCTATCAAACAGGCCCGAATCCACAACATTGAATTTATTGTTGTTGACCATCATGGCTTTGATAAAGATGTGATTTCCCAAGAGGTGCTTACCCATATCAATCCGTTTCTGGTGGGAGAAAACGGCTCTGCCATGTCGGCTGGGATGCTCTGTGTTGAACTTGCCCGATATATCAATAATGATGTCAAGAATATGTCACATATTGCGGCAATGAGTGGATATGCCGACAGGATAGATTTAACTGATGAAAGGGTTGTTTTAAACTATCTATCGATGGCGGAAAAGGAAGGAGATAATCGAGAATTACTCTCTGATATTGGACTTGTTATTGAATATGTATCCTCAAAGGTGAGATTTATGGAGGTGAGGGAATATATTGAGGTGCTCTTTGGAGAACCACGGGACAAACAAACCAAATTGGTATCGCTCATGGCTCCCTACATCCGTGATCTGGACAGAAAAGGTCTTGCTATTGGAAAAGCGGGAGCAATTCAAGAAAAATTCGGCAATCTGGTCCTTCAGACAATCGAGATAGATAAATTCTTTCCCGGCTTTGGTTTTTTCCCAAAGCCGGGGCGGGCGGTTGGGCTGATCCATGACAACTATGTGTTGGAAACCAGTGAAACGGCATTAATAACAGTAGGTATTATGAATACTGCGGTAACCATACGTGCTACAACTGCTGCAAATTTTTCTATTCATTCCCTAAAGGTTTTTTTAATGGAGCAACTTCCTGATTCTTTTGTTGAAGGAGGGGGACACAAGAACGCCGGTGCGTTAAATTTTATTCCTTGTATGAAAAATGATGTGGTTCGGCTACTGAAAGAATTTATTACTCAAAAAAACAAACGATAATGGATAAAAACGATTTACAAAAACCCGGCATCAGCATGACGGGAACTTCTTAAAAGATGTTTGAATACACAAGATAAAGACATGACGCAGACCTCAATGATTCCCAAAAGTATTGCCAAAGATCTTAAGAACAACAACCATCGAATTTTACAAACAGTGCTTTTTCTGTTCTGTTTTATTGTTATTTTGCTGGCATGGATCCTGAGCCTGAACCAGCTGAATAAAAGCAAATCATCTCTTTTGCATGGTTTGAAACAGGAGCAGCAGAACCTGACCAGTATCCTGGCAGAGAATCTATTCCAGGTTCTGGAGCAGAATCACGCCATTGAGGTCTTCGCCCTGGAGCGGCTTTCCGGGAATAAAGCAATCTCCCCCGACGTAATTTCCAGGTTTCTAAACGGTAAAAGGGGGTTCAACCGGATCGTTCTGTATGATTCCTCCGGCAACACATTGTACATGTCGTCCCCCAGTTACAACAATCGACCGACTCGGAATCCCATGGACCATCATATTCGTGAAAGGGTTCAAATCAATAGCCCACGGGTGGTTGCCCTTCCCGCCGTTTCACCGGATGCCACCTGGCAGATCCCCATTTTATTTCCCCTGACAAGGCACGACGGGGTTTGCGGCACCATGCTCCTTGAGCTGGGCATAGGCATCAATGATTTTCCGGGTGGGTTTCCGGAACACCAGCCCTGAATTGCCGTCCAGGATCAAGGGTTCTTCGGGTTTAATGGCATCCAGGGCTGCGGTCACACCGATCACCATGGGGATCTCAAAGGACCTGGCCAGAATCACTGCATGGGATGTCTTTCCGCCCTTGGACAGCACGATCCCCTTCAGGTTCACCTGCTTCAGGGCCACCATATCCACAGGAGAAATATCCGAAGCCACCAGGATCGTTGGCTGCCTGAGCTTTGTTGTAATAGTTCCTTGAAATCCGAACAGGTTATGGAGCACACGCTTGCCGATATCCTCGATATCGGCCCACCTATCCTGGAAATAAGGATCATCAAGCCCCCGGAAAAAATCGACATGTTTTAAAACGATTTTTTTCAGGGAATATTCTGCGGTCAGCCCGTCCTGGATATGGTCTTTCACCTGTTTCATGAATAAATTGTCCTGGAGCACCATCAAATGGGTTTCAAGGATGGCCTTATCCTGGGGAGACAGATCCCGGGCCCCTCCCACAAGGCTTTGCACCTCGGCCTCTGATTTCAGAAATGCCGTCTCAAGACGGGCTATTTCGGTCGGTATATCCTCGCCTGTTTCCTGGGCGACCTGATCGAAACTCACCCGTTTGCCCAGGAAATAGGCCCTGCCTTCTGCAAACCCGCTGGATACCGGATCCCCATGGAGGAGCGTCTTTTTTTCGGATTTCCGGGGATGGGCCGAATCGTTAATCCCCAGGCAGGACTCACCCAACAGGTTTAGCTGTTTGTTCATAATAGAAATGGATCCTTGTTCAAGAGGTTGGTCAGAATTATGCCACGGCCCGGGCAGTCTCGCTTTGCCTGGGAACTTGCAATGGAGGGTAGGCTTCCAGAGGACGAACTTCAGGCTGCTCGCCTTCAAGGATATCGCCCAGGGCCTCGTCCCAGGAGAAGTTGACCCGGATATGTTCTGCTGCATGCATGCCCATGCGGTCAAAGGCCTGGGGGTTGTTCTGCTTCAACTTAACAAGTTCCAGGATCTGACGGCTCCAGGCGCTGGAATCCTTGGTCTGTCGCACAAAACCGGTCTTGCCGTTCACAACGATCTCCTGGGGACCGCCCACATCGGAGACCATGGCGGCAAGGCCGCAGGCCTGGGCCTCGAACACCACCATGCCAAAGGTGTCAGTGGTGCTCGGAAACACGAACAGGTCTGCACAGGTATAAAACTCAAGCATTCTGCCATGGGGGATGCAGCCGGTGAATACCACCCGTTCAAAACCTTGAAGCAGCTGCTTCACCTCCCCAAGGTCGGGACCATCCCCGCAGATCACCAGGTTGACGTCACTTCTAGCCGCTGCAACCTGCCTGTAAATATCCACAAGGAAATAAAGGTTTTTGTCCCGGCTGACCCGGCCCGCCCACAGCAGGGTAAATCCCCGGGGAATCTTATGGAGCCCCATGAATGCCCTTTTCTCCATGTCGGAAAATCGGGGTGGCCGGATATCGATGCCCCGCTTGAGCAGCCTCATCTTGCAGTGGTCGTATCCCTGGGATTCAAGAATCTCCATGTATGCCCTCGTAGGAACCCTGATCTCATCGACACAGGCGTAAAACCACCGGGTGTACTCATTAATGACATCTGCAACGATCTCATCATCGAACATGAACCCGGCCTGGGCGGCAAAATCGGTATGAAAAATCCCAGAAACCGGGACACCCATTAGCTTTGACATGAGAAGGCCGAGAAGGCCCACCGGGCCGGGGGTTGATATGATAATTCGTTCGGGTCTCTGTTTGTAGATCTGTTCAACAGAATTGAGCAGGGAGGGAATGTGCAGGGTATAGCTTGCGTAAAAGTCGGGACTGTGGCAAAAAATCGAGTTAAGGTTCAGGGTGTTGGGCAGCAGATCCCTGGCCTTGTCATCCGGCAGGCAGACAACAAAGGTGGCGTTGCAATCCCGGTCAAGGGCGCTCTGCATGTAGTTGGAAAGGCTCACCGCAACCCCGTTCAGGTCGTTAATGGTGTCGGTGAACCATAGTACCCGGTCCTGTCCATGGCTGCCAGGTCCCACATATTCGTGTTTCAGTGCCGTGATAAGATCCCGGTCAAGGAAGAGATGTTTCAGGGAAGAGAAGAACGGAACCGAAATGAACATCATGGGAAGGGAGGCGCTGATGTTCTTGAACAGCCGTCCTGCATCCCCGTTGCACAGATCCTTGACCATGGACTCCATGACCATGAAGGTGAACCCGTCAAACAAGGTGGCCATGCTCGTATAAATCTTTTCCATACGCGCCTCCACATCCATGGTCCGGTTTCGGGACCAGCTGAGCACGTCGTCAAAGAACCGAAAAATAATCTGATCCCTGGCTTCTTTGCCCCGCTTGATTTTCTGCCGGATAATCCAGTTTTTCACCCTGCGGTCGCTGTCGGAAAACAGGATGCTGCCCACAAACTCCTGGATGCTGTGGGGATCGTTCATAAACCTGGATCCGGAATAATCACAAAAAATCTTGTAGATGGAGAAGGCCAGGCTCTTGTAATCGTTGCTCCTGCCCGAACTAAAGGTGCGCTTCTCCCGGATGCTGTTGATGAAATCGGCCCTGGTGATCCCCCAGGGGGCCGTGGTATAGGTCTGGCCGATGAAAAGGCCAGCATGGTCGTCTGAACCGCCAGTTATCCCTTTTATCCAGGGATCGCTGCCGGCAGGCTCAATTGAGTACCGGTCTGCAAGGACTTCCATGCGATCCGGGGTCAGGCTGTGGAGCACGGCCTGCCATACCTCGTTGTGTAGACTGTTCCTGGCGCCGTTGATCCCTTCAAACACGTCAAAGAGCACCATCAGTTTCTCCAGAACCGCAAGGGTCAGTCTGTTGTTAACGCTGTAGGTGGCATGGGCCACGGAATAGGCCAGGTTTTCCTTTAAAAGGTAATCCCGGAGCAGGTAAATATTGTTTCTTATCCCGTCAATCGCCTTGAACTGATCCCGGGTAAGATCAAACACAAGGATGTGGATCTTGCAGTTGTCTTCGGGGAAATAGGCGGTCACCTCCACACTTAAAAAGGTATCATCAGGATGGGCTTTGACCAGGTTGAGTCCCCCCTCGATGGTGTTGTGATCCGAGACCGTGACAAAGGTCATTCCCTGGTCTTTCGCTTTTTGATATATTGCCTCAACATCGGTGTAGGACTCCCTGGCCCCCACCTTTTTTAAAAACCACTCGGACGGCCTTTTTGACGCCATGGAGTGCACATGCAGATCGGCACAAATCATTGGTCTTCTCCTTGTCTGTTCAAATTCATGGTCATATTCTGCCTTGATAGCAACCCCACCTTATCCGGTCGGCATGAGGATAAAGTTAGGATCGCATTTGAATCAAACAAAAACAGGACGGGCGGATCACCCAGCTCCTGTTTATATGAAACTCCGTCCAAAGCCTTGTCATTGGGGGATTTTCAATGTTCGTTGTGGCCGGATGCCATCCCTCGCTCCGGCCGTGCCGGTTATTCGGTCTTCTATTCATCCAGTTTCATCATGATCTGTTTTAAATTATTCTGGCCGGTGGCAATATAGTAGATATCCTCAGCAATATTGGTGATGTGGTCGCCGATGCGCTCAATGCACCGGGCCATCAAAACGATCTGGGTCCCGTCCTCAAAACTGTCCACGCATGGGCCCTTTGTCTGATCAAACACCAGCCCCATGATCCGTTTAAAGCTCTCATCAATCCCTTCGTCCCGTTTCCACACGGCAGAGGCTTTATCTGCATCCATTGCCAAAAACGCCTCAACGGCCTCCTGGAGCATGCTCCTGCAGTCGGCAGTCATGTCCACGATACGTTTTACAATACCATGGTCCGGTCTTTTCTTTAAAAAAATAACACCCTTGGCAATATTTTCAGCATTATCCCCGATCCGCTCCAGTTCATAGGCGATCTTCATGGCAGCGAGGAAAAAACGCAGGTCGACGGCCATGGGTTGGCGCTTTGCCAGAAACCGGACGGCATGATCTTCAATCAATCGTTCCAGGACATTGACCTTCTCATCGTCCTTGGCCACCTTGCCGGCCAGGCCTTTGTCCATTAGATCAAACGCAATGGCAGCCTTTTCCAGCTGGTTTGAACAGGCCATGGCCAGTCGGTTGATTTCGTCTGAAAGATGCGCTATCTCTTTATCAAATGATTTCACGGTATGATTCAGCATATCCATCCTTAAATTATCCAAATCGTCCAGTAATATAGTCATGGGTTAACTGGTGCAGGGGATTCATAAAGATCTGATTCGTGGTCCCGATCTCAATCAGATCGCCCATGTGAAAGTAAGCGGTCCGCTGAGAAATACGGGACGCCTGCTGCATGGAATGGGTGACAATGGCGATCGAGTAATCCTTGACCAGCTCATCAATCAGGTCTTCAATGATGGCCGTGGCGATGGGATCTAGGGCCGAGCAGGGTTCATCCATCAGTATCACTTCCGGACCCACCGCAATGGTCCGGGCAATACAAAGCCGCTGCTGCTGCCCTCCGGAAAGACCGGTACCCGGCTGTTCTAGGCGGTCCTTGACCTCATTCCACAATCCTGCCCGCTTCAGGGACGTCTCCACCAGTTCATCGGTTTCGGTTTTGTTCTGGACCAGGCCATGAATTTTGGCACCGTAGGCCACATTATCATAAATGGATTTGGGAAAAGGGTTGGGCTTTTGAAAGACCATACCCACCTGGGCCCTCAACGGTACGACATCCACATCCCTATCATAGATATTTTTGCCGTCCAGGGTAATCCGCCCTTCGACCCGGCAGCCGTCAATGGTGTCGTTCATCCGGTTAAGCGTTCGCAAAAAGGTGGATTTTCCGCATCCGGAAGGCCCGATCATGGCGATCACCTCGTTACGGCCAATATCCAGGGTTATATCGTTAATGGCCTTTTTTTCACCGTAATTATAATACACATTGACATGCTCACACCGCATTCTTGGATTGTCCACCGTCTTTTGTCCCACGGTTCTGCGATCGTCTTTAGGAACGAGCCTTGTATTGCCCCGGGAAGGCGTCGCCGAATCGCGTTTTGAATCAGGGGGTTTTTTTTCCGCCCCAAGGCGCCGGGGTAAAACCATTGTTGATTGGTTGTTCATGATTTAAACTCATATTTCAATTAAGAGAATGAAGTGGCTGCCCTCAGGCCCTAAAGGCATCCGGCAGCCACATTGTACGAACAGGAACTGATTTTGTTCAACTTAGTTCATCTGCGGTCCTTAGAAATCAGCTGCCGCCATGGGGACGAGATCAGCAACCGCTTTTACAAACCGGGCTCTTTCTTCCTTTGGCATGGGAATCAGGCCCTTGTCCGTCAGGTATCCTTCATTGCCCCAGGCTTTTTCACTGGTGAACTCTTTGAGAAATTCACGGATGCCCGGGATTTTATCGACATGCTCTTTTTTCACATAAAAAAACAGCGGCCGGGAAACCGGATATGAACTGTCGGCAATGGCATCAAAAGTCGGCTGCACACCATCAATCTTGGGTTTCGCTCATTTTTGTACGCCTAATTTTTTTTTCCGACCACGAAGGAAAGGTCATAGGTTTTTTCTGGCAAATCCAGAAGCGTTAAGATTCTTTTCTGTAAAGCCGTCAATTCTTCAACCACGACACCGGAAATTTTTTCTCCCTTTTCTTCGATCAAAAGGTGAAGGCTGTCAAATTGTGAAAGCAATCGTTCTGCAGTGGGGCGTTTTGTCTTCATTTTTGGATTTCCGGGAACAAGCCCTGCAATAGGTTCATCTGCTTTGGATAACTCCCTGCGGACGACAAATTCCATCAGGGTCAATGCCTGAAGGGCAATGGTCAACATTACCATCAAGCCTTTGATTCTTTTCTGCAGACGTAAAAATAAAGGCAGTACAGGGATATGCCCTTTTTTTAGTCGATGGAAACCCCGTTCTACAAGCCACTCATCCCTGTAGTATTGTGTGCTTTGGTTAAGCGTCATACTGTTTTCGTCAACATTGGTTGCAAAGATCCGCCAACCAGCCAACGCTTTGAATTCTTCAATCGCCTCTTCATTTCGATTTACCATTAAGTCCAAATTCAGGACTTCCACCATTTTGAAAGGGGTGTTTGGCCCTGGGCGTCCTCTACCAATATATTTTTTCTGCAAGGTTACGGAGTCGTTGATTTCAAGATGAAAATAGGCCTCAACGTT
The DNA here is from genome assembly GCF_000020365.1 of Desulforapulum autotrophicum HRM2. NCBI lineage: Bacteria > Pseudomonadati > Thermodesulfobacteriota > Desulfobacteria > Desulfobacterales > Desulfobacteraceae > Desulforapulum > Desulforapulum autotrophicum. The sequence continues at coordinate 216,074 of NC_012108.1, read as the reverse complement.
ACATGCCTGCAATATCTTTTCGGCTTTGAGCTTAAAAGAATCTACGGAGTCGTTGGTCTTTGCCTTAAGTTTAGCCAATTTGCTTTCGGCTTTGTCCAAACGATCTTGAAACGATTTTTTCCGACGCTGCGCATGGCTATTACTCAGGCTAACCATCCATCTTTCCTGCCATCGATGAACTGTTCCGCTTTCGAGCTGTTTTTCCATTTGCTGATTCACGACAAATCCCTTGCCTACCACCCGTTCGTTTTGGTCTTCATCTTTTGGGAGCAACACAATCTCTTGAAAGGCTTGCCCAGGGTTCAAAACCAACTCTTTGATAAGACGGGGAATCTCACCGGTCATTGGTAATGGAAAAAGGTAATATCCTTTTTCATGATCTATTGCAGCACGGGTTTCAAGGGCGGCTGCCTTGCAATCTGCAATATACAAAAAATCAGGGTTGCCGATGGTTTTCACCATACGCTGCCAGGCTGGGAAATAGCAGGGGTCATCAGCACGGTTCCCCGGAAGAGTTTCGCTTAAAATGGGAACCCCAGACGGGTCCAATGTTGCAAGGCCTTGTTTGAATTGAAGAAGATCTGGCCGATGATCTTTGCTGTGACCAAATTCCAAGATACCGTTCTTTCTGCTCTCTGGGTCATGGTACACATTGAAAGCCGTGGTGTCATAGCGAACAATTTTTGTCGGTAACTGGTAAGCACAGATAATGCCTTGCCCCATCTGAATCTGAAACTCTGATATGTATTCGTCGTTTTCTCCAAACACCTGTGCAAGTTTCCCCAGGCGGTCGTCTGTGGCATCTTTTTCACCCACGTTCCAGCCTGTCACACGTTCTATAACTGTTTTATGTTGATTTGCCCAGGATTCCACCCCGTAAAAATGATGGGTCAAGGAATGCAACACATAGGTTACGAACAAAACCGTCAACTGACCATAGCTGAGACCGATCCAGTTACCATGAGCAATAAAAATACTGTCAATTGTTTTTTGAACGTTCATCTTTTCAAGGGTTGCGATGATAAGCGGTATCGTATCGATTCTCTCAATTTTTGGGGCCATCATAAACCTCCAGGTAATGGGTTTTATGATGACCATGACACGGCTGGCCTTAATTGTCCAGTGCAAAGAGCCTCGTTAATTCAAATACCTCTAAAAAATAAGCGAAAGGTCAGATCAATGAAAGAGCCCTGGATTTTATCGGTGTTCTGGTCCAAAAACGAGAACCCAAAAATCCCCAGTGCATCGGGATTGGCTTCGAGTTTCTGAACAATCAGGTTGTCGTTTTCACCGGCTTCGATGTAGGCACCATCTTCTCGAACCGTATGACAAAGTGCTTTGTACGCCTTTTTGTCTGTTTTAGCCATGGCTTTAATCCAACCGAATTCTTCAGCACCGGCTTCCATGACCAGCTCAACAAATGCATCCCGGGTACCGGATGTGGGCGGAGGACCCAAGACTTCGATTTTAACATCAGGCAGAGAGGGGTTTACATCTTTCCATGTTTTGTAGGGGTTGGGCTGGGTGTTGCCGGCAATATTGTCCGTTGAGGGAACCGTTTTGGCCAGGGCCAGGAACAGATCCCTGCGGGTCAGTTTAAACGGGGCGGCTTGCTTGGAGTTGGCCACAACAATGCCGTCATAACCAATTTTTACCTCTACAATTCTGATGCCGTTTTTCGTCGCTTTTTCAAACTCGGATTTTTTAATTCTTCTGGAAGAATTCGTGATGTCCGGATGCTGGACCCCGACACCTGCACCGAACAGTTTGTGTCCTCCGCCGGATCCGGTGGATTCAATTTTCGGGGTCTTAAACTTGGTGGATTTACCAAATCTTTCGGCAACAACCGTCGCAAACGGATAAACGGTTGAAGAGCCGACAATCGAGATATAATCCCTGGAAGCGTCGGCAAATGACGGACCTGCAACCCCGGCAACAAAGGCCAGGGCAAAAATAGTGAGCAATGCTTTTTTCATTTTTTCTCCTGTTTTTTTAGTAGCTTGCAACTAATTATACCTACCAGCGTCTTTCAAATTTCTTTCTTAATATGACAGCAGCGGCATTCATGGTGATCAGAAATAGCAGCAACACCATGATGGCGGCTGATGTCCGCTCCAGAAACGCCCGTTCCGGGCTGTCTGCCCACAGGAAGATCTGAACCGGTAAAACCGTAGATGGATCGGAAAATCCGCCCGGTATATCGACAATAAACGCGACCATGCCGATCATCAGCAACGGTGCGGTTTCTCCAAGGGCCTGGGCCATACCGATAATGGTACCGGTCAACATTCCGGGCATGGCAAGGGGCAGCACATGGTGGGTTACCATCTGGATTTTGGAGGCTCCCACCCCCAATGCAGCCTCACGAATCGACGGTGGTACCGATTTCAACGAAGCCCGACCGGCGATAATAATGGTCGGCAACGTCATGAGCGTCAGAACAAATCCACCCACCATGGGAGACGATCTGGGCAGTCCGAAAAAATTCAGGAATACGGCCAGGCCCAGAAGGCCGAAAACAATGGAAGGAACGGCTGCGAGATTATTGATGTTGACCTCAATGAAATCCGTCCATCTGTTTGTCGGGGCAAACTCTTCAAGGTAGACCGCTGATGCCACACCAATGGGAAAGGAGAGTATCAGGGTGACAAGGAGGGTAAAAAAAGAACCGCAGGCTGCCCCCCAGATTCCGGCAAGCTCCGGCTCCCTTGAATCACCTGCCGTGAAGAATGTTTTATTGAAACGCTTTTTGATCCGGTTCTTTTCAACAAGGGTGTCGATCCAGGTGATCTGGGCATCATTCAACCTGCGATCACCTTCCGGCACATCCCGCCGGATGTGGCCCTTCATGAACATGTCCGTATCATCATCGGCCGGTACCCACAAAGAAATGGTGCCGCCGATCCCTTCAGGATGTTTTCTGACATAATTGAGCAGATCATAGGAGGCGCCGGAGCTGACCATTGAGTAGAGTTTTTTCTTTTCCCTCCGCTCTTTGACCTGGGGAAACATTTCCCGCAATGACTTCTTGACCATGCCCTGATAATCGGCCGTGGCCAGGTTTGATTCGTCAATTTCCCCAGGATCCAGGAAAACATCAATGTTGATGTAGGTCTGCTGAAAAGCCGTATATCCATTGGCAACGATACTGACAAATAGAACCCCCAGGCAGAGCAGGCTGAGGATGATGGCACAGAGGCCGTATCGACGGAACCGTTTTTCCGCCCCATATCTTTTTTCCAGCCCCTGATTGACAATATCCATGGTTCTTTTGCTGTTATTGTTGTTATTCATATTGCTCCCTGTATTTTCGAACCACATAAAGTGCAATCACATTGAGAATCAGTGTGACAACAAACAGCATCAGACCCAGGGCAAATGCTGCAAGGGTTTTGGGACTGTCAAATTCCTGGTCTCCCACCAGCAGGGTCACAATCTGAACGGTGACGGTGGTCACGGTTTTCAAAGGATTGACGGTCAGGTTGGCCGAAAGTCCGGCTGCCATGACCACGATCATGGTTTCGCCGATGGCCCGGGAAACCGCCAGCAGCACCCCGCCCACAATACCGGGCAGTGCTGCCGGCATAATCACCTGGCGGATGGTTTCCGACTGGGTGGATCCAAGGGCGTAGGCCCCGTCCCTCAGACTCTGGGGGACCGCATTGATGACGTCATCGGACAGGGAAGAGACAAAGGGTATGATCATCACACCCATGACAAGACCCGCTGCCAGGGCACTTTCACTGGAAACATCCAGGCCGATCATTGCCCCGGTATTTCGTATGAATGGTGCCACCACAAGCGCTGCAAAAAAACCGTAAACAACGGTTGGAATTCCGGCCAGTATTTCAAGCATGGGTTTGGCCACTGCCCTGAACGTCTTGTTGGCATATTCTGAAAGATAGATGGCGGACATCAGCCCCACAGGTACGGCCACAGACATTGCAATGGCGGAGATGAGCATCGTTCCCGCGAATACAGGAATGACGCCAAACGCACCCGAAGAACCGACCTGGTCCGCCCGGATGGCCATCTGGGGGCTCCACTCAAGGCCGAACAGAAATTCTGTCAGCGGGATTACCTTGAAAAACCGAATGGCCTCGTAAAGTACGGACAGGACAATCCCGATGGTGGTAAAAATGGCAATGGTGGAACAGGCGATCAGGAAATACTTTATGATCCGTTCAACCTGATTCCTGGCCCTCAGGGACGGTTTGATCATCCGCCGGACCACGAGGCCTCCCCCAATTGCAAACACAACGGCAATCACGGTCAATGCCATGTGGCTGATACTGACCAGCCGTCTGTAATGATCTGCAGCATCCTGAAGATCGGCGCTCACCTTTCCCGAAACGATATTCCCGTAGACCAGGTTCTTGATGTCGTTAACGATCAGATTCAACCGGTCCAGGGGGAGGTCTCGAAAGGTTTCAGGAAGGCTGGTCAACACCATGTCTGTTATGATGCTGGATTCAAACCCCAACCAGAAGGCAAACACCAGTACAGCCGGCAGGCCGCACCACAATGCGGTCAGGGCGCCGTAGTATCCGGGTCTTGAATGGAGCATCCGGGGACCGCCTGCTGTCTTTACAACGGCAAAGGCGCGTTTTTTGCCCAGCCAGAATGCCATGGTTGAAATCAACAGTAAAAGGATCAATAGATTTGCGGGTGTCAAATTAACCTCTTGAGTCATTTAAATTCATTGTTTATCGGCGAGTCCCTTCTCCGACCCTTTCCAACTTGTTGTTCAAGCTGCATCCGGACAGCTTTTCGGCACGGTGTTCCCACTGAATTGTAGCGGTTCCTGGACCGGATCCCCACCGGAATGTCCGGCCCTGTCCGCCTGGTCGAACCGGGCCAGTTTACTGCTGGTATCCATGAGCAGGCTTTCCAGCTCCAGGGCAATGGTTTCAGACTGGGACTGAACGTCAGCGGCAAATCGACTGGTGGCCTGGGCCGTATCCCGGATTTCTGAAATCCTGTCGGACACATCCTTGATCTCCACGGAGGTGGCCTGGGCGTTGCCGGCGATTTCTTCGGTAACAGCTCCCTGCTCCTCCACAGAGGCGGAAATCTGTTGGCTGGCCCCCATGAGCAGCACGATCCCTTCCTCAATTCGAGTCGTATAGCCCACCATCGTCTGGGTGGCCGACTGAATCGAATCGATCTTGCGGGCAATGTCCTGGTTGGCCTCTTCGGTCTGCTCGCTGAGTGCTCTGACTTCCTTTGCCACAACGGCAAACCCTTTTCCTGCCTCCCCGGCCCTGGCGGCCTCGATACGGGCGTTCAATGCCAGCAGCTTGGTTTTTCCGGCAATATGCCGGACAATATTCACAATCTCATTGATTTCATTGGATGCCTGGGCCAACCGGTTGATATCATCCCGGGTGATCTGAACCATATCATTGATACCGTTGACCTGGTCGTTCTGCATGTTCAACTGCTGACCGATCTCCCTGACCACCTGGCTGAGCTGCCCGGTGGATTCCGATACCGAATCGGTCTGCTGGACTGTTTTGACAACGGATTTTGTTGCAATGAGGATCTGCTGCTCGGTGTCCTCTGCCAGGGCCGAAAGTTCGGACGCTTCGTCTTTCATGGTATCTGCTTTCCTGCGCAGGGAGAATATCAGCCCGGACATGCGGTTGATCAATTTAGAGATGACCTGCCGGTCTTGTTTTTTGCGTTCATCTTCAAACCGGAGGTTGACCAGGGCACCCTGAAAACCGACCAGGGCACCGGCCAGCATGCCGATGCGGTCTTTTCGATTTTCATAGGGGATGGATACGGTCTCACCTTTATTGATCCGGTCAATGGCCTTTGTCAGCTTGCGCAACGGGATTTCAACAATATACCAGGCCAGGGCATAGAGCAGTATAATATTGGCCAGAATGGCGGCACCGGCGATCCGACGATTGGTCGCCTGGCGTTCGTTCTGATATTCGATCAGCTGCTGTCGCTTTTTTTCAATCTCCTCCACCTTGTAAAGGATCTCGTTCCGTGCGGTTTCAGCTGCAATGGCTTCATCCGCCAAAAGACTTTTCAGTGCGAGGATCTTGTTTCTAAGGGCATCCCCGTCATCCGAAATATTGATGGCCTCTAGGATAAACCCATTGATGGCATCATAATCCTTAACAGGATCAGCTGTTTTAATGTCAATGCGCTGAACAGCATCGGAAAATTCTTTGTCCGCCTTTAAAAGGCCTCTAAAGACCACCACAGAATCATCCAGGTTTTGAACCACAAATTTCCCCTTTGAAATATCCCGCCGCTGGGACCGGTTGAAAAACGGTTTGTAATTGTTTCGCCCCTCAATGACCCCATCGGCTGCCACGGTATAATGTCCCTGAATCCATTCCATGATTGAATTTGCAGAATCGACCTCAAGCCGTTTCGGGATTTCAAGGTATTTTCCCTGCAGATCAAAGATGGTGGTCCTCAGGTTTTGATTCATGTCCGAATTGATCTCCAGCAGAAGATTTGTTTGTTCACCGATCTGGAAAGACATTCTGTAGTTCATGTATACGAGCAGGCCGATACACAGATTTGAAATCAGCCCGACCCCTATCATTAATTTCACCCCCACCGTCAGCCATGTGCTCTTTTCAGTCGTAACGCCGGGTTTGACGAATTCATTTTCAGAATCAACCGTTGAGACCAGATTCATTGTTTTATCCTTATGATTCATTCCAAAAGGTCTTCCATCCAATTATGTTCAATACTAACAATGAATAATTAGAGTGGTGTTAGAATATGATGAGACTGAAGTTAGCCGGCCTTTAATAAAATGGATTCCTGCTCAAGAAAGCCCATAAAATCTTCATAAGGCATGGGCCGGGCATATAAAAAACCTTGGACCATGTCACACCCCTGGGCCACAAGGAAATCCATCTGGGTAGGGGTTTCCACCCCTTCGGCAATGGTCTTCAGGGACATGGCCTTTGCCATGGCAAGGGCAGCCTTGACAATGGCCCTGTTTGAATTCTGGTTTTCAATGCCGCTGATCAGGGAACGGTCCAGCTTCAAGGTGGTCAGGGGCAGATTTTTAATGGAGTTAAGCGAGGAATACCCGGTGCCGAAATCATCCAGTTCCACGCTCAGCCCCATCAGCCTTAACTCGTTTAAAATCATTCTTCCCCTTTCCATGTCCTGTATCAAACAGGTTTCGGTAAGTTCGAACTTCAGGCGGCTGGGATCAATACCGGCCCGGTTCAGAATCCCTTTCATTTTATCAAGGAAACGCTCATCCACAAACTGCCTGGCACTGATGTTTACGCCAATGGCAAATTCTTTGGGAAGGTCATAACGGCCCAGGTCCTTTATGTACTGGCATGCCTTTTCCATCACCCATTCCCCCAGGAGAAGAATAAGGTCCGTACTCTCTGCAATGGGGATAAATAATTCCGGTGAAACAGGGGGCTTGCCCCGGGGCATCCAGCGCAAAAGGGCCTCGGCACCGCAGATTTTCCCGTTGTTCAGGAACTGGGGTTGAAGAAAAAGGAAAAACTCTTTCTTGCCCAGACCGGTCTGCATATCAAGTGCCATGGCGGCTCTGGTGTCCACCATGGCCTGGCGAGCCTCGCTATAGAAGCAGACCCGGTTCCGTCCCCTGTCCTTTGCCTCGTACATGGCCACATCTGCCCGTTTAAGCACTTCGCCCTCGCCGGCATCCCCGGACTGGAAAAGGGAAACACCAATGGAGGCGCTGCTGTGGTGTAAATGGTGTTCACGACCAAGAAGATATGCCTGGTTCAGCATGCCCTTGATCTTCTCGGCAATGGCCATGGCCTTTTCATGCCCGACCTTTTCATCCTGTCCCAGCCATTCCAGCAGCACAACGAATTCGTCACCACCCAGGCGGGCCACCGTATCTGTTTCCCTGACACAGGCCTGGAGCCGTTTGGCCACCTCCACAAGCAGGGCATCACCCACATTGTGCCCCTTGGTATCGTTCAGGCTTTTGAAATTATCCATATCAAGCATGAGCACGGCGCCGCAGTTCTTTTTTCTGCGGGATATGGCAATGGCATGGCCCAGGCGATCCATGAGCAGCCGCCGGTTGGCCAGGCCGGTCAGGGCATCGTACAGGGCAAGCTTTTTGATCTGGTCTTCCGAGGCTTTACGCTCGGTGACATCCCAGATATACCCGTACCACAGGGTTCCGCCGTCTGTCATCCGCTCGGGTGTGGCATGGCCTTCCAGCCAGATTAGTCCTCGTTCAGGATGAAGGATTCGAAACTGGGATTTCCAGGTTTCAAGGGTCTGGGTTGACTGATTAACACGCTCCGTTACCCGTTCAACGTCCTGTTCATGGATGCGATCCAGCAGGACACCTGCCTCCTGTTCCATTGCCTTGGACGTTATTCCGCAGGCCTGGTAAACCCCGCTGCTGACATAGGAAAAATGATAACGGCCCCGGGTATCCAGTTGACACTGGAAAATAAACCCCGGGATATGCCCGGACAATTTTTCAAGTTTGGCGGAAAGTTCCTTGCGCTCGGTGATATCCTGGACCGCACCGGACACTTTTTCAACCCGGCCATCCCTGCCCTTTACCGATGCGGCATGCTGGTAAACCAGGCGTTCAACACCGTCCTGACCTTTGATCCGGTATTCAAGGCTTAACGCCCCTTGTTTTTCCACAAGGGAGCGAAGGCTCTTAGTCACCATGCCCCGATCTTCAGGATGAACCTGTTTGAGCACCGCCTTCCAGGTCAGCTCAACATCGTTCCGGCACATCCCGCAGATCTCGTATATCTGGTCGGAGCAGGTAAACTTACCGGTCCTTGTGTCCAGTTCCCAGTCCCCAACCAGGGCAAGTTTCTGGGCAGCCAATAGCCGTTTACGGGTTTTGGTCATTTCTTTTACTGAAGATTCAAGGGAAAACAATGCCCTTTGAACCTGGCCCTCCAGGGGACGGAAGATAAACCCCAATTCAAGCAAAAGAGCGGCAATGGCTGCCAGCCATATAATCAGTTCAAATCTCTCTATTTTGACAATGGCATCCCGGCTGATGTTTTCATATTCATCAACCGCAGCGTCCAGGAGGGGTTCCAGCACATGGGGACCGTAGGTGATCAGAAAAAGATAAGGGGCGGATCCCGTATGGAGCGCCTCCATATCCGTATCATAAACCTGGCGGGCACGCTCCAGGAAACTGCCCAGGGCCGACTCCAGTCCGACCATGGGATCATCATAAATAATCAGCAGTTTATTATTGACCAGCTTTGGAATATTATTTTCTGGATCTCCCTGCCTCAGTGTCTTGTGTGCGGCTTGCATCTTATTCATGCTCCTGCCCACCTGTGCCTGGGCCTGTTTGAACTCCTCCTCATCTTCAGTGGCGGCCATCAGGCTTGCAAAATATGCGATTCGGTTGGTCAGTCCGGCCTGGTGCCCGGCAAGATTGACAATCTTTGAAAAATCCCGCTGTTTTGATACCACCTGCTGCATGGTTACAAAAGAGGCAGTCACAAGAAGAGCGATGGCGCTAAGGCCGATCAGGTAACGCAGGCGCAGGTTTTGGACCGTACTCAGGTTCATCATGATATTCCGATCCTTAATTCATCAACATTAAGCCCGATATGTTCAGGCAGTGTTTCCCGCAACAACGGGTAGACCGCTTTGTCTTGGAGACAGGACCGTTAGTACCATTGAATTGTTAGGCGATTATGAATCCAAAAAATAAATTTTTTTTAATTAAGGGGTAATGTCTTTCTAATAAAATACAAATGAACTTCGTGCACTCTTCTACTCTTAAGTCATGGTTGTTTTAATACAAACCCTTAAGGTGCTGGAGGGAATATGAATAAAGTACTGTTCATCTGTGGTAAGAACAGTGGGAGAAGTCAGATGGCGGAAGCCTATCTGAATCAACTGGGCGGCAATGACTACGAGGTCAAAAGTGCAGGGTTAGAACCTGCTGAATCGGTTAATCCCCTTGTGATTGCCGTCATGAAGGAAGAGGGGATTGATCTTGCCCATAAAATCCCCCGGAGCGTTTTTGAACTTTTTAAAAGAGGGGAACTGTTTTCCCATGTTGTCACAGTTTGCGATTCGGAAACCGATGCAAAGTGTCCCGTGTTTCCCGGCATTGCCCATCGACTCAACTGGCCATTTCCCGATCCTGAATATGTAACCGGGTCCGACGGGGAGAAACTGGAGCAGGTAAGGGCCATCAGGGATCGAATCAAAGCGTCAATTATCGAATTTATCGCCTGAACGATTTTTGATTCATCCGCCACAATGGAAATAAGACGATCCAGACAATCCGGCCGGATTTATTCCTCAAGGCCCCTTATTGCCACCAGATACTCCTGGTATCCCATGAGGTAGAACGACAGCGGCTTTGAAAAGTTCCGGCCCAGGATACCATCCACAAAAAGCCGACTGATGTGCTGTTCCTGTTCCAGTATCCCCTGGGCAAGAATGAAAATCCGCCGCTCCTCCGGGGTGAACCTTGCGACCATTTCCCGGGCCGTGATCCTTGCCCTTGGCTGGTACATCCAGAAATAGAGCATATCAAGGGCGTTAATGATGAGCACGTTGATAAGATCCCGCACTTCACCGTTGGTCGAGTTGATCAATTTTTCAGGATCTTGAAGAATCGTCAGTTCACAGGTGTCTGGAAACAGCAGTTCCAGCCTGGAATAGGAGTCAAACAGTTCCCGGAACTTCTTTTTGTAATCCCGGGTTCGCAGGGCCACGTTGTGGAACCGGTCTGCACTGCCTTCAATGATCCCGGCCACAACATCGGATGCCGCCTTGGAGATTATAGCCGCCCACTTCTGGAGAACGGCGTCAATGGCCACAATTCCGGATGCCCCGAGGATGCCGCCGATCGAGGCACTCAAAACAATGGCAATGGGTATGGAGAAAATGCTCCTGAAAAAGTTACCCATAATCGCAGCCCGGGGAAGTCCCCGAAAGGCGTTGTGGGTGGAAAGATAGATGCCGTTGGCAAGGGCCATGATGGCATACAGGGCCATGGGGTTGGTTGCCACATTAATGCCAAATCCCTTGTTCAGGAGAAGGGTTTTCACAAAATAATCAAGAAGAGGCACGGAAAAACCGGTAAACAACAGGGAATCGGTCATCCTGTCCCAGCTCACATAGTCGTTCCAGCGAAGCAGGTGGGAGCGGTTGATGCCGCCGCCACCAAGCACCGACTGGATGATATTCCTCAGCCCTGTGATCCCAAACCAGATAAAGGCACCGAAATAGGCCAGAAACCACCAGTCCTTTGTCAGGATAAAACAGGCAAAAGCCGGGACAAATCCAATGAATACCTTGAGGGTGTTCTTGAGCCTGGAATTCAAATTGTCCCAGGATTGGTCGTAGGGTTTTTCCTCTTTTGTGGCCTCAACGTCAAGGCTCAGGCCGTTGGAGATCTCCTTTTGAATGCCTCCCAGGGTGACAATGTTGCCCTGGGGCGTCATGCGTGCCGAGTACTCTTCAACAACCCAGTCTGATTTTTTCTTTGCCCCCAGACGTTCCAGTCCCGGGAACTTTCTAAGCCATTTTACAAGGGCACCGGCAGTTGCAGAGGGAATTGTGGTGACCCTGAGGCAGGTCTGCATATTAAAGGGAATGATCAGCCTTGAACACCCTTTCCGACTGACCTCACGCCTGGCCTGGCGGGGCAAGGTGTCGATGATGCCAAGGCCCATGCCATAGGCCTGGAGGGAGCGGCCCGTGGAGTCACTGCCGATCCTTGATCGCAGGCGGGTCGTTCGGTACATGGTCCTGAACGTATAGATATCGTGGAGAATGCCAACAAGCTTCCGGGTTCTATCGCTCTCATCCTTGTGTCCCCGGCTCTTCATCTGGCCGATAATCTGGCGGACAATCCTTTTAAGCTTCAGGAGGCTTGCCTCGTTAATGGCTTGCTGGAGCTCGCTGATGGCCGGAATCTGGTCTGTTTTTCCCGTTGTATAGGCCTTGAGGTTAAAAATTTCAAGCCTGGTGATGAGTCCATCGCTGTCATAGAGAAGTTCCAGCACATCTTCAACATTCATATTGTCAAGGTTAAGGGTGATTCTAAAGCTTGGGAGGAGCGTGACAATCTCGTCAAGGAGTCTGTTAAATCCCAATTTAAGCCTGGGCGGTATTTCAGAATCATCCACGTTGTCATTGACGGTCATGGGATCTGGAATTTCTGGAAAATTTTCTGGCTGCAGGTAGCCATCCACAATGTCACCGGTGGAGAGCTGGTCCACGGCCTTGATAAGGGCCTTTATTTCCTGTTTTGCATTGTCATCAGCCGTTGCATAGGTGTGGCTGATCTCCTTGAGCCTCAACTTCATCAAACGGATAAGGTGGAGATGGATATACTCGCCAAGGTGGAGAATCGACGCCTGACCCGGTGCCACAAATTTGAGAAATTTATCAGCATCCAGTGGCTCCAGCTCAACCCCAAAGGCCTGATTCAAAATGATTCGCTGTTTGTCGTTGAATGCGGCAAGGACCTTGAGGATATAGGCAGTCTTGTACTTGAGCACCTCTTTGCCCTGGTCCATGAATTCGATCACATGGGGTTCGGCCAGAAAGCATAGAAACGTCTGGATATCGGGCAATCCCCTGGAAACCCATATAAACGAGATGTAGCGATCCCTGAACCTTGCGGCAAATTCAATGCCGATGCGAAGGTCAATATCCATAATATCGGCAGCCTCAATGAGTTCGGCCGCAAACCTGGGTTCAATATAATGGTAGTAGATCACCCGCAGTCGTCGTATTCCCTTGATCCATGCGTCCATGATCAAATGGGTAGGCGATTTTCGACCCTTTGTGTTGGCGTCGTGGACATGGTCATCAAAGGTGACCTGATTCCACTCTTCAGGCATTTCAAGGAGGTGGTGGGCCTTGAGTTGACGTCGGATCAGCCTTGGTTTTCCAGAGGCTGTGGTTCGAAAGGCATGGGCAAGTTCAAGTTGTTTGAACTTATCTCCCCTGGCCCTGACCAGGTCCTTCATAATCTGGAGAAGTACCCGGGCCGTATTTTTGGGCAGGACACCTTCAGCCGTGTTGAGGATCTCGTCCTTCAATCCCCTCAACGCCTGGAGCCTGTACTCCTCATCCCCGCGCTCCATGGATTCCAGAAGATGGACAACCGAGTTTGCAATCCGAAGTCCCTTGGACTCGGACAGCTCCTTGATACCAAAGGGGTGAAAAAACGGGTAATAGAGCTTTTCCGTGTACCCAAGGGCACTGCCCTCATCGTAAACCGCATTGACTATCTTGATAAGGTCCTGATCTCTTTTATCAAAAAAGAGCCGCTTTGTTTCAAAACCCATTGTCAGAACATTTCTCCTACGTATTAACCGAGTACGATCCTAACATTAAATTAACAATAGACAAGCTTCATGGGTACTTGAGTCAGCTTGGATTGTCAAGGGGATGTGATTGGACTGCCAGGGCCAACGCATATAAATACTCTGAAGTGCCTATAGCCCTGGCGGGGTCAAAGATCACCCGAACACGACTTTTTCCAGATATTTTGTATCCATAGCAGCATTCAGCCTTTTTGTTTTCACACTTCCTTCCTGATGCTGTTCAATCGATCAGGCCTTGTTGCATATGGTAATAAATGGATATCATATTCCATTAGTATGCATGAGTATCACCAAAATTTTCTTGACACGCCAAATACAAACCAATATGACACAAATGTTTTCAAAAAAGAGAATGAAATGGGAAAAAGCAAGTTTAATTTAGGAGAATGAAATGAACAAAGCTATTTCGATATCAATCCTTCTGCTGATCCTTGTCGGGAATAGCTATGCAGCAGATTTAATAGTTTTTAGTGGTACGGGTCTTATCAAGCCAATGGAAGAGATGCGTAAAAATTATGAAACCCAGAAGAAAATACAGGTCGATATTCATTACGGCAGTTCAGGCGAAATCTTCGGGATGATTGCCGCAGGTCAACCATGCGATGTATTGATCCCCGGTGCTGCAAAGTATACCCAGGACGCATTGAAAAATGGATGGGTTATTCAGGATACCATCCGTAACCTGATCCTTCATGTACCGGTCATCGCTGTGCCCAAAGGAAATCCATCTGATATCAGAAGATTAGAAGATTTAGCCCGGCCGGGGGTTAAGGTGGCCATTGGTGATCCCAAGGCCCCTGCTATTGGCAGGGTGGCAAAGAAGATGCTGAAAAACGCCGGATTATGGGAGAAAGTTCAACCCAATATCAAGGTGTATGCCCCGACAGTTAATCAATTATTGATCTACGTTGCCTTGAACCAGGTTGATGCTTCATTGATCTGGGAGGATTTAACAGTCTGGGCAGAGGGAAAAGGGAAAATCGAGGTTGTGCCCATTGAAGCAAAATACAACATGATTAAAACCATTCCAACAGCTGTATGCTCCAAGGCTCAGCACATGGAAACTGCCATGGATTTTAATGCCTATGTGGCATCCGATGAAGGCTTTCAAATCTGGAAAAAATGGGGTTTCAAACCTTGCGACGAATAAATTATTTTCGCCTTTCATTTATCCTTATTTCTCAATTCATTACCCTGCTGTTGGTCATGGCCATTATTTCACTGTTTATTGTGCCTGATTTCACAGATATCTGGGAGAATCTATGGAGCGATGAAATGCAATTTTCCCTCAAACTTTCTATGGTTACAGGTTTTATATCCACGATATTGGTCATGATATTTGCCCTTCCCATTGGCTATACATTGTCACGATTTGATTTTATGGGCAAAGGATTTGTCAAAGCCATTATTGATCTGCCTGTGGCATTTCCTGAATTGGTCCTGGGCCTCTGCCTGCTGCTGCTTTTCGGTAACAGCATCATCAGCAAGTGGCTGGAAGTGATAGGGCTGAACTTTGTTTTCACAAAGCAAGGGGTGGTGGCAGCTCAATTTTTTACGGCCCTGCCCTATGCCAGCCGTATCATGAAATCGACCTTTGACTATATTGATCCCAGGCTGGAGTTTATTTCCCGTTCCTTGGGCTACTCCATGTTTGAAACGTTTTTAAATGTTTCCCTTCCCCTTGCCAACAAGGGGATACTGGCTTCCACGATCATTTCCTTTGCCCGGTGCATCGGAACCTTTGGTACGGTGCTGATTCTGGCGGGGGGATCATACATGAAGACAGAGGTCCTTCCCATAACTCTTTATTTGAATATATCCTATGGCAATATGGGAATGGCATTGACCAGCGGAATTGTTTTGATGGTCGTCTCCTTTGCAGCCATCTATGTGTTCGAAAGGGCAGAGGCCAACCTCTGATGTTTCTGGAAATTGAAGAACTGCAGATCAATCTGGGGGAATTTTATCTCCAGAATATTTCCTTTTCCCTGGAAAAGGGAGATTATTTAAGTATTATCGGTCCCACCGGATCAGGAAAGACGATCCTCCTGGAAAGTATCATTGGGTTCTGGTCTCCGGATAAGGGCAAAATTATCATTAACGGCGAAGATCTTACCCAGGAATTGCCGGAACGGCGACGTATCGGCATTGTATACCAGGACTATGCACTGCTGCCCCATTTTACCGTTTTTAAAAACATTGCCTATGGATTGAAAAAAATCCAGAAGCAGGGGATCGATGAAAAAGTGATGGCCATGGCCGCCTCCCTTCATATTGATCATCTCCTGCACCGCAAACCAGATACGCTTTCCGGGGGTGAACAGCAACGGGTCGCTCTTGCCAGAGCGCTTATTGTTGAACCCCGGCTTCTGCTCATGGACGAACCGTTTTCCGCCCTGGATCTCCAAACTCGCCATGAGGCCCGGCAGCTTCTCAAACAGGCCATTCAAGATCGGGGAACCACTGTCATTCACATTACCCACGACCTTGAAGATACCTGGGCTCTAGCCAACAAAGTTGCGGTGATAAAGGATGGACATTTAATTCAATTCGGTAGTCTGGAAGAAGTTTTTCACCGACCCGCCTCCCAATTTATCGCAACTTTTGTCGGTGTTAATATCCTTAATGGAGAAATCATTCGATGCACTGACGGGAAAAGCAATATCAATGTTAACGGTTTTGAGCTCAGTTCCTGTGACCAAGCCTGTGTTGGAAGTAATGTGAAAGTGGCCATACGCCCTGAAAATATTATTGTTTTTAAAGACCCGCCAGCTTCTGATGCCACACAGAATGTTTTAAAAACAACCCTGGTACAGATTGTCAATCAGGGAAATACCCTTATGCTGCATTTAAAATCATGGGAAACAATTATCAAAGTTCTGGTTACCCATAATGCGCTGGGAATACACAGACTCAGAAAAGGTGACGTGGTATACGCCCTTATTCGGCAGAGTGATATCAGAATTATACCGGTTCAGCTCCAGAATATGTAGATTTTAATTCATTGTCACAAGTAGATGTCAGGCGTTCTGAATTTAAGATATTATCGTCCGCACGTGTCGATTCTTTTTGGAGGGAAGAAATGAAAAAAAGCGTTTTTCCATGGAAGTACAGGGTCTTTTTATTGCTGGGTTTATTTGTTGGATTATTAGTGCCCATGGCAGGGCAGGGCTTGTTCTTGGCGCAGGCGCAGGAAGATACGGCATCTAAACTTATTTTTAGTGCGCAACTTCGGGCACGATATGAATTCCAAAATAGTTTCAACCAAAAATTTTATGGAGATAATCCAGGGGCAGGAAAGGCCAATGATGGATTTGTGTATGGAAGGCTACGAACTGGACTTGATTGGTATCCAACAGACAAGGTTCACTTTGCCCTGTGGGGACAACATGCGGATGCCTGGGGCTATGCACTGTCGGACGACGATTTTTACAACAAAACATTCAAAACGATCCATCATCCTCAAAAAGATTACTGGGAACTTTCGACAACCTACCTTGAGGTAAAAGACATCCTCAACACGGGCATGGGTATCAAGGCAGGACGTCAAAAATTTTCCTATGCAGACAGCCGGGTTTTCGGTCCGGGAGAGTGGGGAAACTCCGGGAGATGGGTCTGGGATGCCGTCAAACTGTCCTGGGTTTTTAATAGAGGATTTGTTGATGTTTTTTACGGCCAGACCATGCTGCATGAAATCAATCAATTCAGCGTTAACCATCGCCACGGCTATGAAAGCGTGGGGTTGTATGGCCATTTTGAGCTCTTGCAAAAACCGTTAGAAATCATTTTTGAACCCATGGTCTTCACCAAAAAGGATGATCATTCGAACTACACAGGAGAAGTTGACAAAAGATCGGGTACTCTGGATTCGTGGTACGCCGGTGCATACGTGAAGGCCTCCATGAAGGGGTGGAATTTGGAAGGAACCTTCCTTAAAGAGGAAGGTGATTATGCAAAGGATGATATTGATGCCTATGGCTATCATACAATGCTTGCTTATACCTTCTCCTCTGCCTGGAGACCTCGATTGGGCGTCGCCTACAGCTATGCCTCGGGCGATAGCGATCCCAGTGACGGAAAAAATGAAACCTTCCATGAAGCTTTTGGCGCCAAAGACAAAATGTATGGTCGAATGAACCTTTTTTCCTGGAGCAATTTGCAGGATTACGAAGCCAGCCTTACGGTGAAACCTCGCGAGTGGTTTTCGGTAAAAGGGGAAGTGCATCAATTCAAACTTGCCGATCGACATGACGCCTGGTCTCTCAACAAAAAACTTTACCAGGACAAAACCGGCGAAAGTGGTAATGACGTGGGCAAGGAAATTGATATTGTCGCAACGTGTAAATATTTCAAAAGTCATACACTTATGGCGGGGTTCGGTCACTTCTGGCCTGATGAATTTGCGGAAAAGGTCGCTTCCCACAAGCAGGCAACCTGGGCCTTTTTACAATGGGAATATAAATTCAAAACCCCTTTATTTTAAAAGGAGAATAAAGTATGTGGTTTCCAAACCGGTGTCATCAAGGGCATCTTCAAAGGTTTTCAGCCATCGGAATGTTTGTCGGTATTGTTATCCTGGGATTAAGTTTTGCTTCGACAGTCTCTGCCATGACAGACGAAGAGAATGCTGCTGTCGCAAAACATTGGCAGGAAAAACAGCAAAAATATGAAGAACTCGAAGATGCGATGAAAAAACCGTATAAGTCATTTGACGGTCCTCCTAAATATATTTATCGGGGCACGGATTCAATTGACAAGACAGGCACTTTCTATGCGCCGCTTCAGGAAGAGTGTGCGTATCTGCCGGAATTTGAGTCGATCTTTACTGAAGGAACGGCAGGACAGTACTTTAAATATACCCTGAAATTCGGCATGAAGGATATTATTCGTTTTCATGGCCATTCCTGTGAAGCGCTGTACTATACAGCCGCCATTTGTCGGCTGATTTGTGATCAAATGTTTCCCGACGGGGTTGTCGATCGGACCATCCTGCGAGGAATTGTGGGACAATCGCCCTGTATTGCCGACTCCATGGCTTATATTACCGGCGGGCGCTTACAATTTGGCACGCTGAGCATGGACCCGAGTTTAGGACATGCAGTCGTTATTCAGCGGATTGACACCGGGGAAACCTGGATGGGCGTGTGGAAAGACGGCATTCAATCCTGGAACGCGAAGAAAATCTTTGGCACTCCCAACAAGGCGAATCCCATTCCCTATAAACGATGGTCAAACTGGAAATATGAGCCAGAGACTCCAGCGGATCAGTTGGATGACTGTAAAATTTCATGGGACTATGATCAACCGGAACTGCTTCAACGATTACGGGACGTAAAAGATAATTTAAAATATCTCCCCAAAGGCCAGAAACCAACAATTGACGCAAATAATGTGAGGGAAGAGTTCAACTGGCTTCAGTACCGGCATTTGCGCGAAGTTTTCAAGCACCCCTTGGCGGAGAGCTTTCAGATCAAACAGGTGCCGAACTATAAATGGGAATACCCCCATGTCGAGCCATTATGGGTTCCCCGCTTGGATCAGAAAGCAAAATGGGCACCGTTTATGTCTCACCCCGAGCAAGTAGAGAAATAAGAAGCTGATGGCAACATAAACAACGTATCAGCCCGTGCCTCGAATGTGTCGGGACATATTTATCGTTTAAAAGGGACGGCCAGATTTAATATCGTGGGCAGAGTGCTTTGTTTTTCCTGTTCAATTCTTCACATGCCTTTGATGAAGCTCTTTGCGGCAGACCGGTACAAGTCTTTTGCCGTCCCCTTTTGTCTCACATCAGGCTGAACCCATAACCGTCATACATGTTTTTGGGTCCCAGATCGAGTTCTTTCAGCATAAAAATCAACTTTCGGACTTCAACTTTGATGATCAGAGTCAGGCTTGTTTTATTGGAGGCTGAATCTCTTATCAGGTTCCATGCTTTTAACAACATCTTGTCCGCTTTCCAAGCCGAACAAAAGTGCAATAATACAAACCTGCCCCCAGGTATGACCCCAGGTAAACAGCCAATCCCGAAAGTTGAGTAAGTAAATTAGAGTCGTTGTTTTTATTTGACAATTCGTCTGCCTTGGCGTAAAACTATACCTAAAGGTTAAGAAATTATTATTTATCACCATTAAACATACCTTTAAGTAAACTTAGAGTGGTTAATTTAAGCCCAAGTCACAACAAATAAAGACCAGAGGGAAAAAAATGAGCCTCTTTGGAGCGACAGACTCAGCCATAGCTGAAGATATCGGCGACAGATTAAAGACCCTGCGTCTTGATCGAAATTACAGTCAAAAGGAACTCTGTGAGTTAACCGGACTTTCTATAAAAGCCATCTTGAACGCCGAAAAAGGCAAGAGCAATATTGTGACATATATAAAAATTCTGAGGGCTTTAAATTGCCTTGATCATTTGGAAAATTTTATCCCGAAACCGGGTATCAGTCCAATGCAAATAGTCAAATCATCGAGTAAGAAACGTATTCGAGCGTCAAATAAGAAACAGACCCAAACGTCAGGCCGAAAACGTGTCAGAAAATCAGATGAGGACCGTACCCAGACAGAATAATGGAGGGCCTGATGGAATCGATAACAGCCGCATCTATCAAAATCTGGGGTGACATAGCTGGATATGTCGCCTGGGAAAAAGGTGAGCCTTGCGCCACTTTTGAATATGAACCCAAATTTTTAAGAAATGGCCTCGACCTGGCTCCCATGACAATGAACTTGCGGGATGCCAGACAGGGAGCCAGGTGGTCTTTTCCAGATATAGACCCCATGACCTTCCATGGTTTACCCGGGTTATTAGCCAGCAGTCTGCCAGATAACTTTGGAAACAAACTGATAGACTCATGGTTAGTGAGGCATGGTCGTGATCCCAAAACCTTCAATGCCATTGAACGACTCTGCTATATTGGTACCCGGGGAATGGGGGCACTGGAATTTTATCCGCAATTAAGTTCAAAACGCCTTGATCAGTCAATCACTGTTGATGTCAAAGAATTGATGGCGTTGGTCCAGGACGCATTAACGGAACGGACTCGCCTTGATGCCCGAATAGATGAGGGTACGGCTGATAAAGAGAAAGCAGAGGCTTTATTAGCTATCCTGCGGGTTGGAACGTCTGCCGGTGGCGCTGTTCCTAAAGCCATTATTGCAATAAATGACAAAGGACACGTTATTTCCGGCCAGTCCGATGTCCCCAAAGGGTATGAGCATTGGATTTTGAAATTTGACGGTATTTCGGAAGATAAACCAGACAAATTTGGTACATCCTTTGATAATGGCCGAGTAGAGTATGCCTACTACCTGATGGCCCAGGATGCCGGAATCAACATGATGGAATGTCGGCTCTTAGAAGAAAATGGAAGAGCTCATTTTATGACTAAACGATTCGATCGAGTAGGAAATGAAAAAATCCATGTGCTGTCACTGGCCTGTATGAGTCACCTGGGGTGGAACCCGGCAGGATCAGCCGGATATGAACAGGCATTTTATACGATGCGTATGCTTCGTATGACCTATGCCGAACAAGAACAGCAGTTTCGCCGGATGGTTTTCAATGCAGTCTCAAAAAACATTGATGATCACACAAAAAATATCAGCTATATGATGGATAAGGATGGCGTATGGAAACTGTCTCCAGCCTATGATCTCACCCTATCTTTTGATTCCACAGAATTATTCGGAGATCAGCATAAAATGACAATCAATGGAAAACAAAAAGATATCACCATTGAAGATCTTCTTAGTGTCGCTAAAAATATGGGAATCAAAAAAGGCAGCAAGATCATCGAACAGGTTAGAGATTCAGTAGCCCGATGGGATACCTTTGCTGGCCAGGCAGGGGTTCAAAAGGATGTTCGGAAACATATCTCTGATCTTCACATGAGTTTAAAAGACACTACTTGAAATAACGCCTTGTCCGGTGCTGGAGGAGGGTTTTGGCGTCCAGGTCTGCCACAGAGTTGACCCAGGCGACAATCTCAACGCCTGGACCGGTCTGTAAAAATTTTTCAGCGGTGGCCCCGCCGCAGATCCGTCCGATGGTTTCCCTGGCCAAGGATCGGCCTCCGCCGCTTGATGCCCGGATGCCGTATTTCATCTGGTAGGTATAGGAGGGCCGCAGGATATTCACCATGTCGGCATAGTCGTCGGGTCACTGGTCCTGGTTTGGAACTAAGGGCCCACTCAAAAATAACTTTACATTTTGGAGGCCAATTCATCCAGCCCTGACGCGTTGTGAAAATTCGGCGTATTCCTGATATGCCTGCATTTTCACGCCTTGCAGGGCAGGCGACTTGACCCCCAAAATTGGTAATTTATTTTTGAGTGAACCCTAAGAGGGAGATCGGGGTGCCTGAGGCACTTGCCATATGTCTCTCCTGAATATGTTAGATTTTAAATATCTGTCGGTTAAAAAAGCTTACTTCCTATGGATGATTGGTAAATCGTCCATAACTTATTTTTTTCCCAAATTTTCCAAAATCAACTTCCATTTTATAGGCTTGAGTCAAGAGCCCATAAGCCAACAAAGACCTGCTACCCAATGGCTGGTCTGGCTTCCAGAGCGGGGGTTCCAGTCGCTGAATCGCACGGCCCTGCCCAGCCCACAGGCAACGTGTCCATTGATCCCGCCCGATCCAGAAAAGCGATCCCCCCGATCCAGGAAAGATGAGCGGCAGAACGTGTAAATTTTGCATGCATGCGTGCTTTGCATGCATGCTTTTCAAATTAAAAGGAGATGGCTCAAATACAATTACGCTTATAAAACAGCATCATAGGATGTTTTCCACACATGGCACAGGACGTGCATATGCCGGCAACAGGAGTTAACAACAGCAGCATAATTATAAGCAAGGAGTATTGTAATGAGAGAGGTACAGACGACCTGTCCCTATTGTGGAACAGGTTGCAGCTTGGTTTTACAGGTGGAAGATAATAAAATTGTGAACGTTGTGCCGGCAAAGGGTAACAGCGTAAACCAGGGGCGGCTATGTTCAAAGGGGCATTTTGGCATGGAGTTTGTCCATAGCCCTGAACGATTAACCGAACCACTCATCCGAAAAGATGGCATTTTACAGCCCGCATCCTGGGATGAGGCCTATGACCTTATTGCAGAACGATTCTCCGCTTATAAAGAGACCTTTGGCCCCATGAGTATTGCGGGTTTCAGTTCTGCCCGCTGCAGCAATGAGGAAAACTACCTCATGCAGAAGCTTATGCGGGCAGGGGTCGGCACCAATTCAGTCGATCATTGTGCCCGTCTGTGACACGCTCCCACTGTGGCCGGACTGTCCACAACATTGGGAAGTGGCGCAATGACAAATTCTATTTGTGAACTGGACACAATGGGCAAAGGAGATCTCATCTTTGCCATTGGCACCAATACAGCGGCATGCCATCCCCTCATGGGGGTAGGAATGCTTGCGGCCGTGCAGAGGGGTGCCCGTCTGATCGTGGCCGATCCCCGTGCCATTACCCTGACCCAACATGCGGATCCATGGTTGCGCCTGAACCCGGGCAGCGATCTTGCCCTGCTCAACGGGCTTGCCCATGTGATTATTACAGAAGGGCTTGAGGATACATCTTACATAGCGCAGCATGTGGACGGATTTGAAGCCTTTAAAGCGCTTGTCGAGGTCTATACCCCTGACTATGTTGAGGCCATTACCGGAATTGGTGCGACCAAAATTATAGCCGCAGCCCGACTCATGACCGAGGCCGATAATATGTCTATCTATTACACCATGGGGATAACCCAGCATATCACCGGCGTTGATAATGTCACCGCTGTCTCCAACCTTGCCCTGCTCACGGGGAATATCGGCCGCCCAAAAACCGGGGTGAATCCGTTGCGGGGTCAAAACAATGTCCAGGGGTCCTGTGATATGGGCGCGCTTCCAGATGTGTTTCCGGGGTATCAAAAGGTGAATAACAAGGCGGTGCGTAAATCCTTTGAAAAGGCGTGGGGAGTAGACTTGCCTACGAAACCGGGGCTCACCGTTCCTTCTGTCTTTGAGGCAATTGAGCAGGATGCGGTAAAGGCAGTTTATGTTTTTGGAGAAAATCCCATGCGCAGCGACCCGGATGTGAATCATGTCCAGCATTGCCTTGAACACCTTGATTTCCTGGTCGTGCAGGATATCTTCATGACCGAGACCGCCCAGATGGCGGATGTGGTTTTACCCGGCGCCTGCTTTGCGGAAAAAGACGGCACCTTTACCTCCACTGAACGACGGGTTCAGCGGATTCGCAAGGCCGTGGAACCCTGCGGTGACGCTTTGCCTGACTGGAAAATTTTAGCTGATATCCTTGACCGTCTCGGCGTTCGGGCCACCTATGACCATCCTTCACAAATATTCGACGAGATGTGTGCCCTGACGCCCACCTACAGGGGCATGAACTATCAACGCCTTGAAACAGAGGCCCTGCAGTGGCCATGTCCCACCAAAGATCATCCAGGAACCCCCATCCTCCATGTGGACGGGCCAATGTCTGGAAAGGCGAAGTTTGCCCCTTCACATTATCGACCGCCGGCTGAAATGCCCGATGGGCAATACCCGCTCATACTCACAACCGGACGGGTTGTCACCCATTACCACACGGGAACCATGACACAGATGTGCTGGGGCCTGCACGGCGCTGACCCCCGGGAACGTGCTGAAATCCATCCAGAAGATGCCGATAAACTGGGCATTGAAGATGGGGACGCCATCCGGGTTTCTTCCCGCCGGGGCAGTGTGGAATGCCTTGCTCAACGAACGAAAAGGGTACCCCGGGGCCTTGTGTTTATGACCTTTCACTATTCAGAAAGTTCGGGGAATATGCTGACCACTTCAGCGTGTGATCCTGTCACCCAGACCCCGGAATTAAAATTTTGCAGTATTGCCATTGAAAAGATACTTCCCCGGGCGGACTTTGCCGCCCAGGGACACAAGGAGTTAAGTTATCATGAGTAAACATACCGATTCAGAAAAGGGCCTGTATATGAGGGCGGGAACCCGTCTGAACCCCTTTGTGGTGGCAGATGCCAACCTGTGCATCGGTTGCAGGGTCTGTGAAATCGCCTGTGCCTCAGCCCATACAAAAGGCGACGAGCTGCTGACCATAGGTAATATTAATACTCCCATTCAGCCGCGCCTTTACCTGGTTCGGGATGGACAGACAGCTGTACCCGTGCAATGCCGCCATTGCGAGGATGCTCCCTGCGCGCAGTCTTGTCCTGTTGATGCAATATGCCAGGTCGATGGTGTCATTCTAATCGATGATAAGCGTTGCATTGGCTGTAAGTCATGCATGATGGCCTGCCCCTTTGGCGCGATTGAACTGATGCCCCTTTATGATCAGGGACGCCCGGTGATCCAGCACCTTCCCCTGGATAATGATGAATGTAAACAGGCCTATTTTGCCAGTAAATGTGATCGCTGTGCCCATCTTGAGGAACCGGCCTGCATTGCCAACTGTACCCGGAACGCCCTGAAGATCTTTCAGCCGGAAAACCACAAGGACAGCCGCATGGTTGCCGCTGCAAAAAGTTTATCCCAGTTTGCTGGAAATTATTCGCATTAGTTTTTTATGGGTGAATGAAAATGATCTGGATAAAATGAATGATGAAAAATCAGAAATATTTGCCGTAGACAGGTTCGGTAATACAAGGAAAAAGTATGAAAGATGCTATTGTTGCAATAGATGAAGCGTTGTGCACAGGGTGCGGCAGGTGCAAGGAAATATGTCCAGTGGGGGCTGTTTCGGGTACACCTGGCCAACCCCATAAAATTGATCAAAAAAAATGTATCATCTGCGGACAATGTGTGCAGATCTGTTCGGGATATGAATCCATTCTCGAGGAATATGCCATTGACCGGGCCACTCGCTTAGAACAAAGGGGGATGCTTGATACGGTTCAAGAGCCTTTGTTTGCAGCCCACTACCGTGGAGATGTGAAAAAACTTCTGGCTGCCCTGGAAGATGAAAAGACCGTCACCCTGGTACAATGTGCACCCGCCGTACGCGTGGCGCTGGGTGAGGAGTTCGGACTTGCCTATGGGGTGCTTACGCCGGGAAAAATGGCCACCTCCCTTCGCAGGCTTGGTTTTGATCGCGTCTACGATACAAACTTTGCCGCTGACCTCACCATCATGGAGGAGGGGGCCGAGCTTCTTGCCCGGCTTGAGAAGAATGAGGGACTGCCCATGTTTACATCCTGCTGTCCCGGTTGGGTAAAGTATCTTGAAGATCATTATCCGGACCTGCTCCCCCACCTTTCCAGCTGCAAGTCTCCACAGCAGATGGGGGGCGTTCTCTTTAAGACATACGGTGCCGAACTTGCCGGGGTCGAGCCAGGCTGCGTGTACAGTGTTGCGATCATGCCCTGCACCTGCAAAAAATACGAGTGTGATCGAGACGGTATGGATTCCAGCGGTTTCAGGGATGTTGACCTTGTTATCACCACAAGGGAACTGGCTCAACTTCTGAAACATAAAGGAATCAAGTTTGCCGGCCTTGCTGATGGTGAGTTTGATCAGCCCCTGGGGGCATACTCGGGTGCGGGCAATATCTTTGGCAGCACAGGCGGGGTAATGGAGGCCGCATTGAGAAGCAGTCTGGAGCTTGCAACGGGAGTGCCCCTTGACAGTGTGGAACTAAACTATCTGCGGGGTGGTGAAGGATTTCGAGTGGCCCAGGTGGAACATCAGGGGGTTCAACTCAAGGTCGGTATTGTGGCAGGTATTCAACATGTGGCACCGCTGCTTGATAAAATCCAACAAGGGGAGGCCGATTTTCACTTCATCGAAGTGATGTGTTGCCCCCTGGGATGTGTCAGTGGTGGGGGTCAGCCGAAGACGGTTCTTCCCCAGCAACGCATCCATGCCACCCAGGCGCGTAAACAAGCGCTCTATCGGCATGACAGCGGACTTGAGCTGCGCAAATCCCATGAGAATCCTCAGATACAGCAACTCTACAAGGACTTTCTTGGCGCACCCCTGGGAGAAAAGTCCCACCATTTATTGCATATTAACTACAGCGACGCTGAACACTGTGGAGGAGATCATGAATAGTTTTGTTGTGGGGGATCCACGTCTGTGCATCGGCTGCAAGGCCTGTATCATTGCCTGCGCCAAGGCGCACCGGGAAAAGGGGAAAGACAAGGAATATGATCATCCCTTCCACCCCCGACTGTCCCTTGTTGAAACCCCTGGAATAACCATTCCCGTTCAATGCCGGCATTGTGAAGACTCACCCTGTGCCCAGGTCTGCCCGGTGAATGCCATCATACAAAAAGGCAACCATATTGACGTGATCGATGAACTTTGTGTAGGATGCAAAAGTTGTGTTTTAGCGTGCCCGTTTGGCGCAATTTCTGTGACCGAAAGACCAGCCCTTGGTGCGGGTTTTCGGTTGGAAATCCATGGAGGGGAGGACTCCTGTGAAAAGCAGATCTTTCGGGTTGAAAAATGCGATCTTTGCGGAGACGATGAAGATCCTGCCTGTATCAAGGTCTGCCCTGCATCCGCCCTTCGATTGGTGCGTGGCGAACAGCTTGAAGAAAAAAAAATGAGCCGCAGGAAGCTCAGTGCAAAGCGCCTGTAAGGTGGAGTTAAAATGGCAGAGCAAAACGAACAACAAGAGATCCTCAGAAGATTTCAGCCGGATGGTACCATCACCTATGTCAATGATGCGGCTTGCCGTTTCTACCAAAAGGAACGCCATGAACTGGTGGGCTATAATCTTGCCTTCTTTTTAACGAACGTTGAAAAAGAAGCGATTATGGAGGCCATTTTCTCCATCACCCCGGAAGAACCCATGGTTATCACCCGTCCCAATTTTGTTCCCACCGACGGGGGCATTCGCTGTGTTGAATATGAAAACAGAGGCGTGTTTGCCCCTGATGGTACGGTTCTTGAGTATCGCTCTGTGGGACGTGAGATCGGTGAAATAAGACCTGGAGATCAGGGGAATGGCAGCGGGGGCACTTCGGGTACAGGCATAGAGAAAAAAGGGCCAAGATATTTAGAGCAGAAAAGTGTCGGTATCTTCTCGGCAGAGATGCTCGAAGTCATTGAGCATGCCGAGAAATATCATCAGGATCGCAGCATCCCCGTGTTGATTGAAGGCGAGACCGGTGTTGGCAAGGAGGTGGTCGCAAGGCTTATTCACTTTGGCGGCAGAGATTCCCTTCTTCCCTTTATGGATATTAACTGCACCGCTCTTTCTTCAAATCTTTTTGAAAGTGAGCTTTTTGGCTATGAAGCAGGGGCCTTTACAGGGGGCGTCCAGCGGGGGCAAAAGGGAAAACTTGATTGCGCCCGGGGCGGCAGTCTCTTTTTAGACGAAATTGCCGAAATCCCCATGGATTTGCAGGCCAAACTGCTTCGTGTTCTGGAAGAAAAAAATTTTTACAGGGTCGGCGGCCTCCACAAGGTCGCCACCGACATTCGGGTTATTGCCGCCACCAATGTCGGATTCAGCCAGCATATGCGGGAAGGCAAATTCAGAAAAGACCTCTATTACAGATTAAAGGTGGGGCATATTCGCATTCCCGCCCTCCGTGAAAGACCCGATGATATTTTACCCCTTGCCCGGATGCTCCTGGCTGATTTCAGCGCTAAACGGAAAAAAGACTTTCAAGGATTGAATGAGGAATGTGAACAACTCTTTGTTCGCCATCCATGGCCAGGCAATATAAGGGAGCTGAAAAATCTGATCGAGTGGGCGACCTTTATGTATGATGACAAACTGCTGCGGCCTGAACATGTGGCCCACAGACTTGAGACTTTTGACGAACCCGCCACGGCCCTTCCCGCATCCACAACCCACCCGGCAAGTATGATTACCGTGGCAGATATCCAGGCAGCCCTTGCCAATAGTTCCGGAAATAAAACCCAAGCGGCAAAGTCTTTGGGCATCTCCATAAGAACCTTGTACAATCGGCTGCAAAGAGGTAGGTAAGCATAAGGCCAAAACTATTATTGTGTTCGCAAAAAGGAAGCACCATGAAACGATTCAAAATACTCTTGATTTCTCTGGTTATTACAATAATTGCTGTGTCTGTCAGTGCCGGAGGGCAGAAAGAACCTGCGGATGTAACACAGCTCAACATCTCCTATGTCAAATCTCCCTTTAATCTACAGGTAATGGTACTGAAAGAGAGACAGATGCTCGAGAAAGCGTTTGCACCTGAAGGGATAACGATAAAATGGCATGAAATTAATTCAGGTGCCAAACAGGCCGAAGCCATGGCTGCCGGTTCCCTTGATATTGCATCTGTCATGAATACGGCTTCTGTCATTATTGCCAATTCTGCCGGTAATGAAATCGATATAATAGATATTGTAAGCAGACCCGAGCAGACCTTTGCAGTGATGGTTATGGATGACGGGCCCCGGAGTGTTAAGGATCTGTCCCATTGTGTTGTCGCCGGGCCCAAGGGTACGGTTCTTCATCAAATGCTGGCAGCCATCGAAGAAAAAGAAAACCTGGAAGATGTACAGCTGGTCTCAATGAGTTTACCCCAGTCCCAGGCAGCCCTTATATCCAAAAATGTTGATGCTGCACTGCTGGCAGGGTCTCTGATCATAAAAACACAGAATGCCGGCGGGCGGGTTCTGACCACATCAGAGGGATATGTTACTCCCCTGCTTGTCAGTGCCAGTCCCCGGCGTTTTGCCCAAAATCATCCAGAGATCATTGACCATTTCACTTCGGTTCAGCAACAAGCCTACACTTTCATACAGAACAATCTTTCACAAGCAATTGCCATAGGGGCCAGGGCACAGAATCTTGACAGTGACGAAGCCAAAGATCTCTATAATCGATCCGGGATTGCATCCAGTTTTACGGCGGATGATCTTTCCGGTCTTGCCCGGGATATAGCGTTTCTAAGAAATTTGAATATGATAGAAAATGATTTAGAGGCATCGGAAATGCTGGGTGACAATTTAAATGTTCACTGAAATTGTCAGGTCAAGATATCATAAACATGAATAGAACAGCCATGGGAACGTTTGAAACGCTGATCATACCGCTTTTAATTCTTGTTCTCTGGACACTGGCGTCTTCTTTTCAGTGGGTTAATCCCTATCTGCTGCCCTCTCCCGGCAGGGTTTTTCTTGCCGCCTGTCATCTGGCTGAAACCGGAGAACTTGCAAAACACCTGATTGTCAGTTTTAAAAGAGTGCTTGCCGGATTTTCGGTTACACTGGTGATTGCGGTTCCTTTGAGTTTTCTTATCTATATTCTGCCTGTATTTAAACGGCTTTTGAGAGTTCCCCTTGAATTTCTACGCTCAGTACCGCCGATTTCCACGATTCCCCTGCTTATATTGTGGTTCGGAATAGGAGAAGCATCAAAAATGGCCGTTATTGTAATGGCATCTTTTTTCCCTGTTTTTCTTAACCTTATGGGGGGGCTCAATACCATTGAAAAAGAGTGGCAGGAGCTCTCGGAGACGTTGAAGTTCAACCATGCCGAATACATTCGCTATGTGCTTTTCCCCGGAGCGTTCCCTTCGTTTCTGACAGGCATTCAGCTGGGATTGAGTTACTGCTGGAGAGCGCTGATGGGCGCTGAAATGATAGCAGCCGCTTCAGGGCTGGGTTATCTTATCCTGGATTCCCAGGAAATGGGTCGAATTGACAAAGTTTTTGTCGGCATAATCACCTTGGGTATTTGCGGCATCGTCCTGGATCGCGTTCTTATTAAACTGTTTAACCGGCTGATTCCCTGGAAAGACCTTGAGGTAGAACATAAATGGTAGGAAATGCGCCAGAAATAAGAATTGAAAATCTGAACAAGATTTATGGGAGTCACGAGGAGGCGGTTACAGCGGTCAAAAATGTTTCCATGACGCTTGCGCCCGGTTCTTTTACGGCCCTGGTCGGTTACAGCGGCTGTGGCAAAACAACGCTTCTCCGGCTTCTTGCCGGACTGGAAAAACCCTGCTCCGGTTCCGTCTGCGTGTATCCGGATCATACTTACCCAGCGGTCATGTTTCAAAACCCCTGCTTGCTCCCCTGGATGACAGTACGCAGAAACCTGCTGGTTGCCCTGCGGCACCGGCTTGACTGGAAACACAATAAAAAAGAAATCGGGCAGCGGGTGAACGCAGCCCTTGAACGGGTCGGGCTCAGGGACAGAGAAAAGGCTTTTCCCCACGAATTGTCAGGGGGTATGGCCCAGAGAGCAAGTCTTGCAAGAGCCCTGTGTCAGGAATCCGGTTTTCTCCTGATGGATGAACCTTTTTCGTCCCTTGATGCGCTTACCCGGGCAAAACTTCAGAAAGACCTCAAAGGCATCTGGTACAAGAAAAAATGCACCATCCTGTTTATTACCCATGATATTTCAGAAGCCCTTTTTTTGGCTAAACGAATTTTGATTATGAACAACGGGTGTATTACAGCAGACCTGACGGCTGATACGTTAAATCAGTATGATGATGCCAAAGCTGTAATTCTCTCTTTAATGAATGGTAAAACAAGAAAAAATGAAAACTAACCCCAAGGCCCTGGGTCCCGCAGAATTGACAGAACTCTTTTACAACGCCACAACAGCCGAACTGGCAACTATGGGAAATAAGATTTGCACCCAGGTCCATGGCAGAAACGTTCTGCTCCGCGGACTCCTGGAATATACCAACTACTGTGTCAGCAACTGCCTGTACTGCGGTATCCGCCGGGAGAATCGGAAGGTACAACGCTACCGGATTAAAGAAAACCGCCTGCTTGAAGTGATTCAAGCCGGTTTCGACAGGGGGCTTCGTACCTTTGTCATTCAAGGGGGAGAGGATCCTTGCTATCCTGTGGAAAGAATCTGCCGACTGGTTGAAGCGATCAAACAGAAAACCCGGGGAGAGGCCGCTGTAACCCTCAGCTGCGGAATGCGCAGCAGAGAAGAGTATGGAGAGATGGTACAGGCGGGGGCAGACCGTTATCTGATCCGTTTCGAGACCTCTGATCCAAAGCTGCACGCCTGCCTGCGGGACGGTAAAACCCTGAAAGACCGACTGCAGGCCCTTGAGGATACCCGTACGGCAGGTTTTCAAACAGGCAGCGGCTTTATGCTGGGACTCCCCGGAGAAACGCCAGAAGTCAGACTGGAAAACATATTACTCTGCCAGAGACTGGAATTGGATATGGTTGGAATCGGCCCCTTTATCCCCCATCCAGATACCCCCCTGAAGCATGTGAAGCAACACCCCATTGAGGATTCCATCCGGGGAGTGGCACTTCTGCGCCTGGCCCTGCCCCAGACCCATATCCCCGCTACAACAGCGGCGGGAACCCTGCAGCCTGACGGCAGGGAACAGATGATCGCTGCGGGAGCCAATGTTCTGATGCCCAATATAACACCGGCGGATTTCAAGAAGGACTATCTGCTCTATCCCGGTAAAATCTGTCTTGATGAAAGCGGGATTCACTGCATCAACGACCTGTCCAGTCGGGTCAGACCCCTGGACAGAGAACTTTGTTTTGACCGGGGAGATGCCCCCCGAATTGCAGGGATGAGACAATGATTCTATACGGAGAAGAGACAAAAAAAGCCCTGATTCTATTCGGCCCCGGCCAGACCGCCCGGGAGATGATACGCGCCTATGGGGAAGTCAAACTGGCGGCTATCCGGGCGCAGCAGGAGAGCTCAGGACTCTATCCTGGGGACTATTTTCCCCTGCTGGAAGAGACGGCAAAAGAGATCATCGAGGGCCAACTGGATGCCCAGTTTCCCCTTCCCTTAAGTCAGGGGGGAGCGGGAACCAGTTTCCATATGAATCTGTGCGAAGTCCTCTCAGAGGGGACCAACAGAAAATATAAGGGTGATTTCAAGGCCCATCCCCTGGATCACCTGGCCCGTTTTCAGTCCACCAATGACACCTTCCCCACGGCGGTAACCCTTATGACCTTCCGCTACCTGGAACAGGTGGAACAGAAGGTTGTCTGTCTGCAGGAGCAGCTTGTAAGCCGTGAGACCCTGTATGAGGAGTGGCTGATGTGCGGTCGTACGGAACTTCAGGATGCCCTTCCCATGACCCTGGGGCAACTCTACTCCGCCTGGGCAGGTCCGGTGGAAAGAGACCGCTGGCGCCTGAATAAACTCAAAGAAAGGCTCAGAACCATCCCCCTGGGGGGTACAGCCATCGGAACAGGGTATTCGGCCCCGCGGAACTATGTCTTTTCAGCAGAAAAACATCTTCGGCGGATTACGGGCCTCCCTCTCTGCCGGAGCCAGAATCTCTGCGACCAGGTCGCCCATACGGACAATCTGGCCGAATGCGCCGCAGGCCTTGGTCTCTGCGCAGATAACCTGTACAAGATGTGCAGTGATATGCTGCTCTACAGCTCCTCACTCAGCGGAGAGATCCGGCACAAGGAAATGCAGTACGGTTCTACCATCATGCCGGACAAGAGCAACCCTGTTCTGCTGGAACTGATCAGAGGCTTGAGCATGGAGTGCGCCTCCTCCGCCGCGCTTATCAGAGAGTACAGCCGCTCGGGACAGATGCAGCTCAATGCCAATCTGCCGTTCCTGGCCGAGCAGATGATCCGTCTGTTCCACAGCCTGACAAGGGCCCTGGACTGCGCCGCAGGTCCTCTCATGGACGCCCTGGAGCCGGACAGGGAAAAAATGGAAGCCCGCCTGGCAGTGAGTCCGGCCCTTTTGAATACCCTGAAAGATGTTCTGGGTTACAGTCGGCTCAAAGAGCTGATTCCCCGGATTAAAGCGGCCTCCCCGTCGAACAGGGATGCATTGATACTATGGCTGAATCAGAATACCGGCCTCAGTAAGGCGTTTCTGCACGATAAATTCAACTACTTCAACCTAACCGGTTTTACAAAGGAGTAACCCCATGAGTACCCCCCCCCTGGCGGAAATGACCCGCATCGTCCTGGCAGGCGTCAGGAATGCCGGGAAATCCTCCCTTATGAACAATCTCTTCCAGAAAGATATCGCCATTACCTCGGAGACGCCGGGAACCACCACCGATCCGGTTACACGAAAAATAGAACTGGGCAAACTGGGGATGTGCGCCATTACAGATACAGCCGGTCTGGATGATGCAGGCGCCCTTGGAGAACAGCGGATACTAAAAACCAGAGAACGTCTGGAAACGGCGGATCTTATTCTCTTTGTCAGCCCGGGAGACAAGGCCCCCACCCCTGCAGAAAAGGAGCTGAAGAACTGGCTTCTTGAAAAAAATCTTCCCTGGATCGGGGTTATCAGCTTTAAAGATCTTCCCCGCCACGAAGAAAAAAAAACCTTCTTTGAGCAACAAGAGCAGATTGTTCTGGATAATACCATCGAGAAAAGCTGTCTGCCTCTGATCGAAAAAATGGAAAAACTGGAGAAGGAGATCCACCGAGAGATGACGCCCGTTGAGGGCCTGGTGCAGGAACAGGATCTGGTACTGCTCGTAACCCCCATTGATCTTGCAGCCCCGGCAGGCCGTCTGATCCTCCCCCAGGTGGAAACCATTCGAGACCTGCTGGATCGGGATTGTGCCGCCCTTATCGTAAAAGAGAGGGAACTGTACACCTTCTATCATAATATAGGAATCAAACCGGCCCTGGTAATCACGGACAGTCAGGTGTTTCATAAGGTTGCAGCAGATATCCCCGAAGATCAGCCGCTGACCTCCTTTTCAATCCTCTTTGCCCGTAAAAAGGGGGATCCCTCCCTCTTTATCCGAAGCCTTAACGCCTTGAAAAACTTTCCGCAAAAAGGGCGGGTCCTGGTAATGGAGGTCTGCTCCCACCACCGCCAGGCCGAGGACCTGGGAACGGTCAAGATCCCCCGTCTATTCCGGCAGCTGGTCGGATCCCAGGTGGAGTTTGGTCACACCCGAAAGGTGCCAAAAGATCCAGATGCATGGGATATGGTCATTCATTGTGCAGGGTGCATGATCACTCAAAAGGCCATGGATTCCCGCCTTGAAATATTCAGAGAAAAAGGGATCCCCGTACTGAACTACGGCCTTTTTCTGGCCTGGGCCAACGGTCTTCTTCCCCGGGCGCTGGAACCTTTTCCTGAATTGGCTGAACTCTTTTTGGAAAACAATCCCCTGTAACAGACCGAACAATGCTTTTAGTCAAGATGGGTGGGAATCATGGCGGAAAGATGTATGAATAGCACAAAGAACCGGGCAGTCTGGACAATGGATTAAAAACCATCGTCCCTCCGGTGGAACCTGGAGAAAGCCGCGGCAGGGCAGGGCAGGTGAGCGTTCTGCTTTGGTATCCGAGCGGCTTCAGGAGACAAAAACAAAATCTTTGGGTACGACAACAATTCCTTTTTCAGAAACGGTAAATCGATTTCGGTCTTTCACCAGGTCGTAACCAATCTGCTCTCCGGGGGGAATGCTCACGTTTTGATCAATAATACAGTTCTGCAATCTGGCACCTGTACCAACATGAACGCCACCAAACAGAATTGATTTTTCAATGATGGCGTTTTCATCAATAAAGATATCTTGAAACAATATGGAATGTCTGACACTGCCACCGGAAATTACAACACCACCGGCCAATATTGAATTAACGAATACGCTTTCAGCGCCAGAATTTCCGTTAATCGTTCTGGCAGGCGGAGACTGTGGCTGATATGTACGGATAGGCCAGTCTCGCTGATAAAGATTTAACGGTGGAAAGGGCTTCAGCAGATCCATGTTTGCCTGGTAATAGGCATCTAGTGTGCCCACATCCCGCCAGTAGCGATCAGGGGTGACCCTGCCCCGTGCTCCGCCGAATTTATAGGCCTGCACTTTATGGTGTTGCACCAGTCGAGGCAAAATGTCTTTGCCAAAATCGTGACTTGAAGCATCATTGTGCTGATCTTCCACCAATGCGCGGCTTAACAGTTTGGTAGAAAACACATATAACCCCATGGAAACCAGGGCTTTTTCTGGATTTTCAGGAAGGGGCGTAGGCTGTCCAGGTTTTTCCTCAAAGGCAATTATTTTGAGATCCGCATTGGTAACGACCACACCAAACGCCTTTGCTTCCTCAACAGGAACCTCCATACAGGCGATGGTGACATCTGCGCCCTGCTCTTGATGGGCGCTGAGCATTGCCGCGTAGTCCATCCTATAAATATGATCCCCGGAAAGGATTAAGGTATACTCGGCATTGCTGCGTTCCAGTAAATTCAGATTTTGAAAAATAGCATCGGCTGTTCCTTGATACCAATGTTCTCCACTATTCATCTGGGCAGGAACAGGCGTGATATATTCCCCTAACTCAGGATTAAAGATTGACCAGCCATCTCGAAGATGCTTGTTCAAGGAGTGGGACTTATACTGCGTTAAAACTAATATTCGACGCAATCCCGAATGCAGGCAGTTGGCCAGGGTAAAATCAATAATCCGGTACTTGCCGCCAAAAGGAACTGAAGGCTTGGAGCGGCTCGAAGTCAAAGGGTGTAACCGGGAACCTACGCCTCCAGCCAAAAGGAAGGTTAATGTCTGATTTTGCATGGTGGTATCCCTTTGCCTGTTAAAGATTGATTATTAATGATAACCTCAACTTTCGTTGATTTAACCCGTGGTGGACGGTCCCATAGGTGTTTCTTTATTCATACATAACAACATGCAGGTCAAATATGCAACGCTATAAAATTATTCATCGTACTTACTACAACTATTCTTGTGAGGTTACCCTTGGACCCCATACTTTGATTCTGCGGCCAAGGGAAGACCATGAACTGCGCATAGAACATTCTTCCCTAAAAACCACACCCCGGTCGACCCTGTACTGGCATCGGGATGTGGAGGGAAATTCAGTTGCGATTGCAAATTTCGATTCGCCCACGACCCAGTTGGTGATTGAGAGCGAAGTTATCATCCAGCAGTTCAATGAAACGCCCCTCGACTTTCTGGTTGCGGATTACGCAATGGGTTATCCCTTTAGGTATCAACCGGATGACAGGGTTTTGCTGTCTCCCTATATGGCATTACCTGGGCGGGAAACAATCGATGTGGTGAATAAATGGATTACCACTTTCTGGCAACCTGGCGACCCGATTCAGACCTACACGCTCTTACAGCGACTTGCCGCCCACATTTATAAAACATTGTCATACCAGGTGAGGGAGGAGCCTGGCGTACAAACAGCCCTGCATACACTGTCCTGCGGAACTGGATCTTGCCGTGATTTTGCTTTCCTCTTTATGGAAGCAGCCAGGTGCCTGGGACTGGCCGCACGCTTTGTGAGTGGATATCTCCACGCACCACGGATGTCCCATGTCATTGGCACGACCCATGCCTGGGCCGAGGTTTACCTGCCCGGCGCAGGATGGAAGGGATTCGATCCAACGATTGGTGAAATGGCTGGAATCGACCACATCGCCGTAGCCGTGGCAAGGTTGCCCGAATCGGTGCCGCCTGTCGCGGGATCATTCACTGGCGCCTCGGATTCTGTTCTTGATGTGGGAGTCTGGGTAAGCAAATGCTGATCAAGTCAGGTATCATCAACCGTCAAGGTTTGTTCCTGGCATGAACCCTTAAAAGCAGCACCAACCCTGAAAAAGCAGTCAATCCCATGGTGGCAAAGGTCAGTCCCCAGGAAAAGGGGCTGTTACCGCCCCCTGTCAGATCCAGAACCACCCCGACCACAATGGGGGAAAGCGAGGCGGCAGCAAATCCTGCCAGGGATTGAAGCGCCATGGTGGCGCCACGCCGGTCCGGATCGGCTGCAGTGATAACACCGGCATGGATGGCTGCAGAATCCCCCTGGAAGAAAAAAGTATAGGCAATGCAAAGGCAGACAAGCGCAGGAAATGGCAGGTCTGCCATAAATCCAATGCCCAGGCTGAGCAGGCCTGACACCGTCATGACAGCGGATACGATCCTGTGACGGCCAAATTTTACGGCAAGTTCACCAAACAGAATGCTGGCAAACATACCAGATATTCCAGCAACAGCCATGACCGTGGTTGGCGCCATGAACGGTGTGGAACCGGCGTGAAGCGTTATGGAAAAGGTCAGGAAAGCCACCATCCAGGAACGGGCGGCAAACATTTCCCACATATGACACATATAGGCAATGATGTAGGTTCTTGCCCCAGAATTCTGCCATACAGGCCTGAAATCCAGGGCGCTCAATATACCTGATAATGAACTTTCTTTTTTTTCAATGGGCATGGGAACCAGGATCATCAGGCACAGCAGCAGAACAAATCCGGAACATGCCCCAGCAATGAAAAATACCGGTTTCCACCCAAACCATTCAAAAATGACACCGGCATAATAAAAGGAAGCATTCAAACCCAGCCCGAAACAGGCCGTATAAAAAGAAATCGCCCGTGGCAGAAACGGTGCTTTAAGTCTATCGATAAGGACTTTTAAGCCCGGAATAAAGGTGCCGGCAAGGCCAATGCCACACAAGGCCCTGAAAACAATGGCGGTCCAGAACCCCTGACTGAAGATTCCAAATCCCAGATTGGCAATCATGCTTACAAAACAAGAGACAAGGTATATTTTCCGGGAATCAATACGGTCCGTCAAACTGGTTAAAACAGGGACGGCAATGGAATATCCGGCAAAATAGATGCCACTGATCCATCCTGCCTGGCTGTTTGTCAATGCCCACAGATCCATAAAATGGGGAAGCATGGCGGGAAAGGCAAACACGCCAAGCATACCAAGCACCTGTGCCATGCACATAACGGCGATAAGGGCAGCAGCTTTTGCCGGTGTTGAACCGGTTATCATGATCACCAATATTTATATCTTTTTATGTTTCTGGGCAAACCGTTCGTAAATACTTAAAAACCCATCAATATTTTTCTTTGATGGTAATGTGACGGTGCCCCCTGTTTTCCAACCTTTCTGTTTGTTTGACCCTTATTTATGAACAAGATCGGTCAGCAATTGCTTGCCCTCCGGACCCAACCCCAGGCTTTCGATTTCCATGGACAACTGATTCTGGTTACCATACCCCCCGGCATATCCATTAAGGCGGGCGGCAGCCGTGGACGCTATCAGGTCTTTGTGGTGGGGGTAAATATCCAGGATTCCCTTTTTAAGCGGGTGATGTTTTAAAAGATATTTCTGATGGTAATCTTCAGCCATGGTAAAAGAATGAAGCGGCACGATGGCTGTTTTTACGATTCTGCCTGTTTTTTTCTCCAGGATCTTTTTCGAATCCATTGCCAGCCTGCGTTGCTGTTCGTTATGAAAAAAAACAGCATTTTTATATTGCTGGGACCAGGACTGCCGGGAGGGTTGATGGCTGTCCCAGAAAACAGCCAACAGTTTTTCATATGTGATCTGCTGTGGGTCATAATCCACCTGCACGGTTTCAGTGTGATCACCCATTTTTTTGTACGTCGGAGCCACCATGGTTCCACCTGCATACCCGACACGTGTACGAACGACACCTTTGATTATCCCGAACCGGGATTCAGTTCCCCAGAATCAGCCCAACCCAAATGAGGCGGTTTCATAAACAGTTGGTTGGCCCATATCAATGGTTGGTCGGGTCATGGGATTTTTGTGGTTTCCACCCGGGTGCAGGCCTTTGGACAGGGCAGCCCCGGGACCCATGAATACCAACATTGTCCCAACCACTGCAAGCAGGTCATATTTCAAATTCTTCATGATCATTCTCCTTGAAAATTGGCAATAATAAATGTGCAGACATACTGACTTAAATATTATTGTGGGTACAATACGGATTACCGACCGCCTATCCTGAAAAAGACAAATGCATCTACTTTGGGTTCATCCTTTGCATTTATCGTTGGGCCCAAATCGCTTCAGGCTGGAC
Source organism: Desulforapulum autotrophicum HRM2 (assembly GCF_000020365.1). NCBI lineage: Bacteria > Pseudomonadati > Thermodesulfobacteriota > Desulfobacteria > Desulfobacterales > Desulfobacteraceae > Desulforapulum > Desulforapulum autotrophicum. Next base: position 176,981 of record NC_012108.1, on the reverse strand, counting down.
AATCTCAAGTTTCGGTATTGCGGCATTGATCCGTCTTGTTCGCCAATAGTCATTTTTCGTTTGCAAATTATACCCTAAGCCAATGCCACACAGGCGCTGAATATAACACCGGCAAGTACAGCAGCTTTTGCCGGTGTTGAACCAGTTGGCGATATTTTGATGCACGATTATGGATAACAGTATCCTTCCTGCCCAAATTTATTAGATCGTCCGGGCATATAATTCATCAGGCGCCGGATGCGTTCACCTGTTGAGGGATGGGTATTGAGCCATACCAGCCCCTGATCCGGAGCCAGCCGGAAAAACCGCTTTAATCCATGTTGCCTGTAAACTTCAAGTTTATTCAGTGCCGAGGCCAGCATCAACGGATTTCCAGTCAGAAATGCGCTGCCCAGGTCGGCGTCAAACTCCCGGGTTCTTGACAGGGTAAACTGCAGCAATGTGCTCAATGCCGGTGCAAATATCAGCAGGGCCAGTGCCACAAGGGAAATCTCTACATCACTCAACAGTATCAACGGAAGGGAAAAGAGCAGAAGCAACTGCCCGGCAAGCGAGGCAAACTGGGTCAATAGCCCGAAAAGCGCAGCAAACCCCATGACCTTCATGTCATTGTTGCTGATATGGGAGATCTCGTGCCCCATTACTCCTGCAATTTCATCCAGATTCAGGACAGACAGAAGCCCCCTGGAAACGCAGATGGCAGGGTCTTCTGGGGTTCCCGCAGCAAAGGCGTTGAGGCGGGCTGAAGGATGATAGTAGAGCCGGGGCAGGGTTGTCAGGCCGGCGCGCTGGGACAATGTACCAGCGATTCCATGCAGCTGGGGCAGTGAACCAGGGGAAACCCGCCTTGCACCGGAGGCCAGCATGATGAGATGGGCCGGCACACGGGGAGTTAGAAAATATGACGCCACACTCAGCACAAGGGCAAACAGAAGGCCGGTAGTGCCGGCGATGGTCCAGCCCAGTCCGCCTAAAAGCGCCGCCAGCATCAATAGAATCAAGATGGTATGCATCAGATTTTTAAGTTTTTGATTTACCAGAAATCGCTTGTTCATTATATCACCTGCTTTTTGAACATTGTTTTAAACCAAGATAAGTTTAAAATATTACCAAGTCAACATTGCGCCTTTAGAGTAATGCAGCGTTTAAATCGGAACCCATGGGGTCAACCCCCTGAAAAGATTAATCCAGACCGCTGAATTCGATGTGATCAATCACAAAATAGTGATCAAAATCCGGCCCGGCCAGGTCACTGCCAATCCCTATCCAGAACGGCATGAGCATGCCCTGGACCTGTTTGTAATCGCGGTAATGAACAACGCCCCGGTAGGACCGGGAGAGTTTGCGCAGCGTGAATTCAACGTAGTCGATGCGGTTGGTACGGGTATTGATGTAGATCAGATACTGGTCGTATTCTGCCAGATCCCGGGTGGGCGGCCCTTGCGTGGCATAAACAACCCGGTAGGGAATGGTGTTGATTTCTGTCGTTCCCACCAGGGTCAGTGCCGGGTGGCGCATCAGGGTCTGGTGCCACTCCAGGTAGCACTGCAGCGGTCCCAGATACAGGGAGATGGAGGCACTTTTCCTGTGGCGCTTTCGGGTGCCGGTGCGTTCATAACTCTTTCCGTCAAACCCGATGGTCTGCCCTTTTTTTTCACCGTTCAAAAAGGTGAACTCAATCTGCTGACGGGAAAGCCCCAGGCGGGCATGAAATTGCTGAGTGTTCTCATCCAGGGGCGTCAGCCACCGAATGATGGTTGATTCCCAGACATCCGTGCCGGTCACTTCCATGGCTGAATGTTTCTGATAACGGCCCAGAGGGTCCATGGTCTGCAGTACTTCCCCCTGAAGCTGCTGTATGGATACGTCCCCGCCAAGGGGTTTAAAATCCTGCCTGCGCTCCGGTGAGTTCAGGTTTGCGGTGGAACAGCCGGACAAAATCAGGAGCATGATACCCATTACACACCCCGCCCCCGGCAATGATGCAACTCGTATCATGACCATAAAATTTCCCTCCTTATCCTATAAAAAAGCAGGCAGGCTCCTTTTTCTGTCCATCAGCCCGATGTATCCTGAACATGAACCCCCTTTTTTTTCAAGTCAGCCAAGATCTTTTTCAACTGACCTTTTGAACAATCATTGATGTTATAAACATTTTTAACGTTGTCCTTGAACAGCAGTACCAGGTGACCATCCTCGTTCAGGTACGCCGTACGGATATAATCCTGTGAGAGCCAGGGCTTAAGGCTCTCCAGAAAGTCTGTCATCATGCATGTTTCCATTGTCTGTCCCCCGCTTTTCAGTGTTGATCTGCGTTATTTTCCATAAAAATCGGCTGTATTAAAGGTATGACAGGGTTGCCCTGAATCAAGCTGCGATCGGTTAAATATGCTGAAAAGGGCGCCAGATCAAGGCAGGAATAGAACAGGAAGCCATGATCCGGGAAATCGCCATTGTATTTTTTTCCTTCAACTGTATGATGGTGGTTGCATTGATATATTTTTTTCTGTAAAAACGGGTCTCCGAAAATTTAATTGTTTTTTCACTGGCGGTGGGGCCGCTTTTTAAGGGATGAATCATGAATCAAAAAGATAAGCTGGAAAGGTGGACCATTGAGGATTCTGCCGATCTCTACCACATCCGGGAATGGGGAGTGGGATACTTTGATATCTCAGACAGCGGGGATGTGGTGGTTACCCCACTTCGAAACAACAAGGATATCTCAGTCAACCTGCCTGAAATCATCGCCGGCATCCAGGCCCGGGGGTATGACATGCCCGTCCTGCTGCGCATCGAAGATATCCTGGACTCCCAGATCACCCACATGCACGAAAGTTTTCGCACAGCCATCAGAACCTTTGACTACAAGGGAGAGTTCAAGGGGGTTTTCCCGATAAAGGTCAACCAGCAGAAACAGGTGATAGAGGCCATCACCAATATCGGCACCCAGTACCACCACGGCCTTGAGGCGGGCAGCAAGGCGGAACTCATTGCTGCACTGTCGTTTCTCAAGGACAAGGAGGCCTGCCTGGTCTGCAACGGCTACAAGGACCGGGAATTCATCGATCTTGGCCTCTATGCCTGCAAAATGGGCTACAAATGTTTTTTTGTCCTGGAGATGCCAAGCGAACTTGACCTGATACTGGAACGCTCCAGTGCCCTGGGAATCCGGCCCCTCATCGGCGTCCGCTTTAAACTCTCCACCCAGGCCGGAGGCCACTGGACAGAGTCCGCAGGGGACCGGAGCATCTTCGGCCTGTCCACCTCACAGATCATCGAGGTGATAGAGAAACTCAAATCCCTGGAGATGCTCGACTGCCTCCAGCTGCTCCACTACCACCTGGGGTCCCAGATATCCAACATCCGGGATATCCGCGCCTCGGTGCAGGAGGCCTGCCAGGTCTATGCCGGACTGGTCAAAGAGGGAGCAGCCATGGGGTATTTCGATCTGGGGGGAGGGCTGGCCGTGGATTACGACGGCTCCCACACCAACTACATGAATTCCCGGAATTACTCGTTGGAAGAGTACTGCGCCGACGTCATTGAGGCGATCATGGAGATCCTGGACGTGGATAAGATTTCTCACCCCAACATCATCACGGAATCGGGACGGGCCACGGTGGCCTACTACTCGATACTCCTGTTCAACATCTTTGACACCAACACCTTTGATCCGGAACCCCTGCCGGAAACCCTTGCCCAGGGAACCCCGGAAATCGTCGAAAACATAATGGAGGTCTTGACCAGCCTGAATCTGAGAAACATCCAGGAGTGCTACAACGATGCCCTGTACTACCGGGACCAGGCCCGCCAAATGTTCAAACTGGGAAAAATTTCCCTGAGGGAACGCTCCCTGGTGGAAAAGATCTTCTGGAACATCATCCATGCCGTGGGCGACAACATCAAGCACCTTAAATTTGTGCCCAAGGATCTCACGGGTATCGACATTGCCCTGTGTGACACCTATTACGCCAATTTCAGCGTATTCCAGTCCCTGCCGGACTCCTGGGCCATCGGGCACATCTTTCCCGTGATGCCCATCCACAGACTTGACGAAATGCCCACCCGGAACGCGATTCTGGCGGATATCACCTGTGACTGCGACGGAAAGATCGACCGGTTCATCGACCGCCAGGGAATTCGCCGGGCCCTGCGTCTCCACAAACCCAGGAAAGATGAAGATTACATCCTGGGCGTCTTTCTCGTGGGTGCCTACCAGGAAACCCTGGGGGATCTGCACAACCTCCTGGGAGACACCAACGTGGTGAGCATCCGGGTCAACCCGGACGGCAGTTACACCTTTGTCCGGGAAATCGAAGGCGATTCCGTGGCAGATGTCCTGTCCTACGTGGAGTACAGCCCCAAACGGATGACCCGCAGATTCAGGGCCACGGCCGAAGAGGCGGTCCGGGAGGATCTCATCTCTCCCCAGGAACGGCGGATGATCATGACCATGTACGAAGAGGGTCTCAGGGGCTACCCCTACTTTGAGAAATAAGGAAGACCTCTGTTTTCAAGAGATGAATACCAACCCATTAATTTTTACAGGAGGAAGCCATGGCCAGGGTAATGATAATCGGCGCCGGCGGCGTCGGTCAGGTGGTCGCCCATAAATGCGCCCAGGTTCCGGAGGTGTTTACCGACATTATGTTGGCCAGCCGGACCCGTTCAAAATGTGACAAGATTGCCGCCGGGATTGACCGGCATATCGAGACGGCCCAGGTGGATGCGGACAATGTGCCCGAGCTTGTGGCCCTGATCAACACCTTTAAGCCGGACCTGATCATCAACGTGGCCCTGCCCTACCAGGATCTCCATATCATGGACGCCTGCCTGGAAACCGGGGTGCACTACCTTGATACGGCCAACTATGAGCCCCTGGATGAAGCCAGGTTCTGCTACAAGTGGCAGTGGGACTACCATGAAAGATTCAAGGCAAAGGGACTCATGGCACTGCTGGGCAGCGGGTTTGACCCCGGGGTGACCAATGTGTTCACAGCCTGGGCAAAAAAGCACCACTTTGACCGCATCGACACCCTTGATATCATCGACTGCAACGCCGGGGACCATGGCCAGCCCTTTGCCACCAACTTCAACCCGGAGATCAACATCCGGGAGATCACCCAGAAGGGCCGGTATTACGAAGCAGGCAAATGGGTTGAAACCGAGCCCATGGCCCTCTCAAAGGATTTTGACTTCCCCGAGGGGATCGGACCCAAAAAGATATTTCTCCTCTACCACGAGGAGCTGGAATCCCTGACCCATCATTTTCCCGAAATCAAGCAGGCCCGGTTCTGGATGACCTTTTCAGAGGCATACCTGACCCACCTGAAGGTCCTGGAGAACGTGGGCATGACCCGGATCGATCCTGTGCTCTACGAGGGAAAAGAGATCGTGCCCCTGCAGTTCCTCAAGGCCCTCCTGCCCGACCCTGCCTCCCTGGGACCCCTCACCAAAGGCCGCACCTGCATCGGATGCCTGGTCAAGGGGGAAAAGGACGGGGCAGAAAAAACCTACTACATCTACAACATCTGCGACCATGAGGAGGTGTACAAGGAGGTTGGCTCCCAGGGCGTATCCTACACCACCGGGGTGCCGGCCATGATCGGTGCCCTGCTTATGCTCACAAAAAAATGGACGGGCAAAGGGGTTTTCAATATGGAAGAGTTTGATCCAGACCCCTTTATGGAACGACTCAACATTCACGGACTCCCATGGAAAGAAACGATCCTTTAAAATTTGACCCCTCCAGGGTGTCGACCCCGGGCTTTGTTGTGGACGCAGACTGCCTGCGCCACAACCTTTCGATCCTGGCCCGGGTCAAACAGGCGACCGGCTGCAGGATCCTCTTGGCACTCAAGGGGTTTGCCATGTTCCGGGTCTTTCCCCTTTTGAGAGAGACCCTGGACGGCGTCTGCGCAAGCTCCCCGGACGAGGCCCGCCTGGGCCGGGAAGAATTCTGCCGGGAGGTGCACACCTTTGCCGCGGCCTTCAGTGACGAACATATGGATGAGCTCCTCACCCTTTCCGACCATATTGTCTTTAACTCCTTTGGCCAGTGGAAACGGTTCAAAGCCAGGGTCCAGGCGGCCGGTCGCGCCATCTCCTGCGGCATCCGGGTCAACCCCGAGCACTCGGAAGGAACGATTCCCCTGTACGATCCCTGCGCCCCGGGTTCACGACTCGGGGTAAGGCGTGCCAATTTCGAGGCGGCGGAACTTGCCGGGATCTCGGGGCTGCATTTCCACACCCTTTGTGAGCAGGATGCCGATGCCCTTGAACGGACCGTAACGGCCTTTGAACACGGCTTTGGCCCATTCCTCAAGGGTCTTGCCTGGGTGAACTTCGGCGGGGGCCACCACATCACCCGGCCGGGCTATGACCTGGAACGGCTCTGCCGTGTAATCCGCCGCATACAAACCGATTACAACGTCACCGTCTACCTTGAACCCGGGGAGGCCGTGGCCCTCAATGCCGGGGTTCTGGTGGCATCGGTGCTGGATATCATCAACAGCGACATGCCCATCGCCATCCTGGACACCTCGGCCGCCGCCCATATGCCCGACGTCCTGGAGATGCCCTACCGGCCCCATGTGACGGGCAGCGGAGAACCCGGAGAGAAACAGCACACCTATCGACTGGCCGGGCTTTCCTGCCTTGCCGGGGATGTGATCGGTGAGTACAGCTTTGACCATCCCCTGAAAATCGGGTCCCGCCTGGTGTTCACGGACATGGCCATCTACTCCATGGTCAAGACCAACACCTTCAACGGGATAAGGCTTCCCTCCATATCCCTTTACGAGCCGGACACAGACTGTCTGGAACGGGTCCGGACATTCGGGTACCAGGATTTCAAGATGCGGCTGTCATGACAACAAACAGGGCAGGGGGGCATCCCGCGAGAGAAGCCCATACCCTTCAACCAGACAGGATAGAAACAGAATGAGCCCTACTAAACCGCCAGGTTTCCTGGCATCGGAACTGGGAGAAACACGCCCGGAATCGTGCCTGTTCCACGTGATTCCCGCCTGCTACGAAAAAAGCGTCTCCTACGGTAAAGGCGCAGGCCAGGGTCCCCTGGCGATCCTTGACGCCTCCCAGCAACTGGAACTCTATGACGGCAGCGGCATCCCGGCCCAACGGGGCATCTTTACCCATCCCGTGATCGACTGCGGCGGGCCCCCGGAAAAAGAGCTGGAGAAAATTTCAGGCAGGGTCAAAGATGCCATGGCCGCCGGCAAGGTCCCGGTTCTCCTGGGCGGAGAGCACACCGTGACCGTGGGCGCCCTCAAGGCGCTCGAGGCATCAGAAAAATCCGTGGGCATTGTCCAGTTCGACGCCCATGCAGACTTACGAGACACCTATGAAGGCACGGGTCTGAGCCATGCCTGCGTGATGCACCGGGCCCTGGACATGGGATTTTACATATACCAGATCGGCGTTAGAAGCCTCTCTCCCGGAGAGGTGGTCCTTCGCAGGGAACGGGAAATTTGTCACCTGGATGCGGCCGAAATCGCAGACAAAGGCATTCCAGACACCATCCTGCCCGATGATTTCCCGGAACAGGTTTACATCACCTTTGATGTGGACGGTCTTGACCCCTCTGTGATCCAGGCCACGGGCACCCCTGAACCCGGTGGGCTCTTCTGGTACGATGCCATGGAGATCCTTGAAAAAATTGCAGCCGAACGAAAGATCATCGGCTTTGATGTGGTGGAACTTGCACCCATACCCGGTTTCCACACCTCTGATTTTGCATCGGCCCGGCTGGTCTACAATATCATGGGGATGATCGACCGGAATACCCCTTAATGTGATCCGTAACAACATGGACAAAAAATCATGGCAAAATTAAGAACAGGCCGACAAAAATATTATAATATCTTCGCCCATTTTTATGATCTGTTCATAAAAATGCATTCCCATAATTACGGAGAAGAGACGCGTAAATTCCTGGTGGATTCAGCGCAATTGGAAAAAAAGAGACACCCCAGAGTCCTGGACATCTGCTCCGGTACAGGATCGGTTGTACTGGCGTTTTCCAGAAGTTTGCCAGACAGCACAGCCGTTGGCTATGATTTTGCCCTGGGCATGCTGTACAAGGCAAAGGAAAAGGATCTGGCAGGAAAAACACAATTTATCAACGGGGACGCCGCAAGGCTGCCCTTTGCGGATGATTGTTTTGATGTTGTGTGCTGCTCCCATGCTTTATATGAATTGAAAAACCAGGTGAGAACTGAGGCGCTTCTGGAAATGAGGCGGGTGGTCAAGCCGGACGGACGGGTATTAATCATGGAGCATGAAGTCCCGAAAAAACGATTGATAAAAATGCTGTTCTACGTTCGCATGCTGTCAATGGGACCCGCGGATTCCCGGGAGTTTGTAAAACAGGGCACCGCGCCATTTGAAAAGATTTTTACCCATGTCTCCCTGTCACACACCCCGTCGGGGAAAAGCAAATTGATCTCCTGCCGCAAACAATAGACTTGGTTTTCATTCACCTGGGCGGCCCCGTTTCTCTGTTTGCAATGTCTCTGCGCATAAGGTAAAAACAACTCTAAATTTTAAGGGGCAAACTTACTGAAAAATCAGTTGTAGAATGCCCCCCAAAACGAGGTACTTAACGGTTTAATAATCTTGACCAAATACCATTTTAGTTTGCCGATAAATCTTTTAAAAGTTCAGTGAATTCTTAAAATTCATCGGCTCCCTTTGTACTATAATCATGCAAGGTCAAAACGATCAGCGTTCATAACCTTTGCCCAGGATGCTACAAAGTCTTTAACAAACTTTTCCTTGTTGTCATCCTGCGCATAAACCTCGGCGTATGCGCGAAGGATTGAGTTGGATCCGAAGACCAGATCAACTCGTGTCGCCGTCCACTTGAGTTGGTCGGTTTTCCGGTCGCGAATTTCATATAAATTATTGCCGGCCGGATTCCATGTATAATTCATGTCCGTTAAATTGACGAAAAAGTCGTTGGTCAGCGCGCCTTCATTCTCGGTGAATACACCGTGCTTGGTGCCGCCGTGGTTGGTGCCGATAACGCGCATGCCGCCCACCAGCGCCGTCATCTCATGGGCGGTCAACCGCATAAGTTGTGTGCGGTCTAACATCATCTCTTCCGCACTAACGACATAGTCCCTCTTGAGCCAGTTGCGGTAACCGTCATGGAGGGGTTCCAGCACTTCAAAGGATTCGACATCGGTCATTTCTTCTGTTGCATCACCCCGGCCAGGTGAAAAGGGGACTGTAATATCGAACCCGGCAGCCTTTGCGGCCTGCTCGACACCCACATTACCGGCCAGGACAATGACATCAGCCACGCTTGCACCGCCATCGGCTGCGATTTTTTCAAGCACGGACAATACCTTGTTCAGACGCTTCGGTTCATTTCCTTCCCAATCTTTTAGCGGAGCAAGGCGGATGCGCGCTCCGTTGGCGCCGCCCCGTTTATCTGAACCCCGGAAGGTTCGGGCGCTATCCCATGCGGTGCAGACCATTTCACTGATACTTAGACCACTGGCGGCTATTTTGCCTTTCAGAACCTTGATATCGTAATCCGTGGGTCCGGCAGGAACCGGGTCTTGCCAGATCAGATCTTCCTGGGGTGCATCAGGACCAAAATAACGCGCCTTCGGTCCCATGTCACGATGCGTCAATTTGAACCATGCCCGTGCAAACACTTTGGAGAAATAGTCAGCGTCTTTGTGAAAGCGTTCAGATATCTTTCGATACTCAGGGTCCATTTTCATGGCCATGTCCGCATCGGTCATGATCGGATTGTGCCGGATCGAAGAATCTTCGACATCGGCGGGCTTGTCTTCTTCCTTGATGTTGACTGGCTCCCACTGCCAAGCACCGGCCGGACTTTTTTTCAATTCCCACTCATAGTTGAGCAGCAGGTGGAAATAGCCATTGTCCCATTGGGTTGGATTTGTCGTCCATGCGCCTTCAATGCCGCTGCTTACCGTGTCGCGGCCAATACCACGCTTGGTTTTGTTTATCCAGCCCATTCCCTGGTCTTCAAGATCCGCAGCTTCGGGCTCAGGCCCAAGAAGCGCTGCATCTCCGTTGCCGTGGCATTTGCCCACCGTGTGACCACCGGCGGCGAGGGCGACGGTTTCCTCGTCATTCATGGCCATACGGGCAAAGGTTATGCGCACGTCGCGGGCGGTCTTGAGCGGGTCCGGGTTACCGTCCACGCCTTCAGGGTTGACGTAGATCAGCCCCATCATCACTGCGGCCAGCGGATTTTCAAGGTCACGTTCGCCGGAATAGCGGCTATTGGGGGCGCCACTTGGGGCCAGCCATTCCTTTTCCGATCCCCAGTAGGTGTCCTTTTCCGGATGCCAGATATCTTCCCGCCCAAAGGCAAACCCAAAGGTCTTTAATCCCATGGATTCGTAGGCGATGGTGCCGGCGTAGGCAATTAAATCGGCCCAACTCAGTTTGTTGCCGTATTTTTTCTTTATGGGCCAAAGCAGACGACGCGCCTTGTCAAGGTTCACGTTGTCCGGCCAGGAGTTGAGCGGTGCAAAGCGTTGATTGCCGGTGCCTGCGCCACCTCGTCCGTCAGCGATGCGATAGGTGCCGGCGGCATGCCAGGACATTCGGATCATGAGACCACCGTAGTGTCCCCAATCCGCAGGCCACCAGTCTTGGCTGTCAGTCATCAGGGCATGCAGGTCTTTCTTGAGTGCGGCCACGTCGAGTTTCTTGAGCTCCTCCCGATAGTTGAAGTCCGCTCCCATGGGATCAGTCTTGCAATCGTGCTGATGGAGAATGTCAAGATTAAGCGACTTGGGCCACCATTCCATGTTTGAGATGCTGCTCGATGTAGCACCGCCGTGCATCACTGGGCACTTGCTTCCTTCATTGGACATGTTATCCTCCTAATTTTTATGTTATAGAGATGAAATATTAGCTGATAACTGTTATCAACCAATGATAAAAAAATATATTAAACCTTTTTAGCCAAGCAATTACTGCAGATACCAAAAAAGTCTAGCCGGTGATTTAGAATTTTAAAATTCGTTTCTTCCTCTACTTCTTTTGTCATATTATCCAGACTGTCCAGGTCAGGATCAACAATTTTTTTACATTTGATACAAATGACATGGGGATGAGGGTAAGGCTTATTCCCATCGTATCGGTTACTCCCATCCGGAAAACCAAGTTCAAGAACTTCACCAAGAGACTTAATCAATACAATATTTCTGTATACTGTTGCAAGGCTCATAGTGGGGAAATCAATTTTGATTTGATGATAGATATCTTCAACACTTGGATGGCCTATACTTTTAGCAATAATTTTTACAATAGCAATCCTCTGGGGTGTTATCTTATGACCATTATCCCTTAATTTCTGGATGATAGTTTCAAATCTTGTTTTTTGGGATTTCACGCTAGGCCTCATCATTTTATAATAATAATGGTTATTGTTTAACTTTTATTATCACAAATGTCAAGTATTTTATTCCATATAACCGGCACGGCCGGAGCGAAGTATCGGCTCTGGCCACAACGAATATAGAAACTCGACAGCAGAGGTGGGCGGGAACGGGTATTGCCCGCAGCGGATTAAACGGCAGCGGTCAGCATGGACGCTGAAGGAGCTGCCGTTTCCCTCGGAGCAGCCCAGGACGGGCTGCGAGAATGAGCGGAGGGTTATACCCGTTCCCGTCTACCGGTCCGACGAGAGTTTCATATAACCCACATGTCCTAGCGGACACAACGAAGCATGAAACTCGACAGTAGTAGGCCGGTGGGAACGGGTGTTGCCCTGAACGGGTTAAATGGCAACGGTGGACACGAGGTCCAAGGAGTTGCCATTTCCCTCGGAGCAGGCCATGGACGGCCTGCGAGAATGAGTGAAGGGCAACACCCGTTTCCGCCGGCCGGTCGAAGCGAGTTTCATATAAAACCGGCACGGCCGGAGCGGGGGATCTGCCCTCCTGGCCACAACGAAGTTTGAAAAGCCTTCACTGATGATGTTTCGGTGGGTGTTTCTTATAAAATGTGATTTCTCCAATGTCAAAAGGAATCAATTACAATGCGGTTTATTAAAACGGGTCTGTATGTGATTTGCGAGCTTAAGATCGGATAAAAAGAGTTGACAGAATTTACATCCCCCCATAATCTTTTACAGATAAAACGATGGTGTCCTTTTCTCGTCAGACTGTGAGCCAGAAATAACAAGAAGTTTTCTAAATTTATTATCGTTGTAAACACTGATAAAGGTGGATCGTTGAAAAAAGAATTTGACGAAAATAAAGGTGGAATTACCAAACGAATTCTTGTGACTGGTGCCACAGGTTACATTGCGGCCCGTCTTATCCCAATACTTCTTCGTTCTGGCTACAGGGTCAGGGCCATGGGCAGATCAATCAAAAAAATGGCTGAACGTTCCTGGGGAACCCATTCAGATATTGAATTGGTAAAAGGTGACATCCTTGATAGAGATTCCCTGGAAAAAGCTGTCCATGGATGCGGTACTGTTTACTACCTTGTTCACTCAATGATTTCAAAACAGGGTGAATACAAAACTGCGGACAGGATCGGCGCTGAAAATATGGCGGCGGCTGCTGAAGCTGAAAATGCCGAACACATCATTTATCTTGGCGGTTTAGGTGACATTACAGACAAAAATGCCAGCAGGCATTTAATATCAAGAAATGAAGTCGGGGAAATACTGAAAAAAGGCAGTGTGCCGGTTACGATTCTCAGGGCTGCGATGATCCTGGGCTCCGGAAGCGCAAGTTTTGAAATATTAAGATACCTTGCTGAAAGATTGCCGGTGATGATAACCCCCAAATGGGTCAGCATGCCGACCCAGCCTATTGCTGTAAGCAACGTTTTGGGATACCTTACAGGATGTATTGATCATCCTCAAATCCGAGGGATGACCTTTGATATCGGAGGCCCGGATGTGTATTCCTACAGGGAACTCTTCAAAATTTTCGCAGAAGAGGCGGGTCTAACAAAACCTGTTATGATACCTGTTCCAGTGTTAACCCCAAGGTTGTCATCGCTATGGATCCACCTTGTGACACCGGTACCCGCATCTATTGCACAACCCCTTGCAGAAGGCCTCAGTATACCGACCATTTGCACTGAAAACAGAATCACAAAGATGATTCCACAAAAATTGGTCAATTGCCGAGAAGCTATCCGGCGGACTCTTCAAAGAACCCTGGTGGAACAGATTGATGATTGCCGGGAGAGCAGTCGGTTAAACGTCTATCCTGAATGGAGTGTAAATGGTGATGCCGGCTACTCAGGAGGCACATTATTCAAAATGGGATACCGGACCCGGGTAAAAGGCTCCCGTGATAATCTCTGGGAAATCGTTGAAAAAATAGGCGGGGAACAGGGCTATTATGGTGGAAACACACTCTGGAAAATTCGTGGTGCAATTGACAGGCTTTCAGGTGGTGTTGGTTTGCTTCCCGGCAGGGGTTCAAACAACCAACTTAAAGCCGGAGACATCGTTGATTTCTGGCAGGTTTTTGAGGTTGTACCTTCAAACAGCCTCATACTTGTAGCCAAGATGAAATCCCCGGGTGAGGCTTTTTTTCAAATACGGTTAAAGCCCTGTTCAAACCAGGAGATAGAGTTGATGATTCTATCATTTTTTAAGCCAAAAGGTATCGCTGGTATCCTTTACTGGTATCTGCTTTATCCGTTTCATCAATGGGTTTTCAACCAGATGTCAAAAGGCATGACAGAAAAATCCGGCCTGAAGCAAATCACCTGGCCACAACAGTTTGAGCCCGTATTGGCAACATCCTGCATACTGGACCATGACAAGCCTGCGGCAGAGCCGTCATGAAAGAACTAAACTATCAGCAGGTTTTTTTTGACACTGTCTGATAATTCCGGGAGGTAACCCTTCCATGTTTCAAACCCAGAAGGCTACTTTCGATTTTTATGCCCGATCTGTTCCGAGTTCAAGACGGCAATCAGAGACTTAGCACCTATAAAGAACTAACCCGAATATTTACCACAGTAATGTTTGACGCATTTAAAACTTTAAATTCATGACATGCCTAGCTAAAGTTTGTGTTTTATTCTCTCCCAGCCCGGGATGACAGAGTCGAGGTACTTATAAAAGTCCGGGCTATGATCATTATATTTCAGGTGACACAGCTCATGCATAATAACATATTCAATGCATTCTTTTGGTGCCCCTATCAGGTCAGTATTGAGGGTTACTGTGCCTTTATCTGAAAGGCTGCCCCATCTTTTTTGCATTCGTTTAATGGATAGTTTAGGCTGGCTTATGCCAAGACCTTTGAATTTCTGCCAGCAGCGATCCAGACTCTTTGCAAATTGAAATTGTGCCTTTTCCGCATACCATTTTCCATCGTTTTTCTCTCACACCACAACAGACGGAAATAAATGGTCTTCCGCCTGTAAACGACCGAGTGTTTGTCGTTATGGATTAATGCCTTCATTATTTATAGCCCCTGTGTTTTGCCACCTGCATCACCCGCTCGATGATGTCATCCATCGGATCAAGCGACAATTCAATGCCTCTTTCCGTCTTGAGTTCATCATAGAAATAATCATCGATTTCGTTAACGGTCTGTTTCTGAGCATCTTCATCATCCCAGAAATGAACTTTCTTGTGCTTTTCAAAAATACCATGAATAGCAATTGCCGTATCAGCCGCAGCGATTTCAAGGTTTTCTTCATCTATTTCGTGTTTTCCGAGGAAAGGCATAAGCCTCCGAAATAGGCAATGGCATTTCCCCGACCGGCAAGCTTATCGGGTATATCATCATGCACCTTACCGACAACCTTGTTACGGATATCCACGACTTTGTTCAGATAATCCAGATCAGATAATCCAGATCAGATATTCTCTTAGCCCGAAAATCTTCAATCGCCTGCTGGATCAGCTTTGAGAACTTCTCGTAAAACGCTGGGTCTTCATCCATCCTTTCGGTAAGCACTTTCTTTGTGGCATGTGCAATCGTATCAGCCTTTGAAGCTGTGGTTTTTGGCGTTGTACCATAGATTGCCTGTTCCTCTTTCACAACCATGAATGCTTCATCGTCGAAGATATTAACCGGCTTATTCAGTTGAATAACTTCATTGGCTTGAATATGGGTATCCAAAAGTTTTTTGATTTTTGGCTCGTAATCCCGATAATCAATGGCCTCTGCATATTTGAGCTTGACAGACACCTTGAGTGACTGAAACCTCCGCAGATCGGCCTTGTTATCTGGACAAGATTTTCCCATCGACTTCGGTCAGAAATTTTTCACAAGAAAGTGCAATGCCAAGCGTTTTTCCAAAGTCCGAAAGGCGGTCGTAAAACTCTTCACGTAAGCTCTCATCGGCAAGCAGCAATTCATAGGCTTCCTCGTCGTAGAAATGCTTAACCGTTTTAAATAGATCCCAGAGATCGGAATATCGGCCCGGCAGCTTTTCGATTTCACTGTTAATGGCTGTCAGGGTGCCGACAAGGTCAGATTCATCAAACCCTTCAAATGCGCTGTACATTGTGAGCGCTTTGTCCAGTTCACCAAGGACGTTTGCATAGTCGACAATAAAGCCGAACTCCACCTCAACCTGCGGCGCTTTACATTCAATCACGCAAAATGGAATACCATTGACGAAAAGAACAATGTCCGGCCGGGCAGTTTCCGTTGATCTTGAGCGTTCAACACTGTATTCGGCCGTGACGTGAAACCTGTTGCGGCTGGGATTGCGCCAATCGATATAGTTCATGTTGAAGCTTTTCGAATCACCCTCAATCGCCTGCTCCAAGGCCGTTCCGAGAGTGATCAGATCATAAATTGCCTCATTTGTTTTCAGCAGCCCGTCGTATTTGACATTTTTCAGCTTCTGGATAGCCGACTGAACATTTTCCTCGCTGAAGAGATACTCACTTCCTTTTCTGTTTTAGTATATCAAGCGTATTGAAATTTATCATTTTTAGAATCTCCTGTTTTTAACCACGAGTGCAAACCAATGGACACGAATAAGCTAGCCATCTCTTTTCCCTTTCTTTTTGGTGGTTTCGATCTGCTTGACCACCTTGTCGAAGTCGCTGAGTGATTTTGATGAAGCGGAATCGGGTCGCCACATGGCTTTTTACCCGATAGCCGACAGAGATAATCATGTCCAGATTGTAATAATCGAGTATGCGTTTGACTTCCCGCTTTCCCTCTAATCGAACTGACAAGAATTTCTTGTGAGTTGCCTCCGGGGCCAGTTCTTCTTCCTCGTAAATGTTTAACACATGCTGGCTTATGTTCTGCTGTGTCGTCTGGAAAAGCTCTGCCATCAGCGGTTGAGTCAACCAGACCGACTCATCCTCAAACCGAACATCCAGCCTCAATTTGCCATCTTCAGCCTGATAAACCAGAAATTGACCCTTGGCGGCTTCACCACTGGCGAGTCCTGAATTATGAGTACCCTGTGCTGATTTTTTTTAATTCATCCTTCATATTTTATACCTCATCATTCTAATTTACTTCCCAATAGCCTTCTTTCCAGAGTCGGAGGCGAAGCGCTCAATCAGATAGATGTAGGTATTGCCGATCACATCCTCGGAAACGAGGCTGGGCTTCATGTTGAGCTGTAGCTTGTGGAAATCCTCCAGCAGTTGTTTCAGACGGCGGTTCCTATCCTTGGTTTTGCCAAGGATGACACCCCTGTTTTAATGCTGACGGCCAGAGAATTTGTAATTCTTCAATATTTGATGCGCAACCCGAATGCTGTTGTTACACGAAGCATGATAGAAGCCCATGCATGGGACTATGATTTTGACAGTATCTCCAATCTTGTTGATGTTTACATTCGCCAGATCAGGCAAAAAAATTGATCCTGAAGCGGGCAAGAAAATTATCACCACTGTCAGGGGGGCGGGCTATCGGATGCAAAAGGGATGAATGGGTTAAGTATTAAAATTAAATTTACACTCTGGTATCTCACGGTTCTTTCACTCATCCTGATCGTCCTTGGGACGGGTATTTATTTTGCAGAATAAATAACGAACCTTTTCAAGTTTATGCGGTCCCATATTCGCCTGGATAGAGAGAATCAGACTCGATAAATTCAGAATTGGAGAAAAAGATAATCCCGGCCGGGAAGACGTCCGGTTTAAAAGTACCGGATTACCCAATCAGATCCAAATAAAAAATGCGGCTCTCATGGTTCTTAAAGATTCTTGAGGTATGCAGGAACAATGTTCTCCAGGTGTCGTGTCCGGTACCGGCGACAATTTTCAAGGCCCTTTAAGTTAGTGCGGGCCTTGTCCTGGCCAAGGATCCTAGAGTTACATTCAAAAGCTGAAACTAAAAGGCTTGACTATATCTTTCCACTTTATCATGTTAGGGAAACCTATGGCCTGGCAAACCGGTTGTGCTCCACCCTGTCCTGTGGTAGCCTGCAATCGGTGTGGGCAGGGGTCAGGATTGAAAAGGGCCTCGTTAATTCTGATGTTTTAAACGTGTTGTTTTCTGATGGTTAAATTATCAAAGTCCTTTTTTTTTCTTGCTGGTCTCTGGTGTGCTCTTTTGGTGACCAGTCCGGCGTTTTCATCGAACAATATCCTCACCTCCGACGAACAGAAATGGCTGAACGACCACAATCGGACATTCCGCCTTTCCCCTGCACCAGACTGGGAGCCCCTGGAATTTTTCAATGCAAACGGAAAATATTCCGGGCTTGTTGCTGAATACATCTATCTTCTCGAGAAAAAGCTGGACATCAAATTTAAGATTATCCAGACCGACACTTGGGGCCAGGTGCTTAAGATGGCCAAGGACAGGGAGGTGGATGTCATATCCGCCGCCTATGCCAACAAAGAACGGCAACGGTTCATGAACTGGACAGATCCTTACATTAACCTTAATACCACCATCATTGTCAAAAAATCCTTTAAGAAAAAACTCTCCCTTGGGACCATGACTGGGATGCGGGTGGGGGCGCCCAGGGACTACATCGTTTTTGACTACCTGAAAAACAATTACCCAGAGCTTGACGTGGTGGCGGTTGAAACCGGTGCCCTGGGTCTTAAAATGGTCTCGTTCGGTGAGATCGACGCCATGATCATGGAGATGCCCAACGCCCTCTATGCCATTGAAAAGAGCCAGCTCACCAACCTTCGCCTGGCCGGAACCACGGATTATATCGCCACCTACAGCCTTGGCACCCGAAAGGACTGGCCAAAGCTCCACTCCATCCTCACCAAGGGGTTGAACCGGATCACGCCAGGGGAACGGGAGACCATCTATAACCGCTGGATAAGCCTTACCCAGGATCCCTGGTACAAAAACCGTACTTTCTGGTACATCACCGCAAGCCTTGGCATTGCCTTTTTTCTGATCGTGGGCACCGTCCTCTTTATTAACCGCACCCTCAAGTTTATTAACCGCACCCTCAAGGTCCAGGTGGCCCAGCGCACTGGGGAACTCCGGTTCAACGAGATGCGCCTGGAAGCCCTGCTTAAGCTTGCCCAAATGAACGATGCATCCATCGACGCCATCATTGACTTTGCCTTTAGGGAGGCCATTCGCCTCACAAAAAGTCAGTTCGGCTACCTTGCCTTTGCCGGCAAGGACAGTCTTTTCTACACCGTGGACAGTTTGGGGCGCTCCTACCAGAAGACCGTCTTCAAAAACGATAAATCCGATTTCTCATCTAAGACCATGGGACTGTGGCGGGACGCCATCATCAAAAAAAAGCCTGTCATCTCCAATGACTACATGGAGTCCAACCCGTTCAGGCGAGGCGTACCAGAGCAGCACGCAACCATATACCGGTACATGAACATTCCGGTTGTGAATGAAAACCAGGTGGTTGTAATCGCCGGTGTGGGAAATAAAGCCGACCGGTACGACGAGAGCGACCAGCGGCAGCTCTCCCTGCTCCTTGACGGAATGTGGCGAATGATTCGGCGAAGGGAGGCTGAAATGGCCCTGAAAAGCAGCGAAAAAAGATTCAGGGACCTGGTGGAAAACTCCCCCTTTGGCATCTCCATCATCAGGAAGGGAAGGTTGGTTTTCAGCAATCCAGAGCAGGAACGGCTGAAAGGCCTCATGCCCCTGTTCCACCACGGCAGTTTCTCCACCATTCACCCGGACGATATAGACAAGGTTGAGGATTTTTACCGCACCTTCACCTCAAGTTCAAATTCCGCCGAGCTTGAATTCAGGTTTTACCCCCATGAGCCCCCTTCCCAGGGGCAGCTCAAATGGGTTAACTGCCGGGCCACCCCCCTTAACGTCCAGGAAGGTATGGCAACCCTTATTACCACCATGGATGTCACAAAGGCCAAGAACCTGGAACGGCTGCTCATCATCCAGGACAAGATGGCCTCCCTGGGCCATGTGTCAGCCGGCATCGCCCATGAGATCAGAAATCCCCTGTCTGGCATCAATATTTACCTCAATGCCCTGGAACAGCATCTCCTGGGCTGGGAGGAGATGGCAGAGACCTCTCCCCTGATCCAGCAGATCAAGTCCGCATCCGGGAAAATCGAATCCGTAATACGCAGGGTGATGAACTTTTCCAAACCCCATGAGCCCAAGTTTGTTCCAGCCAACCTCCACAAGCCCATTGATGAGGCCATCGCCCTTTCTGCCGCCACCCTCAGGAAGAGCAAAATCACGCTGGTCCGCAAATTTGATCCAGATCTCCCCCTCTGCCATGCCGAGCCCCTTCTCATTGAGGAGGTGGTACTGAACCTGATTAATAATGCCTCCCATGCCCTGGAAAAAATAGAAACAAAGACCCTCCTCATAACAACCGACCACGACGAACATTTCATCTCCATAAGGGTGGAGGATTCAGGCCATGGCGTTCCGTTTCACATCCGCCAGCGGATCCTGGAGCCCTTTTTTACCACAAAGAAAAACAGCACCGGCATTGGCTTGAGTATCTGCCACAGGATCATCTCCGATCACAAGGGAGAATTTACTGTCTCCACAAGTGACCTTGGCGGCGCGTTGATGCAGGTAAACATTCCAATAATAAAGAGAAGCAGACCATGACCCTTGATTTTAAGATCTACATCGTGGATGACGAAGAGACCATCCGGGAGGGTATCCGACTCACCCTTGGAAAGCGCTACACCCTCCTGGGATTTGAAGATGCAGAGAGCGCAATCGAAGCGATGGAGACCGACCCGCCCGACCTGGTCCTCCTGGACATCGGGCTTCCCGGCCTCAGCGGCATTGAGGCCCTTGAAGCGATCAAGGATCAGAACCGGGAGATCATCGTCATCATGATCACCGCCTACGAGGATATCACCTCGGTGATCTCCTGCATGAAACTCGGGGCCTATGACTATGTGGTCAAGCCCATCTACATGGAGGAACTCGAGGTGACCATTTCAAACGGCCTTGAAACCATCCGCCTTCGAAAGGAGATCCGGGCGATCCAGGAGAGTCAACTCAAGGAGAACCTGCCCTGTTTCATCAGCGAGAGCCATGCCATCCAGGAGATCATGACTTTTATTGAACGGGTGGCTAAGAGCCCTGACACCCCTGTGCTTATTCTTGGTGAGACCGGCACGGGAAAGGAGCTCATCGCAAGCACCATCCATTATCGAAGCCCCCATCATAAAGGCCCTTTTATCACGGTCAACTGCGCGGCCATCCCCGGAGAACTGATCGAAAGCGAACTTTTTGGTTATGAAAAGGGTGCCTTCAGTGGGGCCAGCGCCACCGGGAAAAAGGGATTGATCGAAGCGGCTGCCGGTGGAACCCTGTTTCTGGACGAAGTGGGGGACATGAGCCTGGAGGTCCAGGCAAAGTTGTTGAGATTCCTCGAGTACGGCGAGTTCTATCGGGTGGGCAGCACCCGGGTCAACCGGGTGAATACACGAATCGTATCGGCCACCAACAAGGACCTTGAAACCATGATCAGCAAAGAAACCTTTAGAAAGGACCTCTTCTTCCGGCTGGGGGTGATCAGAATCAATCTTCCCTCCTTGAACGATCGGCCTGAAGACATTGAGCTGCTGGCCAACTACTTTATCGGGAACTTTTCTGAAAAATTCAACATCCCTGGAGTCACCCTGTCCAGGGCGGCCCTGGAACTGTTGATGCAATACTCCTGGAGCGGCAATGTCCGGGAACTCAAAAACATGATGGAGCGGGGGGTGCTGACGGCCCAGGGTAAGCAGATAACGGCGCAGGATCTCGGCCTGGACCAGGTGCGAAGGGGGGAGATGATGACCGGTCCCTATGACAACTTTGCCCCGATCCCGGCCGCAGGCATTGACATCAACGAGATCCGGGCCGCGGTGGATCGATTCTACTTTAACCAGGCCCTTAAGATGGCAAAGGGAAACGAGACCAAGGCCGCAAAGCTTCTCAACCTCAACCACCACACCTTCCGGTACCAGTGCAAGAAGGTTTTATAGGAGACACTTCTCCGGCCTGCCACCAGGCAGGCTTCCAGCCATAAAATTTCGATCAGAAGCCAGGGCTCAACTTTCCCGTAGAAGATCTTCTGCTTTTTAGAAGATCTTCTACGGGGCTGAATTTCCTCCCTTTGATTCCTGGGCGATCACATTTTGGCCCAGCCCGGGCCTATGTAAAAACTTTGTTTGTGAAAAATCTTAGATTTCAGATGGTTATTTTGAATCATCGCAAAACTGTCTGCAGAAAAAAAACCCCTGGTATGCTTCATGCTCTTTACTCCCTTCAAGTAATGGAAACAGTCTATTAATCAGGGTCTTTCAAAGATCTGACAATGAAAGGAGTCCAGAATGGGATTAGCAAGCAAAATAAGAGTCGTTGAAACAGAGGTCCTCAAACAGGTTCATGAAGCAACCGTTGAAATTTTTGAAACCGTGGGCATTGAATTTCAGCTGCAGGATGCCGTGGATATCCTGGAACAGGGCGGCGCCCGGGCAGAGGGACATCGGGTTTTCATACCAAGGAAGATGCTCGAGGCAGCCATAGAGACGGCCCCTGCTTCGTTTAAACTATGGGGAAGGGATGACAAAAAATCCATCATCATGGGGGAGGGCCAGACCCGTGTCCATGTTGAACCGAGTAACGGCCCCGTGTTTGCCCAGGATATCAAGGGGGGCAAACGAAAGGGCACCATGGAGGACCTGATTAACTTCTATAAGCTTGCCCATACAAGCGATGTGTGCGATGTCAGCGGTGCCATTCCGGTGGAGCCTTCAGATATTGATTCAAAAGGGCGTCACCTCAGGATCTTCTATGAGATGATCAAACACACAGACAAGCCCATCCGCAACAATGTGGGCACCTACAAAGAGGTCAAACAGATGTTCGACATGTTTGAGATCGCCGTGGGAGAACAAGGTTACCTCAAGACCCATCCCTCCATCTATGTGAGCATCAACCCCTTGAGCCCCCTGGCCTACGACAGCACGCCCCTCCAGACCATCATTACCTTTGCCAAATACGGTCAGCCCGTGACCATTCTTTCCTGCGCCCTGGCCGGCATATCCGCCCCTGTCAGCCCCCTTGGTGCGGCAGCCCTGCAGAATGCCGAGATGCTAGCAGGTCTTGTACTCATGCAGCAGATCAATCCGGGTACACCCTATATCTATTCTCCCTCATCGGCCATGCCCAACTTGCAGAACGGCCAGTACGTCACAGGATCTCCCGAGTCAAACCTGATCAACATCATCAATCTTCAGCTGGCCCTGGAACTGTACAATCTACCCACCCGGTCCATGGCAGGACTTACCGACGCAAAGACCATCGATGCCCAGGCCGGCTATGAGACCATGCAGAACCTGTTCATGTGCATTGCCGGGGGCTCCCATGTGATCAACGAGTGCCTCGGAGTAATGGATTCCATCATGACCAACTCGTTTGAAAAATTCATCCTGGACGAAGAGATGATCTCAAGGATGATACGGATCATGGACGGTGTGGGCACTTCTGAAAAAGACCTTGCCCTTGATGTGATCAAGAGTGTCGGTCCCCAGGGCTCATTTCTCATGCATCCGTCTACCTTGGCAGCCTGCAGGGGCGCATGGCGGCCCACTGTCTCTTCCTGGGCCAGCTATGACAAGTGGGAAAAAGCCGGGGCCCCGGATGTGGTCGAAACGGCCAACAAAGTGTATCTCAAACGAATCGCGGCAGCCCCTGATACTCTTTTAAGCGACCAGGCCGAGGAGAAACTCCAGGCATTCATGGCTGCGGCCGTCTAAACAGTTATTTTTTTCTGCACCTTCATTTTTAAAACAAGGAGTAATGAAAATTGAATAAACCCAAGATAGACCCCTATATCTTCTGGCCTTCGGTGTCTCTGATCCTGGCAGTACTGATACTGCTCATGGTCAACCCGGAAGCCGGCAGGACCACGATCTCCTCGGTGCTCGACTCCATCACCCATAACTTTGATTCCCTGATCGAATGGTTCACCCTGGGCGGTTTCCTCTGGCTGATCTGGCTTGCCTTCAGTAAATACGGGTCCATCAAGCTCGGGGGGCCGGACGACAAGCCCGAGTTTTCAACCTTCAGCTGGATCAGCGTCATGCTCACGGCAGGATCCGGCTTTGCCCTCATGTACTGGGCAGCGGTGGAGCCCATCTACTACCTGTCGAGTCCCCCCTTTGGCATCGCACCGGACTCACCTGAGGCCGCCAAATGGGCCATCAGTTACGGTATTTTTCACTGGGGATTTTCTGCCTGGGGACTCTTTGCCATGGCTGCCGTGGGCATCGGCTACACCTACCACGTACGTAAAATTCCTTTTCTCAAGGCCAGCGTCGCCTGTGAAGGGGTCCTGGGCAAGTATGCCTCCGGCAAGGTGGGCAAGGTTATCGACTGCATCATCCTGCTGGGAACTGTTGGTGGTATGGGCACCTCCCTGGGGGTTTGCGTGCCCCTGATGTCGGCATGCTTCACCAAGGAGTTCGGCATTGCCCAGTCCACGGGCCTGGACGCGTCTGTGATTATTATCTGGGTCGCGATCTTCGGCACCACGGCTTACCTCGGTCTCCACAAAGGAATCAAGATCCTGTCCGACTGGAATGTCTACGGCATCATCGTCCTGCTGCTCTTCATGTTCCTTGTGGGAAATACCTCTTTTCTCATGTCCTACTACTCCCAGAGCATCGGGGTGATGATCCAGAATTTTCTTGAGATGAGCACCTATACAGAGCCCATCCTCAAGACCGGGTGGCCCCAGGACTGGACCGTGTTCTACTGGGCATGGTGGGTGGTATGGGCCGTCTACATGGGGTTGTTCATCGCAAGGGTTTCCAAGGGCCGCACTATCAGGGAAATGATCATCGGATCCATGGTCTGCCCCACCATTGGAACGTCCATGTTCTACCTGGTTTTCGGCGGAACCATCGTGGATCTTCACCTGAGCGGCGGTAACCTCATCACCACGTTGCAGAGCCAGGGAGCCCCTTTTGTGATTATCAGCATGCTGGAATCCCTGCCCCTGTTTTCCATCGTCCTGCCCCTGTTCATGATCATCGGGTTTGTCTACCAGGCCACAAGCTTTCAAGGTGCGGCTTATACCCTGGCATCCATGGCCAGCGATCGACTGCTGCCAGACGAGGAACCAGCTCCCTGGCACAGGCTGTTCTGGGCCATCATGCTCGGCGTGCTCGGTTTTGTCATGATCATCATCGGAGGACTCAAGATCGTCCAGATCGCCTCGGTCATCCTGGCCGTGCCGGTATACATCATCATTGCCATGATGGTCTTCTCCGTAATGAAGTGGATGCGTGAAGATTTCGGCAGCAAATGCCGGAGCAGGAAAATGGTCTATGATGCCACAACCAAACAGGTTTCTGAAGAACAATAAACATACAATAGAAAAATATTATAATGTCAGATTTTGCAGCCATTACAGAAACATTGATCTCAGGGAACGCAGATGTCCTCATAAACCAGGTTAATCAGGCTATTTCGGGGGGATAAGATCCGTGCGGACGGGTAAGCCCCTGATGCCGGCTCTGCCAGTAAGCTTGCCAAGTCTTACCTGAATTAAACGGAACATCACCTTGATCCGGGATAGGGCGGATGCCATGATGGATCCGCCTGCCCCGAATTGATTTTAAGCAAGCAAAAAAGGAGATATTATGTTTGAAGTGATCGGAGAAAGGATCAACACCACCCTTAAAAAAGTAAAGGCAGCGGTCATTGACCGGGATGCTGAGTATATCAAAGCCGATATAAAAAAACTGGAGGCCTGCGGGGCTAGCTACATTGACATCAATGCCGGGGCCAGAATTGGCCACGAAAAAGAAGACATGGCGTGGCTTTTGGAGATTATCCAGGAGGTGACTGAACTTCCCCTTTGCCTGGACAGCCCGTATCCCGAAGTGCTGGAAATGGCCTATGCCATGGTCAACACAAGGGCTGCGACAACTACGGCATGAACTATCTTAAAGCAGTCAGGGCCGGTAACATCAAGGCTTGATCCACCTTAACCCCATGGAGGGCTCCCCGGGTGCCCCTTCCAACCCAGAGAAAAGAATCCGCCATGATACCCCACGATGAAACGGCAATACTGACCATGAAAAAGACTTCCTCTGCCCCGGCCCTGGGAGAATTTGACCGAATTCTTTTCTTTGTGACCCTTGCCATCACCCTTGCTGCCGTGACCTTTGGGGCTTTGGCTCCCAAGAGGTTTGACGTCCTCCTCACCGGCATCCAGACTTTTATCACCACCCGCTTCTCCTGGTTTTTCGTCCTCTCCATCACCCTGATCCTTATCACTACCCTGGTGATCGCCTTTGGCCGATACGGACAGCTGAAACTGGGCAGGGAGGAGGATACCCCGGAATTTTCCAGGTTTGCCTGGATCTCCATGCTTTTCAGTTGCGGCGTTGGTGCGGGATATGCCTTCTGGGCCGTGGGTGAGCCGATTCTCCACTACCTCAACACCCCCTACCTTGCCGAGTCAGGTACTCCCCAGGCCAGGGTTGTTGCCATCCAGATTGTAATCATGCACTGGGGCATCCATGCCTGGGCCATCTTTGCCCTGGTGGGGCTGGCCATTGCATTTCCCGCCTATCGCCTGGGCAAACCCATGAACGTCTCCATCTCCCTTTACGGCATTTTTGGCGATAGGATCATCAACAGTGCCCTGGGGCGGTTTGTGGAGGCCCTGGCTGCCTTTGCCACAATTGCGGGGGTGTCAACGGGCCTAGGTCTCGGCATCATCAGTATTAATGCCGGAATCAGGCATATCTTCGGTGCAGGCCTTGGGCTCAACGGACAGCTTGTCTTCATGGTGTTTCTAATGGTCTGCTATGTTCTTTCGGCCGTTTCGGGCATTGACAAAGGGGTCAAGCACCTCTCCACCGTTAATGTGATCATCGCCTTTTGTTGGGGCGGGTTTATCCTCTTTTCCGGCCCGACCACCGATCTTTTGAATCTCATGGTCCAGAGTGCAGGCAGTTACATCAGCAATTTTGTCAGCACAAGTCTGTGGACCGATGTCAATAAGACAAAAGGGGAGTGGCTCCATTGGTGGACGGTCTTCTACTGGATCTGGTGGATTTCCTGGGGGCCCTTTTGTGGCGGTTTCCTGGCCCGGATCTCCAGGGGCAGAACCATCAGGGAGTTTGTCCTGGGTGTGGTCCTGGTACCAACCCTGGTGGGGATTGTCTGGTTCAGCATCGTGGGTGGCGCGGCCCAACACGCTCAGATAACAGGGACCGCAAACCTTGCCATGGCCCTTGACCAGGACATGGGGTCGGGCATCTATGTGCTGCTGTCAACCTATCCCTGGGGCAGCGGTGTCTGCTTCATCGTATTGGTCAATCTCATCATCTTCCTGATCACCTCTGCAGATTCGGCCTCGTTTTTCGTGGCCATGCAGATGTCCAACGGAGAAACCGAACCTACAAACGCCATGAAGTTTATCTGGGGAACAGTTATCGGTTCCCTAGCCCTGGTGCTCCTGGTCAGCGGCGGCCTGAAAGCCCTTCAAAAGGCCTCGATCATCGCAGGTGCGCCCTTTGGTATTGTCATTCTTTTCATGGCAGTGTCACTGTTTAGGATGCTTAAAAAGGAAGCTGATAAATAACGGAATCACCAGGATCTTTATCAGGACAGTGAAATTCCACCCACAAAATTTCCAAAACCCACGTTAACGCATTGCCTGTTTAGAATAATCACCCCCCAGAAATAACCTTAGCTATTGTTTTGTTGTTGCCAGTTTAAGAGCCAATCCTAGGAAAACAGTACCTGCAATCTTGTTGAGAGTTGTCTGTATGCGATCCGACTTGTTTAGCCATTGACCAAGACTCCCAGCCAAAAAAGCGATGCTACTGAAAACGAATAATGTCGCGATGATAAACAGCCCACCCAGAAACAATATTTGCATTGATACCGGACCCCTTAGTGGATCAGCAAATTGAGGTAAAAATGCTAAGAAAAAAATGGAGACTTTAGGATTTGTGATATTCATTATAACTCCACGTCGATAAAGTTTCCATGGAATAAGATCCTTTTCTGATTCATTTGGAATCTGATCAGCGGAAGCACGAAAGGCTTGCCAAGCCAAATACGCAAGATAACCAGCACCAATCATTTTGAGGATAAAAAATGCAGTTGCAGATCTTTGAAAAATAACGGCAACTCCCAATGCGACAGCACTGCTATGCACAATTAGACCCGTACACAAACCTAGGATGACAAATATGCCAGCGGATCTCCCATTAATTGCAGACTGTGTCAGTACAAATATATTATCAGGCCCTGGTGCAAGAGCTAACAGAATAGACGCCGTTAAAAATGCAGCTAAAGTGTCAATGGGTATCATTAATTACCTCTTTATTTAAATCATGTCAAACTGCCTGTATAACATCTACTATTACTAAATCCAATTAAATAATCCGTGCGCGTTTTTGTTGGCGGTTCCTTATGGTCTTTAAGCCCAGCATTTCAACTCATTTAAGGGTGTTGCTTTAATTCGCCGCGCAGACCAGTCAATGGTTCAACCATCAATCGCAACGGATCCCAGCCAGGGGCGGACGGTCTATAGTTCCCGGGTCTGGACAATGGGTTCTGTGCATCGATCCACCAGGTAGAGAATGGATTTGTAGGAAATCCCCCCATGGAGTGAGAGACCAATTTCGCAGGTCTGGCTGGTGGAGAATCCCTCACTGCACCCTGCCACTTTGCCCCTGAGGGTCTTGAGGGCGGACGCATTCAGCTCTGGAACCGTGAATCCCCGATCCCCGGCAAACCCGCAACATTTAATATTTTCCGGCACCACCACGTTGTTACTGCAGAGGGAAGCAAGTTCCAGCATCTTTTCTTCCAGATTCATCTTGATGGTGGTGCAGGTGGAGTGGATGGCGATCTGTTCCTCCTTGCCCATGAACCGGAGCCGGTTTTTCAAAAATTTCAGGGTGAACGCTATGGGTTCATAGAGATCAAGTCCCTGGGAAAACGTTTCCTTCATATGGTGGAGGCAGGGGCTGGTGTCCACCAGTACAGGGTATTTGCCGTTCTGGCTGGCCTTGATCAAGGCCGCTTCGAGTTCCCTGGATTTTTTTTCGGCCGGGTCCACATATCCTTTACTGGCAAAGGGCATGCCGCAGCAGAGCCCTTCCATTCCATCGGGGTAAATGACATCGTACCCCCCTTTTTCAAGCAGATTCAATGTCACATCGGGAAGGGATTGTCTGTCCCCGTCATCCCTGGGTGAGCCAAAAGTTCTGCTGATGCACGAAGGGAAGTAAACCACTTTGAGGGGGTTTCTCGGGTTGCTGCCGGGTCTTCTGACTTTTCCGGCCGGTCCGGGGATTGAAGGGTTCCAGAGGGGAAGCAGGTCACCTGTGAGGGTTCTCAAGCCCGAGGTGGCCTGGGTCAGGAGGGACTCTCCCACAAGCCTGTGGGTGAGATCCGCTGTGGTCAGCCCCAGACGGATGGCGGTGGTGGTATTTTTGAACTGATCTGCAACGATTTGTGCACTCTTTTTCTGCCAGGTCTTTGCCTCCCTGGCCCGGAGTTTTTTGATAAAGGTGCCGGTGTTGATGTCCACCGGGCATCGAGTTTTACACAGGCCGTCAGTGGCACAGGTGGCCATGGCGTCATAGGCATAGCCCTTCAGGTGTCTGTTCAGTTCGCTGCTGCCGGGTTTTTCTTTTTCCAGGCGCTTTGTCTCCCGCCAGCCCACAATCCTGTGTCTGGGCGAAAAGGTGATGTGCCGGGATGGGCAGACGGGTTCACAGAACCCGCATTCAATACAGGTGTCGATGATTTCGTCGGCTTCGGGCATGGGTTTCAGGTTTTTGATATGGGCCTGGGCATCGTCGTTGAGGATCACCCCCGGGTTGAGAATCCCGTGGGGGTCAAAGATGTTTTTGATCTGTTTCATGAGCAGATAGGCGTCCCGGCCCCACTCCATCTCCACAAAGGGGGCCATGTTTCTGCCGGTACCGTGTTCGGCCTTCAGGGAACCGTCATACTTGTTGACCACAAGATCCGCCACCTCGTCCATGAAGCCTCGGTAGCGGTCCACCTCTTCGTGTTCATCAAAGGCCTGGGTAAATACGAAGTGCAGGTTACCCTCCAGGGCATGGCCGAAGATGATTGCTTCGGTGTATTTGTATTTTTTAAACAGATCCTGCAGGTCCAGTGTCGCCCTGGCAAGGTCTTCCATGGGAAAGGCCACATCCTCAATGATCACAGTGGTACCTGGATCACGCACCGCGCCCACCGCAGGAAACAGTCCTTTTCTGATCTTCCACAGCTTTGTGAATGCTTCGGGGACAGGGGTGAAGGTGTGGGGGGTGGTCTGATCAATGGTGCTGACCGCTTCGTTGATCCGGCGGATCTTGCCGTCCAGTTCCGCCATGCTTTCCGCCCGGGTTTCCACGAGCAGGGCAGTGACCCCCTCTCCGAGTCCCTTGATCTCCCCGGGCATACCCGGCTTGTTTTCCACCGATCTCAGGGAGGCCCTGTCCATGAGTTCCACGGCTGCCACAGGCTGGTTTTTCAGGAGGATGGTGGCCTGGCAGGCTTTTTCAATATCGGGAAACAGCATCAGGGCAGAGGCCTTGTGGGGATGCTCCACCACGGTGTTGTAGACCACCTCGGAGATAAAGCCCAGGGTGCCTTCGGAGCCCACCATGAGGTGCTTGATGATTTCAAACGGATCTTCAAAGTCCACAAGGGCGTTGAGGCTGTAACCCGTGGTGTTTTTTATCTTGAACTTGTGCCGGATGCGGTCTGCCAGGGCCTGGTTTCCGGCCACCTGATTCTTCAGGGCATTTATTCCCTGGATAATCTGGGGGTGTTGACGCTTAAAGTCGGACCTGCTCTTGTCATCAGCGGTATCCAGCACTGTGCCGTCGTAAAAAACGATTCGGATGTCTGCGATGGTTTTGTAGCTGTTCTCAGAAACACCGCAACACATGCCGCTGGCGTTGTTTGCCACAATTCCGCCCACCATGGCCGAGTCAATGGAGGCCGGATCCGGGCCGATTTTCTTGCCGAACTCGGAAAGATAGATGTTTGCCCAGCTGCCGATCACCCCGGGTTCAAGGCTGATTTTAGACGCCTTGTCAAAGATACGATACCTTTTCCAGCCTTCACCGAGGCGAACCAAGATCGAATCAGTCACCGCCTGGCCGGACAGACTGGTTCCGGCAGCCCGGAAGGTTACGGGCAGACGGTCCTTGGCCGCTGCCTTCAGGATCCACACCACTTCCTTCTCGTGTTCAACATTGATTACAACTTTGGGTATTAACCGGTAAAAACTTGCGTCGGTTCCATAGGCCAGGGTCCTCAGCGGATCTGAAAATATTCTATTTTCTGGAATGGTTTTAATTATTTTTTCGTAAAAATTACGGTATGTTTTTGAAAGCATTGAGTCCCCCTGATAGTTAGTGTTTGAAAGAAAACTCACCCACCTGCTGCGTTGCTGCACAAAGCTGCCAAATTATAAATCGGGCCTCACGTACTACAGTACGCTCCGGTTTCAGCTTTGCTTGCGCCTTGCATCTGGGCAAATTTTCATCCAAACACGGGTTTTCGGTCAGGCACTATTTATGGTTACGGACCCTGGGGGTTCTGGTATCGGGTTTGAAATCAAGCATGGTCAAATACAAAGTTAGAGGGGCGATCAGGAGTCCGCTTGTCTTTTGAGTATGTGCATGATTCGTCCGGGTGTCAACCAGTCGCCTTCCATGGCGGCAGCGTTCGGTTGCCGTTCAGGGGGAACAAAGGTATAGAATCCTGTTTATATCCATTTGAAATGAAAGACAGCACCAAAGAACAGCTGATCAGTTGAATGGTACATATTATTGTTTCCATGGCCCTTAACTTTAAAAATAATGGCAATCGGATGTCATACTACTCATCCGTTACACACCCCTTTGATGCTGAGGATACATTCTTAATGTACTTAAATAAGGTTCCCCGGACAGCCTTAAGGGGCGGAGCCTGCCAGGACCTTTGACGCCGCTTCAATTCAGATTCCAAGATATCGACGTCGATTATATTGGTGTCAGCATCAATGGTAATTGGGTCACCATTTTGAACCAGTGCGATGGGGCCGCCCTCCTGGGCTTCAGGGGTGATATGTCCCACAATAAAACCGTGGGATCCCCCTGAAAACCTGCCGTCAGTTAACAGGGCCACATCTTTACCAAGACCTGCCCCCATAATGGCTGAGGTGGGTGTCAGCATTTCAGGCATGCCGGGTCCGCCTTTGGGGCCTTCAAAGCGGATGATGATGACATCACCTTTATGGATTTTTCCGTTTTCCAGAGCTAAGAGCATATCCTCTTCAGAATCAAAAACATTTGCCGGCCCGGTGAAACGCAGCCCTTCCTTGCCTGTGAGTTTGGCCACAGCGCCTTCAGGGGCCAGGCTTCCTTTCAGGATCTGAATATGGCCCCTGGGGTGAACCGGATGGGTAAGCGGACGGATGACCTGCTGCCCGCTTTGAAGTGGCGGCAGATCTTTCAAATTTTCAGCCAAAGTCTTTCCGGTTACGGTCAGGCAGTCGCCATGCAGTAAACCCGCATGGAGTAATCGTTTCATTACCCCTGGTATCCCGCCCACATTATTCAGATCTTCCTGAAGGTACTGACCGCTGGGTTTCATATCTGCCAGCAAAGGAACACGGTCACTGATTCTTTGAAAATCATCAATGGTCAGGGGGACATTGATGGAACGGGCAATGGCAATCATATGCAGCACTGCATTGGTGGAGCCGCCCAGGGCCGTAATAACCACCATGGCATTTTCAAATGCCTTTGGTGTCATAATATGGCTGGGTTTTATATTTTTTTCCAAAAGGGTTCTAATGGCCGCCCCCGCCTGAAGGCATTCCTTCTGTTTGGCCTGGGAATTTGCCGGGCTGCTGGCACTGTAAGGCAGGGACATCCCCATGGCTTCTATGGCCGAGGCCATGGTATTGGCAGTGTACATACCGCCGCATGCGCCTGCTCCCGGGCAACTGTTCTTAACAATGGCCCGACGCTGGTCATCATTGATTTTTCCGGCCAGGTATTCACCATAACTCTGGAAAGCAGAGACGACATCCAGCTTATTTCCGTCCAGACATCCGGCTCGTATGGTGCCGCCGTATATCATCAGGGCCGGGCGGTCAACCCTTGCCATAGCGATCAGGCAGCCGGGCATGTTTTTGTCGCATCCGGGTAAAGAAATGTTGGCATCATACCATTGTGCCTGCATGACGGTTTCAATGGAATCGGCAATTAAATCCCTGGACTGGAGCGAATAGCTCATACCGGAAGTCCCCATGGAGATCCCGTCACTCACCCCGATGGTATTAAATCTGAGCCCCACAAGGCCTGAATTTACCACGCCTTCTTTCACAAGGGCAGCCAGATCGTTGAGATGCATATTGCAGGGGTTGCCCTCGTACCAGACACTGCTGATCCCCACCTGAGCCTTCTCCATATCCGCATCGGTCAGTCCGGCACCGTACAACATGGCCTGGGATGCTCCCTGGGACTTGGGACCTGTGATGCGGGAGCTGTATAAATTTAGTTTTTCTGCCATAATGGACTCCTTAAATTTATTAGGGATAGTCGGAGGTCAGCCGTAATTTTTCATGTCATGTACATCATTATTTTTCACGCGCAGTGAATCCTGATCGGGCAACCTCAATAATTTCTGATTATAACGGATTTCGGGGAGGGCTCCTGTACCCTTTTAAAGAGCTTGAGATCATAAGATTTTGTAACCAATTCTCATGATACCGAAATCCGTTTAGCCTTTCGGCCGGGCTTTGCAGACCCTGATACTTTTGGACTGTCATAGGGTTCGAAGGGGCAAAATTGTTAATAAGAGCCCATGCGCGAATTCCAAGTTCAGCCGACTCAATATTGCCGTGAAAATATTGGGTATTGAATAAATATCGATCCATCCTTTGCATGAGTCGATCAATCATGTTGCTGGTTCTGTGAGAACCAGCTAAATCATATGGCTTTGTAAATTTTTTTAGATTATTGCGTATCTTTTTGATCTTATCCATCATAAACCTAGGAATATCCGATTTTGATCCCCATTCGTATAGACGCCTTATCCTCTGTGAAAATGTTGCTTTAGTCTTGGCTTTGTAGTAGACCTCCTTTTTGAAAAATACATATCTTTCATCTGATAATTTTGTTCAACCCCAAAGGGAAAAAGTTCTGGATATTGAATTCTAAACTTATCAAAAACAGATCGAAAATAAGCCGGATCTTGAATTTTAAGCTGATATTCAACTTGATTAAATCGACTACAATTGTACGTTCACCACGGGGAGTTGGTTTTGATTCTGACTGTGGCATCTGACCTTCCTTTGGTAGGTTGTATTGTCCAAGTCAACCATACCTGGAAGAGATCCTACGGTCCAGTATTTTAGCCGCTCCCCTAAATTAGTTATAATCAGAATATATTTTACCAGCCCGAATATTGATACCACGTAATTCGGTGGAATCTGCAAATTCTCAAGACGGCCAAGTGCCAAAGGGCTTTTTTTCCAATTTCATTGTACCGTCACTGCCCTTGTAGATATTGATCCAGGCATTCCAGTTTGTGGTGTCAATTTCAGGGTAATCCAGCCGAAAATGGCTGCAGCGACTCTCTTTTCGCATGAGGGATGCCTTGAGTTTCATCTCTGCATTTATTATCATGTTAGCTGTTTCGTGAGCCAATCTCAATTCATGTAGATCAGCGGCCCTGAGCATGGGCATATGATGGTCCCTCAACTCTTCTATATAAGCCAATGCCGCCTTCAGCAGCGACTCTTTTTTAATATAAAGCACAAAGTTGGGAATCATGATGCCCTGCAGGGTCTGGGTCACCCAGGCCGGACCATAGCCTGCCTTTCTCTTTAAAGGGGCCAGTATCTCCTCTTCTATGGTTTTGATTGTGGCCCTGGAAATTTTAGGAAGTGCAATCCCTTTGGCATACTCGGCGGCAGCCTCGGAGACGATGGCTCCCTGGACTGCCGATCCTGCCAGGGAAGAGCCTATCTGGGTGTAGATGGCGCCGGCCATATGGGAGCCCAGGGCATCTCCTGCAGCGTAAAGCCCTGGAATATTAGATGCACCCTTATCGTTCATTGGGACCAATCCTTCGGACTTATGGATAGACATACCGGCGGAAGACCCGCCAACGGAAGCACCCCCCATCCTGGCAGGACCACCCCCCTTTGGGGGACCACCTCCACCGGGAGGAGGTCCTCCGTGTCTGGGGCCATGGCCGCCGGGAGGCGGTCCACCCTTGGGCCCGTGATCCTGGAACCCTGCAGGTCGGTGGGGGCCACCGCTGATTTGTTCTCCTGTGATTCTTCCAGGGGGGGCTCCGGGGCCTCCGGAAACCGGGTTACCTCCCATATAGGCCTGATAGTTTGAATCAACACCCAGGTCATGGTGGACCTCCACACCGGTTACACCAGGGTTTCTATCAAACATGCCATGCCATCCGTCATAACAGGCTGCCGGGTTTGTCGTCTGGCCCGAATGGCCGTCGTTCCACTCCTTACCGGTAACCTTGGCACCGATATTATAGGCCATGACCGTTCCGTCATGGGTGAGGTCACAAATGGGAAATCCATTGGGTTTGAATCCACCAGCACCTGAACACAGAACCACAGTTTTGGCTTTAAAGATATAAACCTTGGCTTCATCAAAGCTGAAACCGGCGGCTCCGGCTATCTTTCCATTCTCTTTAATCAGATGGGTGATCATGACTCTTTCCACCACCGGGATCTTTCGTTCTTCCATGGGTTTACTAAAGGAGTTGAAATAAAGGGGCGAATCAAAGAAACCCCAGGCCTTTAAGTCCTTAACCCGATCAAGGGAATGCTCAGCCATCTGCCTGGTAAATACGGGATTGTTCGTGCCAATGGCAGAGCGGGAGACCTTTTCCACAAACTCATCAAGGCTTATCTTTTCCTTGGCGGCATCATAGGCAAATATCCCTTTGGCAAAAGGCGTCTGCCCGGATGAACCGAGCCGCCCCTTGGACACCATCATGACCCTAACACCGGCATCATGGGCTTTTACGGCAGCAAAGAGGCCTGCGATACCGCTTCCCACAACCAGCACATCGGTTTCGTTCTCTGCATATTTTATCTTGTCCAGATCTATTTTGGGAATATTAACACGGCACTCTCCGCGCTCTGCAGATATTCCCATGGCGGCCATTGCCGCAATCCCTGCGGCTCCGCCTGCTATTGTCATAAATTTGCGGCGGGAGAGGTTTGTTGAATTCTGAGATGTTCCCATTTATACCTCTTCAGTTTTCTTGATTGATTTAAAGGTGTAAGCTTTCATAAGGAGCAAAATTCCGCAGACCCCAGTAGAAATGATGAGGAGTGACATGGGAAAACTTGAATGACGGCCCAGATCAATGGCGTGCCATGCGGCAACAGAGACAAACAAAATGGCCAGAATACCGTGAAAAACCCGCCAGGTCTTATATTCCATGGGCAGTTTTTTGCGGACAAAAGATGTTATACCGAGTATTATCAGAAGAGACCATGCAATGATGCCAAGCACTACTCCCTGACTGGTAAAGGTGGTAATGGTGGTGATGAAGGCATCCGCTGGGTCAATCCCGGCCTCAAGAAACCTTGGAACAAACAAGAAAACAGGGTGAAAAAGCAATATAATGACAAATGTATATCCCATGATTTTATGATATTTTATGACCTTACTCATCTTAAGGTCTGCAACAGCGGATTTATTCGTCCGTGCCCAGAAAAACTGCCCGATCATCTGGAAGAATGACAGAATCGTTATAAGGGATAATGCTTCCTTTAACAAAGTCCGTTCCGGGGCATTGCCCATGGCCCAGATCAGCAGCGGTAAACCAGCAAAAGTCAGTATTGTCTGTTTAAAAAAATTATTTGTGATATACGCACCCATTATTACCCCCATGAAACCACAACCGGAATAGATTTTTCCGGTGAAATACGAATTGCATCCACAGGACAATACATCCTGCACAAATGACATATCTGGCAATCTGCCGGATATTTGATAACGGCTTTTTCAGTTTCTGGGTCCAGGCGAATCACGTCAGTGGGACAGGTTTTGACGCATGTTCCGCAACCAATACAGCCTTTAATGGATTTGATGGTCATGTGGTTTCCCATATATCGCTTGTCTGTTCATATCAACGCTCCTTTTTGTAAAGGTGGCACCAAAAATCACCAACAAAAAAGGCCTCCCATCACAGTAAAAAATCATAAGGATGGCTCCTCGCTGTATGGTAGGCTATCCACTTTATTCAGCGAGGATCTTCTTGTCTATAATGGTGGGATTATCCCTTTTTCGGTCCAGATGGTGGGCTGTCGGGAACTTCATCTTTATCAAGGAACCCATCTTGGTTCACGTCAAACTGAGTAAAATCTTTATCCGGTCCAGGAAACTCTTCTTTGGAGAGCTTGCCGTCGTGATCCTTGTCATATTGGCTGAAAAGTTGTGCCTTTGACGGCGGCGGCCCCTGCTGGGAACCTCCCTGCCGGGAACTATTTCGATCAGAGCCCCCCTGATATCCAGTGCATCCGGTAATACCCGCAGTCAGCATGAGAATACCAGAAAAAACAACCAGCGTCTTCTTACTCAACTCCATGATTTTCATGATTACTCCTTTTGTGCATTAATTTTTTATGGCTTGACAACAAAATCTGCCATTCCGGGCAAGGGGGTCCACGGGTGGCCAATCTTGTTATCAAGCCAATTCTATAAAATTTTAACAATTAAAAATGGGAAGCATGGGGAAAAACTGTCAGGAAAGACAGTGGATCTCATCTTAACCTGCCGGCACCCGGTTCAAATCTTGTGTAAAGCGTTTGTCAACCCATCCCAGTTTGCCGGAAGGGAGCTCCACATAAAGCCACCCCTTTGACTCCTGGTATATGTTGAGGGTTTCTCCCTTGTATGCCAGGAACGCCGCCTCGTATTTCATACCTGGCCCGGATC
This sequence comes from Desulforapulum autotrophicum HRM2, assembly GCF_000020365.1. Taxonomy (NCBI): domain Bacteria; kingdom Pseudomonadati; phylum Thermodesulfobacteriota; class Desulfobacteria; order Desulfobacterales; family Desulfobacteraceae; genus Desulforapulum; species Desulforapulum autotrophicum. Next base: position 139,594 of record NC_012108.1, on the reverse strand, counting down.
TTACGTTGAGCATATCCACCGTAACGGAAACCTGACCTTTGCATTTTACGATCTGGGAATCTTCCTTTTCCCCGGCAGCTGTTAAAACATGCGGTGCCACGACCATATAACCGCCAGCCACCCGAACATAACAGACACCATTGAAATAGTAGTATTTTGCATCATCAACAATCCGGATGCCGTATCCAGGGGGAAGCATCGGGATGACTGCCCCTTCAGGGGGGGGGACAGGCACATACCCGGCCGGTGCTCTATGATAAAATGCGCCGTCTCTGAAAAACAGATGATGGCCTCCAACAATAATGAGCTCAAATAACGGGCCAGGCCAAAATCCGGGGAAATGCCCCCCGGGGTGACCGGCAAAAACAGGCGTTCCCGAACAGATGATCCCCGAAACGATCAAAATCCCAATAGTTTTTTTATACTTTTTCATTGCCGTCATGATTACTCCTTCAAGTTCGCCATGTTTAAATGAGTTGCTCCTGCACCTCACCAAATCTCCGGATCACTTATCTTGACTGATTTGCCGAGATCAGGGGGATTTTCCGGGAAAAAACCGGACGATCACGGCTCTTGGCCTGAGCACAGTGCCGGTAATATTTTAAATATTAAAACCGGTGATCCTGTTCCAGACAACGATTTTATCATGACAAAACAATGAGGGAAAATTTTGAGAAAATTATGTGGACAAATAAAGGGGGTTGAAACGATTTAAAATTTTCTGATTATAACGGATTTCGGGGAGGGCTCCTGTACCCTTTTAAAGAGCTTGAGATCATAAGATTTTGTAACCAATTCTCATGATACCGAAATCCGTTTAGCCTTTCGGCCGGGCTTTGCAGACCCTGATACTTTTGGACTGTCATAGGGTTCGAAGGGGCAAAATTGTTAATAATAAGAGCCCATGCGCGAATTCCAAGTTCAGCCGACTCAATATTGCCGTGAAAATATTGGGTATTGAATAAATATCGATCCATCCTTTGCATGAGTCGATCAATCATGTTGCTGGTTCTGTGAGAACCAGCTAAATCATATGGCTTTGTAAATTTTTTTAGATTATTGCGTATCTTTTTTTGATCTTATCCATCATAAACCTAGGAATATCCGATTTTGATCCCCATTCGTATAGACGCCTTATCCTCTGTGAAAATGTTGCTTTAGTCTTGGCTTTGTAGTAGACCTCCTTTTTGAAAAATACATATCTTTCATCTGATAATTTTGTTCAACCCCAAAGGGAAAAAGTTCTGGATATTGAATTCTAAACTTATCAAAAACAGATCGAAAACAAGCCGGATCTTGAATTTTAAGCTGATATTCAACTTGATTAAATCGACTACAATTGTACGTTCACTACGGGGAGTTGGTTTTGATTCTGACTGTGGCATCTGACCTTCCTTTGGTAGGTTGTATTGTCCAAGTCAACCATACCTGGAAGAGATCCTACTGTCCAGTATTTTAGCCGCTCCCCTAAATTAGTTATAATCAGAATAATTTTTTCATCACCAATGTCGTGTGTAAAATCATTAATCAATTGTGATGTTTCGGTAGCCTGAACAATATAGACATCATGGCTTTGATGATCAAGAATCTCATCGTTGAATTTATTTTTCAGCTGTTCAAGGCTCTCCTTATCGTTTTCCTGAAAGGCATCTTCGGATCCTGTTTAATCTGTCAGGTGCGGATGATCATCGTTGATTCCCATGGAACCTGCCTGAAAAATTCTTGAGTCCATCAAGCGAGGAGCCGTCGTTATGATCGGCTTGAAATCCATGTGGGCGGGGATATCGGTTTTAATATCTATTCCGGGTGCGATTTCAATAAGTTCCATTCCCTGGGGGGTTAGTTCGAAAACGCATCGTTCGGTTACCTATAGTACTTTCTGGCCGTTTTTTATGGCATATTTTCCACTAAAGGTGACATGTCCTACATGGTCCAGAAACTTGATGGACTTTCCTTCCTTGTCAATGGAAAGTCGCCCATCCTTGACAGATATCTTTACCCCTTTAGGGTAAAGGTACCCATGAAAAGAACCCGTTGTGTGTTCTGTGTAATATCTATGAAGCCTCCAGCACCGGCAAGCCGTGGGCCGAATTTGCTTACATTAAGATTGCCCCGGCTGTCTGCCTGAGCAAGGCCCACAAAGCCTATGTCCAGGCCTCCTCCATGGTAAAAATCGAATTGGGCTGGCTGGCCGATAATTCCCTGGGGAATATTATAGCCGATCACCTTGTTCTCAACGTCTCTGCGCATAACCCTTTAGATAACGACGTGTTTGATGAACCGCAGTCTGGACATTTTAATCAGCCTTGTTTTTTCATGATGGTCATGAAAAGGGGAGGTTGAATTATATGAGCCCAGTCCCCCTGGTTCGGAATCGAGAATAAAATGTTTGTTGAAAACAATACAACTGTATGGTTAAAATCATAAGCACCAAATGGGTGGTCACTCCAGATTCAACCTCATTTGCGATTATAACTTTACATTAAAAGGACAAAGAAAGAATGGAACGAGTCTTTTTTATCATAGGAGCGCTTTCCGCCTTCATCGGAGTTGCAGCTGGCGCGTTCGGCGCCCACGGTTTAAAGAGTCGAATGAACACCGAGATGCTTTCAGTTTTCGAGGTGGGGGTACGCTACCAGATGTATCATGCCTTCGCACTGATCATAGCCGCTGGGGTGCAGTCAAAGTGGCCCTCCACGCTCATAACCACCGGCGGGTGGTTGTTTGTCATAGGTACGATTTTATTTTCCGGGAGCCTGTATCTGATGAGTGTGACCGAGGTTAGATGGTTGGGTGCAATCACGCCGCTGGGCGGATTAGCATTTCTGGCAGGATGGGTCTGCATGGCGTGGGGTGCCTGGAGGGCTTAGACAAATTCACCTGGGGGTTTCGTCCCCCTTTGATCGCCTCAATATCCTTACGCACGGAGAATTTCACAGTTTGTTCAATAATCAAGTAAAATATGCGTTCACGCTTTTCGTGCCGTTTGAACAGGCGCGATTCAACCCCTCGGTTGTGGCAAAGGACTCCACAAAAAACAAGACGGCTACACTGACCCCTGGGTTCAGGCAAAGGGCTGTAAAGCCGTGGGGCAGGGCGGCTGGCAGATATCCCTCCCAGGATGCCGGGAAGCCGGAAAGAATCAGGATGCGTTTGCCCAGAAAAACAGCCCCTTCCACACTGTGGGTGACCAGAAGATAGGAAACAGAGGTCGCAAGGCAGGTGATCAGCAGCGTGTCCTGGAGATTTTCCCGGGAAAGTTTTTGTTTCCCAGGGAGCAGTGCCCCAGAGCATGGCGAAGGGTCATCACATTAGAAACGATAGGTAAGATAAGTCCTGGAATCGGTCCAGTCTTTACCGCCCGCCACGTCTTCGTCCCCATTGATGATGGCGTAGCGTAAGCGAAGACTCAGGTTTTTAAATATCCCACCGAATTTATACTGGACATCGAAATCAATCTCATCAATATCCGGTGAGGCATTATCACCACTATCCGGTGTATCGAAACTGCCGTAAAAGACATAAGCGCTTAAACCTTTTACACCGATGTGACCGAAATCATATTTGAGCCTTAGCGCCCAAGCGTCTTCTTCCCCTCTATCTAACTTTTTATATTGCATACATATAACGTGATGATTGCCAAACGGGGCACGTATTGCATCGGAACCATTAACCCCGTAATAGGCAGACAGAGTCGTCCCATAGCATGACAAGGACCCAATAGCACCCGTAGTATAGGTGTCTATAGATCCATCCAGGGCATCCCCGACATCCCGCTGATTCAGATAGCGTGCATCTATGGTTATGTTAAATTTGTCATTGTACTTTTTACGATAGCGTCCCCGCAAATAGATATCATTCATTACCTCCGTATAATAATAATCCCAAAGTTCAAACTGCAGATCCCCAGGAGCACGCCATAAAATTCCGCCGATAATGGAATCGCCATCATCACCTTCATTATTGGTAATGCCCTGGGCCATAGATTCCCATTCCTCACTGGCCCAGTCCATCCATTTCCAAAGGTAATATCCATGGAATTCGAGTTTTTCAATACTTTTATTTATGATGCTCACACCCTGATAAGTTTTAGGTGTTAGCCGGACATCATGGCCCTTCAGCCACGGAGTGGTCAAATACTGAGCGCCCACAACAGCGACAGTATCCCATCCCTCAAATTTTAAAAAATATTCGTTGAGAGCCGTATAACTTTCATGATCGGTTTTCGTATCACCCATAGCCAACACGCCACGGTAGACTTCATTGCTGCTGCTGTTGAGTTCCGAGCCTCCCTGGCCAGTTTTAAATCCAACCCCCATACTGAACCCTTTAAGCGGTGAGGTCTCATAGCTGAGCACACCGCCGACTGCAGCGGATTGCCAATCATTCGCTCCATCATCATAATCTCTTTGGAACCATATCGTTTTAAAAAAACCACTCACATCTCCCTCGGCAAAAGCCTCCTTCACGTTTTGTGCTTCTCCTGCAAAAGATATCGTGACCATTGAGAGTAGTAGAATGACCGGCAGGGTTATTTTTTTAATAAATCTGCATTTCATGTTTTTTATCCTTTCCTGGTAGATGTGTAATGGGGTTCCTCGCTATTTCGTGGGGACATCCGGGATGATTTCATGGCGGCATAGGCGTTTGCGCAAACCTAAGCATTGCGGATCGACCTGATGGGTGAGATGGCAGGGACCCCATTTTTATCATGCGTCACATTCGCTATGACCCCGTATACTTCACGCAGCATATCTGCACTGATCACTTCGCGTGGCGTTCCCGCACAGTTCAATGAGCCATTACCGTTGAAAATAACCAGATACTGAGCATACCTTACCGCAAGGTTGATATCGTGCATTACCACAACAATGTCGACATTTTGTTTCTGCACGATCTTTTGCAGCAACTGACACACCTCAAGCTGCTTTTGCAGATCAAGGGAATTAGCCGGTTCATCCAAGAGCATCAGCTTTGGTTCTCGAACCAGTGTCTGGGCAATAAACACCAGTTTCTTCTGCCCGCCACTTAATTCACCGAAATTGCGGTTGGCCAATGATTCGATATTCAAGGCATTCAAGGTCGAAATCACTATGTCAAAATCTTCGTCGGATACTTTGTACCCCAATTCCGGCAATCGGCCCAACAACACCATTTCAAGTACCGTGAGCATTGAATTGTCGATATCCATTTGAGGCAGATAAGACATTAATTTTGTCTTCTCGTCGGTCTTCATTCTGGTGAGGTTATCCTGACCATAGTAAATGGTGCCATCGTATTTCAACAAACCGTAAATTGATTTTAACAAGGTGGATTTTCCCGCGCCGTTGGGACCGAGGATTATCGACAACCCCCGTTCAAACTCGATATTCAGACCTTGGAAAACGGTATGCCGCTTCCCTGCGGAGCGATAGCCAAAGGAAAGATTCTGTATCCTGAGCATCACATGACCCTCATTCTGCTGAAGATGATGGCCAGAAACACCGGGATGCCTATAATCGCGGTGATCAGCCCGATAGGCATTATCACGCCAGGTATGGCCACCTTGCTGATTACAAAGGCAAAAGAGACCACTACTGCGCCGACAAGCGCTGAGAGCGGCAAAAAAAAGCGCTGATCCTCACCCACAAACCGGCGGGCGATGTGGGGAGCGATGATGCCAACAAAACCGATAGCCCCCACAAAACAGACTGCAAACGCTGTGAGCAGAGAGGCCAATAGAATTACCATGCGGCGGATTTTGTGGGTATCCACCCCCAGGCTGCGCGCCTTGGTATCTTCCAAGGTCATGGCGGTGAGCTTCCAAGCGTTTTTATAAAAAACGGCAAAACAGAAAAGCAGTACTGCAAAAACCAGCAGGAACTTCATCCAGTTGGTTTTTAACAGGCTTCCCATGTTCCAGAAAACCAGACTCTGCAGGTCTTCATCGTCCGCGATGTACTGCAATATCATAGTCAAGGCGGTGAAAAAAAAGTTCAGGGCAATGCCGAAAAGAATAATGGTATGCTTTCCCGCCCCCTGCCTTAGTGAGAAGGCATAGACCAGAACCGAAGCAAGTAGTGCAAAGGCAAAGGCATTGGTGGTCACCATGAGCGGCGCGGACACGTTAAGCACATTGGTATCCAGGATAAGTCCCAGCGCCGCCCCAAAAGAAGCTGCGTTCGTGATGCCCAGTGTGAAGGGACTGGCAATGGGGTTACGCAGAATGGTCTGTATTTCGCAGCCGCCAATCCCCAGGCAGGCACCTACAGCAGCCGCCATCAAGGCCATGGGCATACGGATACGATTGACGATCATCGGGTTATGTCCCTCACCTTCGCCGGTGAAGATGATGGTGATGATCTCTTCCAGAGATATGGCTGAAGAACCCAGTGAAATATTGAGCAGCAACAGCATGATGACGATCACCAGGAGGGCCGTCACCAGTATGGCCCTCTTTCTGATCATGCTGTTGTAAATTTGACGGTTTGCACTCATGCTTTGATGGCTCATACGATTAATTACCTTCAGGGCCTTCATACCTGTATACCCAGTGGGTAATGCTGCTGTTCACCATCATAAAGCGGTCAAAGAATTCCGCCAGAACGGCTTCGGGGTCCACCTCCTTAAATTCATCGGGGTGGAAGATTGTCGCCATTTTCAGGCAGGCGTAGAAGCCGTAAATGGACCGGTTCATGGCATGGGCCAGTTCATAGACATTTTGGTTCCTGACCGCTTTGAAATCCCGCCAGCCTGTTCTGTTGACGATATCAAAAGACGGCGCTTTGGCAGGATCATGGGGAAAATTGTCCATCCACCCGGCCCCGCAGGCACTTAGTATTATAAAGTCAGGGTCCACCTGGAGGATAATCTCGGGATCCAGGGTGCCTCTTCCGCCCTTACCTTTGGACGTGCTTACCAGCAAGGTATCAGCAATGTTGTCACCACCGGCCACAGCGATCAGATCGCCCCAGCCTTTTCTCTTACTGGTCTGGGTTAATCCAAATACTTCGGAATACCCTCTGAATTCATAATAAACTTCAGGTTTCTCAGTGATCTTTGAGATTTTAGACGCGATCAGGTCATACTGGTTGTCCAAAAAGGCGACCACTTCGGCAGCCCGCCCTTCCTGCTGGAATATTTTGCCCAATATTTCCAGGGTCTTTTGGGCAGAGGTACGAACACTTTTGCCGGGCACATCGATCATCACAATGGGGATACCCACCTCTTCAAGCTGGGCCATGATGGCTCCAACGTGGTGGTGGGCGCCCATGGCGGAGTTGACGATGAACACATCGGGGTCCCTGGCCAGGATCATCTCAAGGTCAAAAGGCGCGTTATGTTCAGAAATCTGGCCGAAGTGCTCCAGGTACTTACCCACGACGGGGGTGTAAACCCTGTCATATTTCCCAATGCTGCGGCTTCCGCTTTCACCGGAGGCTACCAGCTTGTTAAAGGCGTCCTTGCCCAAAAGCGGTATTATATAATCGATGACATCCATGGTGCTTATGGCATAGGAGGAGACCGGAAGATCGATGGTTACCTTGCGTCCCTTGGCGTCGGTGATGGTCACAGAATCGGTTTTAGGGGCCTTTTCAGGCATGGCGGCCGGGTTGAACCGAACCCGATCCACCGGCTTTTTCACCACTGGCACATAGCCCAGGGCCTTGGGATCTATACCGGCCTTTTTCAAGGCATCGGCCACGGCTGCGCGGACCGCATCTGCGGTTATGGTGGCACCGGAAACCCCATCCACATCCAAGGCCTGCTGTTCCACAATGGCTTTGCTCAGTTTTTCAATGGGGACGGTCCCCACCCCCTTGGTCTCGTGGTGTTTGTCATCTATCGCCACTGAAAGGATTTTGCCTTTATTGTTGAGCTCAACCTCGATATTGACCTCGCCGTGGTAACCCACGGCCGTACCTTTGTAAGAGCCGGCAAGCGATTTTGCCTCTATTGCAGATGGGCTGAATGCAGCCCATGATGCAAAGAGAAAAACAGCGGTAAAAAAAAGGGATAAACACTTATTCATGACAATCTCCTTATGCGAAATAATTGCTGATATGTGAACGATCTTAACCGGCCCCAGTATGTATTCTGAAAACAAAAAAACCTTGCTGCCCCAAATGGCCGCAAGGTTTTAAAAAGGCATTCCCCCACTCCACGAAGGCATCTATCCTGACTGCTTGGCCGGTCTCCTGACTTAGGTTCTTCCTACTGACCGCGCCTTCCAGAATCAGTTGATCCCGTGGCATTGGCGGCGTTCGTCCCCATTCACAGTGGCGGGTCCGCTGCGGAATTTCACCGCATTCCCGATTATCCCTATAGAGGGCACCCAGCAATCTATCTATCTATCTATCTATCTATCTATCTATTTATCTACTCTGATTTCTCGATATACTCTCCCTACTCTAAGCAATCGCCGACATGGGAACAGGCTTTATCGGCCCCAGTATGTATTCTAAAAACAAAAAAACCTTGCTGCCCCAAATGGCTGCAAGGTTTTAAAAAGGCATTCCCCCACTCCACGAAGGCAATCTTTCCTGACTGCTTGGCCGGTCTCCTGACTTAGGTTCTTCCTACTGACCGCGCCTTCCAGAATCAGTTGATCCCGTGGCGTTGGCGGCGTTCGTCCCCATTCACAGTGGCGGGTCCGCTGCGGAATTTCACCGCATTCCCGATTATCCCTATAGAGGGCACCCAGCAATCTATCCAATTTTTCATATACTCTCCTTAACTGGTTGTCAATACATTACGCCACAAATCAGCAATTCTAATTTTGGATATCAGTCCGTGTGACGGCGGTCGGTATTCCTTTTCTGAACATTGAGAAACAAAGGGGATCAGATTTTCGGGCAGGACAAACCCAACAAAACCGCAAATTGTCTGAGGGAGGTACGACCGAGTTTTTGCGGTTTGGGTTTGCCCTGTTCGAAAATCCCCCGACTTTTTCGGTTCAGAAAGGGAATACCGACTGCCGCATATACATTAAAACCAAAATTAGAATTGCTGGCCACAAATATCTCCAGACTTCCATATCCATACCATTGGGCTTTAATGCCGATGCCCTGAAAAGAATTGAAAACTTATTTGCCAACAACATTGACAGATCCCGCAGGCCAGCAACGGGAATGCAAATTTGTTCCAACCCTCAATGCCAGGGGCAACTGATTTTTTCCAGAAAATTGCTGCCCTCATTCAATATCACCCCCAGAAGGCTCATGCCGAATATTCCCACAAACATGGCGTTGAAATCCATTTGCCCCCAGGCGTCCATGATCAAATATCCCAACCCCTCGGTTGTGGCAAAGGACTCCACAAAAAACAAGACAGCTACACTTACCCCTGAGTTCAGGCGAAGGGCTGTAAAGCCGTGGGGCAGGGCGGCTGGCAGATATCCTTCCCAGAACAGCTGCCACTTGCTGGCCCCGAGGGATCGAATTGAATCCAGGTGCTTGGGGTGAATTCCCCGGACCCCGTCCCGGGTGGCCACCAATACCTGGTACCCGAGAATCAGGCTGATGATGATGATCTTGGAAAAATCCCCCAGCCCGAACAGCAAAAGCACTACGGGCAACAATACCACCTTGGGGATGGGATAGGTCATGGTTACAAAGGGGGACAGAAATTTGTCAAACTGACGGGAGCTGCCCATGAGGATTCCCAGGGGAAAGGCAACTGCCCAGCCAATGACCATTGCCGTCACAGCCCTGAAGGTACTGGCTGCGAAATGGTGCCAGAATTCAGACGTCATAAGCGCCCTGAAGAATGCAAGGACAGCATCTTCCGGACAGGGCAGGACATTTCGGGACAGCAGAATGGCCATGACTTTCCATATCAGATAAACCACCAGAATCGTTATGGCATATGGAACAGCGATGCGTCGGAGAAAGCTCACCAGTACTCCCCTATTCGATGCCGGATGGACCGGATCAGTTCGTAATATTCATTGGACCGTCGGTAGGCAATATCCCCAAACCCGGGGTTGTCGAATATTTCATGTATGGATGCCGGAGACCCGGAAAGAATCAGGATGCGTTTGCCCAGAAAAACAGCCTCTTCCACACTGTGGGTGACCAGAAGATAGGGAACAGAGGTCGCAAGCCAGGTGGTCAGCAGCGTGTCCTGGAGATTTTCCCGGGTGATTGCATCCAAAGAGGAGAAGGGTTCATCCATGAGCAGCAGCCGGGGTTTGGATACATAGGCCCTGGCAATGGCCACCCGTTGCTGTTCACCGCCGCTCATCACCAGGGGAAAATCGTTTTCACGGCCCGCCAATCCAAGTTCTGCCAAAATTTTCCGGGCCCTTGCATTTCGCTTTGTTCTGGAAACACCCTGTATTTTTAATCCCAGGGCCACATTCTGCAGATTGGTTTTCCAGGGCAGCAGGCCATAATTCTGGAGGATCAGGGCGACATCCGGTACGGGTTTGGATATGGTCCGGCCATCCATGAGAATCTGCCCGGCTTCAATTTTTTCAAGCCCGCTGATGAGATGGAGCAGGGTTGTCTTACCACAGCCGGAAGGCCCCAGAATAACCAGTGTTTCCCGGGCATCCAGAACAAAGGAAATATCCTTTAAAACCGCCTTTGAATTAAACCCCTTACATATATGGCTGACTTTAAGCATAGGACTCTTTCTGGTTATGGAATCAAGCGATCATATGGAATTGACTCGTTCAACAGCCCCTTTTTTATCATCCAGTCCTGGACCTGCTGTACTTCCGTCTGGGTAGGTATCCGGGGGTCTGGATATTGGTACATGGGAAAATTATCCACCAGGTCCTTGGGAATTCTGCAGGTTTTGATCATGAGGGCACGATATTTTTCCGGCGCCCGGTTAATGGCGTCGACCGATCGGGTATAGGCACGAACAAACGGTTCTGACAGATGGCCTTTGGCCCCATGTAAATTCAGGACGGTCAGGGGGATATCCAGTGCCTGGTCAGTCACAACAGGTCTGGCGCCCCTGCTCTGGGCAAGGGATGCCATGGGTTCGGGTAACAGGGCCGCATCTATCTTGCCCGTCAGAAGCATCTGCACGCGAAGGGGCATTCTCTTGATTTCAACGGGTTCCAATTGCATCATATCCGTTTCCGGGGCCTGTTTTAAAATATCCAGCAGATATTCAATAATAGATGCCTTGGAAATGGCCACCGTGATTTTTCCTTTTTCCCGGACCATCGGCAGTTCAGGAGATAACATCAACCCGAACATCCGCTGTTTTCGGTCCGTTGCGTAGGAAATAGTCAAAAACCGAACCGGGATATTATTGCGGATCATGAGCAGGGTTGCGGGGATATCACCGAAAAAGCCGTCCAGTTGACCGCTCTGCATGGCAGTGTTCCTTTCCATGGCACTGGAAAAAGAGACCAGTTTAACATTGAGATTCTCAGCTTTGAAATAGCCTTCCGCCACACCCACCTGCAGGGGCAGTGTATCAATTACCGGCAGAATACCCATGCGAAGGGTTTCCGCACAAAGGAGCCCGGCTGACAGTGAAAAAAGAACCACAAGTACACAGACAAGGCAGATTCTCTTTTTTTCACCATGGTTCGCTTCGGGTATTGTTTCCGTGCGGGCCGATTCCCTATTAATTTCTCCCATTAATATTTCCCCTTCATAATTGTCGTCAAACGCAACATCATAGGCCTATCCATGGATGAATTCAAGCAGGAATCTCCAAATGGACAGGGTCAGCCTTTAAGTTGCTCCGGGAATAATATTCAACGGTTCCCACCCCGTTGGGAACCGGGTCAGCAGAAATACTGCTTGAATAAACTTGCCCGGTATGCAAAGATTTTTCTAAATTAAAAGGTATTATGGTTCATTTTTAAAGATTTTCTGATCTCTCAGCATGACATCTGATTCAGGTAAAATGATAAATGACCTGTGTGGAGCAAAAATGATAAATGAACAGGTGACCCCCCAGAACTCAGCAAAACAGTCAATTCTGAAAAAACGTACAGCAGACGATTTTGAAAATATTCTCAAAAATGCGGCTTCAGCCCACAGACAGGGCAGGCTTGCCGAAGCGCAAAAAGGCTATGAAAAAGTATTGGAACAAAGGCCTGACTGGGGACAGTTGTTGAATGCCCTTGGAGCCGTATACCTGGACCAGTCCCGACCGGACAGGGCCAAAGCAATGTTTGAACGGGCAGCCAGGCTCAACCCTCCCCATTTATCAGCATGCTACAACTTGGGCAGGATGAAACAGCTGGAGAACGATCACAGTGGGGCCATAACGATCTACAGGGCCATGCTGGATGCCCAGCCGGACATGGGCGAAGTATGGAATAATATCGGTGTTGCATACAGGGAAATCGGGAAACCCGATGAGGCCATATCCAGTTTTCGCAAGGCCGTGGGGTTTGCACCTGAAATGGCAGAGGCATGGAACAACCTTGGCGTGGCCCAGGACGAACTCCATCTGACTGAAAAGGCTTCAGATTCATATGGAAAGGCCATTGAAATTCAGCCCGATTATGCCTCCGCCCACTTAAATCTCGGAATCTCCCTGCAAAATTCAGGACAACTCAAGGAAGCTGGAAAACACTACAGCAAAGTGCTTGAAATCCAGCCGGAAAATAAGGTGGCAAAATTCATGCTCCAGAGCATCGGGGCTTCAGAAACACCCGAAGCCGCACCAATGGAGCATGTGCGCGGTATCTTTGACCGGTGTGCCCAAAATTTTGAAAATATCCTGGTAAAAGAACTGGAATACAAAACCCCTGAACTCCTGTTTGATCTTGTGCGCCCTTATTTGACTGAACAGCTTAACATTCTGGACATCGGCTGCGGTACGGGTCTGGGCGCAAAGCTATACCAGCCGTTTGCGAAAAGCCTGACCGGCGTTGATGTCTCGTCTAAGATGCTCGAAAAGGCCGCTGAAAAAAAACTCTACAACCGGCTTGAGGTTTTTGACATCCTTCAGGACTGGACGTTTCCCAAGAAATTTGACCTGATATACAGCTCCGACGTCTTTGTATATTTCGGAAATCTGGATACCATCATCGGGTCCGCATCATCATATCTTGTTAACGGAGGGATAATTGCATTTTCAGTGGAAGAACTGGCAGACACCAGCCTGGACTACCAGCTCTTTCCCAGTGGTCGCTATGCACACTCACAAACATATATTCAGGATTGCCTGAATTGCCATGGATTGCAGTTAATAGAGAAAACCCAGGCCGATATCAGGAAGCAGTCTGGAAATCCAGTCAAAGGCCTGTTAATTGCGGCAATAAAACGAACATGAAACGATTCAAAAAAATTAAAATTTACAGGTCAAGCGTCTCTCCAAATTGAATTTTCATCTACCATCCTAGAGAAGAAAAGGAGAACCGGTTATGAAAGAGTTGATTCTGCTCATTGCGAAAGCGCTGGTTGATAATCCGGATCAGGTTGTTGTTCAAGAATTCGCGGCCCAGCAGACCCTTGTGTTGGAATTAAGTGTCGCAAAAGAAGATCTTGGCAAGATCATTGGCAAAAAAGGCAGGACGGTAACGGCCATGCGAACTATTTTATCATGTGCATCTGCAAAAAGAAAAAAAAGGGCCATCCTGGAAATAGTTGAAGAATAACCGTTGAACCGTTGTTTTGAAAAAACAACACCAGCAAAGAGGTCATTTTTTGCATGAATGAGAACTTAAAAGTGTTTTCAAGCGGCGCCAACACGCCCCTTGCCAGGGAAATCTGTAACCACATCGGCATCCCCCTGAGCCCGATAAAGATATCCCGGTTTTCAAACGACAACCTTTTTGTTCAGGTTCAGGAAAGCGTCAGGGAAAAAGACGTGTTCGTGGTTCAGTCCCTTACCCATCCTGCCAGCGACCATATCATGGCGCTCCTGCTGACCCTGGACGCCCTTCGCAGCGCATCTGCCAGACGGATCACTGCAGTAATTCCCTATTATTCCTATGCCCGGTCAGACAAAAAAGATTCCCCCAGGATATCCATTGCCGGACGACTGATTGCCGATCTGTTGAAAACGGCTGGCGCTGACCGGGTTCTGACCATGGACCTGCACGCAGATTCGGTTCATGGTTTCTTCAGTATGCCCGTGGACCATCTGACGGCAGTTCCAACCATCTGTGATTACTTTGCCCGCAGCCTGGACCTGTCCCGGGTGGTGGTTGTGGCCACCGATGCAGGAGGGGCCAAAAGGGCCGGCCGGTTTGCCGAACGCCTGAAAACATCCATGGCCATTATCGACAAGCGGCGAATCAGTGATTCAGATGTTAAACAGGGACTTGTGGTGGGCAATGTACAAGGCAGGGACGCCATTATCTTTGATGATGAAATCTCCACGGGCAGCACCCTTGTCGCCACGATTCAAACCCTTGAAAAGGCAGGTGTGGAAAAAATTTATGTGGGCGCCACCCACCCGGTCCTGTGCGGCAATGCCGTGGAAAACCTGAAAAATTCACCGGTTACAGAAATCGTTGTTTCAAATACCGTGGACATTCCCAACAACAAACTATTTCCGAAATTAAGAATTCTTTCCATGGGGGCTTTGTTCGCCCAGGCAATTTTGAGAATCCACACCGGAGAAAGCGTGAGTGCCCTGTTCCAATAGCGTCGTTCACCTGGAATTAAAATCGATTTATGGGGAAACGGTAAGGGGCTCAGATGTAAATAATTCCACAAATATGGTGCAGGATTTCAGCTCGTCTTCTGTGTTGTATCAAAGGGCACATATTTAAATATGCTTCCTTTGATGCGCCTTGAATACAAACTGAAATTCAGGCTTAATTTTTCCTTGACCGAAACGTGACCAGATAGTTGTATTGACCCATATCGGCCGTGTTTTCTCGTTTAAATCCATATCTGGCAACCATTTTTTCAACCTCTCCTTCAGACAGCCGGATCTCCATGGGCGGTCCAGGAGGTCCTTCAATTTTCTTGAACTCAACAACGGCAAGACATCCACCGGGTTTTAATATGCGATGAATTTTTTTTAAAACCACACCTGCCTTGTTGATTTCTTCAAAATCATGGAGGACAGTGGCCACAAGGCAGACATCAACACTGTCATCATCAATGTCTATTTCCTGTGTCACATCCAGAATAAGGGTTTTGATATTTGTGATGTCCCTGGCTTCAATCTCCTGGTCTAAAAGGCCAATTCCCTCCTGCCAGAAGTCCACGGCATAAACCAGCCCCTGATCACCAATAATCCCGGACAGGAACATGGAATAAAGCCCCCTGCCGCAGGCCAGATCAAGGACAACGGATCCAGGTTCCACCGGCAGAATGTCTGCCAGGATCTTTGTGTTTATTAATTCAAAACTACTCTTGCCTGCGCCCTTGGGATGTTTATGTTTATCATTCATGGGATTGCTCCTGTCACGGCTGGTCAGGACCGTTTCCTGTTTGGTTTACGCCTGGGGTTGTCGCACATACAAGCCCCAGGATTTTTTTTTATATGAAACACTCGCCAAAGCATTGTCAATGAAGGCGTTTCAAAGTTCGTTGAGGCCGGCAGGCCATATGGGTTATATAGCGGATTAAGGAAGGGTTGTACATTACCATGGCAATTAAAAATGGCAGACGGGGATAAAATTTATAAATTTCACGACTTTTTCACATTCTTTTCACGGCCCATTCACACCCCTGACGCTATAGTTCCCACAGGAAGAACAAACAGGGCGACTCCGTGTCCACTAACAGAGGAAAAGCAAATGACTATTAAATCAATTAAGGGGTGTATCGGTTGCGGGACCTGCGTCAAAACCTGCCCCACAGATGTGATCCGTCAGGATCCGAAAACAAAAAAGGCTTTCATCAAGTATCCGGCCGATTGCCAGATATGCCACCTTTGCCGGATGTATTGTCCAGTGGATGCCATTACTATTTCACCGGAAAAATCCATTCCGGTCGTGGTTTCATGGGGG
The DNA here is from genome assembly GCF_000020365.1 of Desulforapulum autotrophicum HRM2. Classification (NCBI taxonomy): domain Bacteria; kingdom Pseudomonadati; phylum Thermodesulfobacteriota; class Desulfobacteria; order Desulfobacterales; family Desulfobacteraceae; genus Desulforapulum; species Desulforapulum autotrophicum. The sequence continues at coordinate 123,720 of NC_012108.1, read as the reverse complement.
TAAACAATGAATGATGTGATTAAGAGCCCTTTTTTCAGGCAGACCATGCTGGCTTTTGCAGGCATGCCACTGCTGATCTGGGCCATGGGTAATTTTCCAGAGCAGACGCTTTTGAAGCAAGCCCTCTCCCTTATAACCATCCTGGCGGTTTTTCAGATGGTCGGGCAGTTTTTCTGGTCACGGACGAACCGGTACGCTGTCAAAGATCTCACCATGGGTAAATTGATGAAATATCATAAAATCATCGGGTATACCTTTGCCATTGCACTTCTCGTTCATCCTGTTTTCCTGGTTGTACCAAAATTTTTTGAAGCCGGGGTTGGCCCTGGTGAGGCATTCATCACAATTATTACCACCTTTACCAGTCTGGGAGTGGTGCTTGGCATCATTGCCTGGTCTCTTTTGGTGATACTTACCATCACCTCTTTTATACGCAATAAACTGCCAATGGGATATAAGACTTGGCGGGTTTTCCATGGGGTTCTGGCCATTTTGTTTACGGTTGCGGGCCTTGGGCACGCCATGGATCTTGGCCGCCATTCAAATCCTGCCATGTCAATCCTCATCATCGTTCTTTTCGTTGTCGGCGTTCTACCCGTTGTAAAGACGTACACATTGGAAATGATTAAGAAAACTGGAGAAATATAAATGTCTTCATCTCAAAATCCAAAGGAAATCTCCCGCCGCAATTTCATGACCCTTGCCGGCGGTGCCGCAGGGCTTGCGGCAATGGCTGCCATGGGGTTATCCCCATCCCGGGGAGAGTGCAGCGTCAATATCCCTGAAATTGATATGGATAAAATAGCGGTTACCGAAAACGAAACCGATGTGCTGGTGGTGGGCAGCGGAATCGCAGGACTTTTTGCCGCGGTCAAAGGCCATGATGCCGGTGCCAGGGTCTTGATGGTATCCAAGGGACGTCTCGGCTCATCCGGGATGACACCCTTTGCCAAGGGCATCTTTGCCTATGATGCTGCTAAAGAGAAATTGAGCATTGATGCCTTTGTGGAGAAGGTTTCCCGCTCTGCCCTGGGCACAAACAACCCTGTCTTCACCCGGCAGATGGCCGAGCACTCCCTGGCCCGGGTCAAGGATCTTAAACAATGGGGTTTTTTTGATTCCCCCCTCTATAACAACTCCTTCAGCAAACCCATACTGGAACGAAATATCCCGGTAATCGAAAGGGTCATGATCACCCATCTGATCAAGGAAAACGGCCGCATCGCCGGAGCTGCCGGCTTCAGCATTGATGAACCCACGGTGCACATTTTCAAGGCCAAAAGTGTGATCCTGTGTTCCGGTGCCGGCGGGTTTAAGCCCAATGGCTTTCCCATCTGCGACCTCACCCACGACGGAACGGTCATGGCCTATAATATCGGTGCCAGGGTAACCGGCAAGGAATGGAACGACGGGCATCCGGGTCAGGCGAAAAATGCTGCGGCCTGTTATGACGGGTGGCATGGCATGTTTGACAGAAAACCCGGGCTCACCGGTGTTGAAGTCCACCATGATCTGGGCGTTGACCTCAATTACCAGGCATACATGACTGGAAATCCAACAAAAATGGGACCTCCTGGGATGGACAAAGACAACACCGTAAAAGGCGGACCCTATGTTCCCGATGAATTTAAACGAAGCGGTCCCCCCCAGGGCGCAGGCCCGAAGGACGGTGGCCCCCCCAAGGGCGGTGGACCCCAAAAAGAGGGGGGAGCACCTCCGGGAATGATGGGAACACTCGTGGGCGGCTCTTCTGCAGGAATGTCTATTCATAAGTCCGAGGGGCTGGTCCCGATCAACGACAAAGGCGCATCAAACATTCCCGGGCTCTACGCCGCAGGAGATGCACTCGGGTCCTATATGGCAGGCGCCATCTATACCCAGGTGGGATCTTCACTGGCAGGTTCAGCCGTTCAGGGTGCCATTGCCTCCGAGGCTGCTGCTGCCTATAGTCAAGGGGTTGAGGGTCCCAAAATCTCCCAGGCCAGAATCAAGGCCATACAGGGAGAAATACTCGCACCCCTGAAAAGAAAGCAGGGGTACAGCCCGGCATGGGTGACCCAGACCCTCCAGGGAATCATGATTCCAAATTTCGTTCTCTACATAAAAAAAGAAAACCTGCTAAAGGCGGCACTGGCCTATGTCGAAGAATTGCGGGATCATCATATGCCCATGCTCCGGGCAGCGGATCTCCATGAATTGCGGCTGGCCCACGAAACCGCCAACATGATTGTCAGCGCTGAAATGAAGCTCAAGGCATCACTCATGCGCAAAGAGAGCCGCTGCAGCCATTTTCGACTGGATTATCCTGAAATGGACACTAAAAACTGGAATGCCTGGATCAATATTTACAAGGGCAGCAACGGAGAAATGAAGTTCGAGAAACAGCCCTTTAACAGCTGGCCGTCCTGATAAAAAGGCCAGGGGAGAAAAAATGACCATCCTGTGCAATCTTTCATGCAACGCCGCGCCACAGCCGTCAGCACGGCCGTGGATTAGGGCCCTGGTGCTTGTGGCTCTGGCTGCCCTGATCTCAAGCTGCAGTATCAAAAGCCAGGCGCCCAGAACGCCGGTGGAAATTCCGGCTCGGTTCTCCCAGTCCGGGCAGTCGACTTTGCCCGACCAGTGGTGGCTGTCCTTTGGGGATTCGGTGCTGAACAGCCTCATGGATCAAGCCCTGGCAAACAACTTCGACCTCAAGACCGCCTGGGATCGGCTCCGCCAGGCCGAAGCCCTGGCCCGCAGTGCCGGAGCAGATCTTGTTCCGACCCTTGATGTCGAGGCTGAAAACTCACGCAACCGTTATTACGAAGACGGCCAGACAACCGAAGGCCACAGCTATACCCTGGACCTTGCCGCCAGTTACGAAGTGGACCTGTGGGGCCGGATCCGGTCCAGCCGGGATGCTGCTGCATTTGAAGCCCAGGCCAGTGCCCAGGATCTCCAGGCCGCAGCCCTGACCCTTTCCGCACAGGTGGCCGGCACCTGGTACCAGCTGATCGAGCAGTACGGGCAACTGGAGATACTCAACGCCCAGATCACGAACAACGAAAAGGTGCTGGAACTGGTGACACTCCAGGTCCGAACAGGCCAGGTCGGCATTGCCGATATGTTGCAACAGCGTCAACTGGTGGAGTCCAACCAGGGCGAAAAAGCCCAGGTTCTGGCCGAGACCGGAGTTTTAGAGCACCAACTGGCAATCCTTCTCGGACAGCCTCCCCAGCAGAATGTGGCACCACGGGTGACGGCACTGATCGACCTGCCACCCATGCCGCAATCGGGCCTGCCGGCCCAGTTGATCGAGCGCCGACCGGATATCCGCAGCGCTTACTATAGTGTTCAGGCGGCCGACAGCGATCTGGGTGCGGCCATTGCCAACCGCTTTCCCCAGTTGACCCTTTCAGCTGACCTCAATACCACGGGTGTACATACCCGTGACCTGTTCAACAACTGGCTGGCAACCCTGGCCGCCAATCTGGTGACTCCCATTGTTGATGGGGGCCTGCGAAAGGCCGAGGTCGACCGAACCCGTGCCGCTGCCAGCCAGGCCCTGCATACTTACGGCCAGACCATTCTTGATGCCCTGAAAGAGGTGGAGGACGCCCTGGTACAGGAACAGCGCCGACGCGAATTCATCACCAGCATAGACAAGCAACTCACCCTGGCCGGGCAGGTCATCCAACGGGTACGGGACAGGTACCTCCAGGGAACCATGGATTACCAGCGGGTACTGGATGCACAGCTCTCCCAGCAGACGCTCCAGCGCAGCCTTTTGACAGCCAAACAGGCTCTGGTGCAGGATCGGATTGATCTTTGCCTGGCCCTGGGTTCAGGATGGGTGCTGGAACAGCCGGAACAAAATTTGTCCCATGCTTCAAAACAATAGACATTAACAACCTTGCACGTGACGAGAAAATAAAAGGTGAACCCCATGCTGTCGAAACAAAAAATTTCAACCCCCACTGACCAAGACATATCTGAATCTGTGAATGAAAACCGCCATCCGCGGCCCTGGAGTACCATAGTTCTTCGTGGCCTGCTGCCCCTGGCAGTCATCGCGGCAGGTGCAGGCGCTGCCCTCTGGCTGATGGAAACCGGCCCCCAGGCAAAACCGAGGCCCCAGACGCGGAACACAACGCTGGTGGAATACACAACCGTGAATTACGGCCCACAGCAGACAATAATCACCGGCATGGGCACGGTTACGGCAGCACGCACTGTGGAATTAAAACCACAGGTCACCGGTAACATCACCGAATTAAGCGGAAACCTGGTACCTGGTGGCCATTTTCGTCAGGGTGAGACCCTGCTGAAAATTGATCCCACAGACTACCGTTTAACCGTAAAACAATTAACCACGGATGTGTCCAGAGCCAAGTCTGACTTGCAGCTTGAGCAGGGCAACCAGCTGGTCTCCCAAAAAGAGTACAAACTGTTGAACGAGACGGTGAGCGATGTGGAAAAAGCGCTGATGCTGCGCCGTCCCCAGCTGGATAATCTGCGCGCCACCCTTGAAGCGGCCCAGACCCGCCTCGAACAAGCCCGGGTTGACCTTACACGTACCCAGATCAAAGCCCCGTTCAATTCGGTGGTATTGTCACGGGCCGTGGACATTGGTACCCGTGCCAGCGATTCCACGGTGCTTGCCACCCTGGTAGGTACCGATGACTGCTGGGTGGTGGTGTCCATACCTGTGAGCCATCTGCGCTGGATCAAAATACCCCATACCCATGGGGACCAGGGATCCCTGGTCCGGGTTTACGACTCGGCCGCCTGGGGCGACGGTGTTTTTCGCCAGGGCCGGGTGATTCGCCTGGAAGCCGGCCTGGAAGAGCAGGGGCGCATGGCACGGCTGCTGGTCCGGGTGGAAGATCCCCTGGGCTTGAAACCGGACAATACGGGCCAGCCCCGAATGCTCATGGGTCAATATGTTCGTGTGGAGATCCAAGGGCAGGGGATAGCATCGGCCGCGGCCATTGATCGCGAATTCATCCGCAACGGCAACAGCGTATGGATCATGGACAACGACGGGAATCTTTCAATCCGTCCTGTTGAAATTGCATTCCGGGGAGCCGATCAGCTGCTGATCACGGAGGGAATAACACCAGGGGAACAACTGATCATCTCAGACATTGCCGCCCCCGTTCCAGGGATGCCCTTGAAAACGGTGGACAACACCACCGGCCAGACGGCAACAAGGGAACCGGCCGGCCAGGGAGGCCAATCATGAGCGGCAATCCTGTATCAGAGGCACGCGGCCCCATCTCCTGGATGGTGCATAACCGGGTAACCCCCAACCTGCTCATGATTTTTTTTGTGCTGGGCGGACTGTTCATGACCACCCGTATCAAGCAGGAGGTCTTTCCCGAATTCGACCTGGACATGGTGACGGTCAGTGTCAGCTATTCCGGGGCAAGCCCCGAAGAGGTGGAGCAGGGGATCATCCTGGTGGTGGAAGAGGCCATCCGTTCCATCGACGGGGTTAAAGAGTTGACCGCAACCGCAACCGAGGGAAAAGGGACGGTGTCTGCCGAACTGGAAGAAGACGCCGACCAGCAGAAAATTTACCAGGAGATCAAACAGGAAATAGATCGGATCACTACCTTTCCCGAAGATGCCGATGAACCCGAAGTTTCACTTGTCACCCACCTTCGGGAGGTTCTTGACATCAACCTTTACGGAAATGTGACGGAAATGGCCCTGCGCGAGACCGCCGACCAGGTCCGGGACCGGTTACTGCAAAACGCCCAGATCACCCAGGTCGACCTGGCCGGAATCCGGGACTATGAAATCCTGGTGGAAGTTTCCCAGGAACGGTTGCGGGCCTACGGACTTACCCTGGCCGGAATCGCAACGACCATTAACAGCGCTTCCACCGAAATTCCCGGCGGCTCGGTGGATACGGCCGGCGGGGATATCCTGCTGCGGATAAAAGACCGCCGGGACTGGGCCCATGAGTTCGCCCGGATCCCCATTGTAACAACGGCCGAAGGCAGCGTGGTGTACCTCGAAGATATTGCCACCGTGCGCGAAGGTTTCGAAGAAACGGACCAGTTCGCCACCTACAACGGGCAGCGGGCCATCGGAGTTGACGTTTACAGGGTCGGGGATCAGACCCCCATTGGGGTGGCCGAAGCCGTACGCACGGCCATGGAAGAGATCGAACAGGACCTGCCCGCCGGCATCCACTGGCATATCAGCCGTGACCAATCCGAAGTATACCAGCAGCGCCTGGAACTGCTGATGAAAAATGCCTTCATGGGGTTGGCCCTGGTACTGGTCGTACTCGGGTTGTTCCTGGAGTTCAAGCTGGCCTTCTGGGTCACCATGGGGATTCCCACCGCCTTTCTCGGCAGCCTGCTTTTTCTGCCGGTTGTGGGGGTGTCCATCAACATGATCTCCATGTTTGCCTTTATCATTGCCCTGGGGATCGTGGTGGACGACGCCATTGTTGCCGGTGAAAATATCTACGAATACCAGCAGCAGGGCATGGGATTTTCCCAGGCTGCCGTTCTGGGCGCCCGGGATGTGGCTGTCCCCATCACCTTTTCCATTCTTACCAATGTCGTGGCTTTTTTGCCCCTTTCCTTTATTCCCGGGACCATGGGCAAGATCTGGAAGGTCGTCCCCCTGGTGGTGATCACGGTCTTTCTCATCTCCTGGGTGGAATCATTGCTGATCCTGCCGGGCCACCTTGCCCATATCAAGCGCCGGCCGGCCGGTCGTTTCACTTCCCGCCTGCACCGCTGGCAACAGGGATTTACGAATCAGGTGGCCCGGTTTATCAACCGGGTCTACGACCCTTTTCTATACCTGTGCATCCGTTGGCGGACCCTGACCGTGGCCCTCTGCCTGACGGTGCTGATCGTCCTGGTCAGCTATGCCCTCAGCGGCCGCATCGGCATCATTTTGATGCCCCGGGTCGAGTCGGACCACGCCGATGTAACCGCTGTCCTTCCCGTGGGCAGTCCCATGGAAAAGGTGGCAGCCGTTCAGGAAAAACTGTCCACGGCCATGAATACTGTGGCGAGTGAAAACGGCGGAGACCAGCTGCTCAAGGGGATTTTTTCCAAGATCGAAGAAAACCAGGTGGAGGTACGGGCCTACCTGACCGATGTCGGGGTGCGACCGTTGAACACCGGTGAAGTGACCCGGCTGTGGCGGGAAAAGCTGGGACCGGTGGTCGGCCTGGAATCGCTGCGCTTTGAATCTGATGGGGGCGGGCCCGGCTCCGGGGCGGCGTTGACCATTGAACTCTCCCATTCGGATATCCAGGTGCTTGACCAGGCCAGCGCTGCCCTGGCCGAAGGGCTGGGCGAATTTTCCAACGTCAAGGATATTGACGACGGCTACACACCGGGCAAACAGCAACTGGACTTTTCCATCAGGCCCGAAGGGCAGAGCCTGGGCCTGACATCCGCCGAGGTGGCCCGCCAGGTACGCAACGCCTTCTCCGGGGCTGAAGCCCTCAGCCAGCAGCGGGGCCGTAATGAGGTGACCGTCCGCGTTCGATTGCCAGAAAACGAGCGCACCAGCGAATACAATGTGGAACATCTGATGATCCAGACCCCGGCGGGAATCTTTGTACCGCTGGCTGAAATCGCCACGGTTGAAAGGGGGCGGGCCTACACCAGCATCAGCCGCCGGGACGCCCGGCGCACGGTGACGGTCAGCGCCGACGTGGAACCCATGGGAGAAACCGGCCAGGTTCAGGCCGCCCTGAACAGCACCCTCCTGCCTGAACTGGCCCGTGAGTATCCCGGTCTCTCCTATGGCTACCAGGGGCGGCAGGCCGACATGAAAGAGAGCATGCAGAGCCTGATCGGCGGCTTTGTCCTGTCCATGATGGCCATTTACTTTCTGCTGGCGATTCCCTTTCGCAGTTACACTCAGCCCCTGATTGTCATGGTCGCTATTCCCTTCGGCATTGTCGGGGCAATACTCGGCCATCTGCTGATGGGGTATAACTTAAGCCTGATGAGCATGATGGGAATCGTGGCCCTGGCCGGGGTGGTGGTCAATGATTCGCTGGTACTCATTGATTACGCCAACCGGCAACGGCATGAAGGTCTGGGGGCTATGGACGCAATCCACATCGCCGGACTGCGCCGTTTCCGGCCCATTATCCTGACCACCCTGACCACATTCGGAGGTCTGGCACCCATGATCTTTGAAACCTCACGCCAGGCCCGGTTCATGATTCCCATGGCCCTGTCACTGGGTTTCGGTATTCTTTTCTCCACGGTGATTACCCTGGTTCTGGTGCCCTGTCTGTATCTGCTCATCGAAGACGTTCACCAATTGCTGGGGCAAGGAGACAAACATTTATCTGCCCATGGCACAGACATGGCGGATAAACAGGATGCCCTGACACCTGCTGAATGAGCGCTTGTTATTCAGGCGACTGGTTATAATCAATGGTCCGGATACCCGGCCCGGGCGGTTCCTGGGAAATACCGGCAAAGGCCTGGGCAATGGAAAGCCATTGCCCGGCATGCTCCCCCTGGAAGTTCAGTCGGGTGTCGGCCACATTGCGCCTCTGGGTAACCACCAGGCAGAATTCCGCTGCATCTCCCCAGACCCGGTTTTCCCCATGGGGTTCTCCCCATTCCCAGCGTTCGCCCAATGGCCCGGACAGCTCAACCCGCGGCCTCACCTCCGGGGCGATCAGCCCCCGTATCCTGAAGCTCCATGCAAACGTGGTCACCCCCAGGTGGGCCACATGCTTGAGGCTGGCACCATTGATCCGTCTGATCCGAAAGGTGTCAAAAATATCCTGCCCATGGGCCCAGGTTTCCATCAGCCGGGCCGTGGCAAAGGAGCGCGCCGTCATATCCGGACCATACCAGGACAGGCGGTCCCCAGGGGTCATCACCTGCAGTCGGCCCAGCAGTCGGGTACGGGTATCACGCCAGCGGGCCAATAGCCGGTCTGGATCGTCCAGGCCCAGGAAAAGGTTCAACTGCTCCGGCCAATGAACTTCTGAACGGATGATGTCCATGATCCTTTGTGCACGCTCCCGGAAACGAATCGGTTCCTCAATGGCCATAAGGGCCTCATGGTCAAACAGGGCAATATGGGCCACCTGGTCCATGACGGTCCAGTGATCAAACGGCGTTTCCAGGCGCCACCGGTCCGGATCCAGTAAGGAGACCAGGTCATCCATCTCCTGATAAAGAGCTTTAAGGTCTGAGCATACGGTTTCCATCATACTTTCCTTTCTGGTTTCCCTGTCATACCTGTCTTGTCTGCCGGGTGTCAATATTTTCATATAACCCACATGTCCTAGCGGACACAACGAAGCATGAAACTCGACAGTAGTAGGCCGGTGGGAACGGGTGTTGCCCTGAACGGGTTAAATGGCAACGGTGGACACGAGGTATGGCTCCGGCCTCAACGAATTTTGAAACACCTTCATTGACAATGCTTTGGCGAGTGTTTCATATAAACCCCGCCGTGCTTCGCCCATGGCGGTCTATTCAATGGTCACTTCAGTTTCAGATCCGCACCTTGTCCAGGGGCAATATACGGCAAAGTCCAGAGATAAATCAGATATTTTAAAAATGGATAAACCATGCCCTCGGACCAGAATTTTTATAACTTGAATGAAATTACTTGCCTTTTAGGCCGGATTTTGAAAGGTTTAAGTGAATCAGGAGCAGATAAAAATCAATAAAAATATGTGTGCCGGTTTGAGTACAGTAAATTCTCTAAAGCCGCCATCTGAAAATGAACTTTTCAATGGATTACTTGAAAATTTTATGCTAACCAATCCCCATATCCTAGGAAAACCGAACTGTAAGATTAATTATATTTTAATATTATAACGTTTGCCAAAAGAAAAAATAGGCATTATATGAAAAAATATTTTAAAGCAATTTTACTTGTCGCGGTGGGTTTTGTTATTGCATTTCCCGTGTTCCTCATGACAAATTTTGCCATGCTCAAAACCTCCACCCCTGAATTTTGCTCAAGCTGCCACGAAATTCAGCCAGCTTATCACGAGTGGAAAACTTCCAGCCATGCAAACAACAGACGTGGGGTTGTTGCCGTCTGCATGGATTGCCATCTTCCGCCACCTGAAAAAACCATCAAGTTTCTCTATGGCAAAACCTACCATGGGCTTAAGGATGTTGTGGGGCATTTCCTTGGCGATGAGTATGACCGCTTAGAAAACAGAAAGGCCGCATCCCTCAGCATGGATAACAACAATTGCCTGGGCTGTCATCAGAATCTTCTCTATATCTCCAATCGGAGGGGGGGCATGCTGGCCCACAGGTCAGTCCTGTATCCAAGGGCGGGATATGAAAAAAGATGCACCGAATGCCACGAAAATCTTGTGCACAACAGGGCAGAATTTTATCAGTATAAAACCTTTTAAAGGAAAATTGATATAATCATGAAAAAAAGGGGACACGAAACATGAAAAAAACTGTACTGCTTGCATTACTTGGCTGCAGCATAATGACGGTGTCGATGTTATGGCTTGCTGAAGACAACGCCTTTGCTGAAGATCTCCTGAAAGAAAAAGAGTTCAGAATTGAAAGAAGCATGCCCAAGGAAGCCATGGCCTGTATCCAGTGCCATAAGCAGGAAAACCCGGGATTGTTTGCCGATTGGGCCCACAGCCGCCATGCCAGCGCCAATATCACCTGCTACGACTGCCACAAGGCGGACGAGCGGGACCCGGACGTGAGTCAGGAACATTACAAACAATACGAACGCTCTGACAGGGGTGTATATGGAACCAAAGAGTACCGGGCACCAGTGGCTGCAGCCGTAACGCCCAAAGACTGCTCCCGCTGCCATCCGGATGAGGTAAAGCAGTACAGTCTGAGTAAACACGCCAACACCCTGGATCTCATCTGGAAAATTGATCCATGGCTGAATTCCGGCATGAACAGCGAGGTTGAAAGAAATTCCGGCTGCTACTACTGCCACGGCACTGTTCTGGCAATGAAGGATGGAAAAATCGACCCCAATACATGGCCCAATACCGGTGTTGGACGTATCAACATGGACGGAAGCAAGGGAAGCTGCACCAGCTGCCACACCCGACATCGATTTTCAGTTATGGAAGCCAGAAAGCCTGAAGCCTGCGGTCAGTGCCATCTGGGTCCGGACCATCCCCAGATCGAGATCTACACCGAGTCCAAGCATGGCGATATCTACGCCTCCTTTGGCGATGAGTTCAATTTTAATGCCGCCCCTGGAACCTGGACCCCGGGTGTCGACTACCGCGCCCCCACCTGCGCCGCCTGCCATATGTCAGGTTCAGGAACGGTCATGACAACCCACGATACAACGGAAAGACTCTCCTGGGAACTCCAGGCCCCCCTTACCGTTCGCCCCGCAGATTTTGCCGCATTCCCGGCCAACAACAACTGGGAGGTGGAGCGCAACAAGATGAAGGCTGTCTGTCTCCAGTGCCACGGCAACAAATGGGTGGATGACCACTACACCAAACTCGACAATGTGGTTCAGGAGTACAACGATGTTTACTATACACCTGCAAAGAAAATGTTAGATACCCTCTACGAAAAGGATCTTATCACAAAGGAGAGGTATTTTGATGAGGATCCCGAACTTGAGTTCTACGAACTGTGGCACTATCCAGGACGCCGGGCAAGGATGGGAACTGCAATGATGGCACCGGATTATGCATGGTGGCACGGGTTCTATGAATGCAAGGCCATATACAACAAATTTATGGAAAACAGCAACGAGCTGATCAAACACAATAAAAAAGCGTACAAGCACACGGATTATCCCAATGCAACGGGAGCCCGGAAACAGGGTCCGGTGACCCAGCCCAAGTAGTTAATTGTTGAAAACAGACAAATCCCGTCCACTTTTGTGGGCGGGATTTCTGACTTTCATGGTCCCTCTATACGACCATTCTTTGGTCTTGAGCATCTTTTAATAGGCTTGGTGGACCACCTGGTCACCCCTCCCCGGTGTGGTCGATCTTGTAATCAAGCCCAAAGTTTTTTTGTAACATTCCCTGTTTTGCTGTAGTGTGAGTCGATCAGCCGAACTAACTTGTAATTTTTTTTGGGGCCGAGAAATTCTCCATGGATACGAGTTTAAATATACTTGAAAAATTAGATCAATCAGAGATTTTTAAAGGTCTGACCGATAAAGCGTATGCAGATGTGCTGGCGAGTGGGCGAAGGTTAATCTTACAACCCAAAACCATTCTGTTTCAGCAAGGGAATTCGGCTGTAAATGTCGTTCTGGTGAACCGGGGCCGTTTAAAACTGACCAAACTCAATGAACAGGGCAGGGAAGTCATCCTTCGCTATATTGGTGCAGGAGAATTGACGGCCGCTGTCGCTGTCATTAAAAACTGGAACTACCCGGTCACTGCAGAGGCAATAGAAGAAACCGAGGCGGTCCTCTGGGATAAACCTGCAATGATGCAGATGATGCAAGGCTATCCAGAGATTACGATCAATCTGTTAAACATCATTCTGGAGCGTATTGATGATATACAAAACCGTTACCTTGAGGTTTGCACCGAACATGTGGATCAACGGATTGCTCGATCATTATTAAGAATCATGCGGCGGACAGGTTCCAAGACCAATGCAGGGATTCAAATTGATATTCCCTTAAGCCGCCAGAATATTGCCGATTACTCAGGGACAACCTTATATACAGTAAGCCGTACACTCAGTGCCTGGGAAAAAAAAGGCTGGGTCAAGTCCGGACGAGAAAAAATCATCATCACCAATCCCCATTCCCTGGTAAAATTTTCAGAAACCGGATGATTTTTTTTTGTTTAAGGCCCATGATCGGAATAAAATCTTCCAAAACATAGCATAGGATTTTAAGTCGTATTCAAGGCGCGTTAATGGGAGCATATTGAAATATGTGCCCATTAAGGCAACGAAGAAGACGGCTTAAAAGACACGCCATGTGGGAGGTTTTATTTTGATCATGGGCCTAACATAGCCCTGCTATTTATAGTCAATTTTTCACCTTTTTAAAAAAATTTCCTTGTTTGTGCCGGCGCAAAGACAAATCGTTTCAACAAGGCTACTCTCGTTTTCAATCGTATCAAACAAAGAGATTTTGAACCCTTTGGTTTCAACGCCGATTGAAAATCGGTATTGATTCAAATACTGGTAAAAGGAAATAATTTTGGAATCATTTTCCATCAAGGACATCACTGTCAAGGAGCTGATCGAACGGTATCCGAAGCTTGTTAAATTATTCATGGACCTGGGACTGCTCTGCATCGGATGCCCGGCAGAGGCCTTTCACACAGTGGAAGATATAGCAAAAGAGTATGGGTGTGATTTGAATACATTGGTTCATGAAATCAACAGGTTCATTCAGGATGAGGATGCCGTAATCAATTAAAATTTTTTTGACCATAACCATAAACAGGAGGGCCAGATGAAAGCACGAAAAATTAAAGAGGGTATTTACTGGATGGGATCGGTGGACTGGGACAGCCGTTTATTCGACGCCCTGGTTCCCCTTCCGGACGGAACCAGCTATAACGCCTATCTCATTGAAGGAAGTGAAAAAACGGCATTGATCGATACGGTGGATCCACCCATGGCCCAGGAGTTCATGGCACAGCTTGAGGGTATTGAAAAAATCGATTACATTATCTCAAGCCATGCGGAACAGGACCATTCCGGAACCATTATGCAGGTTCTTGCAAAATACCCAAAAGCAAAACTCATATCCACTCCCAAGGCCAAAGGGTTGCTCATGGACCATTTGAACATCCCGGAAGATTTTTTTATTTCCATAGCCGACGGGGAGACCCTTTCCCTGGGCAATAAAACCCTGAAATTCATCTATACCCCCTGGGTTCACTGGCCCGAGACCATGGTCACTTACCTGGAAGAAGACAAGATTTTGTTCAGCTGCGATTTTTTCGGTTCCCATATTGCTTCAAGCGAGCTTTTTGTTACGGATAAGGGACGGGTCTATGAGGCAGCCAAGCGTTATTTTGCCGAGATCATGATGCCATTCAGAAACATCATCAAGAAAAATCTGGAAAAACTTGCGCCCTACGAAATTGAAATGATCGCACCGGGCCATGGACAAATATTTCCCGAACCCGCCTTTATACTGGATGCCTATGATGAATGGACATTGGGAGCCCCGCGCAACACCGTGGTTATTCCCTATGTGTCCATGCACGAAAGCACCCGACTTATGGTGGAACATCTTGTGGCAGCCCTGGTGGACAAGGGGGTCCGGGTAGAGCAGTTCAACCTGGCCGTAACCGATATCGGCAAACTGGCCATGGCCCTGGTGGATGCAGCCACAATTGTTGTGGGAACCCCCACCATCCTGGCCGGTCCCCATCCCTATGCCGCCTATGCTGCATTTCTGGCAAACGCCCTGCGGCCCAATACCAAGTTTCTTTCCGTTGTCGGCTCCTATGGCTGGGGAGGCAAAACCGTGGAAACCCTTGCCGGAATGATTCCCAACCTTAAGGTAGAGATCGTGCCTCCAGTCCTATGCAAAGGCAAACCCACACAAGAGGTATTTAAGGCACTGGACGATCTGGCCGTTGCCATCGCAGAAAAACACAAGGAACAAGGCTTCAAATAGCCAAAAATACACGCCCTAACCCCCAAAAAGGAATTTATTATGTTTTGTTTTCAATGTCAGGAAACCGCCAAAAACAAGGGCTGCACCATAAAAGGTGTTTGCGGCAAACCCGAAGAAACCGCCAACCTCCAGGACCTGTTGATTTTTGTACTCAAAGGGATCTCCGTCTACGGGGAAAAATTGAAAGAACTGGGCGCCGCCGACCGGTCCAACGATGATTTTGTGGCACAGAGCCTGTTTGCCACCATTACTAACGCCAATTGGGACGATGCCAGGTTTGAGGCCATGGTCATGGATGGTCTTGCACGTAAAGACCAGATCCGGTCCAAATTTCTGGCCGCTTACAAAGAAAAAAACAATCAGGATTTTCATGATGCACTGCCGGAAGCTGCCACCTGGACCGGTGATCTGTCGGATTTTGCCGAAAAAGCCAAAACTGTTGGAGTGCTGGCCACGGAAAACGAAGATGTCCGGTCCCTTCGTGAGCTTTTGATCATCGGTTTGAAAGGGGTGGCTGCCTACGCCGACCATGCCGCGATCCTGGGATGCCAGAAAGATGAGATCAACGATTTTTTCATGGAAGCCCTGGCTTCCACCACCAGGGACCTGGGTGTGGATGAGATGATTGCCATGGTCATGAAAGCCGGGGAAACCTCGGTCAACACCATGGCCCTGCTGGACCAGGCCAATACCACGGCCTACGGCAACCCGGAAATCACCGAAGTGAACATCGGCGTGGGCAAGAACCCGGGAATCCTGATCACAGGCCATGATTTAAAGGATATGGAAGAACTGCTCAAGCAGACCGAAGGCACAGGGATTGATGTCTATACCCACGGCGAAATGCTGCCGGCCAACTACTATCCGGCCTTTAAAAAATACGATCATTTTGTGGGCAACTACGGCGGTTCCTGGTGGAAACAGAATACGGAATTTGAATCCTTTAACGGCCCCATCCTGCTGACCACCAACTGCCTGGTACCCCTGAAAAAAACCAACACCTACCTGGACCGGCTCTTTACCACCGGTGTTGTGGGCTATGAAAATGCCGTGCATATTGCAGACAGGCCTGAAGGGGGCACCAAGGATTTTTCAGCCCTGATTGAAAAAGCCAAAACCTGTGCCCCACCTGTAGAGATTGAGACCGGCACCATTGTAGGCGGATTTGCCCATAACCAGGTCCTGGCCCTGGCCGACAAGGTCGTGGATGCGGTGAAATCCGGCGCCATTAAACGCTTCGTTGTCATGGCCGGCTGCGATGGCCGTCAAAAAGACCGCAACTACTATACACAAGTAGCAGAAAACCTGCCCAAGGACACGGTGATCCTCACGGCCGGGTGCGCCAAGTACAGATACAACAAACTGAACCTTGGCGACATTGGCGGCATTCCCCGGGTACTTGATGCCGGCCAGTGCAACGATTCATACTCCCTGGCCGTGATTGCCCTGAAGCTCAAGGAGGTCTTTGGCCTGGATGACATCAACGATTTGCCCATCTCCTATGATATCGCCTGGTATGAGCAAAAAGCCGTGGCCGTACTCCTGGCCCTGCTCTTTCTGGGTGTCAAGGGCATTCGTCTGGGGCCAACCCTGCCGGCTTTTCTTTCTCCGGCCGTGGTCAAGGTTCTGGTTGAAAAATTTAATATCAAGCCCATTGGTACGGTTGAAGAAGACATAGCTGCAATGATGTCGGGTAATTAATTTTAAAAAACCTACACTTTCTCAGTGCAGCCGTTCAAGATAACTTTGATCGGCTGCACTGCTCAACAAGAACGTTTTTTAACGTTATATCAACCCATTTCATTCTTTGTCGACAAACAAAAATAGCCCGTTCCAGATTTTGGTCTAAAAAAGACAATTAAAACCGGCAAAGAGTCTTTAACTGCAGGCTTTTATGTTTCTTTTTTTGCAAGGGCAAACCATTTGGATTGCCCTTTTAATCATATTTTTAACCTGGACAAGCCAGAATCAAAGAGGCTTTCCGATTTTCTTGCCGAAAAAAACATGAAAATCGGAAATCAGAAACGAAGATTATGCTTACATGGCGGTCTCAGGATGGAAGACATTGACTTCCTTTAGATCATCACCAAGATACTCCCGCTCATTGGGACCAAGAACACCCAATGAGAGGCAAATAAGTGTCCAGAGGTGAACCACGGGGTAGTTTCCACCGTAATGTTCACTCAATTCATGGATTTGGGCATGACAGTTATGGCACGCGGCAATGCAGTAATCGGCTTTGGTTGCCTTGATCTGCTGATCTTTGATTCTTCCGTATTCAAGGCGCTCATTCTTGAAACCGGACTGGAGAAAACCGCCCCCGCCTCCACAGCAGAAATTATTGGATTTGTTGGGGGTCATATCGATGAAGTTCTCTTCTCCGACAACGGATTTAACCACAAACCGCAAATCATCGGCAATGGGATCTCCCCAGGATTTTCTGACAATCTGACAGGGATCCTGTGCTGTAAATTTGATCTTGAGATCTTTGTTCCAGTCGGAGTTGACCTTCAGTTTCCCCTCACGAATCCACTTAGCATAATATTGGTAGAGGCTTGCAACCTGGAAATCATGTTTGATGTTGAATTTTTCCAATCCTGCTCGAAATGCGTAGGTGGCGTGCCCGCACTCGGTGTTGAGGAACGTTTTGCACCCCACATCGTGGGCAGCATCGGTGCTTTGCTGTACGAGATGTTCCCACGCTTCGTCATCGGTGAGAAACATGCAATAGTTCTCACCGCCCCAGCCTTTGCTGGTATAAGTCCAATTGGCACCAGCCAAGTGCAGAATTTTCCACAGGGGTACCATCTCATCGGGTTCTGTCACAGGTTCTCTGGAGTTTTGGTTCAATACAAACTCAGCCCCTTCTTTGTCCATGGGGGCTTCCATTTCGGCAAACTCCGGTTGGGATTCTCGGTACTCTTCCAGCACGTCATCCACAACAAACACGAAATCGTCCATTGGGGTTCCCATGGCGCTTCCGGATTCATTGGCGAGGGCAGCGTCGCAGGATCCCAAAATTCCTTTGGGGCGGGTCTCTCTCGGCCAAGATTGTCTGGCATAGTAAACGAGCTGGGGAATGTTGATCTCCATGGGGCAGACATGAATACAGCGTTGGCACATGGTACACATCCATACCCAGTTGCTGCTTAAGATCTCTTCATCCATACCTAAAGCGGCCATTCTCAAAAATTTCCTAGGATCCATTCCTTCGAGGCCCGTTGCCGGACATCCTGAAGAGCAGGCACCGCAGGTCAAACAGGCATTAAGATTTCCGCCAGCCGGCAGAAGGTTCTTCACCTTGTCTTTGAAAACGCTTTTGTGCTTATTTCCAATTTTAATTGCTGGCTCACCCATGCTGGAGAACTCCTTAGCGTTGAGGTTTAGAAATTGAACCTATTGGAAGCGACCCCCATCGTTCAGACAGCGTCTTTATTTTAGAAGGCCTTCGCATTCCAGATAGATGCTCGTTATTTAAATTTTGTATTTCAATGGGCTACAAAATTTAATTTCATGCTTAAAAGTTAACCCGCAATATCATGTATTATAAGCATTAAGTCAATACTTATTGGTTAACGCTTAAAAGTTTTTTTCTATTACCCTCATTCACTTATTCTTTAGTAAAACATTGAATTTATTCACATCAAAAAGATAGGGTCAAGAAAATACTTGTTAATTTTATCTTAAATTTCAACACATTGCACAAATAAGCGAAAATGATTTTGTTGGTATGGAACACTCACTAAAGCATTGTCAATGAAGGTGTTTCAAAATTCGTTGAGGCCGGAGCCATACCCCACTCCGGCTGTGCCGGTTTTACTTCAATCACCAGCCAAAGTGTGGGAACTCCATGACGCCCATGGATCTGGAGATTGCAAGGAATTAATAGGAAGATTGCCAAAAAAGGCGGGACCAAAGACTATCTTCGGCCCCGCCCGGGGTATACCAGAAGGGTTTGGGCTTTATTTTAGATCCCGGTAGCAGAACCACCAGTCATAGCAATCATACTGGCCGGGACGTTTTTTGGCCTCTGCCTGGTCCTGGGCCGGGGGAATGATCACCTTGTCGCCGATGAGTTCATTTTCCGGCCAGCCGGCAGGTATGGCCACCCCGTCTTTATCGCTCTGGATCAGGGCTTTAACGGCCCGGACGATTTCATCCATGTTCCGGCCGATCTCCTGGGGATAATAGAGCATCAGGCGCACCCGGCTTTCCGGATCCACCACAAAGACTGCCCGGACCGTATTGGCCCCCTTGCCGGGATGGAGCATGCCCAGCTTGTCAGCAATGGCGTCATTGGCCGCTACAATGGGGAAGGTGATCTCAACATCCAGCTTTTCTTCAATCCACTCCACCCATTTGATATGGCTGAACACCTGATCAACGGACATGCCGATGAGTTTTACCCCCATGTCTTCAAAGGCCTTGATCCGCTTTTGAAAGGCCACAAATTCCGTGGTGCACACCGGCGTGAAATCCGCAGGATGGCTGAAGAGCACAAACCATTGCCCCTTTAAATCCTGGGGGAAGTTCATGGGGCCGTGGGTGGTTGCAGCTGAAAATTCGGGGAAGGTATCGCCCAGCATGGGCATGGTGTTGGATTTTTCCATTTTTAATCTCCTTGTTTGGTGTTGGTTGTGGTGTTACCAGTTCATGTTTTTGTTCTGCCTACATCTTGTGGTGATCTTAAAGCAATCTTAGTGCCAATATAAATTCTATTTTATATATAGTTGTTTTTTAAGGAATAATTTCATATCTGTTCAGAAGTAGGTTTTTCAGAAGTTGACATTAAACGAAATATCGGTTATGTGCCAATGATATATCGGTGAAAACGACATTTCGTTAGGAGACTTATGAATCCCCCCATCTCAACCCTGACATGCGAAAAAACCATGGATATCGTTTTAACGGCTATCCGGGAACTCATTGAATATGAACTCGCCGTTGTCCTAAGCTGCGAGGGCAGGAGCAGGCTCAGGGTCCTCAAGGCAGCGGGACCAGCGGCAACCAAAATCCTTGAAGGCTATACCTTCTCCCTGGAGGACCGAAAGGACATTGCCGCCATTGTACAGGAGGGGAAACCCTATCTGTTTGACGAGGCCGAACCCCATGTGGACACTTACGCCGGGGTGGTTGATTTTCCGGCGGATCATTCCTGCATGGTCACCCCCCTTTACCTGGATGACACTCTTCAGGGGGTGCTCACCCTGGACCATCATTCCTGTAACCGGTTTACCCCCCAGAATGTCCGCCTGGTGGGGACCTTGTCCAAGTTGATCTCCCTGGCCATTGCCCAGTCCAACGATAAGGAGGCCCTTGAAAAAGAACACCTGGCCATTCTCCAGGAGAGAAATTTTCTGCTTGAGCGCAACGCCGGGGCCTTAAGCGAACTCATCGGCAATTCGGTAAGCTGGAATCGGGTGAAGGATGCAGCTGCAATGGTGGCCGCCTCCCAGACCCCTGTATTGATTCAGGGGGAAACCGGAACGGGAAAGGAGGTTGTGGCCCGGGCCGTTCACAGGCTCTCTGACCGCAAGGGCGGTCCGTTTATCCCGGTGAACTGCTCTGCCATTTCTGCCGGCGTGGCGGAGAGTGAGCTTTTCGGCCATGAGAAAGGCGGGTTTACCGGTGCGGTTTCGTCCAGAAAGGGGCGCTTTGAACTGGCCGATGGGGGGACCCTCTTCCTGGATGAAATCGGGGATCTTCCCCTGGAAATCCAGCCCAAGCTTCTCCGGGCCCTCCAGGAAAAGAAGCTGGAACGGATTGGCGGTGAATCCACCATCAGTGTGGATGTCCGGATCATTGCCGCAAGCCACGTGGACCTATACACCGCCGTCCGGGAAAATCGCTTCAGGGAAGACCTGTACTATCGGCTGAACGTTTTTCCCATACGGCTGCCGCCCCTGCGAGAGCGGGGCAGCGACATCCTGATTCTGGCCGAATATTTCACCGGGCAGATCCGGGCCAGGGCCGGCCATAAAGACCTGGCCCTGGCTCCTGAAAGTGTTGACATCCTTCTTCAAGCTGACTGGCCCGGCAATGTCCGCCAACTGCAGAATACCCTGGAGCGGGCTGCCATCCTCAGCCGGGGCGGAGTCATCCGGGCTGAGCATATTGTGGCGGACGAAACCCCAGAGGATAGTTTTTGCCTGCCCGGGGCAGACCTGGATGCGACAGCGCTTTTGCGCTTTGATGTCATGGTGAAAGCCTATTTGCAAAAGGTTCTGACCAGAACCGGGGGGAAGGTATATGGTAAAGGTGGTGCAGCTGAGATTCTTGACCTAAAACCCACCACCCTTCACAGCAAGTTGAAAAAATACGGTATCCGGTAAAAAATACCCTTTGCCCTTAGTTTTCATCCTTATTCCTGGGAAGTAGATCAAAAATTGTATATATTCTGTGCAGGAGTTGATGAATCCTGACAACTTTAATTCCATGGGATTATAGACACTGTCCATGTCTATTTTACTTGTCCACGCACAAGTTCCACATAGGCTTCACCACTGATGGGTTTGCTGAAAAAATACCCTTGAAAAAAAGAGCACCGATGTTCCCGGAAGCGCTCGAGTTGTTCCTCGGTTTCAACCCCTTCAACAATGATCTGAACACCCAGGGCTTCGCAAAGACTGACAATGCTGGTAACAATATGATCATTGATCCCATCAAGGGATTCCAGGGTCAGAGACCGGTCGATCTTAACCGTATCCACTGGGAACTCTTTGAGATACCGCAAAGAGGTATGGCCCATTCCAAAATCATCGATTGCCACCCTGACTCCCATTTCCCTCAGCCGCTTCAGAATTGAGATCGTTTTGACATCCGGTGTTAAAACCATTGATTCGGTCACTTCCACCTTAAGCATATTTGTTTTAACACCAGTCTTTCTGAGGATTTCAACAACCTTTTCCACTAAAAATTCGTCTTCAAATTGCTGGGCAGACAGGTTTACCGATAAAATCTGGTCAGTTTCACCTTGATTCAGTAATACGGAATGGTGCATGCAGGCGTCACTTAGAACCCGCATCCCAAGATCGGATATAAGATGGGTATCCTCTGCCAGAGCAACCGTAATATGTGGGGGGATCAGGCCGTGGGTCGGATGTTTCCATCGAAGCAGCGCTTCAGCGCCGACAATGCGACCCAGGTCCACATCTACCTGGGGCTGGTAGACCAGAAAGATCTGATCATCTCTATCCAGGGCCCGGCCAAGATCTGCTGCCAGCACCCGGGCAAACAGCCCGGTCTGGCCGGGGAGATCAATGCATTTCCTGCCACTTGGGCTGGTTGAAGTGCTTTCAGCTGCGATACCGAGGCCCTTAATTTCCTTATCAAACCGCCGGGCATAAAGTGAATTGGAAAGGGTTACAAACGGCAGGTAAACCAGCGTGCCGATACCCAGACAAACCAACTGGAGCAGAGCGCCTGCCACAGAACCTGTGGCTGCAAATCCACCCAGCAATATGGGGGATGTCCAGTGGACGTTGTTGACAGTCATTGGGACCCAATGGAGTGCCGTCGCAGCATATGCAACCAATGTCTGGATGACCGGCGCAAGCATGAAGGGTATGGCATAAATGGGGTTAAGCACCAGGGGAAGTCCGAAAAGAATGACCTCATTTACGTTAAACAATGCAGGAAGAAGCGAAATGACTGCCAGCCGCCGTATATTTTTTTCCCTGCTTTTTAAAAAGATAGCCAGAAGAAGACTCAAGGTACTGCCTGAACCGCCAAGATGTACAAATGAATCAATAAACTGCTTGGTCAGAATAAAAATCGGTTCAGTACCATGTATAGCCGCGTCAATATTCGCCTGGGAGGCAACCCTTAAAATATCTTGTTCCACCCCAAACAGCAAATTCGGCCCATGGACGCCAAAGAACCAGAGGAACTGGGACAATCCCACATAACCAACGCCGGTGGCAAGAGAATTTCCAGCGTCTTTAAACGGCGAGCCAAAAAAATTTTGAGCCTGGTGATGAAGATCCCCCCAGCCTGCATTTTCCATGAGTATTCGAACAATCCCAAATAAAAAAATGGTAGCGAACCCGCTTGGAATCGCTGCCAGGGCATTATTGACTTCCGGATCGCTTCCCACGGATTCCAGGTATTTGGTAAGGAGACTGTGATCCATTAAAAATAAAAACAGCGGCGCACTGGTCACAGCCACACAGAATGCAATGGGAAGCCCACCACCCAGAGAAAAAAAACCCGGGGGAATGCTTCCATTTAAAGGCACGGCGACAACAAAATATGCAGACAGGCAAACCACCGTCGTTGCGGTGGTATTCACCCTGTAACCGGCTAAAACATCTCCCCGCTGCTGGGCATAGGCCAGGCTGATACTTATCAAAAAAGCCAAAGACGCAATGCCGAAAGAACCCTGTTGAATGATCTGACAGAGGTTATACCAATTTTCTCCTGCCACCGCATCCAATACTGTTTTTATTTGAGGAAAAGGAAGATTTAAAAGCAATAGTGCGAATGCACCGACAAGAATCAAGGGTAAAACCTGGGTCAATCCCCTTCGGACGGCCAGCAGAATCGGCCAGTCTCCTACGGATGAAAGCAAGCCGATGAACATGGTGATAACATGGGACGAAAAATTCGTTTTCCGTTTCAAAATAGACTATCCTAAATCTTTTTGTTCGCTTTACTATACCGACCTTTGCCATTTAATCCGTTCAGGGCATTACCCATTTCCACCTGTCTACTGCTATCATTTTTCACCTAAAGGTTGCAAGCGGTAGTTGGCTGGATTTTGAAAGACGTGGGGCATGGGAATGTCCTATCTGGATCACGATGCTTCCCAGCGGCAGCCGTGGAATTTATGGGACAGCGAGAACTGCACAGTTGCAATTCTTTTGATAAATCCGAGCAAAGATGGGAGGCGTTAAGGACTTATGTTTTAAACGGCATGCGTGTCTGGCGCCTGTTCGCTTCTTTTTTCCCACACGGTCATCTGGGATATTGTATGCTGAAATTTTCTCCGGGTCTCACGAATTACAAACTCAATATCACGAGGGGCATCGAGCATTTTGAAATGATGACTGAGAATATCCGTTAATCCCTCCAGCGTTGTATAGGGTTCTCCATTCTTTCGAATGCCTCCCACCCAGTTCTCTTTTTTTGTAAATTCTTCCAGCCAGGTATAGGGAGACGTCAACACCAGGACCCCGTTGGTATTCAGTCGGGAATGAATCGTGGTTAAAAATTTCACCGGGTCGTAGAGTCTATCAATCAGGTTGGCAGCCAGGATAAGGTCATACCCGGTGAACCGGGGTTTAAGGTTGGAAGCATCGGCCTGGAAAAACGCCACTTTATGCTTGGATTGCTCCAGGCCCAGTTCTTCCAGTTTTTTCTCGTGGTACGATACAATATCGCCTTCCTCTTGTAATTCAAAATGGATACTGCTTTTCTGCTTCATTTGGAAGGCGACCTGGATAAATCGGGCCGAGAAATCAAGACCGTCAACAGAATTGAATTCCCTGGCAAGTTCAAACGTGGAACGCCCCACAGCACATCCCAGATCAAGCGCTTTGATTTTGGGGCGGTCCATCATATATCCGAGCGCCAGACTCGCACATTTCAACGGGAAATTTTCAACATTATAATAGTCTTCTCCGTAGTGCGCTTGACAATATTGTGATACGGCCCTGTCATTTTCGTACATGGCTTGCTGATCCTCCAATGGTTGTTTGGATTGTACGTATCGAAACCCTGCGTGCTGGAAAAAATGGCGACGAAATGCATACCTGGAATCCCGGGTGGCCGCATTCCCCGTTGAAATCCAGGAACCGCCTTTTATCAGGTTATGTCGGGTGTCAAAAGTAGGGGTGGAAAAATCATCGTAAAAGGGATGGACTTTAAACCCGGCAAATCCGGTAATGGGGGTTTCCGTCCATTGCCAGACATTTCCGATGATGTCGTAGAAATCACCAAAACAAAACCGTGTGACCGGACAGGATGATGCCCAGTGTTCCAGATTGATATTACCCGGTGCCTTTTCCCAGTAAGGCTGATCCGGGATGTTGTGCAGGTCCCGTAACCGATACCACTCATCTTCCGTGGGCAGCCGAATCGACTGGTCATGTTTTGCCCCCATCCAGTTACAAAACGCCCTGGCCTCCAGATAGTTGACTTCCACGGGCCAGTCCCAGGGCATTTCAATAATTTGTAACATGGTCCGAAGCTGGTAGGTGTCTCGTTTTTTGATCCAGAACAGCGGGTGTTCGGCTTTTGTAAAATCGACCCAGCGCTTGCCCTCTTCTGTCCAGAATTCACTTTTAAAATATCCCTTATCCGCCACAAATTTTAAAAATTCATAATTGGAAACCAGGTATCTGGAAGCAGAAAAGTCCCAGACATCTTTCTGATGTTGGCCAAATTCATTATCCCAGCCGTATAGAGGACTGTCCTTGGATTTTCCCAGGTTTACCCCACCGCCTGGCACGGACAGCAATTCATTTTCCGGGGCAGTGCCTGTATCAGGACAGATCTCCCATAAGGGGAGCATGTGGACCTGATCGATGGGAAGTTGCCGGATAATGACCGAAGAGGTCTCAAGGTGAATCCGCTGATGTTCAATGCCCATCAAAATTGTCCAAAACGGATGATCCCAGGTAATGGGCATAACCAGTGGCATGGAGGTGATCAGCGCATCCACAACCTTGCGGACTTCATCCCGGTATGCTTTGACTTCAGCCACCGTCGGCCAGTCATAGTGGGATTCATCCAGGTCATCCCATGACATCTCGTCCACGCCAACTGAGAACATTGATTCATATCTGGGATTGATGCGTTGATCAATGAGTTTTGCAATGATCAGCTTATTGATGTAAAAGGCCGCCGTATGACCTAAATAAAAAATCAATGGGTGTCTCAGCAACTCTGCCCGGACATAAAAACACTCATCGTCTTTGAGGGTTTCATATAGCTGTTCATCAATGCTGTACGTCGCGTGAAAATAGTCGCGAATCTCCTCTTTCTTGGCTTCAGCACTACCACTATTCAGAATAATGGTTCGGGTATTACGGATATCTTGAATCACACTTCACCCCTTTAGGACCATGGAAATATTAAAACACGCCAATAGAATGCAGGCTTTTTGCTTGTCTTCAAGGCGCATTAATTGGAGCATATTAAAATGTGTGCCCATTAATACAACAAAGAATACAGCTTAAAAAACGCACCATGTGGAAAATTTCATCTTGATGGCCTTGGACCCCTATCACGATGCTGATCAGTCTGTCTTGCCTGGCTTTGGCACGTCATTCTTGCCCACATTCTGTTCTTCAGATATCTCTTTCGCCCACTCATGATCAGAAGCGCGGGCTTGTACACCTTTCTGCCTGGCACTTCGCAACGGAGTAAACGAGAGTATCGTCAGTAGAGGAAAATGATCCGAACCAATCGAAGGCAAACGTTGAATGTCTTGCAACGTAAAATGTTGACTGTGAAACAAATGATCCAAAGGCCAACGCACAATCAAGTAATCCGCATGAAAAGTATTAAACACGCCACGTCCCACTCGCGGATCAAGCAATCCGCTTATTTTACGAAAAAGTCGAGTTGTGGCCGACCAAGCAACGTCATTAAGATCACCGGTTACGATCACAGGTTGGTCACTCTCGGCTACACTTCGAGCCACAATCACCAATTCAGCATCCCGCTCCGCTGATTCAGGATTTTCTGTTGGGCTTGGGGGGGCTGGATGAAGGAAATGCGCACGAATTTTGTCACCTGTTCTCAACTCTAATGTTGCATGTATGGATGGTATATCCTTCTCAACTAAATAGCAAATCTCTTGCCCACCTAAGGGCAAACGTGAAAAAACATGCATGCCATAGAGGTTGTCAAGGGGACATTTAATGCTGTAAGGCATTTCAGCCTCTAAGACCTTAAGCTTGTCTTCCCACCATTGGTCTGATTCCAGCGTTACTAAAACATCGGGCTGATGCTTTTTAACCAGCCTGATCAACGCATCGGCATTACGATTTGGAGTGAGTACATTAGATGTGAGAATGCTGATTTGTTTATCAGCACTACCATCACTGGAAGTTTTGACCTCTTTGGGCCATAAAAAAGAATAGGGCAAGATCCACCACAATTGCCAGATTAAACACAAAGTCGTGGCAAGAATCAGTACCTGGGTGATAATCATTTGAGAATCGAGGAAATAATAATGAGCAATCAACAAAACAGTTGCAAATACCGTAAACTGCAATCGAGGGAAATCCAGCCCTCTGATAATCCAATGTGAATTTCGCGATAAAGGCAGCAGGGCCGTCAATAGAGCCAACAGCGTGCAAAATATGAGTATCGGTAACATACGGGTCCTGTTTTTGTACGGTTAATCTTAAAGTCACGCGACTCCCAGGTAACGGATGCCCCCCCCGATAGAGCCTTTCTTTTTTATAACCCACATGTCCTAGCGGACACAACGAAATATGAAACACGATGATACAGGGCAGGCGATAGTACCATTCCGCCCCCTTTGGTTACCCTGACCGGAACGGTAAACGTCGGGGGGATTTCTGCCCTTCCAGACTAAAGCGCAGGAACTGCGGGCTAAAGTCCTCAAACAGCCTGCGCTTCTTAACGCCTGGAAGGGCAAAAATCCTATCCCCTTTGGTTTACAATGTTCCGATCAGGGAAACCAAAGAGGGCTCGAAAGTCGAGACTTTCACAATGATGTTTCGACATGAGTTTCTTATAAAACCCACATGTCCTGGTGGACACAACGAAGCATGAAACTCGACAGTAGTAGGCCGGTGGGAACGGGTGTTGCCCTGAACGGGTTAAATGGCAACGGTGGACACGAGGTCCAAGGAGTTGCCATTTCCCTCGGAGCAGGCCATGTACGGCCTGCGAGAATGAGTGAAGGGCAACACCCGTTTCCGGCGGTCGGTCGAAGCGAGTTTCTTATAAACCGACACGGCTATAAACAAATAAAATTTAATCGACTTTATTAACATATTACTACTTATAGAAGGATGGTTAAAAAAGCAATCAGGGAAAACCCTCTGGATCGTCCCATCATTACCCCATCAATCCCTGGGAAACAAGATGATATGTTCATCATCAGGCTTTTTGCTAAATTCAAGATAACTTTGATCGACTGCACCTGCTCAATGGAAACGTTTTTTAATTCTTGAATTATTTCACCTGTGTGGCAATCTGAACCGGGAGTTCCTGGAACTAAGCAAAAATCCCGCAATATTGAATTAGGAGGATATGAATGCTTCGTATTTTCAGTGAAGAGTTGATGAATCCTGACAACTTTGTTATCACCATTGAACTGGTACCAGGTCGTGAATCTTTTGGCCGCAATACCGATACCCTGATTGGCATCGCAAAAGATGCGTTTTCCGACGGCAGGGTCTCTGCCGTATCCATAACCGACAACCCCGGGGGCAACCCCTCGTTGTCCCCGGATGTGCTGGGATATGAAATTTTCAGGCATGGGCTGGATGTCATTGTTCATTTTACCTGCCGGGACATGAACCGGGTCGGTATGGAAAGCCGTGCCCTTCAGCTGGCACGCATGGGCATGAAAAACATTTTATGCCTGACAGGGGATTACAGCGGCAAAGGCTTTGGCGGAAGGGGGGCTCCGGTATTTGATCTGGATTCCGTCCTTTTGACCCGCATGGTAAAGGGGCTTAGCAACCGCATGATGACATCGGGTGATCCAGATCCCTTTTTCAGTGGATGCGGCGTTTCCCCATTTAAAACATTGAAATCAGAATGCCTGGCGCAATATAAGAAACTGGACATGAAAATTGATGCCGGTGCCTCCTTTGCCATTACCCAGCTCGGCTATGACATCAACAAATTCAATGAACTGATCCGATATCATAATGAAAAGAATGCACACATACCGGTGATGGCTTCGGTTTTCCTGCTCAGCCCTAAAGCGGCCCGGGCCATGAACAAGCACAGGGTACCTGGCGCCCATGTGTCTGATGCCCTTTATGAAAAGGTGACCCAGGAATGGAAAATCCCAAAAGAAGGCCTCAACGCAGCCATTGAAAGGTCTGCCCGTCTGGGTGCTATTCTCAAGGGGATCGGTTTCCGGGGGATTCACATCGGTGGTGTACACCGGAGCTTCACGACCGTTGCCCGTATCCTGGACCGCATGGAAAAAATTGGAGATGACTGGCCCGCCCATATGAATGAATTTTCCGGTAAGGAAAAAAACGCTTATTACGTTTATGATAAAATCGTTGAGGATAAAAACATCCCTGCTTTCAAACCCGGACTAAAGGAGAGGGTGATAAATCACTGGCCCTATGGAATGCTTTGTTTCGCCCATAATCTTTTTTTTAACAAAACAGCCGGGCTGGCACCGGTTTATCGAAAACTGGCCGCTTTTCTGGAATCCCATGATAAAGAATGGGTATTAAAACACTGCCTGGAAGACCCCATAAAAATCCCCCTGCTGTCCTGCCAGAGTTGTGGGGACTGCGGCATCCAGCACACCGCCTTCCTGTGTCCTGAATCA
This sequence comes from Desulforapulum autotrophicum HRM2, assembly GCF_000020365.1. Classification (NCBI taxonomy): domain Bacteria; kingdom Pseudomonadati; phylum Thermodesulfobacteriota; class Desulfobacteria; order Desulfobacterales; family Desulfobacteraceae; genus Desulforapulum; species Desulforapulum autotrophicum. Next base: position 94,637 of record NC_012108.1, on the reverse strand, counting down.
GGGTGCCCCAAGCATACACGCAACGGCCCCTGCGGCGGCAGCCGGAATGGTGCCTGTGAGGTCTACCCGGATAAAGAATGCATATGGGTCAGGGCATATAAGCGCCTGGATTATGCCGGCAAGCTGTCCACCTTTCTGGAAGATAAGGTACCTCCCAGAAATTGGGAGTTGAACAAGACTTCTTCCTGGATCAATTTTCATCTGAACCGTGACCATCAGAAAGAAAAGAAACAGATAAAACAGCAACCTTGATCTGAATCGATTCTTTTAAACAACATACTGAGCCAAAATAAACAATCCGATTAAATGCACATATGGAACAAATAATTGCTTCAGATCTGATACTCAAGTCATGGGAAGCAAATCCTGCTTACGAAATTGCTGGCCTTTAAATTGTTTTATCATCAAAATCATTCTTTACATTTTTTCCGGATCAATTCAATTAATGGAATTGGCGAATCCCAGATGATAAATAGCTTATGTTTATGTACAAATCAAACTTGAAAATAAAATTACTTGATCTAAGTCAATGATTTGGTGATTATAATCAGATATCTATTTAACTGATAACTGTTAACATATTTTTGTGCATATTTGTCCGGTGGGGCTGATGTGATGATCATGCTGATGGTGGCCTTGATTATTAATCAATATTAAAAAACAATAGAAAATATCCAGCATTCTGATTGTAAAACTATCAAAAGATAGGCAAAGGAATCTAATTATGGATGTTTTATCAAGATTAACCCAAGAACATGCCCATATCCTCCAGGGAATCAACTATCTGGAAAAGGCAAGGGACCTTCTGGAACAAAACCGTCAACCCTCAGTAGATTTTTTTAAAACAGCTGTTCTTTTTTTTGAGGAATATGCAGACCAACTCCATCATTATAAAGAAGAATATCTTTTATTCAGCGTTCTGGCGTCCAAAAAGGGTGGCCGTATTGATCTTGGGATAGGATCTTTGCGTTATCAGCACGAGTTAAACCGGCGGTGTATAAAGAAGATAGAAGATTCTTTAACTGGGTATGAAAAATGCGGTGAAATCGCCACAACAACACTTTTGGAAAACCTTGCCGTTTATATTTCAATTTTAAAGCGGCATATCTTCATAGAGAATCGTTTGTTCTATCCCATGGCAGAAACCGAATTGTCCGAAGATGAAAAAAGAGAATTAAAGAACCAGTTTGATGAAGAAGAAGCAGGGTATAACACACGACAAATGATCAGCGATAATCTATCCAGGCTTCAAAAAATGAAAGAATTAATTTTCGAAATTAAAAAATCATGAGCAATAAACGGCTAAATTGCTGGGAATACATGGGTTGCGGATTGGAACCAGGAGGTGTGAATGCCGGGCTGGGCAAAATTTGTCCTGCGGCGTCGGACCAAAGTTTTTCAGGTATCAATTCCGGCAAAAACGCAGGACGGTTCTGCTGGGCGGTTCCAAACACGCTTTGTCTCAAAGATCGGCAGGGTCACTATCTGGAGAAACGAGAAAAATGCAAGGAATGTGATTTTTACCACATGGTTCTTGCCGAAGAGGGCACGCGGAACCTTAGAACTAAATTTTTAAGATTTGTCCATTGCCGACAAAAGGAATCCTCCTTTCTAAAGCAGTTGAGGCGGACCCTTATTAAGCCTGGGAAACGGTTTGTGTTCCAGGGTAAAGAAATGGATGAGGCATATATTATCAGACAGGGTGCCTGTATTGTGCTGGTGGAAAAAAATGGCCGACTTTATCCGGTCGATCATCGGAGTGAAGGGGATCTTGTAAATATGAGTGCTTTATTTACCGGAGAGCCAAGTATGGCCCATGTGGAAGCTGAAAGTGAGATTGATGCCTGGGTCATCAAACGATCAGAATTCGAAGACATTCCAAAAAATGATCCAGATCTTTGGGAATTTTTGACCGAAATTGTTGCAAACCGCTTTGATTCAAAAAGGCCGACATCCTATCGGACCATCGGCAACTACCTGGCAACGGATATTATCGGCCGGGGCGGATACAGCATTGTGTATAGAGGAAAAGATCTGGTATCCGGAAACCCTGTTGCCATAAAGATGATGCGGCACCATCTGGTTCTGGACTCGGATTTTCTTGCAAGGCTCAAAAAAGAAGCTCACATAGTGGACATGCTGGCCCATGGGAATATTATCAAAGTGTATGATATGGTGGAGCGATACCGGACCATATTTATTATAATGGAGTATCTTGAGGGTGAATCCATTTTGGAAATCATCCAGCGGCATAAAACAATCTCCCCTCCTAAAGCCATCAATTATCTTGTCCAGACCTGCCAGGCGATTCACTATGCCTATTGCAGCGGGATTCTGCACAAAGATATTAACCCGGGTAATCTGATGATTGTTGAAGATGACAGGGTAAAGCTGGTGGATTTTGGCCTTGCCTGTTCCATCCATGAAGATGATGATATTTTTGACGGTGCATATCCTTATCTTGCACCGGAATTATTGAAAGGCGAAAGAGCCAGTCTGCAAAGTGAAATATACTCACTGGGAATCTCTGCTTTTGAGATGGTTACAGGTCAAAGGCCTTACCCGGAGGAAGATTCGGTGCTTTTTACCAGAATGCGTTGTGAAAAAGAGATCCCAAACCCTGAACAAATTGTCCCAGAACTTCCCCGGGGGCTAAATCAGTTTATTGTAAAGGCCTGTAAAATAGATCCTGCCCAAAGGTTTAAAAATATGACAGAAGCCCTCGAATTGTTAAAAAGATGAAGATCACTCCAGCCTGTCGATGACTTTAATGAGTATCTTATCCTTCATATGAAACCTCACTTTCCGCTATGGTGTATTAAAATATATTCTATCAATGTCTCAATGCCTTGGTTTAACCTTAACAATTTTTTCATTGGTCGAAACGATGATCAAGGCCCATGGCCTGGTAAAAAGCAGCAGTGTTGACCAGGCGTTTGGCCTGACCTTCTGTTAGATCGAGTTCAGTCTGAAGCCGTTGTTGTTGTGCAATAAGCAGATCGTAATAGCTGGTTGCTCCAAGCCTATACCGACGCTGTGCCGACTCTAAAGACTTCTCAGCAGCTAAATCAGCGGCAGAAAGAGCCTCCAGCCTTTTTGAATCATTCTCCAATGCCCGCAATACATCAGCTACGTTGCGAAGAGCCTCCAGAACGACGGACTGGTAGTTTGCCGCAGCCGCATCAAAGGCGGAGAGAGCCGCTCTCTTTTCAGCGGGCAGGCCTGGTTTGAACAAAGGTTGTGTCAGTTGCCCTACCAAACTCCAAACGGCAGAACCACCGCCGAACAACGCCCCGGTCGTCAGTGCCTGGGATCCAAGATCGGCGCTGAGGTTGAGTTGGGGATATAGTTTCGATACGGCAACCCCGTATTCTGCATTAGAGGCATGCAGCAACGCTTCAGCGCCGAGAATATCCGGCCTTGCATGCACCAGTTCAGAGGGGATTAATAACGGCAACTCCGGCGGCAGGGTGAAATCCTCCAGGGTAAACGACGGCAGCAGACGTTCTCCTGGGGCTCTACCCACAAGAACGGCCAAAAAATGGTTGTTTTGTTGAAGTTGATAACGTAACGGCGTTAGTTGGGCGCGCGTTTGCTCCAACTGTGTTTGCAGGGCCAACGCATCATCCGGTTCTCCATGACCCAGACGAATGCGTTCCAGGGTTAATTCTATTTGGTTTTCCTGGGACGTCAAGATGTTTTCTATGATTTCAGTCTGTCTTTTCAGCCTTGCCTGGGCAATGGCCGTTGTTACGATATTTGCCACCAGTGTCAAACGAGCGCCCTCTAATTGAAACTGCTGATAATCGCTCCGGGCGGCCAGCGCTTCCAAGGCCCTGCGGTTGCCTCCGGCCAGGTCAAATGTATAGGTGACGCCCAGGCTGGCGTTGTAAAGACCGAATTGCCTGGCATCGTCGATCAGCCCCGATGAATTGGGGTTGAATCGCTGGCGCTGGCCGGTGAGGTTGGCTTCAGCCTGGGGATAAAGTGTCGAACCCGCCTTTGCCGCATAAAGTTCCTGGGCCTGACGCAAGGAAGCCGCTGCCGCCATCAGGGTTGGGTTATGTTCCAAAGCTTCGCTGATGAGCATGTCTAGTTTTTCAACACCCATCCCTTCCCACCAATATTTCGTTGGTCGTTCTCCTTTAATAATGTTTTGTGGATCACCCAGCATGGTGGGAGAGGCTTCAAAATTTGGGGTCAATGGCGTGGAGGTATAGCCAGCCACATCCGGAGGAACAGGAGGTTGAAAATCCGGTCCCAGGGCACATCCTGTCAGTAAAAAGGCATAAACACCAATCAACGTGTAACTGACCATTTTATTTTTGTTCATAAAATGCTCCTTGTTTATCATTTTAAATACCTTTCTGGGTTAACCTCATTTGAAACCACGTCCTTCACCTTTTTCTTCATAGGTCACCCCTTCACGGATGTTATATATGCGTTTAAAGGTGGGAATGATTTTTTCATCGTGGGTGACGACAATAATGGCGGTCTCGAATTTTTGAGCCATGTCGTTCAATATCCGGATTACAGCCAGGGCGCGCTCGCTATCCAGCGGAGCGGTCGGTTCATCGGCCAGTATTACCGGAGGACGATTGACCAGTCCCCGTGCAATAGCCACGCGTTGCTGTTCTCCACCAGAGAGTTGAGAGGGCATGGCCTTGGCGCGATGTTCCACATCAAGCGCTTTAAACAATTCTATTGCCCGTTTACGCGCCTCGGTGTTTGGCATTCCCGCCAGCATGGGCAGAAGGGCGACATTGTCGGTGACGTCGAGGAAGGGAATCAGATAAGGTGCCTGGAATACAAAGCCGATCCGGTCCCGGCGCAGGGCGCGAAGATCTTTGACCTTCCAGCCGTCGTCATAAATGATGTCATCTCCGAGTATCATTTTTCCGGCGGTCGGCTCGATCACCGCTCCCAGACATTTAAGGAGCGTACTTTTGCCAGATCCAGAAGGACCTATCAGCCCAACAACTTCGCCCGGCGCAACGTGCATGTCTACCATCTTCAGGGCATCAACGGCGGTATCTCCGCTGCCATAACGTTTTTTTACCCCCTCGATACGAATACCTTTTGCAGTCATGTCAGCCCCCTATGGCCTCGGCCGGATCGACTCTGAGCGCGGCACGAATGGCGATAATGCTCGACAGTATGCAGATTATGACCACGGCGATAAAACCCATAACAGAGTCGAGCGGTTGCAGCAGTACATATTTGGGAAAGATGGGCGCCATTAATAAAGTTGCCGAGATCTTGCCCACCACAAAGCCGATCAAACCCAGGGCGATGGACTGTTGCATGATCAGGCCGACAATGGTGCGGTTCCTGGTGCCGAGTAATTTTAAAACGGCAATTTCACGAATTTTCCCGAGTGTCAGGGTGTAGATGATGAAGGCGACAATGGCAGAGCTGACAATCGAAAGGATTACCAGGAACATGAAGATCTGTCTGGCGGAGGTAGCGATCAGCTTTCCAACCAGAATTTCCTCCATCTGGCTGCGGGTGTAGACGGTTAAGCGCTTCCAGCGGCGGATCGACCCGGCGACTTTTTCCGGATCATGGCCTGCTTCAACCTGCACTAAAACGGCATTGACGTAAGGGTTGGTGGTTTGCGAGGCAATAACCGCATCAAGCAGGGGGTTGAGGGCAGGGTTCTCGGCCGTGCGTCGACGCTGCCCCCGGATGGCGTCATTATCCTTGAGAAACTGGGCTTCCTGGGCGTCTTTAAGCGGAATGAACACCATGGGGTCTCCATTGGAAGAAACCATCCTCCGGGTCAGCCCGACCACGGTGTACTGGTTCCGGCGAATCTGGATACGTTCACCCAGTTTAAATCCGGAAGCGATATCGGCAACAGCCTCGTAATGGCTCCGGGTAATCTGGCGACCCGCAACGAGATGGGGCGGCCAGCCGGGTGTTCCTGGCCCTCCGGGCGTGACGCCGGTAACCATGGCGCGCACGTCACCCGCTTGTTTGCCCACCTGCATGGTGAGATAAGTGATGTTTGCCGCCCGTTCCACTCCTGCCATGCCTCGAATCCCACGCCAGATATCATCGTAGATACTTGATGACTCAGCGTAGGGCCCAAGGGTATCCTTCTGTACCACCCAGAGATCAGCACCGCTGTTGTCGAGCAGCACTTTGGCATCGTCCACCATGCCACGATAAATCCCCGCCATGGACAGTGTGATGCCGATGAGCAGCCCAAGACCCATACCGGTAAAGACAAACTTTCCCCAGGAGTGCATGATGTCGCGTCCTGCTAAACTGATCATTGCCTCACCCCCTGAATATGGTCAACGACGTGAATCCGGCTGTGGGCATTCAAGACGTTTTCGCTGTAGACCACTATCCGGTCACCCGCCTTGAGCCCCTCTTGTATTTGCACACGGCCCTCCAGATCGGCAATCCCCAGTGAAACGGGTATAAAGTGAAGATCGTCATGGGTGACCTGCCACACGCCCAACCTGCCGTCAATTTTGTGGATGGCGGCATTGGGAGCAATCGGCGTTGCCCCAAGGGTCGGCAGGGTGACCGTGATTTCCACCAGTTCACCGACAGGCGGCAGTGGATCAGGCATTTGATCGAAGACAACCTTGGCAAGGGTTTCTTCTGTTACCGCGTCTGCCAGGGGTTCGACCCTCAGTACACGTCCGGCCTTTTGTTTCCCTTTCTGGGAGCGTAATGCGATCTGGGCGGACAGGCCTGGGGCGAGACCCTGTGCACGAATTTGATCAAAGCGGACATTGATCCAGAGGGTGTCCGGATCGATCAGTTCCACGACAGTCTGACCTGGGACTACAGTGGTTCCCGGTTCGGCATCACGTGAAACAACCAGGCTGTCAACTGGCGCAATAAGAGACAGATTACTGCGCTGCGCCGCTAACGCCTCGCGTTCGGCACGTAAACTATATAGCTCCTCTTGTGCTGCAGTCAGCCCCGCTTTTGCAACCAGCAGGTCGTGCTGCTTGGTGGCTACCACTTCCTCACTGGTGGAGCGTGCTTGAAGCAGATGCTCGTAACGTAAAGCCTGAGTCTGCGCATAATCCCTACGCACCTGCGCCTCGTTTAGTTGAGCGCTTGCCCGTTTCAACGTGGCATCCTGGGCCCTGATATGTTCATTAAGATCCACCGGGTCCATTTCACCAAGCACTTGTCCAGCCTTGACTCGATCACCGACATGTACATCCAGGCGTTTGACCCGCCCCGCAACCGTTGGACCAATCCTGTAGGTGTAACGGGCCTCAATGTTTCCAATACCGAACAGTGCCGGTGAGAGGCTCTTATCCTCGACCGTGGCCAATACAACGGATACCGGAGCAAGGGGCCCGGAACGCAAGGCCACATAGACAAAAAGAGCAAGCAGAGGAACAAGTACCGCTATCAGTGCCAATGACCGTTTTTTTAAAGGCAGTTTTTTCATGATGCCCTCCTGATACCCCTTTGATAGATGGTAAATACTTTCAGCGCATTGCGGCGCATATGACCCACATCTCCGGCTATCAACGATTGCATGACCAATCCTTGAATGGTGCCGATGAAGAGGGAGGCCGCAGCCTCGTTATCAAGCTTTTCATCAAGCTCACCGCAGGTCTTTCCCTGTTCAAACAAACGATTGAGGTGTTCCGAATAACGGCGGATGAGCGTTTGCACTATCCGCTTGGGCGCAGTTTCTTCCGAGCGTTGCAATTCACCAAACAACATGCGTGGAATACCGGGATGCTCTGTTATAAAGCCCACATGCGCCATAAACATGCCTTCCAGTGCGGCAAGGGGAGAGGTTTCTGCGTGTACTGCTTTTTCGATGCGAGACATTAACCGTTCGGTCACCCATTCCATAACCGCCTGTAAGATGGCATCCTTGTTTTTGAAATGACGAAAAAGTGCACCCTGAGTCAATCCCATGCGTTTGGCTATGGCAGCCGTGGTAATGTCGCTCGGGTTTTGTTCACCAGCCAACTCAACCACCGCCTCTACCGTCACCGCCCGTCGTTCTTCAGCCGGAAGATATTTGTTTGATGCGCTCATATGAATCTCCATGAAAGTGAGTAATCGATTACTATCAATTTAGACCTTGTGCGGGATTTGTCAACCCGTTTTTTGAAAAATGGTTGTAAACCCTTGTCGGACCAGGCCAAGTATCAGGACGTATAACAGACGCGTTTTAAAAGTCCCTTTTAATTGGGGCTGGTTTATCCCCAAAAAAAGTGTTTGATTTCAGAGCGAAAATAGACCAAAATAAAAATCATAAATCCCTTAATCAAATAAAAACGCTCAGTACAAGCAGTCTTTAACCTGTAGAAAACGATAACCGTTGATCCTTTATTATTGCCAGTATCAACTGTGTTGATTCCCATGAGTGGGTTGCTTTTGCAAAAGAAATCCAAGATGCAGGAGCTGATGCAATTGAATTGAACCTAAAAGTTGCATTCCTGGTTTTCCTGCCGTGTGATTAAAAAAGAGAAGCCCAGAAACAGGATGATGTTTATCATAAAGAGGTGCTTTATGCTTAAGGAATCGTTTCTGAACCGGCTGCGGTTTTTTCGACCCAAAGCCAACGCACGTGGTTGCCAGGAGGAAAAAACTGCAGACAATTGGGCTGAAATTAGATGTGGTCAGCGGGAATGGGAAGATTTTTACCGGCGGCGCTGGCAGTACGATAAAAAAGTCCGCTCCACCCATGGTGTCAACTGTACTGGATCCTGTTCCTGGGATGTTTATGTTAAAAACGGCATCCTGGTTTGGGAAACCCAGAATACAGATTATCCGGATTGCGGAGAAGGTTATCCAAACCACGAACCCCGTGGTTGTCCCCGGGGAGCCACCTATTCGTGGTACACCTACAGTCCGGTTCGGTTGAAATATCCTTTGATAAGGTCCAGCCTGATGGAAATGTGGAGGGAGGCCCTGGGTCAATGTCAGGATCCGTTAGAGGCCTGGACGAGCATAATTGAGGATCCTGAAAAACGTCGCCGGTTTCACAAGGACCGCGGAAAAGGCGGATTTGTCAGATCCTCCTGGGATGAGGCTGCGACCATCACGGCAGCCTCCCTGATTCACACCATCAAAAAATACGGGCCGGATCGGATTTTCGGATTTACCCCAATTCCTGCCATGTCCATGGTGTGTTATGCATCCGGTGCCCGTTTTCTTTCGCTGATCGGCGGTTCCATGATCAGCTTTTACGATTGGTATTGTGATCTGCCCCCTTCTTCACCCCAGATATGGGGAGAGCAGACCGATGTCCCTGAAAGTGCAGACTGGTATGAATCCACATATATGATTGTATGGGGAACCAATGTGCCCATGACCCGTACGCCGGACGCCCATTTTTACACGGAAGCCCGTTACAGGGGTGCCAGGGTGACTGCTGTTGCGCCCGATTATGCAGAATATGTCAAGTTTGCCGACACCTGGCTACCGGCCACAGCAGGCACAGATGGTGCCCTTGCAATGGCCATGACCCACGTCATCTTCAAAGAATTTTACATGGACCGTCAGGTTGACTATTTCATGGCGTATGCAAAGACGTATACAGATCTTCCCTTTGTTGTGGTGCTTGAACCTGACAATGACACCTGGTCTCCAGGACGATTCCTGCGTGCTTCAGATCTGGATCTAAAATCCAAAAATGCCCAGTGGAAAACCATGCTTTACAATGCCGCTGACGCTTCGTTTTGTGTTCCCAACGGCAGCATCGGTTTCAGATGGAGCGAAGAGGGTCTCTGGAATCTGAAACTGGAAGAAAACGGTAAACAGATCAACCCGCTGCTCAGTTTTGCATCGGAGGCAGATGTCTGGGAAAAAGTCTCGTTTCCCATTTTTGAATTACACGAAGCATCATCCAGGATCGGCATTACACCGGTTAAAAAAATTCAAACCCCCGCAGGAGAGATATACGTCACCACTGTCTTTGATCTCATGGCAGCCCACCTGGGGATTCTTCCGATACAGGCACCTGAAGCAACGGCAGATTATCCAACAGGGTATGAAGATCCCAGGCCCTATACGCCTGCCTGGCAGGAACCCATCACAGGCGTACCCCAGGCAGATGTTATCCGGGTGGCCCGGGAGTTTGCTGACAATGCTGAAAAAACCCGGGGGAAATCCATGATTCTCCTCGGGGCCGGTACCAACCACTGGTATCACAGTGATATGATTTACAGAACCATTATCGGGATGACCACCCTGTGCGGTTGTCAGGGGGTGAATGGCGGCGGGTGGGCCCACTATGTCGGGCAGGAAAAAGTTCGTCCCCAGGCGGCCTGGTCCCAGGTGGCATTTGGATCAGACTGGATTCGCCCTCCCCGCCAGCAGAACGGCACTTCGTTTTTTTATTTTGCAACCGACCAGTGGCGCTACGATAATTTCAATCCCAGCGTTCTCCATTCACCATTAAGCAAGACCGCACCCGCCCGTCATATGGCCGATTATAATGTCATTGCTGCTCGTCTGGGGTGGCTGCCCTCCTATCCTCAGTTTGATCAGAATCCCCTGGAGTTGTGTAAAGAAGCCATGGAACAGGGGGCCACATCTGATGAGGAAATCATCGCCTATGCGGTGAAACAGCTTAAAAGCGGTAAGTTGAAATTTGCCATCGAAGATCCGGACAACCCGGCAAATTTTCCCCGGGTTCTGTTCCTCTGGCGGGCAAATCTGCTGGGAGCCAGCGGAAAAGGTCATGAATATTTCCTGAAACATCTGCTGGGCGTTGAAAATGCGGTCTTTAATCAAGACAGCACCCTTCGTCCCGAAGAAATTAAATGGCGCAACCCGGCTCCTGAGGGAAAACTGGATCTTTTGGTAACCATGGAGCTGCGCATGTCCACCAGTGCGCTCTATGCCGACATCGCCCTGCCGGCTGCCGGCTGGTATGAAATGCATGATTTAAATACCACGGATATGCATCCCTTCATTCATCCGTTCAACCCTGCCATTGATCCTCCCTGGGAAAGCCGGACCAACTGGGATCAGTTTAAAACCATTGCAGAAAAATTTTCAGAACTTGCAGCTGTTCATCTTGGAAATGTTCAGGATCTGGTGGCAACCCCGCTGATGCACGACAGCCCGGGTGAGATTGCCCAGCCGGAAGTCAACGACTGGCGAAAAGGGCAGGGCGAGCCTGTTCCGGGCGAAACACTTCCCAATCTGACGGTGATCCAGCGTGATTTCCCCAATGCCCATAAGATGATGACGGCCCTGGGCCCCCTGGCAGAGAAAGTTGGTGTGGGGTCAAAAGGGGTTATGTGGAATGCATCCGATGAGTATGAATCATTGAAAAAAATTGTGGGAACAATCGATAAGGAGGGTATCAGCAAGGGGATGCCCTCCCTGGAACAGGGAAAACAGGTTGCTGAAACGATCCTGGCCCTTGCACCGGAGACCAATGGAGAAGTCGCTGTAAAATCCTGGGCAGGGGTGGAACAAAAAACAGGATTGAGCCTTCAGCATTTGAGTAAAGCCCGTCAAGGCGTAAAATTTAGGTTCGATGATCTCACAGTCCAGCCTCGGAAAATCATCACCTCCCCCATCTGGAGCGGTATTGAATCTGAAGAACGCCGTTATTCACCGTTTGTCATCAATATTGAGGAGAAGGTGCCGTTCCGAACCCTCACTGGTCGGGCACAGTTTTATCTGGATCATCAATGGATGCGAGATTTTGGAGAACACCTTCCGGTGTATCGCCCGCCATTGGATATGGTGACCCTTGAATCGACAAATGTTAAACGCAATCCTGGCAGGGAAATCATACTTAATTATCTGACTCCCCATTCCAAGTGGTCAATCCACAGCACTTACTCCGATACACTGACTATGCTGACGCTATTTCGGGGGGGAGAAGCCATCTGGATCAGCGACGAGGATGCAAAAAAAATTGATGTCCGAGACAATGACTGGCTGGAATGTTTTAACGTCAACGGTGTGGTTATGGCCAAGGCTGTGATAAGTCCAAGGATACCTGAGGGAAACGCATTCATGTACCATGCCCAGGAGCGCCTGATCAACACACCTGGATCAAAACGGTCCGGTCTGCGGGGGGGCACCCACAACAGCGTCACCCGGATTATGGTCAAACCGACCCATATGATTGGCGGCTATGCACAGCTTAGTTATGGATTTAATTACTATGGACCAGTGGGGTCCCAGCGGGATGAAATAATAGTGGTCCGCAAGGCAGGGGAGGTCGAATGGTATGAGGATTAAAGTTCAATATGCAATGGTGCTGAATCTGGATAAATGCCTCGGCTGTCACACCTGCAGTATCCCCTGCAAAAATGTATGGACCAATCGTAAGGGCACCGAATACATGTGGTTTAACAATGTAGAGACCAAGCCCGGTATTGGATATCCCAGAAGCTGGGAAAATCAGCGTGTGCACAGGGGAGGATGGCATCTCAACGCTGGACGTCTGGAGTTAAAGGCCGGAGGACGAGTGTCCAAGGGACTGAATATTTTTCACAATCCTGATCTGCCCACCATCGATGACTATTACGAGCCATGGACGTACAACTATGAACGCCTTGTCAACAGCCCCCAGCGAAAGCATCAGCCCTCTATTCAACCCCAGTCCCAGTTGACCGGTGAGCCTATCAAGCTGAAATGGGGTCCGAACTGGGAGGATGACCTGGCCGGTGTGGGAGAGACCGGTCCCGGCGATGTCAATTTTAAAGACCTGGACTACTCGGTATATTTAAAATTTCGTAATATCTTCATGTTCTACCTGCCACGATTATGCGAACACTGCCTGAACCCTGCCTGTGTTGCTTCCTGCCCTTCAGGGGCTCTTTACAAGCGGGATGAGGACGGCATTGTACTGGTTGACCAGGAGCGGTGTCGCGGCTGGCGTTACTGCGTATCCGGCTGCCCCTACAAAAAAGTATACTTTAACTGGAAAACCGGCCGTTCGGAAAAGTGTATCTTCTGCTACCCGAGGATCGAAGCCGGTTTGACAACCCTGTGTTCCCACAGTTGTGTCGGCCGCATCCGGTATGTCGGCGTGTTGCTTTACGATGCGGATCGAATTTTGGAAGCAGCGTCTGCTCCATCGGATCAGGAGGTTTACCCGGCTCATTTGGGCATTCTGCTCGATCCTGAAGATCCTGAGATTCAAAAAGTTGCGGCGGCTCAAGGCATAGCCGATTCCATTCTCAGTGCGGCCACTCGCTCGCCTGTCTATCGGTTAATTAAAAAATGGAAGCTTGCACTGCCCCTGCATCCGGAATTTCGAACGCTTCCCATGGTCTGGTATATACCACCCCTGAGCCCGGTAAAACATCATACGGAATCCATACAGGAGCAGGATTTCATCGATAATCTCCGGATTCCTGTCACCTATCTTGCAAATCTCTTAACTGCAGGAGATCAGGCACCTGTCCGTCTGGCACTGAAGCGTTTGTCCGCCGTTCGTCGGTTCATGAGATCCCAGCGAATTGAAAACAAGGTTGATCGGGAAGTGTCTGAAAGTGTCGGGCTGTCAGAGAAAACAATCGAGGAAATCTTCCGGCTTCTATCCCTGGCGCGTCTTGAGGATCGTACCGTCCTTCCCAGGGCACCGGTAAAGGGTGATAACCTGTTTGACAGCCGGGGAACCTGCGGGTTTGGAGACAGCATATGATTGTTTTTGCAAAGGATGAAGAATGATAAAACAACACACTAAAACACTTTTTAAACTTTTGTCTTTTCTACTGTACTATCCTGGTGAAGACTATTTTATGCAAATCAGAGAGGTGGAAACCATCCTGGCAGACCTGCCTGCTGATAAATTAAAAAAAAGCATTGACGAGTTCATCACCCGTATCAAAACAAAGTCACTGATACAGATCCAGGAGACCTATACCGCAGCATTTGACATGAACCCGGCAACCACCATGAACCTTACCTATCATATCTGGGGAGATAATGAGAAACGAGCGGGTCTGCTTGCCAGGGTACAACAGGTTTATCAGGATGCCGGTTATGAAAGAATAACAGGAGAACTGCCGGACTATCTTCCTTTGATGCTTGAATTTCTTTCGGTCTGTCAGGAGGAAAAAAATGAAGCCTTAATCCTGGAATGCCTCCAGGGTTTTGATCAATACATTACGCGGCTTAGACCCGTGGCGCCAATGTATGCGGATCTTCTTCAGCCACTTGCTGAAATGACTGTTAACTGGTTTCATTCAAAAGAAAATTTTCAACAGCAAGAGACAACAGGCTGTTCATAAAAGACAATGCTGAATAAAGGGTGGTAATCATGGATAAAATATATGTTCTTTTATTTACGGTTTTTCCCTATTTGTGTTTAACCACATTTGTTGTGGGACACGCATTTCGATATGTCACCGATCGATTTAACTGGAATGCCAGATCCAGTGAATTTCTGGAGAAAAAATCCCTGTTTTACGGTGCGGTTCTGTTTCACTGGGGTATTGTGTTTACGTTTTTCGGACACGCCGGCGGCATGCTGATCCCCCAGCGTTATTTGGATCTGCTGGGTATCACCGCTGAAATTCACATATTTGTTGCGTTCTGGTCCGGTTTGGCGGTGGGCCTTGCGGCTTTCCTGGGCGCATTGCTTCTACTTTGGCGAAGACTTACCAATCCACGCATTCAGGCCGCAGGCACCCTTAACGATATCGTTACCGTCAGCGCCCTTGTTCTAGTGACTGGAGCCGGAATTTACAACGTCATATTCAGTCACTACAATGTGCTCTATACCATAGCACCATGGATTAGAGGGATTGTTTTCTTCGCTCCCGATCCCTACCTGATGATTGAAGTGCCTGTCAGCTATAAGATTCATGTTATAGGTGCCCTGGCCCTGCTTGGTTTTTCGCCCTTCAGCCGATTGATTCATATATGGAGTGCTCCATTCAGCTATGCTGTCAGACGCTATCTGGTGTTTAGAAAGTTACCTGGAAAAGTCAGTGATGAAATCTGACACCTGGCCTGTGTTGATTCGAAATAAACTTCAATCAGCCGTTACGGATCTTCCACCGGCCTATTTTGCCATGGTCATGGCCACAGGCATTGTTTCAATTGCATCCCATCTGCTGGGAGTCCGGTTCATCGATCACGTTCTGCTCTGGCTCAATGTTATTTTTTATACGGTTCTGTGGGGTCTTACCCTTGCACGGCTGTTCGTTTATCCAAAAAAAATCCTGGCCGATCTGGCCAACCATTTGGTTGGTGTCGGTTTTTTTACATTGGTTGCAGCAACCTGTGTTCTGGGAAGTCAAATTATCCTTCTTAAACAGGCTTACACCTCGGGGTTGGTTCTACTGGTGCTGGGTGCTTTTCTTTGGGTGGTGATTATTTACTCGGTTTTTACCGCCCTTACGATCCATTCCCCCAAACCGCCCCTGGAAAAAGGCATCAATGGCGTCTGGCTTGTTGCCGTCGTGGCTACCCAGTCCCTATCCATATTGAGTACCCTGGTCTCTTCAAGCGCTGTCGCCCATGGTGAGGTATTATTATTTGTTTCGATCTGTCTGTTTTTACTTGGCGGATTGCTCTACCTGCTCATCATTGTTTTGATTTTTTATCGGCTGATGTTTTTTTCAATACTGCCAGAAGCCCTTGGCCCTGCCTACTGGATCAACATGGGTGCTGTGGCCATTTCCACCCTGGCAGGGGCAACCTTGATAGTAAACAGTTCTCAGTTCCAATTTTTCGAACATCTCCTGCCGTTTACCATGGGTGTCAGCATTTTTTTCTGGTCAGCGGCTACATGGTGGATTCCGTTTTTATTCGTTCTTGAGATCTGGAAGCTGGTTGTCCGGCGTGTGCGGATCAAGTATGAACCTCAATACTGGGGAATGGTCTTCCCGTTAGGGATGTACACAACCTGCACCTATCAGCTGGCCATCGCCCTTGATCTCAAATTTTTAACGGTAATCCCCCGTTATTTTATATATTTAGCACTTTTTGTCTGGTTGTTTACGTTCATGGGG
Organism: Desulforapulum autotrophicum HRM2; assembly: GCF_000020365.1. Lineage (NCBI taxonomy): Bacteria > Pseudomonadati > Thermodesulfobacteriota > Desulfobacteria > Desulfobacterales > Desulfobacteraceae > Desulforapulum > Desulforapulum autotrophicum. The sequence continues at coordinate 78,699 of NC_012108.1, read as the reverse complement.
TTGCTCAGAATGTTATCTCGATCAGTTTCAGGTATCTATCATAAGAAATTAGGTGATGGAAATTAAATAGATGGAAATTAGAAGTCCAAAGGCCTGGTATTCAAAAGAGGAATTATTATGACAGAATCTACCCCCCCACAAAAGAAAGAAGTTTTTCAAAAGAAAATAGGCGAGATAGTTGCCGAAGACTACAGGACTGCAACGGTTTTTGACAAATACGGAATCGATTTCTGTTGCGGGGGTCAGGTGCTCCTGACCACAGCCTGCCAGGAAAAAAATCTCGATTTTGACGTAATCCAACAGGAAATTAAGGCAGCAAAGAGCAAGCCACTCGAACGGAGCCAGAATTATGCGACCTGGAGTTTGTCCTTTCTATCCGACTATATCGTTAACACTCATCATGCTTACCTTAATGAAGAAATGGGACCGATCGCCTCATACGCCCATAAAATAGTTGATGTCCACGGCACCAATCACCCAGAATTAATCAAGATCGCAACTATCTTTGACAAAATAACATCTGATATGAAGGGACATCTCCGTGAAGAAGAGGAGATTCTTTTTCCGGCGATCAAGCGGATCGAGGCCGATAAAAAGAACAGTTCACCATCCCAGAGTATGGATTCTGCGGTGATCAAAGATTCTCTTGGGAGACTTTACCACGAACACGAAGAAATCGGTGATGCCGTTCATGAAATCCGCCGTCTTTCCAATGAGTATGCAATACCGGAGGATGCCTGTAATACCTTTAATCTTACCTACAAAAAACTCAAAGAGTTCGAGGAAGACCTGCATAGACATGTTCACCTCGAAAACAACATTCTCTTTTTGAAAGCGGATCAATTTAACAGTTGATCCTGTTTCAAAAGGTAAAAATCAATGGATTTTTCCAATAATGATATTCTCTTTCCCTCCGGCATTAAGAGATAAATTGATCAGTGCATCAGCTGCCTGCTGCTAGGCTTTACGGGGTAAACGATGTGTTCCAGGATCAGTACAGCCAGAACGCCCATGGCAAACCCATTTCCTATCACCGGCAGCAATAAAGGGGGAAAGGCTGCCTTGACCTGGGGGGGAAGATAGGAGACCAGGATGCTGATCATCATGGGTATTCCAATGGTGAGGCCGTCCTGAAAAGAAAACTTTTTAGAACCAAAGGCCATCATCAGGCCCGCCGCAAGCTGAGCGCACATGATATAGAGCAGAATCGTTCCGATGACAACGGCAGGTACATTCCAGATAAAAGCCACCACGCCGGGTAAAAAAGCCATGGCCATCAGGGCCAGGCTGGTGGGAATCAGGGAAAAACGAGATGCATTGCCGTTGGCTGCAATGATTCCGACACTCATGGAAAAATTTACAGGTCCAATTACACCAAAGAAACCGGCCAGCATGTTGGACAGTCCGCTCAGGGTTATGCCCCGGGTCACCCTGGATTTCATGTCCGGAGGGTTCACAATTTGACCCACTGCTTGAATGGAACCTAAATCGTTGATGGAAAGAGCAATAAAGCAGATCAGAAACGATATCAGTAAACCCGGATCCCAGATCAGACCGGTGGTGAAATTGTTGAAAAACCCAGAGACCAATCCCAAGTGACCCCGGTCATGCCATACCTCGGGCGGTACCACCGCTATATAGGCTATACTGCCGACAATAATCGCCCAGACAATCATGGTGGTTTTCCAGATGCCTGGAAGGAGACGGTCGGCTGCTATCATGGCCACAAAAAACAGCAGGGCAAACCCCAGGTTGGTCAACGGGGTTTCAGCTGCGGTGGTGGTGAGGATCAGATTCAAAATGGTTGGGGTGATGGTCAGTGCAATCAATATCAGGATGGTGGCAACCACTCGGGGTGTGAAATAGCGGGATATCCAGGAGAACAAACCTGTCACACTCAACACTACCAGAAAAGCCCCTCCTGTTGCAATGCTTGTATATATGGCGTCGGTGCCCCTGCCGGTTCCGGCCAGAATGGCCACTAACAGCACCGTGGCAGGCCCTGTGATAAGCGGCAGTCTGTGACCCCACAACACCTGGAAAAACAAGGATATGGCAATGACAAAAAAAAGCTTCTGCATGTAGAGAAGCTGCTGTCCAAAATCGGTATAATGCAATCCTGCCACCACCTTACCGATGATGATCACCGTGGCAATGGTAATGGCCAGCCACTGCATTGCAAATATCAGGGTTTGAAGCATTGGAGGACGTTCATCCAGGCCGTATTTGATTTTAATTTGTTCCATGATATCTCCTGGGAAAGATCAAGTTTTTTTGAAAGATGAGTATATCATGAGCCAGTTTAAAGTAAACAGCGGTCAACATGCATTCACGCAGAGCTTCGTCTGGTTGCTGATTTTCATTTCACCGTTCATAGTTGATGGGGCATTGTTGTGGCTGGATCCGAGTATTGTCGTTCTGGCAAAGAATTTGGGTTAAAAAGGAATTTGGCTCGGCAATTTTACAGAAAAAACTCACATTATCAAATACTGTTCAAAAAATTACAGATATGCTACAAAAAAGATGACTAAGCAAGGGGCTGTGCTGCATCCTCACCAGTGAGCTTGATCGCTCGGCTGGCAATTTGCAAAAACTTCAAGAATGCTGTCCCAACCCCTTACAGATAACCATTCTATTGGCCAAAACGATGATCAAGGCCAAAACTTGATCATCGAATTTTAGGTATCAACCTAAAAAAAAGGGAAATTATGCTGCAACTAAAAAATGTTGTCTTCAAAGTCTCAGAGACGGATATAGACACAAAAGAGCTGTCTGAACGAACAATTATCGATGATATGAGCTTTAACTTTGAGCAAGGTGGATTCTATGCAATCACAGGCCCCAATGGATCGGGTAAAAGCACCCTGGCAAAGTTGATCATGGGCATCAACCCAATAACCAGAGGTGAGATAATCTTTAATGGAACAGATATCGGCAAGCTTTCAATAGACGAACGATCCAATGCCGGTATCGTTTATGGATTTCAGAATCCAGCAAGGTTTAAGGGCATAACCTTCAGGGATCTTCTCTCCATATCCGCAAAATCTGACGACGAGGGCAAACTCGTTGAGATTCTATCCAGGGTCGGGGTCTGCTCCCTGGATTTTCTGGACAAGCCGGTGGACAGCAAACTGTCCGGCGGTGAGATTAAAAAGATTGAACTTGCCACAGTGATTGCAAGGAATCCAAAGGTGGCAATTTACGATGAACCTGACACCGGAATTGACCTCTGGACGATTGGCCCCATGGTCGAACTACTCAAGCGTGAACAGAAAAAGAACAACACCACAACCATCGTGGTCAGCCATAACCGGGCATTTCTTGAGGCGGCCGATACCCTGCTTTTAATAAAAGAAGGCAAGATCGCATATACCGGTGATCTGAATGGTGCCATGCCTATCCTCGAAGATTTAAGCGTATGTACATTTGATGAACTATGCCAGGGAGAAGACAATGCTGAATGCTATCGATAGACAAATTTTAAAAGAGGTTGCCGATTTGGAAGAGATTCCCAAAGGCGCCTATAACATAAGAAAAGATGGGAAGCTCCTGGGCCGTGAAGTTTCTGCCAATATCAACATTAAAACCAATAAAAAAGGCGATGGAATCGTGATTGAGATCAAGCCGGGGACTAAAAATGAGTCGGTCCATATCCCGGTTATTTTATCCCAGGCAGGCCTCCACGACGTGGTTTATAACACCTTTATCATTGGTGAAGGATCGGACGTCACCATCGTTGCCGGTTGCGGCATCCATTGCGGCAGCGATAAATCGGAGGGCCATTCAGGTATCCATGAATTTCAGGTAATGAACAATGCCAGGGTCACCTATATTGAAAAACATGTTGCCATTGGTGACGGGACAGGTAGACGAATTTTAAACCCAACCACAAATGTGGTTATGCACGAAAATGCCTACGTTCATATGGAGTTAACCCAGCTTGGGGGTGTGGATGAGGCAAAACGTATCAATACGGCAACGATAGGTCCCAAAAGCGTGTTGTCAGTCACAGAAAGGGTCATGACCGAAAAAAATCAGTTCGCTGAATCCAGAAATGAAGTTACACTTTCAGGCGAGGACAGTAAGGCCAATATCATTTCCCGGTCGGTTATTAAAGGGCACTCATCCCAGGATTTTTATGTGAATCTGATCGCAAAAAACAGGTGTTTTGGCCATATTGAGTGTGATGCCATTATCATGGATCATGGTATCAATCAGACGATTCCGGCCCTCAAGGCCCTGCATCCCGATGCAGAGCTCACCCACGAAGCTTCCATCGGCAAAATAGCCAATGATCAGCTGATGAAGCTCATGAGTCTCGGGCTTAACTATGACGAGGCAGTCGATCAAATAATACAGGGTTTTTTAAGATAATGGCCCTTTGACGAGAACTTTTCATAAACCTTGAGCATTTTAATATATACTTCCAAGGAATTTAAATATGTCTATTGTTTTAAAGCCCATCGGGGTCGCCCATACGGAGGCCAGAAGTATTCCCAGACATTGGTCTGTATCGGATGTGGAGGGAACCTTGGTCATTGATGAGCAATATCAAAGGGGTCTCGACAATATCGAGAAAGGCCAGCGGATCGTGGTGCTTTTTCATTTTCACAAAAGCCCGGTTTTCAAATCGGAGTTCCTTGTCCAGCAACCCCCACACCGGAGTGAGAAACTGGGGGTTTTCAGCATCTGTTCGCCCAAACGGCCAAACCCCATCGGCATGTCGGTGCTGGAGGTGATTTTGGTGGAGGGAAACACCCTCCATGTCCGGGGAGTAGATATGCTTGACGGAACGCCGATACTCGACATCAAGCCGTTTGTAAAAGACAAACACGAATGCCCCAGCTACGCAGAATAACAACGGGGAAAAATGATGAAAATTATCGACTCAACGGTTATATACTGAAGCAAATTCGTCAATTTGGTGTCAGTTGCCTATACGGACAGGCGGGTTAGGGGCTCAGATGTAAAGAATTCCACAAATATGATACAGGATTTCAGCTCGTCTTCAAGGCGTATCAAAGGGAGCATATTGAAATATGTGCCCTTTGATGCAACACAGAAGACGAGCTGAAAGACAAGTAAGATTGAGGACTTATTTAATTCTGACCCCCTTATTCCAATATGGAATATCGTTCAGAAAGTTTCGTGTGTATTCTCCCTGCCGTTACAAACAAGAACGCTCCGCAAATCACAAAGAACGGAAACGCCGCTACATCACAACCATGCAATATAGCAGGAATCAACACCAATGCCCCGGCTGGAGCAAAACGTCTTTTGGTCCATTCAAAGATGGCGAATTCGAGCGATAAACACAAAGGGAAAGCAACAAAAGACGGGATGTGCCAACAACCTACCAAAACCATTTGTGCAAACGTGCCTAAAAGTGCACCGCAAATCAGAAGAAAGAGGATGTGTTGCGGGTGGTACCTCAAATCGGATTTGGTGGAAGAAATCTCCAAATAAGCCACAATAATAGGAGGTACCAGCATCAATCTGATATCGTAATATACCGGAATAACCGCACAAAGAGAAATAACAGACCATCTGCAAACCAACCATTTTACCCAATTGTCTCTCTTGAGCGAGAGAGATTTGTGATTAGTCGGATGTCTCAAACCACTCATCTCCATCATAAATTGAACAAATATCAGTAGGGTAACGATTCCCATTACGGCAAAACAATAAACCCAGCTATCCACATGAAGCACGATGGGCAACAACATGGCAGAGAAAGCCGGATAAATGTTTGTTTTGGTAACGACAAAACCAAATAGTGCCAGAAAAGAAGCGATCAGAAAATTCGGGATAATGCCAAATGGAGAAAACTTTACAAAGCATATTCCCAAAAAGGAATAAGCAGTAAATACAAAGAAAATCTGGATATAATTCACTTTCCATACCCCCTTGTCTATGACCAGATAGACGAGTGACAAAGCCGCTGCTTCGGGAAAGATAAGTTCTTTTTCAGAGTAAAAACAGGATGCCAAAAACATACCCGTCACAAAACCAATTGCTATCAAATATCTTCTTTTCAACTTTAATAATTTCAAAGATTTTCTATCCTGCAGTTTCAATTGGGGGGCTTAATAATATGGCTGCCCAAAAAAGAAGGAGATGGACACCCGTCATATATCCTTTTCGGCTAACTTTTTTCTGGAAGATGTCTCCAAGCAAAAAACCGACGATTGCCGCCGGTAAATGCAGAACAGATTGTTCCAATGTGTCTAAACTCAGCACCCCGTTAGAGAGAAACAGAACAATCAGTACCAATCCAACCAATAGAAAATAGACACTCAGCATTCCCTTTGCTTTTTCAGTATCCGGAAACTTAGCCGTGGCAGATATGACGGCGGGCGGACCGCCAGCAGTATAGGCACCCATAAACCATCCGCTTAAAATCCCCAGAAAAGTGCCGCCTGGAAAGGTTACCGCTATGCGATGGAGGAATTTTTCACCCATTGAATACCTGGCCGTTAAAATAGATATTACCGTAAACATTGCCAGGGTCCGTTTCATGACAATCTCAGAAAACCAATGAAAAGAAAACGCCCCGAATAAAACGGCAATGGCTGCGCCTATAAGAAAGGGTTTTATTTCCGTCCAGCTGAGCCGGTGTCCATACCGGTAGCTATGGACAAAAAACAGGGGGAAGGTAAGGGGGAACGGGATGGCGACAGCCAGTTTCACCGGTAATATCAAGGCCAGAGGCGGAACCGCAATCAAGCCGTATCCAAATCCTGCAAAACTGAAGGAAAAGGAGGCAACACCAAGAATTAAACTTATTAACAACTCATCCTGCTTTCAATAGATTAAATAGTGGCTGACCGAAAACCCGCGTTTGGATAAAAAATTGCCCATATGCAAGGCACAAAAAATTCTGAAACCGGAGCGTACCAATGTACGTGAGGATTGCAGACCTTTGCAGCAATACCGCAGATGGGTGAGTTTTCGTTCAAACACTAAATATACAAGAGAGACTTAAAAAAGGCTCCCCATAAATGGTCTTGTGATAGTCTCAATCCCATTCAATTTTTTGACAACGATATCTGCTCTACGGGTTATTGTCAAAGTTTGTTTATGGCATCAGGCAGCGACCACCTTGAGTATGAGTCTTATGATCTGTTGAACTGAGCTTTTGTCGGTCTCGAGAAGAACCGGGAGGATGAGCCGATCCACCTTGAATTTACTACAAAACAAACGGAATTCAAGTAAATCGACCCGTTCCAATAACCGTAACGGCCGGAGCGAGGTATCCCACGCCCACAACAGAACATGGAACTTGAATGTTCAACAGCAGAGGCTAATCCTGGAAATCTTTTCGTGATAGGTATTGAGCAGATCCTGACTTTTCGCTTATTTTTTAGAGGTATTTGAATTAATGAGGCTCTTTGCACTGGACAATTAAGCCAGCCGTGTCATGGTCATCATAAAATCCATTACCTGGAGGTTTAGGTGCGTTTAAACAAACGACACTAAAGTTGCATAGAAAATTGCATAAATCTACGGTCAGCATGCCTTTCGGCAATTTTATGGTCACCCAAATTTACGCAGTTTTAAGGCCTGTCAAACTGGAAAGTCTCGTGGTAACGGCATTCGATGCTGATTCGCTTTGAAGAAGTTACCTGTATCCAATCGCCAAAATCAAAAAATAACGCGCTTAGCTTAGCGCCGTTTAAAGCTTATTGCACATAAAAGGCATTATGTGCAATAAAACTGGGAGTCGTATTTTTACCGGAAAAAAGGACGCGAGGAGGGAAGAAAAATCAAAACACTATTATGCTCTGATTCTGAGAAACTGAACCAGGTTGCCACGGCGGATCCGGGAGGAGAGGTTTCCGTCATGGAGGCTCTCCGGGAGGCGCCGGAGGAGCTTTTGTGGAAAGCAAATTTCAATTCGGACAATTCCGTGGACACCTATGACAGGGCCATCCGGACTTTTTTAGATTTCCTGGGGATCTCTTCTCCGGAGGAGTTGCGGTTGATCACCCACGGCCATGTGATCGCCTTTAAAAAATTCCTGCAGGACCAGGGCAGGAGCGCCCGCACCATCAACAACCGCCTGTCCGCCATCTCTTCTCTGTTCAATCACCTGATCGATCAACAGGTGGTTAAAATCAATGTCGCCCAGGGCGTTAAGCGTATGCCGGTGAACGCCTCCCGGGTCGAGGCAAAGGTGTTGACTCCTGACGAGGTCCGGAACCTCCTCAACTCTCCGGACCTTTCCAAACTGCAGGGGTTGAGGGACAGGGCCATTTTAAGCACGCTCTTTTTTACAGGGTGCCGGGTGTCCGAGGTGTGCTCCCTCAAGATAAAAGATTTTTATGAGGAACAGGGCTTTTTTGTGCTGGATTTCTGGGTCAAAGGCGGGAAGCGCAACCGCATGGCCATCAACCAGGAACTGCAGATCGCCTTGGATCAATATCTGACCGATGCCGGACATGGACCCGACCCGGCCAGCTTTCTTTTTTTGCCAGTCAAGTCGGGTTACAAAGCATCGGATCCCAAAAGGAACCTCAGCCGTAGAACCATCGACCATCTGTTTAACAAATACGCAAATACAATCGGCATTGCCGGCATCACACCTCATTCCGCCAGGGCCACCTTTATCACCCAGGCCCTGGAGAACAATTGCCCCATCGAGGCGGTACAGAAAACGGTCGGCCATGCGCAGATCAAGACCACGCAGATGTATGATAAGCGTACGGCCAAATACAGGGAAAGTGCAAGCTTTGCAGTCCGGTATTGATGGATGGTCCATCCTTTTTTTTACGGTTGTACACACCATGACACCATTTTTAAAGGGAGTGTTATGTCAGATCGATCAAATGCACTCCAGCTGCCGCCATCTCCTGGGCAGCAGCCGTTATTTCCGGCTGGGTTTTTCGATACCGGACAAGCTTATGATTGGATTTTCTATACTGACAAAAATTACAATTATTCCGGCAGTAGTTGGAAAAATACAAAAAGCCATACAAAAAAACCCTGCTGCCGAAATATCGGGTTCTTACTATTCGGGCAGCCTCAAAAAGAAGACGGGTCTCTCCAGGATCGGAGAGTCCGAGAAGATATGTAATTTCATTTTTTTTAACCGGTTGATTATTTTACAACCGATTTAAAATCCCGGTTAAATCAAAACCTGCTGTTTCCATGAAAAACTTCTAGCATAGGCCTTAATCATGATGTCGACTACCGGTCACAATTATTGGTTCCATGGGGTCAGGCTTGTGCTCTTGTGCTTTCAATTATAGACGGTAATAATAAAACCAATAAAAACGTCAATAACACAAGCCTGATCCCTCCCACATAAACATTCTAATGGCCGAAACGATGATCAAGGCCTTCAAATACCATGGTCAGTTAACTTAAAATTGCTCCAGCCCTCACACCCTTAAGATATTTGCCACAAAAGGCATCCTTACCCAGGAGCATGTCCGCCGTCTTGATCGTGGCCATAATTTTATCATCAAGCGGATCAATAATGGCCGAGTCCATGCCGGCATCCATCATCAACGTCACAAAGGTCCTGTTGATGATTTTTCGCTGGGGCAGCCCATAGGAGATATTGGAAAGACCGCCTGTGATATGAACTTCCGGGTATTTAGCCCTTATACCCCGGACGGCATCCAGGACCATGACGCCTTTGTTGCTGTCCGTACTGATGGGTTGAACAAGGGGGTCAAGATAGATGGATGATGTAGCAATACCAATCGAATTCAACTCCTTGACCAGGGTGTCTGCCCTGCCGATGATATCCGCAGAAGAGCCGGGCATGCCCGAGTCATCCATGCACAGGGCAATGACCTTGCACTCTTTACCATCCAGAAAAGGCATCATTGCTTCAAACCGTTCTTTCTCCAGACTGATTGAATTGATCATTGGCGTTTTTTTCATCATCTGATACGCCATTTCAAGCACTGCAGGGTCAGGAGAATCAAGGGTCAGGGGAATGGTAGCCACCGGTTGTATGGTATCTATAAGCCATTTCATATCCTGGGTTTCATGACCGATTCTGGCACCGGCATTGACATCGATGTAGGTGGCACCTGCATTCTGCTGTTTTTGTACATCATCGATGATATAATCGGCATCTCGATCCGCCACAGCAGCCTGGACTAATTTCCTGGAGGTGTTTATCCTTTCTCCAATTACTTCGAACATGGTCTCTGTCTCCTTAAATTAAGCTGCAAATGCTTTGGCAAACCTGGCGGCAGAACCTGCATCTGATGCAAATCCGTCTGCGCCTATCTGATCTGCATAGGCTTGGGTAACGGGGGCCCCACCTATCATGATTTTAACCTGATCCCTTAAACCTGCCTCCACAATTGCGTCCACCGTTTTTTGCATCATGGGCATGGTAGTTGTCAAAAGGGCTGAAAGGCAAACGATTTTTGCATTTTTTTCCTTGATCTGGGCAACAAATTCTTCAGGTTCAATATCGACCCCAAGGTTGTGAACGGTCATACCGGCGCTTTCCATCATCATGGCCACAAGGTTCTTTCCGATATCATGGAGATCTCCCTTGACAGTTCCAATGATGACGCTGGCACCTTCGGAAGACTCACCTACTCCCAGCAGGGGTTTTAAAATGGTGACACATTGGGCCATGGCCTGGGCTGCCATGAGAACCTCGGGAATAAACATATCCCCGTCTTCCATTTTTTCACCCACAACATCCATACCGGCGATCAGCCCCTTGTTCAATATCTCGCTTGCCGGTATTTTTTCTGCCAGCGCTGAATTGACAAGTCCCACCAGCTTATCCACATCACAGTTAACCAAAGCCTCTTGCATTGCATTAAAATCTGCCATTTTTTTTCCCCTTTCTGTATTAAGTGTTAAAACCATAATTTAATTTAATTACGTTTTTTGTATAAAATATCTTAGCATGATGTGTGCCAAGTTTTTCCATGCCCTGTGCCTGAACCCAAAGAACTGGGGCAAAGGCTATAGAAACATGGGTGGTATGGGGCAACATCTATTTTTTATCCCAGTTCTTTATCCGCAGCAGCAAGAATGGATGTGATTTCCCTTTCAATATGCGGATCGATAGAGGGTACTTCATGCTCTGCCAAAAGTTTTTGCCGTTTTTCTTCGGCCCGCTGAAAGAGCCTGATTTACCTGGTTTATAAGGACGTCTGCGTCCCCTGAGATCAATGTTTCTGTAATAGCTGCGAAATCTGACATTATAATATTCTCCTATTGTATGTTTATTGTTCTTCAGAAACCTGTTTGGTTGTGGCATCATAGACCATTTTCCTGCTCCGGCATTTGCTGCCGAAATCTTCACGCATCCACTTCATTACGGAGAAGACCATCATGGCAATGATGATGTATACCGGCACGGCCAGGATGACCGAGGCGATCTGGACGATCTTGAGTCCTCCGATGATGATCATGACAAAACCGAGCACGCCGAGCATGATGGCCCAGAACAGCCTGTGCCAGGGAGCTGGTTCCTCGTCTGGCAGCAGTCGATCGCTGGCCATGGATGCCAGGGTATAAGCCGCACCTTGAAAGCTTGTGGCCTGGTAGACAAACCCGATGATCATGAACAGGGGCAGGACGATGGAAAACAGGGGCAGGGATTCCAGCATGCTGATAATCACAAAAGGGGCTCCCTGGCTCTGCAACGTGGTGATGAGGTTACCGCCGCTCAGGTGAAGATCCACGATGGTTCCGCCGAAAACCAGGTAGAACATGGACGTTCCAATGGTGGGGCAGACCATGGATCCGATGATCATTTCCCTGATAGTGCGGCCCTTGGAAACCCTTGCGATGAACAACCCCATGTAGACGGCCCATACCACCCACCATGCCCAGTAGAACACGGTCCAGTCCTGGGGCCACCCGGTCTTGAGGATGGGCTCTGTATAGGTGCTCATCTCAAGAAAATTCTGGATCATCACCCCGATGCTCTGGGAGTAGTAGGACATGAGAAAAGAGGTATTTCCCACAAGGAACATGAAGAGCAGAAGGACGATGATGCCGTAGACATTCCAGTCGGACAGGATCTTGATTCCTTTGTGGAGACCCAGGTAAGCCGTGGTGCCGAAGATCGCGACCCAGATAATAATCACAGACGCGTCCAGGCCCGTGGACTGGGCAATGCCGAACTCCTTGGTGAAGCATGCCGACATCAGGGGCACGCAAACCCCCAGGGAGGTGCCCATACCACCAACAGTTCCCAGCAGGATGATGCAGTCGATAACCTTGCCCACCTTGCCGGAGGCATACTTGCCCAGGACCCCTTCACAGGCGACGCTGGCCTTGAGAAAAGGAATTTTACGTACGTGGTAGGTGTAGCCGATGCCCACGGCAGCCATGGCAAAGAGTCCCCAGGCAGAAAATCCCCAGTGGAAAATACCGTAGCTGATGGCCCATTTGGCGGCCTCAGGTGAGTCCGGTGCGATGCCAAAGGGGGGACTCGACAGGTAGTAGATGGGCTCCACCGCTGCCCAGTACATGAGGGCAAAGCCGGATCCTGCCGTGAGCATGACGCTGATCCAGCTGAAGGTTGAAAACTCGGGCTTGTCGTCCGGCCCCCCGAGCTTGATGGAACCGTATTTACTGAAGGCAAGCCAGATCAGCCAGAGGAAACCGCCCAGGGTGAACCATTCGATCAGGGAATCAAAGTTATGGGTGATGGAGTCGAGCACCGAGGAGATCGTGGTCCTGCCGGCTTCCGGGTTGACCATGAGCAGTATCAGTACTGCCAGGATCAGAGACACCGAAGGCCAGAAGATATAGGGGTCTATCTTGGGTTTATTCAATTTTCATTACTCCTTGTTTTAAAAATGAAGGTGCAGAAAAAAATAACTGTTTAGACGGCCGCAGCCATGAATGCCTGGAGTTTCTCCTCGGCCTGGTCGCTTAAAAGAGTATCAGGGGCTGCCGCGATTCGTTTGAGATACACTTTGTTGGCCGTTTCGACCACATCCGGGGCCCCGGCTTTTTCCCACTTGTCATAGCTGGCCCAGGAAGAGACAGTGGGTCGCCATGCGCCCCTGCAGGCTGCCAAGGTAGACGGATGCATGAGAAATGAGCCCTGGGGACCGACACTCTTGATCACATCAAGGGCAAGGTCTTTTTCAGAAGTGCCCACACCGTCCATGATCCGTATCATCCTTGAGATCATCTCTTCGTCCAGGATGAATTTTTCAAACGAGTTGGTCATGATGGAATCCATTACTCCGAGGCACTCGTTGATCACATGGGAGCCCCCGGCAATGCACATGAACAGGTTCTGCATGGTCTCATAGCCGGCCTGGGCATCGATGGTCTTTGCGTCGGTAAGTCCTGCCATGGACCGGGTGGGCAGATTGTACAGTTCCAGGGCCAGCTGAAGATTGATGATGTTGATCAGGTTTGACTCGGGAGATCCTGTGACGTACTGGCCGTTCTGCAAGTTGGGCATGGCCGATGAGGGAGAATAGATATAGGGTGTACCCGGATTGATCTGCTGCATGAGTACAAGACCTGCTAGCATCTCGGCATTCTGCAGGGCTGCCGCACCAAGGGGGCTGACAGGGGCGGATATGCCGGCCAGGGCGCAGGAAAGAATGGTCACGGGCTGACCGTATTTGGCAAAGGTAATGATGGTCTGGAGGGGCGTGCTGTCGTAGGCCAGGGGGCTCAAGGGGTTGATGCTCACATAGATGGAGGGATGGGTCTTGAGGTAACCTTGTTCTCCCACGGCGATCTCAAACATGTCGAACATCTGTTTGACCTCTTTGTAGGTGCCCACATTGTTGCGGATGGGCTTGTCTGTGTGTTTGATCATCTCATAGAAGATCCTGAGGTGACGCCCTTTTGAATCAATATCTGAAGGCTCCACCGGAATGGCACCGCTGACATCGCACACATCGCTTGTATGGGCAAGCTTATAGAAGTTAATCAGGTCCTCCATGGTGCCCTTTCGTTTGCCCCCCTTGATATCCTGGGCAAACACGGGGCCGTTACTCGGTTCAACATGGACACGGGTCTGGCCCTCCCCCATGATGATGGATTTTTTGTCATCCCTTCCCCATAGTTTAAACGAAGCAGGGGCCGTCTCTATGGCTGCCTCGAGCATCTTCCTTGGTATGAAAACCCGATGTCCCTCTGCCCGGGCGCCGCCCTGTTCCAGGATATCCACGGCATCCTGCAGCTGAAATTCAATGCCCACGGTTTCAAAAATTTCAACGGTTGCTTCATGAACCTGTTTGAGGACCTCTGTTTCAACGACTCTTATTTTGCTTGCTAATCCCATTCTGGACTCCTTTCATTGTCAGATCTTTGAAAGACCCTGATTAATAGACTGTTTCCATTACTTGAAGGGAGTAAAGAGCATGAAGCATACCAGGGGTTTTTTTTCTGCAGACAGTTTTGCGATGATTCAAAATAACCATCTGAAATCTAAGATTTTTCACAAACAAAGTTTTTACATAGGCCCGGGCTGGGCCAAAATGTGATCGCCCAGGAATCAAAGGGAGGGAATTCAGCCCCGTAGAAGATCTTCTAAAAAACAGAAGATCTTCTACAGGGAAGTTGAGCCCTGGCTTCTGATCGAAATTTTATGGCTGGAAGCCTGCCCGGGAGACGGCTCCTAGGCAGGACAGCCCTTCACCAGCGGCAAGCGACAACCGGAATCGAGTCCTGCGATGGCCGGTCGATCTCCTGGCTCTGGGCCGGAGTCTTGGACCGATCCGGGACAATCTTTATTGATGGGTGTCTTGGGGTTATTGGACATGTTAACTTTTGTGTAGAAGTTAACCAGTTTTTGATTGATCTGGGAAACCCTACTCCTACGCCATGATGGAATCAGGCATGGGTAACGGCTCAAATAACCATATAAACCAGCAGGGTATGGATGATACTGACATAGACCATGAAAAATATGAATCACGAAACCGCACAAAATAAGGCGGATGACTTTTTCAAGGAGTAACAAACCAAAAGCTTTGCAAAACCGCTTTTAAAGTTGCAAAACCACATTGAAGACTATACAATCTTTGGTCATAAGATTGAGCTCCTAAATAATAATAAATCAACCATTTTCTCCATGCTGTATAGGCATTAAATATCGCCACAAAGACCCAAGGATTCAAAGGGAAAGACTCTTTGTGCCTTGGTGTCTTTGTGGCAAATAAAAAATAAATCTGTCCATGCTATTTAATAGACCTTACTTAATCTCTATTTTCATAAGTTTTTAACCCAAAGATTTAAGGATTATTCAATGAAACGATTTATTCTCCTAACTCTATTTTTATGTCTCGGGCTTATTTCGCTTTCCATTGAAAGCTCTTCTGCCGCTGAAAAAGAGAGCCTTCCCGATATTGAAAAGAGGCTGTCAGGAGACACTGAACTGTCAGATCTTCTCACTTATGCCTATTTATCCAATCCTTCCATTGTCTCTTCAAAAAAATCCTGGCAGATCTTCATTGAAAACTACAGAATCGGGAAAAGCTATCCAGACCCCCAGCTGATGACAACCTATTTTCCTTCACCGATTGAAACGCGGCTTGGCCCCCAGGACTGGAATCTGACCTTGTCCCAGGCCTTTCCCTTTCCCGGAACGTTGGGGCTGAAAGGAGAACTCCTTGAATCGGATGTCCAGATATCAAAGCTGAAGCTTGATAAAACAGTTAAAGATATCGTAACTGCAGTTTCAAGCTCATTTTATGAGCTGGTTTATATCCAGAAAGCAGTTGAAATCGCCATGGCAAACCAGAAACTCAATCAGGAACTGATACAGATCAGCCAGAATGCCTATGCCAAAGACAGGGCACTTTTTTACGATGTCTCCAAGGCCCAGGCCCAGACTGCCCAGATTCAATATGATCTCCTCCTACTTGACGAACTTGAGTCAACGGAAAAAACAAATTTAAATACCCTTTTAAACCGCTCTCCTGATGCAAAGATAGGCAGGGCCAAAGGATTGCCAACAGGGGATGTGGTCTACTCCCTGGATGAAATCTACAACCTTGCCATGCTCCACCAGGAAGATATCCTCATCGCAGACGAAACGGTTAAACGATCAAGTGCCTCCATCCGTCTGACCCGTTTTGAAAACCTGCCCTCCTTCAAGCTGGGACTTTTCTATGCCGGTATCGGTGATCCTGATTTGGCAAATCCCCCCAGGGATGCCGGGGATGATGCCCTTGGCATCCAGTTCGGCATGAACCTTCCCCTGTGGTTCAGCAGGAACGACAGCCAGAAGCAAAAGGCCCTGGCAGTCAAAGAAATGGCAACGGCCGACAGAGCTGCCATGGTCAACACGACAAAGGCCAGGATAAGCCGGCTCTGGTTCAGGCTTCAGAATTCAAAACGACTGATTGTTCTTTATGAAAAGGAATTGATCCCCCAGGGCCTCACCTCAATTCAAACAGCAGAGACCTGGTTCCGGGAAGGGGAGGCAGGTTTTGCCGATTTTCTTGAGCTCCAGGCGACCGCCTACAATTTTCAGCTATCCCTTGAAAGGGCAAAGGCAGATTATGGAAAGGCCCTTGTCCAGCTTGAGCAGCTGGCCGGGGTGATTCTGGACAGAAAAAAAAACACACCCCTGGGAGATAATTCATGAAAAAAATCATAACAGGACTCATTATCTTCTGTGTGCTGCCTCTCTATCCCCTGTACGCCGATTATGACGGGATGAAACGAGACCTTGAAGAATATACCCCTGATCAGTTTTTTTTTACTCCCCTTGAAGATAAAGGGATTTCTGGTACAACAGGCGCTGGGGCGTCCATTGCTGCAGCACCCGAAGTTTCCCGGATAAAACTCCTTGAAGAGACCTATCCGGAAAAGACCTATCAGGAAGAGAGCCAGGAACTTAACAGACTCCTTTTTGCTTCCGATCTTCCCCCCAAAGCCTTCAGTGACATTTCACAAACTGGCAATGATAGGGAAGCCGCTGAAAACCGCATAAAGAAAACGATAGTATTAAAAGAGATCCAACTCATGGCCGCCCTTAGAAACCCGGCAATTCTTGCGGCCCAAAAAAAAATAACGGCCGAGATGCAGTCGTTTGACCAGATCCTGGCCCTGGATGATAATCTAAGATTGTATCTGACATTCACAAAGAGCGTAAACAACAAAACAGGACCCCTTAAGACAAAGGACGCAATAAAGCTGACCTACCCTTCGCCCGGGTTGACAGCCCTTAAGGGACGGGTTATCCGGGATGAGGTGGAAGTTCTCAACGAGAAGATGAGAATTGTCCGGAAAGGGGTAATTACCGACATTGAGAATGCCTATTGGGATCTTGTTTTTATTGAAAATTCAACCCGGATAAAATCTGAGACCATTGCGGCGTTCGACCGCCTCAAGGATGTGGCTGAGACCCTTTACAAAAGCGGAAAAACCAGTTTCCAGGATGTTATAAAAATAAATATCAATATTGAGATACTAAAGGAAGACCTTGTCACCCTTAACTTTCAGAAGAAAAACATTGAGATCAGGATACTTGAACTTTTGAACCTGCCTGTCGACACAAGGGTTGGAAAGGCTTTTTTAAGCACGCTTCCGGGAGAAACCGCCAAACCAGAACTGCTTTATCCAGTTGCCATAAAATACCGACAGGAATTAAACACCATCCGGCATCAGATATCTAAACTTGAAAACATGATCGAAATGTCGGAATCCATGATCCAGGCGCCCTTCACCCTCGGCTTTTCAACGTTTGAGAATGATATGGTGAGAAGTGTGGGAACCGATGCGCCAGAAAAACCCTTTAGTACAAAGACCATGGCCGCCATGAAAAACAACAGCCCTATAAAACCCTGGTATGGGGTGGATGCCCCCTGGTTAAAACAGACAAGAGAGAACCTCTCAAGCCTTAAAGAGACCCTTGTTCAAGAGGAGAACTCAACTCTACTTATGGTGCGGGAAGCCTGGTTTAATGCGGATAAAACCAGACGGGAGCTTGACCTTTATCAAAAACAGATACTCCCCCTCTCAAAATCGGCCCTGGATGTATCCACAGGGGAGTATGAATCAGGGTCCATACCTTTTGCCGAAGCCATTGATTCCTATAACTCCTGGCTTAACGTAAAACTTGCCATTGCAAAAAAGCAGACTGATCTCGCCACTTCAACGGCTTTACTGGAAAAAATTATTGGTAAAAAATTTTAAAGAAACGCATATGCAGGGGAAAAAGATGAATAAGAAGCTCATGGGTATGACAATAGCTGTCACGGCTTTAATCACCGGGATTGCTGTTTTTTTAATTTTAACATTCACCGGCACAACGCAAGAGCCCAAACCCCAGACAAGGGCCCCGGGATCTATATATGGATCTGGCAGCACCCTTGAAAACGCCGCTGATAAAGTAACAGCCGAACGAAAGATCATCTACTGGAAGGCCCCCATGGACCCGACTGAGATCTATGAAGAACCAGGCAAAAGCAAGATGGGTATGGATCTTGTCCCGGTTTACGAAGATAAGGTACCCCAGGAGAACAAGAGTGGTGACCGAAAAATAGTCTACTGGAAAGCCCCCATGGATCCAACTGAAATCTATGATGAGCCAGGCAAAAGCAAGATGGGCATGGATCTTGTCCCGGTGTATGAAGATGAACTTGTGGGCGGGGTGGACATAAATATTGATCCTGTTGTAGAGCAGAACATGGGACTAAAAACCGAAGTAGTTGAAAAAGGGCCGTTAAACCATACCATTGAGACCTATGGTCATATAACCTTTGACGAAACAAGAACCGGGGTTGTAAGCCAGAAGGTCTCCGGATGGATTGAAAAACTTAATGCCGACTATACCGGTTTTTTTGTAAAAAAGGGAGATCCCCTCTATGAAATATACTCCCCCGACCTTCTCTCCTCCCAGGAGGAGTACCTGTCAGTTTTCAAAAATTACAAAAAGAACCGGACAAATCTGAACCAGGAACTTCTGGCCTCAGCGAGAAAAAGGCTCCTATATTTTGATATTTCAGACACTGAAATTGCGGCCATTGAAAAAACCGGCATTGTCCAGAAGACCCTGATCATGCGATCTCCCTTCCAGGGAGTTATTACCCATAAGAATGTAATTGAAGGCGAATTTGTACGATCCGGCGCGAGCCTCTTTACCATATCTGATCTCTCCCATGTATGGGTTGAGGCCCACATCTTTGAATATGAACAAAACCTTGTTTATCTGGGACAATCGGTTGAAATGTCTCTCTCCTACAGCCCGGAAAAAATTTACAGGGGAAAGATCGCCTATATTTTTCCCTATCTCCAGCCAAAAACACGGGATGTGGTTCTCAGGGTCTCTTTTGAAAACAAGGATTCTGAACTGAAACCTGACATGTTTGCCAGGATAAAGATTGATACTGGAGCCGGCAAAACGGGGATGTTCATCTCTTCTGCGGCCATTATCCATTCAGGTGAAAAAAAGTTGGTCTTTATCTCAAAGGGGATGGGGAAATTCACCCCCAGGCAAATAACAACAGGGGTCTATCTTGCGGAGGGAAAGGTACAGGTTTTGACAGGCCTTAAACCTGGGGAAACAGTCGTGGTTTCCGGGCAGTTTCTGCTTGATTCTGAATCAAGACTCAAGGAGGCTATCCAGAAAATGATTGAGTCAAAATCCAAGCCCGCCGAGAAGGTCAAGGAGAGCGGCAAAGGGGACGACTTTTTTGATGACATGACACCCAAGGACGACTTTTTCAAGGACATGAAATAAAAAGGGATCCCTATGATAGACAGGATAATAGAATGGTCGGTTAACAATAAATTCATGGTCCTCCTGACAACCTTTTTTGTCATTGTCGCAGGAATCCTGGCCATGATAAACACCCCGCTTGATGCCATCCCGGACCTTTCCGACGTCCAGGTGATAATCTATACACAATACCCTGGACAAGCCCCCGAAGTGGTGGAGGATCAGGTCACCTATCCTTTGACAACTGCCATGTTAAGCGTACCCTTTGCCAAGGTTGTCCGGGGATACTCATTTTTTGGGTATTCCTTTGTATACCTTATCTTTGAGGATGGTACCGATATTTACTGGGCAAGATCCAGGGTCATGGAGTATCTCAACTTTGTGTCAGACAGACTGCCGGTTGGTGTTACGCCAAGCCTAGGTCCTGATGCAACCGGGGTCGGATGGGTATATGAATATATTTTAAAGGACACCACCGGCAAAACCGATCTTCAGGAACTCAGATCCATCCAGGACTGGTTTTTAAGATATGAATTAACCGCAGTTTCCGGGGTATCCGAGGTGGCAAGCATCGGCGGGTTTGTCAAGCAGTACCAGGTGGAGGTTAATCCCAACAAGCTTGCCTCCTACAATCTCTCCATACGGAAGATTAAAGAGGCCATTCAACGCTCCAACTCGGATGTGGGCGGAAAACTCATTGAAATGGGTGAAACAGAGTTCATGGTCCGGGGCCTTGGATATATCAAATCCATTGAAGATATTAAACAGATTGCAGTCTCCGTTGACGATAAGGGGACGCCGGTCTTGTTAAAGGATGTTGCCGATATCGTGATAGGTCCGGAACTTCGACGGGGAATCCTTGAATGGAACGGTGAAGGCGAAACAGTTGGGGGCATTGTTATCATGCGGTACGGGGAAAATGCCCTCAAAGTCATCGAACGGGTCAAAGAGAAATTAAAAGAACTTCAAAAAGGCCTGCCTGAAGGTGTTGAGATCATTGCAGGCTATGACCGATCCTCCCTGATCGAGCGGGCAGTTGAAACGCTTAAAGGCAAGCTCACCGAAGAGATGACCGTTGTGGCACTGATCTGCATCCTCTTCCTTCTCCACTTCAGGTCTGCTTTTGTGGCCATTTTTACCCTTCCAGTGGGAATATTGATGTCCTTTCTGATCATGTATCCCTTTGGCATCAATGCCAATATCATGAGCCTTGGCGGCATTGCAATTGCCATTGGCGTCATGGTGGATGCATCCATTGTCATGGTGGAGAATGCCCATAAACACCTGGAAAGGGACAAGGGCAGGAAAAGTCACCAGCAGATAATTATTGATGCATCCAAAGAGGTCGGACCTGCGCTGTTTTTCAGCCTTTTGATCATCACTGTCTCTTTTCTGCCGGTCTTCAGCCTCATGGAACAATCCGGCAGACTGTTCCGCCCCCTGGCCTACACCAAGACAACAGCCATGGCCGCATCTTCCATTCTTGCCATCACCATTATTCCCGTGCTCATGACCTTTTTTGTAAGGGAAGAGACCATTGATCCGAAACTTTCAAAAAGCAAACGAAGAAATATCTGGATTCTTGCCATGGCAGGACCTCCTCTGGCCGTTATCTCTGCCGGCCTTGCAGGTGTTAAGCTTGCAGATAAAAGCCTTGTTTTTGCCCTTGGCTTCTCCCTGTTTCTCGGGATATGCCTCATTTCCCAGAAAATAATACCCGAAGGAAAAAACCCCCTGAACCGTTTTTTAATCCGAATATATATGCCGGTCATTAAGCTTGTGCTGAAATGGCGAAAGATAACTGTTCTCATCGCCATTGTCGCCATTGCAGTCACCTGGTATCCCATGACCCGCGTTGGAAGCGAGTTTATGCCGCCTCTGAATGAAGGGGATCTTTTATATATGCCAACCACCCTGCCCGGGATCTCCATTACCAAGGCCCGTGAACTTTTGCAGCAGACCGATAAAATAATAAAAAGATTTCCCGAAGTCAAAAGCACTCTTGGAAAGATTGGCCGGGCAGAGACATCTACAGATCCTGCTCCCCTCTCCATGATAGAAACTGTGATCATGCTAAGACCCCAGGTGGAATACGAAACAATATATAAAAACCGGTTTTTTTCAGACTGGCCTGTCTGGGCTAAACGACCGTTGACCTTTATCCTGCCGGAAAAGGTGGAGGGAAAGATCATCCATGAATGGCGCAAAAAAAAGGTGGCTCGATTTTTTTCAGGGTGGCCAGGGTTTATTAAAGCCTCACTCTCCTGGATATTGCCGGAGGAAAGGTATCTCACCATGGGTGAACTCTCCGACGAACTTGACCGGGCCGTCAAATTCCCGGGGGTGACCAATGCCTGGACCATGCCCATTAAGACAAGGATCGATATGCTCTCCACAGGTATCAAGACCCCTGTAGGCATCAAAATCATGGGACCCGACCTTGGGACACTGGCAGGTATTGGTGAAGATATAGAGAGGCTTCTAAGAGATAAAGAAGGCACCCGTTCTGTATTTTCAGAACGTGTTACCGGCGGAAACTATCTTGATTTCACCATCAAAAGAGAGGAGATCGCCCGTTACGGCCTTCTGGTCCAGGATGTCCAGGACATCATTACAACCGCCATAGGAGGCATGAATGTCACCTATACCATTGAAGGCCTTGAACGTTATCCTGTCAACCTTCGCTACAACAGGGAGATGAGGGATAATATCGAAATGATCAAACGGGTTTTTGTACCAACACCCTCGGGGGCCCAGATTCCCCTTATCCAGCTTGCCGATATTTCCATCCACAAGGGGCCGGCCGGTATAAAGAGCGAAAATTCCAAACGCACCGCCTGGGTCTTTGTGGATATTCGCGACATGGATATCGGCACCTATGTCAAACAGGCCAGAAAGCTTGTGGATGAGAAGATCAAGCTACCCCCGGGATATTCTCTTATCTGGTCCGGGCAGTATGAGTATATGCAAAAGGCGAGAAAAACCCTGAACATTATCGTTCCGGCAACACTTCTTGTGATTTTCATCCTGCTATTTATCCACTTTAACAATATCGTTGAAGTTATCATCGTCATGGCAAGCCTGCCCTTCGCACTTTTGGGAGGATTCTGGCTCATCTACCTCCTTGGATATAACATGTCCGTTGCAGTTGGAGTCGGCTTTATCGCCCTGTCAGGCCTTGCCACTGAAACAGGCATTGTCATGCTCGTCTATCTGGATGAAGTTTTTAAACGAAGAACAGATCAAAACCTTATGAACAATGCATCAGATCTTCAGTCATCCATTATTGAAGGGGCTGTGGACAGGGTCCGCCCCAAGATCATGACAGTTGCCACAACTCTTATCGGACTATTACCTGTCATGTATGGAGCCGGGGCCGGTTCCCAGATCATGAAGCGCATTGCAGCACCCATGGTCGGAGGCCTTATCTCATCCACAATCATGACCCTTATCATCATCCCCGTGCTCTACGACATGTGGAAAACATGGGAAATCAAAAAAAAGAACCTTACCAACGAATCATAAAAAAAAGGAGTTGCTCCATGAAACAGATTTTAAAAAAAATTGCAATATCAGTTCTCTTTTCTCTTATTATAACAAGCCCTGCCCTTGCAGGCAGTGAAATGACAGGTCAGAAAATGCCGGATCAGAAGATGGCAGGAAATGACATGTCCGCATCAGACAGGATCGGGAACCTTTTCCATGAATCCGTGGTGGTGGGCTATATGCTCTCCTATTATCTTATGGATCTAAGGGAAAAGAAAGGTGACGGGCAGAAAGGCGATGATATGGAAAAAATGGATATGGAGAAACCCCATCATATCATGCTCTATATCATAGACAAAAACCACACCCCCGTCCTCAAGGGAACTGTTGGATTTTTGATCAAGGATGCTGCGGGTACAGCACAGAAAGCCATGGCCATGAAGATGGGCATGGGATTCGGCATCACCGCGGACATGAAGCAGAAAGGAGTTTATACTATTTCAGCCAAGGCCCTGGTGAATGGTACAAAACTCATGGACAGCTTTGAGTATGAGATAAAATAATTTATTACCATTTGAAAGAATAAAAAGTACGGAGAAACAGGGATGACACAAACATCTTTCCCTGGGGAGGAGATATCAATGAAAACGATAGTTCCTGTTCGCATTGCGGGAAAAAACGCCATAATAAAGGCCAGCACGAAATAATATACCGGTCTCTCTTTGGAAAACTTTATATTGGGAGTCCGCGTCTTTATACCTGCGATTGACAACCACAGGAAAAGCTGAGCTTCAGCCCTCTGGCAGACCGACTGCCGGAACGGACAACCCCAGAATTCCGTTATCAGCAACAGTCCATTGAGGCCGTGACACGAAACACATGCCATACGCCCTCCCATCATCATCCAGTCATTCGATTCGGGTCCGTTTGTGTAAGAAATTTCCGTACCGCGTTTTCATCGTTCCCTCCATTTTTTAATCTTATGTTTGTTGTCACACCACTTCTCTGCAAGGCATCCGGATTTGAAGCATTGAAAACGCTTCAAATCTTTGTTTTGCGCAACCGCAGCGCATTGCCGATGACCGAAACGGAACTGAAACTCATAGCAGCCGCCGCGATCATCGGGCTCAAAAGAAGGCCAAAAGCCGGGTACAGCACGCCGGCTGCGATGGGCACCCCCACCGAGTTATATATAAAAGCGAAAAACAGATTCTGTTTGATGTTGCGCATGGTGGCACTGCTCAACAGACGGGCACGGACAATGCCCCTGAGGTCACCCTTGACCAGAGTGACGCCTGCACTTTCCATAGCGATATCCGCACCGGTGCCCATGGCAATACCGACGTGGGCCTGGGACAGAGCTGGTGCATCGTTGACGCCGTCTCCGGCCATGGCCACAATCCGGCCGGCATCCTGAAATTTTTTGACGGCTTCGGCTTTCTGGCCCGGCAGTACTTCTGCCACCACTTCATCCAGATCGAGCTTTGCAGCCACCGCCTGGGCCGTGGTCTTGCTGTCACCGGTCAACATGACAATGCGGATATTGTCCTTATGAAGCAGTTTGATCGCCTCGGCAGTGGTTTCCTTGATCGGGTCTGCCACGCCGATCAGGCCGGCGAGCTTCCCGTCAACTCCGACAAACATAACGGTCTGGCCATCCTTACGCATGGTTTCGGCTTTTGAAGCCAGTTCCTGAACATCTATCTTTAATTTCTCAAAAAGTTTGATATTACCAAAGGCAATCTGTTTGCCGTCCACGCTTCCTTTGACACCTTTTCCGGTCACCGATTCAAAATCGACGGCTTCGACCAGGTCTATCCCTTTTTCTTCGGCGCCATTCACAATAGCCGCCGCCAAAGGGTGTTCACTGCCTTTCTCAAGACTTGCCGCCAAACGCAGCATTTCCGTTTCATTGCCGCCAGCAACTGTGCTGACAGCAACGACCTTGGGCTTGCCTTCGGTGAGCGTTCCGGTTTTATCCACGACCAGGGTGTCGATTTTTCGCATGACTTCGATGGCCTCAGCATTTCTGAACAAGACCCCCATGGAGGCGCCCCTGCCGGTAGCCACCATGATCGACATGGGGGTTGCCAGACCCAGGGCGCAGGGGCAGGCAATAATTAGTACGGCTACCGCATTGATTAAAGCATGCGCCATTTTCGGGTCGGGTCCGAACATACTCCACACAATAAATGTAATGATGGCTGAGCCGACGACTGCCGGCACAAAATATCCAGCCACAACATCGGCCACTTTCTGGATGGGGGCGCGGCTGCGCTGGGCTTCGGAAACCAGATGAACGATCTGAGCCAGCAGGGTTTCGGCCCCTACCTTTTTGGCTTCCATGATCATAGTTCCCGTACTGTTGACCGTTGCTCCGATCAATTTATCGCCCTGATTTTTCTCTACCGGTATGGATTCACCCGTGACCATTGACTCGTCGATCGAGCTTTTTCCATCAACGACGACTCCATCAACCGGTACTTTTTCGCCCGGCCGAACCCGCAGCTTATCGCCAGGCTCCACCTGTTCAAGTGGAATATCTTCTTCAGCGCCATCATCTCGAATGATTCGGGCGGTTTTCGGAGTCAGCCCCAGCAGAGCTTTGATGGCAGAGCTGGTCTGGCCACGGGCCTTCAATTCCATAACCTGCCCCAGCAGAATCAGAGTAACGATGACGGCAGCGGCTTCAAAATAAACAGCCACCGTGCCCTCTTTTCCCCTGAAGGAGGCCGGGAATATTTCTGGAAATATGGCCGCGATAAGGCTGTAGATGTAAGCCACCGACACACCCAGTCCAATCAGGGTGAACATATTGAGATTCCAGGAAACGACTGACTGCCAGCCCCGCACCAGAAATGGCCAGCCGCACCAGAACACGACGGGTGTGGCCAACACCAATTCGATCCAGACAAGGACATTTTTCGAAACGATCCGTGCCAATGGGTTGCCGGGGATCAGGTCGCTCATGGCCATCATAAAAACCGGAAGGGTAAGGATCAGGCTAACCCAGAATCGGCGACGCATGTCTGCCAGTTCCGCGTTTTCTTCCTCCTGCCCGGTCCCACCCTTTGGTTCCAAAGCCATGCCACACTTTGGACAACTGCCGGACCGGTCCTGTAAAACCTCCGGATGCATGGGGCAGGTCCATTGTTTGCTGACAGACGTTTCCGGAGTTTCAGCCTCCAAAGCCATACCGCATTTCGGGCAGCTTCCCGGCTCGGTCTGTTTTACTTCCGGATGCATGGGACAAGTGTAGAGACCTGCCTTTTTTGGGGAAGCATGGTTTTTTTGTTTTACATTCTTTGCACGTTGTTCCTGTTTTGTCAGATAAGCTGATGGGTTTTCTACAAATTTTTTCAGACAATGCTCGCTGCAAAAATAGATTTTTTCTTTTCCATGGTCGGCATGATGCGGGCTGTCCTTACCGACGTCCATACCGCAGACCGGATCTTTCAAGGCGTTTCCCTCTGCCGCTTTATCCGGATGAGGTGTTTGATCCTCGTGATGATGCTTATTATCCTTATTCATATTCTATTTTCCTTTTATGAGAATGTATTGTCTACGTCTGACCGGCCAGACATGGAATTCAGGATGCTGCTTGTATCCGATGCCAATGTTGCCGTCTTCTGTATATAGTGTCCAGGCATAGGCAGGCTCATAACAACTGGTTGTTGAAGACCAGTAAAAAGAACGGATAGATTTAAACTGATCTTTTCCGGCAATGGCTGGAGAATGAGCATTGATGTCAATAAGACTTTCCAGTTCGCGGATATTGGGCAGCCGCCAGTCATTATAACCCGATTTTTTTTCATGATTGATTTGTTTAATTCCGACCGGGCTTGATGGATTCTCCGCCATCCATCCGCTACGAGCGTCGCTCCTGCGAAAACGATGATGTAGCCGATGACCATTGCGACAAGATGCGCTACCGGCGTGCCGAATATCTGTTCCCAAAGGTTTCCTCCCTCTCTCCACTTCACATCAAGGCCGAAAAACCTGGCCAAGAAGTAGATGGTCAGAGGAAACCCGTACATCTCTGCATAGAATGCAATGATAAAGGCCTGAACCACACCGGCATGCGACCATTCCTTCCAGTTCTGGGGCGCCAGGTAGCGGTACAGCAGCCATGAGACCATTACTATGACAATGACGGCCAGTCCCCATGTTCCGACATGCATGTAATCTCTCTCCTTTATTTTGATAGAATTTGTTCTCTAATCGTCCAAGAGCCGTAGATTAAATAACTGCTCAGAATGGTAGTTGCTTCATGACAGCCACCCAACCAGCAACCGTCAACGCTGCTCCTGCCATCCAAAAAATGGTCCGGGCAAACATGGAAATGTTTCCATACAGCGATCGATAGCCTGGGGGATCTTCGAGCACCAGCAAACCTTCGGACAACACCTCCCAGAATCCCTGGGTGCTGGCCAGAATCAATAAGGTCATCACGATGCCAGTTCTATCCCTCAATGGTTTCCAGACTATTATATTTTATCTTAACATATTGTCCAGTTTTCGGGGTCCACTATAAAGGGATCGTTCAAATTCAGCAACGACTCCCATATGCAGTCTCCTTTAAAACGTTGTAGATGGTCCCACGACTAACTCCGTATTCCTTGGATAATGTGGTGGGGTTCATCCCGGCTTTATTCTTTACCTGAATTTCTTGCTTTTGATCGCCTGTGAGGGATGATCTTCTCCCCAGGTGCTTGCCATTGGCCTTGGCTACTGCAATGCCTGCAAGCTGGCGTTCCTTTCTAAGATTGGTTTCAAATTCTGCGAATACTCCGAGCATTTGAAGGAATGCCTTGCCAGTGGCTGTACTGGTGTCGATCTTCTGATCCAGGATTTCAAGGGAAGCCCCCCTGCTTTCCAGGTGATCAACTATTTTGCATAGATCCCCGGTGTTCCTTGCCAAGCGGTCCAGCTTCCAAACCACAAGTTTATCGCCCTGGTTGATCATATCCAAAAGTAGGTTCAGGACTTCACGGCCCCTGGTCGTTGTGCCTGACTTCTTTTCCTGGCGATGGACTGCATCAGGGTAAGCAACCTTTAACGCTTCCACCTGCATCTTTGTATTCTGGTCTAAAGTGCTGACTCTGGAATAAGTAAAAATCGTCATGACATCCTTCCCGGTAAAAATTCCTGTTTAACTGTCAACAAACTCTTAAACCTTTTTAGAAACAGTGTCAACAATTAAAAAAACAACCTTTTTAACGGGGTTTTATAGACTGTCAATAAGGTATACCTTCTTAACAGGCTTTTAATTTAGACGCGGGTAGCGGTTCACAGTGGGCCTATTTTCTTGACGTGAGTCGCCCTTTGTGAAATTTATATTAATCACAATCAAACTGATAATTGAGAGAAAAAGGAGCCGACTTGCGTCTATCATTCCCCTCTAAAGAGCATTGGGCAGTGTGGTTGCTGATCCCAGGAAAGGAGCAATGGAAAAAATGGAGCACACCCGAAAAATTTAGTGTTATCAGCGCCTACCTTGGGATTGTCGGATTTATAATTACTGTTGTATCAATTTGGAATTCATTTTCACAACCTTCTCAGACCACAATAACTGTCTTGGGATCCAGCAATACGACGATTGTCGGGGATGGTAATGTTATCCATCCAGGAATCCCTCAAAAAGCCTTGGACCGTCTTCTGAAAACACTCGACGAAAAAGACATTGCCCTTGAAAATCGGGATAAAATCATTGACGACTGGAAAAGAAAATACCGGGAACTGGAGGAAAGATTAGATACTCGTTCCAGTGACGACCGACTTATAGCCCAAGCGAAAGATAAATTAAAGGCAGGATATCTGGACGGTGCGGAAAAACTCCTGGAACAATCCTTTAATAATAGCCTTAAAAAAATTGAGGAGAACAGAAAAAACGCCGCTGCAAGTGCCTATGAACTGGGTTCTGTCAAGGAACTCAAATTAGAATACAAGGAAGCCCTGCACTATTTTGAACAAGCGGTTAAATATGACCAGGAAAATAGTTTATATTTGACCAGTTTGGGATTCATTTTACACACATTGGCTAAACATGAGAAGGCGATTGAGTATTACGAGAAGGCCCTGGCATCTGACCTGAAAACCTACGGACCGGAGGATCCGATGGTGGCCATTGACTGGAACAATCTGGGTTCGGCATGGCAATCCCTGGGCAAGTACAAGAAAGCGATCGGGTATTACGAGAAGGCCCTGGCATCTGACCTGAAAACCTACGGACCGGAGGATCCGATGGTGGCCATTGACTGGAACAATCTGGGTTCGGCATGGCAATCCCTGGGCAAGTACGAGAAAGCGATTGAGTATTCCGAGAAGGCCCTGGCATTGGACCTAAAAGCCTACGGGCCGGAGGATCCGATGGTGGCCATGGACTGGAATAAGCTGGGCTTGGCGTGGACCTTCCTGGGCAAGCATGAGAAGGCGATCAAGTATTATGAGAAGGCCCTGGCATCTGACCTAAAAACTTACGGGCCGGAGCATCCGAATATAGCCAGAATTTGGAACAATCTGGGCGTGGTATGGGAATCCCTGGGCAAGTATGAGAAGGCGATCAAGTATTACGAGAAAACCTTGGCATCGGTCCTGAAAACCTACGGGCCGGAGCATCCGAATATAGCCAGAACTTGGAACAATCTGGGCGTGGCATGGGAATCCCCGGGCAAGTATGAGAAGGCGATTGAGTATTACGAGAAAGCCCTGGCATCTGACCTAAAAACCTACGGGCCGGAGCATCCGGATGTAGCCAGAACTTGGAACAATCTGGGCATGGTATGGCACTCCCTAAACAAGTATGAGAAGGCGATTGAGTATTACGAGAAAGCCCTGGCATCTGACTTGAAAACCTACGGGCCTGAACATCCGAAGGTGGCCTTACGCTGGAACAATCTGGGCGGGGTATGGCACTCCCTAAACAAGTATGAAAAGGCGATTGAGTATTTAGAAAAATCATTAACCGTTTTTGAAAAAAACTTGGGAAAGAATCATCCAAAAACGAAAATGGTAAGGGATAATCTGCAATCAATTAAAAATTCTCATCTCAAAGAATGAATAATAAAATCCATATTCGCCACAGATAACGGTTGTTATGGTAACTTTCAGGCCTGTCACCATGCCACATTCAACTTATTAAGGAAATTGCTGCCCAAATGAGGGCCGACGCCGGCTGAGGTGAAACCCCGTCGTGTTGCCGGATTACGGCCGGTCAGTCGTCGAAAATAAATTCAGACAGGTATGTTTCCAAAGCTGTTTTCGACTCACCCTCCAGATACGGACAGGCATCCATACTTTTGGCGCCTTCGGCAAGCCGCAGGGCAAAAACCAGGCAGGTCGGTTCCCGGCATTCCCGGCAATTGGTTTTGGGCAGATATTTTAAAATTTCAATCACAACTGGCTTCTTCGGGCTTTTATAACTCGGCCTGATCTCATCTCGATTGTCCCAAGTCTCGTTGATTTCACGGCGAATCCATTCAACGATTTTCAACGCCTGTTCCCGGTCCTTCACCGCGTTGACCGTGATCCGGTCTGGCTGAACCGAAATTAAGCGGCCCTCGGTCTTAAAAGTGACGGCCGGGGGATCTTTTACGTACTGACTCCCTCCAAGTGCCGTATTCAGATAAGGGATGACGCACCCCACATCCTGGTCCAGACGGGCAATGCCGTTGACGCTCATGGCGCCGGGAATACAGTGGTTGTTGACTATTTCAAGGCGAAACGATTTTAAGAGCATTTTTGGGTCCTCAACGGGAAAAAAGGTTTAATGTCAAAGGATGATGATATAGGTGTATCCATTGGGTTTGCCCGTCCTTTATTAGGGCCGCAGATTTTAGTACCGATTCAAGTAAATATATCACTTTTAGGCATATATCAAAAATTAAATTCTCAACTTTCGTTGACTTAAGCCTTGGTGGACGGGGTCAGGCTTTTTTTATTGCACTTTTTATCAGAAAACAATTATTAGACCAGCAAAAAAGGCAATAAGAAAAGCCTGATAATCATATAAAAATTCAATCCCGCCTGAAACCGCCACAGACCGTTCTGAAACGGTCGTGCATAAAATACAATGGATTCAACCCTTTTCTTGACTGATTTTCCCCATCAACGTATATTGCAGAGCAATAACCTGAGTACATAAGCCCGTGCCCGAAACGGGTGTATGAAAAATAAGGAAAACAAGCCAAATCTGACCCATGGAGAGACTGACTATTTCAACAACCATTGAACATATTATCCTGGAAAACGGCTGGCTTGACCGGGTGGACCGGGTATCCTTCCTTGCTGCCGGAGAGTACAATGAGAACCATCTGGTGGTTGCAGGCAGTAAGAAGTATCTCTTTCGCATCAACCACGGCAGCCAGATCAATCAGGCGGATCAAATCAGATACGAGTATAATGTTCTAAAGGCGGTTGAACCTTCTGGCGTCACCCCCAGACCTTTTTTTGCAGCGTCCGACTCCCCCCTTGGCGGAGTGATGCTAATGGAATTCATCCCGGGCAGACCCTTTGACTTTGCCAGGGATCTCGACCACGTTCCCCGGATCTTTGCCGCCATCCATTGCCTGCCTGTGTCACAGGCCCTGGTGATTCAGAGTACGCCCATCCAGGATATCGCAGACGAAAGTTTTCAACTGATCAATAAATTTACCGACCATCCCATGGCAGAGCAGAAACAGCGTCTCCTCGACTACCATGAACAGATTTTACGGCTCAACCAGGATAGTGGGACACTGTTCGACAATGAGCCCCTGTGCATGGTCAACACCGAGGTCAATTCGGGGAATTTCATCATCCAGGAAACCAAAGGCTTCCTAGTGGACTGGGAAAAAGCCGTTGTATCGTGCAGGTACCAGGATCTTGCCCATTTTCTCATTCCCACCACCACCCTGTGGAAGTCCGATTTCAGATTCACTCCGGAACAGCGCACAAATTTTCTCAGGGCATATTACCGTCTGATTTCGCCTGATTTCTCCTTTGAAGAACTTGCGTTTAAAACCGCCCTCCTTGAACAAACCATCCTGCTCAGGGCATTGAGCTGGTGTTTCATGGCCTTTGTTGAATACACAGACCCCAAGCGGGTCCTCAAGGACAGGGTCACCTTTGATAAGATCAAAACCTACCTGGGCGACATTGAATGTTTTTTAAATTAACCAGGATCAGCAAATCATTTAACGGAAAACAGGTGCTGAATAACATCAGTTTTACGGCGGAAAAAGGAGATATCATCTCATTTATCGGACCGTCGGGTGTGGGTAAAACCACCCTGTTAAAAATCATTGCAGGCATGGAAACACCTGATTCCGGAGACCTTATCTTTAACACAGAACCAGGAGATAAAAACCCTGCGGTCATGGTATTCCAGGATTTTCTTCTCTTTCCCAACATGACGGTATTTGATAATGTAGCATTCGGACTCAGGGCAACAAAAACAGGCAGACAGGTGATCCAGAAAAAAGTAATGGAGATGCTCGACTGCTTCCAGGTCCGGGAAAAGGCCGGCCAGTATCCCAAACAACTCAGTGCCGGTCAGCAGCAGCGGGTGGCCATTGCAAGGGCCATGGTGATCAATCCAGGGGTACTGCTCCTTGACGAGCCCTTTGCCAACCTTGATAAGAATCTCAAGGCGGACACGGCTCTTTTTATCCGCAACACCCAGAAACAGTTCCACACCACGACCATCTGTGTAATGCATGACCAGGAAGAGGCCTTCAGCATGTCCGACCGCATCGGCATCATGCTCGACAACCGGCTGGTTCAGTTTGACCGGGTGGACCGGGTATTTCATGAACCCCTATCCATCGAGGCCGCAGCCTTTCTGGGCCCTGTGAACCGGCTGACACCGGAAACTGCCGGGAAACTGACGATCAAAAACAATGGGTCAGGAGAAGACCTGGATTTTTCCACGGGAAATTATTACTTCAGGGCCGAGGCGGCAACAATTTCTTCCAACAGCCAGGGCCATTGGACGATCGTCCAGATCGTTTTTTTAGGAACAAACATCAGCTATCATTTGCAATGCGGCACTGCCGTGTTCCAGGTTCATACCCTTTATAACGGGTTTCAAACAGGAGACAGGGTTGATCTCTTGATCCATCGAATTCTACGAGGAGAAAACCATGAAAAAAACAGTTTTACTGCTGGGGATGATTCTCTTGATCCTGTCCTGCCAAAGACAGACGCCCCAACAGGGGGCCCTTACCCATGACCAGGCCCTGGTAAAGGCCCGGGGAACCCAGGTAAATTTTTACATGTGGGGCGGTTCTGCCACCATCAACGCCTGGATTGACGACTATGTGGCCAAACAGGTGAAGGAACAATTCGACATTGTTCTCAAACGGGTGCCCATGGATGCAGAGGTGTTTGTCAACAAACTTCTAACGGAGAAACAGGCCGGGAAAAGCAAGGGTACCATCGATCTTGTATGGATCAATGGTGAGAATTTCAAAAATGCCAGGCAGGCAGATCTTCTCTACGGCCCCATTGCTGACCGCCTGCCCAATTTCAAGGCATATATTGATCCCAAAAGCGTTGAATTTGATTTTGGGTTTCCCGTTGAAAACTATGAAGTCCCCTACGGCAAGGCCCAGTTTGTCTTTGTTTTTGACAGCGCAAAGATGGAAAGGCCCTTTGACAGCACGGCATCCCTTGAAGAGTGGGTGATCGGACATCCGGGCAGGTTTACCTATGCCCAGCCGCCAGACTTCACAGGTTCTGCCTTTCTCCGCCAGATCTTTTACGCAACCACCGGCGGTTATGAACAATACATGCATGGGTTTGACGAAGATCTCTACCTTGAAAAATCCCCCCTTGTCTGGACTTACCTGAACCGGATAAAACCCTATCTCTGGCAACAGGGCACCTCATACCCCAAGGGCAGCACGGCCCTGGAGCTTCTTTTCCAGCGGGGCGAGGTGGATATCAATATGTCCTACTACCAGGCCCATGCCGCCAACAAGATCATGGAAGGCAAATACCCTTCAACCGTTCGTACCTTTGTCATGGACCATAACAGCATCTACAATAATCACTTTACGGCCATACCCTTCAACACCCCTAACATCAACGGCGCCATGGTTGTTGCCAATTTCCTTATTTCACCCGAAGCCCAGCTTTCCAAAAACACCCCGGCTAACTGGGGGGATTTTACCGTACTTGACATGGAAAAACTGCCGACAGAGGCACGGCAGAATTTTGACAAGCTTGACCTTGGCGATGCCACCCTTGACATTGATCTTCTCAACCGCAATGCAGTTCCGGAAATTCCATCAGAGTACCTGACACGGCTGGAAACCGACTGGCAGCGGTTCGTGCTGGGAAAATAAACCATGGTGCCGTATCTGAAACTTTTACCGGCACTGCTGCCCTTTGTCGTGTTCTTTGTCGGCGGCATTGGTGTGACCCTTTTCCAGTCGTTTGGAATGATGAACCCCCTTGTTCACTATGATTCCATCTGGGCGGCCTATAAAATCATCATTACCCACGGCCATTTCACCCTGTCCATACTGTTCTCGTTGTATGTGGCCCTGGTCTCGTCTTTCCTGGCCATTGTGATCGGGACCGTACTTGCCTACACCATATGGAAACTGCCCCCTGCCATGGCAGTTAAAACCATGGTGTATAAAATTCCCATTATCCTGCCCCACATTGCCGTGGCCTTCATCACCATGATTTTTCTCAGCCGGTCAGGTATCATTTCGTCCATCTGCCACAGCCTTGGCATTATTTCCGGCATCCAGGAGTTTCCAAATCTGATTTTCAGCAGATACGGCATTGGAGAGATTGCGGCTTACACGGCAAAAGAGTGCTCGTTTGTCACCCTCATGGCCATGTCTGTCCTGGTGAAGTTTGACCGGCGCTACCTTGAGACGGCCCGACAGCTGGGCGCCGGAAGGATGCGCATTTTTTTCCTGGTGGTTCTGCCACAGCTAAGGGAGATCCTTGTCACCACCTTTTTGATTCTCTTTATATACAGCTTCGGGGCCTTTGAAATTCCCTATATCCTGGGAACAGCCAACCCCGGGATGCTGAGCCTCCAGGTGTACAACTATTATTTCATGCACGACCTTTCAGAACGGCCCGTGGCAATGGCCCTGCTGGTGATTATGTTTCTGATCTGTGCCCTCCTGGCCGTTGTCTATTTTCAGATAAGCTATAAACTGGGGCATAAACACAACGGAAGTGATGCATGACCAGGGATAAGACCAAGGTGATGCTCATATGGACCCTGTTTGTCCTTCCCCTGGTGGTGCTGGCCTTGTACAGCTTTGCCGGACGCTGGGCCTTTCCCTCCCTGCTGCCCGACACCATGGATCTGAGAACCCTGGTCTACCTGAAAAAAAACGCCATCAGCATACTTACCAGTATGGGATCGTCGTTTCTATACTCCATGGCTGCGGTTTTTATGTCCATTGTCTATTCCCTCCTGCCGGCATCGGTATTGAGCCGATCGAATTTTCCAGGACAGCGCCTGGTTGAAAGCCTGCTGCTGGCCCCGGCCGTGCTGCCGGTCATGACCTTTTCCATTGGCGTCCACATGATTTTCATCCGCCTGGGTCTGGCCGACACCCATCTGGGAGTGGCACTGATCCTTTCCATCTACAGCTATCCCTATATGTTAAGGGCCCTGATGGCAGGGTATGCCACCATTGATCCCGATGCCCTGGCCTGTGCTCGGAACCTGGGGGCAGGTTCCCGGCAGATCCTATGGGAAATTGAAATACCCCAGCTGCTGCCTGCCCTGGTGGCCGGGGGATCCATCGTTTTTCTGGTGGCATTCTCAGACTATTTTTTGGTGTTTCTCATTGGCGGCGGCAGTGTGCCCTCCTACTCAGGGTATCTGTTCCCCTTTCTCAACTCAACGGACTGGTCCCTTGCCTCGGCACTCACCCTTCTCTCCCTTGTGCCGCCTTTGCTGCTGTTTCTGGTACTGGACCTGACCCTGGCAAGGCTTTACCGCAGATGGATCTAAACACAAAACAACCCATCTCCCTCACTGCAATTGTCCCTGTGCTCCATGAGGCGGATATTGACCTGTTCCTGTGTGATCTTGTTGAACAAACCAAACACCGGGAAATGGAAATCATTGTGGTGGACGGCGATCCAGAAGGTTCGACCATTGGCCGGATATCCAAAGCCCAAACAACCTGGCCTGCCATCAAAAAAATCACCGCTTCCAGGGGCCGGGCCCTTCAGCAAAATGCGGGGGCTGCCATGGCCCGTGGAGATGTCCTGCTTTTTCTCCACGCAGACACCCGCCTGCCCCGTGATTTCCATGGACTGATCGTGGAGACTCTGGCCCAGGGATTTTCAGGCGGTGCCTTTGATCTTCACATCGACAGTTCACACCCCCTGATAAAACTCATATCAAAAATTGCCTCGTTCCGGTCAAGGATCACGAAAATTCCCTATGGAGACCAGGCCATCTTCCTGAAAAAAGAGCTGTTTAACAGGATCCATGGGTTTGACGAAATTCCCCTGATGGAAGATATTGCCCTGATGCAGAAGATAAAAAAATCCGGGGAACCCTTCAAAATCCTGCCCCAGAAGGTGTCGACCTCTGCCAGAAGATGGATAAACCAGGGAATTTGCTGGACCATGGTCCGCAATCCGATTATAGCCATGCTTTACTACCTTGGGGTTCCCCCGCGAATTCTGATTAAATTCTATTGATGGAAAATAAGGATCAGCCCACGTCCATGGAAAACCTGTTGATCGTTTTTATCAAATACCCGGAACCCGGCCGGGTAAAAACCAGACTTGGCCGTAAGATCGGATACAAACGATCGGCCCTGGTATACGAGGAACTGGTCAAACAGCAGATTCTGGATCTTACCTGTGATCGTTTATGGGAAACGCCGGCCAACGCTTTACATTCAGAAACATTTCATTGTTCGTTGGACAAGGGAACCACACTCCACTCCGGCCCGGCGGGTTATGACCTGGCATGTTACGTGGATGACAGCCGGCCCATTGACCAATATCGATTAAAATTCGGCAGCAATCTTAATTTTTTTGTTCAAAAGGGCAGGGACCTTGGTGAACGCATGGCAAGGGCCATTGAAGAGTCCTTTGATCGTCAATATTCCCGGGTAATCTTAATGGGCAGCGACATTCCCCTTGTGAACGCATGGGATGTCAACCTTTTTTTCAACCATCTTGTAAACGATCAAATGGTAATCGGTCCTGCAAGGGACGGTGGTTATTACATGATCGGATGTCAACGGGGGATCTCGGTTTTACCCCTGTTTGAAAACATGGAATGGAGCACCCCGGATGTGTTTAAAACCACCCTTGCCAGGGCATCGGGCCTGACGGTCAAAATTGAAAAAACCTGGTTTGACATTGACACCCCTGAAGATCTTAAGCTCTACCAGGGTCTTTTAAAAACAGGAAAAGGGTTTGCCAATACAGACCTGGCAAACCCCTGAAAAAATCTTAAAATTATATTTATGGAGGTCGGGTTAGGAGCAGCAGTCATTGCCTGCTCGTCAGACATTTAATTTTTAAATTTAAAAAGATGGCAGAGCCTCAGAGAGGCCCTGCTTTTAATGCCCATCATCCGGCAACATCAATTCCAGGATC
Source organism: Desulforapulum autotrophicum HRM2 (assembly GCF_000020365.1). NCBI lineage: Bacteria > Pseudomonadati > Thermodesulfobacteriota > Desulfobacteria > Desulfobacterales > Desulfobacteraceae > Desulforapulum > Desulforapulum autotrophicum. The sequence continues at coordinate 40,988 of NC_012108.1, read as the reverse complement.
ACAACCAAGGTTTTTGTCAGGTGTCTCACATTCAAAATTATGGTGTCTGGTATCTACATGGCCCTCATTTCGTTCGTCTTCACTTTCAACAAAATTATCAATTTTTTCTTTTGTCATGGAATCACCCCGTTAATAAGTTTTTTTCAATTAAAAGTATTGCCTTTGACTTTGAAGCTCTGCCGTTTTCAATTAACCATCATCCCGCAACATCAATCCCCGGGTCACATCCAAGATGACTGTCAGGATTTTCACACTCAAAATTTGCCTGCCTGGTGTCCACATGACCTTCTCTTCTTTCATCGTCACTTTCAATATAATTTTCTTCTCTATGGTTTGTCATTATATTACCTCATTCGTAATTAGTTTTTTTTATTTATCAGGATTCTCTTGTCCGTCCTGTGTTAGAAATAAACTATGACCGAATTGTAAACATTGCAATGGGGGAAGACCAGGGGTTTAGTGATAGCTAAAACCTATCATCAACTAAAATTACCTGCTACACCCTGGCAGATTGACATTATCTGCCCGCTAATTTATCCTGGTTTTATTGGTTGTTAACAATTTGATAAACGAACAACCCAGGTTCAACACAGGGGAAAACCGTGATTCAAAGGCTTGGCATACTGCTCGTTTTCATGGTGATACTCGGCTGCACCAGGGGAGAGGACATTCTCTCTCCCGGGGAGAACCAGACCGGGATCACAACAGACGAAATCCGCATCGGATCCTCCCTGGCCCTTGGTGGCCATGCCGGATACCTTGGCACCCACATGCTCCACGGAGCAATGGCATACATCAACCACATCAATGAAACCGGCGGCATCCATGGCCGCAAAATCAATCTGATCGCCCTGGACGACGGATACGACCCTGCACGATGCCTTTACAATACCCAGCAGCTCATTGCTGAACACGGGGTTTTTTCCCTGTTCTGCTACGTGGGAACACCGACAACCGTGCGGATCATCCCCCTGGTCAATGAGGCAAAAATCCCGCTTTTAGGAATGCTTACCGGTGCCAACCGGCTCAGGGAACCCTTTAACCGCTTCCTGATCAACAGCCGGGCCTCCTATTACCAGGAGATCAGTGCGGCAGTGGATTTGATGGTCAAAAAATATCAATTTGACCGGGTGGCCGTGTTTTACCAGTATGACGAGTATGGGCTTGACGGGCTCAGGGGAGCTGAAATTGCCCTGAAACAATACGACCTGATCCCCGTGGCAAAGGGAACCTATGTCCGGGGGACCATTGATGTGGAAACAGGCCTGGAACAGATTGCCGCATCCAAAGCCCAGGCCGTGGTCATGATCGGCACCTATGACTCGTGCGCCAGGTTCATCCAGCTGGCCAGGATTCAGCAGTTTGCGCCACTTTTTTACAATGTTTCGTTTGTGGGCTCCAAGGAGCTTGCAAGAAGGCTCGGGCCCCTGGGAGAGGGGGTTCTGGTGACCCAGGTGGTGCCGCCCCCCCATGCCCTTGAAGACGGCATGGCCCTGCCCGGCGTCAAAGACTACATGGAGATGTTGAAACGATATTACCCTTCGAGCCTGCCCAGTTTTGTGGGCCTTGAAGGATATATCAATGCAAAAATTCTGGTCAGGGGTCTGGAACTTTCCGGAAGAGAGCTCACCCGGAAAAAGTTCATAAATGCCATTGAGTCCATCCATGAATTTGACCTGGGCATACAAAACCCCCTTTCATTTGCCAGGGATGATCATCAGGGCCTGGACCGGGTCTATTTCACCCAGATCAAACAGGGCAGGCTGGTGCTGTTTCCATGAAATTTTTCAATGACCTGACACTGAAAAACAAAATCTTCATCTCATGCCTGGGGTTTACCCTGATTGTCAGCATATTGATCGCCCTGTTTACCCGTTCCCTTTTGATAACAAGCCTGACCAACGAACTGAAGACAAGGGGGGTGGGAATATCCCAGAGTATTGCTGACAGTTCCAGGGGATTTATCCTGACTAAAAACCGGCCCGAGTTAACAGCCCTTGCCTATGACGCCCGCCTGGGAAACCGCAAGGATATAGCCCTTTATGTTTTAATCTGCGACAAGGCCGGCCGGATCCTTGCCCACACCTTTACCACGGGTCTGCCCGAAACCTTTAAATACGGCATGGAAAAAACCGATCATTCGGTTGAAAGCATCGTTCAAATGCAGGTTGACCGCCACTGGGTTTTCCACGTCACCGTACCGGTAAAAGAGGGAATATATACAATTGGTTCGGTGCAGATGGGGTTAAACCAGCACCACATCGACAGTCTCATTGCCCGGCTTCGACTCCTGTTTTTAAGCTTTCTGTCCGTGGTCACCATTATTTTTTTCTTTTTAAGCCACCGCCTTTCCCTCCACATTACCAAACCCATATCCTCCCTGATCCAATACATGGACCAGCTGACAAAGGGCGATTTCAACATCGAGGCAGCCCGAAACACATCCCTGGCCATGGAACCGGGTGCCGGGGATGATGAAATCTCCGTTCTGACCAATTCATTCATCAATATGGCCGCAGAACTCAAAGCCTCCACTGACAAGCTCAGGGAGTCCAGGAAAAAATATCATTCCCTGTTCCAGAGCGGACCCAACCCCATATTTGTCATCCAAAAACCCAACTTTGAAATCCTGGATGCCAATCCAAAAGCCACAGAACTGTTCGGGTATGAAAGCGATGAACTCGTGGGAATGAGCCTGCTGAACCTGGGAGACCTTGAAAAACATGAATTTTCAAAGTCCTATCCCATTGGACAAGCCATTGTTCTTTCGTCCAAGGTACGGTTTTTTAAAAAAAACGGCGACGCCGTATTTGTCAATATCCATGCCTGCCAGGCTGAATACCCTGGCAGGGATGTGATCATCGTTGCAACCACGGACATTACAGAGCTTGTTGAAAAAGACTCCCTGCTGATCCAGGCGTCTAAAATGACCAACCTTGAAAAAATGTCCGCAGGCATTGCCCATGAAATAAACCAGCCCCTGAACGCCATTAAAATGGGCAGTGAATATCTGTGCATGATGAACGAGCAGAACCGGGCCGTAAAACCCGCTGATCTCACCATGGTGCTGACGGAAATAAGCGCCCAGGTCACCCGGGCATCGGAAATTGTGGGCCGGTTAAAAACCTTTTCCAGAAAGGCGGACTTTTCAAGGGACCCCATTGATCTAAACCAGTGCGTCAAGTCTGTCCACAAGATCATCGGTCGACAGATCGCCCTGCAGAACATCGACATCACCCTTTGTCTGGACAATTTTCTTCCAAAAATCATGGCCCATAACAACCGCATGGAACAGGTTATTTTCAACCTGATCACCAATGCCAGGGATGCCATTAATGAGCGAGTGGAAACACAGATGGATATTAAGCAGGGAAAAATTGAAATCTCCTCTTTTTCCCATGGTCAGATGGTTGCCCTGACCGTTACCGACAACGGCATCGGCATCAAACCCGGACAGATGGACAATATCTTTGACTCTTTTTTCACCACCAAGGAAATGGGGGAGGGCATGGGTCTGGGCCTGCCCATTATCCAGGGTATTATCCGGGATTACAACGGAACCATCAGCGTTGAAAGTACACCCCTCACCGGCACGAGCTTTAAGATACTGTTTCCGGCACAAATTCAAAACCACCCCCAAAGGACCTCTCAACAATGAAAATACTGGTCATTGATGATGAAAAACCCACCCTTGCCATGTTTAAACTTTTTCTGACCGCCTATGGATATGAGGTCCATACGGCTGAAAACGGAGAACAGGGATTAACACGGTTTAAAGAGATATTGCCTGGAATTGTCTTTACCGACCTCAAGATGCCCGGCATGGACGGCATTGAAGTGTTAAGACAGATTCGACAATTTAACCCGGAAAGCCAGGTGATCATCATCACAGGACACGGCGACATGGAAAAAGCCCTGGAAGCCCTGGATCTTGACGCATCTGATTTTATCAACAAGCCCGTGGAACGAACGGCACTGAATGCGGCCCTTGAACGGGCGGAAAAAAGAGCGTTACTGCCTGGTGAACAGTCGTTTGAGTTAAACCATGTGCGATCGGGAACCCGCATTGATATCCACCTCCAGGGCAAATTGTCCGGGTCTGAAAAAAAAATCTTTATCGGCCCCTGGCACTCCGAACCCAGGCAATCGATCACCCGGATCAATTTCTGGTTTGACGATCTGTTCTCAATTGACAGGGAGGGGATCACCCTTTTCATGGAGAGCCTTCAGCAGATAAGGAAACGGGGAATAAAAATCCACATGAAAGGCCTGTCCTATAACTACCTTCGTTTTTTTCAAATGGCAGGTATGGAACGGATGGCCGTCCTTGAAACCGATCCGCCAGAGGAGTCAGGGGTTTGACACCTGTAAACTGCCGCATTCCCCAGGTCTCCGACCTTGTGCCGAGAACAAGGCTCCTCAACCTCCTTGCCGACCATGGCCACTGCCGGATTTTTCTGGTCACCGGCCAGGCCGCCCAGGGAAAATCCACCCTGGTGGCCTCATTTCTGGACAGAGAGCACCAGGACTGCCTCTGGTGCCATCTGACACCTGAAGCCTCCGACCACACCACCCTGTTTGATATTATCATCAACGGCATCCATCAACTTTTCCAGCAAAGGAGTGATCGGCAGACAGACAAGGGGCGTAAGAGTCAAAACATCCAGATCCCCCAGACCACTCTTGGCATTCGCCAGGACCTTTTACGCCAGATTGAAACCCTTTCCCTGATTTTTGAACAGATCGATTTTCCCCTGAACCTGGTACTTGACGACATGGAAAACCTGGATGATCGAGGGTCAGCCTTCGCCCTGATTGAGCAGCTCCTGGCCAACCCCCCCCATGGCATCCGATTTTTTCTTGTGTCCAGGACCCTGCCGCCGTTAAATCTGCCCCAGTTTAAAATAAACCAGACCCTTTTTGCCCTCAACAATGAAGACCTTGCCTTTACCCTGGACGAAACCCTGGCTTTTTTCCGGCAAAAAGACACCATGATCCCCGAGGATATTGAAAAAATATTCAACATCACCGACGGCTGGGCAGGGGGGCTTGTCCTGGTTTCTGAATCCCTCAGGCGAACCCAGAACCTTGAAAATCTGCCAGGTCACCTGTCGTCTGAAGCGTTCTCATACTTTTCCCTGGAAATTTACAACTCTCTACCCCTGGAAACCCGACATTTTTTGATGCAGACAGCGATATTTGACATCCTGGATACACGGATACTCAAAGATTTTTTCACCAACATTGATGCCGTGTCTGTTCTAAACGAACTTGAACAGCGAAATCTGTTTATCCAGAAGATTGAGCCGGACGATCGCTGGCCCGTGTTTAAATACAATCATCTGTTCCGGGATTTTCTCAAGGCGGATCTTTTGAAACACCTGAACCCCGGAGAATACGAAGCCTTGAACCAAAAGGCCGGCCGGCTTTTCTGGGCGAACAAATCCCATGAACAGGCCCTGGGCGCCTTTATCTCGGCAAAGGCCTTTTCAGAAATTGCAAACATCATCCGCATCAAGGGAACCGACTATGTGATCACCGGCAGAACAGCCGGACTTGCCGAAGCCATATATGCACTGCCCAAAGAGATGGTGGACCATGATCCCTGGCTGCTTTTCTTCAAAACCCTGACCCAGCGCATCAAGGGGGGCAGAAAAAACATCCAGGCCTTTGGCCGGGCACTGGCTGGGTTTACAAAAACAGCGGATACCCGGGGAATTTTGCTCTGCACGGCCTACCTCATTGAGGCCGCCGTGTTTGTCAGGGAACCCTCACCGGTGATTTTAAAATGGATCAACCAGGGAGAAGCCTGTCTGCGATCAAGGCAGGGGGAACATCGGTATACCTGGGCCAGAACCCTTTTGTGGCAGCAGATCGGCCTTGGATATATTGCCGGAAATGGGGACATCCCCAAGGGCATTTCCGCCTGTCGGAACGCCATCCTCCTTGCCCGGCACATTAAAAATCCGGACCTGCTGCTCAATGCCTCGGTGGTCCTGACCCTGGGATTTGTCCAGTCAGGAGATTTTTCCAGGGCAAGAAAGATGCTGGAAAAAATCCAGGCAATGACCGAGGAGGGTCGCCATCCCGAATACCGGGCCCTTAAAAACATCACCAATATCGACTATGCCCTTAAAAAAGGAGAGTTTGAGCCAGCACGGGTTCTTTTAGAAAAAACAGAAGCAGATGTTGAGAAATTCGGCCTGATTTTTCTATACCCGGGTCTTGTGGAAGCCCGGGCCATCTATTTTGTATCCACCGATCAATTTACCCAGGCCCTTCAGACGGCGAATCATCTGTCGGATTTTTCAATACTGGAAGGCAATGATTTTTACCTGGGTATTGCCCACCGCATCCGGGCCATGAATTTTTTAAAATGCGGCAAATATGCGCTTTCCAAAAAAGAAGCCCTCAAGGCTGTCAAAGCCCTAGGCGAGTCCAGAAGGGGGGATATCCACCTGTTCATGGCCCGCCAGATACACGGGTTTGCCCTTTTTCACCTCAAGGAATTTTCTGCGGCGCAAAGGGAACTTGAACCCACCCTTGAATATTTCCATCACATCACATCAGATCTTCTGTTCTGTGAAACCAGTTTTATCCTGGGGCTTGCAGCCTTCGCCCTCAACCAGGCCCAAAGGGGTGAAGCCCATCTTGGGGCAGGACTCCAGAAGGCCGTGGAAAACCACTACAGCTATTTTCCCCTGGTTGACTTGAAAACCCTGGCACAGGTGCTTGTCCGTGCAAGCATGATCAAGCCCGTTCCAACCCTTCCTTCCGGTATGATGTCAACGAAATTGTCCGTCCCCCTTCAGCAGGCCATTGTCGACTACCTTGACAGTGCTGAAAAAAAGGATAAAATAAAAAGAATCGATCAATTAAGCCCCCTGTACCGACTGACCCTGCCCATGATCCGGATCAACACCCTGGGAGAGTTCACCGTTCTTGTGGACAATCACCCCATGGACAAGGCCGTGTTTGAAGGAACAAAACCCATCTCCCTTTTAAAGGCCATTGTCCTGAACGGTTGCCGGGACATCCACAAGGAAATCCTCATCGATGCCCTGTGGCCTGATGCCGACCCGATTGCCGGCAATAAAAACTTCAAGATTAACCTGCACCGGTTGAGAAAAGCCCTTGAACCGGATCCGGTCAAGGCGTTTGGATATACCTATGTGATTCAGAAGGCTTCCCGGGTCTCCCTGGATATGGATCTTATTTCCCTGGACACGGATGAATTTATGGCCCTTGGGGCAAAGGCCACGGGCCTGGAATTCGTCAACACCCAGGAACAGGCCCTGGAGTGCTACGCCAGTGCAATCAAGCTCTACCGGGGAGATTACTTTGCCGATGATCCCTACCTGGATTGGATTGCCCACAGGCGTGAACTGTTCCGGTCAAAATATATGACGATCCTTCAGAAAAAAGCCATGCTCCACGAGGATATGAGCCAGTGGCAGGAGGCCATGGACACCTGGCGTAAACTTCTGCAGACAGACCCCACTTTTGAAGGGGCCTACCAGAACATGATGATCCTCTATGCAGATGCAGGCCGTAAAAATGAGGCCATCCAGGTGTTTAACAAATGCTGGGCAGTTCTGAAAACTGAACTGGATACGGAACCCGATCCAGAAACCTTTGATCTATATGAAAAGATCAAAAAGTTATAGGGTACTTCTTAAATCAGGCCATGGCATCCAGGAATAGATGCCCAGATGTATTCACCGTTTCCTTTTTCTGGTCATCTGTGGGCAGGGGAATATTTTATATGGTTGCAAATCAAAATCGCATTCATATAGTTAAGCTGTGCAAACACTAACATTTTAATGGGGGATCAAATGCAAACCACATGGACATACAAAGACTATGAGATCGAAGAAGGGTTAAAACCTGGAAGTAAAACTTTTCGTTATTTTTTTAAGATTCTCAAAAGTGGTGAAAAAAAATGTAACTGCTGTGTTTGGATTGCTGATGAGGCCCTGAGCCAATTCGATCAGGACAAAGAATTTGATACTATTCTTGCTTCCCAAAAAGAGGCCTGGCAACGTTGGGTAAAGGGAAAAATAGACGAGGGTGACTTTCGAAACCGAGCTTTGAAAATAGGAAAAGAAGGTCAACAGGAAATCAATCTATCGGATATGTCGGATCATATCAAGCCTGAATAAAAAAATTACCTTGATCTTTAGCTGTCAAAATAGCTGTTGTTGATATTGATTCTGATGTTCTTCATGATGCTGAAAACCTGGGCCAGGTACAAGATACCTGGCCCAGTTCTCAGTTATTATTCTTAAATTTTAAATAAAATGGGACGCGTATAATCAAAATATATTAAAGTTTTTTTGGTTTGCACACATTTTCGGGCTTTGCAGCGCTACGTCCACAGCCCTCACAATAATGGGTGGCCGGTTCGATAAGTGAAATATAAGCCTGGGGATCTTTGATCTGCAGCTCTTCTTCTATATAACCGCATAAAGTTTTCTGATTATCATCACTCATTGTTGTATACCTCCATATGTATATTTAGAATTATATTTATATTTGTGCCGCTATAATAAAAAAAGAAACTTGGGTTGACCTGAACGGCATCATTAAACACTAAAATAAACACTGGGTTGCACAAGTCAAACAACGCTCCCAAGTCAAGCACAGACACAATTGCTTTTTTAATGCCGTCTGCCTGACACCTGAAAGTTGCAAGCGCCGTGTGTCAGGTGTTCAGCAAAAAGCAATGACCCGATAAACCAAGGGAATGATCATCCTCTTTTCTAGGGCAAAAGCCTTCTTTCCTGCTGTATCATCCGGATGGTTTGCCATTTGCCTTTGTAAAACCGTGTAAAAATCATCAGACAGAGCATAAACAGGTAAACAGTGATGCAGGTCCATGCATAATAAAGCCCCATCTCAAAATAAATGATGCCCACCCACACCGGTATGAAAAGAAAAAAAACAGCGGCAACCCCCATGCTCCACATGATAAACCTGGAATCTCCGGCACCTTTTAAAACCCCCATATAAATAACATTAATGGAATCAAAGAAAAGATAGACTGCCACAAATCTTAAAAGGATGGTTCCCATTTCCAAGATGTTTTTCAGGTCTGCTGGTGCCAGATCTGCCGATAAAAAAACCTTGATGAGTGGAACGGGAAAAAATACAAACAGCAGAATCAGACAAAAGACATAGGACAGGGCAATGTGGGCGGTGGCGTTACCCGCTATAACCGCCTGATCGGGTTTTTCTCCTCCCATGGCCCGCCCCACAAGGCTCGAGACACCGATGGAAAAACCAAACATGGGCATGTATGACAGGGAATTGATGGACATGACGATGTTGGTGATTGCCAGCTCCTGTTTTCCCAGCCTTCCCACAATGAGAATAAAAAAGGCAAAGGCAAGAATATCCAGGAAAAATTGAATTCCTCCAGGGATCCCGAATTTCATAAGCCGCAAAAACAACTTTGGATTAAACTTCCGTGCATCCCAGACGTGGTAACGTTCATTATACTTTTTGTTAAAAATCAAAAACATAAAAACACCGGTAATCAGTGTCCATGCCATCACGGTTGCAAGTGCCGCTCCCCGGATACCAAGCTCGGGAAATCCCCAGGCCCCGTTAATAATGGCATAATCCAGGGGGATATTGAAAAGTGTTCCCAGGCTAGTGACCAGCATCACGTTTCGGGTCAGCCCCCTTCCCGAATAAAAACACGACAGGGTGGTTCCCAGGATACTGATACCTGTACCAGAGCACAGAATACGAAAGTAAGTCACTTCAAGCTGCTGAATTTCGGGCAAATGGCCGATAAATGCAAACAACCGGACAGCAGCAAGGGCAATGAGTGCCATGACAGCAGCACTTATCATCGAAAAATAGATCCCCTGCCACAGGGTTGCACCAACCCCTTTACTGTCATCGGCCCCCGTATACTGGGCAATAAACACATTTACATATCCAGCTGTACCCATGAAAAAAGAGGTAAACAAAAAAGAAGTAATACCGGCCGGCAGGGAAGCTGCCAGGGCATCCAGTGAATATTGGCCCAGAAAAACCCGATCGGTAAATTCCATCACAGTGGTGGCCCCCATGCTCAATACCAGGGGCAGACTTATCCTGAGGATCTCTTTATACTTCTTGATAGTGAAAAACGTCATATTATTAAAAATTTTGTTGTCCCTGATTCTGATGTACTGTGTGATATTCTACCGTCTTAAAAACAGAAGGGCAATTCCTTAACTTGACACATCTTCATGGCAGAAACAGGGAAGCTTTCCTTTAAAATTTGCAATACTTCACCTGGCATTATTCCATGTTTTTTTCACGTGAAACAATAATTTGGAATCCGAAAAAAATTATTTACTTGTTTCTGGGTGCTCCCCAGGCCATAAGATCAGCCGAGCAAGCCCAGCGACCGGTAGGTATTGCGTCCAGCTATACCATCAGGTTCCAGCCCATTTGCCTGCTGCCAGGCTTTCAGCGTGGCCTCGGTGTCTCCAGTAAACCTTCCATCCACCTGAATTTTCAGTGCTTCTTGGAGTTTGCGCACCCAGAGTCCACGGGAACCTTTTTTGACAATTCGGTAATCCACCGATGGAACAACGTCCTCTAGGACCTGACTGCTTTCTCCGGCCATGGCAAAGGCTGTTCCGCGAACGGCTTGAACGCGGCGTTCCCACCCCTTTCCAAATGTGAACCAGGTGGAAAGACTACGCAGAAAGGTCAAACGTCGGTCGCACATGACGTCGATAACCTGGAGGGGTTCGGACGCTTTGACCCTGGCAAGGGTTTTAGGACCAATACCACCATCCTGCTTGGCTCCAACTGCTGCTTGTAACCATTTAGCACCTCTCCCGGGTCCAGAATTCACTGCGGCGTCAAAGAGTGAATAATCGACACCTGCGGGAAGTTCATCACAGCAACATTTGCTCCAGTAACCAGAACGGTAAATTTGCTCCAGTGCCTCGTCTGTGATATTTCGCAGGTCGTCTTTATTTTTATCTTCTCCAAAGTAACGTTGATACGTAGCCAGCGTGACCCCTTTCATGGTTGCACCGCCTGGGTCTCTGGGATGATCTGCCCATCCACCCTCGTGGACCAAAACATGGGTCAGTGACATCTTAAAGTTTCTCTTCATTTTTTGACCTCTTTGTTGGGTAAGGCCCATGATCAAAATAAAACCTCCCACATGGCGTGTCTTTTGAGCCGTCTTCTTCGTTGCCTTAATGGGCACATATTTCAATATGCTCCCATTAACGTGCCTTGAATACGACTTAAAATCCTACGCCATGTTTTGGAATATTTTATTTCGATCATGGGCCTAAGGTTATATCGATTTGTAACCTGCCGTTGACATCAGGCCTTTGCCATGTTTTTTCTGGGCTTTGCCCCTTTTTTGGGACACATGGATTCCAGGACACAGACATCACAATGGGAGCCCACGGGCCGGCAGGTGCCCTGGCCAAAGGCGACCAGAATGGCATTTACACGCTGCCACAGCTTTGGGGGCAGTTTTTTCCTAAGGGCCATCTCGGTTTCAAGGGGATTTCGGGTGTCCACATATTCCCAGAGGTTCATGATCCGGTGCACATGGGTATCCACACAGATGGCGTCTTTTTTAAAGGCAACAGACATCACAAGATTTGCCGTTTTACGCCCCACCCCGGGCAGGGTCACCAGGTCATCAATATTCTGGGGCACCTTTCCATCAAAGGCCTCCATGGCCTTTGGAAGACGTTCAAGATAACCTGATTTTGAAGTGTAAAATCCCACGGGATAGATCAGATCGCTGATCTCCTGCCTGGAAAGCCCGGCTAGGGCATTTACATCGGGAGCCTTTTTAAAAAGTCTCTTACATGCAGCGGCCGTGGTTTCGTCCTTGGTCCGTGCCGATAGAATGGTTGCCACAAGTATCCGGAAGGGTTCCTCGGTCTGGGCCCCCATGAGGTCAATAATGGGAACCTTGTAATCGGCCACCTCTTTTGCCAGAATATCAATGAACTTCTCAATATCAATGCCCATGTCTCATGCCCCGGGCGTGTCTGAATCAAACACGATGTCACCGTTAAAATCAAAAATAACAGCACGGATCAATAATTTTCCATGGGAAAATTCAAGGGCCGAACGTTGGATATTCTCTCCCACCCGGCGAATCAGGTCCGGGTAGTCCGGAAAAATAAAGGTAAAGGCATGGCGGGCCGTGTTGGAACCGGCAATGTTTTCAGCCAGAGTCCCATTGGGGTATAGTTCCTGGGCCCACCTGGAAAGCCGCTTCATTGTCAGCTCTGATTTGGCGGCATGGGTGTGGGGAAATCCCATGGCCATTTTCACGGCTTTTCCAAAAAAAACCGTGATGATCACTTTTTTAATTTCAGATGCGGCCTCTGCCGCGTCCAGGGACGCCTTGAAAAAATCACCGATCTGGACAAAGGCCTCTTCTGAAAAACCGGGAAAAAGATCCATTGCAAACCGCTCACTGCGCCGTCCCGTGGTAAACACAAGGGTGTCAACACCCATGGCCTCGGCCACGCTGATTCCGGAATGGATGGTGGCAATATAGGCCTCGTGGGACATGGGCCGGACAATACCCGTGGTTCCCAAAATGGAAATCCCGCCCAGGATACCAAGACGGGCATTCAAGGTTTTTTTTGCCAGTTCCTCACCCATGGGAACCACAATTTCAACCTTTACATCCATGTGACTGAGATTAAACGCCCCAAGCACCTCGTTGACCGCCTCACAGATCATCGTTCGGGGCCCGGAATTGATGGCAGGTTGGCCCACTGGCACCTCAAGTCCCGGTTTTGTGACAACGCCAACCCCTTTGCCACCTGTGATGGTGATGGTGGAATCGCCCCTGTCCCGGCGTTTTATGGAAACCCTGGCACCTATTTCAGCCCTGTGGGTGACATCCGGGTCATCGCCGGCATCCTTTTCAACAACACTTTCAGCCATGGAAGGAGAAAGTTTTTTGCTGTTATGAATGGGGATAAGGCAACGTTCATCGTTCAAAAACCTTATCTCAATACCCTCTTGGGCCTTGCCCGAAACAAGCAGCATAAGGGCCGCCCTGGCGGCTGCCGCTGCCGCTGCCCCCGTTGTAAATCCAGGTTTCAGCCGTTTCTCTGTCATGGTCGGCAATCCCCGTTCTTAAACTGCCAGCACCTTTCCACAAAAGAGGTCCCAGCCGTGGAAAGGCTGCCAAAATGGATGTGAAGATAACTGCCCAGGGTATTGTTCTTCTGGAACCCCTGGGTTGAGGTTCGGGTGCCGTCCCGGCGGCAGGTACCGTATACTCGCCTGATCTCTTCAGGCACAGGGATGTCTTCATCCATGGCCGAATAGTGGAACTCATGGCCCTTGAGGGTATCCCCCTTTTTCCCCACCAAAGTATCCTCGGACAGAACAATTTTCCGATACCCCAGGGATCGAAGCCTTTTGGACATGGACACCTTAAATGGAAAACAGCCTACCATTTTAAACGTCTTGTCTTCATCCATGGCCGTCAGGCCTTTACAAAGGTACATGAAACCACCGCATTCCCCATAAACAGGCATACCTGCAAGGCTTTGCTGACCGATTTCGTCCATGAGGATGGTATTTTCAGAAAGCCCATCGGCAAAAAGCTCAGGGTAGCCACCCCCGAAATAAATACCGTGGATGTTCTGGGGAAGATTTTTGTCTTCAAGGGGAGAAAAAGTGACGATTTCAGCGCCTGCAGCTTCCAGGGCTTCAATATTTTCAGGATAATAGAAACAAAAGGCCCGGTCCCTTGCTAGGGCGATCCTTACTTTTTTCTGGGGCCTGTTTTTTATGCCCTCATCTTTAAGCCCGCAAAGACGAATGTCCGGAAGGGTCTTGATCATCTCCCCAAGGCGGGTGTGTTCATGGATCATCCGAACAAGCTCAGACACCACTTCCGCCTGGATTCCGTGGTCTTCCGAGGTCACAAGACCCAGGTGACGTTCAGGAATGGCAATTTTATCGTTCCTTGGCATGAATCCCAGGCACGGCATGGTGCAGTTTGCCTCAACCGCCTCCTTAAGATATTCGTAGTGGCGCTCGCTTCCGGTCTTGCTGAAAATTACCCCGGCAAATCGAAGATCCCTGTCAAAATTTTCAAATCCCTGGACAATGGCGGCAACGCTTCTTGCCATACTCCTTGAATCCACCACCAGGATCACAGGAAGGTCGAGCCACTTGGCCATCTGGGCCGTGGAGCCTGATTCGTCAACGCCGCTGTAGCCGTCAAACAACCCCATGACGCCTTCGACAACGGCAATGTCCGCCCCCTGGCAACCCCTGGAAAATACCTGCTGGTTGTAGGCCCTAGGGAGCATCCACGAATCAAGATTCCTTGATTGGCGGCCCGTCAATGCTGAATGGTGGCCGGGATCAATGAAATCCGGACCCACCTTAAAAGGGGCCACCTTGAGTCCAAGTTCCTGGAAATAGGCCATCACGGCAAGGGATATAGTGGTTTTTCCGCTGCCGCTGCCGGTTCCTGCAATTACAAACCCTTTAATAACAGCCTCCTTATTCTTCTGCCGCCATGATGGAAAGTGCGTTGACAACACTTGCGGCAACATTGGACCCACCCTTTCTGCCCACATTGGAGATAAAGGGGATGTCAAGATTGATAAGCTCAGCCTTGGATTCAGCTGCATTAACAAACCCCACGGGCAGGCCGACCACCAGGGCCGGTGTCAGCGTTTTATCCTTTATAAGATCCATCAGCCGAAGCAGGGACGTGGGTGCATTGCCTATTACATAAATACCGTTATCAAAAAGTTCAGCAGCCTTGTCCATGGCGGCAAAAGCCCGGGTCACCCCGTTTGCCTTGGCACGTTCAGACACATCCGGATCTGCAATCAAACAATGGACCCCATTGCCGAACAGGGCAAGTTCCCCTTTTCGGATGCCCACCCTTGCCATGTTGGTATCGGTCACAATGGTACATCCATCCTGTATGGCCTTGATGCCTGCTGCAACGGCAGCCGGATGAAACCTTACACTCTTCATATATTCAAAATCAGCCGACGTATGAATCATTCTTCTGACAATGTTCCACTCCTGGACGGTGAAATTATGGCTGCCAGCCTCGCTGTCAATGATCTTGAAACTCAAATTTTCTATTTCACCGGGTTTCATTTTTTTCTCTCCCCATATCTTTTAAAAGCACCCATGGCTTGTTTTTCCAGTTTTTATATTCCAACCAATCTGGTTGCGTTCAATATTTTCCTATACCCCATATGACTTCACAGGATATAGGTTCTTTATCAGATAAACGATAAATTTTCTTTATTTTTTTAATGGATCATTCAAGGAAAGGATGACCTTGATCATAATCAAGGTCCACTATTACCAGCCTTTAGATCGGCACACGAAGGGTTACTGTCTGACGGTAAAAAAAGAAATGCCGGCCTGTTGAGATCCAGTAGGGATAGGTAATATTGATCATGGGCGGCAACCATATGAAATCCAAACATGAACAGGCCTAAGATGCCCAGAAGGACGATAAAACCGCCAATGAAGATAAAGCCTTTGTGGTTTTAATGCAATCAAACCAATCCAATCCAATCCAATTACATGAACAACGATTGGGTCAAATCTGAAAGATCCTGAACTGTCTGCATGATCCCTTTTCCGCCTGTGGATTTTTTAATAATATCATCCCATTGGCTAGGTGGAACATCTGCCTTACCGATGACGTTGAAGCCATCTTTTACTTTTGTAAATGTTTCAAGGGCCTTTTCAAGCCGTTGCATATTGTGTTTGTCCGATGGTGACAATTTTGACGGTTCAATATTTTTAAGTTGTTTGAGCTTTGTATCGATAAAGGGCAGAAACTTGCCGTCAAGATCTTTGGCCGTTCCCCTGCAGGCTTCCCTAACCCCTGCCAGCCGGGACAAATTCTTATCCTTGAGCATTTCACCGGCCTTGAACATGGTGACATCAGACATTTGTCTTACCCATTTAGGGTCCAGGCTGTCCATTATTTCATCCACATTGGACAAATCCTTGCTGATATTGAGAACCGCCATCTGCTTGTATGCCTCAGGATCAACCCGTGAGGTCATTTTTTCCCAGGATCTGGGGGCGCTGTGGCCGTTGGAAGCATTCTTATAGGCATCATCCCAGGACTTCTGGGCATCCAGTTGCCATTGGTGGCGGGAAACCGGCTTGCCGTTCTTGGTCAGCCAGACATTTCGCCTTAATGAGGTTGTGCCGTCTGAATTTTTAAACGGGATAAAGTCCGGCTGTTCTTTCAATGCCTGATCAAAATCCATGCCAGTGGAGCCGGAGCTTGCTGCGTTTCGGATGGCAAAAATCTCGTGATCACTGTACCCGGCCTCTTTCATTGTTCGATAATATTGCTGCCGTGCCGGCCCGTGGATCTGATCCAGGGATTTATCAAAAAATCGACCGGTGGCAGGTGGAGCTTTGTATTTCAAATACCCTTTGGCTGCAGGGTTCTGGTTGATGGCGGCTGTGCTGTCGATCATCTTTTTGTGAAGGGCCTTGATTTCATCATCGGGCAGCCCGGCCTTTACCCCTTTTTTCCAGTTGTGATAGTCCGTAACAAATCCCTTGACCTGTCGTTCCGCATTTTCAAGTTCGGCTTTGTAGACTTTAACATCATCTATGGTTGGTTTACCCAACTTCGGATTGCCTGAAATAATGTCTGGTTTGACGGCATCTGCTTTTTTGGCGGCATCGGCAAGGCTGTCTGCTGTTTTACCTATTTTGGCATCGCCCAGGTCCGTGCCACCTTTGCCCATTTTGCCAACCAGAAACGGCAGTCCCTTGTTCATCAGGAGAGAAATCCCACCGGCCTTAGCCGCACCATACCAGCCATCCTGACAATATCCGTCGTAGGTACTCCAGGCAATATCCACGGCATCTGAATACATGGACACAGAATTTTTGACCCCTGTGAGCAGGTCTTTTTCAGCCCAGCCCGTGGTAAACTGGTAGGTCAGAGCAAGGGCCTGGGGGCCGCCGAACATGCTACAGGCAAGCATACCGACATCGGCCCCGGTTTTAATATTTTCAATGGCGGCAACCTGGGCCTCTTTCCATGCCAGGTCCTCATCAATCTTGGCCATTTTTGCCTCTTCAAATCCCTGCCATTTATTTTTTAACGCTCCGTTCAATTTTTGATATTTTTCCGGATCATCCGGGGATTCATCTCTGATTTTGTGGAGGATTTTCCTGGCCTGGTAACGGTCCGCCTCAGGTAGAAATTCAATGTATTTTTGTGCCAGTTCATCCTGGGTTTCAATGAATTCTATTTTTTTGATATTTTTTTCAATGTTGTTTCTGAACTGAACCCGACACATGCTGTCAAACGGAGTCTCGGTTTTTGTAAAGGTCCCGGTTTGAAGCTCGTTAATGCGGTCCTGTTCAAAAATAGCATTGGATTTGGCAGAAATAATATTGAACTGAAGCGCAGCAATCCTTTCCTGCTGACCTTTTTGAGGTACCCCGCCCTGGGCTTTTAAATCTGCTATTTCCCGGTTAAGTTCCTGGGCAATCTTCTGGGACTTTAATTGTTCATATTTGATGATGCTGGCATGAAATTCCATGGATTCTTTAAGCGCCGCCAGGTTTTCTTTGTCCAGATCCCGGGCCGTTTTTTTGTCTGCCTGCCGTTCGTCCTGGGCAGACCGATCTTTTTTCGCTATAATTTCAAGATTTTCACCCATCTGTTCGCTTAACGCTTTTGCCTCGTCCTGGCTCATGAATTTTCTTTTGTAGTAAAACTTAACACCTGCATTGGCCAGGGAGATAATGTTGCTGTAAACGTTTGAACCGCAATTGAGCTCTATGAGCGCAGTCTGGGAAAAGAAATTGTCCAATGGCAGGCTTAATTCGCTTTTCTGGGTTATTTTGCCTGGACCGCTGTTCAGATGCTCACTGAGCAGGCCGACAACCACCCCGTCTCCTGCATACCCCTTGTAGCGTCCCTGGGCATCCAGTCCCTGGGGGGACAGGCCCGCTTTGATATCCGAAAATGGAGAGGGAACAATACCTGATTTTACAGGGGTTGTCACATCCCGTGTGGCTGTAAATTTAAGCTCCAGGCGTCCGCCTGCCTGGGGGATAACAGGCGCCGGTAAATCCCAGCTTACATTATTTTCAATTGTGAGTGAATCACGGACTGTTTTACTGTTGTCCGCATCATCAAAAACGATTCGTTTATCAACATTGATAATCTTCGTATCAGAGCTGTCGGTTTCCCTGGTGGCCATCATCATGGGGCGGGGCGTAAATCCATCCTTACGGGCCATCATCTCCATATATTGCGCTTCTATGCCCTGACCGATCACAGAAACACCCAGTCTGTCTTTTTTAACCGGAACCGTGTTGACTTTTTCCATGCGGTCCAGCACCCAGTATATATTTTCGGCCGGAACAGGCTCAGGAAATTGAACCTGTCGGGCAAGGGTTTCAAAGGCCAGGCGTTCACCTTCAAATTCTTCAATAAATTCCTCTTGATGTTTTTTCAGCTGGCTTTCCCATTTATTCCAGTTGAATTCGTCGTCCGTGGGAGGCTTTTGATACTGAACATAATTGGCCAAAAAGGCCCGGGAGCGGACACCGCATGACAGCTCAACCTTTGGGAGCTTGTTTTTCCGGATCAAGGCTGCCATTTGTTCACTAAAATCGTTGTGGTCCTCAGTGAAATCCTTGGGTTCCAATGTGTATTCTGTTTTCTGAAAACCGTCTTCTGTCATGGTCAGCACCACCTTGGTCAAGGCACTGCCCCCATAATAATAGACAAAAGAGCCGTTGTCCTGTTGTTCAAACATCTGAAGAAAAGAACTCTTATCGCCCTCTTTACTCGTTTCACAGGAATACATGACCACCCGGTTTTCCCCCATGCTTTTCAAGGGTTGAAAATAGGTGACCCGGTCATAGTCATCATCTTTTTCCGTCCGGATGATGGTATGGTCTGGATTGGCACTGCGGCCTCCGTCCAGGGGATTTTGAATGGACTGGTATGGGGCCGGCTCATACTCGCCGGAAAGTTCCACCGGTTTTAACAGGCTTTTTAACAAGCTTTTTGATCGAGCATAATTTTGGGCTGCTGCCGCTTTGATCCCCGTCACATCGGGAATCTCACCCAAAGCTGCAAAGGCTTTAACCCCCTCATTCATTTTACGCTCAAGGGATTTTAACAGAGCAGCACTTTGGCCTGCCCGCCGCATCAGTTCGTGGGAGGCCTCGAGATTGCCGACAAATCGGGCCATCTGGGCCTGATTGATAAAATTGTCATATCCCTGGATAACCATCATCATGGATGCCCTCAGGGATAAAATTTCCCAAAGGATCGGGGAGGCTGCATTCAGGTAGGTGATGCAGGCATCTGCCGGAAAATCATAAATGGCTGCCCACTGGGCTTCAAATTTTTTTTTGGCCGCTGGCGCCATGGGGCCCAAAAGATCTTCCATGGCTTTTTTAACAGCCGATACAGCACCAAGATACTGGAGTTTGCTGAATTCACCCGGATCAAGCCGGGGGGCAATTGGTGAGGCTTTCGCTGTTGTCAGCATGGAGGATAATGGTGGCAGCGACGGCAATTTTCTGAACGCCTCCATTTCTTCTTTTTCCGATATTAAGCCTTCCGATATTTGAACCTTTGTTGACGGCGTCGACTGTATATTAATGGCATCCGCACTTGCCGGCACTGTTGGCTTGCCGACAACACCTGCTGTTTCAATGGTCTTTTCATCGGTCTGAGTCTTACTTTCAAAAATCGTTTCAGAAGGGGAGGAAAGTGGTACCGTATCTGTCAAGGTTAAATCTGAGACCTGATCTGATTCTATTTTATTTCCATTCCACTCTCTGGATAGGGATGCATCATTATAGTTCCATTTTCCTAAAAAAGAGGAAAAGTCTTCGGCGAAAATAAATTTCAGATGTCCTTTGGCATTGGTCTGTATCCATGTTCCGGTCAATATGTTGCCTTGCAGAACACCGTCTATTTTACCGCCTTTATATTTATATGTTCCAGTGATCCGATTTCCGTTCAGCTGAAGAGACATTTCGCTGAAATCGGTTTTATAGACGCCTTCAACGATGGGAGTGCCTTTTTTTGCTGAGGCAATATCTTTTATAATGGGTATTTTTGCAGATATGTTTTCGATCTTCCGGCCGTTCCACTTTTTGGACGGGGTGGCATCATTGTAGTTCCATTTTCCAGAAAAAGAGGAGAAGTCTTTGGCGAAAAAAAATTCCAGGCGTCCTTTGGCATTGGTCTGTATCCACGTTCCGGTCAATATGTTGCCTTGCAGAACTCCGTCTATTTTACCGCCTTTAAACTTATATGTTCCAGTGATCCGATTTCCGTCCATCTGAAGAGACATTTCGTTAAAATCAGTTTTATATATACCGTCAATAGAGGCTTGGACAGCATGGGCCATTGTCCCAAATGACAGCAGCAACAAACACACTATAAATACAAAAACAGTTTCTGTTTGGTTTTGTCTCCCAGTCATTATCTTTATCCTCATTTTCTCCTATCGTTTAAATAAATAGTGCCCGACCGAAAACCCGTGTTTGGATGAAAACTTACCCAGATGCAAGGCGCAAGCAAAGCGGCAGGTGGGTTAGTTTTCGTTCAAACACTAAAGATATGGACCCTTTACTCCAAAGAAAAACCTCCATTTATGGAGGCGATATAACGAATAAGGTTAGATTGTGTGAGCGCAGCGAACCACAATCTGAACCGTTTGTTGGACAAGCCCGGTCACACCTTATATAGAAAATAGCTTTTTCGGAGCAAGGCCGCCTGATCAGACGGATGTGGGGCAGGACCGGTTCTTTTTTCGAAAAATTGATCTTTGAAATAAATTCATCAAATTATCGAGGCCGTTCGAACCCAAAAAGGCTGTTTTCTGCGCGCAAGTATGCGTTGCCGGGAGAACCAGTTTCCTTTCACGCTTAGTGATGTGCGGAATTTGGATTAGTCAACACCTCCTTTTCAGCTCGTTCATGCTGGTCAGGCAACCAGCGGCAGAAGAATTTGTGTTTGGATGATTTTCATCTTTGCTCCACAAATGGGACAGGTGATGGCGGGTCGTTTTTTCTGTCTGCTTGCAAGCATACGGAATGGAATGACTCGCAATATTAGCTGAAGGAGTTTAATGAGTTTCTTGCTGCAGGGATGAAGGAATCCATAACACCGGATTCTACGAAAACCCTTGGGCAGGATATGGAGCATGAGCAGATAAAGAAATTTTTCTCCGGTCACGGTCCGGGTTTTGTATTTTTTAGACTTTGCGTGCAGGTAACGGAAGGTCACCATGCCGTCTTCGCATCGCAAGATGTCCTTTTCCTGAATGACTCCCCGGTAAAGATATTTTCCAAGATAGATGATGGCCTTGTCGCCGTTGCCGACGTTTTTGCAATGAACAATCCACTTTTCGGGGCAATCCCCGGGCAGTTTCAGGCCCTGATCGACCAAGGCTTCCAGCATTTTTGCCCGGAAGACCTTTGCCAGGGCCCTTTCGTTGAAGAGGTATCCGGCCTTTTTCTTCCATAAACGGGTTAGCATGTTGATGCTTGCCGCGGGCATGACGACATGAATATGGGGATGATACTCGAGCTCTCGTGAATGCGTGTGGAGTATGGCGGTGAACCCGGCTGCTCCACCAAGTTTTTTGTCGTTCCGGGTGAAGGTTTTCAGGGTCTCCTGGACACAATCAAACATCAGGGAATAGACGATTTTCTGGTGCCTCCATGTCAAGGCCCGAAGTTGCCTGGGGAGGGTGAAGGTGGCCAGGTAGTATTCGGCCGGGAGTCGCTTGTCCAGTTGATTTTCGATCCACTGCTGGTTTTCATGGTTCTGGCAATGGGGGCAGTTTCTGTGACCACAGGAGTGGGGAATATATCTTTTTTCGCCGCAGTCATGATCTGTGCATTGTGCCAGCATGTGCGGGCCATGCTCCTGCCTGCACTGCTCCATAGCCCAGAGGGCCTTTTGGTGACTGGGTAGGATTGAATCTTTGTATTGCTCCAGAAAGCCATGCTTGAATTTGTTGATTATTGTGGAGATTAGAATCATTTGACACCTCCCCAGGTAATATCAAAGGTGTCGGTCAAGGAATTGACGGCCTGGCGGGCGTTGTTTTTAGTGACGGTCGTCAGGTGAGTATATCTGGAGGTAGTCAGGATGCTGACATGTCCCAGGATCTGCTGGAGTTCGACAAGATCTACGCCGGATTCCAGCATATGGGTGGCATAACTGTGGCGAAGCGAGTGGCATGAAATTTTTTTTTAATACCGAGTTGCGTGACCACGGCCTTCATGGCAGTCTGAATTCCGCCTCTGTCCAAGGGCGTATCTACCAGATGTGCATTTTTCAGCCCCCGCTTCCGATTGGGAAAGAGGAACTCTGAGTGTCGATGGACAGACCAGAAATTTCTCAGGGTCTGCAAGGTCTTCTCCGGCAGGGGAACCAACCTGTCCTTGTTTCCCTTGGCGTCGCGGATGTGGACCCGCATATTGACAGAATCGATATCGCCGGCCTTCAACCTGATTCCTTCTCCAAGACGCAAGCCCAGTGAATAGGCTGTGAAGAAGAAAACCCGGTAACTCAACTGTCGTGTAGCGCAGACCAGTTGTTGGAGTTGTTCTACCGAAAGAATATCCGGAATCCTGGTGGTCTTCGGTGGTTTGATCAGGGGGATGTCCTCCCAGGTCTTGCCCAGCACTCTGGTGTAAAAAAACTTCAGGCCATAAAGGTCGAGCTTGACTGCACTCCAGGAACGGTTCTCGAGCAGGTCGTTGAAGTAATCAAGGAGTTGGTCGGTGGTCAGGTTTTCGACCCGGCAGTCGAAATAGTTGCCGATCCGCCTGATCGCCCGTGAGTAGGCCTCGATGGTCTTAGGTTGCAGGCCTGCCAGTTTCAAGCATTGAAGATGCTTATGGTAATACTTGTTGAATTTTGGATCATTGGGCATGCTGGTGTCCATTGTAAACCTCCTTTTTGAAGTAACTGGTCAATGGCGGATGCGTTGGCATCGCCTTTTCCGGTATATCACTATAAGAAGGCAAAATTAAAATGTGTTGATTTTTAAAAAAGGTGGGACTTGCAGTCTCCGCGTAGCGGCTTCGTCCAACACAGGTTTTCAGAGGCAAATTTTTCGCTTCAGTTTGCCTCAATTGGCACTTGTCTTTTTCCATATAGCCAGCCATTAACTGCGGCTATTTTGTGGTGTACCTATTTCAAGGGTTATTCTCTTTAAAATGAGAAAACCTGAAACACAATATAAGGAATAGTTTTTTATAAAAAAAACTTTGTCAAGCAAAAAACAAAAAGGTTTATTTTTTTAACGCTGAATATATACATTTTTTTTTACTTTTTAGTGGATCATTCAATGAAAGGGTTCACCCCCTGGTTACCCTTCCTGTCGCAAAAACCCAAGCAGATCTTCGGCCGAAATTTTACCTGCCATGTCACTACCGGTGAGCAGGCTTTCTGCAAGGTCTCGTTTTTCCCTGTGGAGATCCAGAATCCGTTCTTCAATGGAACCTTTGACAACCAGGCGATAAACGGTTACCGGTCGGGTCTGGCCGATTCGGTAAGCGCGGTCTGAAGCCTGATCCTCCACGGCCGGATTCCACCAGGGATCCATGTGAATGACATAATCGGCTGCCGTGAGATTCAGACCAAAACCACCCGCCTTGAGGCTGATCAGAAAAAGCTCACCCACCCCGCTTTGAAATGCGTTGATTCGTTCCCGGCGTTGCCCGGCCCGTGTGGATCCGTCCAGATACTGGTAGCTGATTTTTTTTGCATCCAGGAATTTTTTCAGAATGGCAAGATGCCCCACAAACTGACTGAAAACAAGGGCTTTATGATTGTTTTCAAGCAGCTCATCCACCATATCGCCAAACACCTTGAGCTTGGAACTTGTAATCTTTGTCCCTGGAAGGACCAGAGATGGATTGCAGCAGAGCTGCCTCAGTTTCGTCAATTCAGCTAAAATGCGCAAATGCTTTTGTCCGGGGGTGTCTTCAGCCGCTTCAATATTCTCAACAGCCTTAAGGCGATGGGCCTCGTACAACACTCGTTCATCCTGGCTCATCTCCACCTGGAGGGTGATTTCTGTCTTTTCGGGAAGTTCCTTGAGTACATGGGTTTTCATGCGACGCAGAATAAACGGGCGGATCAGTTTTTTCAATCTGCCAGAGGCTTTCTTGTCCTGATCCCGCTCAATGGGAATGGCAAAGGCATTCTTAAAATGATTAAAGGTACCCAAAAGACCAGGATTGAGAAAATTAAACAGGGTCCACAACTCGTCCAGGTGATTTTCCACAGGAGTTCCCGTGGTGATCATCCTGAACCCGGCGCTGAGCTTCATGGCCGCTTTAGACCGTTTTGTCCGCATGTTTTTGATGGCCTGGGCCTCATCCAGTACAATGGTCTGCCACGTCACACCGGCCAATTGTTCTGCTGCAACCTGGAGAAGGCCATAACTTGAGATCAGAAGATCAAACGGCCCCAGGTTGTCCAAGACCTTTTGGCGGTCTCCCGGTCCAAAGACAATGGGATTGAGAGTGGGGGTAAAACAATGACACTCATCCTGCCAATTGGCCATGACCGACAGGGGGGCCACCACAAGGGTTGGGCCGTCACCGGCATGGAGAAGAATGGCGGCAAGGGCTTGAACCGTTTTACCCAGTCCCATGTCATCGGCCAGGCAGGCACCCACCTGCCAGTGAACCAGCTGGGCCAGCCAATTAAAGCCGTCCACCTGATAATCCCTGAGGCATGCCTGGAGGGTGCCGGGAAGTTCAGGGTTAATAACCTCCTTGAGTTTTCTGCAATGGGTCGTCCAGGCCTTGTCACTCTTCAAGGATCCCACCTGACCGGTGAGTTCTTCAATGGCCGGAGCTGCCAGGGGCGCAAACCGAAACCCCTTTCCATGGGGGATGGAATAGGCCTTCAACTCCTCAAGCCGCTCTTTCAGGGCAAGGGTTATGGCCAGAAAGGTGCCGTCATCCATGGGTATAAATCGACCGGAAGGGTTATCAAGCAGTTCCATAAGCCTGGACAAATCCAGTGTCAGGTTTTCGTCAATGGTGAATGTACCCGTGGCCTTGAACCATTCCCGGTCTTTTTTAACACTCAACTTGAAGTCATCAAATGCTACCTGGTGGGAGCTTACCTGCATTTTTTCTCCCTGGGGCCATTCAATCACCATCTCTTCCCTGTGATTTTTCAGCTCAAAAAGAAGCTCAAGGGCCTCTTCAGGATCTTCCACCAGCCACTGACCTCCCACCTCTTCAAGGCGATCCAGGGTGGGGCATTGGGAAATCACGGCCCGGGATCGTTCTTTTTCCAGACGCATATCGCGTATGGCCTGTACCTTTTCTCCTTTAACATCGGCAAAAACATTGATTCCCCCACGTCCAGGTCTAAAGTAGGAACCCGTATGGGTAAAAGGTCTGATCAGAAATTCAATCTTGATCCCTTTCTGGCAGGGCATTATATGAACATGGGGCGTGGGGTCGGCAGCTATTTCCCTGACCTGTCCACCTGACCCGGCTGAAAGGTCCGAGTTGACGGTAACCAGGGATGAAATAGAGGCTATTGCCTGGGTTGCCATCTCTTCAGCTTCTTCAGGCAAGTCCAGCCCTTTTTCACCCAGAATCCTCGCAATTTTTAAATGCTCGGCAGAGAACCTAACCACTTTAAAGCGCGAAGGCGTTTCCCTGACCACGAGAACATTGTAAATTTCATCGATCGGCCGGGGCTTCATCTGGACATTGATCATCCCATCCTGGATACGAAAGCTGACTTCAGGCGCTCCCATAACAAGCTCCACGGGGCTTTCAAGGGCAGCGCCAATAAAAATAAGGGGATGACCCACAAGGGCTGGCAACGCCTTGTCCCCATCAAAGCGATAGTCGATCTTACGGTAACCATAACGGTAACCGCTTCTGAAGGATTCTTCAACAATGGCACTGGCCACCTGTCTGTCCTGGTCCGTCAACCCCTCCATGGTTGGGTAAGCCCCGTAGAGTTTTTTCAAAGCCACGGGTCTCCCCTTGGTCCAGGTGTTGTCCTTTGAGCGTTTCTGAAGGCGGGGGGTGATATGGCAGGTATTGTATTTTTCACTGTGCTGCATCAGCCAGACAAGGCGCAATTCACGGTAGTCTGCTTCAGCTTTTGGTTTCTGGGTAAGGGCTTCCCCTATATGAATCAGTGAATTAAGATTTTTTTCCCAGAGGGAAACGGGTTTAACCAGTGTAGCAAGGGTTTTAGTACCACACGCTTGATGGATTTTTTCTGACCGCTTACCATTTATTTCAACCTCTTCGCCCAACTCCGCAAGCAGTGCACTTGCCTCAGCTTCTATCCATCGAAGGCCTGATCTAAAGGCTCGTTCTCTGACGCTCTCCAGGATTGATATATGGGATTTGGCTCTTTTTTTATCTGTCCAGGTCATGACAAGGATACTTAAAAAAGAGATAACCGCATGGTTCTGTTCAATGCAGTGGTCAAGGGAATCATACACCGGGGCAACAAGCCCGAGCTTCTCCTGGAACATGGGTTTCATGGCCACCATCACCGGCAGGCAGGGATTTTTCTCTTTGTCGGCAATATCAATACAGGCCAGGGCAGCCCGGTGGTCGTCGTCTGCTGTACTTTTCAACAGGGCAAACAGAAAAAACAGCCCTTCATACCCAGTCAGAAACACCTTTCTTTTACGGGTATTTTTTTTTATGGCAGCCAGGGCAGCGTTAAAACAGGTCAAGGCACCGTCATTGTCGCCACAGATCACCTTGCCCCATCCCATTGAAGCTGAAACAGACGGGGACGCTTTCAACCGGCCAGAAATCGCCTGAAGGCGGGCGATCTCCCCCCTAAACAACAGCCAGGTCAATATCCCATGGCTTGTTTCCAGCCCGGGCGTTTTTGACAGAAGCGCCACACCATATTCCAGGGCATCCCCCACGGGTTCCAGATTTCGTCCTGCCGACTCCAGGATATATTCAATGATTTTTAATCTCGTTTTCGGAGCCATACAGTCAAAAATCAGGGGCTGAAACGGACGGTTAAACAGAACCTGGACAGGCGGGTTTTCCTGAAACGCCATGGGAAAATAAAAATTGCCGGAACGGTGAACCACATCCAGGTCAAAGCGGGTATCCCCCCCATAAACCGCCATTTGAAATGCCCTGTAAAAATCTTCAAGTCGCCGGAAAAAATACCCGTTGGGTGATCTTTGAATCGGCATCGCGTCCAGGAGAGTCAAGGCTATTTGCTGGAACTGACCTGTGGTTACGGCATCCTCAACCGCTGTTGCCCATACGGATTCAGGGCAGGTGATCCCCTTGGGTTTTTTAATCAAAAGATTCTGCTGCTCAAGCGCCTTTACAAGGGGTTGAAGGTTTTTCTGCACAAAGGGCATATTCTCTTGATCTCTGAGTCCCAGGGCATTCAAACAAGCCCCCATTTGCTTCTGGGTCAATTCAGACACCTGAACTGCCAGAATCCGGACCATTGTTTTCAAGACAGGGTCAAGCTGCCGGTAAGCCCTGGCAACGGGATTGTTCTTTTTTTCCATATATTTTATTTACCGGTCGTTGTTTTCCATGGTATCCATAAACCTGATTATTAGGCGGCAATCATTGTCAGCGCTTCAACCATCACCATAGCAAAGAGAAAATAATGGCACGATTTCAAGAAGATTACAAGACGCTGGAACAGGCATTGAATGGCACTTACATGGTGGATCAACTCAAATCCCTGGCCAGCCAGATCAGTAAAAACAATCCCACACGCAAGGCTGAGCTGGCGGCCCACATCGCATCAACGGTTTTTAAAGATATTGACACCATTCTTGCCTATTTGGATCCCATGGCCATGAATGCACTGGCTGAGGCCGTTTACAACTGGAGCGGCTGTTTTAAAAGCAAGCCGTTTTTTGCCAAATACAGCGCGCTTCCCCAGACGGAATCGAAAGGGGGCAGGGGGAGCATGCACCTGATGTACCTGTTTTTTATAAATGGAAAAATTCCCCCGGATCTGATGGCCATCCTGGAAAAAAAAATCAAACGGCCCGCCCCTGAAAAGATCGATTATGAAGACCTGGATGATGACCCGGAAATGACCGTCAGAGAAACCGCCCATGCCGCCTGCATGAACCTGAACGCATTGCTCACCATGGTCAAAGAAAACCAAATCCGGGTCAGCCCAAAGACTGGCCGTGCCACCGCCGCAACCGTTAAAAAGATTTCAGCCCATCTGTGTGAAGGAGATTTTTATGATGCCGAGGACCTTGATCCCATTCAGGCATTTGCCTGGCCCCTGCTGCTCCAGGGGGGAGGACTTGCAGCCATTGACGGAAATTTCCTCAAATTGACCCGGGCCGGTACCCTGGCATTGAAAAAAGATCTGGCCAAGGGCATTCAAACCATCTGGAAAAAATGGGAAAAGACGAAAATCATTGATGAATTCTCCCAGGTGACGGTCATCAAAGGTCAACGGTCAGCCAAGGGACGGACCATGACCTCACCCGTCCGCAGACGGCCCGTGATCAATGGGGTGCTCACCTGCCTTGAACCCGGCAGATGGGTTTCAGTGGATGAGGTGGAACGGTTCATGCGCTCAGAATCCCAAACCTTTGAAATGACCAACTACGACTGGAAACTCTACTTTGGCGATCCCCATTACGGCCTTCTGGACTATAATGATACCTGGTCACTTTTACAGCTGCGATATCTGCTGATCTATCTGTTTCAATATGGCGCCACCCTGGGGCTTGTGGACGTTTCTTATAAATATCCGGACAACGCCAGGCCTGATTTCCAATCCTGCTGGGGCGCAGATGATGAGCCTTTTCTGAGCCTGTGTGACGGGTTGATGCAGATCCGGCTCAACGATCTGGGGGCCTATGTGCTGGGACTTTCAACCGATTACAACGCCGTGGATCCCCGGGATTTTGAAATTCATGACACGGATATCCTGTATACGGGCAAAGGAATCCCCACGCCTGATCACAGCCTCTACCTTGATAAAATAGCAGATCAAACAGAGGCCGGCCGCTGGCAGGTCTCCCTTGTCTCCCTGCTCAATGCCCTTAAAGCCGGGGAGACATTAAAGGACATTAACGCCTTCATCACTCAGATCACCCAGGAAAAACCGGGAAAAAACCTTGAAAAACTGTTTGAAAAGGCTGAAGAACGAAGCTCGGCAGTTGTGGACAGGGGAAAGGCAACCCTGCTCGAGTGCCATGGGGATATCCGCAAGCAGATATTGACCGACAAAGAAATGGGCCGGCTTTGCCTGCCTGCCGGGGATCGTCATCTGGTAATTCTTCCGGAAAAAGAGGCGCTCTTTGCCCGGTATCTGGAAACCCTGGGCATCATTATAGGATAATATTACTTTCTCCTCCCAAACCGGATTATTATGTGATAAAAAATAAGGTTTCAATTTAAGATAAACCTGTGACCTTTATTGGATCACAATTTTGGAGGATATGGAGATGGCTGAAGATAAAATAATACGTTTTGCCAGCAGGATGGAGCAGCTTCCCCCCTATCTTTTTGGCATGATAAATGCCATGAAGATGGAAAAAAGACGCAACGGGGACGATGTCATCGATCTTGGCATGGGCAACCCCATGGACCCGACCCCTGAGACCGTTGTTGATAAACTGGTTGAAGTGGCCCAGAATCCCAAGACCCACGGCTATCCAACCGCCTCTTCGGGTATGAAAAATCTTAAACGGGAAATAGCCCTCTACTATAAACGCCACTATGACATCGGGCTTGATGCTCAGACAGAAACGATCTTCACCATCGGATCCAAAGAGGGTATTTCCCATTTGAGCCTCGCCCTTCTGGGGCCGGGGGATTCAGTTCTGGTGCCAGGACCTGCGTTCCCCATCCATATATATGCGGCCGTCATTGCCGGAGCAAATGTGGTAAGAATTCCCATTGCACCGGCAGAATCCTTTCTCAAACGCATCGTCAATATCTGCGAATCCTTTTATCCGGGTCCCAAGGTATTGATGATCAACTACCCCCACAACCCCACGGGCGAACTTGGCAGCCTGGATCTGTTCAAGGAGATCGTGGTACTTGCTAAACGATTCAAGTTCATGGTCATCCACGATTTTGCCTATTCAATGATCACATTTGACGGATATAAGGCCCCAAGCTTTCTTGAAGCGCCCGGAGCAAAAGATGTGGGGGTGGAATTTGGATCCTTTTCAAAATCCTACAACATGGCTGGATGGCGCATGGGATATTGCGTGGGAAATGCTGAAATTATTGCCGCCCTTGCAAAAATAAAGGGATATTTTGATTACGGTATCTTTTCAGCCATACAGATTGCCGGTATCATCGCCCTGAGGGATTGTGACGACACCATAACCCGGCAGGTAGAAATCTACCAGTCAAGGCGGGACACCCTGTGCAGTGGCCTTGAACGCATGGGCTGGCCAGTAAAATCGCCAGGTGCAGGCATGTTTGTCTGGGTAAAGATCCCAGAACCCTACGCTAAAATGGGATCCATGCAGTTTGCCATTGAGATGATGAACCGGGCCAATGTGGCCGTGGCACCGGGCGTCGGGTTCAGTGAAGAGGGCGAGGGATTTTTAAGACTGGCCCTTGTGGAAAACGAGGAACGTCTTCGCCAGGCCATCCGCCAGATGAGAAAAGCCATCCAGGACATGGAAAAAGAGGGGATCTTTTAAGGGGCTCAGATGTAAATAATTCCACAAATATGGTACAGGATTTCAGCTCGTATTCAAGGCGTATCAAAGGGAGCATATTGAAATATGTGCCCTTTGATGCAACACCTAAGACGAGCTGAAAGACAAGCAAGATTGAGGAATTATTTATTTCTGAGTCCCTAAGTCCGGGTCGAAAGCTGGCCGCAACCGGCCATGAGTTTTTGACCTTTGCTCCAGCGCTTGATGACAAACAACCCGGAATCTTCAAGCCAGCTGGCAAACTGGTTCATGGAACAATCATCCACCCCCTGGAACTCAGGATCCGGGTCCCGGCCCGGGTTATAGGCAATGAGATTTACCCTTACCTTAAGGGGGACAAGGTATTGCACAAGGGCTGCGGCAGCCTCTTGGGAATCGTTGACCCCCTTTATCAACACATACTCGACCAGAATATAACGTCGTTTGTGAAGGGGGTAATCCGCCAGGGCAGCCCTCAACACATTCAGGGGATATCGCCGGTTGACGGGCATGAGAACGGACCTTACTTCATCAATGGCCGAATGGACGGAAACGGCAAGGCTCAGCTGGGTGAGACCAAGTCCTGCAAGGGCCCTTATGCCGGGGACAAGACCACAGGTGGAGACGGTCATGTGGCGGAAGGCCACATCAAAACCCTTCTGGTCGTTAAAAACCCGAATGGACCGCACAAGGTTGTCAAAGTTATCAAAGGGTTCACCCATACCCATGAACACGATGTTGCTGATTTTTTTTCCCAGGGTGTTCCTGGCGGAAAAGAGCTGACCCGTGATTTCATGTACCTGAAGATTTCTCTTGAAACCCGATCGTGCGGTCTCACAGAACCTGCAACCCATGCGACATCCTGCCTGGGTGGAAACACACAGGGTATTGTACTGCTTCATGGGAATAATCACAGATTCAATGGAACATCCGTCGTGTAAACGGGTAACAAACTTTACGGTATTATCCTCTTCCATCTGATCCACAACGGTAAAATCCGGCAACTCGTAATCGGATACCAGGGCCAGGGACATCCCCTGTGACCGCTCAAACTCCGGGGCCGTTGAAAAATTATGATTTCCCCTTTTTATTACCTCCCGGAGTAGTGCCCCTGCATGGTAATCCCCCCGGCCGAATCCATTGTACAAGAGTTGGGATACCTCTTTAAATGTCATTTCAAGTAAGTTCATGGGACATATAATAATCACTAAACCTATTCATGCAAAAAAAAACAGATCCCAGGGTCCACCTAAATTTTTCTTGCATTTTTTTTATCGTAAATCTATAGCTGGTGGCAACTTTAAATTAGTGGATTGGGGAAAAATTTTGGTTAAACATTCAACACGACTGATATTGATTGCACTCATGGCTTTTTCCATGCCGACGGGGGCTTTTTCTGCAGATAACCTTGCAGAACGAGCCATGGATTCAGTAAAAAAAGGGGTGGATATCCGCAAGGAAACTCAAAAAAACGAAGCCCGCTGGTTTGAGGACAAAAAAAAACTTGTTGCCGAGTACACCTCCCTTGAAGCAGAATTTGAGAGTCTCACCAACGAGGAGATCGAACTTGTGGATGCCATCAACCAGCTTCAGGTGAACATCAGCGACCTGGAAACTTCCCTCAAAGATATTGAGGAAATCGCATCAGACCTTGATCCTTTTTTACAGGCAACCGTGGTTGAGATTGATGCCCTTGTGGAAAATAATTTTCCCATGCTCTTGGACGAAAGGAAAAACCGGATTGCAGCCCTTAAAACGCTTGTCCAATCAAGCGAAATCACTGTCAGTGAAAAATTTAGAAAAACCATGGAAACCCTGTTTGTCGAGGCAAGCTATGGCAACACTGTCGAGGTGTACCAGGAAAAGGTTTCCCTGGGGGGTGAAACAATACTGGCAGATATCTTCCGCCTTGGCCGGGTTTCGTTGTTCTGTATTACCCCGGACGGTAACCTTACCGGCTTTTACGACCGGGCAAAAGAGTCATGGCAACCCTTGCCTGTCTCGTACAACAGTGAAATCGCAAAGGCCGTTGAAATGGGCACCAAACGTAGAGCCATGGATTTTCTGACCCTGCCCCTGGGAAGGATGGTGGCCCAGTGAAAAATCCAGGAATGATACTGATTATCCTGTTTTTATCCATGGGGATTACGGTTCACTCTTTTGCCGCACAGCAGCAAACCCACGACATGCGAGCCACGGCCATTGAAGCCCAGGAACAGCGGAACAAAATGATGCATCAGGCCGATCTGGAACGTCAAACAGCTGCAAAAGAGGCAAACGAAAGCCGACAGAAAATATTCCAGGATAAAAAAAGTCTGACCCGGGCAATTGAACAGCAAAAACAAAAAAACCTGGCCCTGGATCAAAAAAACATTCAGCTAAAGGAAAAGATCAAGGCCCTCAAGGCAAGCAAAGAAAAAATGGGTACAAGGCTTGCCGAAATGGATGCCGTTGTAAAGGAACTTTCAGGCTTTGTGAGGATCACGGCAAAGGATATTGACACCCTGATCGGACAGAGCCTCCAGAGCGCTCTTATCAAGGATAGAAAGGCTGCTATTACCCCCCTGTTAAAAACTTCGAAATTTCCAGCCATGAAAGATATACGGGCCATGAAGAATATTTTAATGGATGAAATCCTGGGTTCAGGCCAGGTGAGAATTCAGCAGGGAACCATCATCGACCAGATGGGAAAGGAGGTCATGGCCGATATTCTGGTCCTTGGCAACTTTACCGCAGCCTACAGAATTGACAAGACCGTTGGCTTTTTACTCTTCTCAGATGAGAGCCAGCAATTGTTTGCCCTTTCAAAGGAACCTTCAAGTGCCATGCAAAAGGCCATTGGAAAATATATGAACGGCAAATCCGATGCTGTTCCCATTGATATTTCCAAGGGCAATGCCATGCGTCAACTCACCCACCGGTTGAGCCTTTTAGAGCAAATACCCAAGGGAGGACCCGTTGTATGGCCGATTCTTGCCCTGGCTGTTCTGGCGGTCCTGATCATCCTTGAAAAAACATTTTTTCTGGCAAGGAAATATCTAAATGCAGCCCCGTTCATGGCAACCCTGAAAAAAAGAATAGCCGCACAGGACTGGGAAGGGTGCAGTCAGCTTCTGGCACGCCATGGAAAAAAGCCCCTTGCCAGGGCACTTTCCGCGGGCATGGATTTTAGAACAAAAACAAGGACAGATATGGAAAATGCGCTCCAGGAGGCAATCCTCAGGGAAATCCCCCCACTTGAACGCTTTTTATCCACCCTTGGCATGTTGGCAGCCATTGCACCGCTCATGGGACTTCTTGGCACGGTCACAGGCATGATAAACACTTTTCACACCATCACCTTTTACGGCACCAGCGATCCAAGGATGATGTCAGGCGGTATATCAGAGGCCCTTGTAACCACCATGCTGGGCCTGTGTGTGGCCATCCCCATCATGCTGTGCCACACCCTGTTAAGCCGTTGGGTTGAAACCATGATCGCCACCATGGAAGAGAAGGGCGTGGCCATGGTCAATGCTTTTTTTATACTTGGAAACGGTGAATTTTGAATCAGATTTTAAACCAGGTCTTAAACCATTTCTGGGCCATGGAAGCCTACCTCAGGACTGGCAGCATCGTCATGATTCCCCTGGTGGCAGTCTCAATTATCATGTGGACTTTAATCATTAACCGCATCTTATTTTTCCATCGGCTCCATCGAAAAAACATGTCAAGGGAAATGGCAGGAGAATTTGTCAAAAACAATGAACTCCCCCCCGTTCACCTTTACCGGGGAGCGGTCTCCCTTCTGGTGACCCAGTTTTTGAACAACCGGACCCGGAAGGCCTCCGTGGACCTTTACATCCTTGACGAAACGGTAATGGATATAATAACCGTCCTTGAACGCCATCTTGCCCTGATCGGGGTGCTGGCCGCCGTGGCGCCCCTTCTCGGACTCCTTGGAACGGTGACAGGAATGATGGCGACTTTTGATATCATATCAACCTTTGGAACGGGAAATGCCAGGGCCATGGCAGGCGGCATATCAGAAGCCCTGGTGACCACCCAGACAGGGCTCCTCGTGGCCATTCCCGGGCTCTACATGCACGGGTTCCTTGTCAAGCGTGCAGAAAAATTAAAAGGAGTCATTGCATCAACCGGCATATACCTCCAAAGATTTGTATAACGGAAATAAACCACAATGATCAACATCACAGCAGCCAGAAAAGCAAAAAGACAAAGCCTGACCCTGGATATAGCACCCCTGATAGACATGGTGTTTATCCTGTTGATATTTTTTTTAGTGACCACCTCATTTGTCAGGGAAACCGGGGTGGAAGTCAACCGTCCCACCGCATCAACGGCCATTGCCAAAGAAAATGTCACTATTCTGGTGGGTATAACGGCCCAGGATAAGATATATATGGACAACCGGGAGATCGACATAAGGGCGTTACGCCTGAATGTGGAAAGATCACTTGGGGAAAAGCCGGACGGAAGTGTGGTTATTGTGGCGGACAAAAATTCAAATACGGGGACGGCCATCGCCGCCATGGATCAATGCCGCCTGGCAGGCGCCAAAGAGGTGAGCCTCGCAGCAGGCATGAAGGCGGAAAAAATTAGGTGAAACACTTGAGGCCGTGGCTGGGTGCAGCCCTTGTATCCATTGTGCTGAACCTCGTATTTTTCAGCCTTATGCCGTTGATGACAAACCATGAAAAACAGACCGGCATAAAAGAATTAAGAATAACCAGTCAGGTCAATATTGTGAGACTCAAGGAACCTGATCCAGAAATAGTTAAAAAAGAGCCGGAAAAAAAACGGCCAGACTCGGAATCCAAGGGAAAAAAAGATACGCTAAAAAACATTAAGCAGCCCCCCAGGTCTGCACCCCAACGGGTGGCCCATGATTTTCCCACCCTTGACTTTAAGGTTAACCCTAATTTACCGACAACGCCCCAGGCCCCGGTTTTTCCAATGGAACAGGTGGCATTTTCCCCCCAGGTCATGGACAGAATATATACCGGTGCTGATATAGATAATTCCCTTGTACCCAAGGTTCACATTCCCCCTGTCTATCCTTTTCAGGCAAAAAGAAGGGGAATAGAAGGATGGGTAAAGGTCCGCTTTCTGGTCAATCCAAAAGGGGAGGTGGAAGATATTTCCATCCTTGACTCATCACCGAAAAATGTATTTGACCAAAGCGTACTCAATGCCCTTCCCAGGTGGAAATTCACCCCTGGAACAGTTGAAGGAGTGGCCGTTAAAACCCGGGTGGAAACAACCATAAGGTTTGAACTTGAAAATTAAAAGATCAATGGATAAACGAACGTTATTGTTGCTGGTTTTTATTATCTTTCTTCAACCACAGTTGACCCTGGGTAAAGACAATATTCAGGCGGATATTCCCTTTTCCACAGCCATTGCCCTGGAAAAAGCCCGGAATATGACCCAGGCAGATA
The DNA here is from genome assembly GCF_000020365.1 of Desulforapulum autotrophicum HRM2. Classification (NCBI taxonomy): domain Bacteria; kingdom Pseudomonadati; phylum Thermodesulfobacteriota; class Desulfobacteria; order Desulfobacterales; family Desulfobacteraceae; genus Desulforapulum; species Desulforapulum autotrophicum. The sequence goes on along the minus strand of NC_012108.1, from coordinate 4,837 downwards.
AACGATCCCAGGCCATTGATCTTCTGGAAACATTTAGAAAAAAGTTAATAGAAACAAACAAACAGATCCATCCTTTTCTGCTGTTTACCCTGGGCAATTATTCCATGGAAGCCAACCATATAGAAGAGGCGACCCGATACTACGAAGACTGTGTTAAAAACGGTGGTGATTTTTCACCTGCATGGCTGAACCTTGCAAAGGCCTGTTACGACCTTGAACAGTTTAACAGGGCCGGTCAATGCTTTGTCAGGGGGTACGAACTTGAGACGGAAAAAAGGGCTGTTCTGCTATACTATGCTGCCAACGCCTTTTTCTCTGCCAGGCAATATCCAAAGGCCATGGCGGTTTTCAATCGTCTGACAAAAAATCATACCGGCGAGATCCAACCCAGTTGGCACGAGCTTGCCGTCCATATTTTCCTGGCACTCGAACAGCCAAAAAATGCCTTGCCACACATGGAATATCTTGCACAAAATATGGATGGAACCGCCAGAACCACCTGGCAGGAGGCCCTTCTTTACCAATATATGGAACTTGGCATGGATAAAAAAGCCCTTGATTTTGTGACTTTTTTAACCAGGGAATATCCCCTTGAACCCAAATGGTGGAAGGGACTTGCACGGTTCAGCCTGGATAACAATAAGATGGAAAACGCCATTGTGGCAATGACTCTGTACAGCTTTTTAACCCCTTTGACGGACAATGAGAAAAAACTGATGGCCGATCTTTACCTGGCCGCGGGCATTCCCGCAAAAGCCGTTGAACACTACCAGGATATATCAACCCCGGAAAAAAGATTGGCAGTCACACAAAACACAGTTATTGCACTTAGACAGATGAATCTTGATCAGAAGGCCCTTGAACTTCTGGATCAGGTGCTGACAACGGAAAAAATATCCATTAAATTAAAAATGCTCAAGGGAGACCTGCTGTTTTATCTGGAACAATACCAGGCAGCTGAAACCCTGTTTGAAACCCTTGCACCCAAGGATAATTCAGGACATTCCTGGCTCATGCTGGGATATAGCCGATGGAACCTTGGCAAGATTCAATCCGCCCGAACAGCAATGGCCCGGGCAGCCACCTTTAAACAACAGAAAAAAGCAGCAGCCCGGGCCATTAAATCCCTTAAATAATACCCACCTAAAACACGTGTTTGGATAAAAACTTGTCCAGATGCAAGGCGCGAGCAAAACTGAAACCGGAGCGTACTGTAGTACGTGAGGATTTCAGAAATTTGCAGCAACGCCGCATATGGGTGAGTTTTCGTTCAAACACTAATTAAAAATCCAGGGACGAAACCTCAAGGGCATTGGTCTGAATAAAATTTCTCCGGGGCTCCACCTCTTCACCCATAAGCAGGGTAAAAATTTCATCGGCTTTTTCCGCATCTTCAATATTGACCTGGAGCATCACCCTTTTTTCAGGATCCATTGTGGTTTCCCACAGCTGATCCGGGTTCATCTCACCAAGACCCTTGTATCGTTGGATGGCTATCCCTTTCTTGGCCTCAGCCATAATATAGTTGAAAAATTCAGTCCTGTCTTCAAAAGAGACCACCTTGTCACTGGAAGATTTGGCACACACATTGAACGGCGGCAGGTCCATGGATTCTATCTTGTTTAGCACCTTGTGCATGATCGTATAATCGCCCATGGCGATCAGGCTGCGGCCAACCGTGACAAGGCTGTGCTTTATACCCTTTTCCCGGTCATGCTCGTTGCCAAGGATATCCATTTCATACAGGTTTCTTTCTTCGTCAAATGTGATATCACGGATGATATATCCCTTGGCGGTCAGGGTCTCCTTGAGGGATGTCATACGTTCAAGGTCCTCAAGAAAGAATTTATCCTTTACCCCCTCACCGATCAGGAACATTAAAAGTTTTGTATCCATTTCACGCATGGTGAGCCGGTCAACGGCATTGTGGAACGAGATCAAATCCTTTAAAAAGGCAAAGAGACTCTCTTCTGGCAGGGGCTCTTCGCTGTCTGCCAGGCGAACTTCCTTTTGTTCACATATCCTTTTTAGAAGATAATCCCTGTACTCAGGCTCATCCTTGAGATAGATGCCGCTTTTACCCTTACCTATTCGAAAAAGAGGCGGCTGGGCAATATACAGATATCCGTTGCTGATCAGATCGGGCATCTGGCGAAAGAAAAAGGTGAGCAGCAGGGTTCTGATATGGGACCCATCCACATCGGCATCGGTCATGATGACGATCTTGTGGTAACGGATCTTTTCTATATCATACTCCTCTTTTCCAGCCCCTGTACCAAGAACGGTAAAGACATTTTTAATCTCATCACTTCTTAAAATTTTGTCAAACCGCGCCTTTTCAACGTTTAATATTTTTCCCTTCAGGGGAAGGATGGCCTGGAACCGTCTGTCCCTTCCCTGCTTGGCACTACCGCCTGCTGAATCTCCCTCCACAAGAAAGAGTTCCCTCTCTTTGGGATCTGCGTACTGGCATTCGGCAAGTTTTCCCGGAAGGGTTGAATCAAGCAGGGTGCCCTTTTTCCGTGCAAGCTCCCTTGCCCTCTTGGCGGCATCCCTTGCCCTTGCCGCATCAACGGCCTTCATGATTATTTTTTTAGCCGTGTTGGGATTTTCCTCAAGAAACATGGCAAGGCGTTCATTGATAAGGGACTCTACTATTCCCTTGACCTCGCTATTGCCAAGCTTTGTCTTTGTCTGACCTTCAAACTGGGGATCCATTACCTTGACGCTGACAATGGCCGTAAGCCCTTCCCTTACATCATCACCACCGATCTTGATATTCTGCATATTTTTTGGAAGATTTCCAGAGCTTGCATAATTGTTCAGCGTACGGGTAAGTGCGCCCTTGAATCCAGACAGATGGGTTCCGCCCTCAATGGTGTTTATATTGTTGGCAAAAGAATATATTTTTTCCTTGAATGTGTCGTTGTACTGAATGGCGACATCCACGCTGACATCACTCTTTTCTCCTTCAATATGAATGGGTTCATGCATGGCGGTAAAATTACGGTTCAAATATTCAACAAACGATAGAAGTCCGCCTTCATAGTGAAAATCATCCTTTTCAGCGGAAAGTTCATCCTCAATGATGATGCGAATCCCCTTGTTCAGGAATGCAAGCTCCCTCATCCGCCGGGATAACTTTTCGTATTCAAACTCATTTTCGTTCATAATATCAAAATCAGGTTTGAACAGGATTCGTGTTCCGCTTTTATCCGTATCACCTGTGATCTCAAGTTCAGTCTGTTTGACACCCCTGGAATACCGCTGGAAGTAAACCTTGCCGTCCTTGAACACTTCCATCTCTAAATTAATGGAAAGGGCATTCACAACGGAGATTCCCACCCCGTGAAGTCCCCCGGATACCTTGTAGGAATCCTTGTCAAATTTACCGCCGGCATGGAGTTTTGTCATGACCACTTCAGCTGCCGGTATATGTTCCGTTTCATGCATGCCAACGGGAATACCACGGCCGTTGTCCTCGACACTGACGCTCTGATCTGGATGGATGATGACGATTATTTTATCACAGTGACCCGCCATGGCCTCGTCAATACTGTTGTCCACCACCTCATAAACCAAGTGATGCAGGCCTTCTATCCCCACGTTTCCAATATACATGGAAGGTCTTTTTCTGACGGCTTCAAGACCTTCAAGAATTTTTATATTGTTTGCACCATAATCTTTTACATTGTCGTTGTTTTTCATTGTTTATCCCAATTTATACGGACATTGCCATTATTGCACAAACGAGTTGATCATCATCCAGGCCTTTGATGATACAGGGATGTTTAGCTCCCTTTACATTCAAAATAACGGTGTCACTATTGATAGAATTTAATGCATCTATGAAATATCGGGGGTTAAATGCACTTTCAAATGCTTCACCCCCATACCCCATGGTTATTTTTTCCTTGGATTCACCGATCTCAGGGTTGGTAATGGTGACGACAAGCTCGTTTTCATTAAAATTAAACATTACGCTCTTATAATCTTCAGATGAGAGAATAGACATTCTTTTCATGACCATGAGCAGCATGCTTCTGCTCATTTCAATCTGGGTCATCTGATCGGTGTTGAGAACTCTTCTGTAATCGGGATAATCCCCTTCCAAAAGCTTGATCATCAGGGTTTCATTCTGCTTTTGAACAATCAGATGATCATCTTTAATACCAATGTTCACGCTGCCTTCCCTGTCCAGAAATCGGCCAAGTTCTGACAATCCTTTTTTAGGAATAATTACATTTTCATCGGGTAAGACAAGTTCACCTTCATAGGATGCGTCAAAGGAGTTTAATCGTCTTGAATCTGTGGAAACCATCCTCAGACGTTCTCCTGTTTCGTCAGTGATCTTTTCAAAAAGGGCACCAAGAACATAGGTTCTTTTTTCATCAGCAGAACCTGCTATCATTGCTGAAACTTCAACCATTTTTTTAAAGGCTGCAGAATCTATTTCTACAAACGGGATATCCTCAATCAGGGGTGTTTCTGGAAAGTTCTCATAATCAGATGAAACAATGTGATACTGAATATTGTCCTTTCCTATTTCAACCCATCTGTTTTCAATTTCATTCAGAGGAACCTGGGCATCGGGATATTCCCGGATAATTTCATAGAGTTTTTTTGCATTGATGGCAATGATACCGTCGGATTCAATCTCAGCTTCGTATCTTCCCTGGAAAACCGTTTCAAGATCATTGGCAGTTATTATCACCTCAGACCCTGATACCTTGATAAGAACATCCGATGTAATGGCAAGATTGGTTTTTTTGCCACAAATACCCTGTACCTGTGCAAGCACTTCTGAAAGGCTTTTTCTGTCAGCTGAAAATTTCAT